>JAQWBS010000003.1 GCA_028706255.1 Alphaproteobacteria bacterium
AACGACACCGGGGCATACGAGGTTGCATTCAACACGGCCCAGTACCCGGCCAACCTCTCAGATTAGATATTAAAACGCAGGTCACACTTGATGATGATGAAAAAATAGACACTTTGATTGTTGCTGTTCCTTGTAAAAATGCCAAACAACGTGCTTCCGTTGCACAATTGATTGAGCTTTGGTTGAAGAAATATGACCTTTCTGCAAAACATCGCCTGATTGTGAATGGCACGGGAGAATATGTGGTGCATGGCTCAATTGGAGATTGTGGCACAACAGGGCGTAAGCTAGCCGTTGATTTTTATGGTGGAAACTGTCGCATTGGCGGTGGTTGTCCTTGGACCAAAGACGGCACAAAGGCAGACTTAGCCCTCAATTTGTTTGCGCGTCATATTGCGAAGGCAAATTTGATTCATAATGACAAAGCCGTTCAAAAAGTTGAAGTTGCTGTTTCTTGTTGCATTGGTCGTTCAGAAGTTTTGGTGAATGTTTATTTGTTCGGGTTTGACGGTAGCGTTAAAAAACATAATATTGAAGCAGTGGTGTTACCAAGAGAGTTATCTGCTCTTTATGGCTTAACGCAACCAACTTTTGCAAAATTATATCATACAGGCTTATTCTATGATAAAACCAAAGCTTGGGAACAAGTTGAAACTTTGTCAGAAAAGTTTGTGAAAGATTTTTAAGGGGATGAACAATGAAAATTAATACCAGATTTGACCATTATAATTTTAATGTGACAGACTTGTCTAAAAGCATTGCGTTTTATGACAAAGCTTTAGGGCTTAAAGTTGCACACGAAAAGAAAGCCGAAGATGGGTCTTTCATTTTGACATATCTCAAAGATGAAAAAACAAATTTTCTTTTGGAATTGACATGGCTTAGAGATTGGAACAAGCCTTATAATTTGGGAGATAATGAGTTCCATCTTTGCATGAAAGTTGAGGGAGATTATGACCAAGTTCGTGCCTTTCACAAAGAAATGGGTTGTGTGGTCTATGAAAATGAAGAGATGGGATTATATTTTATAGAAGATCCCGATGGCTATTGGATTGAGATTCTTCCCTTGAACTTTTAAACTAGGAACTTTGATGACTCAAAAAATTCTCCTCCTTTCTTGTTGTGCGCCTTGTTCTTGTGCTGTGATTGAAAAAATGGCACAAGAGGGCAAGGACTTAACCGTCGCTTTTTATAATCCAAATATTCGTCCTTTTGAGGAATATGAACGTCGTCTGCATGAAAATAAAAGACTTTGTCGGGAATATGACATTCCGTTCGTTGATTTGGAATATGACAATGAGCGTTGGTGCGAATTAACCTCAGGGTTGGAAGATGAGCCAGAGAGAGGAAACCGTTGTTCTATTTGTTTTCATATGCGTTTGAAAAGAGTGATGGAATATGCCATTGAAAACGGGTTTGATGCGGTGGCTTCGGTCTTAGGGGTTTCTCGCTATAAAAACCTTGCACAAGTGAATGCTCAGGCTCAAAAAGCCTCTCAGGAAACAGGCGTGGCATATATTGAAATTGAAGCACGCAAAGGCGGAATGCAAGAAAGAAGAGACGAACTTGTTAAAGAACTCAATTTATATCATCAAGATTATTGTGGATGTAAACCTCGATAGTCACCTTTCGGTTATGAACACCTAACTAAATATAAAGTTTAAAAACCAATCTTATGGATTATATCTATTAGAGATTGGTTATAACTATATTTCGGAGGATACTTAAATGATTGGTAGATTTAATAAAAATCATAAAAACTGGATTTTGTTTCTTTCTCTCGTGATGATTGCTCTTGGTGTATATGTTTGGTTTCATCCAGTTGGGGCAATGATGGCTTTGGCGCTTTATCTCGGAATTGCCTTTATTGGCGTTGGTGTGTGCTATTTATGGGCATATAGCCATTGGAAAAACGCTTGGGATTTAGCATTGGGCATTCTTGACGTTTTAGTTGGGTTGGTCTTTGTTTCAAACTTGGGTTTGACTGCAGAAACAATTCCTCTTTTCTTTGCATTTTGGACGCTTTTTATTGGCGTGATGCAACTTACCGCAGCCTTTGATATGAAAGAAGTTGGCATTAAAGATTGGAAGCTCATCGCAGTTGCAGGGCTTCTCAGTATTCTCTTTGCCTTTGTCATTCTCTCTATGCCAATCGTTGGTGCATTGACAATTACTATTTTGATGGGCTCTTATCTCATCTTGTATGGCGTTGTCGGTCTGTTTGAATATAAACTGATTAGAGAAATGAAATAAGTTTTTTGAAAAGAGGAAGAATTGCTTACTTCCTCTTTTTTTAATTATTTATCTTGCAATTTATCATAAAATCTTTAGTGTTAATAACAGCTGTTATGCGTTTTAGTATAGCAGTTAGACGCAAGTCGGAGCCTTAGAAAGCTCTTATGTAACACGGTGTTGGATATAACATCGATAGTTGTTTTTTTAAAAACAATAGAGATATCCCCGATTTGTTTTATGGTCGGGGTGGTTTTGACGTATGTTCAGAAGCTTCGGCTTTAAAGGTTAAAACGGTCATTTTGTTACATATGATTTTCTAACACTCCGGCCACCTTTTTTGAGGTGGTCTTTTTGTTTGTTTTACAAAAGATTATGGAGATAAATCGTATGATTAAAATTGAAAAAGAATTGTCAAAGAGATATGGAGAAAAAATTGAAGTTTTTCCAATTTGGCAAGGAGATTATAAAGATATATATAAGTTTTCATTAAAAAACAGAGCGTTAGTTGTTGCTGTGAATAAGAAAAAATCAATGAGCAGAAGCTATCGCACGGTTCTTTCTAATGCACTACAACAGTGGCTTTTTTTGAAGGGTTTGAATGTTCCAGAAGTTTATGATTTTTTTGAAGTTGGAGAGTTGCTTTTCGCTGTACATTCTTACATTGATGGGAAAACATATTCTGATTTTAAGGAACATCAGCTTTATTTGATTGGTCGAATTGTTGCTCAATTACATTCGCTGACTTATCAAAATAGACCTTATGTGAAAGTTTCTAAAAAAGCATATTTCTTCTGTGGCGCCATAGAACTTTTGTCAAGAGCGTTGAGAAATGTAAAAAACCTTATTACAGATAAGTTTTATCGAACGCTTCCTGTCGGCATTTGTCATCTTGATTTAACAGCTAATAATTTTCTTTTTAATGAAGAAGATGTTTGGTTGATAGATTTTGATAAACAAAAAAGACAACCATATGCTTATGAAATTTATAGATTTCTGAAAAATGATATTTCACGAATAAATAGAACTCTATTTATAAAAGGTTACGAATCTGTTCGAGTGTTAAATAATAAAGAGAAAAACTATCTTGCTTTTAAAGGAATAGAATTTTAATAAAAGAAAGGATTTAGCCTTGCGGTTAAATCCTTTCTTCTTGTCGTAGAGGATTTTTAGATTGCTTAATAATTAGCGATTTCTTTCGCAAAGTCGACACAGCGGGTTTCTTCCACGCCGTCTGGGAAACCTAAAACAGTGAGTGGTTCATTGATGACTTTTGCACCAGCTTTTTCCATTCTCTCTTGCCATGCACGCATCCATTCACCATCACCCCAACCATAAGAACCGAAAAGGGCTAGTTTCTTACCAGAAACATTTTTTTCTGCAGAATTTAAAAATTCAAGCACTTCTGGAACATCAATTTCTTCTTCTCCCATTGCAGGAGCACCTAAAACCAAAACTTCAGATTTCTGAATGATGTCTTGAGGGGCGTTTTCAAAGGTGTGTTCTGAAACTTCTTTGCCAGAACTTTTAAGCTCTTGAGCAATGAGTTCGGCCATTTTTTCCGTGTTTCCTGTTCCGCTCCAGTGGATGACAGCATAAGTCATAAATTTTCTCCTAAAAAAGAATTGCATTTCTTATATATTAATAATGATAATTATTATCAAGTCAATATATATTTTAAAATGCACAATGTTTTTTTAGAGCTATCTTTCGATAGGATATTTTTTCGAGAAGTAATGTGCTAAACTATAAGGGTTAATTACATTTATTCACATTATTAATTTTATTGTTATGAAAAAATATTTTGCTTCATTAAGAAATATGTTCTTATTTTTGACAATTGTTGATTTGCTTGCTCTTGTTGTTGTTTATGAGGGAGATTCTTCTCTTTTAGCTATCGTTTTCATAGCGACAGTAACTGTTGCACTTCTCTCTGGTCTTGTTTATGATTCAATAGGATTTTCAACAACAAAAGGCAACGAGAAATTATATAGTTCGTTGATGATTGCTGTGCAGACATTTTGCCTCTATTTTGTTGTCATCATTGCTGTTAGCTATTTTACAGAAGTTGATGCTTATACAGAGATGAAATCTGTTTCAAGACTTGTGAACAAGTTTCTGTGTCTTGCTTTGGGGTTTGCTCTTGGCATAAAAGCTTTTGCAGGCGTTCAAAAGAAGTAAAAAATCGGAAAAGACACTATCTCTCGGGATAGTGTCTTTTTTTATTTACCATTCAATTGGGGTAAGGTAATGTGCTTTGAGATAATCATTTGCTTTAGAAAAATGATGATTACCAAAGAATCCACGATGTGCCGCCAGAGGAGACGGATGAACACTTTTGAGAATTAAATTTTCTTGAGGGTTCACAAATGCCGCTTTCTTTTGGGCATAGCTTCCCCAGAGGAGATAAACAATGTTTTTACGTTGTGAGGCGAGGGTGTGAATGACCGCATCTGTAAAGGTCTCCCAACCTTTGCCGGTGTGAGAAGCGGCTTGATGTGCTTGAACGGTGAGTGTTGAATTAAGTAGGAGAACGCCTTGTGCTCCCCATTTGCTTAAATCGCCTTGGGTGAGGCTTTTATGCCCCAAATCGCTCTCAATCTCTTTATAAATATTTTGCAAAGAAGGTGGCAATGCAACGCCTTGTTGCACTGAAAAACAAAGCCCGTGAGCTTGGTTTGGTTCGTGATATGGGTCTTGTCCAATGATGACAACTTTGACCTTATCTAAAGGACAAAGATTGAAAGCATTAAAGATATTTTTTGCAGGAGGGAAAATCTTTTTTCCTGATTGATATTCTTCCCGAACAAAATTTGTGAGCTTGATAAAATAGTCTTTCTCAAATTCAGAACTTAAAGCTTGCTTCCAACTTTCTTCAATCTTGACGTCCATTTTCATATCCTTTTACACACCATTTTCTCTTTCATAACCTATTACGATTTTTAAGAAAAGTAAATGCTTTGTGAGTTTTTTTATTCAAATACAATTTATGAAGTTATGCAATCATAACTTAATTTAATCTTGCAATTTAGATAAAATTCTCTAGTCTTTATCTTAGCTATTATAAATTTTTATAATGGTTAGCATCAGAGATGATGCGGGGTGTCGTAACCCTTTTATACAAGCAGTCATTTAGCATAATGACTCAAATTCTTATGCCGATTTCTATCCTATGGGTGGATGTCGGTGAATAAGGCTTAGGTCGAATAAACCGAGCCGTCAGCTTGTATGCGGTTACGAACATCCACTCGCCAGATTTTTTTTTGGCGAGTTTTGTTTTAACTTAACAAAATAAAGGATGTTAATCGTATGAAAAAACTAGTACTAATTTTAATTTTAGGGATGTTTGCAGGGGTTTTGAGTGGTTGTTCAACAATCATGAGAGATGGCAAACAAGTTGTGTCGGTAAAATCTAATACGGATAGAGTAAATATAAAAATTGCCGATAAGTTTGGAGAAACAATATTTGAAGGACAAACTCCGGTTACAACAACTCTGAAAACTTCTGCAGGAGGATATTTTGATCCAGAAAAATATACCGTCACCGCAACAAAAGAAGGATATGCTTCGCAAACAGTGAGAATAGACTGGCATGTGAGTAAGTGGTATTATCTCGGAAATTTGGGTTTTGGTGGTCTGATTGGATATCTGATTGTCGATCCAGTTTCAGGACACATGTATTATCTTGATGAAAATGTCTATGTGAATATGACTCCTTTGGCTTCAAAAAGTTAGGGAGAAAATAGATGAAAAAAATCATTATAGGCTCCTTTGCTTGCTTCATGTTTGTTTGTCAAATGAAGCTGGGATATCTTTCATATCAAAAACCAAATATGACAATGCTAGAAACATATAATAGACGAGGATGTTGTTCTTGGCATAATGGTGTCTGTGGCTGTAGTAGGGGGAGAGCTTTGTGTTGTGATGGAACTTTAAGCCCAAGTTGTGGCTGCTGATAGATATTATTGAAACTAAAAAAAGAAGCTCATTTTACATTGAGCTTCTTTTTTTGTTAAATGGCATAATATAAAGTTATCATTGCGATTGAGTGCAATAGTTTGAATGGAAAAATCATGCAGTTTTTTACTGTCATATTCGGGCTTGACCCGAATATCCATAAATAAGCTGAATTCTGTTTAAGGTGGATTCCCAATCAAGTTGGGAATGACAGAAAGACGTGAGGATGATGAGAGGTTGTATTCGGGAGTAGAGCGCACTTTGTTTGCTCCAGTTCGGCTCTGGGCTTTGCCCACCGGCAGTCTTTCGTCTGCCTGAGCCTCCTAGTGAACCCCCTCTTTCGGGGTTTCAAAACGTCTGCTCGCAAATTACCATTAAAAAAACACACCCTAAAGGTGTGTTGAGTTTGGATTAGCTCGTTCGGGAGTAGAGCGCACTTTGTTTGCTCCAGTTCGTCTCTGGGCTTTGCCCACCGGCAGTCTTTCGTCTGCCTGAGCCTCCTAGTGAACCCCTTTTTTCGGGGTTTCAAAACGTCTGCTCGCAAATTACCATTAAAAAAAAGTTTTACGCAAAAAATGAAACCCGCAGAATCACTAGGTTCTGTGGGTTTTATTTTTTTGCCTTATTTTTTATGGTGGTAATGTGTAGCAGGGTTAGCGTTATTGCTTTGCTTCAAAACTCCCTGTTTTTATCTTTGTGTCCGCACCCAATTTTCCCCATTATTTTTCATTTTTTAATACACGAATCCCGTAATCCTTTGGCATATCCGCCACATATTTCCCCATATTTTCCACCCTTTTCGTAATAGATTTAGAGCAGATTTATCTGTTTTTCCGCGCTATGTTTTTCCTGTGTATAACCCAACAACAGGAGCATAAAATGACCCCCTTTACACTTTCACAAGATGACCGTTGCCTTAAAACTTCGGAAGCCGCCGAGTATCTTGGCCTATCTCAAAAAACACTTCAAATGTATCGCTACGATGGAATCGGGCCGGCGTTTGTTCGGTTCGGAAAAACCGTGCGTTATCGTCTATCTGACATAAAGGCATGGCGCGACAGCCGTCTTTGCAATCCCGGCAAAAAAGAAAATTAGCGACACGCTATTTTTTAGCTGGACTTTCAAAAATATGTCCGGCAGATTGCCAATCCAATCGCTGGAAAACCCTTGGTTTTCCGCCAAAACGAAAGGAAAATAGAATGCAAATAAAATGCCTATACTTTAAGAAAAAACTGACGGCGGAATTTTTGGAGCGTATAAAATCCGATAACGATTTACAGATAAGCGACACAGAAGTTCCCGGATACCACCTGCGCTACTCAACCAAAACGGGACGCAAAGTTTTATATCTCAACTACACGCTCCGCTTGGACGCAATGCGAAAACAGCGTAATTTGAAACTGGGTATGTTCCCCGAAATATCCGCGCCCATTGCCCGCGCCGAAGCCATCAAGTTTCGCGGGCAAATACTGAACGGCATAGACCCTATGCTGGAACGCCAGCAACGCCTGCGCCAAGCGATGGGCGAGCAGGAAAAACAAATCCCCCTTAAAACCATTATGGAAAAGTATTTGGAAGAACATTCCAAACCGCTTAAAAAGGCCGGCACTTCCCGGCGCGAATTCCAGCTTGCCCGAAAGTATGTAATCCCTATGATGGGCAGTGTTCCGATAAACGAGATAAATGTTCGCCACCTTGAAAAAATGCACCTGACCGTTGGCGAACATACGCAGGTTCAAGCGAACCATTGCCTTATGTTCTTATCGTATTTTCTAAACTGGTGCGAAAAGCAGGAGTATCGCACCCTTGGCACTAACCCCGTCCGCCTTATCCGCAAGTTCAAGACCAAAGGCCGCGACCGCGTTCTTTCGGACGAAGAATATCAACGCGTCTTTGAAGCGATGGACTTGGGGCGGCGCACCAACCTGCTGAACCCTGTTGGCTTTGATATTTTGGCTTTCATAATCTTTACAGGTTGCCGTTCCAGCGAAGCGAAAAAGCTGACTTGGGACGAAGTCGATTTTGATAACAGTATCCTGCGCCTAAAAGACAGCAAGACTGGCGCAAAATCCATTCCTATCAGCAGTATTGCACTGGACATTATCAAAGCCGCCCTGCCCAAAAAGACCAGTTCCACTTCCCCTGTATTTCCAAACACGCACGGCAAAGCCTTTCCCGACGAGGGGCTTGCTAAGCATTGGGAGTTCATCCGCGAACACGCGAAATTGGAAAATGCTAACATTCACGACCTGCGCCACTCGTTCGCAACTACGGGAAGCATGACGGGCGAAAACATTGCCGTTATCGGCAAGGTGCTTGGGCATAGCACGATAGCCACAACCAGCCGCTATACCCATATCAACAACATCAAGGGAATTGAAGTTGCCAACAACATTGCCGAGCGCATAGCGAAAAAAGCAAAGCTGAACAAACAACCGACGGCGCAAAAACTTATGGAAATGCTGGACGGCGACGACGCGGAAACCGAGGTTGAAACGCGCGGTCGCGGGCGGAAGAAAAAAGACCCGACCGCCGCCCCTAAAAAACGCGGTCGGCCGAGCAAAAAGAAAAGTTAAAAAATGGCGGATTTCTCTCACTTTTCGCGTTTTTTCGCTGGACTTTCCAAAAGTGTTCCGGCAGATTGCCAGTGTAGTAAAAACAATGGAAAAACAAGGAGTTAAATATGGTTATACAGACAGCGGCTTTGACGGCGAACGTAAAAAATAACGCCGTCGGCTCGACCACACGGGTGCGCGAATTAAATGATACTTTCCGCCGAGATATATTCAATATAAATCTCGGCACTTTGTTTTTTACGCCGGGCGTTGCGGCATTAAAAGACGGCGACCGCTTTGCACTCATCACCGAAGTTCAATGCTTTGAAGACTTTAATGAAAACAACGACCCTTGGCAGGAACACGATTTTGGGCGCATAGATTTCCAAGGCGAAAGATACTTCTTCAAGATTGATTATTACGACAAGGCTATGCAGTTTCATAGCCCCGATAAATCTGACCACACTTTAACCAACCGCGTGCTTACCATTATGCACGCAAGCGAATACTAAAACCAAAAAGGAGTATAATATGAAGCATGAAACCATGAAGGGCTGGCGCGACGCGCTGGCAAAGATAGCAACGGCGCAACTGCCCAATTGTGAAATCAAAACGGACGAGTTCCACGACAACAGGGTTGAAATATATTTGCCGGAACAGGATGAAAAACGCTGGCCGATGGTAAGCGTTGAGATTGAAGCCGCTGGCAAAATCAAGCGCGACCGCATTCGGATTTTCAAGAATTATCGTCCGATACGCGATTATGAAACTGATGAGCAGTATGCACGAAACATTGCCAAAGTCGTTGCGGAAGTCCGCTCCGATTATGCCAAAGCCAAGGAAGAAGAACGCATAAGGGCGGAACAAGAAAAAGCCGACAAGGAACGCAAGGAAACGCTTGAAACCATTGCGCTGGCGGCGGTAAAAGCGGCGTTTTCAAATCATAAGGTTGAACGCTTCAACGCCGAAGGCAACCATAGGGGCGGCAAGGCTTATTTGGACTTTCCGAAAATCAAGGACGCGGACGGATTTGCATGGTGCCGCCGGCTTGAATTGGAATACAAAGCGAACGACGCGAACGAACTTACTTGGGCAATCGGCGACAATATGCGGATTATCATTCCAGATCTTGCCGCTTTTTCCGAAACAATTTATTAAAAAAAGCGTTGCCCCCTTGATTTTTAGGATGTTCACACAAATACTACCGAATAAATAGCCGAACGATATATTTTTAATACGGAATGATAAGATTTGCGCACTCTTTTCGCTGAGTTTTCTACAAAAAATATGCAATATTTGTAGAAAATGACTGGTAATTTGCGCATAAAAAACTATCTATAAAACTATCCTAAAAACTAGTAATAACGTATTCCTATTATATGACTTGAACGAATCTGAATACGCAAATACTACCGAATAAAATGCCTACAAAAGCGTTTTATATACGGAAACAATAAAAGATAGTTGCATTTTATCTATGGAAAAAGCATTGTCTGCTTGCATTTTTAATACTATAATGCTATGATTGCCAACAATGCGTTGTAATTTATAATGGAGTAAGCTATGAAAAGGCAGGCATTACAAGAGCTTATCAGGTGGAAAAACCGACCCGCGCACAAACCTCTTATAATTCAAGGGGCGCGGCAAGTTGGCAAGACTTGGATTATGAAAGAGTTTGGTCGCACCGAATATGAAAACATCGCTTATATTTGGTTTGAAAAGAACGAGCGTATGGCGGCATTGTTTTCCGGTGATATGGATACCGACCGCATATTGTTGGGACTAGAAGCCGAAGTCCAGCATAAGATAACGCCCGGCAAAACACTGATTATTTTTGATGAAATACAGGCTTGCCCGAATGCTTTGACCGCCCTTAAATACTTTAATGAAAATGCCCCGCAATATGATATAGTTGCGGCCGGAAGTTTGCTTGGCGTGTTCTTGCACGAAGGGGTTTCCTTCCCTGTTGGCAAGGTAGAGTTTATGAATCTCTATCCAATGAACTTTTGCGAATTTTTAGACGCAATGGGCGAAGAAAGGCTTTGCGAATTATTGGCAAAGCAAGATTGGGAAATGGCCAAGGTATTCAAAGACAAATACATATATTACTTGCGTCTGTATTTTTATATCGGCGGTATGCCCGAAGCTGTTTCGCAGTTTATAAAAACCAAAGATTATGAAGCGGTGCGCAAAGCGCAAAAAGATATACTTGCCGCGTATAAAGAAGATTTTTCCAACCATGTTCCTAAGGCTCATATTCAAAAAGTCGCACAAATTTGGGATAGCGTTCCATATCAGCTGGCAAAAGAAAACAAAAAATTCGTATATTCGGAAGTTCAAAGGGGCGCACGCGCCAACACTTATGAAACCGCGTTGGAATGGCTTATCAAAGGCGGTCTTATTCACCGCGTTTCGCGCGTATCAAAGCCCGCGATTCCGCTCAAAGGCTATGCCAACGCCAGCGGCGCATTCAAGTTGTTTATGGTTGATGTTGGCTTGCTGTCCGCCATGTCCAAGGTTGATGTCCGCGCCTTGCTCGAAGGCGACGCACTATTTACAGAATTTAAGGGCGCATTGACCGAGCAGTTCGTCTGCCAAGAGCTGCAAACAATGATGGACGATATGGATATAGCATACTGGGCGAATGAAAATCCGGCCCGCGCCGAAATAGATTTTATCTTGCAACTGGGACGGCAAATTATCCCGCTAGAAGTAAAAGCGGGAGCAAACTTAAAAGCAAAGAGCCTTTCGGTGTATCGCGAAAAGTTTAGTCCAAAGGTCGAAGTCCGAACCTCACTGGCGGATTATAAAAAGACGGATAATTTGTATGATATACCGCTGTATGCGCTAGGCTATCTAAAAGAAATAATTGAAGAATAAAGGAAGAAAGCATGGCATTCAACGAAGATACGAGGGTAAAAATACCGGCAATCCTGACGCTTACGCGTCTTGGATATGGTTATTTGTCGTTGAAAGACCGCACGGATATTGACCCGCAAACAAACATTTTCAAGGATATTTTCTTTGATTCTTTGCGCAAACTTAATCCAAACACCGCTGATGAAGAATTACAAAAGTTCTTTCTTAAAATCCAAACTATGCTTGATTATGAAGATTTGGGAAAGGCATTTTATGAGCTTTTAACAAGCGGCGCTGGTATAAAATTGATTGACTGGGAAAAACCACTTCGCAATACTTTGAATGTTTGCACAGAACTGACTTGCGGGAACAAGGACGAAGATAGTTTCCGCCCTGATATAACGTTGCTTATCAATGGAATGCCGCTAGCGTTTATAGAAGTTAAGAAACCTAATAATCGCGAAGGTATTATTGCGGAACGCACTCGTATCAATGACCGCTTCAAAAATCGCAAATTCCGTCGTTTTATTAACATTTCCCAAATTCTGTTATTTTCAAACAATATGGAATATGAACAGGACGATACAGACCCAATACAAGGCGCGTTCTATGCCGCAAGCAGCAAGGGCAAGGCATTTTTCAATCAATTCAAAGAAGAAAAAGACAATAAAGCCCGCCTATTCGGTATGTTGAAGGATGAGAATGACCACATAGAGAACGAAGTCTTGAAAGACAATAACTATGCTACAATGAAGTATAGCAAGGAATTTGAAACCAACAAACGCCCCGACAGCCCTACTAACCGCGCCATTGTTTCTCTATTTGCGCCGGAGCGGATTTTTGAATTGCTCCGCTATGGATTTGCCTATGTTGAATATGACGACGAAGATGGTTTGCACCATTTGGAAAAGCATATCATGCGCTATCCGCAATTTTTTGCCAGTAAAGCAATCCAATCAACGCTGGATAGTGGTAAAAAGCGTGGAATTATATGGCATACGCAGGGTTCCGGCAAAACAGCGTTGGCATATTTTAGCGTGCGCTGGTTGACGGATTATTTTGCAAAAAAGAATACTATTCCACAATTTTATTTCATTGTGGACAGGATAGATTTGCGCACGCAGGCAGGAAACGAATTCAACATTCGCGGATTAAAAGTCAATAGTATTGAAAGCAAAGAAGATTTTATCAAGCATTTGAAGCGCAAGGCTACGCGTTCCGGCAATTCCGGCGAACAAGAAATAACTGTTTTGAATATCCATAAATTCTCGGAAGACGCGCGGGCGACAACCCAAAAAGATTATGATATAAACACGCAACGGGTGTATTTTATTGACGAAGCCCATCGCAGTTATAGTCCGGCAGGAAGCTTCCTTGCCAACCTTATACAATCCGACCCTAATGCTATCATTATATCCCTAACAGGAACGCCGCTTTTGGATAAAGGCGAAAAACGGATTGCCAGCACGGAAATCTTTGGGAAATACATTCATAAATACTATTACGACCAGTCCATATCGGACGGTTATACTTTACGCCTGATACGCGAAGAGATAGAAAGTAAATACAAGTTAAAACTGAAAGAAATCTTTGAGAAAATCCAAGTTCCCAAAGGCGATACCCGTATCAAGCAAATTTACGCGCACCAGAATTTCTGCGCTCCTCTTTTGGAATATATCGCGGAAGATTTGCGCAAAAGCCGTATCCAGCATAATAACGACACTATCGGCGGAATGGTTGTTTGCCATAGCTCGGAACAAGCGGAAATGTTGTTTGGATTATTCAAAAAAGAATATGAAGGCAAGGCGACCGACGCGCATATACCAAATACCGCCGCACTGATTTTGCATAATGCAGATGATAAAGCCACGCGCAAAAACTATATCAAGAGCTTTAAGAATGGCAAGATTGACCTATTATTCGTGTTTAATATGCTTTTGACGGGTTTTGACGCGCCACGTTTGAAAAAACTATATCTCGGCCGCGTCATCAAGGAACATAATCTGTTGCAAACGCTGACCCGCGTCAATCGTCCTTACCAAGGCTTTCGTTATGGCTACGTTGTAGATTTTGCCGATATTAAGAAAGAGTTTGATAAGACAAATCGGGCATATTGGAAAGAATTGCAGACCGATTGGGGTGAAGATATGGACGGCTATAAAAACCTGTTCAAATCCGCCGAAGAAATTGAGCAAGATATTAAAGAAATCAAGGATAAATTATGGCTTTTTGACACATTGAACGCCGAAGTTTTCCAACAACAAATCAGCGAAATCAAAGAAAAGAAAGACCTGTTGAATCTGCGTAAAGCATTACAGCTGGCGACGGAACTTTATAACATTATCCGATTAAACGGCTATGAAGAATTATTAGGCAAGTTGGATTTCAACCAATTCAAGCGTTTGCTGAATGAAGTAGAAAACCGCATTGGGATTATCAATCAACGTGAAGCCTTGCAAAATGGGGAAGATATTACAGGGCTTTTGAATGAAGCGTTGGAAGATTCAATCTTTGTTTTCAAAAAAACGGGCGAAAGCGCGCTGGATTTAGCAGCGAATGGCTTAAAAGATTTACTGCGTAAAACGCGCGAAGCGATGGGGCATAATGTGGACAAGAAAGACCCATCGTGGGTATCTTTGAAGGAAGAACTGGAACGACTACTGCGCGATAAAAATTGGGAAGAAGCCGAAGGAGCTGATATAGAAGAAGGCACAAAAATTTTGACAGGCATATATGGACGCATTGCGGAATTGAATCGCAAAGACGCTCAATTATTGGTCAAATAAGGAATATAAATTATCAGAGCTTGGTATATTTGCTCGTGGAAAATCCAAACATCGGCCGCGAGATGATATACGGCTTTTTGAGAATGGTAAGTATCCACTTGTGCAGACGGGCGAAATAAAAGATGCCTTGCTTTATGTAAATTATCATACTTTGGAATATGGAGACTTTGGATTAAGACAAAGCAAACTGTGGGATAGAGGAACACTCTGTATAACCATCGCAGCAAATATAGCAGAAACAGCTATTCTTGACTATCCCATGTGCTTTCCTGATAGTGTTGTTGGTTTTACTGCTGATAAAACAAAAAGTTCAGAGTTATTTTTGCATTACATTTTCATTTATATTCGCAAGTCGATTCAAAATTCGGCAAGTGGAAGCATTCAAGATAATATAAATCTTGAATATCTAACGAACTTAAAATTCAAAATTCCACCAAAGAACTATCAAGATAAAATTGCCATCATATTATCAATGCTTGATGGCAAAATAGAGTTGAATAATAAAATAAATTCTGAACTGGAAGCGATGGCACGGGCGTTGTATGATTATTGGTTTGTGCAATTTGATTTTCCTGACGAAACTGGACGACCGCTTACTTCCCGCATTTTTTCGTGGATAAGAAACGACAGAAAAATGGGGGTGCAGTATGCCTAACCCTCAAAAAACCACTTACAAGATAAAAGATTTAGCTGTATCTAATAAACAGAATTTTAATTTTCGCGGAATTGATCATATCAATTATGTTGATACAAGCTCAATTATAGAAAATACAATAAACTGCACTCAAAGATTAAACTGTAATTCGGATATAATTCCTAGTAGAGCAAAAAAAGCAGTTGGGAAGAATACAATAATCTACTCTGCTGTTCGCCCAAATCTCAAACATTATGGCCTTATAAAAAAGCCGTTGAAAAATATGGTTGTTTCAACGGGATTTATCACTCTTGATTTGATGAAAGAAATTGATCCAGCCTATTTTTACTACAATTTAACTCAGCAAAAATATACGGATTTTCTACACACCGTTGCCATAAATAATGCTTCAGCTTATCCTGCTATAAATCCAAGCGATCTAGAAAATCTTGAAATTGATATTTTTGATAGCCTACAAACCCAAAAAGACATTGGGAACTTCCTTTCCGCGCTAGACGATAAGATAGAACTAAATAATAAAATAAATTCCGAATTTGAGGCGATGGCGCGGGCGTTGTATGATTATTGGTTTGTTCAGTTTGATTTTCCCGACGGAAAAGGACGACCGTATAAATCCGCCGGTGGTGCGATGGTTTATTCCGACATTCTAAAACGCGATATTCCAGCGGGGTGGGAAGTGAAAACGTTGGCGGAAAATAACCTTGCTAAAATACTGAAGCCGGGGATTACAAAGTTTGATGGCGAAAAGACTTATCTTGCCACCGCTTGCATTGAAAATGACAGAATAACCGACTGCTCAAACAAAATAACTTTTGACAACCGCGAGGGACGGGCAAATATGCAGCCAATCGCCAACTCTGTTTGGTTTGCTAAAATGAAAAACACAAAAAAAGTTTTGTATTTCGGTGATTATTCAAGTGAACGAATAGCAGGATTGATAATTTCAACTGGAATGCTTGGTTTGCAATGCCAAAACTATGCACTAGAATATATTTGGAATCTCATCAACAACGATGTTTTTGAAGTACTAAAAAACAAGTTATCCCACGGAGCAACGCAGGAAGGCGTTAATAACGATGATTTGGCGTTTATACCTGTTGTTGTGCCGTCGCAAGAAATTTTAGAACAATACTCCGCACTGGTAAAGCCGATTTACCAACAGAAATATTTAAACGAGCGGGAAGCAGAACATCTTGCCACACTTCGTGATTTTTTGTTGCCAATGTTGATGAACGGACAAGTCTGTGTTGCGAATTAACCAGCTGAAACCTGCCCATTCATAAGCATAGGAAGCAAGAAATCCCGTAGTTTTGCAAGCTGTGCATTTTCTTGTATGTTTTTTGCGATTATGTCTCTAAATGCTAGAATATGATTGAAATTTCCAATAACCTCTTGAGAATATGCAACATGATAATCAAGTAATTCATCTGCGCTAACAACAGGCATCTTTGTTCCCTTGGAACTTGTTATTGCGTGGTCAAATATACTTTCACTAGTTAGTGTTAAAGCAATAAAATTCCAATCTGTATAACAAAGCGGAGAAAATGAATGTATTGTGCCAGCAACCAAGCCATCAAATGGCGCAAATCCAGACTTTTTCAGATATGGACGAATTGAGCCAAACAGCAAGCTAAATTTTTGCATTTCAAACATATTTGTTTCAAATGCGTTCCCATCATTACTTCGATTTAGGCACATTGTGCCGCCTGGCATAACTGAAAGGTCAATCAGCCTTTTATTTCTGTTTGGTTCTGTTTTTTTCTTGTTTGATTTAACCAACGCCCTAAGTTTTTTCACATCCCATCTTTCAGGAATTTCGCGGCCGAGGGTTTTGTTGAAAATCATTTTGCCGCCGCTGGATTTATACGGTCGTTTATTTTCGTCGTATATTGCCCTTTGAAATAAAACAAAAAACAAAGGAGCAAAAATGATTTATGGCTATATACGGGTCAGCACTTCAACGCAGACTATTGAAAACCAACGTTTTGAAATAGAACAGTTCGTCGCTGGTCACGGGATTGTGATAGATGAATGGATTGAAGAAACTATCAGTTCAAGGCAAGAGTTGAAAAAACGAAAATTAGGAAAATTGATTAAAAAGATTAAAAAAGATGATATGTTGATTGCAAGCGAGCTTTCGCGAATAGGACGTGATTTATTACAGATTATGGGGATTCTTAATCATTGTATGGGCATTGGTGCAAATATTTGGACAATCAAGGATAATTATCGTCTTGACGCCGGTATACAGGGAAAAATTCTCGCATTTGCATTTGGATTAACAGCAGAGCTTGAACGAAACCTTATATCACAACGCACAAAAGAAGCGCTGGCAGCACGGCGAGCAGCTGGTCAAATTCTTGGGCGGCCATTCGGTAGTAAAAGCTCATATCTTAAATTGACAGGAAAGGAAAAAATTGTGCAAAAAATGTTATCACGCGGAGAAAGCAAAACGGCAATTGCCAAAAAATTGCACGTTAATCGCGAAACATTAACATCATTTATAACCAGAAAAAATATCAAGGTTGCGTGTGTTGATTCCAGCATCATATAGAACTTTTGGCTAATATCCGCGATGTATTAAGAACTTTTTATTGCAATTTACGTTTTTGAATTCTAGAATAGCGAGAGCGAATCAACACTATACAACTATGAGTTGAGAGGTGTCCATGGAAACTAAGAACAAGATAGATATCGCAAAAGACTACCTAACACTTGACGAAGTTGCTGCCGAATGCGGCGTGCCACTCGAACATTTACGATACTTCGGCGAGGAAGGTAATCTCACTATATGCCTTCGCAAGATTCCCGTCAAGGTCGCGATAGAGAATCTGTTAAATACAAAGCCTTATGCGGAAAACCCTAAAAAGCAAAAAGAGATATTACAAATGCTCGATGAACCGCAGGCATTGCACTCTACGGATATTTACCGAATTTTCGCAAATCGCGATGGTAAGACCGAGATTACGCGTTTAAAAACGCTTCCGGTTATGAACCTTGTTAATGTGAGCGCGCCGCCGCTTTCCGTGGGATTTGATGACCTTGTGATAACGCGGGCAGAAAAAGAACGGTTCGCCCATACCTATATCAGAAAATCCGACAGCACTCAAAATCCATTGATTATTGTATCCCCGGATTTCCGCAATTTCATATTGTATAACCAAGAATACTTTTTTGGCGAGAAACAGGCGCGGATAATTAAATATCTTTATGAGCGCTATACCGAGGGCAATCCTTGGGTACATAGTAAAAAACTGCTGGATATTGCAAATGCGCATAGCTGGCGGCTTCATAACTTATTCAATCATAGTAAAAACTGGCGCAACGTTATTCGTGCCGGTAAAAGCGGCTATTATATGTTTAATCTGCCAAGCGACAAGGCCGTGCCAAACAAAAAAGATGAAGACACCGGGCCAGATTTGTTTGATTACGCAAGCAGTAAATAATCCTTCATAATTTCTCTCTATTTTTTAAGCGATTCGGGCGCATTGTTTTTGCGCCCTTTTTTGTTGCGCCACACTGCCGCCTTACTCACCCTGTTTTACGCCTTACCTTTGCCACTCCGAATATCACATAAAATGATATTTCTCTTTGATATTAGCGGGTTTGGAGAGATTTCAATCTCCATACACCAAGCATAATCCATCCGCGTCTTTTTAATGAAAGCAGCTTCGTATGCTCAAAACAGGTTTAACAGGAAACAAACGGAGCAAATGCGATGGATAACAATAAAATACCACCAAGAGAAGAAATGCTGACGGAAAAAGAGCTTGCTAAGTTATGGGGAATTGGGGTCAGCACATTACAACATTGGCGTTGCGCCACCGGCGGCAATCTCGGCCCACAGTTTTACAAAATCGGTTTTCGTGTTTTTTATCACAAGGACGATATTGCAAACTATGCCCGCGCACGGCTTTTCAAAAGCACAAGCGAACGAGTACAAGCCGAAGGAGTGGACGATGGGAAGCAAAAATAATATTGCCCTCTGTCCAACCTGCGGGCAGAAAATTGTTGATTATAAACATAATATCAACAAGACGCTTGTATCCTGCCTTTGGCATTTGTATTGCGCCGGCGGCCGCGCCCGCTTAGATACGATGAAGCTGGATAACACGCAATTCACGAATTTTCAAAAGCTACGATATTTCCACCTTGTTGTATCAACCGGCCAGCATAGTGAATGGCAAATAACCAAAGAAGGAACGGAGTTTTTACAAGGTCGCCGTCGCATACCAAAATTTGTCATAACCCGCAATGCGCTGGTTAAGCAGGTAAGTGATGAAACTGTGTTCGTTCAAGACGTTAAAGAATGTGTGGCGTTCAAGGTGGAGTGGCAGGAACAAGCCGCCCAGCCAACGCTGTTCGACAAAGGAGATGGCAAATGAAAATCTTGATAGACCCTATGCTTGCCGTCCTTGCGCGGGATTTGCCAACCGAAGATAAGGCCGAATTGTTGATGTGCATACTGGAATATCCGACCCGCGATTGCGAACTTGGGCTTTGGAAATATATGAAAAAGCAGATAGATATTGACGCGCAAAAATATCGTGAAAAATGCGAACGCATTGCCGCCAGCCGTCAAAAGAAATCAGATTTGAAATCAACACTGAAATCAGAGATGGAATCAGACTTGTTTTCGGCGGTAAGTAAAGAAGAAAGTAAAAATAACATATATAAAGAAAATGGTAATAGTAATGAAAGTGTAAGAGGTAATGCTGGCGGCAGTGTTGAGAACCCTGTTGATAACTTCTTTATATCGCCGGACTTTTCCATAGATGACCTTTGCGTGCGGCTTCCAAAACTTTCCGCATACCTTGCAACTTATCTGCCAGCCGTTGTTGAACGAGCGCAAAAAACATTGATTAAAAAACGTCAAGGTCAATGGCTAACACTGGCGGAAATCCTTGATTGGATACAGCAGGAAAGTGTCTTTTACAAACAAAATCATGGGGGCGTATAATGAACATATCAAATATCATTTGGTCACCGGAACTGGTGCAGGAATGGCTTGAAATCGCCGCTAAGGTTGAACGTGTCTTGCCGCCGGTTGGCCCGAAGATGGCACAGGCGCGTTTAATGGTCGTGCGGGATTGGCTCAACCTGCTTTGGGATGAGCTGGATGAAGACGAAAAGTGTAAAGAACCGCGCTTTTATCCTACAAATGAACAGATAACACAATGGGAAATTGTTGTGTTGCGGTGGTTTCCCCTACTGGCCGATGGACGGGATAAGAGAATCCTATGGTGGCGCGCTTGTGGTATGGGCTGGGCAAGGATTGCTTCGAGGCTCCACTTTGAACGGCATACTGGAATGCGACGGCATAAACAAGCTTTGGAAGAACTGGTGCGCAAGCTAAACGCTGGCTTGTGATACAAAAGGATACGAAGCCTTACAAAGCGGCAAGGATTATTGGGATTTGCGGCGAAAAACGGCGAGATACACCACAAAATCAGATGTTCCATTTTCCAAAAGAATATGCCAAGATTTGGATATAATTGGGAACGCATACTATGAAAGCCGCAGAACACCTGCGGTTTTTTCTTTTGGAACAAACACATGGCAATCATAAACCTATCTTTGGAAGGCGCGGATAACACGCGCTTGCTTACACTATGCGAGAAGGATATTCGTTTCGTTGCCGCCAAAAGCCTGACGCAAACGGCGCAGGAAGTGCAAGCTGCCGTCCGAGAGCATATCCGCGAAGCCTTTGTGCTTCGTCGTCCAAACTTTGAAAAATCCATCAAGGTGCGCCCCGCAACCAAGCAAATCTTGGAAGCCACCGTCTATACGATGGCAGGCTTTGCGGCCTTGCAACAAACCGGCGGCAAGCAAATGGCAAAAGCTGGACGACTGGCGGTGCCGCAATATAACGACCTTAAACAAGTCAAAGTCGGCCGCAAAAGCAACACCGCCGGCTCGTTCTTGCTAAAACTTAAAAGAGGTGGCCACGCTATCGCCAGCCGTGCGAGTGGAGAGTTTCGTATTCTGTATTACCTCAAACACCTTGCCTATACACCCAAGCGGCTCAATATGCTTGAAATCGGCGAGGAATTATCCGCGCGCCGCTTTCCACTTATCTTCCGCGATAATATCCGTACTATCCCCTCATAAAAACAAGGTACTTTTGACACATAAAACGATCGGGGGTAAAGGCGACCCCGACGCGAAACGAGTATCTTGAATAAAAAACAGGCCGCCAGCCGCCACTATACAAAAAAGTCAAGTATTCTGCCGATTTTAGTGGCGGCTCGTTCATTTAGGCAGCCACCTTGAGTGGCGGCCGCCACCCCACCATGCAAAAAAAGGAAACAAAAATGACAGACATCATCATGCCTGCCGGCATACCTCTTTGGAAAACGGACGATTTAGTGCCGTATGCGTTTAACCCCCGCACGCATAGCGAGGAACAAATAGAGCAACTAACAGCCAGTATGCGCGAGTTTGGATTTACTAACCCAATCTTGATTGATAAGGAAACCAAAGAAATCATCGCCGGCCACGGCCGATTGATGGCCGCCAAGCGCCTTGGATTGGCGCAAGTGCCAGTTGTCGCGTTGGAACACCTAAACGAAGCACAGCGCCGGAAATTGATTATCGCCGACAACCAGCTTGCCTTAAATGCCGGTTGGGATATGGAATTGTTGGCAACGGAAATTGCCGCGCTAACCGAAATGGGCGAAGACCTTGATGTACTTGGCTTTAATGATGAGTTTTTAGATGAAGTCCTAAAAACACCTATCGGCGGCGAGCCTGATAAAAACGCACAAAGAAAATTGGGCAGTTTGACCGATAGGTTCGGTGTACCGCCGTTTTCTATTTTGGAAGTCCGTAAAGGATATTGGCAAGACCGCAAGCGTCTTTGGAAAAACCTAATCGGCGAAAACGGCGAAACCCGCAAAGGAACACTCTTTGCCGAAAATACTTTTATTGCAGAGCTTGGCACGGTCAGCATTCTTGACCCCGTGCTTTGCGAAGTGGTGTTGTCTTGGTTTGGTATGCCCACCGGTACAAAATCAAAGTGTTTTGACCCATTCGCCGGCGATACCAGTTTTGGCTTTGTTGCCGCGACAAAAGGTTGCGAATTTACAGGCATAGAGTTGCGACCGGAGCAAGTTGCCGTTAACCAAGAACGTTGCAAGGAAATGGCCGCACGCTATATTTGCGATGATGGGCAAAATGTAGCAAAGCATATTGACGCAAACAGTCAAGACTTTCTGTTTTCTTGCCCGCCATATTTTGATTTAGAAGTTTATTCCGACCGCCCCGACGACGCAAGCAACCAGCCGTCTTATGCCGAGTTTTTCAAAATCTTGGATAAAGCATTTTCGGACGCTTGCAAATGTTTGAAAAATAATCGTTTTGCGACAATCGTTGTGTCAAACATACGCGATAAGAAAAACGGCCACTATCGCAATTTTGTGGATGATATAATCCGCCTTTTCCAAAGGAATGGGCTGGCTTTTTATAATGACATTATTTTGGTGGATAGTCTTGGTTCTGCCCCGCGCCGTGCAGCACATAATATGGCCAGTCGCAAGGTCGTGAAAGTCCACCAAAATGTTTTGGTCTTTTATAAAGGCGATGTCAGCAAAATCAAAGAAAACTATCCCGATGATGAGGTATTCGTGGACAACTTTGCTGAGGATGACGATGATAACAGCTAAGCATAAAATTCTTTCATACTATGGGTGTGAAACTTGCGATTGCACGAATGCCCAGTTTGAAAATGCCGTCCGCAAAACCGGCGCAAAAATCTTGCAGACTATTTCGCATAAGTTTAAGCCACAGGGTTTATCTATTTTAACCCTGCTGGCCGAAAGCCATGCAAGTTTGCATACATATCCGGAGTATGATTTTTGCTATTTGGATATTTTCACTTGTGGCAATATGAATGTTGCCGCTTTTGATAAAGAAATGCGCCGGTTGCTTCGTCCAATCCATGTATCGGAGAAAACAATCAATCGGAGTGTCTAATGGGAATCAGCATAAGGGAGTATGCCAAACGCACAGGCCGACATCATTCCAGCGTTCAAAAGGCTATTGCAACCGGACGGATACACCTTTTAGCCGATGGCACGATTGACCCCGAACAAGCAGATAAAGAGTGGGCAGAGAATACAAGAACAACGCCGTCGCAAGCCGAGGAATACCGCAAAGCGCAAACAATGAAAGTGCGCGCCGAAGCCGGTTCTGCCCAACTTGACCTTAAAATCAAGATGGGACAAGTCGTTGAAACCAAAGTCGTTGTTTCGGATTTGTACGCACTGACCAGTGACTTGTTTTCGCATTTCGCGGCGCTGGGGCGTTCGCTTATGCCGCGCCTAATCGGGGAAACAGATTTAACCAAAGGAATCCGCATTATTGATGAGGAAGTGCTTGGATTGATTAAAGAGTATCAAGATGGGGTCGAGAACAGAATACTTAAACGCGCAGCTGCTCACCTTGACGCACAAGATAGCGACGAGAGTGATTTTACCTAACTGCCGCCGGATTGTAAGCCCAACGTTTATGGTGTCTGAATGGGCGGACAGATGTCGTATCTTGCCGCAGGAAACGTCCAGCGAAACCGGCCGTTGGAAAACCAGTCGCACGCCGTATCTAAAAGAGATAATGGACTGCCTGTCAACCAACCACAGCCAAAAACGTGTTGTGTTTATGAAAGGCGCGCAAATCGGCGGCACGGAAGCCGGCCTTAACTGGATTGGATACATAATCCACTATGCTCCCGGCCCAACACTTTGCGTTAATCCGACCTTGGATATAGCAAAGCGCACCAGCAAACAGCGCATAACACCCATGATAGAAAGCACGCCAATTTTGCGTGAGCGTATTACCGCCCCAAAAACAAAGGATAGTGGCAATACAATTTTGCAAAAGGATTTCAAAGGCGGTAGTTTGATATTCGCAGGTGCTAACGCGCCGGCAGGATTGCGCTCTGTTCCGGTTCGGTATTTGTTTTTAGACGAAGTGGATGGTTATCCCGACGAAGCCGGCATTGAAGGCGACCCTGTTGACTTGGCCATGCAACGTACAAGCACCTTTATCAATCGCAAGGTATTTATGATTTCAACGCCGACCATTAAAGATGCAAGCCGTATCGAGCAAGCGTTTTGGAAGGCGACCAGCGTTATTACCATGTTCCTTGCCCAAAGTGCGGGCATTATCAAGTCCTGCGTTGGCGCAATGTGATATTTGACAGCAAGAACCTAACAGAAGCCTGCTACAAATGTGAAAGTTGCGGCGACCTTTGGCACGATTGGCAAAAGGACGATATTTTGCGTCGCGGGCATTGGATAGCGAAAAAGCCTTATAATACAAAGGTTGCAAGTTTTCATTTGTCATCGCTTTACAGTCCGCATGGCTGGGTGTCTTGGACAGATATTGCTCGCGAGTTTTTAGAAGTCAAAGATGACCCGTCGCGCTTGCAAGTTTGGACGAACACTAAACTGGCAGAAACATGGGAAGATATGGCGGGCGAGCAAATTGACCCGACAAATCTTATGTTGCGTCGCGAACGCTTTGGCGACTATTTGCCCGAAGGTGTGGCAATATTAACTGCCGGCGTCGACGTGCAGGATAATCGTTTGGAAGTTGAAGTTGTTGGTTGGGGGCGCGCGGAAGAATCTTGGAGCATTGATTACTTGGTGCTTTACGGCGATCCGTCTACACCCGAACTTTGGGCAGAATTGGACGCGGTGCTTATGCGCCGTTATACGCATAGCAAAGATATTGCCGACCTTGGCATATTGGCGTGTTGTGTAGACAGCGGCGGCCACTATACCGACCATGTTATCAATTATTGTTTTGCTCGCGCGCATTATCGCGTCTTTGCTATCAAAGGCGATGGTGGCCACGGCAAGCCGATATGGCCGGCAACCGCCAGTAAAAACTGGAAAAGCAAAAAACCGGTTTATGTTCTTGGGGTAAACGACGCAAAAGATACGCTTATGCGCCGTTTGCATAATACCGAAGGCGCTGGGTGTTGGCATTTTCCGATGGAACGCGATCACGAATGGTTTGACCAACTGACCAACGAAGTCGTCCGCAAGAAGTTTTATCAAGGCCGGCTTATCCGTGAATGGCGGCCGCGCAAGGAAGGCGCACGAACAGAAGCGCTGGATTGTCGTGTGTATGCGTATGCAGCCTTGCGTGCGCTGGTTCGTAATTATCGGTTCAATCTTGATTATACCGCAGAACAAATAGCAACGGCAAACGTTCGAACAACGCCGAAACCAGCCGTGAGACAAGTTCAGGCGGAACAGCGACCAACAACAGCGCCGCACTCACGGCGCGTGAGAAGCAAAGGAATTGACTTGTGAAAACTTATGAACAGCAACTAGAAGAAGTCCAGAAAGCTATTACTGAAATTCTGACCGGCGCGCAGGAAGCCTCATACAACGGCCAGCGTGTCCGCAAAGCCGATTTGGATATGCTTCAAAAACGCGAAGAATGGCTGACAAAGCAGATTGCAACAAAACGACGTGGCGGTATCCGCGTCCGTATTGCAACTCCATTGTAAAATATTTATTTTTTTGCTGGACTTATTTGGGGTTATCTAGTAATATCTGGTATTATCTAGTAAAGAAAGGTAAAAACTATGCCAGATATTAAAAACATAAAGATAACCCCTCAAATGCTTACGGCTATTGCAGAAATAGACGGTTTTAAGGGAGCGTGGACTGGCTTTGCACGTTTGCGCCCTGAACAATTAAACCGCCTTAAAAAAGTTTCTACGATTGAATCCATCGGATCAAGTAATCGTATTGAGGGGAATAAGCTATCTGACGCTGAAGTTGAAAAACTACTTACGCGTATAAATAGAAAATCTTTCAAATCAAGAGATGAGGAAGAAGTTGCTGGCTATGCCGAGTTAATGAATACCATCTTTGACGATTATGAAGCCATACCGCTAAGCGAAAACTATATTAAGCAATTACACTCTATTTTGTTGCAATATGTCCAAAAAGATGAAGGACACCGTGGCGAATATAAAAAAGTTTCAAACTCAGTTGCGGCTTTTGACCCCAGCGGCAAAGAAGTCGGTATTGTTTTTGAAACAGCAACGCCTTTTGACACTCCGCGCTTAATGGAAGAGTTGGTGGAATGGACACGAAAGAACCTAGATGACACCTTTTACCACCCGTTAATAGTGATTGCGGCTTTTGTCGTCAATTTCTTGGCAATACACCCTTTTCAAGATGGAAACGGTCGTTTATCCCGCGCTTTAACAACAATGCTTCTTTTGAAAAAAGGATATTCCTATGTACCATATAGCTCGATTGAATCCGTTATTGAAGCAAGCAAAGAAGGATATTACCGAGCGTTACGCCGTACTCAAAAGAATATCTGGACGGGTGATGTTGATTATGAACCATGGGTATCATTCTTCTTAATGACTCTTGTAAAACAGAAAAAACATTTAGAAGATAAAGTCCAAACGTTAACATTTGACGAAACCAAACTATCGCGCCTTGCAAGACAAATTTTGGAGTTATTTGATGAAAAAGCCGAATGGACAATCCCAGAAGTTGTTGAAAAGCTAAAAATCAATATAGAAACCGGCAGAAAATCAATGAAATCTCTTGTTGATGGCGGTTATGTTGTAAAAAACGGCACAACTCGCGGCGCTTGGTACGAAAAGGCAAGTAAAGATTAAATAAACATATTTAACAGGTATTAAAAGGTCGCAGTTTTGCGGCCTTTTTTGCTATGAGGAAAACAATGAAACTGCCAAAACAAACATTATTGGATAAGGCAATATCGTGGGTATCGCCGGCCGCCGGATTGGAGCGCTGGAAAGCACGCACACACCTTGCCATGCTGGGCGGCTATACCGGCGCACGCCGCGATAGACACCAAACAAAAACTTGGAATACGGCCGGTGGTTCTGCCGACGCGGTATCGCTGGACGATTTACCAACCCTTCGCGACCGAAGCCGTGATTTGCTCCGCAATGCCCCACTAGCAACCGGAGCAGTCAACACAGTTATCACAAATGTTGTTGGAACAGGTTTACGCCCGCAAAGCCATATTGACCGCGCCGTATTGCGCCCATATCTAAAAACAGACGACGCTATGGAAGAATGGGAAGCTGAAGCCGAGCGGATATTTATGCTTTGGGCAAACAGTCTTGACTGCGATATAACGCGCGGCCAAACCTTTACAGATTTACAGGCTTTATTGCTCCGGTCTTGTTTGGAAAGTGGCGATGTCTTTGTTTTGCGTAAATACAAAGAGCGCGCGGGTAATCCTTTCGGAACCGCTTTGCAGGTTGTGGAAGCAGATAGAATTGCTTCGCCAACCGGAAACACCGCAAAAATCATTGCCGGCGTTGAAATAGACACCGATGGCGCGCCAACAGCATATCATATTTTGAACCGCCACCCCGACGATCATAGCACAGCAAAATTAGAAACAGCAAAAATCCCCGCATTTGATAAGGACGGGCGAAGGCAGGTTTTACATATCTTCACTCGAACACGCCCAGGACTAACACGTGGCATACCATATCTTGCGCCAGTTATTGAGAGCTTAAAACAACTTGACAGATACACAGAAGCAGAAATCGCGGCGGCAGTTATATCAAGTATGTTCACAATATTCGTCAAAAGCGAAAGCGAAGAAGGACTTGCGCCCATGTCCGGTGAGCCGCAAAAAGTTGCCGGCAACAAAGATTACCAACTTTCTCCGGGTGCGATTTTGGATTTGCAACCGAATGAAGCCATAGAAATTGCCAACCCAAACCGCCCAAACCAAGCGTTTGACGGCTTTGTGCAGTCTATTTTGCGGCAAATCGGCGTTGCGCTGGAAATACCGTTTGAAATCTTAATAAAGCATTTCACGGCTAGTTATTCAGCGGCGCAAGCGGCACTGGTTGAAGCATGGAAAACATTTAGCACTCGCCGCAAATGGATTGCGGTACAGTTTTGCCAGCCGGTTTATGAAATGGTTATCACGGAAGCGATTGCCAAGGGCTTTTTAGACGCGCCTGGCTTCTTTGCCGACCCATTTGTTCGTGCCGCCTATTTGGGGGCGGAATGGATTGGGCCGCCACGCGGACAGATTGACCAGTTAAAGGAAATCCGTGCCGCCGACTACCGTGTGCGACTTGGTGTTTCAACACTGGAAGAAGAAACCGCACAAATAACCGGCGGAAGCTGGGAAACCAAGCACACCCAGCGGGCGCGCGAACACAAAATGCGCACAGAAGCCGGCTTGGTTGAAAAGATAGATAATGAAAAGGAAATCAACGATGAATGATTTACGAGCAATTTCAAAGCATTGGGCAATCGAACCTGACGCTTTACATAATCTTACAGCGAACTTTGAAAAGACCCAAGCGGGTCTTTCTTTATTTTCTGAACGACCATTGGCGAAAACTCGCACTGCAACCATTCGCGGTGGTGTTGCGGTTATTCCGGTGCATGGTGTTATTACACCGCGCCTTGACCTGTTCACGATTCTATTTGGTGGAACGGCGCTGGATTGCTTGGCGCGCGATATTCAAACCGCGCTGGATGATACAGAAGTCCATGCAATCCTTTTAGACATAGATAGTCCGGGTGGTGTTGCCGTCGGGCCGGCAGAGATGGCCGAAATTATCAACCATGCCAAAGGCATAAAACCTGTTTGGTCTTATGCCGGCCGAAATTGTTGCTCGGCCGCATATTGGCTAGCGGCGGCAACAGATAAAATCCTTTGTCATAAATCTGCATTACTCGGCAGTATCGGCGTTGTTTCAACAATACCTGTACAAGAAACCGCCGACGCAGACGGATACAAAATGATTGAAGTTATATCAACAAATGCCAAAAACAAACGCCCAGATCCACGCACTCCCGAAGGTCTTGACACAATCCGCGCTGAACTGGACGCATTGGAAACAGAATTTATCAAAAGCGTTGCTGCATACCGCAAGTTGCCCGAAGACACAATCAAATCAGACTTTGGACAAGGCGGCGTGCTGATTGGCAACAAAGCCGTTACCGTCGGAATGGCGGACGCGCTTGCGACCTATGAAGGTGCGCTGGCACAACTTTCCACTTTAATAACCCCACAGAAAGGAGAACCAAAAATGGAAAAGAAAGAAGAACTGGCAATCACGCCGGAACAAGTCGCGGCATACCGCGAAGAAGGTGCAAAGGCCGAACGTGAGCGCCTGCTTGCGCTGGATGAAGTCGCAATCGTCGGACACGAAGATTTGCTTGCAAAAGCAAAAGCTGATCCTGCGATGACTGCCGAAAAATTGGCGCTTGAAATTGTTAAATCCGAAAAAGCCAAAGGAAACAAACATCTTGAATCCTTAAAAGCGGCTGAAACCGCAATGCCGGTCATTGAACCAAGCGTGCCAGCGGCAACAGAAGCTGTCGGAGCAACGCCGGAAGAACGCGCTGAAAACGAATGGAACGCCAAAGCTGAAATTCGCAAGGAGTTCGGCGGCGACAAAGCGGCATATATCGCCTTTGCAGTCGCACAGGAAAACGGCCAAATCAAAATCCAAAAGAAAGGAGAATAAACCATGACGCAATTAAATACCGATACAAACCGCGTTTTTGAAACGCCGGCAGACAGCAACGCAATTCCTGTCGCGGCCACTGCCAAAATTTATCAAGGCTCGTTGGTTGGAAAAACCGCCTCCGGATATGGCCGCGCATTAAATGCCGGCGACGTTGCTGTTGGTTTTGCCAAAGACAATACCGATAACACGAACGGTATTGACGGCGAGAAAGTTTGCGAACTGAAAGCCAAAGGCAAAGTTTCGTTGTTTATCAGCGGAATCACGCTGGGCGATATTGGCCGCAAGGTTTACGCCAGTGATGACAACACTTTTACGCTGACCGCTTCCGGCAATTCCGCTGTTGGCAAGCTCATCCGCTTTGAAAAAGCCGATTATGGCATTGTCGCATTTGACTTTTTAAGCACGGACGAGGAAACAACCGAAGTTGCTCCAGCCACTACACCAACAACCGAAGAACCCGAAGGAGAATAAAATATGTCTTTGAATCAACTCTCAAGCCGAGCAATTATCGGCCAGTTTTATAAAAGGCTGAACGAAAACGCCGGTATGGAATGGATTACTGCCATTTCCAATTATTTTACCAGCGACCAAGACCATGAAGACTATAAATGGATTGGACAATCGCCGGTTATGCGTGAATGGGTTGGTGGCCGCCATGCAAAAGGCTTCACAACCAACGGCATTTCCATTGAAAACAAGCATTTTGAAGCAACGATTGATATTCCTGTCAAACACTTGCGTCGCGACAAAACCGGACAGATACAAGCGCGTATCGGCGAACTGGCCACACGAACAAACTCACACTGGGCTTTGTTGTTATCTGAATTGATTTCCGGTGGCGAAACACAGGAATGCTATGACGGCAAGCCATTCTTTGCGGATAATCACAAAGAAGGAAAATCAGGCGCGCAATCCAACAAAATCACTTTTGATTTGGCAAAAGCCGGTATCAACGGCGAAGTTGGCACACCGACCGCCCCAACAGAAGCCGCACTCCGTGAAGCTATTTTGCAGGGTATCCAGCAAATTATCAGCTTTAAGGATGACCAAGGGCAACCAACAAACGAAAACGCCACGCGCTTTGTCGTTATGGTGCCGGTATCATTATGGTTTATTGCTAAAGCCTGTCTTGCTGTGCCACTAACAACCGGTGGCGCAACTAACCCTGTCAAGGTATTGGCGGACTTGGATATCGCGGTTGCGGCCAATCCACGTTTGACCGGCAATAAAATTTATGTCTTCCGTGCCGATGGCGACGTAAAAGCCTTTATCCGTCAGGAAGAAGAAGCCGTGCAAGTCAAAGCAAAGGCCGAAGGCAGCGAATACGAGTTTGATCATGATGCACACCAATACGGTGTGGACACTTGGCGCAACGTCGGCTATGGCTACTGGCAACACGCTTGCTTGGTTGCCTTAACCAAAACAGGTTCATAATGTTCGATTTTGATAAATTCGTAAATGAACCGGCGATGGGCATATTCGGACGGGAAACAAAATACCGCCCGAAGAAGTCCGGCTTTGAGCCTTTTGCCATTCAAGGGGATTTTCACGAAAGTTATATGGACATCAATCTTGTAAATGCCGGCGCGGACATCAGCGCGGCCAAGATTGTTCTGTTCGTGCGGCTTTGTGATTTTCTCTTGAATTATCCCGAACCCAAGCAAGGGGATTATATCGTTATCAGCGATTTAGAATATCAAATTATTGATATAGAAGCGCATATTCCCGGAAGCAAAAAACTGATTTTACACGAAGAATGACACACCCAAGACAACATATCCGCGAAGCCGTCGCCACCCGTTTGCACAAAATATTTGAAAATGTTTATGCCAGCCGTGCCAAGCCTTTATTTGACCAAGACTTACCGGCCATATTGGTTTATGCGTCCAGCGAAGGCGTAAAACAAGAACGCTGGGATACAGATGGCTTTGGTGCGCTGACGCGGGAACTGGAATTATTTGTGGAAGCAGTGGATACCGGCAAAGACGATTTGGACGACAAGTTGGACACCTTGGCCGAAAAGATTGAAGCGGCACTGGACGGTTGGGAAATTCCCGACAGAAAATCCGCCGTATTGCGTTTCAAAGGAACGGATACGGATATGAGTATTGAAGGCAATAAAACCTATGGCGCAGTGCGCTTGGCATTTTCTTTAACATACCAAACGGCGACGAAAAATGACGATTGAACAAGGACGAGATATAGCGGAACTGTTCCGCCGTGTAAATAATTTGCTCCGAGTTGGCAAGGTGGTGGACGTAAATTACGCCGCCGCCAAAGCCCGCGTCAAGATTGGCGATATTACAACGGATTTTCTGCCGTGGCTCACACCCAGCACCGCCGCTTGGATACCACTTAAAAACGACGAACAAGTCGTGGTGTTATCGCCATGCGGAGATCTGCGCTTTGGAATGATTTTGCCAGCACTTTATCAATCGGCAAAACCCGCCCCCAGTTCAGACGCGGCGACGATAGCCATTATTGCGGATATTGCACAAACCGGCGGCAAGACTATGACCGGCGATTTAACAACGGACGCGAACATAACCATCTCCGGAAATATGACCGCAACCGGCGAAGTTGAAGGCAAAGGCATAAAACTCTCGCCACATACCCACGACTTCAACTACAACGCCGGCCCATCTCCGGCTATGGCAACGACGAAAATTCCGAAGTAAAGGTTGAACATTTGATAAAAAGTTCCTATTATAATTTATGATAAAAATATAATGAAAGAAGCAAAATGGAACTCAAAAACAAAGAAAGACAATTTTTATCGGAATTTGCAATATCTATGGTTTCAAATGGTTGTTTGATGTTGCAACAAGACAATTTAGATGAAATTGATTCTCAATTGCCACATTCACATATTTATTTTATTTGTCAGAGGCCTTTAATAACTATAAACAAAGACTCAATCAAGAGAAAAGATGATAGAATTTATTATCAATTTAATTTTCATGATAAAGATAAAACAACCACATTGGATAAAGATTTTTGGATAGAAAAAAGAGAAGAATCAGATTCGCTGAATGATTTAATCTGCGAATATCCATATACTTCATTTACAGGTACAGAGAAAGATGGAACAAAATATGGTATGCTAGCATCATGTCTTCTTCAAACAATTGCTAGAAGAGAAAAAGTTTATGCACCAGATTTAGATTTAGAGGTTTTATACATAGGCCAATCTTACGGAAATGAGGGAAACCGAACTGTATCTGATAGATTGGCGAGTCATTCAACTTTACAAAAAATATATGCCGATGCTTTAAGTAAAAACAGGGACAAAGAGATATGGATTCTTGCTATGAATTTTTCTCAAAATTTGTTGGGTTCATTTGTTCCTTCTTCACATATAGAACAAAAAGAAAAAGATGATGAACATCTTAAAAAAGTATTTGATAAAAAGCCTGATGAATCTCAATTTATAAATTATCTTGAAGCTTCTCTTATACACTACTTTAAGCCATATTATAACGAAAAATTCAAAGATTTATTTCCAAGTGAAACTCATACCTCATACAGAGATTTTTACAAAAATGAGTTTAATGCATTGATGTTTGAAATTTATTTGGGATTAGATGTAGATTCAAATAACCTGAATAGTAGGTTGTACTCAAGTGTAATCAAGCCTTCTTTTAGTCATACAAATATGCTTACATTATCAGATAAATGGAAGGATTTGTTTGATTTTGAAGGTTTATTAAAAAAATAACCTAAAGCCGCCTTCGGGCGGCTTTTTTAATACGGAAATTCAAAAATGAATGGAATGGATAACTTGACCGGCAAGCCGCTTGTTGGACTTGCACACCTGCGCCAAAGTATAGCTGACATATTGACCACGCCCATTGGCTCGCGGGTTATGCGGCGGGATTATGGCAGTCGAATATTTCAGCGCATAGACGCACCGATAACCGGCGAACTGGTTGCCGAAATTTATGCCGACGTTGTGGAAGCTCTTTTTAATTATGAGCCGCGCTTTGAGGTATCCAACGTGTCCGTTGTCAGTATCGCCGACGGCAAAATTGTGCTGGATTTGGAAGGAAAATATCTGCCCACCGGCGAAACAATAAAATTTGAAAATCTTAATATTTCATAAAGGGAAAATAATGCAGACAGCAACCAACGAGGACTTCAAAAAGTTCCTCTCGCTTGACTATATCGATTTATCGGCTCTACCGCCGCCAAAGATTATAGAAGAACTTGATTTTGAGGTAATATTTCAAGAGTTACTTGCTGATTTTAAGTGGCGTAAACCGAACTATAACGCACTTCTTGAGAGCGACCCTATAATTATTGCACTTGAGTGTGCAGCTTATAGGGAACTCCTTTTGCGAAACCGTATTAACGAAATGGCAAAGGCAACTATGATGGCTTATGCCATTGGCACAGATTTAGACAACCTTGTCGCTTTTTACGGAATAAAAAGACAAGAAGGAGAGCTAGATGATCGCTTACGTTACCGGGCATTACTTTCACTTGCAAGCCTAACAACCGCGGGTAGTGAAAAATCTTATTTATTTCACGCTTTGTCAGCATCATCAAAAGTTAAGTCTGTTAGCGTGCGGTCGCCGGATAAAGGGAAAGTTTTGCTAACCCTTCTCTCTATGGAAGGAAACGGTATAGCCGATGAAGAACTTATTAAAATTGTAACAGATTATTTAAGCGCAGAAGATAAACGGCCTTTGACTGATGAAATTACTGTGCAATCGGCAGAAATTATCCCATTTACAGTTCAAGCTAAGATGTTTGTTCATGCCGGTCCAAGTGCTTCGATTACACAGGAAGAATTTAACGCCAATCTACAAACATATCTTAATAAACAACATAATATCGGTTCTGTCGTTGCAGTTTCGGGAATTTTTGATGCACTTCACTCCGAAGGTGTTCAAAAAGTACAGTTACTAGCGCCGGAAGCTGACATTATAACGAATAAGGAGCAAGCAGCATTTTGTACAGAAATAAATTTGGAAGTGGAAGTTATCAATGACAGAACATAAAAGCATTTTACCTCCTAACTCCACCTCATTATTAAAAGATTTTGAAGCCGCGTCCGATACGCGGTTTTCTATTTTGCAAGATAATCCTCTACGTTGGCTCAACAACCCCGACCATTGCCCAGAATATATTCTTCCTTGGCTAGGCTGGGCATTATCAGTTGACGTTTGGAATGAAAATTGGGCGGTATCTATAAGAAGAAATGTTATCAAAGCCAGTGTTGGTATCCATCGTAATAAAGGGACTATTGGCGCTTTGAAACAAGCACTTGAAGCCTTTAGATTTGACAATGTAAAAGTTGAAGAATGGTTTCAATATGGTGGCGACCCTTACATGTTTAAGGTTTTTATCGAAATTGTTACCGAAGGATTTGATATAAACGACCTAACAGAAGTTTATATCGCTATAAATCAAGCTAAAAACGCCCGTTCTCATTTGGAAAGTTTGCGAGCTGTTTTATGTAACAATTCTCAAGTTCCATACATTGGCTCAGGTCTTATTTGTGGCGAAATTGTAACAATTCACTCAAAGATTGAATATGACATATAGGAAAAAACTATGACAGAGTTTTACTGCATTATTACGGATAAAGGTTTATCCAAGTTAGCTAATGCAAAAATTTCAGGAAACAGCACAATACTAACCCAGATGGCTGTTGGCGATGGTAAAGGTGAGTATTATAACCCTCAAGCTGAGCAAACAAAACTTGTTAATGAAAAATATCGGTTTGATATAAATCGCATATATATAGACGTTAATAATTACAAACAACTACTGATTGAGGGTTCATTACCAGATGTGGTCGGCGGCTTTTTCATCCGAGAAATTGGTGTATTTGACAATGAAGGTGATTTGTTTGCCATTGGTAAATATCCAGTAACATATAAACCATCCAGCGAAAGCGGTTCTGGTAAAGATATTTATGTCAGAATGGGACTTTTGTTCAGTAATGCGCCCAATACAATTATGTATATGAATCAAAGTTCCGCCGTTGCAAGCATCGATACTGTCGAAACTATGTTGGAACAATTAAATCACAACGACTTAAAGGATGCTCAAGGTGGCAAGAAAAATCAATATTATCACATTAACGCCTTAGAACATGGAACTTTCTTGGCTTTATTGGAACTTCTGTCTGAAGAAAATGCAGGCAAAAATATATCTGTAGGTAGCGATGGTAAGGGTTTTTCGCTTTCATCATCAATGGATGAAATATCTCAAAGCATAGAAGAAATGGCTGGTAATGTAATAAAAGTTAAAAAATCTTTTTCAATTTATAAAAAAACGATTACAGGGGCGACCAGCTTTTCTTTTGATCTGTCAGAAATAGGAGAAATTGGCAACGATAAAGTAATAACTATTGAATTGTTTGTAGTTATGTCAGGAGTTTTCTCAATCACAATGCCTGCAAATATTTCATGGGTTAATAATATTCAACCTCTAATGAACAAAGCGGCAAAATATTTATTAGCCTTTAGAAGTTTTGACAAAGGTGTAACATGGATTACAAACATTCAAGCTAGGTGGACATAATATGGGAGTTTGCACTACTTTTACCCCTTTAGGATTTAGCGAATTTGATACTTATCGACCATCTGAAATTGTATTCTCCTCAAGAGCAACCGCAGAAAAAGTCCTTAACCTAAGAACAGGCATTTACAAACTTGAAATTGTAGGTGCTGGTGGCGGTGGTGGGGGTGTTTGGTCAAAGAATGCTGCCTATTTTCCCGGTGGTGGAAGCGGAGCGGCATTTGTCGGCGAGATTATGCTAACAGAAGGACAATACAAAGTTAGGGTCGGAACAAAAGGAAGTGTTGGAGGTGTTAATTATAATGGAAGCGCTGGAAGCTCGTCTTATCTAAAATCTGGTTCTAATACAATCGCAGAAGCAGGTGGTGGCGGTAATGGTATATTTGCCGGCGGCGCTGGTGCTGGCGGAACAATTACCACAAACAACTCTTTCATTGTAACCACTAACTTACGAACCAACGGCAAAAGTGGCGATGGCTCACATTTATGGTCACCTGTTCCCGGCGGCGCTTCGGTTTATGGAGGTTTCGGTTTTGGCGGCACCTCAACCGGCGCTGCCGATGATGGTTTTATAAGATTAACATATTTGCGTCAATCCGAAGTTGCATAATTTAATCAAACCAAGAGGAGAAACAAAATGTCTGAGTTTTACTGTATAATCACTGATGTAGGTTTATCAAAACTTGCAAGAGCAAAGGTGGCACAAGAAAACATCGCTTTAACACAAATGGCTGTCGGTGATAGCAGTGGGGCGTATTATGAGCCAAATTCTTCTCAAACGAAACTTATCAACGAAAAGCATAGGTTTGATATAGCGAGAATTTATATAGATAACATAAATCCAAAACAACTACTTATAGAAGCCTCCGTAAAAGAAAATATCGGGGGCTTTTTCATCAGAGAAGTTGGTGTCTATGATGATGAAGGTGATTTGTTTGCAATCGGAAAATATCCGGTAACTTATAAGCCGGCTAGCGATAGCGGATCGGGCAAAGATATTTATATGCGTATGGCGCTTTTGTTCAGCAACACACCAAATATAGCTCTTTATATCAATCCTTATTCGGCAGTGGCCAGTATTGACTTCGTTGAAACTACACTGGAGCAATTAAAACATAGCAAATTGAAGGAAATTCAAGGCGGAGGTGTTGATGAGTTTTACCATTTAACCTCATCTCAACATGATACAGCGGAATCTTTAGATTTGTTGAAGCTAGTTAGCAATAGTGGAAAAAATTTGGCTGTAAACCCTGCTGGCGATGGTTTTTGCGTTGTTCGGCCCGATGAGCTATTCCAAAATATGATTGAAATACCGGCTAACACTATTGTCATAAAAGACACACATTCAATTTATAAAAAAGTTATTACGACCGCAACAACATTAGCTTTCAATATAACAGATATTACAACTACGACGCAAGTTGTAACCTTTGAGATATTTTTAGATATTCGGACGCTATCAACTATAACTTTTCCAAGTAATGTGCGATGGCTTAACGATACAGCTCCGGCAATCGATTCCGCAAATTACTTTCTGTTTGCATTTAGGAGCTTTGACAAAGGCGTAACTTGGGTGGGCAATATTCAAGGTTGGTGGAAAAGATAATGACAGTTAGAACAAAATTGATCCCTTTGGGCGGACGCAAACCCCCCTATAAGGTCGGCACAACAGTTTATGAAAAAGCAGCCCCAGGCACTTATACCATAACCTTAAAAGCCGGAACTTTTGAACTATGGCTTTGTGGTGGTGGAGGTGGCGGAGGTGGTTGTGCAGGCTCGCACTCTTGGTATGGACAGGTTGGTGGTTCGGCGGCGGCATTTAAGGGCTTAGTTACTCTGCCAGCAGGAACATACACCGTTGTTATAGGCGCTGGTGGCACGGCCGGGGCTGGTTCGGGAAGAAACGCAACAGCCGGTCAAAATGGTACAGCAAGCAGTTTTAAATTTTCCGACACATCCAAGGCAAATATAACCACTGGTGCAGGCAATGGTGGTTTTGGAACAGGCAATTATAGTAGTGCAAACAATGGTGCTGGTGGCGTTTTAACCATAAGCGCCTTAACCATCAAATCATCAACTGTCCGAAGCAACGGTGTAACCGCGTCCTCAACCTCTTTACTTGGAAACGGATACGGAGCTGGTGGAGCGATTCAAAGTGGAACATCAGGGAAACCCGGAACAAGCGGCTACATAAAACTCATATTTAGACAATAAGGAAACCTCAATGAAACAATATGCAAAAATAACAGAAAACGGCGAAATAGAAACTCCGCCTACCAATAAAGACAACATCCTAAATTATAATTTGGATAAAAAAGCACTTAAAAAGGACGGCTATTTAGAGCTAATAACTCAAGAGCCACCTAATGATGGTAAAAAATACCGAACCATGTATGAAGAAAAAGAAGGTAAAATACATCAACTTTTTATTGAAGAAATTGAGCTATACAATGAACTGCGCGCCAAAGAATATCCGGCAATCGGCGATATTGTTGACGCAATTTGTAAAGCGTTGGACGGCGATAGATCAGAATTTGACGAATTAAATTCTTTGCGATTATCAATCAAACAAAAATATTCTAAACCCCCAGAAACCTCGGAACAATCCGAGGTTTCTTCTTTAGTAAAGGAGAATTAAATATGGCAGACCATTTTTTACATGGCGTGGAAGTTATTGAACTGGACGGTGGCGCACGGCCGATAAGCACGGTTGCGTCAAGTGTTATCGGGTTGATTGGTACAGCTCCGCAAGGGCCGGTCAATACGCCGACGCTAATTTTAGGCAGTCGCTCGGAAGCGGTTAAAATCTTCGGTGAAGATACCGAAGGCTTTACAATTCCGGCGGCACTGGACGGCATATTTGATCAAGCCGGTGCGGTTGTGGTTGTTATCAACGTTGCCGACCCCAAAAACGAAGACCATCTTGACGGCGATGGCAATCTTGACCCACAGAAAATAGCGCTTTCCGATATTGTCGGTGGCGTAAATGCAGATGGTACATATCGCGGTGCGCAATGTTTATTAGCCGCACAAACCGAGTGTAAAGTCCAACCGCGTTTACTCATTGCGCCTGGCTTTACCCACCAAAGACCGCAAGGGCTTGCCAATCCCGTTGTATCCGAGTTGATAGGAATTGCCGAACATCTACGCGCGATTATCATTTCAGATTGCCCGAATGGGACAAAGGAAGAAGCTGTTGACTACCGCGAGGATTATGGTACAGCGCGTTTATTCTGCGCTTATCCATGGGCAAAGGTTTTGAAAGGCGACGATATTGTTGAAGAGCCATTCTCGGCGCGTATTGCTGGCCTTATTGCCAAATCTGATAATGAACGCGGATTTTGGTGGTCGCCGTCCAATATGAATATTAACGGCATTGTTGGAATTTCCAAACCGATTGACTTCACGCTGGGCGACCCTGTGTGCGTGGCTAACTATCTTAACGAAAATAAAGTCGCAACAGTTATTCAGCAAGATGGCTTCCGCTTGTGGGGCAACCGTACTTGCTCTGCCGACGCAAAATGGTGCTTTATCAGCGTTCGCCGCACGACAGATATGATAAACGACAGTCTGCTTCGCGCGCATTTATGGGCAGTGGATAGAAATATCACAAAAACATATTGCGAAGATGTTTGTGAGGGCGTGAATAACTATCTACGTTATCTTAAAAACATTGGTGCAATTATCGGCGGCAACTGCTGGGCAGATAGTGCCTTAAACACACCCGACCAAATCCAGCAAGGCAAAATCACTTTTGACTTTGATTTTACACCACCTTATCCGGCCGAACATATCACTTTCCGAAGCCGCCTAGTCAGCGACTATTTGGAAGAAATCTTTGAATAAGAAAGGAGTGCATTATGCCTAAAATCTTAAAAAACTTTAACCTGTTCGTTGACGGACGAGGATATGCGGGGCGTGCCGAAGAAGTATCGCCTCCAAAATTAACCATCAAGACCGAAGAATTGCGCGCTGGTGGTATGGACGCACCGGCCGCGATTGATATGGGTATGGAAAAGCTGGAAGCTGGCTTTAATCTCGTGGAATACGACCCCGAAATATTAAGGCAGTTCGGGCTTGTTTCCGGAACAGCCGTCCAGCTTACCCTACGCGGGGCATTGGTAGATGATACCACGACAACGCCAATGGTTATCGGTCTTCGCGGAATGTTCACGGAAATGGATATGGGCAAGTTCAAAGCCGGCGATAAGGCAACTCTGCAATGCGCGGTGGCTTGCCGTTATTACAGTCTTGAAATCGGTGGCCGTAAACTGATTGAAATCGACGTAGACAATATGGTCAGAAACATTGATGGCACGGACGTGTTGGCCGAAGTCCGTTCGGCACTTGGTATTTAATGAAAGGATTTGACCATGAGTAAAATTAAATTGCAATTCCCCATCAAAATTGACGGGGCGGAATATAACGAACTAACTATGCGCCGAAGCAAAGTAAAAGACAGATTGGCGGTCGCGGCAATGAAATGCAGCGACGAAGAAAAGGAAATCCGTCTATTTGCAAACCTTTGCGAGGTATCGCCGGACATTATCCAAGAATTAGATGAAGTGGATTATGCGGCGGTTCAAAAGGTGTATATGGGTTTTTTCGGCTCGGCGGAAACATCCGCAGGGAAATCGTCGTCCTCTCCAAAATAACGGGCTGGCCGCTTTCGGAAATCTTGGTGCTGGACGAGGAAGACTTCTTTGAATGGCACAAGACCGCGGTGGCGGTTCAAAAGGAAATGAACGGAGAATAAAATGGCAGTGCAAACCGCAGTATCGGTTGTTATTGGGGCAGAGCTAGGCGGCAGTTTTAAAGGTGCGTTTGGATCTGTCCAAAAGCAACTGGGAACGCTTGGAAACGCTATAAAGGGGTTAAACTCTACAAGCGCGAATATCAAATCTTTCAAGGCGTTAGGCAAAGATACTTTGGAAGCCCGTCGCGAATGGAAAAGCGCCGAAGCCGAAGTTGCTAAACTGGCGCAAGCCATACGCGCGACAGATAACCCCAGCAAATCCTTGCAGGCAAATTTTCGCAATGCAAAAAAGGAAGCCGCTCTTGCCAAATCTGCATATAAACAAAATAGCACGGCATTATCTCAAATGTCGGCAACACTTAAAACTGCCGGCATTGATACCAAAAATCTAACGGCCGAGCAAACACGGCTTGGCAAAGCGCTTGATACACTCCGCGCCCGCCAAACGGCGCTTGCCGCGATAGAGAGCAAAAAGCAAGCCAACCTTGCCAATCGTGCGGTATATCGTTCGCAGATTATGGACGTTGTTGCGCTCGGTGGTACGCTTTATGGAATGATACAGCCGGCGGTGGCATTTGAAAGCGCGATGGCGGACGTTAAAAAGGTTGTTGATTTTGAAAACGATGGCCAAATCCGCGAAATGGAACAGGATATTAAGAACTTATCCAAAACCATTCCTCTATCGCTTGATGGACTGGCAGCTATCGTTGCGGCCGGCGGGCAGTTGGGTATTCCGCGAGAACATTTGGCAGGCTTTGCAGAAACCGCCGCTAAAATGTCGGTTGCTATGGATATGTCAGCAGATGAAGCTGGTCAAGCAATGGCAAAAATGTCCAACGTTTTGAACACTCCTATCGACCAAATGGGGAAAGTTGGCGATGTTATCAACCATCTTTCAAACAACATGGCGGCAACTGGGCCGGAAATAGTGGAAGTTGCTTTGCGTGCCGGCGCTATGAGTAAATCGTTTGGTATGACAAACAACGAAGTTGCGGCGCTGGGAGCAACATTTGTGTCGTTAGGCAAAAGTCCTGAAATCGCAGGAACAGCAATCAACATGATGGCTAGTCGTTTGAAGCTATTGCCTACTAAAGGCAAAGAAGCCAACAAGATGATGAAACAACTTGGCATTTCAATGAAGGATTACACCAAGCTGATTGAAAGCGGCCAAGGTCAGGAAGCTTTGCTTATGGTGCTAGAAGATTTACAAAAAGTTCAAGGTGTCAAGCGCGCTGATATTATGAACAAACTGTTTGGCGAAAACGCCCAACGTCATGTAAATTCTCTTGTTGAAGGATTGGATAAGTATAAGGAGAACCTAAAACTTGTTGCAAACGAAACCGATTATGCTGGTTCTATGCAAAGGGAATTTATGGCACGTTCTGCCACAACGGAAAACAATATCCAGCTTTTGAAGAACCAAATGGCGGTATTGGCAACGAATGTCGGCAGTACGCTATTGCCAGCAATCAATTCTGTTGTCGGCATATTTGGTAAAGCCGCAGGCACGTTGGCGGATTTTGCCGAAAAGCACCCTACGCTGATTAAATATATCGGCTTGGCGGTCGCGGGTATGGCTTCTATGAAGATTGCCACCTTTGGATTGGGATATGGTTTCACATTCCTAAAAGGCGGCGTGTTATCCATTATGGGGATATTTACGCAGGCACGGACAGTGTTTTCACTGCTCCGCCTTGGGATTGGCGGGTTGATACCGATTATCAAGGCGGTTGGCATGGCATTCTTAACCAATCCGATTGGCTTGGTTATCACAGCGATTGCCGCTGGTGCATTCTTGGTTATTAAATACTGGAAACCCATCAGCGCATTTTTCAAAAACCTATTTGCGCCGGTGGTTGCCGTATTCAAGCAAGTGTGGTCTTGGGTATCCGGCCTTTGGGAAAAAGCTCAAAACATATTCCAAGGAATAAAGGAATGGGTCAAGGATAGCTGGGTCGGTAAAGCATGGAACTGGGCATTTGGTGGAGATGATGAAGAAAACGACAAGCCCGCACCACCAAAACTTGGAGAAAGTGTAGCAGAAGACTTTTCGGCGGTTAGTTCAAACGTGGTGGAACTGCCAAATTCTTCGGTATCCACAAGCACAAGTCAATCCAGTGTTTCTGTCAACGCACCCATAACTATTAACACAAGTCCGGGAATGAGCGCCGAAGAAGTGGCAAAACAAGTATCAAAGGAACTGGACGCACGCGAGCAAACCGCCGCGCGCCGGCAAAGGGGAGTGAATTATGATTAAGATTTCTTTTTCGGTTTTTTAGCAGGAATAGTTTGAGGTTCTAGGCTTGATCTTTTTTCCATACGAGTTGCTATAAGGTTTGTAATTTTTATTGATAATCCTGTTGCTTTATAAACATCTTCAACAGCCTTTATGAACATTTTTTGAGCTTGGCTACAATAAAATTTATATTCCTTATCTGGAGTCCAAATTAAAGTGCTAGCGGGAAGTTTAAGATATTTATCATCCTTTTTAGAATATCTCTCAGACTTAAAATCATACATCTCTTTACATTGTTTTTTTACAGCATTGTTTATTCTTGATTGGGCTTTTGGGCAACTAACATCATAAGCCACCAAAATAGCTATTTGTTTTAATTTATCTTTACTTTGTTTTCTCATATAACCCTCCATTTATTATGGATTTCAATATATTAAAAATAGGAAATAGTCAATGATAACCAGCATAGGGGACTTATCCAAAGCGGCCGGTGGCAAGTTAAATCTGAACGCCATGCTGGGCGTGAATATGATGATGATACTTGGCGCATACCGTTTTTGTATTGGAAACGCCGCATATCAAAGTCTTGCCCGCACGACCGAATACAAATGGGAAGAACAAAAACGCTTGCTGGGCGAACCGGCTATGCAGTTCATGGGCGCAGGCGCAGAAACGATTACACTAGAAGGCGTTGTTTATCCGCAGTTCAAGGGTGGCTTGCGACAGGTTGCCCTTATGCGTGCTGAAGCCGGTTTTGGTATTCCGCTTATGCTAATTTCCGGCAACGGCGCGGCATTCGGGCGCTGGTGTATAACAAGCGTCAACGAAACTCAAACATTTTTCCTAAAAGACGGTACAGCGCGCAAGATTGCTTTTTCGCTAACCCTTAAAAAATATGGCGAAGAAAAGCAGGCTGGCGCGCTGGGTGTCGTGCAACAACTATTGGGGGCGTTATGATTTACATTTCCAAAGATGGCGAAACGTTAGATTTTATTTGCTGGCTTCATTATGGCCGAACGGCCGGCGTGGTTGAAAAAGTGCTGAAAGCCAACCGTCATTTGGCGGAAGTCGGCGCGGTACTATCCGCCGGCATACGCATAACGCTGCCAACCATAGACGAATCGAAATCAAATAAAAAAATCAAATTATGGCAATAGAATATGCAACCAAACTTTAAGATACTTGCAGATAAGGCAGATATTACCAGCCTACTGAACGGACGGTTGTTATCGCTCTCCATCACGGATGAAATCGGTTTAGTGAGTGATACACTAACACTAGAACTGGATGATCGTGATGCAGTGCTGGAAATCCCGCCGCGCGGAGCAGAGATGGAAGCCTTCCTTGGATACGACGAGCTTTATCCAATGGGTAAGTTTATCGTGGACGAAGCCGACATCAAAAGCCCACCGGAAACAATGTCTATTACCGGCCGTGCCAGCAATTCAGGTTTTCGGGATATGGGGGCGTTCAAATCGCCACGCTCGTACTCATGGGAAGAATATACCTTGCTCGGTATTGTGCAAACGATTGCCAAACGATATGGCCTAACCGCAAGTGTTGCCGACGATTACAAGAAAATCCTTGTCAAACATATTGACCAGACAGACGAAAGCGATTGCGCTTTTATTCAAAGGTTGGCAACCGACTATGGCGCAAGTGTCAAAATAGCCGGCGGGTTATTGCTATTCATCGAACCGTTATCGGGTAAGTTTCCGGACGGAACGCCTATGCCGGCAATTCCAATCGTCGTCGCCGATATTACCGGATACCGAATGCGACTGGCCGAGCGGGGCAAATACGAAAAGGTTATTGCCAAGTATTACGATTTTGATGAGGCAGAAGAAAATCAAGTATCTGTTGGGGCGGGAAGCCCCGCTTTCACTTTGCGAGATACCTTCACAAACGCGTCGCAAGCAAAACTTCGTGCCGCCGCCAAAATGAAAGAAATTGAAGCCGGTACAAAAATATTATCACTGGATTTAATTGGCAATCCACTCATAAGCGCCGAAAGCATCATTGAAATGCCGAACCTACGGCCGGAAATTGCCGGCCGCTGGATTGTAAAATCCGTGCGGCATACGCTAACCGTCAGCGGGTACAAAACAAATTTAGAAGCCACAAAACCGAAAGGATAGAAAATATGACCGACACAAACAAAGATGGAATGCGCGTACATTTAGGCAGCACAATACTTTATTGCCTTATCGCGGCGCTTATCGGATTCGTTATACGCGCGGAATCGCAAAGCCAGTCCGTTGAGGTACGAATAGCGCAACTGGAACGCCGCACGGACACGCTGGAAACGGATTTGAAGGCTATCAAGGAATCCCTCTACGAAATAAAGGGCGATGTGAAGCTTTTAGTTAAAGGAGCGCAGAGATGAAAAGCATATTGAGCTATCTCGCCCGCCTTTTTAGTGATCGCACGGGCGACCCGTCGGCAAAACGCTATGCCTGCGCTTTATTTGCAATCACGGCGATTATCTTGGCCGTTTGTGGTTATGACGTTGAAATCGTCGGTATATTCGTGGCGGCCGCACTTGGCGAAAATATAACCAGCATTTTTGAAAAAGGAGATAATGATGACAAATAAAAAAATCCCGCGCGGGATAAGAAACAACAATCCGGGCAACATACGATATAATGGAACAGCTTGGAAAGGACTTGCAACGCCCCCGACAGATGGGGCGTTTTGCATATTTACGCACCCCGAGTTTGGGCTTCGGGCGTTGGCCAAACTACTTCGCAATTATAACCGATATTATGGCATACGGACAATAAAAAGTATTATTAACCGCTTTGCGCCCGATACCGAAAATAATACAACGGCTTATATACAATCGGTTTGCAAGGCAACCGGCTTTGCTGACTATCAGCAGTTGGACTTGGAGGTCGAAAGCGTTTTATTGCCTCTGATGAAAGCAATAATCAAGCATGAAAACGGCCAACAACCTTATTCTGACCAACAGATTTTAGAGAGCATAAAATGTTAGAAAAATTAAAAAAAGTTTGGAACGATTTCCGTTTGGCAATTATCGCCGGCACGTTGGCGCTAGTTTATTTTTTTGGCAGAAAAAGAGGGAAAGATAATGAAAAAGCATCGCAAAATAAGAAAATTTTGGAGAACATGGCACGGGCTAATAAAGCTCGCGCTTCTCTTAATAATCCTGATACTACTAAGCGGTTGCACGACAAATATAAGCGGTGATTACTGCTTATTATATCGCCCAATATATGCGGATTATGAACACGATACCGCCGAAACAATCCGGCAAATAGACGACAATAATATCGTTTATGATACACTTTGCGAGCAATAAGCTAACAACAACCGCCGCAAGAACAGGATGTTTGGGACTTGAACCAGCCCTCAACATCTTTTTCGGTTGGTACAGCGCCAACAAGGACGATTTTGTCGTCAATGACAACGGCGGGCGTAGCCATAACTCCATATTTCAATAAAGATGTGATGTCCTCATCTTTTACGACTTCAACCTCAACCCCCAATTCCTTTACCTTTTTATTGATAAGTTCATAGGTTTTTTTGCAGTTGGAACAACCCGAACCCAGCACGATAATTTTCTTCATTTTTATTCTCCTTTACAAAGCGTTTAATATATAACCGGTAATGATAAAAGCCACCAGCAGGAAGCCGGTAAAGATGGCCAACAGCTTATAAGTGAAAACCTTTTTAAGCATAATCATTTCCGGCAATGAAATGGCCGTTAAGCTCATCAGCATAACCAAGGCCGTGCCGACCGGAACACCCTTCATTAAAAGCACTTGGATAATAGGCACAACACCGGCGTGGCTCGTATATAAAGGAATACCAATCACCGAAGCCAAAGGAACAGCGAACAGATTATCCGCGCCCAAGTATTTCACGAACAGTTCTTGTGGAATGTAGCCGTGCATAAACGCACCTATAACCAAGCCGATAAGGATATAAAGGCCGATGGATTTAATCGTGTCCATAGCGAAGCCGTTGGCGTATTTGATGAGGGCGACCGCCTTTTCCTTCATGGACGTACAACCGCATGTCTGTGGCGTTTTCATATCAATTTTAATCGCCAAAAAGCGTTCAATATTGAACTTATCTGCCAGCCAACCGGCAAGAACCGAAATAACCGTACCGGTCAAAATGTAAACGCCTGCGACATACCAACCGGCACCTTCCATACTTAACAGCATAATGGCGGCAATCTCGCTAATCAGCGGCGAACTGACAAGGAAGGCAATCGCCACACCGAACGGAACGCCAGCCGCAATAAAACCCATAAATAGCGGGATTGACGAGCAGGAACAAAACGGCGTAACCACACCTAAGAAAACTGCCAACAAATAGCCGTACCACTTGGACTTTCCAGAAAGGTATTCGCGTACCTTTTCGGGTGATAACTGCGAACGAAACAGCGAAATAAAGAAAATCAGAACATAGATTAAAAAGAAAATCTTGGTCGTATCTTCAATAAAGAAATGGACGGCCTGCCCAAAGTGAGTATCCAAAGTCAACCCCATTTGTGCAATCGACCAATCCGCTAATTTTGTAAAAACTTCTAACATTTGCATCCTCCATCACAGCAGTCTTTTAGCAAGAACTCCGCTACTTTTTTTATTACTGAACAATTCGGTTTATAAATAATTTGTTTGCCATTTTTACTGGTATTGCAAAGCCCGGCATGGCTGAGCGCATTCAAGTGAAACGACAGCGTGTTTCGCGGCATATTCCCCATCAACGTCGCAATTTCGGTCGGCGTGATGCCGTCTTTTGAATGCTCGACCAAGATTCTAAAAACCCTTAAACGGTTCTCCTGGCTGAGAGCATTAAAAATATTTGAAACTTCATTTATTTTCATACGAAAACCCTCCCAATATAGTAAAATCCAACAATGATAAAGATAATTGCCGTTATACGCCTTGCGTACTTTTCAAAAGTCTTGGTGGCATTATAAACAGACGACAGCTTGCCTGCACAAAAAGCAAGCACCACGGCAAAAGCGACAACCGGCAATCCCGTTCCGATACCATACAAAGCAAGGACAAGAACATTGCCTTCGCTTTGGATAAGGTTAGAAAAGAAAAAAGCGGCCGATACCGGGCATAGCATGGCGGCGAACAAAAACCCAAGGATCAAAGCCCCCAGCAGGCCCAGCCGATCCATTTTCCCTTGTGTTCTTTCCGAAAGACTAAACTTTGGCAGGTTTAGCTTGAAAATATCCAGCATGATAAATCCAAGCACGATCAGCAACGGACCGGCGACATAAGCCATATTGCTTTGCAACCAATCAGACACCGCCGGAATCGACTGCATTGAAAAGGACAATGCCACACCCAAAACCGTATAGAACAGGCTTCTACCAGCCGTATAAAGCAACCCGCTTAAGAGTACATAATAAGGTTTGGCAATCTTCCGGCCGATAAACGAAACGGCGGCGATATTACTCGCCAGCGGGCAAGGACTGATAGATGTTAAAATACCAAGCCAAACGGCCGACAAAAGAGCAATCATTTTTTAGCCTTTGTAAAATCATTGATACCATCTACGATATATGCTTTGAAATCCGCTTCATTCCTGACCAAAGACCATATCTTATCAAGGTTTTTCCAATTCCCTTGTTCATCGGCCAAAACGACTGATTTCGTATAAAGCGAATAATCTTTCAGAAAATGCTTGTTGGCAGGTTCATCTGTATTGACCGCTTTGAAAACAATGTTTTTGTTATCTTTGAAATTCGCCTCCACGGCTTCCTTGGTAAAGGCTTCCATCTTATTGCAGGTTACGCAACGGACGTTGGAGTGAAAGTAATAAACCATAATTTTGTCGGTTTCAGCTTTAGCCGCTCCCATCAGGCCGAAAAAAGCAACAGCGACAATAAGAATTTTCTTGAGCATAATATCTCCTTTTATATTTCCTCATTTCCAGACATATAGAAATATAAAATCGCAAAAAACAATAGTCAAGAAGTTTTTTTAATAAATGAAAAAAGCCCCGAAAGGGGCTTTGAATTTTGGTAGCGGGAGAGGGATTTGAACCCCCGACACGCGGATTATGATTCCGCTGCTCTAACCAACTGAGCTATCCCGCCATAACTTTTCTTTCTATGTCTATCCCGATGTCTATGCTATGTAAAACAATCCATCAGTCTAGTTTTGTTCTAACCTCATCTGCGGCTAAACCTTTTTTATCCTAACCTCGCTTGACGCCGCTGTCAAACTGGGTTTCTTTGTCTTGGCAAGCCCTCTTGCTAATCTAGCGCAGGGGATTATGATTCCTCTGCTCTAACCAACTGAGCTACCCCGCCATCGAAATTCTTTGTCTTTAATAATATGTATCAATTCGCTTGTCAATAATTATTTTCAACGTTTTTCACATTTCTCTTATATGGCTTTAATGGAAAAGCATTTAAAATTGCTTTTGATAAAAAAGAGTCGTTAATTTTTAGAGCTTTTCTTTAAGAAGCTGTTTGTTTTCTTTAATAAATTTCAATGCAGGAAGAAATAGGTTTTCAGGCAAGTCGTCAAGGCTTGTCCATTTCCATTGTTCAAATTTATCAGGTTCATTTAAGTTTAATTCGCCAGAGAATTTTCGACTAAAAAGATGAATGGTTACAAAGTGTTTGCCTTCGTTTTCGTGAACATCACTCGTTACGCCAAGAATTTTCAGATCTTTTTCTTTGAGATCTAAGTTGCACTCTTCTTTGGCTTCTCTGATGCCGCAAGCTTCAAAACTTTCTGAAAATTCTAGTTTCCCTCCAGGGGGTGACCAAGTGCCGTTGCCATGTTTGCTTTTACGAAGTCCAATTAAAAGCTCATTCTTTTCATTGAGGAGATAAACGCCGATGCCAACGCCAATATTTGTCATTTCTTTTGCCTTTTGATGAGTTGTTCAATCAGAGCATTTGCTTCAAAATTATTAGTGCTAAATTCTTGGTAGAGGCTTTCCCATTTGATGTTCGGATTGTCTTGATATTCCGTGGTGCGATTGCCTTCTTGATAATATTTTGCTTGTAAGACAGAATCTAGTCTATCTGCTTTTTTTACGAATTTTGCTTCTTCACAGTCTTGTTTTTCATATTCAATAAATTGTTCTGCAAGTTTTGGATAGTTCAAATCGGTTGCAATTTTTTGAATTGCCTCAATTTCAAGCTTATGTTTTTCTTCTTTAGAAATTTGTTTTGGGGTGAAGTCGCCAACGATGGCTTCCGCAAGGTCGTGAATGATAGCAAATTCTAAACATTTTTGCTTGTCTAAGCTGTCAGGGCAGAGCAGATAAGTGAGCAGTGCCACGCCAAAGGAATGGTCAGCAACAGATTCCGCATCACTCACTTTGCGAATTTGCCAACCTGTTCGTTTGAGGTCTTTTATTTTGCCTAAAATTTCTACATATTTATCCATGTTTTCTAAACCTTAGTCACATAATCTGCCATAAGTTTTTTATGCCCGAAATTGTCGAAATAAATGTGTAATTTATTTCCTTCAACACCCGTTATTTTGCCATATCCAAAGGTTTCATGAAAAACTTTCGTCCCAATTTCGCTATGTGGTTTTGGGGCATATTCTTCATCTCGGACATAGCTATATCTTTTGTCGTCATCATAAGTGATATTAGATTTTTGGAAAGTCTTTTTCTTTTGCCAACTATTATTGCCATAATTGTTATTTCCATAATTGTTCTGTGCAAAATAGCGAGAAGCATTATTGCTCAGTTCAATATTTTGAGGTGGCAATTCGTTGATGAAACGAGAAGGAATGTTATTTTGCCATTGTCCATAAACACGGCGGTTAAGGGCTGTTGTGATATAGAGTTTTTGTCTGGCACGCGTGATGGCGACATATGCTAAACGGCGTTCTTCTTCCAAAGATTCCGCCCCGCCTTCATCCAAACTTCTTTGGTGTGGAAACAAGCCTTCTTCCCACCCAGGGAGAAAGACAACATCAAATTCCAACCCTTTAGCAGAGTGAAGCGTAATGAGCATTACTTTGTTGTTATCCGTGGCGTCGTCTTTGTCAATTACAAGGCTGACGTGCTCCAAGAAAGTTGCCAAGTTTGGATATTGCTCTTCATCAGAGATAACGTTCACAAGTTCTCTTAAGTTTTCAAGTCTGCCAGGGGATTCAGCGGATTTATCCATTTTAAGCATTTCAATATAACCGCTATCTTCCAAAATTTGGTTGGTTAAATCTGCTGGCGTTAAGATATTGAGAAGCTTCTGCCATTCGGCAAAATTTTGCATAATCTCAGAGATGGCGTTTTTGAGTTTTCCAGTGAACCCGTCTGTTTCCAACATATAATTGATGGTTGAAAACATCGATTTTTGAGAAAATCTGGCTTCTTGAACAATTTTATCAAGGGTTTTGTTGCCAATGCCTCTTGTTGGTTTATTGATAATTCGCATTAAGGCAAGGTCATCATCAGGTTGAGCGACAACTCTTAAATAAGCCAAAGCATCTCTGATTTCTGCACGTTCATAGAACTTTGGACCGCCAATGACGATATATGGAATGGCTTCTTTGATGAATTTTTCTTCAAATTCTCGGGTTTGGAAAGCTGTTCTAACTAAAACGGCAATTTGTTCATATTCATAGCCTTGACGAAGGCAATTATCAATTTCGCTGACCACATAATTTGCTTCATCTTCACCGTTATAATTGCTGACGACTTTAATTTTGGTGTTTTCAACTTTGGAAGCAGGTGAGTTTTCTGCAACTTTCAAGGTTTTTCCAAGTCTGCCGTGGTTGTGGCTGATGAGATTGGACGCTGCTGCCAAGATGTTGGCTGTTGAGCGATAATTTCGCTCTAAGCGAATGATTCTTGCATCGGAAAAGTCTTTTTCAAAACGAAGAATATTCTCAATTTCCGCCCCACGCCAAGAGTAAATTGACTGGTCGTCATCACCCACACAACAAATGTTGCGGTGTCTTTGAGAAAGCAAACGCAACATGAGATATTGTGTGACGTTGGTGTCTTGATACTCATCGACCATGATATATTTGAATTTTTCTTGATAGCTTTTTAAAATTTCTGCATTTTCAAGTAAGATATTGAGTGTGTGAAGCAAGATGTCTCCAAAGTCGACACAGTTGAGTTCAATCAATCTTTTTTGATAGAGTTTGTAGACGTGTGTGGTGGTGGTGTCTTTAAATTGGTTGCCGATTTTGTCAATGGTTATGCCTTTGTCTTTCCAACGTTGGATAACGTCTAAGAGCGATTGAGGCGGATATTTTTTATCGTCAATATTTTCAGCTTCAAGAATTTGCTTAATTAGTCTTTTTTGATCGTCTTCATCTAAAATGGTAAAATTAGATTTTAAGCCGACAAGTTCGGCATGCGTTCGCAAAATTTTAACGCCAATGCTATGAAATGTGCCGAGCCAAACCGAATTTGCCACATCGCCAATCATATCAATTGTGCGTTGCTTCATCTCTTTTGCAGCACGGTTTGTGAAGGTGACGACCAAACAGTTCCAAGGTTGTGCTTTTAGATTTGCCAAAATATATGCTAAACGGGTGGTCAAAACTTTTGTTTTCCCTGTTCCTGCACCAGAAAGCACCAAAACCGGACCTTCTGTTGTGGTGACGGCTTGTTTTTGCTCAGGATTAAGCATTTCTAACCATTCAAATGCAGGAGTTAGTTTTGAGGTGTTGTCGAATGTTTTTGCTTCATCTTCTAGTTTAAATATATCATCAATCATTTCATTGCTTCTTGTATTTTCTTTTTTTGCATAATATATATAGTATATATAACAATTATTGGAAAGGGAATTTTTAGATATGCCGAACTTTGAACAAAAAAAACGTGATAGCGAAGAAGCCAAAATTTTCCAACAGGGGGATGATGCTTGGAAACTAGGAAAATATGACGAAGCAAAAAAGAACTATCTCAAAGCTTCCAAACTTTATCATGAAAAAGAAGATTTCGAAGGTATGGCAATTGTCGAGTTGAGAAGAGCCGATTTGGAACTCAGCTTGGAAAATTTCAAAGAAGCGGATAAGTCTTTGCTCTTTTCAGTTAGTTTTGTGGAAAACTTGGATTATGCTCAAGCCACATATCTTGAAATTTTGCTGAAACTGGCAAAATCAAAATCTATGCAAGCTAACGGAATTGAGGCTTTCAAATTTCTTGAAAAAGCAAAAAAAGTTGCGACTGAAATCGGGAGTTATGATTTGCTTGGTGACGCCTTGGATTTAGAGGCTTTAATTTATCTTCAAGAAAACAAAGAAAAGAAAGCTCTTCAGGCTTATAAAGAAGCGGCGGAAGCCCATGAAAAAAGTGGCACAAGCTTAAAAGAAGCTGCCACTCTCAGAGCAATTGCTCGCATTGAAATCAAAAACAAAAACTATGACGTGGCACATGATGTTTTAGAAAAGTGTCGTGATTTATATCGTGAAAATGGCGACCTTTTAGGCGAAGCAAGTGCTTTGTCAGCAATTGGCTCGCTTCGTTACATCATCAGAGACATTGAAAATGCTCGTAAGGCATTGCAAAAATCTGTTTATCTTTATGGCAAAGTTTCTCACCATTTTGCAGAGGCAGAGGCCTTACTTTATTTGGCAAAAGTGGAAGCGTTCAACCGTCAAGAAGGCGATTTTGAAAGAGCAAAAACACACTATAAACGTTCTATTGAATTGTTTGATTTCTTGGATAATCAAACCATGAAAGATGCCGTTTTAGAAGAATATTATAACTTTTTGAACAGAACAAACATTGGGGAATAAGATGTCTGAAATCAGAGAAAAAATCGTTGGCTTACAAAAGTTCATAGAAAGCAAAATTTTAGGTCAGGAAGACTTGGTCAAAAAGCTGATTATTGCTCTGTTGGCTGATGGTCATGCTCTGGTTGAAGGTGCTCCTGGTTTGGCAAAGACCAAAGCAATTAAAACATTGGCGGAATCTATTGAAGTTCAATATAAACGCATTCAGTTTACGCCGGATTTGTTGCCGTCAGACATCACTGGAAGTGATATTTATGTTTCGCAAAAAGGTGAATTTGAGTTCAGAAAAGGTCCGATTTTTGCCAATTTTGTTTTGGCAGATGAAATCAACCGTGCTCCTGCAAAAGTTCAGTCGGCTTTGTTGGAAGCTATGGCAGAAAGACAGGTGAGTGTTGGCGGAGAAACTTATAAGTTAAATAAACTTTTTATGGTTATGGCAACTCAAAACCCAATTGAACATGAAGGAACATATAACCTCCCTGAAGCACAATTAGACCGTTTTTTGATGTATATTAAAATTGACCAACCTAAGGCAGCCGTTGAAAAGCAAATCTTGCGTTTGGTTCGTCAGGAAGTTAAGGACCGTTCAGGAATTTCTTCACTTGATGTAGACTATGAAAAAATTGCACGTGTTTCTCAAGAAGATGTTTTGAAGGCTCGTCAGGAAGTTTTAGAGGTTCATTTGAGCGATGCTTTGGAGGAATATTTGGTGCAATTGGTCGTGGCAACTAGAAATTCACAAAAATATGATGCCACGCTTGATGGGTTGATTTTATATGGTGCAAGCCCAAGAGCAACCATTGCTTTAGACAGATGTGCCAGAATTCATGCTTGGTTGGAAGGAAGAGATTTTGTAACCCCTGAAGATGTGCATGCAGTTGTTTTTGATGTTTTAAGACATAGAGTTGTTTTGAGCTTTGAAGCTGTTGCTGAGGGGCATTCTGCTGACGATGTGATTAGTCGTCTAATTAAGGCTGTTCCGCTTCCGTAAGGATAAATGATGAAGAGAATTAGAGAAATTGCGAAAAAGTTTTTTCTTAATCCCTTTGAAAATGAAAAGGGCGAGGGACTTTTTGCAACTTTGGAAGATTTAATTTCTCAAAAAAAATATACTAAATATTTCAATGTTTATCGCTTAAACAAAGCATATTCTCCAATGAGTGGCGATGTGAAATCTGTGTTTAAAGGACGAGGGGTTGAATTTGAAGAAATTCGTGCTTATGAATATGGAGATGAGGTGAGGGATATTGACTGGCGTGTAACAGCTAGAAAATCTGTGCCTTATACAAAAATATATAATGAAGAGCGTAATCGAGATATTTATGTTTTTTTAGATTTATCCTCCTCAATGGTTTTTGGAACGCAAAAAGAACTTAAGTCTGTTTTAGCATCAAAAATTGCAGCATTATTAGCTTGGCTTGCCTTAGAAAATAAAGACAGGTTAGGGTGTCTGATTTTTGATGGGCAGAAAACTTTTCTCTTTAAGCCTAAAAACTATCGAGAAAATGTTCTGGCAATTTTGAAGAAGATTTCTGAAATCAGCAAAGAAATTGTTGAGCGAAAAGGTTTTCTTTCCCCTGAAATTTCTTTTGCGAAAGTGATTCAGCAGTTGCAAATGGCAATTAAGACTAGGTCTAGCGTTTTTCTTATTAGTGACTTTGTTGAATTTCAGGAAGAAGCAAAGAAAAATGTGGTGATTCTTGCTGCAAAAAATACGGTTTACTTAATTAAAGTTTTTGATAGACTGGAAAAGGACGCCCCTTCTCAGGGTGAATATATGATAAGCTCTGGTGAGAATCTGGTGTTTGAGACAACAAAGGAGACATTTAAAGAAGCATATTCTTCAATATTTGTCCATAATAGTGAAGATGTTAAGCGTTTTTGTCACAAATTTTCATGCGGATTTATTGAGGTAAATACTGGTGTTTCAGCCTTTAATAGGATAAAACTTTGACAAGTACGTAAGAAAATATTGACAGAAATTATTTTGAATGTTAAGTTCGTGATTATGATTATTTTGTAACTATAATTGAAAAGAGAAAAAATATGGTTAAAGCAAATGAAAACACAGCATATAAAAGAGGTCAGGAATTATTAGATCAAGGTGCATTCAAAGATGCCATCACTCAGTTTGATGTTGCCATTAATGAACAGCCAAAATCTTGGAAAGCCCTAAATAGTAAAGGGTTCGCACTCCAGAAAATGAGCCGATATACCGAAGCCGTCGAATGTTTCGATAAAGCGCTCGAAGTTAATCCAAAATCAGTTGAAGTTCTTAATAATAAAGGTGTTACGCTTAGTATGCGTGGCCTTTATAAGGACGCTATTTTTTGTTTCAATGAAGCAATTGGCATTGGCCCAACTTCTTTGGAGGCTTTGAACGGCAAGGCAATTGCTTTGCAGCACACGTTCTCATATAAAGAAGCCCTTGATGTGCTTGAGCAAGCAATGAAAATTGACAATCGTCATGTTCAAACATTGCTTAGTATTGCTGTGACTTTACAAAAATTAAAACAATATGACCGTGCAATTTCTTTTTTCAAAAAAGTTTTAGCAGCTGATAAAAATAATATCAAAGCATGGAACGGCGTGGGTGTGACTTATCAGTTGATGGGTGATAATAATTCTGCGTTGAAATGTTTCACTAAAATTTTGAACATTGATAGCCGTGAAATTCAAGCTTGGATTAGTATTGGTTTCGTTTATCAAAAAATGATGAAGTTTCAAGATGCATTGAAATGCTATAAAAAAGCACAAACAGTTATCAATGGTCGTTACCACCACAAGCTTTATGATGGTTTAGCAAGTTGCCTAACAAAACTTTCTGAATTTGACCAAGCTGTTGAAATTTATAAAGAAATCTTCCAAAAAGAAGAAGGAAAGAAAAAGTGGGACGCACAACGCTCAATCAAATTTGTTGGCAAGTTGAAACGTAAAAAAGCTATGGGCACACTTCCTGATTTAGGTGGTGACGCTAATGGTGATGATGTTTTAGCTGAGGCTTTAGACAGTGAAGATGCTGTGGTTTAAAAATCTCTTTTCAATCCATAAAAAAAGCTCCGAATTTCGGAGTTTTTTTATAATTTAGTTTTTGGTTGGGATATAAAAAACCCTCTCATTGCAGATGCAACAGGAGGGTTTTAACTTGGTTAAAGCTCATTAGAACTTATGTCTTTTAATGGCTTTTTCTTCATCTTCAATGTGCTTTTCCGCATTCCAGAATATATCCCAGATGATGGGAATATATTGCAGTTTTGCGAAAATTCCTTTGAATCCGGTGAGTCTTTGTTTTATCAAAAAGCGTTTTGCAAGATAATCTGCTGCTTCTTTCACTTCAAACTCAGGTTCAAAGGGACGAGTCAGAAATTTGTTGTGATAGACATCAAATCTTTTGCTCAGTGCAGCAAAACCATGAAGTGCAACACGTCTATTTCCAGCAGCTTGGAAGTTATACCATCTGGCAGTTTCCTCTGCTGTTTGTTCAACGCAGTAAATGTCGTAAACAAAACGTGTCATTCCAAAAGTTGCTGGATGTGAATTACACTGATATCCGGCAGATTGTTTGAAAATCATTCCCAATCTTTGTGTGGAAATCACCAAAGAAGGTTGTTGTTTTGCTAGCCACGACATTTCTTGCAAGTTTTCAGTGGTGTTTGTTCCTGAATCCAAAATGATAATCTTTTCTTCTGGAATTCCGAGAGCAATCGCCACACGAGCCAAGCGTTGAGCTTCAGTTTCTTTGCGAAGTTTGGAAAGGAGTTTTTTCTTTCCACGAACTTTTAGAGCAACTCTCATCACTTTATAAGCTGTTGCAAGCAATCCTTCACCACCAACCATCACAACTTTTGCTTCTGGGTTGCGATCCAAAACTTTTTCGTAAACTTTTTTAGATTCGAGTAGGGCAGTGATGTCATCGTCAAAATAGAAAATATATGAATATCTTCTATTTGGGTCAAAGGTTGATTTAACTTTATAGGCTTGGTTTATCACTTCTGCCATAGCAAAGTCATCATCAAATTTTCTTTTCATAATGCTATAATTTTAATTAATAATATTCTTCGACAAAAAACATAACATATTATGTATTTTTGTCAAGTTAAGAATAAGGAAAATGACACGATACATTTGTCATATTCGGGCTTGACCCGAATATTAATCTTGGTTTGAATCCTGTTTAAGGTGGATTCCCGATTTCTCGGGAATGACAAAGATTTGTTGTTTGATTGGATTGCCACGCTACGCTCGCAATGACAAGGAAGTTTTTTCCAACTTCGCCAGTGCAATCTAACGTATCGGGCAATAAAAAAAGGTCACCATAAAGGTGACCTTTTTTTATTGGCTCCGACTGTTGGGATCGAACCAACGACCAATCGGTTAACAGCCGATTGCTCTACCGCTGAGCTAAGTCGGAATAAGCGGTGTGTCTCTAACGACGTTACTGGAGGCCGGTACCGGAATCGAACCGATATTTAAGGATTTGCAGTCCTCCGCATAACCATTCTGCCAACCGGCCCACCGTTGTACGTCCTCAGTGAGTACTATATATACAAACTTTTTTGCCTTAGTCAATAACTTTTTTTTGATTATTTTAAAAAAACCTTTTTTTATTCTTTATATAGTATATCATACTTTTCAAATGTCGTGTTTTTTAAGGAGTTTAGTGTGAAAATAGCAATTGCCGCAGACCATGGTGGATATGGTTTAAAACAAGCCCTAATGGCTTATTATCACAATAAAAATCAAGATATCAAATTGGAAGATTTAGGCACATATTCTGAAGAATCGTGCGATTATCCTGATGTGGTGAAGCCTGTTGTTGCCGAAGTTTTGAATAAGCAGTGTGACTTCGGAATTTTAATTTGTGGCACAGGAGTCGGCATTTCAATTGCTGCGAATAGATATAAAGGGATTCGGGCTGCTTTGGTTTATAATGAGTTTGTGGCTCAGGTCGTGAAAGAGCATAATAATGCAAATATTTTGGTGTTTGGCGGGCGTACGATGACTTTGGAAGAAGTGGTCAGATATATTGAAATCTTTAACGCAACAAGCTTTGAAGGTGGCAGACATAATCGTCGAATTGAAAAATTGGATAAGATTTAATTATTGAGAGGGTTTAAGAAATGGACTTTGAAAAGAATTTACAAGAAGAAGATTTGAAAATTTTTGATGCAATTGAATTAGAGCTAAAACGTCAGCAAGACCAGATTGAGTTGATTGCCTCTGAAAACATTGTTTCAAAAGCAGTTTTACAAGCTCAGGGAAGCATTTTAACCAATAAATATGCTGAGGGTTATCCGCATAAGCGTTATTATGGTGGGTGTGAATTTGTGGATATGGTTGAGGATTTGGCAATTGAACGTGCAAAAAAACTTTTCAAAGCAGAATTTGTGAATGTGCAATCTCATTCAGGCTCTCAAGCAAACACCTCTGTTTATGTGGCTTTGTTGCAACCGTCAGATACAATTCTTGGAATGTCGCTCGATTCTGGTGGACACCTCACGCATGGCGCAAAAGTTTCTTTATCTGGAAAATGGCTTAATGCCGTTCAATATGGCGTGAAGCAAGACACACAACTCATTGATTATGAACAAGTTGAAAAGTTGGCCGTTGAACACCAACCAAAACTCATTATTGCAGGCGGTTCGGCTTATCCTCGCCAGATAGATTTTAAAAAGTTTAGAGAAATTGCCGACAAAGTTGGAGCATATTTAATGGTTGATATGGCACATTTTGCAGGACTTGTGGCTGGTGGTGTTCATCCGAATCCAATGGAATATGCCGATGTTGTCACAACCACAACACACAAGACCTTGCGTGGTCCAAGAGGTGGAATGGTTTTGACCAACAATCCTGAAATTGCTAAAAAAATTAATTCTGCTACCTTCCCAGGGATTCAGGGAGGACCTTTAATGCACGTGATTGCTGGTAAGGCAGTTTGTTTTGGCGAGGCTTTGACGCCTAATTTCAAAAATTATGCGGCACAAGTGGTTAAAAATGCTCAGACAATGGGTCGTGTTTTCAAAGAAAGAGGGCTGAATTTGGTTTCAGGCGGAACTGACACACATTTGTTGCTGGTTGATTTGCGTCCGAAAGGCTTAACGGGAGATGTGGTTTGTGAGGCTTTGGAACAGGCAAACATCACTTGTAATAAAAACGCCATTCCATATGACCCGCAACCACCAAGAGTGACTTCAGGAATCAGAGTGGGAAGTCCAGCTGGAACGACGAGAGGGTTTGGAGAAAAAGAATTTGAACTTATTGCAACTTACATTTGCGACATTGTTGATGCTTTGGCAGATGTGCAAATGCACAGTGGTGCTTGTGATGTGTGTGAAGCAGCTGAAATTGTGAGAGCAATTAGAGCAACGAGAGAAAAAGTTTCTGCCCTTTGCGAAAAATTTCCGATTTATGCTGATTTATAATTGAGAGAAAAAATGCAACCAATTGATTTTATTGAAGCTAAAAGCTTAAAAGCAAAGCCTCAAGACATTTCCAATGTGTCTTTTGGTAAGCTGTTTACAGATTATATGTTTGAAATGGATTATGCTCCTGAAAAAGGGTGGCACGGGGCGAAAATTTTGCCTTATGCTGAAATTGCGCTTGCTCCTTCAAATGCAACGCTTCACTATGGACAAGCAGTTTTCGAAGGCATGAAAGCTTTTCGTTCTAAAGAAGGTGCTGTGCGTGTGTTTAGAGCAGAAGACCATTTAAACAGATTAAATAATTCAAATCGGATTTTAGATATTCCGCAAATTGATGTGGCATTCGTTAAAAAGGCTTTGTTTAAGCTTTTGGAACTTGAAAAAGACTGGGTGCCTAGTTTGAAAGGATCAAGTCTTTATATTCGCCCCTTCATTTTTGCGACAGATGAATATCTTGGGGTTGGCGTAAGCAAAACTTATAAGCTGATGATTATTCTTTCGCCTGTTTCCGCATATTATGTGAATGGATTTGCACCTGTTAAGATTATGGTTGAAGATAAATATGTGCGTGCAGTTCGTGGGGGCTTGGGAGAAGCGAAAACCCCAGCGAATTATGCCGCAAGTTTACATGCTGGTTCAGAAGCACATAAAAAAGGCTATGACCAAGTTTTATGGCTGGATGGGGTTGAGCATAAGTTTATTGAAGAAGTTGGTTCAATGAACATCTTTTTCAAAATTAATGGTGAAATTGTGACGCCTGCGCTTAACGGAAGCATTTTGAGTGGCATTACCAGAAAGACAGTTTTGGAAATTGCTAAAAAATGGGGCTATCCAACTTCTGAGCGTCGTTTGTCGATAGAGGAAGTTTGCGAGGCTTATGATGAAGGTAAGCTTGAAGAAGTGTTTGGAAGTGGCACAGCGGCAGTGATTTCTCCTGTGGGTGAGTTGCTTTATAAAGATAAAAAGATGCTTCTGAATGATGGAAAAGTTGGTGAGTTTTCACAAAAAATCTTCGATTATGTAGCTGATTTACAAACTGGTGTCGAAACAGATTCTTTTGGTTTTTTTGAAAAAATAGCTTAGCAAATTTGTTGTATTTTTTGCTGATTGTGATATTTTAATTCCATTATTAAGTTGTGTTTATGGAAAGGCGTTCTTGTGTTTAGAGTGAATTCTAAAAAAATTGCTGAAATTTTATGTTCAGTTTCAAATGTGGTTGACGTTGATTTTGATAATGTTTCAACAGATAGTCGCAACATCAGAAAAGGCGATTTATTTATCGCAATCAGAGGTGAAACTTTTGACGGTCACAATTTTGTGGCTGATGTGGTTGAAAAAGGGGTTGATGTTGTGGTGGTTGAAAAACTTCTGCCTGATGTGCCAACCGTTCGCCAGATTGTTGTTGCTGACACTAAAGAGGCCTTTTTGACAATTGGCAAGTTTATCCGTGACAGTTTTGACGGAAAAGTGATTGCCCTAACAGGAAGTGCTGGCAAGACAACCACCAAAGAAGCTTTGAAATTTGTCCTTTCTAAATTTGCACCAACTTATGCGACAACAGGTAATTTTAATAATAATATCGGCGTGCCAAAAACGTTGTGTGATATGGATATGACAGCAGATTATGCCATCATTGAAGTGGGGATGAGCTCTAAAGGTGAAATTGCTTCAATGATTGGTTATGTTGAGCCAGATGTTGCAATTGTGACCAACGTTTATCCAATGCATATTGAGTTTTTTGAAAATATTGAAGGCATTGCTTATGCAAAATCTGAAATTTTTGAAGGATTAACAAAAAAAGGCGTGGCAGTGATTAATGAAGACACAAATTGTGTTGATATTTTGTTGTCACAGGCGGAAAAAAAGACCACTCATCTTACCACTTATGGCAAGAAAAACTTGATTAAAGTTGAAGAAAAAGATGAGTTGACTCATGTGGTGGCACAAATTGGTTCAACAGAGGTTTCTTTTGAGCTTTCAAATTTGGGTGAACATCATGTTTCTAATGCTTTATGCGTGTTGAATGTGGTTGATGTATTGGGGCTTGATGTTGCGAAAGCGGCATCATATTTGAAAGATTTTGGAGCTGTTGACGGACGTGGTAAGCGATATAAAATTGCGTTGCCAACTGGTGGAAGTTTTACGCTTATAGACGATAGTTATTCTGGACAACCTGAGGCAATGAGATTGGCTTTGAAGTCTTTGAGTGAGATTAAAACCAAGGGCAGAAAAATTGCAGTGCTTGGCAAAATGGCGGAACTAGGCGCACATTCTCAAGAAGAACATATTGCTGTTGGAAAAGCGCTTGAGCAAACAAAGATTGATGTTGTGGTTTGTGTTTGTCCTGAAACGAAGGACATTCTCGCCCAATTAGGTGATAAGTTTGAAACCCACTATTTTGAAAATAATGAAAATTTAGGCAACTTTTTGCTAAATAATTTGTTGCAAAACGATGATACTATGCTAATAAAAGGAGCAAGATATTCTTCAAAGCTTTATAAAACAGCAGAATTTTTGATTTTGAATGGAGAAAAGAAGTAATGCGATGTCCTTTTTGCAACAGTTTAGACACTCAGGTAAAAGATTCTCGAACAACAGATGACAGCACAACCATTCGACGTAGAAGAGAATGTTTAGAATGTGGTTCTCGGTTTACAACGTTTGAACGTGTGCAACTCAGAGAATTAGTTGTGGTGAAAAAAAATGGTGACAAAACGCTTTTTGATAGAGAAAAGTTGGCAAAGTCAATTCAAATTGCCGTCAGAAAACGTCCTGTTAGTCCTGAAAGAGTTGAAAAAATTGTCAACTCAATTCAAAGAAGATTGGAAAGTTCAGGAGAAGCAGAGATTGCCACACGCACCATTGGGGAATGTGTTATGGAATCATTGCTCAGCCTTGATCACATCGCCTACATTCGTTTTGCTTCTGTTTATAAAGACTTTAGAGAAGTGAAGGATTTTGAAGAATTTGTTGACACAATTGACCAATTGGCAAAGCCAAAAGAAGAGGAATAGAAAAAGAAAATGGGAAAGTTTATTTCAAAAAAAATTAAAATGAAAACTATGGCAAGATTGGCTGCCGTTCAGGCAACTTATATGTCTGATTATAGCAATTTACCAGTTGATGAAGTGATTCAAGATTTTATTCGTGGTGAAGTTGGTCGTTATGCAATCAGAGAAGATTTCGAACATAATATTGAAGAGCTAGAAGAACTTTCTGAACTTGACGCAACTTATTTTGAAGAGATTGTTCGTGGGGTTCACGCAAATAAAGAAAGTTTAGAAAAATCTATCAACGAATTTTTGTCTGAAGATTTTGTTTTTGAGCGTTTTGACGGCACGTTGCAAGCTCTCTTGCTTTGTGCAGTTTATGAAATTGTTTATAATTCTCAAACAGATTCTCGTGTGTTAATTCAAGAATATGTTGATTTGGCATATGCTTTCTTCACAAAAAAAGAACCTAAAATGGTGAATGCGCTTTTAGATAAAATTGCGAAGGCAACGAGAGAATAAGCGGAGATTAATATGGCAAAATTGAAAGTTTTGGAACATCCTAATCCTATCTTAAAGAAAAAAGCACAACGTGTTGAAAAAGTTGATGATGAAGTCAGAAAACTGCTCGATGATATGCTGGAAACAATGTATGACGGCGGAGTTGGTTTGGCTGCCCCTCAAGTTGGGGTTTCTAAACGAATCATTGTCGTTGATGCTTTTCAGCCAGAAGGTGGTGGACAGGGTGAGCCGATGTATTTTGTTAATCCTGAAATTATTTGGAATAGTGAAGAAAAGATTTTGTTTTGTGAAGGGTGTCTTTCAATTCCTGGGCAGAGTGCTGAGGTGGAACGCTTTGAAAAAATTAAAATTAGATATCAAGATTATGATGGCAAAGAAAAAGAACTTCTTGCAGAAGACTTTTTAGCAATTGTTTTGCAACATGAAATCGACCACTTGGATGGCATTTTATATATTGACCGCATTAGTCGTTTGAAGCGAAATATGCTCTTAAAAAAGCTTGAAAAAGCACGCAAAGAAGAATCAGCAGAATAAGGAATTTCAACAGATGAAAATTGTTTTTATGGGAACACCGGATTTTTCGGTTCCAGTTCTTAAAGCTTTATGTGAAAAGCATGAGGTCGTTTGTGTTTATTCTCAAGCTCCGAAAGAAGCAGGCAGAGGGCAAAAAGTGGTGAAAACTGCAGTTCATCAATTTGCGGAAACACAAAACATTGAAGTTCGCACGCCCAAATCTTTGCGAAATGCTGAAGAACAAGAAAAATTTGCTGCATTAGGCGCTGATATTGCTGTTGTTGCTGCCTATGGCTTAATTTTGCCTAAACCAATTTTAGAAGCTTTTCCGAAAGGCTGCATTAATGTTCATGCGTCCCTTTTACCAAGATGGCGAGGGGCTGCCCCAATCCAACGAGTGATTGAAGCTGGAGATGAAAAATCTGGCGTGACCATTATGAATATGGCGGAAGGTTTGGATACGGGGGATATGCTTCTTAAGGGTGAAGTGGCAATTACTTCAAATACGACAGGCGGAAGTTTGCACGATGCTTTGTCTGAAATTGGGGCAAAGTTGATGATTGAAGTTTTGGCGAGACATGATGAAATTGTGCCAGAAGTTCAAGATGATAGCCTAACTTGTTATGCAAAGAAAATTGAGAAAGAAGAAAGTAAGTTAGATTTTTCTCTGTCTGCAACAGCATTAGAAAGAAAAATCAGAGCATTTAATCCTTATCCTGCGACATATTTTGAATATGACGGCGAAAGATTTAAAATTCTCAAGGTTAGTGTGGTTGAAGGAAAAGGTGGAGTTGGTGAAATCATTTCTGCACGTCCATTTCAAATTGCTTGTGGAGAAGGTGCTTTGGAAGTTTTGGAAATTCAAAGACAAGGTAAAAAAGCAATGTCTTGCGAAGACTTTTTGAAAGGCTTTTCTTTCAAACTCAATAAATTCATATAATTTTTAGATTTAAGCGATATACTCACCCTAATTTGATGACACAAATTAGGGTGATTTGAGATGAAAAGCAGTGAAGTATCAATTGGAAAAGCACTTGGTATGAGACTTTTGAACAGTCTTAGACTAGACACAGGCATTCTTCCCAAAGGACACGTCATTACTGAGGAAGATGTTTTGATGTTCCAAATTATGGGGCTGAAAAGAATTGCTGTTGTGGAAGTTAAAACAGGAGATGTTGAACTGAAAACAGCCCAAGGGATGATTGCAGCAAAACTCTCTGGCGATAATGTTTCATATGTGCTTTCTGATGAAGGCGTGGTGAAAATTGTGGCAGCGGTTGACGGCTTTTTTATTTCCGATGAAAAAAGAATCGAAAAATTTAATGTGTTTCAAAATTATATTATTCTCAATACAACCCCTTGTTATTGCTTTGTTAAAAAAGGGGAAGTGATTGCAAAAATAGATTTTGTTTTGCCTGTTTATGCCTCAGAAGAACTTGATGCGCTGATTGTTAATCTTTCGGGCAATTCTGCGTTGCTCTCTGTTCAAGAAATTGAAGCAAAAAAAGTTGGCGTGATTTATGTTGATTTTTATGATGATAAAGAAGAGAAAAAGCATTTCACAAAAACACTTTCTAAACTCATTAAAGAAACAAAAAAAATGGAGCTTGAATTTGCAAAAGAATATCATGCTGCATATGATGAAAAATCTATTGCAAATGCCATTGTGAATGTGATGAAAGACGGGTGCGATGTGGCGTTTATTTTGTCATCTGTTCGAGCTGTGGGCAATGAAGATATTTTGCCTGTGGCGGTTGAAAGTTTGTTTGATAATGTTGCTGTGAAATATATTGATGTGGTTGAAGCGTCAGATTTTTTGGTGGCAACTAAAAAGGATTTTAAACTTCTTTCTTTGCCTAAAAATTATGCCAATGTTTCTTCTGCTTTCTTGAATGAAATGTTGGTGAAGGCAATTGTTAAAGAAAAACTATTACCTCAAGATTTTTATGTCCGAAATAATTTCTTGGAAAATTCATCTGAAAAATTGACCGAAGTGGAAAGTAAAAAGCTGATTCATGTTTCGGGCAGAGATGAATCAGGGGAGGGAGATGTTGCTGTGGTTGTTTTAGCAGCGGGGGCTTCTTTGCGTGCCAAACAAGATAAGCTGATGAAAGATTATCAAGGAAAACCTTTGTTTTATCATGCTGTGATGGAAGCTGTGAAGTCTAAAGCGGGGCTCGTGTTTTTGGTTACGGGTGGCAAAAATGAAGAGATGACGGCTGCAATTGGTGAGTTGGATGTGAATATTGTTCATAATTTATCACACAGAGAAGGGGTTAAAAGTTCCATTAGGCTTGGACTGAATCATTTGCCAAGTTTTTGCAAGGGAGCAATTCTACTTCCTGCTGATATGCCAAACATTACTGCAACACATTTGAATAAGATGATTAAAAAATTTGATAAAACTCAAGAAAAGCAGGTTGTTGTCACGATGTTTGAGCAGAATAAATTTAACCCGATTTTGTGGAGTAGAGATTTATTTGCCTATGCAGATGTTGTGCCAGAAAATTCAGATGTTCGTCCTGTTTTGGTCGAATTTGAAGATGTGAGTGTGGCGGCAAAAGTTAAAACAATTGATGATGTTTTTGATGTGACTTATCCCGCAGATTTAGCAAAATTAGATTGAGCTTTTTTAGGCAAATTCATCAACTTCTTCAATGATTTCATTTTTTTCAAAAAAATGTTTAGCGTAATTGTCGTTAGGGTTACGCTCTTTTCTGATGATTTGTTGATTGTTACCATAAACGCCAACTTTGCTATTGGTGTTTGGAGTGGGTGTATCTTGATTCGTTTCTTCAAAAACTTCAAGGGCTTCCAAAGTTGTCAGGGCAAGCGTTGCTTGAGGTGCATAAGTGACCTTATCGTCTTTTAACTCTTCTTGTTTGTGCTGTTTTTCTTTGTGGAAGGTGTCGAAGCTTTGTTCGTTTTCTTTTTGGATTCCAACATCGGCAGAAACGGCATCTGCTGTTTCCACGCTTTCGATTTCTTCATCTCGACGGTTGTTCGCTCGGGCATTTCTGATGTTGCCACTTTTAAGAGAGCTACCCCCTGATACTTTACTAGTAGAAGTTATGCTCATTTCACCACTCCTAATGGTTTATATCAGTTATCGTAACACAGGTTTTTTGAAAAATCTATCATTATTTTAAAGCGTTAGTGCTTATTCTGCGTTTTTCAACTTGCCGTTCATTTTATAAATGAAGGAAATAATTTCTGAAACAGCAAGAAAAGCCTCTGTGGGAATTTCTTCATCAATATCAACTGCTTTCAGAATCTGAATTAGGTCAGCATCTTGGCGAATTTCAATTCGTTTTTCTTCGGCAATTTCAATGATTTTTTTGGCGATGTCACCTTGCCCTTTAGCGACCACAATCGGGGCATTATGCTTGTCTATGTCATATTGCAGGGCAACCGCATAATCTGGGGATAGAGTCAGATGTTTGTTGTCAAACGTCTCTTTTTTGCTATTATCCGTCTTAGACATTGTGTTAATTAATCCTTAATTTTTTAACTTATTCAGAGTTTATTTCTTTGGAAAAAGAAAAGCAAGGGTTTTTATTTGGCACAATATTTGCATATAGTTCAATCATATAGGGGAATATGTTGAATTGTAAAAATGGGAAAATGGGGAATGGATTTAAATAATCTGGCTTTTTTCAATATTGCTAATCAGGAGATGAAATATCTCACTGAGCGTCAGAAGGTTTTGGCTGAAAACATTGCCAATGCCAACACGCCTGATTACATTGCAAAAGACCTCGTTAAACCAACTTTTACGGATGAATTAAAATCAACTGTGGCGATGACGGTGACCAATGAAAAACATATGGCTTTGCCTAAATCTCGTGGCACAAGCAATGTTTATACACCGACTCCAGTGAATGCACTTACAATTGATGGAAATGGCGTGGTGCTTGAAGACCAACTCAATGAAGCTAGCAAAACAAAAGGCGATTATAATCGTGTGATTACGATTTATAATAACTATAAGAACATGCTTAAAGTTGCTGGCTCTAAGGTTTCAGGGTAGGGGAGGTAAGTTATGGCAGGAAATTTATCTGTTAGCGCAGACATTGCAAATTCAGGCATGAAGGCTCAGGCTGAAAGATTGCGTATTATTTCTGAGAATATGGCAAATGCTGATTCCGTTGGCACAACCAAGGACGGTGCACCTTATCAACGACAAATGGTAACTTTCAAAGAAGAAGTTGATAAGCAAACAGGCGCAAAGTTGGTTAAAGTTGACAAAGTGCTTAAAGATAAGTCGGACTATATCATGAAATATGAACCGACAAACCCTTTGGCAGATGAAAGAGGATATATTGCAACACCTAACGTTAATCCGTTGGTGGAATTGATGGATATGAAAGAAGCACAAAGAAGTTATGAAGCAAATTTGTCAATGCTTAAAACTTCTCGTGAGATGAATTCTAAAGTTTTAGATTTATTAAAATAGTGGGGAAAATAAATGAGTAATAATATTTCCGGTGCATTACAAGCTTATCAGCAAGCTTTGGGCAGAATCGGCAGAGTTAATGAAGAAACAAAAATTGTTGCTGCGCCAAAAGCTGAAGGAAGTTTTGAGAATATGGTTAAAAGTGCGATTTCTGAAACGAGCCAAATTGTTCAACAGAGTGAAAAAATGTCCATTCAAGGCATTAGTGGAAAAGCAGATATTCAAGATGTGGTTTTGGCAGTGTCTAATGCTGAACAAGCTCTGGAAACACTTGTGACAGTTAGAAACACAGCTGTTCAGGCATATCAAGAAATTATGCGTATGACAATCTAGTCTTTTCTTGCTTTTAAGTTCAAAAACTCCGCAATTTATGCGGAGTTTTTTGTTGACTTTTTGTCTAAAAAAGTATATGTTTTATCCCAATTAAATCTTATTTATTAATTATTAAAATTTTAAAATATGAAAATTTTAGTTGTTGGGCGTTTATTTCAAGCTGAAAAGGCTTTTCTCAATTCTTTTAAAGGCTTTGAATTTGTCTTTTTTGACACATATGAATCATTTTCATATGAAAAAGAAGCTGAAATTTCAGTTTATAATGAAGTGAATGCTGTTATAATCTGGGACGAGTGTCAGCATTTGTTATTTGAGACAATTGCTCGTGATAAGCCAGCTTTATATCGCAATTTTCGAGGGACGATTTGTGAGGAGAAAGTTAAAGAATATCTTTCTTTAGCGAAAGAAAAAAATCTTAATGTTCAATCGTTTGAGACCGTGGAATCTGATGCCTTATATGGTTATATTGAAACCCAGCTTCCAATGTTTGAAGGTAACTATGGTAAGGTGACGAAGCTGACCATTTTGATTAAAGCACCATTTATGCCAAGGGTTTCAAATTTTGTCTTTGAAGATGAAATTGGCTGTGTTACGGAAGAATATTTGCGGCTCATTTCTTTCTTTTATGCGACACCATATGGATATAGTGGTATATCTGGAACTCATGAAAACCATGAATATTCAAAATGGGGCGGTCCAATGTTTGGAAATTTTCGCTATCTCATTTCAGCGGACACAGATAAGACTCTGTTAGCTAGAAACGTGACTTTCCAAATGGACACCGCCGAAGCTTTTGTGCTTTCTTTCACAAATGATTCTCAAAAACTTGAGGTTCGAAAAGACGGAAAAATAGTTCATTCAAGAGCTGTTCCTTTGGAAAACTATTTTGAGGTCAATCGACCTTTGTTTGAGACTTTTTTTCAAGCATTGCAGAAATAAATTTTTCTTGGAGAAATAAAAAAGAGGTTAGGATTCTAACCTCTTTTTATTTTTTGGAAATTTGTCTAAAGTTATGTTGCTTTTAGAAAATAATCATATATACTCTATGTCAAAGTATATTTTTGTATTAATTATTAAAATTTTATCGACATGGAAAAGAAATTTTTGGTTATTGGTGAAATGCCAGATGTGTATCGTGCGTTATGTGCTAAGATTGATGGTGTTTTTTATTGCGATGAAAGTGGCTTATCTGAAAATGATTTGCTGTGGAACGAATTGGAAAAATTTGATGGCGCGATTGTTTTTGACAGCAAGGAATTTGATTTTGCTATCGTAGATGAGATGGTAAGACATTCTAAACCGGTTTTGTTTCGTAATGCTTATTATGAGTCAAAATGGGCGAAAAAAGTGGAGGCTTTGCAAGCAGATGCCAAAATTCGTAAAAATTTTTTAGAAGAGCTAAAACTTTACGATGCTGCGCCGATATATGCGGCAGTTGCAGAAAAGATTGCTGAAGAAGTTTCGACTAAAAATTTTCTCAGAAACATTCACATTGAAAAAGATTTTGCTTATGAAATGACTTTTTTGGATATTCAACGGAATAGTAATGCATTTCTTTATGCGTTAGACCTTATGGTTTGTCGCCAAAAAAATAGAGAAACGTTTTTCTATGAACATGCTTCGGCAATGATTCACATTGCTGGTTCTGTCGATGATGTGCAATATGAATTTATTGTGGACAGAGCGGTAGAAGTAGATGGTGAAAGAGAGGAAGCAGATTTCTTCTTTGAAGACGGTTCTCGTTTGGAACTTCGGGGAAACAAGTTGCTCTTTCATCAAAGAGATCTTCTTCTTGCCGAGAAAACATTTTCAACGGAATATATTGAGTCGATTGAAAAGACCTTTCAGGCTTTTATCGCCGCAGTTAAATTGCCTTGTTAAAGCTTTAGAAATCGGAAGAAAAAGGAGGTGCATTGTTGCATCTCCTTTTTTTTGAACTTTTTTAACAAAAAGACTTGATTATTTTTTAGATTTATATTATTCATAAGCCTGACTTTGGATATGCGGTCGTGGCGAAATGGTAGACGCGCAACGTTGAGGTCGTTGTGAGCTAAGCTCATGGGAGTTCAAGTCTCCCCGACCGCACCAGTTCAAACTTTTAAGTTTTGAGTTGGAACATCACAGAGAAGACAAGCCCAACGGGCGGGCAACTTGCTTTAGCTTCTCTTTAAAAGTAAAAATCAAAAAATTTAATTTTTTTAATTCATAACAAGGCATAATATTTGAAATAAATTTCAGCAGTTTTAATTTGGTTTTAAGGAGAAGGGGATGACAAAGAAGAAGATTAAGCACAGCCCAAAATCCAAGAAAAATTTTAAATTGAAGAAAAATAAAGCTGAAAAGAAAGACTTGTTAGGAATTGGCCCAAAAATCATCAATTCAGTTGTTGAAGCTCTGGAAGAAGACGATAAAATCCATGTTCGAAAAGTTGTTGAAGGACTTTCAGAATATGATTTAGCGCGCTTGCTTGAGAATATTGATTTTAATTCGCGTATGAAATTGGTGGAAATTTTGGGTGATAAAATTTCGCCAGAGGTTTTCCCAGAACTTAATGAAGTTGTCCAAGAGCAAATTATTGAAAGCTTGAACGAAACGCAAATTGTTAACATTGCGAATGAACTCGACTCCGATGAGGTTGTTGAACTCTTGGAGCATATGGACGATGATGAACAGGCAAACATTATCAAAAGGCTTGATCCTGAACTGAAATATCAAGTTAAATCTTCCCTTGCATATCCTGAAGACTCAGCCGGACGTATTATGGTGCGTGATTTTGTGGCAATGCCCGATGATTGGACTGTGAGCGATGCTAAAAAGTTTTTGCTTGATGACAAAAATGAAATGCCTGAAGAATTTTATACGGTTTTCTTAACAGATGAAAAATATCGCCCGACAGGGGAATTAACGCTCGACAAACTTTTGCGTGCAAAAGCAACCCAAAAATTGAGCGATATTATGGACGGCGAAATTGTGCCAATTGCAGTTGATACGGACCAAGAGGAAGTGGCACATATGTTCCGTGAATATGGCTGGATGTCTGCGATTGTTGTTGATGCAAAAGGTCGCTTGGTGGGGGTGATTAATATTGATGACATCGTTCATATTATTCATGAAGAAATTACCGAAGATGCCTTGCACCTCTCAGGTGCAGAAGAAGGGGACGTCTACCGTTCTGTGTTTGATATCTTCAAATCTCGTTCCATGTGGTTATTGACCAATTTGTTTGCAACGGTTGTTGCTTCGTCTGTGGTTGCAGGGTTTCAGGATATTATTTCCGAATTGGCGGTGATTGCGGTTTTGATGCCGATTGTAGCTTCTATGGGTGGCACAACAGGAAATCAGACTTTGGCAGTTGTGGTGCGTGCGATTGCGACCAAAGAGCTCACTTCTCGCAACACTTGGCGAATGATTGTGAAAGAATTTTTGGTGGGCATTTGTAATGGACTTTTATTTGCAGTTTTAATGGGCATTATCACTTATTTCAGATTCCCAGAATATCATATAATGGCAATTGTGATTGGAATTGCGATGCTTTTGAACCTAGCCATTGCAAGCCTTGCAGGGATTCTTATTCCGATTGTGTTGAACAAATTCAAGGCTGACCCAGCAATTTCTTCGGGCGTGTTTCTCATCGCCATTACGGACTCTGGTGGCTTCTTCATCTTCTTAATGTTGGCTAAATTGTTCTTATTTTAGGAATCATTACAATAAATCTTTGTATATTTATCAAATCTCGCTTTTTATCTTGAGAAAATGCTATATAATGACGTCTTAGTTTGACAGAAATTAAGGAGTTATGTTTTGATTTTAGGGTTATCCATTGCGGCAGTTATCATCATTCTTGATCAATTGTCAAAATTCTTCATTTATACAGTTTTATTAACTGATACAAATTTCATTTTATATGCTTCGTTTTTCAATGTGATTAAAGCATGGAATACGGGAGTTAGTTTCTCAATCTTCAGTGATAAAGGACCTTTGGGAGCAATTGCCCTTTCCATTTTTGCCATCATTGTGGTTGGCTTTTTGACTGTTTGGCTTTATCGTGAAAAAATCAGGGCAAATCAAGTTGCCTTAGGACTTATCATTGGCGGGGCGATTGGTAATGTTGTTGACCGTATTCGTTTTGGAGCAGTTTTCGACTTTTTAGATTTCCATGTTTTTGGATATCATTGGCCAGCTTTTAATGTGGCAGATAGTGCAATTTGTGTAGGAGCTGTCATTTTGATTGTTTACAGCATCTTTTTTGCTAAAAAAGAAAAAGCTTAAGCTTCGGATTTAGGAGATGAAAATGAAAAAAATTATATTTATGTTGGCAATGATTTCTTTTCTTGGTGCTTGTTCAAAAACAGCGAGAGAAAATGTTGGACTTATAAAGTCTAAGCCTGACGCATCGCAAATTATGACTCAGGAACAGCTTGTGTTGCCGCCTGATTTTGACACAATTCCAGTTAGTCAAGAAATCAGAAAATAAAACGAGGAATGGTGTCATTGAAAAAAACGCTACAACTTCTCACCCTTAGTTTCACATTCTCTTTTTTGATGTGCTTAAATTCAGTGCAAGCCAAGATGTTTGACTTGCATGAATTTGTTTTGGATAATGGGCTGAGAGTGATTGTTATTCCGAACCATAAAGCCCCAATTATTAAGCATATGGTTTGGTATCAGGTGGGAAGTGTTGATGAGGTTTTGGGAAAATCTGGCAAGGCACACCTCTTGGAGCATCTCTTGTTTCGTGGCACTGAAAAAGTGAAAGATTCCGAATTTAATACGCTGATTGAAGAAAATGGGGGAGAAAGTAATGCGTTTACCTCTTATGATTTCACGGCCTATCACCAAACATTAGACATTTCAAAACTTGAGTTAGCAATGTTTTTAGAAGCTGACCGTATGCAAAATTTGAAGCTTACGCCTGAAGGATTTGAAAAAGAAAGAGGAATTGTTTTTCAAGAACGAAAACAAGTTGTTGATAGTAATCCACTCGGCAGTTTTATGGAGTTTTTGAGAAGAAGTTTATGGCAAGAACATCCTTATGGTCGTCCAGTTATTGGCACAGATGAAGAGATTAAATCTCTCACTTATGATGATGTGATGCATTTTTATCATAGTTTTTATGCCCCAAATAATGCCTTGTTGATTTTGTCGGGTGATATTGAGGTGGAAACGGCTCAGAATTTGGCAGAAAAATATTATGGCAAGCTTGAAAAAAGAACTTTAGGAGAGCGTCCTGAAATTGCTAAAAACTTGAAACCTTTTTCTTCAAAAATTGCAATGTCTTTGCCTGATATAAATTCTCCTCGCTTCCTCAAAACTTATCAGATTGGGTCTCAACAAACCAACCCTGAAGATGTTTATGCTTTTGTGGTTTTGGCGAAATATTTAGGGGACGGGGAAACTTCAAAGCTTTATAAAGACTTGGTTTTGTCGCAAAAAATTGCGCTTTCGGCTTCCGCTTCGGCAAATGTTTTCGCCAGAAGTTATGGTACGTTTTCTTTTTCTGTGTTGCCAGTTGAAGGGTATGATATTGAAAAAATTGAAAACAAACTCAATGAAGCTGTGCAGAAAGCAATTACAGAAATGACGGAAAAAGATGTAGCGGAAGTGAAAGAAAAAATGTTGGCAGGTTTGGTTTATGTTCGAGACAATCCAAGCGATGCGGCTTACATCGTCGGTTCAATGGCTTCTATTGGAATGTCCGCAAAAGAAGTGAATGAATATGACGAAAAAATTGCCGCCGTTCGGTTTGAAGACGTGAAAAAAGCGGCTCAAAAACTCCTTGAAAATAAGCAAAATATTGTTGGGATTTTAACCCCACAGAAGGAGGGGAAATGAAACTCATAATTTTGAATAAGAAAAGAGTTCTTTTCAATCTGTTTGTTTTGTGTTTGGCAGTTGTTGGCTTTATATATTTATATAACGCCCGTCATTTCAACCCTGATAAAATTTTACAAAATTCTGTTTTGAAAGAGAAAAACTTTTCGGGAGAAGTTATTGAACTTTCTGCACCAAACGGCATTAAGGCTTATCTCTTAACCGACAAAACAAACCCAATTATCAGCTTTAATTTCATTTTCCAAAAAGCTGGCGGTGCCTATGATGAAGTGGGCAAACAAGGTTTGGCAAATTTGGTCTCTGCAATGCTCACACAAGGGGCTGGCAAAATGGATAATCAGGCTTTCAAGGAAGTGCTTGAAAAGAAGGCTATTGGTCTTTCTTTTGGAGCGGATATGGATGATTTTACGGGAAGTTTGTTGACCACTGTTGAAACTCAAGCCCAAGCCTATGAGTTGCTTCATTTAGTTTTGACACAACCTCGTTTTGATGCTGAAGAGCTTTTGCTTGCCAAACAACATCTGTTGGTGGGATTGCAACGACAAACGGAAACGCCTCGTGGCAAATTGGAGCTAAAATTTAAGGAAAATGCTTATGGCTCACATCCTTATGCTCGTAATTCAATTGGGGTTCAGGAAGATTTGTTGAAAGTTTCTGCAAAAGAACTGCAAGCTTTTGTGAAGAACAAGCTCGTTTTGGAAAATTTAATTGTTGGCATTTCAGGGGATATCAGCGAACAAGAAGCTATTGAGGCTTTGGAAAAAATCTTTAAGAATGTGCCAAGCAAGGGCAAAAGTGTTGACCTGCAAGATACGGAAGTTTTATATGATGGTAGAAAGCTTAAAATTGAGGCAAAGTCGCCACAAAATGTTGCCATTTTTGCCAATGAGGCGGTTTCTCGTTTAGATATTGATTTTTATCCGCTATATGTTGTGAACCACATTTTTGGCGGTGCGGGGCTTAGCTCCAGACTTTCTCTTAAAGCCAGAGAAAATGAGGCGTTGACTTATGGAATCTATACCTATCTTTCACAGGCAGACAAAGTGAATATGATTAGGGGTGGTTTTTCTGCAACCCCAGAAAATTATGACCGTGTGGTTGAGATTGTGACTGAAGAATGGCAGAAGCTGGGGCAAGCAGGTGTGTCACAGCAAGAGCTTGATTTGGCTAAAAATTATTTAATTTCTTCTTATAATTTACGTTTTGCATCAATTGACGGCATTTCTCAGATGTTGGCATATATGCAAAAGTATGATTTAGGAATTGATTTTTTGCAAAAAAGAAATGAATATGTGAAAAAAGTTGATCTGAAAGAAGCAAATCGGGTCGCCAGAAAATATTACGATAATCAGAATATGATTTGGTTTTCTATTGGTGAATTTGCTGAGAAAAAGAACTGAAATTGGAGCTTAAAATGGAAAAAAGAAAAGTGTTAGGAAAAATGAAATCTTGGAAAAAACTTCACGCACATTTCAAGAAAGTTAAAGAATTTAACATGCGTGAAATGTTTGAGAAAGACAAAGACAGGTTTGAAAAGTTTCACCTTGTTTATGAAAATATGCTCTTCGATTTTTCCAAAAACCGTGTCAGCGAAAAAACCATGCGTCATCTTTATGACTTAGCAAAAGAATGTCAGTTAAGCGAAAAAATTGAAGCTATGTTTCGTGGAGACAAAATTAATATCACAGAAAATCGTTCTGTTTTGCACACTGCTTTGCGTAATCGCAAAAGCAAGCCAATCAAAGTTGACGGCTCAGATATTATGCCGCAAATCAACGAAGTCTTTGCGAAAATTCGTAAGTTTTCCGATGCGGTTCGTTTTGGTGAGTTCAAAGGTCATACGGGTAAAAAATTGACGAACATTGTCAATATTGGAATTGGAGGTTCTGACTTGGGTCCTGTGATGGTGACAGAAGCTTTGAAAAAATATTGGGCGAAAGATATTCACTGTCATTTTATTTCAAACATTGACGGAACAGCTTGCGCAGAAGTTTTGAGCAAAATTAACCCTGAAGAAACCTTGTTTATTGTGGCTTCAAAAACCTTCACTACCATTGAAACTTTGACGAATGCCAGAACTTGTCGTCGTTGGTTGGTTGAAGCTTTGGGCGAACATGCGGTTTCAAAACATTTTGTGGCTTTGTCAACCAACAAAGCAGAAGTTGAAAAGTTCGGCATTGATAGTGAAAATATGTTTGAATTTTGGGATTATATTGGCGGACGCTATTCCGTTTGGTCAGCGATTGGGTTGCCAATTGTCATTGCGATTGGTATGGACAATTTTGAGAAGTTCTTAGATGGTGCAGCAGCAATGGATAAGCACTTTAGAACTGCAGATTTTGAACATAATATCCCTGTGACCTTAGCATTGCTTGGCGTTTTATATAATAATTTCTTTGACTTTAAACGCTATGCGGTGATTGCATATGACCAATATTTGAAATATTTTCCAGCATATTTGCAACAGCTTGATATGGAAAGCAATGGAAAAACGGTTGATTTACAAGGAAATTTTGTCGATTATTCGACTGGTCCAGTAATTTTTGGCGGAGCGGGAACAGATGTTCAGCACTCTTTCTTCCAACAGATTCACCAAGGAACAGACATTATTCCTTGCGACTTTATTGTGCCGGCAATTTCGCATAATGAAATTGGGGAGCATCATGATATTTTGATGTCTAATGTTTTGGCACAAGCCGAAGCTTTAATGAAAGGTAAAACAGAAAAAGAAGTGGCTGCGGAAATGAAAAAAGCAGGCAAATCTGTTGAAGAAGTTAAGTTCTTGAAAGCATTTAAAACCTTCTCAGGAAATCGTCCGTCTAATATGATTTTGTTTAAGAAAATTGACCCATTTGCTTTGGGAATGTTGGTTGCGATGTATGAGCATAAGGTTTTTGTTCAAGGGGTGATTTGGAATATTGATAGCTATGACCAATGGGGCGTTGAACTTGGTAAGCAAATGGCTGTGAAAATTATGCCAGAGCTTACAGGTGAACTTCACCCAATGGAACATGATAGTTCAACTTTGTCTTTAATTAAAGCAATTAGAAAATTCAGAAAGTAGGAGAAAAAAGTGCCAATTCGAATTTTACCATCAAATTTAGTGAATCAGATTGCGGCGGGTGAGGTGATTGAAAGACCAGCTTCCGTGGTCAAAGAATTGGTGGAAAATTCAATTGATGCAGGGGCAACGTCTATTGATGTTACGCTTGTTGACGGTGGTAAAAGTTTGATTGTTGTGGCGGATAATGGCAAAGGGATGAACAAGGAAGAACTTGCCCTTGCCATCAAACGGCACGCCACTTCAAAACTCCCTTCTGATGATTTATTTAACATCAATTTTTTGGGCTTTCGTGGAGAGGCTCTGCCTTCCATTTCTTCCGTTTCAAAACTTTCCGTCACTTCCCGTCAGGAAAATTCTGAAAGCGGGTGGAAGATTGAAGTTTGCGGAGAAGAAGAGGGAAAAATCTCTCCTGCGGCATATAATCAGGGCACAAGAATCGAAGTGAGAGATTTGTTTTATTCCACACCCGCACGTTTGAAGTTCTTGAAATCTGAAAGCTCTGAAACTTCTGCTTGTGTCGATATTTTAAATAGAATCGCTTTGGCAAATCCGCAAATTTCATTTTCCCTAACAGCTGATGACAGGAAAAAGATTTCGCTTAAAACAACGGAGGAAGATTTATTTGACGCTCGCATTAAACGAATTGAAGGAATTATGGGTAGAGAATTTGCTGAAAATTCAATTCTCATTAATGCCGAGCGAGAAAGTGTTAAAATTTCTGGTTATGTCAGTTTGCCAACTTTGAATAAGGCTAATTCATTGTCGCAATATTTGTTTGTGAATAATCGCCCCGTGAGAGATAAGTTGCTTTTGGGCGCAATGAAAGGGGCTTATCAAGATGTTTTGGCAAGCAATCGCTATCCGATGGCGGTGTTGTTTTTTGATGTAAACCCGAATTATGTTGATGTCAATGTTCACCCTGCCAAGGCTGAAGTGAGGTTTTATGATAGTGCTCATGTGCGAGGGTTGTTGGTGAGTGCCGTTCGCCATGGCTTGAGTGAACAAGGAAATAAAACAGCAAACACTTTGGATATTGCCCAATTTGTGCATGAGGAATTGCCAAGGTCAGCGATGTTGAGTGAACCAAGCAGAAGCAATTTGTTTCAGGGGTTTCAAGCTCCTAGGTCTGTTTATCGTCCGCAAAGCTCTTTTGTGGAAATGGAAAGCCGTCTTTCCGTTCAAGTTGAGGATAGAAACTTTGAAGAAGAAAGTGTTTCAAGTGGCGTTTTGGGTGTTCCTAAGGCACAGTTTCACGACACTTATGTTATTTCCCAAACAGAAGATAGCATTATCATCATTGACCAACATGCTTCTCATGAACGAATCGTCATGGAAAAGATGAAGGCAAATTTGTTGAAGGGCGACAAAGTTGCCACACAAATATTGCTTATTCCTGAAATTGTTGACGACCTTTCCATGAGCGAACGAACCAGAGTTTTAGAAGTTGCTGATGAAATGCAAAAACTGGGTTTGGTAATTGAAGAATTTGGCGTGAATGGATTGATTGTGCGTGAAGTTCCAGCCTTGATTGGGGAATGTGATGTGCAAAAACTGGTGCATAATTTGGCGGAAGAAATGAGCGAATGGGGCAAGGAATATGCTTTAACAGATAAGCTTCACCACATTTGTGCCACAATGGCTTGCCATGGTTCTGTGCGTGCAGGCAGAAGGCTTAATTTTGAAGAAATGTCACGCTTGCTTAGAGATATGGAAAAGACAGAGTTTTCAGGACAATGTAATCATGGTCGTCCGACATATGTTGAACTGAAGTTGAAAGATATTGAAAAACTATTTAATCGTAGATAGTAAGAATTTGTTACTTTAAATTTTATCATTATCTTTTATGATACTTGAAGTTAAAATTTATAATTATAAGGAAAATAAAATGAAAAAAATGATACTCGTTTTGTCAGCAATTTTGTTGGGAACTTTTGATGTGATGGCTGCAGAAAATTCAGTTGCTCTTCCAGAAGCACAAAAAACAGGCGGAATGCCTTTGATGGAAGCATTGAGTAAACGTCACACAACAAAAGAATTTTCAGGTCAAGCACTTGATAAACAAACAGTTTCAAATGTTTTATGGTCTGCTTTCGGAATTAATCGTGCTGATGGCAAAAGAACAATTCCAACAGCTAAAAACGAACAAAATTTGAAAGTTTTTGCATTGCTTCCTGAAGGAGTATATGAATATAATGCTAAGGACAATGCTTTGGATTTGGTTGCTGATGTTGATTTTAGAGCGAAAGCAGGAAAGCAAACAGAAATGTTGGGTTCAGCAGGAATGATTTTGGTTTATGTTGAAAAAATGGGTGACGGATTTAATAAATTTAACTCTGGTGAAGCAGCTCAAAGTGTGAACCTTTATGCAACTTCTTCAAACTTGGCAGTTGTGATTGTTGGTTCTGCAAACTATAAAGATTTGGCAGAGGTTTTGAAGCTTCCTAGAGGGTATCAAGTTCAAGTTATTCAAGCTTTGGGTTCAAAGAAATAAGAGGGAAAAATGGTAGAAAATCACTTATGGACAAGTTTTGAAGCATGGTATTTAGTGACACAAATTTTTGTGGCACTGGGAACGGTTTTTCTTTCCGTTTTCTCGGCTATGGTAACATATAAAACTTATCGAGATAATAATGTTGAAAACTGGCTTCATATGGAATTTTCTTTTCTTATTGATAACACCCGGAATGGGATAACTTCCCTTTGTATGAATTTGCGAAACAGCGGACGCGTGCCAATTAAAGTTTCTAATGCTGTCGTTTTCTTTTTGGGCAACACAAAAATTTTGGAAAATGTTGCTTTTGGATATAAGGAAGTGCAAGAAATTGATGTAATGGATATGCGTCCGATTTGTTTAGAACCTGTTCGAATCAGAAACACAAATGGCGACATTAAAAATAATGCTTTTGATGTTTTGGATTTCTATTTTGATAAAATTGAAGATTTGGATATTGATAAAATTAAGCGTGTCAGAATCGGCATCGTGAGTAATGTGAAATATCACAAATTTGACCTCTCTGATGAAGAAGTTTTTGCAATGCTTCGTTATTTGAAAGAGTTTAAAGAAAATATTGAAGAAAACAAGGAAAAACTCCTTGCCGAAAGAACAGAAAAATAATGATTAGGCTTAATCATCTTAAGTTTGATTTGGACTTTGATTTTTCAAAACTTGGCACTGTTGTTGCCAAGTTTTTGAAGGTTGAGCCAAAGGAAATTCTTTCGTTTGCACTAGCAAAAAAATCTGTTGATGCACGTCAGAAGAATTATGTTCATTTTGTTTGTTCAGTTGATGTTGAAGTGGCAAATGAAGATGCTTTTTTGATGGAAGGCATTGTTGAAAAAGTTTTTGAAAAGCAATTAAAATTTCCAAAAATAAGCTCTGAAACACGCCCTGTGATTGTTGGCACTGGTCCAGCAGGAATGTTTGCGGGCATTGTTTTGGCGGAAGCTGGCTTAAGACCAATTCTTATTGAACGTGGGCAAGAAGTTTCACAAAGACAAAAAGATGTTGAAGTTTTCTGGCAAACAGGAAAATTGAACGAAGAGTCTAATGTTCAATTTGGTGAAGGGGGTGCAGGCACGTTTTCTGACGGAAAATTAATGAGTGGCATTAAGAAAGATGAGATGACCTTAAAGGTTTTGCATGAGTTGGTTGAGGCGGGTGCTCCGAGCGAAATTTTATATTTAGCAAAGCCACATATCGGCACAGATTTTTTAGCCATTGCAGTTAAAAATATTCGAAAAAAAATTGAGGCTTTGGGTGGGGAATATTGCTTCGGCACGAAGCTTAAAAGTATCACCTCAAGAAATAACAAACTGATAGCTACAACAGTTCAAGCAAAAGATGAAATTTTTGACCTTGCGACAGAAAATTTGGTCTTAGCAATTGGGCATAGTGCAAGAGATACGTTTGAGATGATTCATGAACAAGGGCTTCAAATTGAACAGAAAGCTTTTTCAGTTGGTGCGAGAATCGAACATCGTCAAGAATTGATAAATAAAGCTCAGTTTGGCAATGTTTTTTATTCTCATCCAGCTTTGGGAGCTGCGGATTATAAGCAAGCTGTTCATTTATCTAATGGTCGTTCTTGTTATAGCTTTTGTATGTGTCCTGGGGGCGTGGTGGTCGCTGCCGCTTCGGAAAAAGGACACGTGGCAACGAATGGGATGAGCTATTTTAGAAGAGATAAAGAAAATGCCAATGCGGCAATTTTGGTGGGCGTAACGCCGAAAGATTATGAGAGTTCTCACCCTTTGGCGGGAATGTATTTTCAGAGAAAATTGGAGGCAAGAGCCTTTGAAATTGGTGGTAAAACTTATGCCGCCCCTGCACAGTTGGTTGGAGATTTTCTAAAAGGACGTGAGAGCAAAAAATTAGGGGAGGTAAAACCTTCTTATCAGCCAAATGTTACGCTTACAAATCTTTCTGCAGTGTTGCCTGATTATGTTGTGACAACGATGCAACAAGCCCTTTTGGAGATGAACAAAAAGATTAAGGGCTTTGCCGGTGATGAAGCTGTTTTAACAGGAGTTGAAACCAGAAGTTCGTCGCCGATTAGAATTTTACGAGATGAAAATTTAGAAAGCAATGTGAAGGGAATTTACCCTTGTGGAGAAGGTGCAGGATATGCTGGTGGCATTATGTCGGCAGCAGTTGACGGCATTAAAGTTGCTTTGAAAATTATTGAAAAAGGAATGTGAAATGAAAGTTTTGGTCATTGGTGGGGCTGGGTATATTGGAAGCCATGTTGTTAAAGAATTTTTAGAAAAGAAACATGAAGTTACGGTTTATGATGACTTATCAACGGGGCAAGAAATTAATCTTTTTCCTCAGGCAGGTTTTGTTGAAGGAAACATTTTAGATTACTCAAAACTTAAAGAAGTTTTAGCCAAAGGCTTTGAGATGGTCATTCATTTAGCAGCCAAGAAAGCGGTTGGTGAGTCTATGGAAAATCCGCAAAAATATTCGGAAAATAACATTACAGGGTCTTTGAATATCTTAAATGCTATGGCTGAAACTGGTGTGAAGCATATTGTTTTTTCATCTTCTGCTGCGGTTTACGGTATGCCTCAATATTTGCCAATTGATGAAAAACATCCAATTAATCCAATTAATTATTACGGCTTCACCAAGATTGCCATTGAACAATTTATGCATTGGTATGAAGTGACAAAAGGTTTGAAATTTGTTGCGTTGAGATATTTTAATGCTGTGGGTTATGATGAAAGCAAAACCATTCAAGGGCGTGAAAAAAATCCGCAAAACTTGTTGCCATTGATTGTTGAAGTGGCTGAGGGTGTGAGAGAAAAGTTAAATGTTTATGGTGATGATTATCCAACACCTGATGGCACTTGTATCAGAGATTATATTCATGTGTCAGACTTGGCAACGGCTCATGTGTTGGCGGCTGAAAAACTCCTTCAAGGCATGGGGTCGCAGAGTTTGAATTTGGGGACGGGAAAAGGAACTTCCGTGAAAGAAATTATTGAAGCCACAGAAGAAATTTTGGGTCGAAAATTGAATGTTGCTTATGTGGGCAGAAGAGCAGGCGACCCTGCGGAATTAACAGCATCTTCAAAAGCAGCCAACGACCTCTTGGGCTGGACGCCAAAATACTTGGACATTAAAAAAATTATTCAAACAAATTTGTAAGGTGTTTTAGAGATGATTAAAAATGTGGTTTTTGATGTTGGTAGAGTTTTAATTGCTTGGAATCCTTATTTGCTTTATCGAGAAGTTTTTAAAACAGACGAAGAAGTTGATGCTTTTTTCAAAAAAATAGATTTTTATAATTGGAATTTATCAATGGATGCGGGCAAAAGTTTTGCTCAAGGCGTTGCGGAGAAAGTGGCAGAATTTCCAATGTATGAAAAAGAAATCAGGCTCTTTGATGAAGGTTGGGAAAAGACTGTCCCAAATGCGTTAGTTGAACCAGTTGCCGTTTTGAAAAAGCTTAAACAAGCGGGATATCCTGTTTATGCTTTAACCAATTTTTCAAAAGAAAAATTTGAAAAAACATTAAATCGATTTGATTTTTTCAAATGTTTTGATGGGATTGTTGTTTCGGCAGAAGAAAAAATGGTGAAACCTGATTTGGCATTTTTTGATTTGCTTTGCAAGAGATATCACTTGAAACCAGAAGAAACGCTTTTCATTGATGATAGTGAAGTGAATATTGAAGGGGCAAAAGTTTTTGGCTTGCAAACAATCTTGTTCAAATATCCCGACTTATTAGAGCCACAATTAAACGCTTTTGGTGTTTTGAAATAACAAAAAAGCCTCTCGATTTTGAGAGGCTTTTTTCAGGAAAGATTATAAATCTTTGAACTTCACATTTTCAATTTCTTTGAAATAATTGACTGTTTTTTCGTTTAAATCTTGGGTGGCGTCATCGTCACAGACAATAATGCCATGTTGGTGCATTTGAAGCACACTCACTGTCCACATATGATTGATGTTGCCTTCAATGGCATGATGAATGGCTTGTGCTTTGTTTGCTCCTGTTGCCATAATAATCACTTCTTCAGCATCTGTAATTGTTCCCACGCCAACCGTTAAAACGGTTTTTGGGACTTGGTTTAGGTCATTGTCAAAGAAACGAGAATTGACTTCTCTGGTTTGTTGAGTGAGTGTTTTCACACGGGTGCGAGAACTGAGTGATGACCCTGGTTCATTAAAGGCGATATGTCCATCTGTGCCAAGTCCGCCGAAAAAGAGGTTAACTCTGCCATATCTTTTCATCTTTTCTTCATAGCGAGCACATTCTTTGGCATAATCTTTTGTCATGCCATCGAGCATATTGATGTTTTCTTTTTTAATATCAATATGTTTGAAAAAATTTTCTTGCATAAAATAAGCATAGCTTTGAGCATGATTTGGTTTTAAGCCAATATATTCGTCCATATTAAAGGTGACAACATATTGGAAAGAAAGCTTGCCTTTTCTGAACATATCAATGAGTTCTTTATAAACACCAATCGGGGTTGAACCTGTTGGCAGACCAAGAACAAAGGGTTTGTTTTCTGTGGGGCGGAAAGCCTGAATTTTGTAAGCAATATAATTTGCTACCCATTTTGCACATTTGTCATAGTCTTTTTGAATAATTACTCTCATTTAATTCTCTCCGTAAATTTTTCCATTAATTATGGTATGTAGTATCTCAAAGTTTTGGTTAAAAATTACTAAATCTGCGTCATAATCTGGAGCAATCATCCCTTTATTCTTAATATTGAGGATTGTTGCTGGATTAAGGGTTGCCGTTTTGATGGCTTTTTCAATTGAAATGCCGAAATCGACTAAGTTTTTGACGCCTTGAATCATTGTTAGGGCAGAGCCTGCAATGACATCATCAGAGGTTCTGTGAAAACATTTGTCGAGATAAACTTCTTCACCATTGGCAATGAGTTTGCCTTCGGTTTGTCCTGTTGGTTTAAGGGAATCTGTAATTAAGACAAGTCTGTCTAATGGCTTAGATTTGAAGATAAATTTTATCAAAGTTTTATCAATGTGAATGCCGTCGGCAATAATTTCGCAGGACATTTCAGGGTGAATGAGAATTGCCCCAACTGCCCCAGGGTTACGGTGATGAATTCGGCTCATTGCATTAAACAGGTGAGTTGAATGCATAATTCTCACTTGCATACCTTCAACCATTTGTTCATAAGTGGCGTTTGTGTGTCCTGCTTGAAGAATGATGTTTTTAGCAATGCAGTGAAGGGCAAGGCGACGCATATCTTTTAACTCTGGAGCAACGGTCATATTAATGATGTTGCCTTTGGCGGCAGCAATGAGCCTGTCCATTAAAGCTAAGTCAACAGGAACAACAGATTCAGGCGTTTGTGCCCCAAGTCTTTCATGAGAAATGAATGGACCTTCAAGGTGCATGCCTAAAATGTGTGCGCCTTTTTCTTTGCCTTTTGCACCGACAACTGCTTTGATTGATTTAACCAGTTCTGGTTCAATACGAGAATAGATTGTTGGAATGAAAGACGTCACGCCATAACGTGGAAGAATTTCAGACATTTTTAGGATAGAATTTTTATCCATGTCATCTGTGCCGAAGCCACCAACGCCGTGAATGTGTGTGTCGATAAATCCAGGGGAAACATATGAGCCATAAGCATTAATGATTTTTACTTTGTCATCAAACGTTTTGTTGCGAAATCTTTTTTCACTGAAAACATCGACAATTTTTTGGTCTTCAATATAGACGGCACAATCTTCCATGATTGAAAAACCTGTCACAACTTTTGCATTGTGAATGCATATTCCAGACTTCATTGTTTATCCTTTTCAATAATTTTTAATAAATACATATTGTCAAAGATTGAAAAATATTGCAAACTATTTCAGGTTTTATAAGGAGAAATAAGATGTTTTGTAACTTTTGGAAGAAACTTTTTGCGATTAAACCCTTCAATGAAGGCTTTTTGCCTGAACAAGACGGGCATAAGGTCTATTTTGTGGAATATGGTAATCCAAATGGAAAACCTGTGATTTCTTTTCATGGAGGCCCTGGAGGTTCTGCTCGTCCAAGTCATGCCTTAAGTTATGATTTGAAAAAAGTTCGTTTTATTTCTTTTGACCAAAGAGGCGGAGGGCGTTCTTTGCCGAGTGGAGCGTTTAAAAATAACACGGCTCAAAAAACAGTTGAAGATGCAAAAAGACTTTTAGATTTTTTGAAAATTAAAGGAAAAGTTTTTGTTGCTGGTGGCTCTTGGGGCTCAACCATAGCTTTGTTATTTGCACAGACTTATCCTAAGATGGTAGATAAGCTTGCGGTTGCTTCTGTTTTCTTGGCAAATGCTGAAGATATGAAGTGGACTCTTGAAACCTCTGGGGTGCTATATCCTGAGTTCTTAGAAAAAATCAAAGCAGAAGTGCCAGCAAAGAAAAAATTGCTTAAATATTATGCCGATTTAATTAATTCTAAAAAAGCGGTTGATCAGGCTAAAGCAATTACGTTTTTTGGAGCATATGAAAATGTGTTGGGCTCTCTTAACCCTAAAATGGAAGTGGAAGAAATTACGCCTGAAACAATCTCTTATAACAAAGTTTTCATTAATTATGTGGCAAATGAATTGACTTTGGAAGAAAACCAAATTTTGAGAGATATGGATAAGATAAAAAATATCAAAACCTTGATTGTTCACAATCGGTTAGACCTCGTTTGTCCAGTGAGAAATGCCTATGTATTGCATAAGGCTTTGCCAAAGTCAAAATTGGTTATTGTGCCAGAATTGGGGCATGGTGGAAAATTACTTAAGGATATTTTCAAAAAAGAATTAGGGGATTTTCTATAAAAGTTGTAACATCTGTTTGCTGAGATTATATGTAGCTGAGAAATGGTTAAGGAGAGATGACAATGCACGGAGCTGTTGAAGCCGCTGAGAGAAGTATTTTATTTGGATTGAATCATACAATGGTCGCAGTGACCATTATGCTTTTTACCTTTTTTATCATCTTCACTGAAAAGCTCAATCGTTCAATTATTGTCATTCTTGGTGCGAGTGCTATGGTGATTATGGGCGTGCTTTCTCAAGTTGACGCCGTTAATTCAATAGATTTTAATACGCTCGCCTTGTTGGTTGGCATGATGATTATTGTGAACATCACCGAAAAAACAGGCATTTTTCAATATATTGCAGTTTGGTCGGCAAAAAAAGTGAAGGCAAGCCCAAGAGGTGTTTTGATTGCACTTTCTTTGGTAACAGGACTTCTTTCTGGTATCGTTGATGCAGTGACAGCTGTGTTTTTGATGACCCCAATTGTGTTTCAAATTACCAGAAGGCTTGAGGTTAGACCTTTCCCTTATTTAATGATGACAATTTTTTCATGCAACATTGGTGGTGGTGCGACCCTCGTTGGTAACCCGCCAAACATTATGGTTGGTTCAGCAGCCAATTTGCACTTTTTAGACTTTATTGAAAATATGATGCCAATTTCATATTTGGTTTTGTTTATTCTGATTGTTTCTTTCGACTTCATTTGGGGAAGAAAACTTGTGGCAACGCCTGAGGCAAGAGAACGTTTGATGTCCATGAATGAAAAAGATTCAATTACAGACAGAGTTTTGTTGCAAAAATCGTTGTTCGTTTTATTGGGTGTTGTGATTGCTCTTGTGTTTGCTCACAATATTCATCTTGAAACAGGTACAATTGCTATGTTTGGCGCAGGCATTATGCTTTATCTCTATACATTGGGGCTTAGACAACAAGAAATTGACCATAAGGTTGAAGAGGTTTTCAGTTTGGTTGACTGGAGCACCATCTTCTTCTTAATGGGTTTGTTTATTGTGGTGTTTGGTTTGGAAACAACAGGTTTGTTGACAGTTATCGGGCACTCATTTGTTGAGATTTCTGGCGGAGCAATTAATAAGCTTATTTATGTCTTCTTATGGATTGCAAGTTTATTTTCTTGTATGATTGATAATATTCCATTTGTTGCAACGATGATTCCAATCATTAAATCTATTGAAGCAGATATGGGTGGAAGAGATGCGATTATGCCTTTGTGGTGGTCTTTGGTGATGGGTTCTTGTTTCGGCGGAAACGGAACATTGATTGCTTCTTCTGCAAACGTCGTGGTGGCAGGAATTGCATTGAAAGAGGGACATCATATCAAATTCTTTAAGTTTATGCTCTGGGGGCTTCCTGTGACGCTAGTGAGTGTTGCAATTGCTTCAGTTTATCTTTATTTCAGATATCCTGAATTTACACATGTGATGTAATTTTCATGAGCATAAAAAACACCGCATATTGCGGTGTTTTTTTTAGAGCAGAATATTTGTTTATTCAGTGTCGGAAGTTTCCATATATTCTTCAACCGCTGATCCAACATATCCTGTGTTATATTGTTGTTGTCTTTGTTCTTGTGACATACTAATCCATGATTCATATGTTTCTCCCGTGACGCCATCAAAAGAGGAAACAGCAATGACACAACCAGCACTTAAATTGTCTGTGCTTTTTCTGAGGCAATCTACTACTGCATAATTTTCGTCATTCACACAATATTTTGCAATTTCATCTGAACAAATTTCTGACATTGTTGTATATAAATCATCCGCTTTGGCTTGTGCAGAAAACAAAAGTCCAAGTGCAAGCATGAAAGTAAATTTTTTCATCAATTCTCTCCTTAAAAAATATTTGGACAACACTTGATATATACTTTCTTTTGGTGTTTTAAATAGGTAAAAAGGTTTGTTTCTGCTGAGATGTTTTTAAATCAAAAAAAGACCACCCGAAAGGCAGTCTTTTTTTTGTAATACAGATTTTAACAAAAACTGAAAATTTCTTTTTTTGTCTTTCTTTTTCTGAAAAAGCCGTTGGTTTTTGTTCTTTGGAAAAAATCTTTTTGATTGATTTTCTCCCAGTTTTCTCTGAACCAAGGTGAATAGCTTTGCCATCTTTCTGGGGTGGCAAAAAACTCATAGACCATTGGAAAAGGTAGCTCTTCGGTTACTGTTTGATATGCCCAGTCGTATCCTTCTTGAGGGGATACTTTGAAATCAAGCCCACCGAACATATAATCTCCGTTGTGATTGATTTTGTTTTGAAGACCATTGAGTAGTCCTAAAACAATTTTCTGAGCATGTTCTTTGGTTCTGTCACAAGCCAAACAAGTTTTGATTTGTTTGGTTAGAAACAGCCAACATTTTTCCGACATCAAGCCATATTGGTCATATCTTGCAGAATATTTTTGATATTCTTTCGGAAGTGCCTCTTTGTATGATGTCGGCTCGTGAAGCACAGCACCACAAGAGATCCGTTGCAAAGCAAGCTCCAATAAGATGCCTCCAAGATATGGATCTTTTTGATAAATAAAGTCGCCAAAATCTGCCATAAGTTCCATAAATGAATCTGGAATTCTCCAACCTCTGCTATCTTGTCCGCCAACACGAATGATTTTGGAAAGGATAACTTCTTCAAAAATGTATCTGAAGGTTAAGTTGTCGACATTAACACCTGAAATTTTCTCAATTCTTGCATAAAAACTTTTTTCCATAATGATATGAATGAATTAATAAATGAATAAATAAATAATTTTGTTTAGAGTTTAATTATATCAAAAAAATAATATAATTTCAATTCGAAAAAAGTAAGCTTATTTTGAAGAAGATTTTTCGTCTCCATTACCCCTTTTTTAGTAGATTTCTAATTAATAATATTGATTAGAATTGCGTAGCTTTTGGATGGTTAATGCAGTAAGAGCAATAAATGATGATATACATGCAACGATAAGAGAATATTCTACGGCTTTCATATTGTCATTTAAACCGAAAGACCAGAATCCCACGATACCTAAAATTGCTACACTTACGCCAACCCACCAAATTTTTTCTAAATGTTTCATAACTTTTGTTTTTTTTATAGAGAATAAAAATTGATGTGCTTATTCTCTCTTAATTAATAAATAATATTCTTAATGCTTAAAATACCCAATTATCTTAACATATTTTTTATTGTTTTCAATTAAAAAATTAGACAAAATAAATATGTGCAAGGGCGGGGGAGCCAGCTTTCGCAACTAGGGTTACTCAAGTATCTAACCAAGCTCGCCCAGTGCTTTGTCAAGCACCCGCTCGCAGAAGTCGAATTCGAAGATTTCTCGTCTCCGTTACCCCATTATCAATAAAAAAAAGAGCATCAAAAAGATGCTCAAAATAAATAGATGAAAGGGCGGGGGAGCCAGCTTTCGCAACTAGGGTCGCTCAAGCATCTAACCAAGCTCGCCCAGTGCTTTGTCAAGCACCCGCTCGCAGAAGTCGAATTCGAAGATTTCTCGTCTCCGTTACCCCATTATCAATAAAAAAAAGAGCATCAAAAAGATGCTCTTTTTTTTATTGGTAGGGGCGGGGAGACTCGAACTCCCAAGTCTTGTGGACAATAGATTTTGAGTCTACCGCGTCTACCATTCCGCCACGCCCCCTCACAAGTTGATATGATAAATATAATATAAAATGAATAACGTCAATATTTTTTTTACCTATAATTGATATTTTATATAATTATGAAACAAAACTTATTAGAAATTGCTGAAACCCATTATAAAAATGCTGATTATGAAACAGCATTGAGCTTCTTGAATGCTTTTTTAAAAGAACATAAGAAGGATGAAAAAGCCCTTGTTTTAACAGCAAATTCTTACGATTTTCTAGGGCAGAAAAAACAAGCAATTAAATATTATCTTCAAGCTTTGAAGTGTTTCCCAACTTCAAAAGCAGTCTTAGGAAATCTGGCAATTATTTATTATGAATTGAAAGACTTTGAGCTTTCAGAGAAATTTGCCCAGAAATTATGCGAATTAGATTCTAAAAACCATTCTGCAAATGTTGTTTTGGGAAATATTTATTATCAAAAAAGGGAATATCAAAAAGCACTGGAATTTTATTTATTATCTTATGATGAAAAAAAATATGTTTCTTGCATTAACCTTGCCAATACATATGTTGAACTTAAAAATTTTCTTGAAGCTGAAAAATATGCCTTAAAAGCACAAGAACTTTCAGCTCAAAAAGCAATGTCTTTTTCTGTTTTGGGAAATATTTATAAAGAACTTGGGAAAGATGATGAGGCAATTTTAAACTTAAAAAAAGCGATTGAACTTGACCCGTCTGATGCATGGAGTTGTAATTATTTAAGCCAGATTTTTCAAAATCAAGAAGCATATCAAAATGCCATAGATTATGCTTATCAAGCTATTTTACGTTCACCAAAAACTGATAATTCACACCATATCAATTTGGGTTATTTGCTCTATGAAGTTTTTGAATTTGAACCGAAGTTATGCCAAAAAACGACGCATAGATGGCTCTCTGATTTTTCTCAAAATGAGGTCGTGACATATATGGCAAATGCCTTGTTGAAAAATGAGAATCAGACACGTGCCAATGATGAATATTTGAAAAATATTTTTGATGTTTTTGCTGAAGATTTTGAAACTGTGTTAGCGAATTTAGACTATAAAGCTCCTGAATATGTTGCTGAAGCATTAGAAAAGATTTATGAAAAAAATCCAAAACAAAATCTCACCATTCTTGATGCTGGTTGTGGCACAGGTTTATGTGCAATTTTCTTAAAAAAATATGCTAAAAAATCTGGATTGCACGGGGTTGATATTTCTTCAAAAATGCTAGATGTTGCAGCGCGAAAAAAGCTATATGATAAACTTTTTTCCCAAGAGCTTGTTGTCTTTTTGAAACAACATAAAAAGACTTATGACTTGATTGTTTCCAGTGATGTTTTTACTTATTTTGGAGCATTAGAAGCGCTTTTTGAAATGTTGTTTTTTGGTCTTAAAAAAGAAGGAAAATTGGTCTTCACAATTTCAAAAAATCGGGTGAATGAGGATAAATATTTTCTTCATTCGTCAGGTAGATTTTTGCACCATAAAGACTATGTTATGGAAACGCTTGAAAAATCGGGGTTTAGAATTGAAACTTTTTCTGAGCATATTCTTCGAAAGGAAGGCAGTGAAAAGGTTGAAGGATATCTTGTCTCGGCGGTGAAAAATCTATCTTTGCCAAAAAGGTTTTAATGCTTTGAAGTATGTCGCAATTCGTTTTGCAACAAGAGGTGCTGTTTCGGCTAAATCTTTGTTACTGTCAGCTTTGAGATAGATTTTGAAATAGTGCTTAATGAAAAACTTTAAATATTTCTTTTTCACATATCCAATTTTTTGGGTGTCATATTTGAAATGATGTTCGTTGAAAAATTTCGCTAAACTTTCCGTTATCGTAACAAGAACAGGTCCTGCGCTATGATCAATTGGAACGGGGTTGGCATTAGCCCCAACATAATAAGCGTCAAGTTGCATTGCTTGATTAATGAGAATTTGTTCTTCAATTGCACAGTCGCTTCTTTCAAGAGAAATGAGCTTTGTTTTAGGTTTTGCGAACAATGCAAGGTGCAATGCCGTTCCTGAAAGCCCTGCAATTTCTTTAGCATTATTCAAATATGAAATTTGTTCTTTCAAAGAAATCTTTTCAGGATAGATGATTTTGTAACCATTTTCTTTGAATGTTTTTTCAATAAGTTCTTCTCCGAAGCAAATGGTGCCTTTTTTTAATTTTGTGCGAGAAAGATAAATTTTTTCAACATTTTTTGGTTCAACTTTTTTTGCCATGGCCTGATAGATATTGATGAATTTTTCATTATAAGCAGATTTAATAATTGTTGCTTGAGAAGGGATGATAATTTCTCTAAATTGTGTGATTTCTTCCAGAATGCGAATCTTGTTTTTAGAAATGCCTAAAATTTCTAAAAACTCCCAAATTTGAGGAGGTGTTTTTTTGTTTTTTGCTTGAATGAAAACAATGTCTAAGTTTTCTTCCTGATGTTCAAGCCAATACCATAATCTGCTTACCGTTTCAACGAGAAAATGTCCAAAATGGTTGTTGAAAAAGCCACCATAAATAACTTTTTTATTTTCGAATTTTGTGGTCTTTTTATCAAAGGCATAAGCCTTGTGCAGAGAACCTTCTTTTTTTTCTCTGAGATGGGCAGAAAGTGGAACAAATTTTTTGTTGGAATCGACAATTCCTCCTAAATAGAAACTGTTTTTTGTGCCAGAAACTCTTTTTGCAGGAAGGATATAAGCATTGTTCACCTTTTCAATAGAAGCAAGGTCTTTGCTAAAATATTTGGTGTGATATTTGTTTTTATTGATGTTGATAATCTCTTGATCTGCATAAATATTTTTCATTTTATTTCTCAAGTTTCCCCAAAAAGTATCCTGTAAATTTTTACAGGATACCATTTCAAAAGTAAAGCTTTATTATACTCAAAAGCGCAACTTATTTTTTAGAAGAAGTTGTTGCTTTTTTTGTAATTGTTTTGCTTGTTGAAGCAGAAGCTTTTTTTGTAGTTGTAGAAGTTTTTTTAGCCGCACTAGAAGTGGATGCTTTGCTGCTTTTTGTGCAGTTGCAATTAGAAAGTTGTTCAACAGCTTTTGACCAGAAATATTCATCGCTTCCAGCAGGACAGCCGTTATTTTGCCACAAGTAGTATGCAGCTTCTTGAATTGATTTTTCAGAACATTTTGACATATTAAAACTCCAATAATAAATAAAAACAAATTTTAAGATATATTATCTTTTCCGAATGAAATAATAATACATAAATTTTATACGTCAATAGTTAATGAGTTAATTTTAATACTTGCAATTAATTATATAAGAATTTATAACCAATGTATGATTAAAATTATTTTTTGGGGAGCCTATGTTTATGGAAAATACTTTGTCCAATTTATTATCTAAAAAAGAAGTTGAAGCAATTATAAACGGTGATTATGTGAACGTTTTTGCAGTGCTTGGAATTCATAAAGACAAAGGAACAAAAGAAGTTTTTATCAGAACATATCAACCTGATACAAATTCTGTCGAACTTTTAGATGCACAAGATAAGTCTCTTGGGTTTATGAAAAAACTTGACGAAAGAGGTTTCTACCAAATTAATCTTGGAGCTATTCAAGATTTTCATTATAAATTTAAAATTGAAAATTCAAGTGGAGATTTTTTTGTTAAAGAAGATTCATATCGTTTTCCGTCAACCATCGGGGATATTGATGTCTATCTTTTAAGTGAAGGCACTCACCTAGAAATGTATAAAAAACTAGGGGCTCATGAAGTCGTGCTTGATGGCGTGAAAGGCGTTAGTTTTGCAGTTTGGGCACCGAACGCAAAAAGAGTTTCAGTGGTTGGAAATTTCAATAATTGGGATGGTCGTGTTCATGTGATGCGTAAACATATTTCTTGTGGTATTTGGGATGTTTTTATTCCACAAATCGGACAAGGTGAAGTTTATAAATTCGAGATTAAAACGGCTAAAAATTACATTCTTTTGAAATCTGACCCGCTTGCTTTTTATGCAGAAAAAAGGCCTCATACGGCTTCTGTTGTTTATGATATTGAGAAATATGACTGGGAAGATAAGGATTGGATGAAATATCGCAAAGTAAATAATTCATTCGATCAAGCAATGTCAATTTATGAAGTTCACTTAGGTTCTTGGCGTCGTAACGGAATGTTTGGTGAAGACTATTTATCTTATCGTGAACTTGCTGAAAGACTCGTGCCATATGTGACAAATATGGGTTATACGCACGTTGAACTTTTGCCACCAACAGAACATCCTTTTGATGGGTCTTGGGGATATCAAGTTATCGGAATGTTTGCCCCAACCTCTCGTTTTGGCACGCCAGAAGATTTCAAGTTTTTGGTTGATAAATTCCACCAAGCAGGTATTGGAGTGATTATTGACTGGGTGCCAGCACACTTTCCGAAAGATGCGCATGGCTTAGCGGAATTTGACGGCACGGCTCTTTATGAACATGCAGACCCTCGCAAAGGCGAGCATAATGACTGGGGAACAAAAATTTATAATTTCGGTAGAACTGAAGTTTATAATTTTCTCTGTGCCAGTGCATTATTTTGGTTGAAAGAATATCACATTGACGGGCTTCGTGTTGATGCGGTTGCTTCAATGCTTTATTTGGATTATTCACGAAAGAATGGAGAATGGATTCCGAACGTTTATGGTGGTAATGAAAACTTAGAAGCTATTTCTTTCTTACGCCGTGCAAATGAACTTGCTTATACGCATAATGAAGGCGCAATTACGATTGCTGAAGAATCCACTGCTTGGCCAATGGTTTCTCGTCCAACAGATATGGGTGGACTTGGGTTCGGTTTGAAATGGAATATGGGTTGGATGAATGACACACTCAGATATATTGCTGAGAATCCAGTTCACAGAAAATATCATCATGGCTTGCTCACTTTTGGGCTGATTTATGCTTTTAATGAAAATTTTGTGTTGCCAATTTCTCATGATGAAGTGGTGCATGGTAAAGGCTCAATGCTTTCTAAAATGCCAGGGGATGAGTGGCAAAAATTTGCAAACCTCAGGGCTTATTATGGTTTTATGTTTACGCATCCAGGAAAGAAATTGATGTTTATGGGTTGCGAGTTTGCTCAAGACTGGGAATGGAATGCGAATGAGAGCCTTCGTTGGCATTTGCTTGACTATCCAATGTATAAATCAATGCAAGATTATGTGCGTGATTTGAACTTTATGTATCGTGCGAATCCATCGCTTTATGAACAAGATTTTAATTATCAGGGTTTTGAGTGGATTGACCATTCTAATGCTGATGACAGCGTCGTTTCTTATATCAGAAAAGGTAATGACCCAAGAGATTATACGATTACAATTTGCAACTTTACGCCTGTGGTGAGAACAGATTATCGAATTGGGGTGAATGAAAAATGCGCTTATCAAGAAATTTTTAATAGTGATGATGTAAAATATTGGGGAAGCGGTGTTAAAAATGAAGGTGAAATTTGGGCGAGTGATTATGGTTGGAACTTTAAATCTAATTCAATTAAACTCACTTTACCGCCACTTTCAACCATCATTTTGAAACCTATTAGATAAACCTTTATGGAGATTTTGCGTGGCAGAAGTCATTAGTGTTAAAGCCGGAAAACCACATCCTTTAGGAGCAACATTTGACGGAAGCGGTGTCAATTTTGCAATTTTTTCTGCCCATGCGACAAAAGTTGAACTCTGTCTGTTTAATGATAGTGGGGCAATTGAAGTTGAAAAATTTGAACTGAAAAATAGAACAGGAAATATTTGGCATCTTTATCTTTCAGGAGCAAAAAGCGGTCAGGTTTATGGCTATCGTGTGCATGGTCCGTATGAACCAAATAATGGGCATCGATTTAACCCACATAAATTATTGATTGACCCTTATGGTAAGAAATTGGTGGGAAAACTCATCTGGCATAAGGCGATTTTTGGATATGATTTAGATAGTCCCGAGAAAGATTTATCTTTTAGCCAATTGGATAGTGCTCCCTATGTGCCTAAGTCTGTTGTTGTCGATAATGCTTTTGATTGGGGCAGTGATAAACACCCCGACATTCCTTTTGAAAATTCTGTTATTTATGAAACACATACCAGAGGCTATACAAAGCTTCATCCGAAAGTTCCTGATGCAGCTAGAGGAAAATTTTTAGGCTTAACAGCACCAGCAGTGATTAAATATATCAAATGGTTGGGTGTGACAGCTGTTGAACTTTTGCCAATTCATGCGTTTTTTGGAAATCGTCATAAGAAGGGGTTCTTAACAGATAATTATTGGGGTTATGAAAGTTTTTCTTTTTTTGCGCCAGAGCAAAACTATCTTGTTCATGGAGAAATCGACGAATTTAAGGCTATGGTTAAGTCGCTTCACAAAAATGGTTTGGAAGTGATTTTAGATGTGGTTTATAACCACACTGGAGAAGGGAATCAGCTTGGTCCGACAATCAGTTTCAGAGGAATAGATAACGCCTCTTATTATACGCTTCACCCTAAAGATAAAAGATATTACTTTGACTCAACAGGGTGTGGGGCTTCTTTTAATGTGCAAAATCCAGATGTGTTGCGTCTGGTGATGGACTCGCTTCGTTATTGGGTGGAAGAAATGCACGTTGACGGTTTCCGTTTTGATTTAGCAACTTCTCTTTCCCGCATGAATATGACTTTTAGTCAGGATAGTGGATTTATGATGGCAGTTAAACAAGACCCCGTGCTTTCTCAGGTTAAGTTAATTGCCGAGCCTTGGGATGTTGATATGGGAGGCTATCAGGTCGGTGCTTTTATGACGCCTTGGGCAGAATGGAATGATAAATATCGTGATGTTTTAAGAAGCTTTTGGAAGGGTGACGCATCGCAAATTTCTAATGTTGGTTCTCGTGTTGCTGGTTCAAGTGATGTCTTTAATCACTATAATCGAAACATTTGGAGTAGTGTCAATTTTATTACGGCACATGATGGGTTTTGTTTGAGAGATTTAGTTAGTTACAATGCAAAGCACAACGTGAGTAATGGCGAAGAGAACCGTGACGGAAGTAATAATAATATCAGTTGGAATTCGGGTTTTGAGGGCGAAACGGAGAATAAAACTGTCCATAATAATCGCCAAGCTCGAGCAAGGGCGATGCTTTCAACTTTGCTCTTTTCTTTCGGAACTCCAATGCTTGTTGCTGGTGATGAACTATTTAGAACGCAGTTTGGTAATAATAATCCTTATTGTCAGGATAATATCATCACGTGGATTGCATGGGATGCAATTGATGAAAAAGATATTGAATTTGTGCGATTCATTAAAAGAGCCGTTGCCTTACGACGCAAATTAAGAGTGTTTAATCGCAAAACTTTCTTCATGGGAAGGGTTGTGAAAAAAGATGTGAAGGATATTACTTGGTATGATGATCAGGGAATCGAATTTACTTCTGAAGACTGGAATAATGCCAATTTGAAATCTATTTCATATTTGATTTATGATGGAACAAAAAGTGTTTATGTCGTGTTGAATGCGAACTTTATGGATACTTCTTGGAAGTTGCCAAATTTAGGTGAAAATGTGCAATGGAGTTTGCTTTTGGATAGCTCGCAAAAACTAAAAGAAGAGATGTCTTTTGTTGGGGGAAAGAGTTTGAAAGTTCCAGCTTGGAGTGTTTTATTGTTTGAAGTTAAATTATAGTTTTTAAGGAGTTGTTGATGACGGGTCAATTGGAAGAACTGCTTGCTAAAGTTGGTGTTGCAACTTCTTTTTCTGATGCGGGACTTAACCGTAAGTATTATAGTGTGCCAGAAGATGTGTTGCGTTTTCTTTCTGGAAAACTTGGTTTCCCTGCGGGGGATTCTGAAGAAGTTAAGAAATCTTTGGAAAAGTTTGAACAATATACTTGGCACAAGCCTTTAGAAGAAATTTATATCGTTAAGGAAAATGCGCTTTCTTTTGCTATTATTCTTTCTAAGGAAGAAAGTGAAAAAAAGATTTCAATCGAATTAAAAAAACAGTCAAAAACTAAAAAAATTGAGGTTGATTATATTTTAGCTGGCACTTCTGAAACCAAAAAAGTTGATGGCAAATTTAAGATTAAACATTTGTTGCAAATTCATAGCCATTTAGAAGTTGGTTATTATGATTTAGTGCTTAAAATTGGTGCTGAAAAATACAAGAGCGTTTTAGCCGTTGCCCCTCAAAAATGTTATCAGCAAGACATTTTTAATCAGGGAAAAGTTTGGGGTTATGCCTTGCAACTTTATTCCTTGAAAAGCAATCGTAACTGGGGTGTGGGAGATTTTACAGATTTAGCAACTTTTGTTGAAATGTGTGGACGTAATGGAGCGGACATTATTGGCTTAAACCCAATTAATGTTTTGTCGCACGATTATCCTGAAAATGCTAGCCCATATTCTTCTATTAGTCGTTTATTTATTCACCCGATTTATATTGATGTGGAAAATGTGCCAGAATTTTTGCCAGCAGATGTTTCTTCTCTTAAAAAGAGACTTGCTGAAGTGCGTGAAAGTGAACTGATTTTATATGAAAAAGTTTATCCGCTTAAAATGGAAGTTTTGGAAAAGATTTATGCCAGATTTTCAACTTCAGCAACCAAGAAAAGACAAGATGAATTTGAGAAGTTCTGTAAGGAAAAAGGTGAGGAACTAAATAAACTTGCTGTTTTCCAAGCCCTTTATGAAGAAAATACAAAGAAAATTTGGGGCGGTTGGCGTCAGTGGGCTGAAGCTTATCGTTCTCCGTCTTCTGTTGAAGTTAAGCAATATGCTGAAAAAAATGCACGTCGTGTTGGCTTCTTTAAATTTTTGCAATTTGAAGCAGATAGACAATTCAAACTTGCTTATGCGCTTGTGCAAAAGCAAGGAATGAAAGTTGGATTTTATCGAGATTTAGCTGTTGGCGTGGGGCAAGATAGTGCTGAGCTTTGGGCAAATAATGAGTTGTTCATTGCTGAATCTGGTGCGGGTGCGCCGCCAGATGCTTTTTTCCCAGCAGGTCAGAAATGGGGCTTAGGTGCGTTTAATCCATATAAACTGAAAGAAGTTGCTTATCAGCCGTTTATTGACATTCTCCGTGCGAATATGTCTATGGCAGGGGCTTTGAGAATTGACCATGTGATGTCTTTGATGCGTCTTTATATTATTCCTGAATATAGCCAATCGGGAACTTATGTGATGTATGCGTTTGAAGATATGCTGAACTTAGTTGCTCTGGAAAGTTATTTGAATCAATGTTTAGTCGTTGGTGAGAGCATTGGAAATGTGCCTGAAGGATTTTTGGAACGTTTAGAAGCAGTAAATATTAAATCTATGAGCATTTTGTGGGCAGAGAGATATGGTGCTGGTTGGGGCGATTTTATGCCTCCACATGACTATCCTCGTGAAGCTTGTGTTTCTGTCGGTACGCATGATATAGCACCGCTTCGTATGTGGTGGTTTGGATATGACATTGAACTCTCACGTGTGTTGGGATTAATTACCAGTGATGATGACAAAATTGGGGCTTATAAAAAACGTGAGGCAGATAGATGGAAGTTGCTTTGTGTATTAGACAGTGAAAATGTTTGGCCTGCGGATAATCTTCGTAAAGCAGATTATCTTTATGGGGAAGGCTATCCTGAAGGGATTGAAGAAGCGGTTCATCATTTCTTGTCAAAAACAAATTCAGCAGTTTTTCTTGCTCAATTAGAAGATATCCTCCATGTGGAGAAATTACAAAATCTTCCAGGGACAGATATGGAGCATCCAAACTGGAGGCGAAAACTTCCTGTTGCGCTTGAAAACTTGGAGCGTGATATTGCTTATATTAGAAATGTTAATGCCATTAAAACGGAGAGGTAACTATTTATGGTAAAGCAAATTAAAAACTTGGTTTTTGATTTAGACTATACGCTTTATCCAAGCAGTACTAAAATCGAAAATTTATTTCGTGAAAATGCAAGGGCATATCTTGCTGTTGAGATGAAAATGTCTTCTGTGGAAATTGAAAAGGCTTTTGAAGATTTTGGAAAAAAAGGTTCAATGTTAAGAGGGGCGAGGGAAGGTAGTTTTAATGTAGAACATTTTTTCAACTATATTTGTGATGTTGATGTTTCCGCCATTGATTATAATCCTGAGCTTCATAAAAAAATTTCAAGCCTTCCTCATTGTAAAATTGTTTTTACGAACAGCAGTCGCAAACATACGAAAGATGTGTTGAAAAAATTAAAGATTTCTGACCAATTTAAATATGCTTTTTCAGCTGAAGATAGTGAATATTATTTCAAACCCGAGCTAGAGTCTTTTGATAAGTTTTTCAAACATTGTTGCATTGTGCCTCAAGAAAGTGTCTTTTTTGAAGATAATCTAAGAAACTTAGAGCGAGCAAAAGCTTTGGGAATGATGACAGTTTTGATTAGTTCTGAACAAAAAGAGAAACCAGATTTTTGTGATTATGTTTTTGCCGATATCAATCAAGCTTTAAACCTTTTTGAATAGGCAAAATTTTCCTTAATATAAAAAAGAGCTGTAAAATTTTACAGCTCTTTTTTGGGGTTCGTTTCTCTTATTTGATAAAATCAAGTAAAGAAGTACTCAATGCTTGTTGCAGCACAGAATATGAAATCTGTAAATTATTATATGCCGTCAAAGCCATAATTGAAGCTTCTTCTTGATCCACGTTTTTAAGATTATAAATTGCGTCGCTCAGATTTGTTTGAAGCTGTTCTTGAGTTTCTATTGTATTATCAAGTGTTACAGACATGGTACTAAGCTTGGCAAAAATTGTTTGAATATCACCATTCTTAGAATTTGTAGTGGTGACCTTTGTGCCAAGAGCTTCGTTTAGCATATTCAATGCATCGGTTACTTTATCTTCAGCAGAAGCACTATCTATGACTGAAGTGAGGTCGTCAGCAGGATTTCTGGTGTCGACAAAGTTTCCTTGAGCAATACTTCCCAGTGCTGCAAAAATTTTAGAAAAAGCCTCATCTTGTGCAGTGATATCAAGGGTGATAGTTTGGTTTTCTGAAATTCTCTTGGTGTTTGAAAGACTTCCCCCATTATAATATGATTCTGTCTCAATGCTCCATTCTTGTGTCGCAGGAATGGTGGTTGGGGTTGATGGGAAATTGTCTGCATCAACAGTGATGAAAAGTTGTGACCCATCATCACTAATACCCGTTACTTGGGCATTAGAGGCAATGCCATTGCCAAAGTTTTCTAAATTAATGACTGAACCAACAGGAAAAGAAGTGGCAAATTTGACATCATCGGAAGGGGTAATTGTCGCATCAGCAACAACAGGCGTGGAATCTTCAAAGGTGATGGTTTTGCCATCATCTGAAACGGATTTTACAACATATGCCTTGTCGTTTCCGCCAGAGTTTCCACCAGAAATAACGAGGGTGTCACCAGCTTTAACCGCACTAAAAGCACCTGTTTCTGTTGCCTTAACAGAATTTTTTGAACTGTTGAAAGTGAGATTACCTGTTGTGTTAGTGTTTGCACTTACAACTTCTGTTGTGAATCCACCTGTGTTCGCAGCTGTAATTGTGGCTTTGTTGCTTCCTGCTGAATCTAGGGCAAGCGTTAAATTGCCAGTGCTTTCAGAAGTGACTGTCTTATTTGAGAGGAGTGCGGTTGAACTTGTAGGATAAGAAACATTTACGCCGTCATAATATGCTTGAAATTCTTGCAAACTATTGAATGGGAAAGTCACAGGAGCTTGATCTGAAACGCCACCGCCTAGGAGATAGTTGCCGTTGACATTTGCGTTCAAATTATCAGCAATTGATTTCATTGCCGCAAACGCCATTTCTTGAACTTGGGCAAGAGATGTTTGTTGTTCAGAGGTCATTGTATGTGTTTCACCAGTTTCAACACCATTCACATTGAGCACAGAAGAAGTGCCGTTTACAGTGTAAAGTGGGAAAGAGAGTTTTCCGTCCTCAAGTTTAATTTCAGAGTTTGTTGGAGAAACTTTATTGTAAAGAGCTGTCATCACATCTTCAGCATAAGTTGCACTACCTGAAGTTAGCCCTGAAATGTCAATATTGTTTCCTGTACTGTTATTGGCAAATGTATATTGTGTATCATCAATGGTGATTGTTTCGCCAAGATAAGTTGCTGAGTTATCTGTGAACGTGAGTTCTCCACCTGTATAATCTGGCGTAATTGTTGATAGACCACTGTTTGAAAAGCTAGCGAGAAGCGATTTAACTTTTTGTGTAAAGCTTTCTACAGATTCCAAAGAAGTTGAAATCATTTCTAGTTCAGTTTGGCTTTGCGAATTATTTGCGACAAAGTTTTCATTCAGTGTTAACGAACTTTCTAAGTTAACAATGTTATATGCTTTTGTGCCATAACCAGAATAAGTTGATGACTTAACACCAGTCATTGCTTGGAAAATATACTCATTCATTGAGCTTTTTGTGGACAACGTCGTGTTGACGAGGTTCATATAACTTGAATATGTAGGGACTCTAACCATAATAACTCTCCTATACCATTGACAGTAGTGTATCTATAATTTCTTTGTTCGCCGTGAAGGCTTGAGCACAGGCATTATAGGTTTGTTTAAAAATAATCATATTAGATAGTTCTTCATCAACATCAACGGAACTGACTTGAGCATATTTTGTTTCAATAGAAGACAAAAGTTCTGATTGATAAGTTGAATTCTCAGTAGCAGCATTTGTTGTGGAAGCAACCACACCGACAAAGTTTGAAGCATAACTAGAAAAAGATGTGTTCATCGCTGAAACGCTACCTGCTTGACTAAAAGCACTAGAAGACGTAAAGACATCCGCCAATTTGTTAGCAATGCTGTTTGAGGAGGCACTTAATTTATATGTTCCTGAAGATTCTTCATATTCAGGTGCACCAACGGCAATCAACCCCGGGGTGGCAAGTAAGTCTTCATTTACGACCATTTGGGAGGCACTTTGAGCATTAGAAACCTCAAGTCCAAGTCTACTCATCAAGTTGGTAGATGATGTTTCAGTAATTTCCATTTGGTCGCCATTGCTATTGACAATTCTCAAGATATATCCATTTCCGCTTTGTACTAAAGAGGCTTTAAGATTTTCGCTCAACACAGGGTCGTTATTAATTTTATCAACAATGCCTTGAACGGTTGTCCCTGGTTGAATGGTAAGAGAAGCATAGCCAATGCCGTTTGTTTCGTCAGAGAATGTTAGCGTTGCTGGAGAAGACAAACCTAAGTTAGCACTTTTGCTTAGCACTTTTGAATCGTAAACAGAATCATCTCCACTCTTAACGAAGAAGTCATTTAACCCAAAGAAGTTTGAAAAACCCTCAACTGTTTTGTCGTAAGTGCCATCACCGTCAGCATCAAATTTAACGTTAACGCTGGACTGAGTTGCTCCAAGTTTAGAATCGCTCACATCCATAATAGAAAGACCATATTCGCTATCACCAGTGTCAACAATGAGCTTGCCGTCTGCATTGACTGAAACTTCTGCACCAGAGAGATTCCCTCCACTTGGAGATTGTAGCCAACTTTCTAAAGCTGTCGCCATATCATCAATTGTGCCAGAGGTGAAGCCAAGGTCTTGTCCAAGTGTTGTTGTGGCAACTTGATTTCCGCTTTTATCAAAAATTGTGAAGCGAACATCACCATTATCAATTTGAATGCTTTGAACGGAAGAATCGATAAAGGTTGTTGTACCTGTTTTAGAATAGTTTAGCGTTGGATAAGATGTCCCTTTATTATGTTCAATATTCACTTGTTCAATCATTACCCCTGCAAGTTCATCAAGTTGAGATTGGAAAGAAGGCAAGGTTGTATCACGAATGTCAATTAAGCCCTTTAAGCTTCCGTTTGAAATGCTTGAGGTGATATCTTTGCCATCAATATAAATTCCTTGAATTCCGCCTCCGTTTACTGAGGTGAGAGAGCTAGATTGAGAAATTGCTGTATGAGAGAGATAGTGAGGTTCTTTGTCAAGCAATGTTGTGCCATCACTAGCTTGGATGACAATTTCGCCGCTTTCACGTGTATAGTAACTTATGTTCATATAACCGCTCAGTTCTTTCAAAGCAGTATCTCTTTTGTCTTCTAAATCAACCACTCCGTCATATCCAAGTGCTGTATATTTGACAATGTTGGTGTTTAAATCTGAAATTGTGTCTAAGAGAGAATTAATGCTCTTTACAGAAGTTGCAATTTCTTGGTCAGCATCTGTCCTTAAGTTTTGAATTTCTGTGCTGATAGATTGCAATCTTTTGGTTAAAGATTGCGCATAAGTCGTTAAGTCATATCTAGTTGCGGCAGAAGTAACATCAGCAGCTAAGTTTTCAAGTGTTGTGCTGACATTTGTAACATCTGTGGCGATGGAGTTATTTCCTGTTGGTGACCCAATATAGCTTTCCAAGTTTGAAAGATATGTTTGTGAAACAGAAGCATTGCCGTAGCTACTGTTTGAAGAAAGATAAGAACGGAGTAAGCTTTCATCTACTGTTCTTTGCAAACTGCTCAAGCTCACCCCAGAACCATTTCCTGCCAAAACCGTTGAGCTTTGGTTGTAATATTTTCGAGTGTAACCAGCAGTGTTAGAATTGGTGATGTTTCTTGCAACAACGTCTAACTGTGCTTGGCTGGCTTTCATTCCTGAAATGCTTGTTTGAATTCCTGCGATTAAAGTCATGGGTCACTCTCCTATAAAGTTTGGTTGAGGGCGATTGAATTTTGCCCTTTTTCTAAAGGAGACATCGTGCCATGAGACCCATAAGAGGTGGAATTTGAAACATTGGAAATTTTAATCAAATTCACAATCGAATCCATCACAGATTTACTGGTTTCCATTCTGGTCTTAATGATGATGTCATTTTCTTTAAGTAAGTCATCTAAGTGAAAAGAAATCTCTTTTATCTTCGTTTTTTCATGAACGGACATTTGCTCAAGCTCTTGCGGGTTTTTGATGAGATAAGCCACGACAGAGCGATAAGCTATGACGGCTTCTTCTTTTGCTTTCAAAAGATTTTTGGCTTCTTTCATTTTATATTCTGTCAGAAAAGCATTCTCTTCTTCCAAAATTTCAGAAAGATCTAACACAACGTTCTTATAATTTTCTATTATATTAATTTCTTCTTGCATATTCTATACTCCTTAGTTTTGTGAACTTTGTTTTTCTTGAAGTTCTAAAATGGTGTTCATAACATGGTCAGCAACACCAATGCCACCGCTTTGGGCAATGTTTTTACCATATTCATTAATCAGCATGGAGCGATATATTCTCTCTGCATTTCCACCACCAAACATGCCCTCTGTGGAAACGGTTTCAAACATACTTTCCATGGTGCGGCTTAAGAAAAAAGCTTCAAAGTCTTCAGCTGTTTCTTTTGCTTGTTTGTCATTTTGAGCCTTCATCCCAACCATTTGAGATTTTTGTTTCTCAATGGAGAGGCTTGCTGTGTCAAAATATGTGTTTGCTGTCATTGTCATCTTAAATTACCTCAATGTCTGCTTGCAAAGCACCGCTTGCCTTGATGGCTTGTAAAATACTGATTAAATCACGAGGTCCAACGCCCAGAGCGTTTAGTCCGTCTACCATTTCTTGCAAATTAACCCCTGTGTTGAGGGTGTCTAACTTGCGGGTTTCTTGCTCGTCAACAGTGATATCTGTGTTTGAAGCGAGCATGGTTTCTCCGCCTGAAAATGGCAAAGGCTGAGAAATAAATGGGTTTTCTGTAACTTTAATCGTCAGATTTCCTTGAGCGATGGCAACCCGATTGATTTTGACATCTTTGCCGATGATGATGATGCCAGAGGTTTCATCGATGACAATTTTTGCTGGCAAATCTGGCTGAACTTTGAGTTGTTCAATTTTAGTCATCAAGTCAACAATCTTGCCTTGATATTGGTAAGGAATGGCAAGCTCAACGGTTGAAGGGTCAATTGATTTAGCTCTTTTTTCACCTAAAAGGGAGTTGATGGCATCTGCAACACGGCGAGAAGTTGTGAAATCTGGGTTACGCAAGGCAATTCTGATGCTTTCCATATTTTCTAGGGTAAAAGGCACTTCATTTTCAATGATTGCTCCGTTGGCAATTTTACCACTTGTTGGGACGCCTCTAGTGATTGAATCACCACCCGCAGAAGCAGAAAAGCCCGCAACGGCAACTTGTCCTTGAGCAACAGCATAAACTTCCCCGTCAGCACCAGTTAAAGGCGTGGCGAGCAATGTTCCACCTTGGAGGTTTTTTGCATCTCCCATAGCACTGACAATGACGTCAATTTTACTTCCTTGGCGTCCGAAAGCAGGCAAACTTGCTGTGACCATTACGGCAGCAATGTTTTTAGATTTAAGTTGCCCATCTCTGGCATTAATGCCGATTTTGTCAAGCATGCTAATCAAACTTTCTCTGGCAAAGTTGATTGACTTGATGTTGTCACCTGTTCCATTTAAACCGACGACTAAGCCATAACCAACCAGTTGGTTTTCTCTGATTCCTTCAAAATCTGCAATGTCCTTAATGCGAGAAGTCGCATTTGCACTGGTTGCACTAATGAGAAACAGGGCGAGAAAAACACTCAAAAAGCCAATTTTATTTGCAATATAAGTACGCATCATGAACGAACCTTTGTTGGTTAAGATTAAACTTACTGTTATATATGCAAATTTCGTGCCATTTTTCGCTTTGATATAATGTTGACAATGATTATTATTAAATATATACATAAAATCGTTTAATTTATGAATTTAGGAAATATGGAGAATGAACAAAAAAAAGAAAGTTTTAGTTGGTCTAAGCGGGGGTGTTGACTCCTCTTTGGCAGCCGTCTTGCTGCAAGAGCAAGGTTATGAAGTAATTGGTGTGACAATGGCCATCTTTGATGAAGAAAATTCGATGGCAAAAGTTGTTGGAAATGCGTGTTATGACATCAATGAAAAAGATGATATTGAAGAAGCCAAAGCTTTGGCTGAAAAAATTGGAATTCAATATGTGGTTGCCGATTGCGTTGAAGACTATAAAAAACTTGTTCTCGCATATTTTAAAGAAGAATATTTGGCAGGAAGAACGCCAAACCCATGCGTTAAATGTAATCACTTGATGAAGTTTGGGGCAATGCCTTCCATGGCACAAAAAATGGGCATTGAATTTGATTATTTTGCCACGGGGCATTATGCACAAATCGAATTTTCAGAAAAATATAATCGTTATGTTTTGAAAAGAGGGCTTGAGTCTCGTAAAGACCAGTCATATTTCTTGTATCGTTTGAATCAAGAACAACTAGCAAACACAATCTTGCCAATGGGTAAGTTTAGTAAGGCTGAAACTCGCAAATTGGCAAAAGAAAGAGGCTTAACGGTTCATGATAAGCCAGATAGTCAAGATTTTTATTCTGGGGACTATAATGATATTTTGCAAGAGCCGGCAAGAGAAGGAAATATTGTCGATAAAGACGGAAATGTGCTTGGAAAACATCAAGGCTTTTGGAATTTCACGCTTGGTCAAAGAAAAGGCTTGGGAATCGCTTATAGTGAACCGCTTTATGTGATTGCCCTTCGTCCAAAAACCAATGAGGTTGTGGTCGGCATTGAAGAAAGCACTTTTAATCATGGATGTGTGGTTAAAGATTTAACTTTCATTTTGCCTGAACCTGAAGCAGGTAAAAAACTCAAAGCTAAAATTCGTTCTTCACAACAACCTTTTGACGTGATTTTGAAGGGCTATTCAGAAGACAGAAAAGAAATTGAAATTGAATTTGTTGATATGCAAAAAGCTGTTGCTCCAGGGCAATCTTGTGTGCTTTATGAAGATGACCTCGTTGTGGGTGGTGGCATTATCAAAGCAAAGATATAACTGATGAAAACATATGATGTGGCAATCATTGGTGGCGGCCCTGCGGGGTCTATGCTTGCCAAGTTTATAGAACCTAAAGGTTATAAGGTTGCCCTCATTGATGTTCGTCGTTTAGACGAGGCATATGACGGGAAGGGGGCAATCAAAAGCTGTGGCGGAATGCTTGCCCCTGATGCCCAAAAACTTCTCAAAAAATATAAGATAGAACTCCCCTCTGAACTCATTGATGAAGTTCAGCCGTCTTTTGTGAAAACAATTGATGTTTGTGCGAAGCTTTGCCGAAATTATAAAAGAAATTACATCAATGTTGATCGGGAAGCCTTTGACCGTCTTTTATTAAAATGGGTTAAGGCTGACACGTATTTTGGCATCAGAGTTTCCGAAATCAGAAAAGAAGATGGCTTTTTTGTAATTAATAACCAATTCAGAGCAAAATTTTTGGTGGGAGCGGACGGAGCAACCTCAAAAGTTCGCCGAACTTTCTTTCCTGAGATGAAAATTAGGACTTATGCTTCCATTCAAGATGTTCTTCCCGAACAAACCTCTCAGGGATATGAATGTTTTTTTGATGAAAAAATTAGTGATTATTATGGCTGGTCTTTGCTTAAAGGTGGTCAAACGCTTGTTGGGTTTGCCATTCCTGAAGGTAGAGATGCGGTTCAAAAGTTTGAGGCTTTCAAAAAAGCAAATGGGTTTGGGAAAGAAATTGCCAGACAAGGCACACTTATTTTGCGTCCTTCTTTTGGGCATAAAATTTATGCAAAAGAAAATTTGTTTTTGATTGGCGAGGCGGGAGGATATATCAGCCCAAGCTCTGCGGAAGGCATCAGTTATGCGATTAAAACGGCAAAAATTTTGGCGGAAAGCAATTTTTCTTTGCGAAGATTTAAGTGTAAAATGTTGATTATCCGCTTGAATCTTATGTATAAAAATGTTAAGTCCTTTTTTATGTATTGCCCACTAATTAGAAAATGGATTATGAAGGCAAGTATTTTCAACTAAACGGATGTAATGAATGGAAAATCAAGGCGTAAAAAATATTTTAATTTTATTGACACTGTTTTCAGTGGTCATTTTAAGCGCACTTTATTTGGTCTATTCAGAAGATTATGAAACAACGCCAAAAGGTGAATCTTCAATCTCACATCTTTTTGCATATCTTAAATATTATGCAGCCAAGCTCATTGGGTTTATCTTTAGAGTATAAAGCATTATTCATTTGTTGATTTTTTTTATAATTTATTGTTGACATCTGAGTAATTAAATGTATATTACGTCTAAATATTGAGAGTTAACCTGTTTTAGGATAAAAAATTATGGCTAAAAAAACTGTAAAATTGAAAGTTAAATTGGAAAGTACTGCTGGTACCGGAACTTTTTATCTGGTTGAAAAAAATCCAAAGACACATCCTGAAAAAATGTCTTTGAAAAAATATGACAAGAAAACCAGAAAGCATGAAGAATTTGTTGAAAAGAAATTGAAGTAAGATTCCTTAAAAAGATTGTAAGTGTGTTAAGAAGACGTTGGGAGTATTCCAGCGTCTTTTTTTGTGGGTTGTTTAACAAAATAGATTTCAGCTATTGTTCTGAATGAATCAAAAAGCAAAGCCGTGTTGATTTCGCCGCTTTGTAAATGCCGAAATTATTATGTATGACCATAAATAAACTTTGATTATAAGAAAGTTTGTTAAGGCAAAATGGTCTCTTTTTTGTTTCATGAAACAAAAAAGTTTGATAGCTGAAATCTATTTTGTTACGAATTTATAATCTATAAAACTAGCCCTTTGGTTCTAAAAAGAAAAAAGGATTTCGTTTTATTCTTTTTCAAGTGGGTGGGCTTTGTGATATTCTTTTTTGAGGGTTTCAATTTGCACATCGGTATAGCGTTGTGTGGTGGAAAGCGAAGCATGACCAAGAAGTTCTTGCAAGGCTCTTAGATCTGTTCCTTCAGCGAGTAGATGTGTGGCAAAGGAATGGCGAAGAGCGTGCGGTGTTAGACTATCTGGTAAATTAAGCTCAAGTCTGATTTTTTGAATTTTGCGTTGAATGATTCTAGGGTTTAAGGAATCTCCTCTTGCACCAAGAAACATTGGCTCGTCTTTTTTGATGTTGTATGGACAGGCTTTTTTATATGCTTTAATATTTTCCAAAACAATGGGCAAAAGAGGAACAATTCTTTCCTTTTGTCCTTTACCCTTAATCTTCAAGAACTCTTGATTGCTAAGGTCATTTTCTTTGACGGAAAGGGCTTCTGAAATACGCAATCCGCAGCCGTAAAGTAAGGTGAAAATGGCTAAATCTCTGATGTTTTGCCAATCTGTGCCATATGTTTCTTTGATATAGTCGAACATATTAAAAGTTTCGGAAATTTCTAAGGCTTTGGGCAGAACTTTGTTGCGCCTTGGTGCAGAAATGACTGAAATTGCTGAGTTTTTGACCAAGTTGTTTTTATTTAAAAATTTGAAAAAGCTTTTCAAGGTTGAAATTTTGCGAGCAATTGAGCTTTTTTCAATGTTTTTTGTTGCCAGTTCAGAAATATAACTTCTAAAATCTCTCACTTCCATTTTTTCTAGGTTTTTAAGAGCTGGAGAGGAGGTGATAAGATTGAGAAAAGTTGTGAAATCGTGCAAATCTCGAGCATAGGCGTCCAAGGTGTGTTTGGAATAGCCTCTTTCCGCTTGCAACCAGTTCTGCCAAGATGTAATTGCTTGAGAAAAATCTGTTGCCACTTGATATTCAATTTTGCTTTTCATGGGTAAATGATAGCTCTAAATCATTAATTTAAGGTTTAAACTAGACAAACGAGTTTGTTTATGATAGAAGGCTCTTTCGTTTTTATTTATTTTATTTATTTTTATTAATTTTCAAAAAAATATGAAAAGAATTATTATTTCAACAACGCAGAAACAGGCTAATGAAAAACCTCAACTCATTTCTTCTATTTCACATCGCAGAAATTGTTTAGCATATTTGCCAAGCATGGGGTTTGAGCAGAATAAAGGTGAGGCTTTTACGAAAGAATATGATGATAATGCTATTCTTTTTCGGGAAGCTGAAGATGTATATACTGGAATTGTTAGTTATTATTATGTTTTTGCCGTTGACTCCTTTGATGAAATTGAGCCTTTTGTGGAGTCTGAACTTGAAAGAATGGCGGAAAGCAACGAATATGATGCTGACAAAGTTTATTTGGAGAATTTGAAAAATATTCAAAAAAGCCTTCAGCAAAAGGAATGTTATCTGCCTTCCATGGAATGTTCGGAGAAATTAAAAGAGGTTGTAATGAGCGGGTTTTCTGATGGCTTTTATGAGTCGAGCGCTGATTGCTATTCTTATCTTCAAAATATGTTATTACATGTTTTGGAAAGAAAAGTTGAAGTTGCTTCAATGAAATTTAATTTCATAGAGAATAATTAAGAGACGAAAGACTGTTTGCGCGTGAAGTGCAACGGTCTTTTTTTGTGCGGAACTCAAAAGTTGTTTGTGTTTTGATTTCTGCTTTGATATGATTTCAAAAGTTATTGCTTTTGGAGTTTTGTTTTGCCTAAAATTGTCGGAATTTTATTGCCTTTGCCGTTTAATGACGTCTTTGACTATTTTGTTGAAGATGAGGTTGAGCTTGGGCAAATTGTTAGGGTGAAATTTGGGCGAGAAGAACATGTCGGTGTGGTTTGGAAAAATGGCAAAACGTGCAAGTTGGATGAAAGCAAAATTAAGCCGATTTTAGAAGTTTTAGATTATCCGCCTTTGTCAGCAGAATTGATGAAGTTTATTTCATGGGTGGCAGAATATAATTTGGCATTTTTAGGGTTGACCATGAAAATGGCGTTGAGTGTGAAAGCTGCTTTTGAAGATAAGAAAACCACAATGCTTTATGCTTTGTCTGGTAAAACTTTGGCGGAGGCTAAAGTTAGAAATTCCGATGCTCGTCATAAGGTTTTGCATTTCTTAAAGCTTGGTTCGGCAACGAAGGCGGACATTGCGAAGTGTTGTCTAGTTACTCCAAGTGTGGTGGATGGTTTGATTAAAGGTGGCGTTTTAACGCCTGTCGTTGTTGAGAAAGTGAAAGATTTTGCTGAGCCTCAGGCAGATTTCAAAAAAGTTGAACTTACATCAGAACAAAAAACAGCTGCAGAAAACTTAGTTCAAAAAGTTGGGGCTGGATTTTCAACGACGTTGCTTCATGGGGTGACAGGGAGCGGGAAGACAGAAGTTTATTTTGAAGCTGTCGGCAAGGCGATTGAACAAGAATCTCAAGTTTTGATTATGGTTCCTGAAATTGCCTTAACAACACAATGGCTTTCTCGTTTTGAAAAAAGATTTGGCGTGAAGCCTTGCTCTTGGCATTCAAACTTGACACAAACAGAGCGTGTTGAAAATTGGCGCGCAATTGTTGAGGGGCGTGCAAAAGTGATTATTGGGGCTCGCTCAGCGTTATTTTTGCCTTATCAAGCCTTGGGTTTAATCGTAGTTGATGAAAGTCATGACCATTCTTTTAAGCAAGAAGATGTGGTGAGTTATCAAGGGCGAGATATGGCAGTTGTTCGAGCAAAATTTGAGAATTTGCCAATTATTTTATCAACTGCAACGCCAGATTTGGAAACAATTTGCAATGTTGAAAGTGGGAAATATGACTTACTCACCTTGAAATCAAGATTTGCGAATGCTCAATTGCCAGAAGTTAAAATTATTGATTTGAAAAAAGATAAACCCAAAAAAGGAAGTTGGGGTGTTTCTTGGCTTGCTCCAAGCTTGGTTCAGGCAATTGAAGAAAATTTGCAAAGAAATGAACAGTCAATGCTTTTTCTTAACCGTCGAGGTTATGCTCCTCTGACAATTTGTCGTGATTGCGGGCATCGGATTCAGTGCCCGAATTGCACTGCGTGGCTGACGGAACATCGTAAAAACAAAACGCTTGTTTGTCATCATTGCGGTTTTTCAGTGCCAATTCCTAAGGCTTGCCCTGAATGTGGGTCAGAAGAGGGGTTGACTGCTTGTGGTCCAGGGGTTGAGCGTGTTGCTGAAGAAGTAAAAGCTCGTTTTCCGAAGGCAAGAATTGCGGTCATTTCAAGTGATATTACGCCAAGTTTGAAAGAAGTTTCAGAAATTATTGAACAAATGGAAAAGGGCGAAGTGGATATTATCATCGGCACGCAAATTTTAGCAAAAGGACACCATTTTCCAAGCTTGACCTTGGTGGGAATCGTTGATGCTGATTTAGGGTTGATGGGAAGCGATTTGAGAGCTTCGGAACAAACGTTTCAGCTTTTGTCGCAAGTTTCGGGACGTGCGGGAAGGGGCGACAAAAAAGGCACGGTTTATGTGCAGACCCTTAACCCTGAAAATGAAATTCTAAAAGCTTTGGTGGATAATGATTTTGAGCGTTTTCTCACCATTGAAAAGAAAATGCGTAAAATTTTGAAAATGCCGCCATTTGGCAAATTGGCAGCGGTTGTGGTTTCTGGGCTTAATCGTGATTTGACCGAAAAAGTGGCGATATATTTGGGAAATGTTGCCCCGAATGATGATTTTGTTTCAACCCTTGGTCCAGCACCTGCGCCCATTTATATGCTTCGTGGAAAGTTTCGTTATCGCTTGTTGTTAAAGACTGCTAAACAGATTAAGATTCAAGAAGTGGTTCGTAAGTGGTTGAAAAAAATTGAAATTCCAAAAAATGTTCGTGTGAATGTGGATATTGATCCTTATAGTTTTATGTGAGGGTTGGGAGTGGAATTTTTATAAATGAAGAATTATATTAATTTGAGGTGGAAATTAAGTTTATTTTAAGGGATTGAGGATTAAATTTGCTACTAGATTTAAGCATAAAATTATTTAGGGATAAGCATTGAAAAAAATATCGAAAACAAAATTATCTGCTGTTTATGCGAAAGCGCTTTATGAAAGTGCGGCAGAAAAAGGAGAGGCTTTAAAAATTTATGAAGAAATGAATAGTCTTCGTGAAGCTCTGACGGCTGACGATATTAAATTGCTTTCTTCACCCATTGTTAAAACTGAAATCAAAAAAGAAATCATCAAAGAACTTTCAAAAAAACTAAAGCTTTGCAATGTTATTTGCAATGCGTTAGATGTTATTGCGGAAAATGGTCGCTTGGGTGATTTGAAATATATCTTTGAGGCTTTTAATTCAAAATATTATGAAGAAAACAATATTGTGCCAATTGTTGTGAAAACAGTTAAGGCTTTAAGTTCGTCTCAGGATAAAAAATTGAAAAAAAAATTGCAAGAACTTCTGGAAAAAGAAGTTTTGATTAAATATGAAATTAGACCTGAAATTTTAGGTGGATTGGTCATTAGTTATGGCTCATATCAAATTGATGATTCCATTGAAGGAAAATTAGGTCGTTTAGAATCTGTTATGAAAGGCGGGAAGTGATGTCTATAAATACAAGTGAAATTTCATCAATCATTAAAGACAAAATCGTCAAGTCCGACATTAATTCTGATGTCTCCGAAGTGGGATATGTGCTTTCCGTTGGTGACGGAATTGCCCGTATTTATGGTTTGGATAGTGTACAGTCAAATGAAATGGTCGAGTTTTCTAATGGCGTTAGAGGAATGGCTCTGAACTTGGAAGAAGACAATGTCGGCGTGGTTTTGTTTGGTTCTGATGAAGGAATTAAAGAAGGTGATTTGGTTAAACGCACCAAAGAAATCGTGAGTGTTCCAGTTGGCAAAGGTTTGTTGGGTCGTGTGGTTGATGCTTTGGGAAATCCAATTGACGGCAAGGGTGAAATTAAAGCCGATGAAATTCGTTCGGCAGATGTGAAAGCCCCTGGAATTATCACACGTCGTAGCGTGCACGAACCAATGCAAACGGGTTTGAAAATTGTTGACTCGCTTGTGCCAATTGGTCGTGGTCAGCGTGAACTGATTATTGGTGACCGCCAAACAGGTAAAACAGCCATCATTGTTGACACAATTATCAATCAAAAATCAATTAATGATAAAGCGAAAAACGATAAAGAAAAACTTTTTTGTGTTTATGTCGCAATTGGGCAAAAACGCTCAACGGTGGCACAAGTGGTTAAAACGTTGCAAGAAAAAGGTGCTTTAGATTATACAATTATCGTGGCAGCAACTGCTTCTGAAGCAGCACCATTGCAATATATTGCGCCATATTCTGGTTGTGCTATGGGTGAGTTTTTCAGAGACAATGGTATGCATGCGGTTATCTTTTATGATGACCTTTCTAAACAAGCAACGGCTTATCGTCAGATGTCTTTGTTGCTCCGCAGACCTCCTGGTCGTGAAGCTTATCCTGGTGATGTGTTCTACTTACACTCTCGTTTGTTGGAACGTGCAGCAAAACTTAATGAAGAATTAGGTTCTGGCTCTCTCACGGCTTTGCCTGTGATTGAAACCCAAGCGGGCGACGTTTCGGCTTATATTCCAACGAATGTGATTTCCATTACAGATGGTCAAATCTTCTTAGAAAATACGTTGTTCTATCAAGGGGTTCGTCCTGCGGTGAACGTTGGTATCTCCGTTTCTCGTGTGGGTTCAGCGGCTCAGATTAAAGCAATGAAACAAGTTGCAGGAACAATTAAATTGGAATTGGCACAATATCGTGAAATGGCAGCCTTTTCTCAGTTTGCTTCAGACCTTGACCCTGCAACGAAAAAACTTTTGGCTCGTGGGGAAAGACTGACGGAATTGTTGAAACAACCTGTTTATCACCCAATGCCAGTTGAAAAACAAGTGCTCACAATTTTTGCTGGTGTGAAAGGCTTTCTTGATAAAATTAAGCTAAATGAAGTTAGAGCTTTTGAAGAAAAGGCTTTGCTTGAATTTGAAGCACATCATGGTGAAATTTTGGAAGAAATTCGTGAGAAAAAACAAATTTCTGAAGCATTAGAAATTAAAGTTAAAGCTGTTTATGAAAAAATTGTAAAAAGCTTTACGGGTGAAGATGAAGAACAAGTTGCGTAAGGGTTAGACTTTATGGGTGGATTAAAAGAATTAAGAACACGAATTAGCAGTGTTAAGTCGACACAAAAAATCACTTCAGCAATGAAGATGGTTGCGGCTTCTCGTTTGCGTCGTTCGCAAATTCTATTGACCAAGAGTTCAGCATATTATGAAAGCTTGTTGATTTTGGTGAACCGAATTCAAAAGCAGATTTTGGAGATTGAACAACAAACAGAGAAAGTTTTCAAACGCCCTGAAATGTTGGTTGGAACAGGAAAAGAAGAGACATATCTCTTGATTTGTGTTTCGGCTGACAGAGGGCTTTGTGGCGGATACAACTCTTCTGTTGCCAAAGAAACGATTAGACGCATTAAAGAACTTAAGGCTCAAAAGAAAGAAATTTCGGTCATTTGTATTGGTCGTAAAGCAAGAGATGTTTTAAGACGTAAATATAGCGATTTAATTATCGGGGTGATGGAAGATGTGTCCAAAAAAGGGGCAAGCTATGAGGAAACAATTGGTTTAGCTTTGCACTCACAAATTTTGATGAAAGAAAATCATATTGATGTGTGTGAGGTGATTTATAGCCGTTTTCAATCTGCCATTACTAGAGAAGTTTTAAGCGAACAAGTTTATCCTTATCAACCAGAAGCAGTTTTGGAAAAAGATGAAGAATTTGTGAGTAGTCGCATTGAAAATGCTTTTTATGATTATGAACCAGATTTGGAAAGTTTGTTTGAAGAAACGGTGAAACTTGCCTTAAGAGCTAAGTTTTTCCAAGTTTTTGCTCATTCTCAAGCTTCTGAACATGGAGCAAGAATGACATCAATGGATAGTGCAACAAGAAACGCACAAGATATGCTGACAAAACTGACGCTGAGATATAATGGCATCAGACAAACCGCAATTACAACAGAATTAACTGAAATTATTTCAGGTGCTGAAGCAATATAAAAAATGAGGGAAGAGGAGATAATAATGGCAAAGGCTAAAAAAGAAGCAGAAAAAACGTCAAAAGGATATGTCCTGCAAGTTACTGGGGCGGTTGTTGACGTGAAATTTGAAAATGTGGAAGAACTTCCTAACATTTTAACAGCTCTGGAATGCGAAAACAACGGCAATAAACTTGTGCTTGAAGTTGCACAACAACTGGGTGAAGGTGTGGTGAGAACGATTGCCATGGATGTCACTGACGGTTTGGTGCGTGGAACAGAAGTTGTGAACACAAATAAACCAATTGAAGTGCCTGTGGGTCGTGAGCTTTTAGGTCGCATTGTGAATGTAATTGGCGAGCCTGTGGACGGTCGTGGTGAAGTAAAAGCCAAAACAAAATATTCCATTCACCGTGAAGCACCAACCTTTGTTGAACAAGCAACAGAAACAGAAGTCCTTTCAACGGGAATTAAGGTTATTGACTTGCTTGAACCTTATGCCAAAGGCGGAAAAATTGGTCTGTTTGGTGGTGCTGGTGTGGGTAAAACCGTTTTGATTATGGAATTGATTAATAACATTGCTAAGGGTTATGGTGGCTATTCCGTGTTTGCTGGCGTGGGCGAAAGAACCCGTGAAGGAAACGACCTCTATAATGAAATGATTGAATCAAAGGTAATTGATTTAGAAGGTGGAGATTCTAAAACTGTTCTGGTTTATGGTCAGATGAATGAATCCCCTGGTGCTCGTGCTCGTGTGGCTTTAACAGGGTTGACACAAGCAGAATATTTCCGAGATGAAGAACACCAAGACGTGTTGTTTTTCGTGGATAATATCTTCCGTTTTACGCAAGCTGGTTCAGAAGTTTCAGCCTTGTTGGGACGTATCCCTTCAGCGGTTGGATATCAGCCAACTTTGGGAACGGAAATGGGTGCGATGCAAGAGCGAATTACGTCAACAAAAAATGGGTCAATTACATCTGTGCAAGCCGTTTATGTGCCTGCCGACGACTTGACTGACCCTGCGCCTGCAACAACCTTCTCACACCTTGATGCGACAACTGTGCTTTCTCGTAGCATTTCCGAACTTGGTATCTTTCCAGCGGTTGACCCGCTCGATTCAACAAGTCGAATTTTGGACCCAATGATTGTGGGTGAAGAGCACTATTCTGTGGCACGTCAGGTGCAAGAAGTTTTGCAAAAATATAAGTCTTTGCAAGATATTATTGCAATTTTGGGTATGGACGAACTTTCTGAAGAAGATAAGCTCATCGTTTCTCGTGCCAGAAAAATTCAACGTTTTCTTTCTCAACCTTTCCATGTGGCAGAAGTTTTCACAGGACGTAAAGGCGTTATGGTAAAACTTGAAGATACCATCAAGGGCTTTAAGGAAATTGTTGAAGGTAAACATGACGACATTCCTGAACAAGCATTTTATATGATGGGAACAATTGAAGACGTTTTGGAAAATGCAAAGCAAATGAAAGAATAGGGCTTTTAGAGATGGCAAATAATGTAAGAGTTAAAATTATGCTCCCCGAAATGGTGTTTCGTGATGTGAATGTGGACAAAGTTCAAGTGCCTTTGAAAGACAAGAACTATACCCTTCTTTCTGAAAGAGCACCAACGGTTTTCGCATTGCATATTGGTTTAATTCAGCTCTTAGATGAAAAAAATGATGTCATCGAAAAGTTTTTCATTAAATCTGGCGTTGTTGATTTTGCCAAAGGCTATTGCCGTATTTTACTTGACCACATCACGGAATATGATGCAATAACAATCGCTCAAGCCAAGGCAGCAAGAGAAGAAGCCGTTAAAGATGATGAAAAAGCTTATTATGAATTTGTTGAAACAACCTTGATGATGGATAAGAAATAATGGATTTTAAAGAAGGGTTACTCACCCGTCGTTCAATTCGTAAGTTTGAAAAAAGCACTGTTTCTCAAGCAGAAATTGAAGATATTTTGAAAATTGCGATGTATGCACCTTCAGCAAAAAATTTGCAACCTTGGGAATTTGTGGTGATTAGTGAGCCAAAAGCTTTGGCTGAAATTAAGGCTTTTCATCCTTACACAAGTTTTATTGAAGAAGCAGGACAAGCAATTTTGGTTTGTGGTGATGTTGCTGTACAACATAAAGAGGGCAACTGGGTGACAGACGCATCGGCTGCCACGCAAAATATTTTATATGCGTGTCATGAAAAAGGGTTGGGTGCTGTTTGGTGTGGCATTTTTCCTGATGCAGATTTTATGACTTGGTTTGAGAAAAAATTTGAGTTGCCAGAACATATTAAACCATTGTCATTGGTAATTTTTGGGAAGATTGAAACAGGTTTTGAAGCCAGACAACCTTCCACCAGATTTAAGCCCGAAAAAATCCACTGGCAAAAGTGGTAAAAGAAATGCCTTGCTAAGCCCTTATATCTATGATATAAGGGCTTTAATTTTTAACGAACACAGGAGCAATGCCAATGAAAATATAAGCGAACAATGAATTTTTTTATTTTGTTTGTTACATATTTTATGAGGTATTGTCATGTTTAAAAATTATCTTTCCGTAAGTAATTTATCATATTCGATTTTAGGTTTTCAGACCCTTTTTGAAAAGGTTTGTTTTGAGGTGTCAAATTCGCAAAAAGTAGCGATTGTTGGCGAAAACGGCGTGGGCAAAACAACGCTCCTAAAACTTCTTTGTGGAGAGCTTTTGCCAAGTAAGGGGGAAATTGTCATCAATGGTAAAATTTCTCTTGTGCCACAATCTTTGTTTGAGTTTTCAGGCAATATTGCACAAGTGTTGGGGGTTGCTGAAATCATTGAGTCTCTGCACAAGATTTGTGAAAATAAAGCCACTGAAATAGATTTTGAAATTGTGGGTGAAAATTGGGACATTGAAGCAAAAATTAAGTCTGAATTTGAACGATGGAATCTTTCACATCTTCATCTTGATGACCTGTTTGAAAGGCTTAGTGGTGGTGAAAAAGAAAAGCTATTACTGATTAAGAACTTTATTTCAACGGCTGATGTTTTGCTTTTTGATGAACCAACAAATAATTTAGATGTTGCTTCTCGTCGTGTCTTTTTAGAAGAATTAAAGGCTTGTTCAAAGCTTGTTTTGATTGTTTCTCATGATAGAAATTTGTTGAATGAAATGGACGTCATTTTGGAACTTTCAAAAAACAAAGTGCAAAAGTTTTCAGGAAACTTTGAGTTTTATCAGCAAGAGAAAGCACGGCAAGTTGCCACGATTGAATCAAAAATTGTGGGATTGAAAGAAACGCAAAAAAATGTGCTTAAAACAAAAATTGAAAATCAAATCAAAGCGGATAAATCAGCAAAATCTGGAAGAGCAAAGGTTTTTTCAGATAAATATTCTTCACTTCAAGCGGGGGCGATGAAAGGGCTTTCATTGGCTTCGAATGCAAAGAAAAAGAACAAGCTAGACGGTAAGATTTTGGAAACAACTGAAGAAATCAAAACGTTACAACTCAGTATTTTGGAAGAAGCGATTAAAATTCCTTTACCAGAAAAACCTTTTATCAAAGATAAGTTGATTGAAATTGAAAATCTTTGTTTTTCATATGGCGAACGTGTGCTTTTCAAAAACTTCAATCTTTTTGTGGGCGGCAAAGACAGAATGGTGCTCAAAGGCAAAAATGGGGCAGGAAAAACGACGTTATTGAAGATTATTTTGGGTGTTTTAAGCCCACAGAGTGGAAGCATTGAACTTTGTGCTTCAGTTGTTTATCTCAATCAAGAATTAAGCTTGCTTGACCGTGAAAAAACGCTTTTGGAAAACTTGCAAGAAATTAATCCGCAAATGAATCTTAATGAGGCGCATCGCATTTTAGCAAATTTCAAATTTAGAAATGAGTTAGCACATAAAAAAGTTTCCGTGTTGAGTGGCGGAGAGCTTTTAAGGGGTTGCTTGGCGGCAATTTTGGGAACGGATAAACAACCTGAACTCATCATCTTAGACGAGCCGACAAATAACTTAGACCTTCAATCGCTTCAAGTTTTGGAAAGTGCCTTGCAACAATATCAAGGCGCTTTGCTAGTTGTTTCTCATGATGAAAAATTTCTTGAACAAATCAACATCAACAGAGAGCTTTTGCTTTAGTTCTCAATATATTTTTTGAGAATGTTCGGTGTCAACATTTGTGGCAAAATTTTATATTGCTTAGAGCCTTGTGGGTAATAAATATAAAGCGGAATGCTGTTGCGTCCATATGTCTTCAGAGCAGATTCAATGTGAGGTGCCTTATTGGTCCAATCTGCTCTGAAGATGTTTATCTCTTTTTCTTCAACGAGGTTGGCAAAAAAGGTTGTGTCTAAGGCTAGTTTTTTGTTGGCTAAGCAAGTGATACACCACTTTGCTGTGAAGTCGATGAACACGGGTTTGCCTTCTGCAAGCAAAGCTTCCACTTTTGCTTCATCATATGCTTGCCAAGAGAGGTTCTCTTTGCTCTGGATTTCTGTTTCAGGAAATTGGGTTGGTTGGTTGATTTGATTATATAAAACCCAAACTAACCATACGCAAGTGAGCAAAATTGGAATGGAAAGAATTTTTTTCAAGGTTATCATCCATTTTCCTGATTTTGGTAAAAGCTTATGAACTAAATGAGGGAAAAAGCCAAGTAAACTGAATGGTAAGGCATATCCAACACTCAATGCCAAAAACACAGGGTAATAAATATATAGTGGTTTGGTGAGTGTGTAGCCGATAGCAGCACCCATAAATGGGGCAGTGCAAGGGGTGGCAATAAGCACGGAGAAAAGCCCTGTGATGAAAGCATTTAGTCTTTGTTCTTTGCATGAAATTCTGCCAACATGGGCAAAAGGATTGCGAATTGAAATGACATCAATCATCATCAAAAAGAGCATGAAGAATATGATAATCATTACAATCACAAAAAGAGGCGATTGAAGTTGGAAGCCCCAGCCAATTTTTTCACCCATCGTTCGTAAAACGACTAAGACAGTGGCAATGCTTAAGAAGCATGCAACAACGCCACAGAAATACATCAAGGCTTCAATTCTGTTTTCTCTTTTGTTTTGTGGGCCTTTCACCAATGACATTGCTTTAAGCGTTAAGATTGGGAAGATGCAAGGCATTAAGTTTAAGATTAATCCACCAAGAAAGGCAAAAGCTAAGATGCTTAAAAAGCCTTGTTCTGGTTGGATTGATTCTTCTGAATTTGAAACTTCTTCGTGATTATAGAAATTTTCTTGCGGTGCAAAAGTTTTCAAATCGCTTTGTGGAAGCGGGGAGAGGTCATAAGCCTGATGATTAATCATCAACACACCGCTTAAGTTTGAAACATCAAGCTCATCAAGTTCCAAAGCCAATGAAATCAGGTTGCTTTCTTGTCCAAAAATTTGTTGTCCAGCATTGTTAATGAGGTTTTCTTGGTGCGGAATAAAAGCAATTTTTTGAATGTCTGAAAGTTTTTCGCCAGTGTTGATATTGAGCAATAATTTATCTTCAACAACTTCGTAAAAGCTTTGCCAAGTGTTCTTTTTTGGAAATGTTTTTTCAGCGAGTTGAAATTCTTTTTTCCATTCATTTGTGTAAAGATGGTCAAGTAAATTGACGTTGATGGTAAAGCTTAAGTCAACTTTTTCGTTCACACATTCATTACCACAAGCAATCCATGAAATTTCAGTTTCGAATAAAAATTCTTCAGGAAAAGTGTCCTTTTTTTCGTCAAATGTTGCGTTGTTTTTAAGGTTAATAAGGAAATAGGCAATATCTTCATAGCCATATTGATAAATGCCTTCGGTGACATAAATTGAGGGAGAGGAGATTTCTTTTAGTTCATCGCTATATGCAGCGGGAAGTTTCCATTTAATTTTGGTTGCTTCACCTGTATCTCCCGGGTTTTTCCAATAAGTGTGCCATTCTTCTTTCATTTGAAGTTTGACAAGCACTTGCAAATCTTCATCAGGTTTGACACAATTTTTGTCGGTGATAAGTTTGACGGCAACTTTATCTGTTGAAACACTTTGGGAAACAGCCCAAACATTATTTGTAAAATTTAAACAAAAGAGAGCTAAGAATAAAGCAAAGCATTTTTTCATGATTAATCTCTTACTTTTTTTGCAGAATTACAAAATTGTAATAAGCTTTGATGATAACACTAATTGCCTTGATGAGACATAGAATTCCGACCATTACGGCAATGATTGGGAAGAATCTTGGGAAAAGGCAAGCTAAAACAATGGCACAAAAAACTTCATAGCCTTGAATGATACCTTTGAGATAGAAAGGGGTTTCTTTTTTCTTTTTCTCTTCTTCAAGTAGGTTTTTGTTGTCAATAAGTGCATAAGAAAGCATTGAACATGAGAAGCAAAACAAAGAGAACAGCAGAAAAGCCGCCGCCAAAGCATTATGCTCGCTACGCGTGAAAGCAAACCCAAAAATGACAGCAGCATAGAAAATGTAGTCGAACAGAGTGTCGATAAAAATTCCGAATTTAGTTACTTCTGAAATGCGTGCAATTGCACCATCTAAGAAGTCAAAAAGACGATTAATTAAAATGCAGATGAGAGCATAAAAATAGTTTTCATAAGAGAGAAAATTAAGAGAAAATAGACCAACAATGAAGCCGATGATGGTGATGTAATTGGCCTTAATTCCTAACTCATTAAGCTTCTTTGCACTTTTATTGAGGGTTTTATCAAACCCTTTTCTCACAACTTTTCTTTTCTCTCCAATAAAAAAGATAAAACGCAAGTTGTGAAGCTTGTTTACAAAATTATTTCTTGTTGATTTTACATCTTCTTGCATACTATAATCGCCTTTGTACTTTTCAACGTCTTGATTTGTTCATTATAAATCATTCGTTTTTGTTTTAAAGAAAAAAAAGATATGGATCAGAATCGTGAAATTTTTTAATTATATTTTTATCCTCTTAATTATCTTAGTTTTAGGTTTTGTTGTTTTTACAAAGCACAAGCCTTTTCAGGTGATTAGTGGAAAAACGATGGGAACGTATTATAATATTAAAATCAGAACTGACCAAGAAGACAATCTGCTTAATAATAACGTTAAAAAGATTCTAGATGATGTCATTAGTAAAACATCTATGTTTGATGCACAATCAGAACTTTCAAAAATTAATGCTGATGAAACGGGTGATTGGATTGAACTTTCTGCAGACTTGTCAAAAGTGTTGAAGAAAGCAAAAGAAATTTATGAAAGCAGTGATGGTCGCTTTGATCCAACAGTTGGGAAGTTAGTCGATTTATGGGGATTCGGCACATCAAAGTCCGTTAAAGCACCTTCACCCGAAGAAATTAAAGCTGTTTTGAAATATACTGGCTTTAACAAGCTTAAATTTACATCTGATTTTGCAAAAGTTAAAAAACTTGATCCTAGAATTTATCTTGACTTATCCGCTATTGCAAAGGGCTATGGCGTAGATAGAGTTGATGAATATCTGACTTCAGAAGGCTATGAAGATTATATTATTGAAATTGGTGGGGAAGTTCGTGCAAAAGGGATGAAAAATAAAGATCATTCATGGTTGGTTGGCGTGATGAAACCTTTGAAAGGCAAATATGAAAATGCCTTTGTTTTGAAGTTGAAGGATTATTCAACCGCAACTTCTGGAGATTATCGCAATTTTTATGACTTTGACGGCAATGTTTATTCTCACACCATTGACCCTAAAACGGGTTATCCAATTAAGAATAACATAACCTCGGTAACAATTTTCCGCAAGAACTGTATGGAGGCAGATGCCTTGGCAACAGCTTTGATTGCAATGCCTGTTGAAAAAGCTTTGGCATTTGCAAATGAAAAATCTATTATTGCCATTATCTTTGTGCGCAAACAAGATAATCAATTTAAAATTTTATTTTCTGACAAGGCTAAAAGCTTTGTTGAAAAATATGAACTGAAACAGGTGGAAGACTGATGCTTTTTAATATTGTCGGAATTAATCTGAAAAAAAACAAACTTTCTCGTCATGAGGCAATCAGAGATATTGGCTTGCCTAAGACGGTTTCTATTCCCCTCAAAAAACATATTGGACATCCTGCTGTTGCTGTGGTGAATGAGGGAGATAAAGTCAAGATTGGAATGCTTTTGGCGAAGGCTAATAATACAATTTCGGCAAATGTTCATGCCTCTGTTGCAGGCAGAGTTTCTAAGATTGATGAAGACTATATTCACATCAACACCAGTAAAGATGAAGCTGAGGATTACATTGATTTTTCAGATGAACTTATTACCGAAATTCCACAAGATAAAGAAGAAATTTTAGCACTTATCAGAGATGCTGGCATTGTTGGGATGGGTGGGGCAGGTTTTCCGACAGATATTAAGCTTTCTGTGCCAACTGGTAAAGAAATAAAATGCTTAATTCTGAATGGCATTGAATGTGAGCCTTATTTCACAGGTGATGAAAGATTGATGTTGGAAAAAGCTGAAGAAATTGTCATTGGGGCGAGAATTATCAATCGATTGCTCGGCATTCAAAATGCAATCATCGCTGTTGATGAGAAGAAGAAAAAAGCCTTTGAAATTTTAACGAGCATCACCAAGAGATATATTGGCGTTAATGTAAAATTATTAACCAATAAATATCCGCAAGGGGCTGAGAAAATGCTCGTTGAAGCAGTTTCAGGAGAGGAAGTTCCCTCAGGAAAATTGCCAATGGATATGGGATATGTTGTGCAAAATGTTGGCACAGTTTATGCCATTTATCAAGCTGTGATGAAGAAAAAACCGCTTTATGAACGAGTGGTGACGGTTTCGGGTGATGCTGTGGCGAAACCAAAAAATTATATGGTCAGAATTGGCACACCAGTTTCTTTTATTGCCGAAAAAGCTAAAGTTGACATAAAGGAAGTTGAAGAATTGCTCATCGGCGGACCAATGATGGGAACAGATATTGACGATTTGTCAACGCCTGTCAGCAAACTTGATGGTGGTGTTTTATTTTTGAAAAAGGCTAAACCTGAAACAGAAGAAAGTGTTTGTATTCGTTGCAATAAATGTGCTCAACATTGCCCAATTGCCTTACAACCTTTTGCCATTGCAAATTCATATAAAGCGGGTGATAAACCCAATCTTTATAAGTTAAGAGCTTTAGATTGCATCAATTGTGGCATTTGTTCATATGTTTGTCCGGCAAAAATTCCGCTTTTAGATTATATCAAACAAGCAAAAAATGAAATAAGGTAAGACTATGCTTAAAAAATCTACAACACCCCATATGCTTTCAAACCAAACAACGCAATCTGTGATGTTTGATGTCGTGTTAGCCCTTTTCCCAACCCTGATTGTTTCGGTTTTGTTTTTCGGCTTAAAGGCGGTCTTAGTTTTAGTCACCTCGGTTACGGCGTGTTTAACCTTTGAATATATTTGCAACAGATTTTGGCTGATGAAAGAGAGAAATTCGACTAGAGATTTTTCTGCAGTTATCACAGCTTTGTTGTTGGCTTGTTCTTTGCCGAGCAATTTGCCGTTGATTTTTGTTGTTTTTGGTGCTTTTGTGGCAATTGTGATTGCAAAAATGTCTTTTGGTGGTTTGGGAAAGAACATTTTTAATCCAGCACTAAGTGGACGAGTTTTCTTGTTCTTGTCTTTTCCTGTTTATATGACTTCTTGGCCAAAACCAAGTTTTAACAATTTTTTTCAGCAAGATGTGTCAACAGGGGCAACAACTTTGGAGCTGATTAAATATTCTGATGCGTCAACTTCAGCAACCAGACTGGATAATAATGACTATTTAAATGAAATTCCTGATTATTTTGATATGATTACGGGCTATATTGCTGGAAGTTTGGGTGAAGTTTCAGCTATTGCACTTTTATTAGGTTTAGCATATTTGCTTTATCGCAATGTTATTACTTGGCACATTCCTTTCTTTTATATTTTGACAGTTTTCTTAACAGTTTATGTGGTTTCTTTGTTTTCTGAAGAGCCTTTGAAATATAGTGCTGTCACGCATGTTCTTTCTGGTGGCTTATTGCTTGGTGCAATTTTTATGGCAACAGATTATGTGACTTCGCCAATGTCCGAGAAAGGCAAAATCATTTTTGCTATTGGTTGTGGTTTGTTAACGGTGCTTATCCGTCTGACAACAGTTTATAGTGAAGGGGTTTCTTTCGCCATTTTAATTATGAATGCTTTTGTGCCGTTTATTGATAGAATTTCAGTGCCACGGATTTATGGGACGGGAGGAAAGAAATGAAAGAAAGAAATTTAGGCTATAAAACAACTTTTATTGTGTTGTTGTCGGCATTTGGCTTTGTGTTGTTGTTTGCTATTCATGCTTTGATTGATTCCACGCTTAAAGCACGTTTGGCGGCTCAACGTTTGGAGTTGATTACGAGTGTGATTGATACGGAATTTGATGAGAATCCGTTGGAAAATATGATTTTGATTAATTCTGCTGACGGCAAAGAAAAGCTTGAGCTTTACCCTATTCGTCAAAATGGGGTTATTAATTCTGTGGTGATTCGTGTGGGAAATCCACGAGGTTATGGTGGATATTTAGAGATTTTAGTCGGTTTTTACACAGATGGCACAATTAGCCGTTATAAAGTGATTACGCATAATGAAACCATTGGTTTGGGAAGTAAAATAACGGAAGAAAAATTTGCTGAGCAATTCCAATATGCAAATCCTGAAAGAATGGCTTTTAAAGTGACCAAAGATGGTGGCGATTTAGATGCAATCACTTCTGCAACAATCAGTTCTCGTGCGGTGATTGATGCCATTCAAAAAGCTTTTGATGCTTACCAAAGATTTATTGTGGGGGAATGAGATGACGAAACATAAATGTCTTGACCTTGTCAAAGAAAATTATCTGAACGTTTATTTATTGGCAATTGTCCCAATTTTGGGAGTGTCCACAACGTTGCTTAATGCTTTGTCTATGGCGCTTATCTTAAGTTTTGTTTGGTTTGTTTCAACTTTTATCGTCTTTGCACTTAGCAAAGTAATTGATTTGAACAGTCGTCGTTTTTCATATTTTCTTGTTTTGGCTTTAATGGTGTCAGTTGTTGATTTGCTTTTGCCATTGGTTAATCTTGAATTTTATCAAAGTTTGGGCATTTATTTGCCACTCATTTGTTGTTCTTGTTTGATTTTTGAAACCTTTGACGCAAATTTGGAGAAGTCTGCTAAGGTTGTTTTAGATGATATTTTATATAAAATTGTGACTTTGATTGTGATTATGGCTTTTATTGGTGCTGTGCGTGAGTTTTTTGGTCTTGGAGAGCTTTTAGGATATAAAATTGTCGCTTATGGCATTCCGAAAGTTTTGGTGCTGCAAACCTCTGCAGGTGCTTTTTTTGTGTTAGCATTTTTAGCCTTTGTCATTAATTGGGTGAGGGGAGAGAAATAATGGAATTTATCATTACAATTTTGTTGGTTAATAACATTCTCCTTTTCCAATTTTTAGGGGTGGATATTCTTGTTAATCGGAAAGCAAAAGAACATTCTCCATCTTTGTTGGTTTTTGTGGCTTTGTTGTTGATGGCTTTTTGTTCTGTTCTGAATTATGTGACATATTTTGGAGTGTTAAAGCCTCATTCAATGGAATATTTGACGATTTTTGCCTTTGCATTGAATGTGGTGCTTTCCGCTGTTGTGGTGAGATTTTTGTGTGAAAAACTTTTTGGCTTTATTTATGATAACTTTTCAGAAGTGATTTCTTTTGTTTCTTACCATAGCTTGGTTTTTGGAATCGGGTTTATTAATATTCAAGAAGCGACTTGTTTTTCTTCTTATCTTGGGTTGAATTTGTCAGAAGTTTTGGCGTTTGGGTTAATTGCATGGATTGTTACTGGTATTGGCAAACACCTTTCATATAATCAGTTTCCAAAATATGTTCATCCATTGCCATTGCTTTTTTTGGTCTTAGGACTTTTAGCAATGGCTTTCAAAGGCTTTGCCAATGCTTTTTATTAAGGTTTTTAGTTCTTAGCAATTTGAAGCCCTCTTTTTAGAGGGCTTTTTTGATATATTATATGAGGTTATTTCTGGCTCGTTTTTAAGGTGTCATATTCGGGCTTGACCCGAATATCCATAAAGGTGGATTCTCAATCAAGTTGGGAATGACAGGAAGCAAGGCAAGATTTCTTAAGGCAAGATTTCTCATTGACGATGTCAATTTCAAAATGACAATAATTAATTTCTGTCATCTCGACTGAGCTTTCCCTCTGTCATCTCGACTGAGGGCTTTGCCCGAATGGAGAGATATTGCCATTGAGATTTATTCTTTGATTGGATTGCCACGCTCCGCTCGCAATGACAGGGGCGGGAGTTTTTTTATTATCTCACGCTTCGCTCGCAATGACAGGGGCGGGAGTTTTTTTATTATCTCACGCTTCGCTCGCAATGACAGGGCGTGTTCGGGAATATCCGGAATATTCACTTTTATATTTCTTTCCCACTTTATGAATTATCTATCTTTTGTGCTTTCTTAAATGTGTTTAGATAGTTTTTTGCTTGAAAAATAATTGTTGTTAAAGGAAATATGAATAGAAAATAATTCAGAGCAAGGTTTTTCAATAGATTTGCTTTATTCCCTTCTGCAGCATTAAATACAAGATGAATAATTGGAATAATCATCAAAATCATAAAAATACACAATATAAAATATTGAGAGATAGTGCGATTAATGTCGTTCTTTGAATATTTACAGTTTGAGGAATAAAGAATCCTATAAGCTTCATAAGGAGAATTTAAATAGGAAAATCCTATGCCCAAAAAGATGAATGATAAAACACTAATAGCGATGTATGATTTATTATTTATCTCTAAAAAAAACAAAAATGTATCTGCAATTTTATGAAAAGAAAAGCTGTCTTTATGTGATATTGCAAGAGCAATAGATAGTAAAAATGTTGCTATATTTATTATGCTTATTTTTAAATTTTTCTTACCACTTGTCAGATATGTTCTTTTATAGACGAGGAAAAAGCAGATATTTGTAAAAATGACGCTAAACAGTGCATATCCAATTTCATTTGCTTGTTTATAGATTAAGGTAAGCAAAAATAGCCAAATATATGTGAGTAATCCGAAAGAAAAAAAGGAATATATGGGAGATTTATTTTTTGGTGTTTCCATTTCAATAAGTTTATTTTTCAAAGGGTTTTTATCGGATATTTTTTCACTTAGCTTATTTTCAATAAGTTCACATTTCTTAAAAATCATCTTTATATTCCTCTTAAGAGTTTGTTGTTATCAGTGAAAGGATATATTCAAGATTTTGAGATAACGTATAATCTATGCCTTTTTGAATATAAAATATGTCAAATAAATCTCCAAGACGTGAAAAAAATGTATATGGAATATTATTATGTAAAGTTGTAATTAAGATTGAAACAAGAATATAAAAAAACAGGAATAGATTAGTCTTTGAGCGTGTTCTTTTTCCTATCTTTTTTGCAGATTGATAGAGCGTAATTATTGAAAAAACATAATAACTAATTGAAATCAGATTTCTGAGAAGGAAAAAAATCCTTCTATTCTCCCAGTTGATTGAACTTCCCATTGAGATAATGAATAATCCGATTAAGAACTGTCCAAGGATAAAAACAAATACTAAATCAAAATAGAATTTAAATTTAACATTTGTTTTGTATAAATTTAGGACGTTATTTATATTTATCATATTTCTAAAAGCTTAAATTAAAAATTATTTTACTTAATCTAAAAAACACCCTTAGAAGGGTGTTTTTTATCTAAATTATTTCTTAGTTTGGCGGACATAAGCAGCTTCGGAGTGTTCTTCGCAATAAGTTTGTCCGATACGCACTTTTTTACCGCAGAAGTGAAACTTCTCATCTTTAGGGTCGCCAACTGGCCAACGGCAAGTGTGCGAGTCTAAGTCAACTAATCTCACCACGCCATCCTTAGATTTTGTGTGTAACGTTGGTTGGATTGAAAAGAATGTTTCAATTGGTTCTTCAACTGGCAAAGCCTTTTTTGTTGTTTCTTTTTTTGTTTCTGCTTTTTCAGCTTTAACGGCTTTTATAGGTTTAGTAACTTTTTCTGAAGGAATTTCTCCTGCATCTGCTTTCTTGCTCACAACAGTTTCTTCTGTTTTAGCTTTTTTCTCTTTTTTAGCGAGTTCAACTTTTCTTTTAATCGGAGAAGGGCGACCAGAAAGTCCTAAACGGTGAACTTTTCCGACAATAGAGTTTTTTGAAACGCCAAGTTTTTTGGCAATTTCGCTGGTTGTTAAACCTTCAGCCCATAATTTTCTTAATTCTTCGACAACCTCATCTGTCCAAGGCATCTTTTCTCTCCTTAAAAAATTTGAAATTTATAATTGAGATAATATTTTAATATGATTAACTAGTCTAGTGTTATTTTTAAAAAAAGAGGATTATTTCTAATCCTCTTTTTGATTGGACAACCTCAGAAATTATTGAGCTTCTTCTTCAGTATTTTCACCACTCATTTTAGAAATTTTTCTTTCAATAAGTTTTGCATGAAAGTCTAAAAATTCTTCTTGAGTAATTGTGCCATTAGCATCAGCATCAATGGCATTAAAAATTTTAACTGCTTTTTCTGCCCCGTCTTTTCTAATGTCTTCAAAAGAAGGTTCACTCACAGCTTCAGGTTCTTGAACTTCTGGCGTTTCAGAAGGAATATTGACAATGTTTTGAGGTCCAGTTTCTTCTTCAACAGCAACCACTTCTTCTTGTGTTTCAACCACCTCTTCAGGGGCTGCAATTGTTTCTTCTCCTGAGATAACTTCCTCATTAAGATTTAGTGGAGTTGGTTCTTCAGACGTATATGCTTCACTGACAACAACTTCATTAGGTTGGAAAACTTCCTGTGCCGTTGCAGAAAAAGCAAAGGCAGAAACACTCAACACTAGGCTGGGAATAAAAATTCTTTTCATTAGTTAATCTCCTTGTTAAAAAAACCTCCATACTTTGGAAAAAGTATAGAGGTTTTTCATTAATTATAAGTTAAAGTCGGTCACACCTGCATAGGCATAACGATAGAGCTGTTCCAATTCTTTGATGAGCGGATAACGAGGGTTTGCCCCTGTGCATTGGTCATCAAAAGCAAGCGTTGCTAAGCCGTTTTTAAGTGCTTTTTCAAAATCTTCTTCTTTCACGCCCCAGTCTTTAATAGACATTGGAATGTTGAGTTCTTTTTTAAGATTTTGAATGCCCTTAATGAGGTTTTCAACTTTTTCATCGTCCGTTTTTCCGTTAAAGCCCATATGTGTTGAGAAAGCAGCATATTTTGCTTTTGTGTTCGGAAATTTATATTGCGGGAAGATTGCCTGTTTCACAGGAACATCTGTCGCATTATAACGGATAACTTGGCAAATCAACAACGCATTGGCAATGCCGTGTGGAATATGGAATGCGTTTCCGAGTTTGTGAGCCAAAGAGTGGCAAATTCCAAGGAATGCGTTTGCAAAAGCCATACCAGCAACCGTTGCTGCTTGGTGAACTTTTTCACGTGCTTTTGCATCTTCCGCACCGTTCTTATATGAACTTGGCAGATAGTCAAACACGAGTTTGGCAGATTCCAAAGAAAGTCCATGTGTGAAGTCACTAGACATAATGGAAACGTAAGATTCCAAGGCGTGCGTTAAAATATCCACCCCAGAAGCCGCACACAACCCTTTAGGCATTGTCAAAACAAAGTTTGAGTCAATAATTGCCATGTTAGGGGTGAGAGCATAGTCTGCAATGGCATATTTGATACCGGTATCGTTGTCAGTGATGATTGAGAATGGTGTCACTTCTGAACCTGTTCCTGAAGTTGTCGGAATGGCAACCATGGTTGCTTTCTTGCCTAAATCAGGGAAAGTGAAGATACGTTTGCGAATATCCATAAAACGCATTGCCAAATCTTCAAATTTCAAGGTTGGTTGTTCATACATCAACCAAATGATTTTCGCAGCGTCCATTGGAGAACCGCCACCAAGGGCAATAATTGCATCTGGTTGGAAGCTTTCAACCATTTTCAAAGCACGGTTAACTGTTTCCAAGTCAGGATCTGGGTTAACATCAGCAAAAACTTGAACTTGAATGCCAATTTCTTCCAAAACTTTGGTCACTCTATTTGTCATTCCAAGTTCAAACAATGGTTTGTCTGTGATGATGAAAGCTTTTTTCTTGCCTGCTAATTCTTTCAATGCCCATTCAACTGAACCAGGTTTGAAATAAATTTTTGAAGGAACTTTATACCACAACATATTTTCTTCCCTAATTGCCACTGTTTTAATGTTCATCAGATGTTTCACTCCTACGTTTTCGCTGACTGAGTTTCCGCCCCAAGAGCCGCAACCAAGGGTCAGAGATGGTTCAAGTTTGAAGTTATAAAGGTCGCCGATTGCACCTTGAGAAGATGGCGTATTAATCAAAATACGACCTGTGTGCATATATTCGCCAAATCTTTTGATGCGGTCATTGTTTCTTTTGTCGGTGTAGAGCACACTTGTGTGACCATTTCCGCCGAAAGTGACCAAACTTTTAGCAGTGTCCAAGGCTTTGTCAAAGTTTTTCGCTTTGTAAATGCCTAAAACTGGAGAAAGTTTTTCTTCTGAAAGCAATTCTTCAGGACCAACTTTTGTAAGTTCTGCGAGTAAAATTTTTGCTTTTTCAGGGGCTTTGAACCCAGCCATCTCAGCAATTTTATAAGGATATTGACCAACAATTCCTGCATTGAGTCTGCCATCGATGAAAGCAACTTTTTCAAGCTTTTCTTTTTCTTTGGCAGAGCAGAGATAAGCCCCACGTTTAACAAATTCGGCTTTAACTGCTTCATAAACGCTTTCAACACAAACAACAGATTGTTCAGAGGCACAAATTACGCCGTTGTCGAAAGATTTACTAATGAGAATTGAGCTGACAGCTTCTTCAATATCTGCTGTTTCATCAATCACAGCAGGCGTATTTCCTGCACCCACGCCGAGGGCAGGTTTACCAGAACTATATGCAGATTTAACCATTCCAGGTCCACCTGTTGCCAAAATCACGTCAACTTGAGGGTGTTGCATCAATAATTGTGTCTGGTTGATGCTTGGGCTTTCAATCCAACCAATGATGTTTTCAGGAGCACCAGCTTTAACTGCTTCTTCCAAAATCAAACGAGCTACTTCAACCGTGCATTTTTTTGCTCTTGGGTGTGGGGAAAAGATAATTCCGTTTCTTGTTTTCAAAGCAATCAAAGCCTTGAAAATTGCTGTTGATGTTGGGTTTGTTGTTGGAATAACTCCAGCAATCACACCAAGCGGATCGGCAACTTTCATAATTCCAGCTTCTTTATCTTCAGAGATAATTCCGCAGGTTTTTGTGTTTTTGAATTTGTTGTAAATATATTCAGCGGCGAAGTGGTTTTTGATGACTTTATCTTCAACAATGCCCATACCTGTTTCTTCAACAGCCATTTGAGCCAAAGGAATTCTAAGCGAGCTGAGCTTTAAAGCCGCTCTTCTGAAAATTTCATCAACTTTTTCTTGAGGAAAGGTTGCATATTCTTTTTGAGCTTTGCTCACTTTTGCAACGAGTTCGTCAATGTATTTTGCTTCATCAAACGTTTCAACCGTTTCAGTCTTTTTTGTTACCATTATTATCTCCGTGCTAAAAAATTAACTCAATTTAACGTGTCATAGTTTTTGCCTTTTTACAAGAACAAAGATAGATTAAGAACAGGCTATATCTTCACGAATTATTACTTATATGTAACAATTTGCAAAGGCTTTTCCAACCGCTTATTTCATCTTGAGAGCAATATTTGCTTTTTGCAAAATTTCAGGACTATAAAGTAAAGCGATTTCTTCATCTTTATTCAAGTTTAGAGACATTCCTAAGTTGATATGGTTTTCAAGTTTTGCCTCAGCACTTTTAAGCGTTGTCTGCGAAAATTCAGGTGCAGGACCATTAATTGGTAAGGCTAAAATGTGAAAATTATTCATCAGATTGTCTTTGATAATCAGCTCAATTCCTAAAGTTTCGGAAGCTGTTTTTTCAAGCTGTTTATTGAAGCTTTTTGCTCTTTGCAAAATTTGAGGCACATTGAGTTCTTCAGGAATGAGAAAATAGCCATGTTTTCTCGCCCAAATGCCCACACTCGCTTTTGAAGTGACAATAGAAAGCGGAATGGAAAAAATCAGCCCAATGGTGATGGGCAACATCCACCAGAACAATTGATTTGCATAAAACCAAACAATGATGGTGGTGGCAATTCCAAGAAGCGTGTGCCAGATGTGGCGATTGAACGCCTCTTTAAAGCTTGTGCCTAAATCTCCTCGGTTTTGTGTGTTCCAGCCAACAGATTTACCCATAAAAATATCAACCACGAATTTGCTTTGAAACATCATCATAATTGGGGCAATTAAACAACTGATGAGAATTTCCCAAAAAACGCTTTTAATCGCACTCCAAGCTTTACCTTTGTTTTTGGTCAGATAGACAATTAAGCCCAAGAATTTTGGGATAATGAGCATGCCCATAGAAATCATGAAGAGGGCAATTGTGCCGAATTTGTCAAAGATTGGCCATTCAGGAAACAAAGATTTTGCCTCGCTGAAATAAACTGGTGGAAAAAATTCTTTGCCTAAGGCGATAAACAGTCCAATCAACAAGAAAGAGAGCCAAATTGGGGAGGAGAGATAAGACATAATTCCAATGGTGAAATGGATACGGCTGATGGGGTGCAAAGCTTTCGAAACCAAAACTTTAATATGTTGCATATTTCCCTGACACCAGCGACGGTCACGCCCCGCAAAGTCTATCATCGTTGGTGGAGATTCTTCATAACTGCCTTTGAGTTCTTCTAAAAGCCAAGCTCTCCAACCGCCTCGACGAATGAGTGCCGCTTCAACAAAATCATGGCTTAAGATGTGTCCGCCAAACGGTTTTCTGCCTTCCAAAATCGGCAAACCACAACATTCAATGAAGGCTTTAACACGGATAATCGCATTATGTCCCCAATAGTTGCTATCTCCACCTTGCCAATAAGAAAGCCCCGCAGAAACAATCGGTCCATAAATTTTTCCCGCAAATTGTTGCAGACGGGCGAAAAGGGTGTTGCGATTGAGGGTCATTGGAGGGGCTTGAATAATACCAGTGTCTTCATTGGCTTCCATCAATTGCGTCATTTTAATCATGGTTTCGGCTGTTAAAAGACTGTCGGCATCAAGCACAATCATAAAATCATAATCGGCGCCCCATTTATTACAAAAATCTTCAATGTTTCCAGCTTTTCTGGCAATATTGAGTGGGCGACGGCGATAATAAATATTCATCTGTTCAGGCATTAATTTTTTTGCCTCAAGCCAAGTCTTTTCTTCCTCAATCCAAACTTTGGGGTCGGTTGTGTCACTTAAAACAAAGATGTCATAGCTCTTTGATTTGCCATTCTTATTTAAATCTTCCGCCATAGACAATAAATTTGCAAAAACGCCTTGTGGAGATTCATTATAAACTGGCATCAAAAGCGCTGTTTTGCTATGAAGTTCGCCCTTGGCAGAGGTCCAAGAGATATCTGGTTGTTTATCTTTTCTCAAAAGTTCAAAAAAACCAAACAAGCTAGACCAGAAGAATAGAGAAATCCATCCAAAAGTTAGAATGAATAAAGAAATCATAAAAAATTCAGTCAATGGCGTGATATCTGTTGGGATAACGTAACTCCATTTGATGGTCGCAATGAGTGTTGAGAAAATTGTCAACCCGAAGACTTTAATTCTTCTGAAGATAATTTTTCTTGGGCAAATTTGTAGTTTTTGAGGCGTCATTTTTATCTCTGTGTTTAAGATTTTTTATGAAAAAGTTTTTTAACCGCTTGCGCAATCATTTTCTTCGGACTGCTTGGCTCAATTTTTTGTGGCAACATTTGAGAAAGGTGATATTCAGGCACAATTTCCAAACCACTGTTGTTCATCAAACTGGTAAGCGTTTCAGAAAAATTTCCTTTGAAATCACATTTTTCCGCTCCATTTTCCATGATGAATTTTGTTTTGAAATAAGCCAAAATTTGTTCATCTGTCATCTTTTTGTTTTTGATAATTTTTTTTGCTTTTTTCAACAAAAAAGTATCAACAATTTTGATAATGTCATCTTCTGGTTTAAATTTTTTATTTATATTTTCCAATAGATTCTTGGCTGCTTTTTCGGCTTCTTTTTCCTCATAGTTTAAGCTTTGAAGATAAGCTTTGACAATATCTTCTGCTCGTTGAATTTTTATGGCAACCATTGATAACTCCATGTTTCTGAAGCAATTTCATCATTTTTTCGTAAAGAAATTCTAATTTCACTGGTCTTATTATTAGGGCGGAAATCAACATATGCGGTTGCTCCTTTAATGAGCGGATTATAAATGAGGTGTGTGCCAATGATTTCTCCTTCTGAGGTAGAAACATCAAGCTTTAAAGTCCCATCTTCAACATCTTTTTGAGAAATCTTGCCAACGAAATCAAGCACAAATTTGCGTTTGTCTGTTTCCATCATGCCTGAAACACCTCCAATTCCGGTGTATGTTGCTTGAATTTTGGCAAGGCTTTGTTTAGAGGAAACATCATTGCACCAGTCAATTGAATATTTGAAGTCATATTTTTTGCCAGCTTCAATTCGTTCATCAGGCACCCAGAAAGCCACGATATTGTCGTGAATTTCTTGAATGGATGGAATTTCAACAAGCATTACTCTGCCTTTTCCCCAATCTTCTGCAGGCACAATCCAAGCACTCGGACGTTGCTCATAAGTCGCTTCAAAGTCCAAATAATGTTTAGGGTCTTTATCTCTTTGCATGATACCAAATCCTTTCGGGTTTTCATCAACAAAAGAGCTAATGCGGAGATATTTTGAATTGTCTAATGGTCGCCAGAGCCATTCTCCTTTGCCATTATGAACGAGTAGCCCGTCGCTGTCGTGAACTTCTGGTCTGTGGTCATCAAACAGATGTTTATTATTTTCGCCAAATAAAAACATTGAGGTCAGAGGTGCAATGCCAATTTGAGCAATGTTTTTACGTGGGAAGAGGGTCGCTTCCACTTTCATCTTAGTTATTGTTCCAGGGAAAATGTTGAAGCTATAAATTCCTGTCACACTTGGGCTGTCCAAAAAGGCATGAACTTTGAGGGATTTAGACTTGTTGTTTGGTTTTTCAAGCCAAAATTCTTCAAAGACTGGAAATTCTTCGCCTGTTGGAAGTGCGGTGTCAATGGCTAAACCTCTGGCGGAAAGGCCATATTTCTGTCCTTTGCCTAAAGCTCTGAAATAACTTGCTCCTAAAAAGGAAACAAGTTCATCATAATATTTTTTAGTGTTTAATGGGGTGTGAATTCTGAAGCCTGCATAACCCAGATTCTCATCAATTTCATTTAGATTATTTTTACCATAATCAAAGAATTTGGGTGAATATTTAATTGGGGTAGATTTCCCATTGATAATTTCATTAATCTTAACTGAGTTCTGAAAAATTGAGCCAAGATGAAAAAATTGAACTTCAAAAGGAAGGCTTTGAGCATACCACGGACCATTTTCTCTTGAAAATCTAATGTCACGATGTTGGTCATAGCTTAAGGCTTTCAATTCTTGTGGAAGTTTATCTTCTGCCTTTTTATAAGGGAGTTTTGAGAGTTCTTCAGCTTTTTTAACTAAAAGTTCTCTATCAAAAGTTTCATTTTGGCTGATATTTTCAAAATCTGCGACTTCAATTTTTCCTTTGATAAAATGTTGATAGGCAAAAAAGAAGAGTGTGAAGAAGAAAATGAGGCACAAGAACAAGCAAAGAATTTTACGCACGTGTATAGTCTCCATAGAATAAATAGACTCAATAAAAGATTGTTGAGTCTATTTATAATATTTTTTTTGAATTATAAGTTAGAAATTTAAAGATATACCCAAATTAAATTGATAAGCGCCATCATTTTCGATAAGTTTAGAAGCTTCAGCGAAGAAGTTAAGGTCATTATGTTGATAATCGGCACGAGAAGAGAGAAGGGCACGATATCTTTGAGCTTCATATC
>JAQWBS010000008.1 GCA_028706255.1 Alphaproteobacteria bacterium
AACAAGCGCAAACTTGAAAATCAACAATATCTATACCCCTTTCGCCTTCAACCTCGGATATGCCAGAGATACTCGCTCAAACTACTCCGACGACCAAATATACCTCACAATCAGATATAATTTCTAAGGCATAAAAAGCCCAAAAAAAACCTCTCAAATGAGAGGCTTTTTTATCAAAATAACATTCTTATTTCTCAGGGAAAAAAGCACGAGAATAAAGTGCATTTCCACGCAATCCTTTCAGAGCATCAGGTTGCAATTCCAAAATCAGAAAATAGTCTTCAGCATGTTTAAAAGGCGCAACGACATCATAAATCTTTGCTTTTCTAAAGCCAAATTTTGAATAATATTCAGGATTTCCAAGGGCAAGCATTGTACCATAGCCAAGTTCTTTAGCTTTCTCGATTGCCTCTCTAACCATTTGTTTCCCAATCCCTTGATTTTGATATTCTGGTAAAACAGAGATAGGAGCTAAAGCCAAAGAAGTATGTATACGTTCATTAATATCATCTTCAATTTTCACTTCACTGAACATAATATGTCCAACCAAACCATTGCTATTTTCAACAACATAGGTCAGTTCAGGAACAAAATCCTCACTTGCTCTGATACGTTCCACCAAATGATGTTCATCGCCATCAGAGACCTTTGCTGATAAAAAGGCTTTTTTAACCAGTTCTTCTACTTCTTTATAATCTTGTTGTGTTTCTTTTCTAATATTCATATTCCTAACTACTTGCTATTGTAACATTTTTCACTAAAACTGAGGGACTTCCAATGGATCTTGACTTAAATTCTAAATCATCAGCGACCTCTTCAACATCTTCCAACAAACAATATAAGTTACCGGATATTGTAAATTGGTTAACAGGATTACTAATCATTCCTTTTTCCACAACAAATCCTTCTGCACCCAAAGAGAAATCTCCTGAAACCAAATCAACCCCTGCGTGTATACCATTTAGTCTATCTATATATATACCACTATCTAAAACTTTCAACAACTCAACTTTTGTAATATTCCCCTTTTCAACATATAAATTGAAAGGTTTAGTTCCCAGTCCGCCTGTTCCATTTCCCGTTGATTTTGTTGAATATTTATGTGCCATTGAGAGATTAAAAAATAAATGTTGCAAAACACCTTTTTCCACAATTTTCTTATTTTGAGTCGGAAAACCATCGCCATCAAAGGAAGCTGTTGCAAACCCTTTCTCTAAATGTGGATTATCAATCAGTGTGAATTTTTCTGAGGCAATTTTTTTACCAATTGAATTAATCTTCAATTTTGAATAGCCCTTATCAATTTCGTAAGCTGAAAAGATACCCAAAATCGAAGAGAGCAAATTTGCAAAAGTAACATTTTCAAAAACAACTCGTGTTTTTTGTGATTTCACCTCAACACTTCCCAACTTTGCCACTGCTTTCTCAACTGCTTTTTTTGCCAAAGACTCAGCATTAAAATCTGATTCCTTATCAAAACTGACAACTTCGCTGGCTGTTTTGTTGAGTTTGCCATCTGTTGCGCTCAAGTAAACATAAGCATAAGCCCCAAATTCTTCTTTACTCAAATTAAGCCCTAAAGAGTTTCTCATAATCAACTTACCACGACTAAAGCCATATTGTGTTGCCACAACTTTATTCACGCGCTTATCCAAAGCATAAGCCTTAGCTTCTAATTCCTTCAGAAAGGCAACTTTATCCAATTTTTCAAGTTTATCCATCAACGGAGCATATGGCTTGACTTTAGCATAATCCCCACTGCCGTCATGGAAGAAAACTTCGTCTTCATTTTCCACAATTTCCGCATTCATAACTGCTTGTTTAACAAGCATATGAATATCCTCTTCCACAAACTTTTCTGTGGTCATTTTGCCAAGTTTTCCATTAACAATGACAGAAATTTGCAAAGTCAGATTATCAGAGCTTTCATTTTCACTCACTTCTTGTTCAAAAACAGAAAGACTATCGCTTTCCGATTCACGATAAGTGATTTGATATTTTTTCAGTCCTCTTTGCTCACAATTGGCAACAACTTTTTCAATAAATTGTTCAATAGACATTATTTTTGCCCTCCAACCGTAATTGAAGAAATATGCAATGTCGGCATGCCATGACAAACCGGAACAGAGCCAGAAGCAGAACCACACATTCCCGTTCCACTCACTTTTTCATCATTACCAACCATATCAATATTCATCAAAACATCTGCCGAATTTCCAATCAGTTTTGCTCCCTTAACAGGCTTTCCAACTTTGCCGTTTTCAATCACATATGCCTTATACACCGTAAAGTTAAAATCACCCGTTGCTGGTTGCACAGAGCCACCACCAAACTTGGTGATATAAAGCCCCTTTTTCACAGAAGCAACAATTTCTTGCGGGTCAGATGTGCCACTTAAAACATAAGTATTATTCATTCTTGAGGTTGGCGCAAACGTATAGTCTTGTCGGCGAGAACTTCCTGTTGGCTGTTCATTCATGCGTTGACCATTAAATCTGTCTACCAAATAACCAACTAGCTCACCGTCTTTAATCAACGTATTGCGACGTGTTTTCACACCCTCATCATCAACATTAAGCGAACCCCAAGCACTTGGAATTGTTCCGTCATCCACAAGCGTCACCTTATCAGAAGCAATTTTCTGCCCTTTTTTACCTGCAAAAACAGAAGCTCCAATTGCAACAGATGTAGCTTCAAGCGAATGTCCACAAGCTTCGTGAAACAAAACACCACCATTATTGCTAATTACCACCGGCATTTTTCCAGCAGGACAATTCACGGCTGAAAACTGTTCCACAGCACCAGACACAACTTCCTCAGCAAAAGCTTCCAAATCAATATTTTTAACTTGTTCAAAGCCTTTCATTGCTCCTTTGCGAGAAAAATCTTCATAAACTTCTTGACCATTATCAACCGTTGCGGAAAGACTCAATGCTGTATAAGTTCTTTTATCTTCAACCCAAAGCCCTTCAGAGTTTGCAATGAGCACCTTTTGGGTCTTATCCAAAACACTTGCTTCAATACGTTTAATTTTATCGCTTTTGGCATATGCTTTTTGTGAAAGCACAGATAAATATTCTTTTTTTTCTTGTTTAGAAACATCTAATGGGTTGAGCAAAACAGGATGGACAGTCTTAAACTTCTCTTCAACAAAATTGATTTGAACATTTCTTTTTTCACTCTTAATCGCTTGAGCTGCCTTATGAGCCGCCTTTAAAAGCCCATCTCTGGTTAAATCGTTTGTTGAAACATAAGCATAGAAAAAGCCTTTCGTGACCCTAATTCCCACCCCACAAGTGATATCAAAAGCCGAACTTTCAATTTTATGATTGCCCATCAACAGGCTATTCGTAATCTTGTCTTCAAAAAAGACTTCAGCAAATTCACCTCCTGTTTTGAGTGCTTCATCTAAAACATCTAAAACTAAGATTTTATCAAGCATTTTTATTTCCTTTGAACCCTTGTGCAACCAAATATGTTTCAGATGAATCCTTACGGCTGGCATCTGGCTTAAAATGTGTCACTTTCGTGAAGTTCTTTTTAATATCATTCAAAAGGGTTGTTTCAGCCCCTCCTTGGAAAACCTTAGCAATAAAAATACCACCTTCTGCCAAAACTTCTTTTGCAAAATGATATGCCAATTCCACCAACCAAATTGTTCTTAAGTGGTCTGTTTGTTGATGTCCAATGGTGTTTGCCGCCATATCACTCATCACCACGTCAGCTTCGCCTTCCAATAAAGCTTTCAAATCGTCTGCGGCATTTGGTTCAGTGAAATCTTGGCAAAGCAAGGTTGCGCCATGAATTGGTTCTGTTTCTAAAATATCAAGCCCAACAATTTGCCCTGCTCCTTTGTTTTTAGCAACAGCAATTTGTGTCCAGCCTCCAGGGGCACAGCCCAAGTCGACAATTCGCTTGCCTTTTCCTAAAAACTTATATTTCTCATCAAGTTGAATGAGTTTATATGTTGCACGAGAGCGATATCCCTCTTTCTGAGCCGCTGAAACATATGGGTCGTTTAATTGTCGTTGCAACCATAACGTAGAAGATTTCGTTCGTGACTTCGCTGTTTTCACACGAACCGACAAACTTCTTTGTGCCCTAACTTTTGTACTTGATTTCTTAATTACCATCTTTTTCTCAAAAAAATATATACCTATAACTGCATATAGGTATATATTATTCTCAAATCAATTGCAAAGATTTATTGTTTTTTTATCTTGAAATCCGTTTTTTAACAGACATAATCTTTAACAACGTTTGCTTATTTCCCTTTTTATCACTTGAGCCTGATTGTGTTTTTCCTTTTAATGTTATTTTTAGACTTTTAATTCTATCCATTCTTTTTTTAGAAGATTTATTTTTATTAAACATTTCTCCAGCCAATCCTTCTTTAGGACCTTTTAAGGAGGCTCTAACTTCCTGATTTTTATCAAGATTGAACACAGCCAAAGTTTCTTTAAAAATAAACGAACCTGTAACTATTTGCGGTGCGGCTTTAAAGCCTGAATAACCTCTCTTATAAACATCTTTAGGATGCATTTGAGAGAGTTCCTGCAAGATAAGCATTAACTCTAGTGAGTTAATTTTCTGTCCATCGACTTCTTCGGGTAAAAATTTCTCATGTCCGGCTTTTTTACTCAAAATTCTCATCACACTTGACGTATTTGTCACAACATCTAATTCGCCAGCATATGCCTCAAAGCCAACCTCTTTTTTAAATTTCTCAATCTGTGTTTGAAGATTTTCTTCTTCATTTTTTAAAACGTCATCTCTAAATTCTTTACTCTTATCAAGTTTTTCAAGCAAAAACCGAGACCCAATGAGCGAAAGTGTTCCAACAACTTTCTTTTCTTTAGCTGAATAAAGCGCAATATCCGTTGACCCACCACCCATATCAACAATCAATTTATTTTTATTATTTTGTTGTTCCTTATCGGCAATAATGGCCTTTGCAAAAAGTTCCGCTTCTCTTTTTGCCGAAATAATTTCAATCTCAACACCAATTTTTTGTTTGATTTTTGCAATCACATCAGCAGAATTTTCACCATCTCTAAAGCCCTCTGTGGCAATAATTCTAACATCAGTCTTATCTTTAATGTCCAAGTCAAATTTTTTGAGTTCATCTGAAAAATCATTAAGGCAGGCAAAAAGATAATCTTCCCCGATTTTGCTATCTACCATATTTCTTTTTGAGGAGAAATCTTTATAGAACACTGTTTCGCCTTGAGGATTAATTACCCCGACACGCCACTTATTTGTTCCAAATTCAATGACAGCTTTATTTTGTCCCATATCCACCTCTAAAAATAACAGATAGGAATATAATAGACAAAAAGGCTAAAAATGTCAATTAATTACGACAAGACTTATTTTGTGAAAGAATTTTTAAAGGCGCATCTACATCAATTTTATCAACTCTCGGACAACGCCTTCTTTAACACTTCCTAAAGAGGCAACAACTTTATCCATTTCAAAAGTTTTAGCGACTGTTTCGAAGATAAGACAAGAAGCGACAAAGATTGAGCTTCTATTTTGTCCAACATATGGCGACTGAGCAAGTTCAGAAACAGATTTTTTATAGAAAGCATTTAACAATGGTTCAACTTTTTGCACCTCAATCTCATAACCATCGGAATTGCCACGCTCATATTTCTCAAACTCATGGAAAGCCGCTGCTAAGCGAAGCGGAGTGCTTGAAGCACCAATAAAGGAAATTGAATCAGCATATTTATCAAAATTGCTATCCTCAATAAATTTATCTAAATATCCCTTAAGCTCTTTGCGGAATTTATCAGCATTTCTTTGAGAATATTCCGCTAATTTAAATTTTTCAGAAGCATTTCTTCCGCCCCATGGAATTGAGGTCGAATGAATGATTTTTGGAGTTTCAGTGTTTGTTGCTAAAGAAATTTCCGTTGAGCCACCTCCAGAATCAAACGCCAGAATATATTTCTTGCTTTTATCAGCATGTCCCAAAGCACCAAGCAAAGTTAATCTTGCTTCTTCCTCTCCGCTGATAATGTCTAACTCAATTCCAGATTCATTTTTAATTGCTTTAATCAATGCGTCAGCATTTTTTGCTTTTCTTGCCGCAGCTGTGGCAACGGCATGATATGCCTCAACATTATGAATATCCATCTCTTGTCGGAAATCAAAGAAACACTGTGCTGCACGAGAAATTGCTTCTTCTGAAAGGATGCCTTCCGCAATCAAACCTTCTCCCAAACGAACAGAAATGCCATTATGAAAAACTTCTTTTCCTGTTTCATCAACAATTGATAAGCGACAAGAATTACTTCCCAAATCAATTGCAGCATATCTCTTAGGCATTATCTTTATTCCTTGCAAAAAACTTCTTTTTCTTATGACGATAAAATTTATGGCGATGATTGTGATTATTATGGTTGGTATGATTCGGCTTATGCATTAAGTCAAGCAAAATGCCTTCACGTATTCCTCTATCAGCAACAGTCACCTCAGAAATTGGCCAAAAAGAGCAAAGCCCTTCAATAATTGCACAGCCAGCAATGGTTAAATCTGCTTTCTGCAAGCCAATGCAAGGGTGTTTTTTTCGCCCCTCGTCACCAATCATTTTAATTTTATTAATGGCTCGATATAAATCTTGTCTTGAGATTGAAATTCCATCAACTGCGGAACGATTATATCGGGTCAAATTAAGGTGAAATGCTCCCAAAACAGTCACTGTCCCAGAAGTTCCAATAATTTGAATTTCATGTTTAGAAATGCCTTCAGAAATTTTGTGCTTTTCATCAAACTCTTTCAAAAGTTTGTGCGTTCTTTCCATGATTGTGTCATATGCCAAATTCGTCATATCCGCATCAGGAAACGCCTCAGAAACCGTCACCACGCCATAAGGAAGCGAAACAAATCCTTCAATAAAAATCCGCCCCGAATTTGAAATTCTTGCGAGTGAAATTTCCGTTGAGCCACCTCCAATATCAAAAATAAGCCCTCTTTTGATGTTTCGATTAAGCAATGGAACACAACCAACAGCCGCCAATCTAGATTCTTCTTTAGAAGAAATAATCTCAATATTAAGCCCTGTTTCCTTTTTGACCATATTCATAAAAACATCACAATTTGTTGCCCGACGACAAGCCGCCGTTGCCACAAAACGTGTTCCTGAAATGGGTTGATATTCTTCAATGACACCAGAACAAACCTTCAAAGCAGCAATCGTTCTTTTGATTGCTCGCAAGGAGAGTTCATTATTTTGAATGATGCCTTCGCCTAAGCGGGTAATTTTTGAATAAGTTTCAATCACTCTGAAAGAAGAAGGGGTCGGTGTAGCAATCACCAAGCGACAACAGTTCGTCCCTAAGTCAATGGCAGCATATTTGGCTGAACCATTTTCTTTTTTACTTATATTTTTGCCACTGTCATCAAACTTCTTCATTTATTTCTATTATGTCGGATAAATTTCACTACGAACTTGTTCTCTTAACTCATCAATACAAATGAGCTTCTTATTCTTATCCTCAAAATGCCAATATGTCCAGCCATTACATGCAGGTAAATTTTGCAATCTTGCGCCAACTTGGTGAATTGACCCACCTTCACCGTCAACAATAAGCGTTCCGTCTGAACGAATTGTCGCAGATTTGTTCCCTTTGACGTCATAAAGCACATCACCAGCAGAAAGCAATCCTCTTTCCACAACTGTTCCAAAAGGAATGCGAGGTTGTTTCTTTTTCACACTAAATTCTAATCCTTCATTATCAGCAATGCGTTCAACAGCATCAATTCTAGCTTGAGCCGCTTTTACATAAGTTGCATCTCGCTCAATTCCGATGAAATTTCTGCCAATTTTCTTAGCAACAGCTCCTGTTGTGCCTGTTCCAAAGAAAGGATCTAAGACCACATCACCCACATCGCTTGAAGACATCAACACACGATAAAGCAAAGCTTCTGGCTTTTGAGTTGGGTGAACTTTAGCCCCATCTTCGCCTTTAATTCTTTCTTTGCCTGTGCAAAGTGGAATTTGCCAATCGCTACGCATTTGCGTATCATCATTCAAGGCTTTCATTGCTTCATAATTGAATTTATATTTAGATTTAGGACTTTTACTCGCCCAAATCAATGTTTCATGTGCATTCGTGAAACGAGTTCCCTTAAAGTTTGGCATCGGATTTGTTTTATTCCAAATGATATCATTCAAAATCCAAAAGCCTAAATCTTGCAGAATATAACCCACTCTGAAAATATTATGATAAGAACCAATCACCCAGATTGAACCATCTTCTTTCAATACACGACGAGCCGCTTTCATCCAACGACGTGTATAGTCGTCATAAGCCGCAAGACTGTCGAAGCTGTCCCATTCCTCAAACACGCCACTAACAACTGTGTTATCTGGTCTAATCAAGCCATCACCCAATTGCAAATTATATGGAGGATCTGCAAAAATTACATCAATTGAGTTTTCTTCCATTTGCTCCATCATCTTAATACAATCGTCATTAATGATTGTGTTTAGAATGTTTTTAGTCCTAGTTATATTCATATTCTCTCAACTTTTCCTAAGTTTTTACTGATATGAAATGATTATGCTCTGAATATGGTTATAATTTTATTAACAAAAATGACAAAATTTTCTATTTTTATCCAAATAATTTTTAGATGAAATTATAAAAACGCTTTAATAGGTTTATAAGACTTGCGATGTTCGGGCGTTATACCGTGTTTTTTCAAGCCTTCAATATGTAATTTTGTGCCATAACCAGCATTTTTTTCAAACCCATAAAAAGGATATTTTTTTGCCAAATCATTCATCAGTCTATCTCGATAAACCTTTGCTACGATGGAAGAAGCGGCAATAGAGATAGATTTTCCATCTCCCTGAATAACTGTTTTGACTCCACAAGGAAAATCTTTTGGGGTTTGATTGCCGTCGATGATGGCAAACTCAGGCGAAATACTCAATCCCTTAACTGCTCGTTTCATTGCCAAAAAAGTCGCCTGAAGAATGTTTATTTCGTCAATTTCCTCCGAACTTGCCTGCCCCACACCAATTGCCACATTTCCTTTTTTTTCTTCAAGCAAAAGCCTTTCATAAAGCATTTCTCGCTTCTTTGCGGAAAGTTTTTTAGAATCATTGAGCGAATCCAAGAAAAGTTTGTCCATCTTACGATTAAGAATGACCACAGCTCCCGCAACCACAGGACCAGCCCAAGGGCCTCTTCCAGCCTCATCGACCCCAACAACCACCTTATCTATGCTTTCTTCAATTTCAAAACTCGGCATATATTTTCCTCTATTTTGTCAAAAATGGTACAAAATTTTGTTTACTATTATATTTATTTATGATATATTCTTCAAGTCATTTATGGAGAGAAACAAGATGCTTTATTTTTCTAACTTAAAAAAAGAAGACCTTGATAAATATTCCCGCATGGTGAGATCTGAAGTGAATCTTGCTGACTATTACTGCCCAAAAATGCTTCTGGCGGAATGGGACAACGTTGAAAACTACATCCTTATGAACGAATTTAGAGAGTGGATTGGCTGGTGTGCCATTTCCTCAAAGGAAAACATTTGCAATCCAAACGGCAAAAACATCATCGGCAACGTCATCTTTCATCAATATCGCAATCAGGGCTATGGCAAATATCTCTATAAAATTCTCTTTGAAAAATCTCAAGGCAAAAACAAACTCATTCGTATTAATCCGTTTAATGATGCTTTAAAGGGAATCAGCCAAAAATATGGCTTCAAACCACATCAAACAAACGAAATTTGGAACACATATACTTGCCAAGAGAATCACTACCCTGAAGAATTGAAAGAATTACCTCTAATAGAAGTTGAGATTTAAACTAGCTTCAAATTAATTTTTCAAAAGCTCTTGTGCTACCACAATATCAATTTCATATTTTGCACGGCTCTCTCTTGGGCAGGTTCTCACTTTGTTATGCAAATTATTAATTACCTCATCAGGGTTTTCATTTTCGCCCATTTCCAACATACAAATATTGGCGGCAATTCCTCTGTTTTGCAAACTTTCACCACTTGGAATATAATAATAAGCAGAGGTCAACGCAACTTCACCACCATTGTCAAATTTTATCAATTTTTGAACAGTGCCTTTGCCTTTGGTCTGTGTGCCAACAATTGTTGCCCCAAGTTGTAAATTCATCGCCGAAGCCAAAACTTCTGCCGAAGAAGCCGTGTCTCCGTCCACCAAAACCACCATAGGCTTACTCTTAACCACATTCACCCCTTCTGCAACATAAAAGGTGTGGCTTCCAATTTTTCTGCTTTGCGTGGAAACAATCACCCCTTCATCAAGAAAGATATTCATAATTTCAATTGATTCACTCAGCACCCCCCCAGGGTTACCTCGCAAATCAACAATCAAAGCTCGATAATTTGGGTGTGAGTCTAAGCTTTGTAAAATGCGTTCTTTTGTATAAAAATTCATCGGACCGAATTTCATATATAAAACATCATCAGGTAAATATCTATCTGCAAAATAGCGTTGTTTTTTACCGTCTCTCTTTTCGCCTAAATCTAAATAAGGATAATATTTTGTATCTTTATCTAAATCTGAAAACATCGCCAAAAGCAAATAGTCTTTAATTTCAAAATCTTTCGCTTTAATTTCTGGAGAAGTTTTCATTGCTTCAACCACAACTTTTTGCGTAAACTCACCCCAAGCCTTAACACTTTTCAAATCTTGAGGTTTCGTCACATTACGATAAGATTTTCCATCATAATAAAGTGACGTCCTAAATTCATTATCTGCAAGTTTCAACTTTGGGTCAATTACCGTTAGCCCACTTAAAGCTTTTTCACTCAACGCTGAGAGAGAAGTTTCAAAGAGATATTCATCTTGAACTTGCGCATAAACTTTTGCATAAAAATCAGCATCAGTTTCCGCTTTCACGTTTGGCACAACAAAAATAAGACTCAAAAATGCTAAAACGATTTTTCTCATTTTTTCTTCACTTTCATAGATTTTTTCTTTTCTTTTTTAACACTTTCTTTAGGCTGTTTTTGTCGGTTACGACTTTTCATTTTCTTCTCGAAAGACGGCGTTCTTTTACGACGATTATTACCCGCTTTATCATAATAATCAACTCCTTCTTTCTCATCAACAAATTTGAAAATTGTTCCGCCATTCACAGGAGACGCCTCCATAAGACGAGCAATAATTTTATCTCCCATCATAAAATCTCGCCCTGTTCTCGTGCCTTTAAGCCCCACATTAGCAGCCGAAATTTCATACATATCGCTTGGCAGACTCCTCATTGGGATTAAGCCTTCCGAACCAATTGAGTCAATTCGCACAAAAACCCCTGCCAGAGAAACGCCTGAGATAACCACTTCAAAATCTTGCCCCACAGAAGGCGTGAGGTAAGAGGCTAAAAATCTGGAAATAAGTTCTCGTTCCGCATTCACCGCTTTGCGTTCAGTTGAAGAAATATAATCACCAATTTCTTTGAATGTGTCAAATGTGGCACTTTCTTCAAGCTCCCCGCCATCTCCCATTTGATATGCCTTAATCAACGCACGATGAATAAGCAAATCAGAATAACGACGAATTGGCGAGGTGAAATGTGCATAATCTTCTAAGCCTAAGCCAAAATGCCCCATGTTTGTTGGAGAATATTTTGCCTGACACTGAAGCCTTAAAATCAAATCGCTAATCCCCGAGCTATATCCTTTTTTTTCACATTCTTCTAAAATACGATTAAAATGTTGTGGTCTAAGCGCTGCCGCATCAGGAAGCTTCAAGCACAAATCCATCAACAAAGGTTTAATGTCTTTTACCTTTTCTTCCAAAGGCGATTCGTGAATACGATACATCACTGGCAATTTTGCTTTTTTCAAAGCTTTTGCTGCACACACATTGGCCGCCACCATAAATTCTTCAATAATCTTATGTGCTGTCAATTGTTCAAATTTTTCAATCTTGCTCACATTGCCAAACTTGTCGATTTTGATTTTAATTTCATTGCTCACAAGCTCCAAAGCCCCTCTGGCTTTTCGGGCTTTATCAAAAGCAAAATAAGCTTCATAAACAGGTTGAACACAGGTTTTGAAAACATCCATAATGTTTGCACTATATTTGCCGTCAATCGCTTCTTGAACTTCTTTATATGTCAATCTTGCTGCAGATTTAATCACCGCTCTTTTGAAATCGTAATGAATGACATTTCCGTCATTATCAATTTTCATTTCACAAACGAGAGATGCTCTTTCCTCTTTCGGACGCAAAGAACATAAATCATTTGAAAGAATTTCAGGCAACATCGGCACAACCATATTCGGCAGATAAACTGAGTTACCTCTTTTATAAGCTTGTCTATCAAGTTCACTAAACGGACGAACATAAAACGCCACATCGGCAATCGCCACCATAATTTTGAACCCACCAGAAACTTTTTCAGCATAAACCGCATCATCAAAGTCTTTGGAATCTTCTCCATCAATGGTCACAAAAGGCACACTTGTCAAATCAATGCGTTGTTTTTTATCAAATTTTGGCAAGGTTTTGAGTTCTTTTACCACACCTTCTGAAAACTCGACAGGAATGTCATATTTTTCCAAAATCAAACTAGCTGTGGCTTTATTTAAATCAAACTTGCCATAAGATTTCAAAATTCTAAATTGCTTGGCTTTCCCTGGTCCAATTAAAACACCGCTAACATAATCGCCCACTTCGGCTTCACTGGAATTTTCAACCTCAAATTCTTTGTTAGAATTTCGCTCTGTCAGTTTCAAAACAATCTTATTACCAACTTTATCTAAAACACCTTTAATTGCTTCAGGTTCAACATCTGCACGAAAAATACGCACCACAGGTTTTGCCCAAAAAGCACCTTTACGATTAATCAGATTTGCAACAAACCTATCCCCTTTTTGCAAAGGCGGACGAATTTTTCTGTTTTCTAATACATAAATTTTTGGCACAGACCCAAAATCTTCCACAGGCACTGCCATTAAATCTCCATAACCACTCTCTCCAGAAATTTCCAGAGTCAAACTTTGTGGTAAAAGTCCTTTTTTATTTTTTTCAAATTTTTTATTCATTCTTTTTCTATCATTTCAAATCTACGACAAGCGGCGTATGGTCTGATGGCTTTACATCTCCCCTCGCCGACTTATCAACAAAACATTCTTTCAATTCGTCCACCATCAGAGGAGACAAAAAGGCATAGTCAATTCTCATTCCTAAATCGGCAGGAAAAGCATTGCCCGCATAGTCCCAGTAAGTGTAACCAACCTCTTTTGGGTGAAGCACTCTGAAAGCATCATAAAACCCCAAATATTCAATTGCTTTTAAGCGTTGTTTCACTTCTTCACGGAAAAGCGCATTATTTTTCACAACATCAACATCATAAACATCTTTATCTGTCAAAATCACATTAAAATCGCCCGTCAAAATTACCGGCTCGTTCAAAGCCAACAAGTTTTTTGCGTGTTTATACAAAGCTTCCATCCAGCGGAGTTTATAGTCAAACTTAGACGTGTCGTCAGGGTCATTATAAGGCGGATTTCCATTCGGCAAATAAATTGACGCAACTCTAATTTTTCGTCCCTTAACATCAACCAAAACTTCTAAATATCGTGCGTGTTCATCTTCAAACTCGGGTAATCCTTCTTGCACCACTTCCATTTTATAACGGCTCAAAACCGCCACCCCATTATAAGACTTTTGCCCCAAGATTTTCACATCATATCCCAAAGCTTGAATATCAAAGAAAGGGAAGCCATTAAATTCCGTCTTAATTTCTTGCAAACAAACAATATCTGGCGAAGTTTTTTCCAACCACGCCGAAAGGTTTTCCAGTCTGGCATTCACAGAATTGACATTATAAGTCGCAACACGCATTTTTCTAAACCTTATTGACAGATTAAATTCAACGTGATTGTATATTAAAATTAACAGATAAGGAAGATAAAAATTATGACACTCGCAACTTATGCTATCGATTCCGAAAAATCTAAAGGACGTCTTTATGTAGACTTCAAGCAAATCAACCGTTCCGCCTTTCAAAGAGACAGAGACAGAATAATCCACTCTTCAGCCTTCCGCAGGCTCGACGGCAAGACACAAGTGTTTGCTTACCATGAAGGAGAAAATTATCGCACTCGCCTCACCCATAGCATTGAAGTTGCTCAAATCACCCGCACAATCTGTAAAAATCTTAATCTTAATGAAGAACTTGGAGAAGCGATTGCCTTAGCACACGATCTTGGACACCCTCCTTTTGGACACGCTGGCGAAAGAGGATTGAAGAATGTGCTTAATGAATTTGGTGGCTTCGACCATAATGTCCATTCCCTCAAAATTGTCACCCAACTTGAGGTGCATTATCCACAATTTGCAGGACTTAATTTATCTTGGGAAGTTTTGGAAGGTATCGTCAAACATAATGGACCAATCAACATCATTTATGATAAGTATCTTAAAGAATTTAACCAAATTTTCGATCTCGAACTCAATCACTATCCTTCCTTGGAAGCCCAAGTTGCTTCCATTTCGGATGATATTGCTTATAATAACCACGATATTGACGATGGTTTTAGAGCAGGTTTTTTCACCATTGAAGAACTCCGCCAATTGCCTTTCATCGATAGAATTATCATTAACTTTGAAAAAGATTATCCAAACTGCGACGACAACGTCAAAATGTATGCCATTACTAGAAATTTAATTTCAGGAATGGTCTTTGATATTTTGGAAAATTCAAAACTTAATTTAGAAAAGTTTGACATTAAAACGTTTGAAGACGTGCAAAAACATGGTGGTTTTCTAATTGATTTTTCAAATGATATGAAAGAATTTCTTAAAGACCTGAAAGCTTTCCTGAAAGCAAGATTTTATAGCCACACCAAAGTAACTAGAATGGATATGAAATCACAAAAAGTGGTTGAAGATTTATTTGGTATTTTTATGAAAGACACAAATCTTTTACCTGCAAAAGAAAGAAATAAAATCGCTCAATTTGATAAAAACGAAGTCAAAATTGCCGATATTATTGCTGAATATATTGCTGAAATGACCGATTTGGCTTGCCTTAATGAGCACGAAAAACTTTTCAATCTTTATACAAGATTTTAGTTTTGTTAAATTATTATAAAGTTTTATCTTATATAATTGCCTAAAATCAGATAAGTTTAGGAGAGATAGAATGTTTAATGATTTTCCGGAAGACAACCAAAATGACGATTTCTTGAACGAATTTCGTCAAAAGCTTGCCAGCCAGCCTACAACCAAAATTGAAGAAAAACGCAAAGATATGCAACGTTCAAAAGGTGTTTTCCTTGGTGCCGTTGCGGGTGTTGGACTTGCTTGTGCCGTTGGTTGGTTTGTTCTTGCCCCAAAATTTTCCCCAGAAACTAATGCTGAACTTCCTGTTATCAAACGCCCTCAAACAGCTGTCAAAATTGAACCGACAGAACCTGGTGGTATGGAAATTATGAATCAAGATAAAACAATCTATGATATCATTGATAAAACCGAAGAAAAAACAGTTGAAAATCTTCTTCCTCCTCCTGAAGAACCTAAACTCCCTGAAATTTCAGCTGAAAAACTTGCTGAAGAAGAAGCTGAAAAGCAAGCAGCCCTCGCTGCAACTCAAGCTCAAGAAGCTGCAAAAGCCCCAGTAGAAACTGTTGTTGAAAAAGTTGCTGAAGAAGTTACTGTGGTCGCCGAGCAAGCTACGCCTAAAGAAGTTCAAAATGAAGGAAAAGAAGAAGAAACCGTCAGTATCGCCGAAGCTTCTGAAACTTTACAACAAGCTCAGAAACGTTCAGCTCTTTTTGTTGACCCAAAAATTGCTTATCAAGAATCTTTAAAACAAAGAAAAGCTGAAGAAGCAGCACAATTTGAGTTGGCTAAAGCAGAAGCTGCAAAAAAAGCTAAAGAGAAAGCAACTGAAACAAAGACAGAAACAAATAATGTTCTTGATAGCGAATTTGTTGAATTACCTGTTTCCTTACCAACTGTTGCAGAACCAAGTGTTCCAACAAATCAAGACACAGCAAGTGTTGCACCAAAAGGCGCTTGGCAAATTCAATTGATGTCTTCAAAAAACAAAGACGCTATTGAAAAATCTTGGACATCAATGGCTAAAAAATATCCATTCTTGGCAAGCTTGCCTCACGAAGTTGAAGAAGCACAAATTGATTCTAATGCCTTTTATCGTCTTAAAACGGGGGCTTTCACAAACAAAGCTGATGCTGATGATGTTTGTAACAAGATTAAAGCAGGGGGTGGCTCTTGCCTCGTTAAGAAAAAATGATAGAAACACTCAACATTATCATAGAACTTTCTGCCCTTTTTCTCGCAATCATACTCCATGAGCTTGCTCATGGATATGTTGCGTTATTATTAGATGACAAAACAGCGCATATGATGGGCAGACTTTCTTTAAACCCTGCCCGCCACGTTGATCCAATAGGCACAATTATTTTCCCAGCTATCCTTCATCTTTCAGGAGCAAATTTCATCTTTGGCTGGGCAAAACCTGTTCCGGTGAATTATAGCAATTTCAAAAATCCTAAGAGAGATGTTTTTCTTGTTGCTTCAGCTGGAATTGCTGCAAACATTTTATTATTCATCACCTTTGGTGGCATTGCCTTGATGATGACAGAACATGGAACGAACTTTATTAGTGCTATCTTTTTTAAGTTCTGCATTGCTTTTTCATTCTTTAACATTATGTTGGCTGCCTTCAATCTTTTGCCAATTCCACCACTTGACGGTTCTAAAATGTTTTTGAGTTGGATTAAAAAGCCATGGATTCAAAACTATCTCAATTCCCAAACTTACGGTTTGTTAACCATCATTTTGCTTGGGATAATCATTCCTGAAGTGGCACAAAAATTTAACATCAGCTTCAATCCAATTAAAACCTATCTCAGTTTTGTTTTAAAATTAACAAACGACTTTCTTCTTTGGTTATAGGAGAAAAGAATGAAGCCCATTTTATCAGCAATCCTTTCCATCCAAGGAACAGAGCTTAGTGATGCTGAAAAGAGGCTTTTCTCTCAATATAATCCATATGGCATCAATTTATTTGGTCGTAACATTAAAAGCAAAACACAACTTAAAACACTCATTAAACAAATTAAAGAAACTGTTGAACGTGAAGATATTATTATTGCCATCGACCAAGAAGGTGGCAGAGTAAGAAGACTTATTGAACCCGAGTTCAGAGCCTATGTCCCACAGCATATTTTAGGAATTGAAGATGAAAATTATTCTAAACTTCATGCCCATTTGATAAGTTCCGACTTAAAAGAATTGGGAATAAATATGAATTATGCTCCTGTGCTTGACTTAAGCTATCCAGAAACCACACTTGCCATTAAATCTCGCTGTTTAAGTGATAATGAAAAAACCGTTGCCAAACTCGGAAAAATAATGGTTGAAGAATATTTATCCTGCGGGATTTGCCCTTGTTTAAAACATATTCCGGGGCATGGCAAAGCAGTTACAGACCCTCATCTTGGCTTACCAATTGTTTCTGCCTCACATAAAGAGCTTGAAAAAGACTTCTTCCCTTTCAAAGAAATGAATACTGCCCCATCAGCAATGACTGCACACCTCATTATTGAGGCGTTTGACAACAAACATCCAATAACACAAAGCAAAAAAGCGATTGATGAATTGATAAGGGGCGAAATTGGCTTCAAAGGACTTCTCATCTCTGACGCAATTGATATGCACGCCTTGAAAGGCACAATTAGTGAAAAATATCAACAATCAATCCATGCTGGTTGTGATGTTGTTTGTTATGCTCTGGGCAAAGAAACAGCTCTTCAAGAAATTTGTGAAAATGCACTTTATTTGAATGATTCCGCCTTAGAAAGAGCCAAAAGAATCTCCCAAATCACAAACAAAGAAATGGATTTTTCGAAAGTTGATTCATATGCAAAAGCATATCAAAAAATCTCTCTTAACACAGAAATTTATCATGATAACTACGACGCCACCGAAATTTTGAATCTACTTAATAAAAATTAAATTACAAAATAAAGCGAATATAACTTCTGTCATCAAAAGAAACATTTCCTTCAAGGATTCCTTTTGTGCCTTTGTTTTCTTTATAACACAATGGGTCTGCGTTAACAATTCTCTGCAATTCTTTTTCTGTTTCCTCAAGTGTTGGGAAAAGAATTGAATAACCATCTGAAGCCAAAATAATTTCCTTGGCTTGTTTCACATCATAAACCACGATTTCTTCTTCAGGAATTTTTGTGCCATCAACAACCGCAAAAGAATATGGTGATTTCACAGCATTATTTTGAAACAAACATTGTTTTTGAAGCATTGGCGAAATAAATTCCCGCCCCGTATCACGAGCCATCAACTCTTGCTCGGTTTTTCCAGACTTAATTTCCGCAGCCAAGAAATATGCCCGCATTTCTGACATGATAAAATCAATAAATTTTTGAGGTTGAAACGCCTTACCATCAACCAAAGCCTGACAATCTCCCACAGACCAAATTTCTTGATGAAACCTGCTGTAAACAACAACCGAAGCCGTTGGTCTTTGGTGGGGATTTTCTAACATTTCGCTCAAGATACCTTGATGTTGATAAAATTTTATTAAAGCCTGTGTCATCAATTCAAACGCTTGAGGAGCAGTTGCTTCTTTATGAAGAGATGAAACTGCCATTGAAATGACTTCCATTGCAATTCGACCAGAAGTTTTTCCCTCAAAAAGCCGATTAGATTTAGCTGTTGCCCCATCAATGACCACAACGAAATCATCTGAACAAAAAAGACCATCTTCACATAAATCTTGATTAGGATTTTTCCCTTGAATAAACTTCTCTATGATTTTCACAATAACATAATTCCTTTAAAGCTTTTATTCATTCTATATAACATAACAATATTTAGATGTAAAATATTAAGCTTCCGAAAATTCACCATAAAAAACCTCCACAGCAAGGTGGAGGGTAAAATAGCCTGTCGGGAATTACTCTCCCGTTGGTCGAGTTGCCTCTGCGGTTCTTCGCTTCGCTCAGCGGCACACGTTGTTTGCCTGAACCTTGTAGTGAACCCCCTTCTTCAGGGCTTCAAGCACTTTCAAATTCACCATAAAAAAACCTCCACAGCAAGGTGGAGGTTTTTTTATGGTGGGCCTGGAGGGACTTGAACCCCCGACCAGACCGTTATGAGCGGCCTGCTCTAACCAACTGAGCTACGGGCCCAACAGCTTATTAGTGTTCAGAAATTAGGATAATTATACCTAATAGTCAAGAACTTTTTATATAAATCAAAAGCAAACCTGATAAATCTTGTCAGTTAAAAATTTTCAGGTATAATCAAATCCTAAATCTAATTATTCACATTTATTAACAACAAAAATCAATTTTATGTTATCCTTCATCATCACCGTAAGCTCAATAACATTAAGTACAATTGCTTTGTTTGTTATTGCCTTTTTTATTGGATTAAAAGTCGTTGAATTCAATTTCAAAAAACACGACTTTTTTAAAGGAGAAACTTTTGATTAAGACAAAATAAAAAAAACGGACCCTTTCTTTTTAAAGAAACGATCCGTTTTTTTTCATTCTTATTCTGGAAAGAACTCATTTTTTCTGCCAACCAAAGAAATATATTCCTTATAATTGGTCACAATATAATAAGCACCTTCTTGCTGCTTTTGTGGCATATGAGTTTCTCTAATTAACCACCCTTTCAAACCGCTTCCATATTTTTCAACACGAAGACCTCTTGTTGTGATGACCTTTCCAAGCTTATGATAACTATAATAAACAATTTTATAGTCCTCATAACTTTCTTCTTGAGAAAGCACAAATTTTTCTTTTGAAACACATTCAATTGCAAGAGCTTTAAGCTTTTCAACAATTTCTTCATAAGAGTAATGTTGTTTCTTTCCTTGAACATGAAGTTCTCCAGCCATCTCAGTCATCACTTCTTCATATATACAAACCGAAGCGCATTTCAATCCTTCATATAAGACATGATAAACTTCCGTGCTACTACCTTTTTTAAGATAAAAAACCTTTGAACAGACAGGAGCTCTTCTAGATGTTGCAAATGTTGTCATAAGCATAAAATTTAATAATTAATAGATAATTCAATTCATGAATGGAGAATATGTTTTTAGTTAAATTTTGTCAACCATAATCAACAAACATAAAAAAAGCCAATCAATCTGATTGGCTTTTTTAAATGGTAAATTATGCTTTTTTCCAAGTTGTACCTTGCGGACTATCCTCAAGAATAATCCCCTGTGCTTTCAAGTCATCTCTAATTTTATCAGCAAGTGCAAAATCTCTATTTTTCTTCGCTTCTGCTCTTTTTTGAATTAAAGCTTTAATTTTATCAGCTTTTTCATCGCCATGCGTTCCTTTGAACCAAACTTCAGGGTCTTGATATAAAATCCCTAAAAGCTCAGCACTAGCAAGGAGTGTAGATTTTAACGCTTTCTTTTCTTCATCGCTGTCAGCTTTGTTCAATGCATTGACTAAGTCGTGAATGACAGACAAAGCCAAAGGCGTGTTTAGGTCATCGCACATTGCATCGACAATTCTTTCATCAGGCTCAGCAACAACAAACTCAATTTCTTTCACCTTAAGCAAAGCATTATAAAACTTATCTAAAGTTGCCTTAGCCGCATCAAGATTTTCAAACGTGAAATTATATGGTTGGTGGTAATGCGTTGTGATGAAAGCCAAACGCAACGCTTCTGCTGGGGCTTTTTCAAACACTTCAACAACCGTATAGAAATTGCCTAAAGATTTAGACATTTTCACACCGTCAACCATCAACATCCCCGCATGCACCCAATATTTTGCATAAGAATCATGTGGGTGAGCACAGCAAGATTGTGCACATTCATTTTCATGGTGAGGAAAAATCAAATCATTTCCGCCGCCGTGAATGTCAAACGAATTACCAAGCAGTTTAGAACTCATTGCAGAACATTCCAAATGCCACCCTGGGCGACCATAACCAAAGGGGCTTTCCCACCCCTGTTCACCGTTTGCTTTGTCAGCAGGTTTCCACAAAATAAAATCTGCAGGATTTTTCTTATATCCCGCCACATCAATTCTTGCCCCAGCGATTAATTCCTTCAATGGACGACCTGAAAGAAAACCGTAGTTAGGCATAGATTCAACATCAAACAAAACGTGCCCATCAGATTCATAAGCGTGTCCTTGAGCCATAATCTCTTGAATGAGGACAATCATCTCATTAATATATTCTGTTGCTCTCGGACGATGATTTGGAGCTTGAACATTCAAATTTCCTGTGTCTTCCAAATACCACTGCAACGTTTCATCTGTAATTTCACGAATGGAGCGTCCCGTTTGTTCTGCTTTCGCCAAAATTTTATCATCAACATCAGTGATGTTGGAAACATAAGTCACATGCTCGCTACCATAAACCTGTTTCAATAAACGAAACCAAACATCAAAGATAACGGCAGCTTTGGCATTGCCAATATGAGCTCTGTCATAAACCGTTGGTCCACAGACATACATACGCACATTATTCTCATCAATTGGAACAAACGCTTCCTTGCGACGGGTGAGCGTATTATGCATATATATTTTTTTCATGATATCTTTCCTCATCATAATCATTAGACAACCTGACCAGAATATAAGCGATTCGAAATATTTTCAATATTTTTTATTGTGCAACATTCTCGTTAAGTGTTTTTTCATTTGTAATTTCAATAGACTTTGTCATATCAGATAAGTCTTCCAAAAACCAAGCAATATCTCCGTCATTACGGGCAATCATTTCAGCAAATCTGCTACGATAAGCTAGAATAAAACTTGTTTCAGCAACTTTCAAATCAACAATCATAATTTTATTATCTTTCCGATGAAGTCTAAACTCCACCAGAAAATTTTGTTTTTGTGCCGAGTTCCCTGTAAGCCCTCTTAACAACTCAACATTAACGTAAACATTTGTATAAGTCTTTTCGACCTGAGCTTTAGTTACGGAAAAAGTGACTTCATTTTTGCTAAAAGAAAGCGGAAAAGTTTTGTAAAGTGCGAGAGAATATCTCTTAAATAGAGCCACATATTCCACTTTTTGCGCTTCGCTCATCTCTCGCCAATGTTTTCCCATCACAAATTTTGCCAAATAATCTAAATCGACATAATTTTTAACAAGCGTGTCAATTTTTTCATATTTAATTTCCAAAGAAGGTTCAGATAATGTTTCCAACAAAACAAGTCCTTTATCATTTGCCCAAGCCTCTGCCTCAATTTTGCTAATTTGCTTCGTAGTTGCCCATGCAACACCCGAAAAAAGCAAAGAAAATATGATAAGTCGCAAAAAAAACTTAACTCTCATGAAAAAACCTTTTATACTCAGTGAATAATTTATTTTAACAATATAACAGTTGGTCAAGAAAATGAAACTAAAATTATTCATCTTTTCAGCACTTTTTATTTCTCTTGCAGGCGAAGCTTTTGCTGACAATGTCGGAATACGCTTTATTAATGGCAGAGGCAAAATTAGATGTGGGGCAAACATGAGCGACAAAACTTATGCCTTAAAAGATGAAGATGGCTTCATGCGTGGGTTCGCAGTTGATTTATGCAAAACAATTGCCACAGCCATTTTTGATGACTCTGAAAGATATGAAATCGTTGATGCCAACGACCGCACCATGGAAGGGCTTTTAAACGCTGATAAAATTGATATTATGATTGGGGCAAATGCCTTGCCAGCAAGCCAAGACATCCATGATAAAATCTATGCACTTTCTCCAATTTTATATGACAAGCAAACCTTACTAATTAAGAAAAAAGAAGGAGCAAAATCGCTCAAAGATTATGGGGGAGAAAAAGTCTGCACCGTGCTCGATTCTTATGAAACATATAATATGAAGAAATATATTGAAACATATAAACTTGAGCTAAATGTTTTGCCATTCAAGACACAAGCTCAAGCAAAGACAGGTCTTCTGCTTAATCGTTGTGCCATTTTGACAGGAGATAGCATATATCTCAAAGCACTCTATAAAAATGCACTCAACAGCAAGGACACATTTGAAATTGTTCCTGAACATATTGCTGCTAAACCTATGTATGCCTATGTTAGGAAAGACAATCTCAAACTTCAAACAACAGTGGAGTGGATTTTTAATGCAATTAAACTTGCCGAAGATATGAGCATTAACTCTAAAAATATTGATGTTTTCATCGGCGAAAAAGACGATTCAGCACAAAACTTGCTTGGCGACAACCCTAAACTTTGGGAAAAATTTGAGCTTAGACCAACTTGGGTTAGGAAATCCATCAAAGAAGTTGGCAATTATGGCGAAATCTATGAAAGAAACATCGGGCAGGAATCTGATTATAAGCTTGAAAGAAATGAGAACAAACTCATCACCAATGGTGGCTTGATTACACTGCGACCTTTCTTGTAAAGCGTTTTGCGATAAATTCATATCCTTCGTGAATTCCCTCGTCACTAATGCGATGTTGTCCGTCATTAACAACATATGTTCTCACTTTGCATCCACAAGTTTCAAGATTTTTCTTTGTGTAAGCCAAAGCTTCAAAACGCACTTGATTGTCAGAAGTGCCATGAATCAGCAACACATCTGGTGAAGACTTATGATTTTTAATCAGAAATTCTTGTGGTGCAAGAATACCACTAAAACTGAGCAACCCTGCAATTTTTTCTTCTCTCATCAAAGCTGTGAAAATTGCCAATGTTGCCCCTTGAGAATAACCACAAAGATATAAATCTTTATCTTCTAAACCATATTCACTCAGCAAATTATCAATATATGGCGTAATCATTTCATAAGCTTCAAGAATGCCCAATTTCATACGAGAATATATTGCAACACATTCTTCCATCGTGGCAACGGTTTTGCGGTCATCATTATCATCAAAGCGATGCATAGAATACCACTGAAATTTTTTAGGGTGAATTTCGCAAGGAATTGGAGATTTTGGAATGTGGACAGCAACATTATCAAGCCCCTCAAGCAAAGGAACAATCTTTTCATCAACATATTCCGGACTATCAATATAGCCGTGAAAAAAAATAATCAGTTTTTCAGGATGCCCTTTCACATGGACAATTTCTTCCTCAATCATCTGAGACCTCCAAATTTTTTCTTTTGAGAGGAATATCACATATAAATTAAAATAAAATAAACAAGATGTTACTTATTATTGCAACAAAACTTTCATAAATTTAAGACTCATTTTCTCTTGCAAAAAAAAAAAACGATTATCATAGGTTGTATAAGAAGAATTTTTCTTACAACTATGAGGAGTCGTGCCATGAAGAAGTCATATTTTATTTTTTTATTAGCGTTTTTGGTATTTCATCTCAATGCTTTTCTAACTTTCAATGCTCTAGCAGGCGTATATTTTATCTCAAAGCCAGACACTAATTATGATTATATTGTCAAGAAATATGAGAAGCCTTGTCAGGCAACAGGATATTTTTTCTCCACACTAAACTGTCCCACTAACAAAAAACTCTCTGTAAAGTGTCCAGATGGGGATTTTTACAGGCTTTGCTCTTGTGACCTAGAAACCTTAAAATATAACGCAACCAATTGTGTCGACGAAACAAGTGGCGTCAAAAAACTTCTCAGCGGAATTTCATGCGATGAGAACGGAGTCAGCTACTATGAAAAATGCACTTGCCCTGAGGAATATTCCCTCTCATGCACGGGAGATTTTGTTCCAAGAAACAAAGTCGATTACTGCGACAATAAATATAGTCTTTGTGTCTGCGACCCAAACAAATTTTTCAAATGCGACAATGGACCTGAAGTCAATGCTAAAGAATGTTTCGATGAAATAAACGGCACGATGTATTCAAATTGTAAAGCTAAAAAAGTTGGGTGTGGCGACGGAGAAGTTTCTCTAGAAACTTACTGGTGTAATCAAGCCCTAAAATGCTTTATTCCCTCTCTTTAATCTTATTATCTTATGGAGTTAAAACAATGTCTAATCTTTCTAAATCTTATCTATTTATCTTTCCCTTGGCTTTATTGGGAACGGTAACAAACTCAAATGCTCAAACTTGTACAATTCCTCCGACCTGTGATGAACTAGGATATTCCAAAAGCACCTCAGACTGTTCGGGAAGTATGGTTAAGTGTCCTTTTGACAAATCAAAAGTTTATTGCCCTGATATTGGTGAAACAAGTGGCAACACCTATAAATTAACGACATCTTGCATGAATGCTACTGTTGAAACTTCTGAAAATATTGTAAAGTTATGTAAAATTGCTGCTATTAATATTCCTGGGGTTCCTGCTGGAACGGCTGGCGGATATATTCAAGAAGGTTCTCTCGCTCAAACAGGTGCTTGGGTCGAATCAGGATCATATCTTTACAGTGGATATGTTTCAGGACGGGCAAAAATCATCGGAAATTCACGAGTAGCAAACATCTATATGTCTGGAAATGCTGTTGCCAATAATGTAAGTATGAGTTCACTAATTCAATCATCCCTTCAACTTCTAGATAACAGCCTGTTGTTTAACTCTCAAATTAATAGTAATGGAACCGACATAACTCTAAACAATAATGATAGGTTAAGCTTTACCGGCTACAATCTTACAATAGAGGGGAGTGCAACAATTGAAGATAAGAACAAGAACACCACTTCCAACAATAGGTCAATGTATGTAAATTCGGGTAAAATTCAAGGGGCTTCTAAAATGACCATTGAAAATGAAAACAAGGCGAATCAGGCTATATGGATGAATGGGGGGGCTATTATTAGTGAAAATGCTCAAATAAGCCTCGGAGAAAATAATTCTGCAGCCAGAGCTATATCTATTGATTCCTCCCAAATTGAAGGAAATGCTCAAATAATAGTTGGCGATAATAACACAACCTACCAAGCCATATACATAGTTACCTCTGCAAAAATTAAAGGAAACGCTCAAATAACAAATGAGTCAGGAACAAATACAATTACTGTATCACAGAGCACCATAAGTGAAGATGTTAAAGTCAATGCAACGAAAGGAAACGTTTCAATAATAAATTCCCAACTCAGCGGAGATGTTGAAATTTGTAGCGGAACTTATAATAACGTCACTTATACAACAGGACGCTATGGGTGTGATTAATTTTTTCCTTTAAGAAAAGCCCTCACAAGAAAGCCTCTCGATTGAGAGGCTTTCTTGTATTTCCGTCAGAGCTTATTCATCAGCTTGAGAAACAAAATTCAAATCGTCAATATGAGAAATTTCTTCCGTCTCTTCGCCATCAGCGATAATGTTTTCATCAGACTCAGTTCCTTCCAAATCTTCATCATCATCGTCGGCATCAAGCCAAGTCACACTCACAACATGTTCATTTTCTGCTGTTCTGAACAAGATAACCCCTTGTGTCTTACGTCCAGCAATTCTGATGTCATCGACTGGCATTCTGATAAGTTTTCCAGCATCTGTCACCATCATAATATGGCTTCCCTCAATAATTGGGAATGAACTTGCCATTTCTTTGTTACGAGCAGACATTTCCATATTGGCAATACCGCTACCACCACGACCAGTTGTGCGATATTCATAAGAAGAGGAACGCTTACCATAACCTGTTGTTGTCACAGATAAGATAAATTGTTCTCTTTCAGCCATTGCCTTATATTCTTCAAGGCTGATTCCTTCTTGCAAATAACTGCTTTCTGAAATTGGAGCATCAGGATTTTCAGCAATTGCACGCTTAATTTCAGAAGATGTTCTAAGATAAGCATCTCTTTGTTCTGCTGTCGCGTCAGAGTGGTTGAGAACAGACATTGAAATCACGGTGTCATTCTTCGCCAATTTAACCCCTCGAACACCTGTTGAATTACGTCCAACAAACACACGAACTTCTGTCACAGGGAAGCGAATACATTTTCCAGCTCTTGTTGAAAGCAAGATATCTTCGTCTTCATTACAAATTCTAACGTTGATAAGTTTGTCATCATCATCAAGTTTCATCGCAATCTTACCGTTAGACTGAACATTGACAAAGTCCATCAAGCTATTACGACGCACATTTCCTTGAGAGGTTGCAAACATAATAGACAAGTTTTTGCAATCGTCCTCATTCTCTGGAAGCTTCATCACAGTTGTAATGGTTTCACCTTGTTCAAGAGGGAGCAAATTGATGAACGGTTTACCCTTAGAGGTTGGAGAGCCAAGCGGAAGCTTGTAAACTTTCATTTTATATACCAAACCTTTTGAAGAGAAGAACAACACAGGGGTGTGTGTGCTTGCCACAAACAAGCGAGAAACAAAGTCTTCTTCCTTCGTAGACATACCAGATTTTCCCTTTCCGCCACGTTTTTGTGCACGATAAGCATTCAAAGGAACACGTTTGATATAGCCAGCGTCTGTCACTGTCACAACCATTTCTTCTCTTTGGATAAGAGATTCAATGTCAGTGTCATATTCAATATCTTCAATAATAGAGCGACGTGGCGTTGCATATTCATCTTTAATTGCCACAAATTCATCACGCATAATGCCATAAAGTTTTTCACGAGAAGCCAAAATTGAAAGATATTCTTTAATTTCATCCCCAAGAGAACGAAGTTCATCATGGATTTTGTCTCTTTCCAAACCAGTCAAACGGTGCAATCTTAAATCCAAAATGCCTTTTGCTTGTTCTTCAGACAAACGATATGTGCCATTTTCAACTTTTCTATCAGGTTCATCAATCAAAATCACCAATGGTTCAACATCTTTTGCTTCCCAAGAACGTGCAAGAAGTTGTTCTTTCGCATCTTGAGGATTAGCCGCTGAACGAATGAGATTAATGACCGTATCCAAGTTTTCAACCGCAATTGCCAAACCAACCAAGAGGTGGGCACGGTTACGACATTTGTTCAAATCAAAGATTGTACGACGACGAATAACTTCTTCTCTGAACTCGATGAAAGCAGTTAAAATGTCTTTCAAGTTCATCATCATTGGGCGACCATGGTGAATGGCAAGCATATTCATTCCAAAACTTGTTTGCAAAGCCGTGAATTTATAAAGTTGGTTCAAAACCACATCTGCTTGGAAATCACGCTTAATTTCAATCACAACACGAACACCCTGACGGTCGGATTCATCTCTGATGTCGGAAATGCCTTCAACTTTCTTTTCTTTAACAAGTTCAGCAATTCGGCTAACCAAAACAGATTTATTCACTTGATATGGAACTTCATGAACAATAATCGCTTCTTTATCTTTGCGAATTTCTTCAATAGTGCATTTTGCACGCATCACCACAGAGCCACGACCTGTGAGATAAGCAGATTTCGCACCGCTATACCCCAAAATCAACCCACCTGTTGGGAAGTCTGGTGCAGGAACGATATTAATCAAGTCTTCAAGAGAAATTTCAGGGTCATCAATGCATGCACAACAAGCGTCTAATACTTCACCCAAGTTATGAGGAGGCATATTCGTTGCCATACCAACCGCAATACCGCTTGTTCCGTTGACCAATAAGTTAGGAAAACGTGCCGGCAAAACAGAAGGTTCCATAACGGTTTCATCATAGTTTGGAGTGAAATCGACAGTGTCTTTATCAATATCGTCAACCAAAGCTTGGGAAACTTTTTGCAATCTGGCTTCCGTATAACGCATTGCCGCAGCACTATCTCCGTCCATTGACCCAAAGTTTCCTTGTCCGTCAATGAGTGGTAAACGCATTGAGAAATCTTGTGCCATACGAACCATTGTATCATAAATTGAAGCATCACCATGCGGGTGATATTTACCCATAACATCACCGACGATACGAGCAGATTTTCTATGTGGTTTATTATATTCATAACCATTTTCGTGCATGGAATAAATCACACGACGGTGAACAGGCTTCAACCCGTCACGCACATCAGGCAACGCACGAGAAACAATCACACTCATTGCATAGTCAAGATATGAACGTCTCATTTCTTCTGAAATAGCAATTGTTGAAATATTCTTCACAGAATCAACAGCCCCTTCCAAAATTTCATTTTCATCACTCATTAAATATACCTTTTCCTAAATTTTAACTTCCCTGTTTATATCAAAAAAAGCCCCCTCTAACCAGTGAATTGTCAAACTTATACCCATTAAAAAAGGCTATTTTTTGCTCTAAAGCGAAAAAAACAGCCTTAAAATCGATTTTTAATTTTTTGCAACCGCTAAAAGTTAACACAAAAACACTAAAAACGCAAAAAAACCGCCTGATTACTAAAGTTGGCGACGATGAGACTGTAAAACTCAATTCAATTGATATTGTCGACAATTCAGTTGTAAATTTCAATACCATTGCCGATAGCATTATCAACATGCGAGATCCAATCAGAAACATTAACTCTTCAGGCAATCTTATTTCCACGGGTATTGTCAATAAGACTGGCTTAGGCAGTTTATATTTATGGGGAGATAACAGCGAATATGGCGGAGTTTTTAACATCAATGAGGGGGATTTTTATGCGCTCTTTGATGAGGCGGATGAATACGATCAAAGACATGAGTTTAGCTTAGAGAGAGCCATCATTACCTTTGCCGACAACACAACTTTCCGCCCGATGGTCACGAATGATAACAAGATTGCTGACCTTGGCACGAATGCCACTGTTGGTGACAACGTCAAACTTTTGCCATATAACCTCTCTTCTCTTGACAAAGGTTTGCATCTTTATGACGTTGATTACAGTGCCTTTGAAGACTGGAGCAACGACCTCGCCGCTGTTGACACGTCAACCGAGGATACCAAAATCGTCATCAAGAAAAACTTGGCGGGATATCAAGATTTGGGGGCACTTGCCGATATTTATCGCTTAAGAACAGACCTTTCTTCAGAGGAGCGTATGTTATTCGACAACATTTACTATACTGGAGAAGTCTCAAATGAAGTCAAAGAGCAGTTCAACATCATTGGCGGGGCGGATAAAATTGTTTACACCGAAGTTCACAAAGCAGGTGTTCGCCAATTTAATCGCCAGATATATTCCCGCATTCAAAACAAAAACTGTTCAAGTTGTGGCATGTTAGACGGCTATGCCGACGAACACTTATGGTTTAACATCGGACAAAACAACATTGAAAAGAAAACCAAAGGCAATGACTTGGGGTATGACTATAAACCAACTAATCTCGCCATTGGATATGACCATGACTTCATTCCAAACGCCCTTAATCTGGGGGTTGCATTCAGCTATGCTTATGGTGAAGTTGAGGGCAAAGGTCAAAGCATTCATAACAGTTCCGACATTGATGAATATATGCTATCCTTTTATGGAAAATATAAACCTGTTCGTGCTTATGTCACTGGAAACTTAGGTGGTGGGCTCATTCAAAACAAGACCAAAACGCAAAGCAGCACCATCTCAACCAGAGGAGAATATGACACTTACACGGCGTTCGCCACGGTTGAGTTCGGCTATGATTTCGGCAATGCCTGCGGGGTGATTGAACCATTCACAGGGCTTGAATATGCTTACATCTATACGGAATCTTATAACGAAAAAGGGCTCGGAGCTAGACACCTTGCCTCTGACAGTTTTAATGCGATTGAAGCCCCTATTGGCTTAAGAGTTTCAAGAAACATGGTACTTGACAGCTTTATTCTGACCCCTGCCATTGAACTTGCTTATGCAAGAAGCCTTGGCGACACAAGCTCAAAAGTGGAAAGCTACTTTGTAGGAAGCCCTGAAAGCCCTTGGGTAATGAAAGGAACTGCCGCTGGACGTGACAGCATCAGAAGCAGCCTAAACTTGAAAATCAACAATATCTATACCCCTATCGCCCTAAACTTTGGATACGCCAGAGATACTAAATCTGATTATTCTGACGACCAATTCTATCTCACAATCAGATATAATTTCTAAAAACAATAAAAAAGCCTCTCACTTGAGAGGCTTTTTTATCGAAATAATGCTTTCTAATGACTAGAATGGAATTTCATCGTCTAAATCTGTGGCAGAAGAAGAATTATCCCAGCCTGAAGATGCAGAAGATGAACCAGAAAAGACATCATTGCCACCCGCAGGTGCGAAATCTGAACCACCATCACGACCATCTAAGAGAACCAATGTTCCATTGAAGTTTTGCAAAACAACTTCAGTTGAATATCTTTCTTGACCGCCTTGGTCTTCCCATTTACGAGTTTGAAGTTGTCCTTCTAAATAAACCTTAGAGCCTTTTTTCAAATATCTATCAGCAATATCTGCCAATTGCGCATTAAAGATAACAACTCTGTGCCACTCTGTGCGGTCTTTTCTTTCACCCGTTGCTTTGTCTTTCCAGCTATCACTTGTCGCAATGCTCAAATTAACAATTTTAGAACCGCTTGATGTGTTGCTCACTTTAGGATCAGCACCCAAATTTCCAACTAAAATAACTTTATTAATACTACCAGCCATATCACTTTCACCCCTAGATTTTGAGGAACTGTCCTCATTTACTTAAAATATTTAATTTAATATACAAAAACAAAAAATTTAATAAACGAAAAAGCTTCCGTTTTACACAAATATCTTATTTCACCTGTTCAAAATGTCCTTGAGAAACTTTATAAATGCTATAATTCAGTAAGTCTTCAGGAGAACCATTCTTAAACTCCACCTCTCCCCAAGTTGTTTGAAACTTGTCACTTTCCAAAAGCTTTGAAAGTGCATCATAACTAAAAGAATCAGCCTTAACAACCAAGTCTTGCCAAAGCTTAACTGCTGAATAGCTATAAACAGAAAGCCCTTCAGGTTCAATACCAAGCAGACGAAATTCCACTAATTTTTCAGTAAAAGACGGATTATCTTTCAACGAAGGCAAGCCAATGGAATAAGAACCTTCTGCCAAGCTCCCAAGTTTTTCACTATATTCATCTGTTAGCTGATATCTGTTAGTAAAAATGATAAAATCTGAATCTCTTTCCTTAATTTCTTTGAAAACATCAATCACTTCTTCCACATTTCCTAAGATATAAGCAACATCATAATGTTTCGTGACAGACTTTGCCAAACTCTCAGAACTTTTATATTTATTAACATCAAAAGGTTTAAACATCTCAGAAAGTTCAGCTTTTCTAAATTCACCTTGCACCACAGCGGCAATATCAACGATATCCCGATCGTCACTATCATAAATCAGTGCCACTTTTTTGCCTGACATATTCTCTTTGTAAAAGTTGAAAAAATCACTCCCTTGACGCTCCTTACTCCCCAGCATTTTCACCAAGCCTTTGTGATTTTGTTTATAATTATTCGTCCCAACTGAATTAGGGATAATTTGAAAAATTTTAGCTTTTGCAAAGGTGTCAGAAATTTCTTCAAACGAATTTGAACAATAAGGACCAATAACAACGGAAGCTTTATCTTCCTTAGAAGAACTAATGCTAATCATTTGAGCTGTTGAAAGGGAAAGCACATCATCACACTGGTCAAAAACCGTAATCAAATTAAGTTTTCGTCCTTTAATGCCCCCATTATTATTGATGTCATCAATGGCAATTTTTGCCCCTTCAATAATTTCAGAGCCCATAGCCTCATATCTGCCATCTTGAGGCGCAATGACCACAACATTAACATCTGCAAAAGAAGCACGACAAATAAAGACAGAAAAAAGCAATAAAATAAAAATTCTCAACATAAATAACCTGTTTGGGGACCATATAATCCAAGTATTATAAAATATTCATAACAAAATACAATATTTTTTATTTTCAAATTTCAAACATTTATTTTGATTAAATCCATCAGACAATAAAGTTCATCAATAAAAACGCTTCGTTTAGAAATTTTTGCTACAAAAAGACCATCCCTAATTTTTTCATAAGCGCCATATTTTTTCCAATAATCTTCCAACGTAGCTAAAGCAGAAACCAAATCATAAAGGTTTATCTTTCTCACTTTTTCAAAAACGATTTCCACGTCATCGGAAGCAAAGACTTCTTCACCATCAGCGATAAAAACCTGATTAAATCTTTCTAAGGTGAAATGCTGATTCTTCCCTCTCGAAACAGAATCCCAAATGCGATAAACAAACATTTTGTAAGAAGCAAATAAGTTTTGCGCAATGGGATTTTGATATATTTTCAAAACATCAAAAAAAGTTTGACCATCAACACTCACCTCATAGATTGTTTCCTTAGGCACAAGCACAAGCTGAATATTATGTTCTAAAGCGGTTTCAAAAACCCTTTGAGCAGCTTCATAACATTGAATAAGATTGTGAGAATTACGAGCTGGCACAACTTTGCCTTCTTCATCAAATTCATAACCACCCATCACCACAATTTTTTTTGTTTTCTCAATAAAAAGCGAAGCATATTTCTCAATAAAGCAAGCAATATCTGGCATAATTGCATTAATAAGAACGGTCAAAGAATGTGCCTCTGCTTGTTCATAAACCTTTTTCAAGAGTGCTTCAGCGGAAGATTCAAGTGCCTCGCCAAGCGCTTCAAGTTTACACGCTCCAGCTTCTTCATAATAGCCATTCCCCTTGATATTATTGTATTGCTCATAGTCACAACCAACTGCAACTGGCACATTAATCCCTAAACTCAAAAAAGCCCCTTTAGCAAATTTTGCCCGCTTTAATCTAATGACTTCATCACCATAAGTGGCAACAACAGCTTTCAACGAAACAGCTTTCTGATGAACAAAATTCGCCAGTCCAACAAAACTCACTAAGTCATCTGGGTCATTATTAGGGTCAGTAATTAGGATTATATTTTCAATCATTTAGAAACGCTTAGAAATAGATTATAGAATAGAACATCTCTCTTTCTTACACAGAAATATCATCTTTGTCAAAAATTATATCTAACCCCCAAATTTGTGGAAATAGATTTGACGATTGAACTTTTTTGATACATCAAATCAGAATATAAATTCCAACGCTCATCAAGTTTCATGTTCAAACCTCCACCAACTTCAAAACTCGTGCCTTTCGCTGAAGATAAAGCCTCAACGCTGTTCATTTCAACCTCACTTTTTCCATCAAATTCATGAGCAACTCCAAGTTGCACAAAAGGCTCTAAAATGGTTTGCGGAGAAAGTTCTGTGTGATAATAAACGGTCAATGCATTTTTCAAAACTTTGCTAATCGTGTGGCTATAACTTCCCGAACCGCCATAATTTGTTGTGAATTTATCACTTTTCGAATAAATATATTCAAACATTGCCTTAGGTTCAAAAATAACCTTATCTTGCGCATTCAACATAAATGTCCAACGCTTTCCAAATTCCAAATCAAATGCCGTATAGCCTCTCTTTGAGTTATAAGAAACAATGTCATCTTGAGAGGTTATATTCTTAATTTTCATATCAGAAATAAAATGTCTCAAAGCAAAATCTGTAAAATATCCATTTTGATTCAACCAAGTTGCATAAGCACCAAAGCTAGGGCTAGTAATTTTTCCAGAACCTTCTTTTTGATTATGCTGCAAAATCTTAATGTCATTCGTATATTGATATCCAAGCATTACCCCTAAATATATTTGATTAAAAGCAGAAGCATAAACTTTATAATCATATCCACCCTCAATTCCAAACAAGTTCATTTTAGCTTTGCTCGCATCTCCAATTTCTAAATTTTGCGTATAAGTTCTCACCCAAGTTCCAGATTTTGAAACAGGATTATCATCTCTCAATTCACCCAGCCTTTTCCTAAGTTCATTCATCCCAAACTTGACACTGGAAAGATGAACAGAAGGCACATCTATCACCATTTTCCCAACAGGAGAAACATCAGGCGGTGTTGGTTCAGGGTCTGGGTCTTCTGGGGTCGGCTCTGGTTTAACGCTTGTTCTGAGATAATAATTATCTCCCACACCATTCACATCCCCCTTAACTAAATGATATTCATAAAACCCACTATCAATCACACCACCATGCAATGAAAATGTTGAAGAAACACTTGCCCCATCTTGTTGAACAACCAAAATTCCATCACTTTCCAAAGCATTACTTTCATCATCTCCCATTGCCTGAATGTTCAGAGTTGTTGATCCAGAAGATACTTGTGAAATAACAAGTCTATCGCTCTTATCTTCTGCCAAATTAAGATATGAAGTGAGTTTTATTTGACCATTTGAAGCTGAGTAATTTTCAACATTCAAAGTGTTATCACCATCTACGGAACGCATATCAATGATAGAATCATTCAACACAACATCATTCAAAGAAGAAGAGCTGTTTGTTTTCCACAAACTCCCATTTAACAATGAATAATTCACCACACTCGTTGAACCTTTATCAATATTACCAATAATCTCTGAACTCGTGGCGCTCAGATTAACCGTTGCAACGCCTTGAACACTTAAAAATTTTTCACTTTTAACATTAAATTGACTTCCCTCAAACCTAACTTCTGAAATTTCAGGTAAACTAGCACGCATTAACAAGCCCATACCATCTTCAAGCACAACATTTGAATTTCTAAAGAGCAAATCCGCCCCGTCATTAGCATCGATAAATTGAGTGATATTTTCCGCTGAAATATCATAATTTTCTACCATATTCTCAACATTACCTTCAGCAAACCAAACAGTATCTAAGTCAGAGAAAAACATTTTTCCTCGAGAAAGAGAGCGGAATATCGTTTCACCTTGCGTATATAGACCGAAGGAAGAAGGCGTATCTGCTATATTTCCTGAAATATAAACATCCATATTTTCCACAGTCAACGCTTCTCCCGAAATAATACCATAAAACCCTCTTGCAGCCTGATTATCAAGAATTTCAATTTTTCTATTTTGAATTTCTTGATTAATAATCTGCCCACCATTTATGAGATAAATTGACGCAACATCAAATGCTGACTCATTTTCTTTAATAAGAATATCAACATTTTTAAAAAAAACATCTGTATTCGCAAGTGCAACTATCCCTGAAAAATCGTTCGTATTCGTCTTGTTTTTCAAGAAATGGAGTTGCCCAGAATTTTCATTTCCTTCAATTTTTAAAGAGCTCCCACTGCCAAGATAAATTCCTGCAAATTGTGACGCAGAATTACCTTCAACAATCATGTCCATGTTTTTAACGTTAACATTACTACCACCACTCCAAACATAAAGAGCAGCGCCAAGTTTTGAAGCCCTATTCCATGAATAATTATAAGTATTGCCTTGTTCTGTTCCAAATAAATCCATCTCTGCTGTGGCAATCCCATAATTAACTCCGCCTTGTGCAACATTACTTGTAAACTCAAGATTCATTCCAACAAGTTCAAATTTGCTCGTCGGCGAATGTGTTTTTGATGCAGAATAAAGTCCTGCACTCCAATTATCTGAATAATTCTTGTAAAAGAGCAAGGTATTATCCATATCACTTGAAAATCTATAAGTTGCTTGATTATTCACACCAATCACATAAGAATTCCCAAAGGAACTATTTGCATAGATATCCATATTTTTAATCAAGGTATTTCCACCAGTTCCAAAGTTTTGTAAACTAACAACTCCATCATAATATATATTACTAACGTCGAGATATCCGCCAGCAGTTCCTCCATCAATAATAAGCTTACCTCCTTCATTGCTAATTGCTGCATCTCCATCACTATCCAAAAAGAGGCGTAATTCATCATTAGAATCAAAAGACCGAAAAAGAGCATTTCCTGACGAATTCACCCAGATGCCCACTCTGTTATTATAGGCATTTATCGACCCCGTGACCGCAACATCCCAAGGTTGACCAGCATTGTTTGACATCACACAAATGCCACACTGATACCCACCTGAATTGGCATTGCCAGAATAATAACCATCAACAATATGCAAATCAGAATTGACAAACAACTGATCTGCAAAAACAGGTTTCACAAAAAAAACAAGAAAAAAAACTGTAACTTTAAAAATTTTCATTGCCCATCACCTAAAAAAATATAAATTTAGGTAATCTCTTTTTTTAAGAAATCAAAAAAAACACCCTTAAACTTAAGTCTAGGGTGTTTCTCTTTTTAGCAATATTCTATTTATTCAGTTTTTCTGAAACAATTTTGTTCACCACTGCAGGGTTTGCCTTGCCTTGCGTTGCTTTCAACGTTTGTCCAACAAAGAACCCAAGCAAATTGTTGCGACCAGATTTATAAGTCTCAACTTCTGCTGTGTGTTTAGCCATTAGAGCATCAATTGTTTGTTCAATGAAAGCCACATCTGTTTCTTGTTTCAACCCTTTTTCAGCCACAATTTTTTCAGGGTCGGCATCATTTTCAAGCATCATCTCAAAAACATCTTTAGCAATCTTGCCACTAATCACATCTTTAGAAATCAAATTGACCAATTTTCCCAAGTTTTTTGCAGAAACTGGAGATTGTGCAATGGTTAAACCATTCTTATTCAAAACGGCAAACACATCTCCAATCAACCAGTTGGCAACTCTTTTTGCATCAGCCCCATGAGAAGCCTCTTCAAAATATTCGGCAACTTCCTTGCTTTCACAAATCACTCTGGCATCATATTCTGTTAAGCCAAGTTCTTTGATGAAACGGGCTTTCTTCACATCTGGCATCTCAGGCATTTCAGACTTAATTTTTTCAACAAAACCTGTTTCCAACACAAGCGGAAGCAAATCTGGCTCAGGAAAATAACGATAATCATGGGCAAATTCTTTCTTACGCAACGTATGAGTCACATTAGCAACGGGGTCATACTGACGTGTTTCCTGAGCAATTACGCCACCCTTTTCATAAACTTCAACATGACGTTTTGCTTCAGCCTCAATGGCTTGCATTACAAAACGAACACTATTAACGTTCTTCATCTCACAACGGGTACGAAGCTCATCAGAACCAAGTGGACGAACAGAAACATTCACGTCACAACGCATTGAACCTTCGTCCATATTTCCATCGCACGTTTCCAAATAACGTAAGAGAGAACGAAGCTTACGAAGAAAAGCTCCTGCTTCTTCAGGCGCACGGAAATCTGGCTTAGTCACAATTTCCATCAACCCCACACCAGCACGGTTTAAGTCAATCAAACTCTTAGTTGGTTCGAGATCGTGAATAGATTTTCCACTGTCTTGCTCAATATGCAATCTTTCAATGCCAATTTTTTTCTTGCTTCCGTCCTCAAGTTCAACTTCCAAGCTACCCTCACCCACAATCGGATAAGTAAACTGAGAAATTTGATATCCCAAAGGCAAGTCCGCATAAAAATAGTTCTTACGAGCAAACTCAGAATATTCATTAATTTGAGCATTCAACCCCAAACCTGTTTTAACCGCCTGATGAACACATTGTTCATTCAAAGTTGGCAACATCCCCGGCATACCAGCATCTAAAAATGCCACGTTTTGGTTTGGTTCATCACCATAATTGGTAGACGCCCCACTAAAAATTTTAGACTTTGAAATAATCTGACAGTGAATTTCCAAACCACAAACAACTTCCCATTTTCCTTTTGGTGTTTCAATAATATATTCACTCATCTCTTATTTCCTCTCAAATTTCGCATCTTGTTCAAGCGCATAAGCCGTCTTGAAAATTGTCGCCTCATCAAACGCACGACCAATCAACTGCAAGCCCAAAGGCAATCCATCTTTAGAAAGCCCAATTGGTAAGCTCATTGCTGGAAGCCCTGCCAAATTTGCTGTGACGGTGAAAATATCATTCAAATACATATTCACTGGGTCTTCATTCATTGATTTATCCCCAATTGCAAATGCAGGTGTTGGCGTTGTCGGAGTCAAAATCACATCACATTTTTCAAATGCTTTGATAAAGTCTTCTCTCACCAAACGACGAACTTTTTGTGCCTTCAAATAATAGGCGTCATAATAACCAGAAGACAAAACATATGTCCCAATCATAATACGACGTTTAACTTCTTTGCCAAAGCCTTCTGTGCGGGTGTTGATGTAAAGATTATCCAAACCATCACCATCAACTCTCTTACCATATCTCACCCCATCATAGCGAGCCAAATTGGAAGAGGCTTCCGCTGGTGCAATCGTATAATATGTGCCAAGGGCATAAGTTGTGTGAGGCAAAGAAATATTGACAATTTCAGCCCCTCTGGCTTTGAGCATTTCAATGCCCATATCCCAAAATTTTGAAATTTCTTCATTCAACCCTTGTGGGCGATATTCCTTAGGAATCCCAATTCTCAAGCCTTTGACATCTTGTCCTAAAAATGCCTCAAAATTTGGCACGTCAATTTTAGCAGAAGTTGCATCTTTGCTATCATACCCTGAAATTGTTTCCAAAAGAATGGCGCTATCTCGCACATCTTTTGCCATAATCCCTGCTTGGTCAAGCGAAGAGGCAAAAGCAATAATTCCATAACGTGAGCAACGACCATAAGTTGGTTTAATTCCCGTAATTCCGCAATAAGCAGAAGGTTGACGAATAGACCCACCCGTATCACTTCCTGTTGCTGCCGCACACATATTCGCAGCCACCGCAGCGGCAGGACCACCAGAAGAGCCACCTGCAACAAGATTTAATTCTTCTTTCCAAGGATTAATCACAGGACCAAAACAACTTGTCTCATTGCTTCCGCCCATGGCAAATTCGTCCATATTGAGTTTACCCAAAAAGCCTGCTCCATCATCAAGCAATTTTTGAGTCACAGTTGACTCATATTGTGGCACGAAATTTTCTAAAATTTTTGAACAAGCTGTGGTACGAATATCTTTCGTGCAATATAAATCCTTAATACCGAGCGGAATCCCCTCAAGTTTGCCTTGCATTCCTTTTGCATATTTCTCATCAGATTTTTGAGCCTGAGCCAAAGCCACTTCTTCGGTTTCCAAAACAAAAGCATTCAAATTTTTTCTTGCTTTCATCTCCCCCAAATAAGCCTTTGTCACTTCAACACTGGAAAATTCTTTTTTTGTCAAGCCCTTCAAAGTTTCGGCAATCGTCAATTTATTTAATTTACTCATTTTCAAAATCCTATCTATTCAACATCAACAACTTTTGGCACGACGAAATAACCATATTCCTGCTCTGGTGCATTTGCTAAAATGGCTTTTGCATTGCCACCAGAAGTTACCTCATCCTTTCTGCAAACTAAATTTGCATCATTTACGGATGTCAAAGGCTGGACATTTTGTGTATTGACTTCGTTAAACTGCTCAATCATCGCAAAGATATTATTAAAATCTTTTTTAGTATCCTCAATTGTTTCATCAATATTCAAACGTGATAAAAACGCAATTTTCTTTACAGTTTCCGCATCAATTTTCATTTTCTTTTCCTCATTTTACATAAATATCTTCATCGGCGTCAAAATCGTATCATATTTCATACGTTTTAACATATTAACGTCTTCAATATCAATTCCTAAATCAAATAATACCCCATTTATTTTTGTTTGAGATGACTGAGCAGAAAAACCTCCTCCAACAAATTCAGAGAGTTTTTCCTGAAAAGTCTTCTTACGAGGATAATAAATCAAGCCATATTTCCCTTGTTTATCCCCATCTTCTTTTATTAAGGCTCTCGCTTTCAAAAGAGATGCCTCCATCCCGCCCAAATCATCAATCAGATGATGTTCTTTTGCCAAAGCACCTGTCCAAACACGCCCTCTGGCTAATTCATCAAGTTTTTTAAGGTCAATCTGACGAGAATTCGCAACTTTTCCTACAAAATCTTGATAAATATTATCTAACGACTGATTAAAAACTTTCTTTTCTTTTTCGGTAAATTTCCTATTCAAGCTCAGTGCACCTGCATTATCTCCAACATTGACAACACCCCAGTTCACCCCAATTTTATTCCAAAGTTTTTGCAAAGAAATTTTTCCTCCCAAAACCCCAACAGACCCTGTGATTGTGGTTGGCTCTGCAAAGACATAATCTCCCGCAAGAGCAATAAAATATCCTCCTGAAGCAGCATAGTCCCCCATGGAAATCACCACCGGAATTTGTCTGTCCTTCTTCAACTTTTCTAATGCGTGCCAAATTTCGTGCGAAGCCGTGTAACTTCCCCCAGGGCTATTCACACGAACGACAAGCGCTTTAACTTTTTCATTTTCAGAAATTTCTTCAAGTTGTTGCAAAACACTTTCTGAACCAATAACATTTTCTCTGTCAAAAGGATATGCTCGGCTTTGTCCTGAATTAATCACCCCATCAAGCACCATATAAGCCACTAGTTTTTCCGCATCTTCGATGTCTGAAAAATAAGTTGCATAATCAACGAATGAATAAGCTTTTGCATTATGCTCTTTTTTCAATTTATCCATCAGTTCAGATTTATAAGCAACTTTATCAATGAGTTTACTTTCAAAATTTGCTTTCACAAAAATTGGGGCTTCATTAATTGAAGAAGTCACTTCAGAAACCTTCATGTTTCTTGAAGCGGAAATTTCTTGCACAATATTTTCCATCAGACCACCGCTCAACTTATTCAGTTCCTCTTTATGTTCCTTGGAAAAAGAGGACGACATCATAGATGCCATCGCATTTTTATATTCATAACGACTAAAAAACTCTGGTTCAACACCAATTTTTGTGAACAAATCTTTGAAAAATGGAACTTCAATACTCAATCCAGTTATGCCAATTTCAGTGTTTGGCATCATCCAAATTTCATCAAAAGCGGTCGCCAAATAATATGCTCCAGTGCCACCCCCAAAAGCACCAAAGCCTGTCGAATAAGCATACGCTTTTTTACCCTTACTTCGGAAGGCTTTAATTGTTTGACGCAAATTTTGAATTTGTGATAACCCTAAATTGACAGAGGAGATATCAACAACCAAAGACGTCACTTTATCATCGTCAAAAGCAAAGCTAATTGTTCTTAGTAAGTCATAATAAGAAAGTGCACCAACACCAGAAATTTCTGAAAAAACATCATCAACTCTTAGTTCACTATATGGCTGAGTCATATCAAGCGTTAAAATAACCTTTTCAGGAATTGGTTCAACAATCTTGCCATCACTAAGCAACGCTTTCGCAATAAAGAACATAAAAACAAAAAAGAACACGCCAACAATTGCAAAAGCATAAACAAAAGAATTAATCAGAAGTTTACGCTTCCAATTTTTTTTCATTTTTTTCTCAATTTTTTTTTCATCACTCATTTTAGCACACTTAACTAGACATAAAAAAGACTGCTTAAAAAAAGCAGTCTTTAATATAAAATCTTAAAGTCTAAAACTCAAGATAATTTTATTAATACTCCGCAAGCAATTTTGCAGTTTCAGGCGCATTTTCAATGTCCATCATTGCAATTGCATGATATCCTGCGTCAACGTGCAAAACTTCACCAGTCACACCAAGACCAAGAGGAGAAAGCAAACTCATTGCCATTGACCCAACTTCGTCTTGCGTTACGTTTTTGTGAAGTGGAGCATTTAATTCGTTCCAACGCAAGATTTTTCTGAAATCACCAATTCCAGAAGCTGCCAAAGTTTTGATTGGACCAGCAGAAATAGCGTTTACACGAACACCTTGCTTACCCAAATCAACTGCAGCATAACGAACAGAAGCTTCCAAAGCAGCTTTTGCAACGCCCATAATGTTATAGTTTGGAAGAACTCTCTCACCACCGAGGTAAGAAAGGGTAACAATTGAACCACCTTCATTCAAGATTGTTGAAGCATATTTACAAGTTTCCAAGAAAGAGAAACAAGAAATGTGCATTGTATTTGTGAAATTCGCCAAAGTCGTATCAATTGTACGACCTTTAAGTTCATTTTTATCAGAAAAGGCAATCGCATGAACAACGAAATCAATTTTACCCCATTTTTCGCCTAATTCTTTGAAACAAGCTTCAACGCTTGCAGAATCAGTTACGTCACATTTGATAAGGATTGGGCTGTGGTCAAGCTGTTCAGACAAAGGTTGAACTCTTTTTTCCAAAGCTTCATTTTGGTATGAAATTGCAATTTGTGCTCCTTGTGCATTTAATGCTTGAGCAATTCCCCATGCAATGGACTTATCATTCGCAAGTCCCATAATCAGACCTTTTTTTCCTTCCATTAGCGGCTTATATGTTGTCATACTTACATTCCTTATGTTATTTCTATATAAGATAACTTAAAAGACCCGTTCTTAAAAGCAATTCCTAAAAAATCTTGGTGAAAAACCAATAAAGAGGTTTACTTTTCTCCTCAAGACAAGTCTAATCATCTTAAGTTGACTATTTATCTAAATAAATACGATTTGTAAACATTTTTTTGAAAGAGATGGACATGAATTTAAAAAACAAACTGGCAGAAGTTAAGCAATCCGCCAAGAAAAAGATTTCCACAAGCAGCGAATTTTGCCTATTCCTAAACAAAAGAATCAAAAGCGATGCAATTTTTAGAGTTGCCTCTGCATTAAGCTATACCTCACTGCTTGCTCTTGTTCCACTCTTTGCCATTGCTTTGGCAATTTTTGCAGCATTTCCAGTGTTTGCTGAATCAAAAATTCAAATTCAAGAATTTATTGTGCACAACTTCCTTCCTGGGACAGGTGAAGAAGTGAAAGAATATTTCAATCAGTTCATCAGTGCCAGTGCAAAGCTTACCACCATTGGTGTGGTCGGTATTGCCGTGACGGCGATTATGTTGCTTTCCACCATTGAAAACACCTTTAACTTTATTTTCAAAGTCAATAAACCACGCCGATTCACCACAAAAATTACCCTTTATTGGACAATCATCACCTTAGGGCCTCTCCTTTTAGGTGCTGCTTTCTCTATGCGAGGCTATCTTTATGCCATCAGTAATATGATGGAAGATAATGCTGGCTCTTTTAAAATGCTCGTCAGCAGCCTTATCCCTGCTTCGCTAACCGTCATTTTGCTTATCTCCGTTTATATGCTTGTGCCAAACAAAAAGGTTAGCTTCTTTAATGCCTTTTGGGGAGCTGTGACGACGGTCATCCTCTTCGCGGTGCTTCGCTCAGGAATTGGCTCAATCTTGCTTAGTGGTGCAACGTACAAAACTCTTTATGGTGCGCTTGCCACCGTGCCGTTGCTCTTGGTGTGGATGTATTTGGCTTGGGCAATCGTTATTTTTGGAGCAATTGTTACCGCTTCTTTGGAAGAATTTAACTATCTTAAAAACAACAAATTTGAAGAACAAAGAAGAAATAACCCTCCAAGACAAAACAGAAAATATGAGGTCAGAGATTACACTCAAAACCGCAATCGAAAAAATAATAACTATAATAAAAAATAGTTCTTGCAAAAAGAACAAAACTAGTACATATTAAATTTAATTTGAACAAAACATTATAAGAATAGAGAGAAACTAAATGGAAAAAGATAAAGCACTCGACGCCGCCCTCAGCCAGATTGAACGTGCCTTCGGTAAAGGTTCAATCATGCGCCTTGGTCAAAACCAACATATGGATATTGAAGCAATTTCAACAGGTTCACTCGGGGTGGATATTGCCCTTGGAATTGGCGGTTTACCAAAAGGTAGAATCATCGAAATCTATGGGCCTGAAAGCTCAGGTAAAACCACTTTAGCTTTGAGTGTTGTTGCTCAAGCTCAAAAGAAAGGTGGAACTTGTGCCTTTATCGATGCGGAACATGCTCTTGACCCTGCTTATGCTAAAAAAATTGGCGTTGATATTGAAAACTTGCTCATCTCTCAACCAGATGCTGGTGAACAGGCCTTGGAAATTACGGACACTTTGGTTCGCTCAGGTGCAATTGATGTGCTTGTTGTTGACTCCGTTGCCGCTCTTGTGCCGAAAGCAGAACTTGAAGGCGAAATGGGAGATAGTCACATGGGACTTCAAGCAAGACTTATGTCTCAAGCTCTGAGAAAACTTACGTCAACCATTTCTCGTTCTAACACGCTCGTTATCTTCATCAACCAAATTCGTATGAAAATTGGTGTGATGTTTGGTAGCCCTGAAACAACAACAGGCGGAAACGCATTGAAATTCTATGCCTCTGTTCGTATTGACATCAGAAGAGTTGGTTCAATTAAAGACAAAGAAAACGTCATTGGAAACCAAACAAGAGTGAAAATTGTGAAGAACAAAGTTGCTCCGCCGTTCAAAGTTGTTGATTTCGACATTATGTATGGTGAAGGAATTTCAAAAATGGGCGAACTCGTTGACCTTGGAGTTAAGGCAAACATTGTTGAAAAAGCAGGTGCTTGGTTCTCTTACAACGGCGAAAAACTTGGTCAAGGACGTGAAAATGCCAAAATTTTCTTGAGAGAACACCCTGAAGTTGCTGATGAAATTGAAAATAAAATCAGAGCCGATGCTGGACACATCACGGTTGATATGATAGGGGAAGATGAAGCTCCTGCCAGCGATGAATAAATAAAACCATCGAACACAACCACAAAAAAGACCTTCGTTTTGAGCGAGGGTCTTTTTTATGTTTAAAAACAAATAGAAAAATTATCCAAATCAATATAGCAAATTTAATCTCATTAATATTTTTATCTCATCTTTTGCTTTTTTTGAGAAGCAACAGGGTTAACGGCAATTGGTTTAATTTTATTACCAAATGAAGCAACCTTATGTTTAACTTCAAGATGAGGAGATTCCAATCTCACTTTTTCAATTGGTTGAATCCTATCAAGAACGAGTGTCTTTTCAGGAACTTCTTTGAAATCTCTAAAAGCTCTGAATTTTAACAATCTATCTTCATCAACGCGTTGCATTTGCTTGTAAAGATATTTTTTTTGTTCAATAATAGAAAGGTGATAAATTTTATCTTTAATGACATCTTTTGCCATTTCAGCCGTTGAAAGCACCCAACCAGACTGCCCTCCCCAGTAAGAGCTATCAACTTCTTCATAGCTTTCATTATTAAAACTTAAAAAGCTTCCCTTGCCTTTTTTCTCACGTTTTGTTTCATCCCCAACCATTTCGTAAAACCTACCTTCAAAATAGGTAATTAAGTGAAGCCCTGAAGTTGTATTTGCATTTCTTCTTGATTTTGTTTTTCTCAAATCAACAATAATAAAATCACCATTTTTATATTTTTTATGCTTATCCAACTTAATTTTTTTACTAACACGATCAGGAAATAGTTCTCTTGCTTGTTCAAGCATTACGCCACAAGAATTCGGATTAACAAGATTGACATACAAGTCTTTAATGTAATCAATACTATCTCTGGCAGCAACGGTTTTAAACACCAAGGCAGGTTGGATAGCGCAATAATTCAATCCATTTCCAAAAACTCTTTTTCTTGCTGCTCGCTTATAGCGATTAACAACACGATATTTATTTTCCAAAGCTTCCTGAAAACTCAAGATATCATTTTCAATCACATCTTCCAAAGCTGATTCGATATCAACTTCTTCATACATCATATATTCCATAATTTTAGACATATCTATCTTGCCTGCATCGGCAACAAGTTCACTATGGTGAATTGTCTTATCTCTACTTGAGTTTTGGGCTTCTGCAGATTTAGGGGACAAACTCATCACGCCAATAAGTCCTCCCGTAAGCAAAACTTTCTCCCCTGCTTTTCTCAATTGATTTTGTTTAAACTTACGAATAGCAACTCTTTTTTTATAACTTAGAATTTCCATTAAAGTTCTTTTTTTCTTATCGACCATAGCTATCTCCCATCTTCCGCTTCATCATCAGAACATATTTTTCCAAACACACTAATTTTATGTATAGATATAATATATATTATTATGAAAAAAATTAAAGTTTTTTTTGATATCTCTTAAAATTATCTTTACATTAACAGCCATTTGTATGTAAAAGAGTAGTATTAAAATTATTTCACATAAACAATAAAATTGGTAAAAAAATGTATAACAAAATCCATAAAGTTTTCTCTTTTTTTTTAATGGCAATAATTATCCACATGACAAGCTCCTGCACCACAAATTCTCCAAAATCTTTGCCGGCTATCATTCCCGCAATTGAGATGAAACCCAAAACCTCTCACCCTCTAGGAATTATTGGCGGAACTGAACCTGTTTACCTTGAAGGAATGGTTTCACCATTTATCTCTCGAATTGACACAGGCGCACAAACTTCTTCCATTGATGTTGCTAAAGAAAAATTTTTTGAAAGAGATGGCAAAAGATGGGTTGCTTTCACCATCATCAACAGCGAAACAAATGAGAGCAAAGTTTTCGAGAAAGTTATTGAAGACCAAATTGCCATTAAAAGAGTTGGTGGCAACGAAAGACGTGTGATTGTTGTAATGGACATCAAAATGGGTGGGCAAAGCATCAAAGAAAGATTCACCCTTGCTGAACGAGAAAAATTTAAATATCAAATCCTCATTGGCAGAAACATCTTAAATGGCAGAGCCATTGTTGACCCAGCCTTAAATGTTACCTTAAAATAGTTTTTTTGACTTAAAGAGATATCAAAATGTTGCAAAAATTTAAATCCATCAGAGTAATTCTATCCATCGGCTTAATTCTTTCTGCAATTTTTGCCGGATATTGTATGTATTATAAAGTCACCCATTGGGGGTTTAGTTTTAAGCCAAGAGAAACGAAAAGGATTTGGAACATTGAGGCACACATCAACTTTATGCCAACCAATGAAAACATAAAAATCACGCTTGCCACCCCTGAAGATAGCAAGTTTTATAAAATTTTAGACGATAATGTCATTGCTCCAAAATATAAAGTTTCCCGTATCAAAAGCACTGAAAACAAAATCGTTTTACGTGCCCAACCACAAACAGAAGAACAAAATCTATATTATCGCATCTTATTGTTTGATAATGAAGCAGGCAAAGGCACTGTAAGAGCTTCTAAACCAAGAAAACCTGCTATACCAGAATATGATGAGACACAAATGGCGGTCGCAAAATCAATCCTTGCTCAGGCAGAAGCCCTTGAAACGGAAGCTGATCTTCCACAAAAAATTATTGAAATTTTTAATGAGAAACCAACCCCTGTTGCCGTCTCAACCCTTCTTCCTTTCAAAATTACGAAAGAAAATGTTGCAACAACAATTAAAAACCTGTTAGCAATCAAATCTGTGCCTTCAAGGCTCATCAAAGGGGTTAGACTAGAAGAAAACAAAAAATCTTTTTCACCAGATTTAATGATTGAAGCTTATGTGGGTGGAAAATGGCGTCTTTATAACCTCAAAAATGCGGCAAAGGGAATGCCAGATGACTTCATCATCTTTCAACGTGGTGACAAAGGACTTTTAGACATTGAAGGCGGTGAAAACTCTTCCATTCAATTTTCTGTGTTGCGTTCAACAACGTCTAATTTTGACTTAGCAAATCACCGTGCCAGACTGGATAAAACAAAATCTTGGTATGATAATTCTATTTATAATTTGCCAATTAACAATCAAAACATCATCAAATGGCTCAGTGTGTTTCCGCTCGCAATTCTTGTGATTGTTTTTATTCGTAACATTGTTGGCTTACAAACGATGGGAACGTTTACCCCAATGCTTATTGCCATGTCTTTAACGCAAACAGGCTTTGTTAATGGCATCACATCATTTGCCATTATTATCTCTATTGGTATGTTGCTCAGAACTTTACTTTCAAGGCTAAACTTACTTCTTGTGCCAAGAATTTCATCGGTGGTCATCTTCGTTATCATCATTATGCAGACCATGACAATTATTGGCTATCGCATGAATTTTGACATCGGGCTTTCAGCAGTCTTTTTCCCAATCATCATTATGGCATGGATTATTGAAAGAGCCTCCATCACTTGGGAAGAAGATGGTGCTTTTAATGCTTCTCGAGAAATTTTCAACACGCTCCTAACCTCTGTCGTCACTTATTTCATCATTCAAGATGAATATATCAAACATTTGATGTTTGCGTTCAATGAACTCAACCTTGTGATTTTGTTTATTGTGATGTTGCTTGGAACTTACACGGGCTATCGTCTGCTTGAACTTAAAAGATTTGCACCTTTGGTCAAAAGAGGATAAAGAAAATGTTTAACAATTTGTTCAACTTCGCCTCTCCAAAAAAGCTCAAAGAAGCCGGCGTTTTGGGAATGAATGCTCGAAACTATAACTTCATCTCAAAGCTCAACAAGAGAAGTCTTTACCCGCTTGTGGACGACAAAGTCATCACCAAAGGGTTGGCAGATAAGCATCAAATTAATACGCCTAAAAAAATTGGTATCATTGAATTTCAACATGAAGTTAAAAATATTCTTCAAATCCTTGGAGACTATAAAGAATTTGTGATTAAGCCAGCACAAGGCAGTGGCGGAAAAGGCGTTTTGGTTATTAAAAACTATGATGGCGAAATTTTCACCACAGCTTCTGGCAGAATAATCACTTACAATGAAGTTTATCAGCATATTTCCAACATCTTAAGCGGACTATATAGCTTGGGCGGAAAATATGACACAGCACTCATTGAAGAACTAGTTCACTTCAGCGACATCTTCAAAGATTTCAGCTTTCAAGGCGTGCCAGATGTGAGAATTATCGTCTACAAGGGTTATCCTGCCCTAACCATGATGCGTTTGGCGACTAAAGCTTCTGGTGGAAGAGCCAATCTTCACCAAGGGGCAGTTGGCGTTGGATTAGACATTCAAACAGGAGAAGCCCTAAATGCCGTGATGAGAAACGTGCCAATCACACATCATCCCGACACAAATGCTGAATTAAAAAATCTTGTTGTGCCTTTCTGGAGAGAACATCTGGAAATTGGAGCAAAAGCTTATGATATGACAGGGCTGGGTTACATCGGCGCTGATATCGTGCTTGATAAAGAAAGAGGCCCAATGATGTTAGAGCTTAATGCTCGCCCTGGTCTTGCGATTCAAATTGCCAATGGCATTGGCTTGCAAAAGGTCTTGGAAAATATTGAAAAGAATTATCCTAAAAATTTAAATGCTCAAGAACGAGTAGATTTTGTTTTGAACCATAAAAAATAAATCTCAAATGCTGGCAAAAGCCCCCGACACAAACTATATAGAAGATAGACATTGACGAAGGAGAAAAAAATGACCAAAGAAGTTAAAAAAATTGCACCAAAAGAAGCACCAAAAAAATTAGCGGGTGGTAAAACAGGAAAATTAGCAAAAGCAGAGACCAAACAAATTGGTGTCAGCCAGAGCCGTGCAAAAAAAATCAAACATTCATACAAAGTGAAAGATGCTGAAAACGCACTCGTTTTGAAACTTAAAGATGGAGATGTCGTTATTGAAATGTTTGCAGATGTTGCACCAAAGCACGTTGCCAGAATTAAAGAACTGGTGAGAAGCAAGTTTTATAATGGCTTAAAATTCCACCGTGTGATTGAAGATTTTATGGCTCAAACAGGTTGCCCACAAGGCACAGGAACAGGCGGAAGCGGAAAAAAACTTGCAGCTGAATTTTCTAAGCTCTCTCACAAAAGAGGCACTGTTTCTATGGCAAGAGCAATGGACCCTAACTCTGCAGATAGCCAATTCTTCATCTGCTTCACAGATTGCCCATGGTTAGACGGACAATATACCATTTGGGGTGAAGTCACTTCAGGCATTGAATTTGTCGATATGATTACCAAGGGGACAGGAGCAAACGGAACAGTTTATTATCCTGATGAGATTATCAGTTTACAAGTCATTGCTGACCTCTAAAACTAAAATTTTGAAAATAAAAAAACACCCTTAATTTTAGGGTGTTTTTTTATTTCTTAATGAATATTTCTGATAATACGGCTCAGTTCTCTTTCAGACAAAACTTCTGGCAAAACCATACCATCTGGCACTTTCTTACTATAAACAATATAGAAAGGAAGTCCTTTGCGACCATATGCCTCCATAAAGCTTAAAATCTCCTCACTATAATTCGTCCAGTCAACATTAATCACTTCAACATCATTCGCCTGAATAACATTCTTAAGACTGATATTTTTGAAAACCATCAATTCATTATATTTACAAGTCAAGCACCAATCTGCCTCAATACTCACAATAACAATTTTTCCTTCACGCACATAAGTGCCAATTTGTTCAAAATCAATCATCTGCTGTTTTTCTGCATTTTTATTGAAATGTTTTTCAAAATGATAAATCCCATCAACAACTGAAATTGCAAAAACACTCAACAAAACAACACCAAAAATTTTAGAAAAACGCTTTCTCAGACGAGAACTTTCATCTTTATTTAAATGCTGTGCTGTGAGTTGTTCTTGTAAAACATAATAAAAATAGAAAACGCTAGCAAAAAGAATTAGATAAATTCCTAAACGGAACATTGCCCAAAATCCAACCTGTGCAGAATAAATTAACATAAGCCAAACAAGGGTAAGGAATAGCAAAAGAAGCATAATCCGATTAAGCTTATTCATCCACGCCCCTGGTTTTGGCATTAAATTAATGGTTAGATAGGGAAACGCAGCCAAAAACAAATAAGGCAAAGCCAACCCCAAAGAAACTGCCGTCAAAATAGCAAACATATCAAGATAGGACGCTGAAAAGGCGAACCCAATGGTTGTTGCCAAATATGGTCCTGTGCATGGGGTTGATAACAAAACCACCATAACACCTGTCGCTAAAGGCAAAAAGCTCGCTTCATCTATGCTTGAACTTAAAAACTTCTGCGCCCAACTTGGCAAGGAAATTTGAAAAATGCCTAACACATAAAGCATAAAGAGTAAAATCATAAACATCATAAAAATCAAAAACAGCGGATTTTGAAACTGAATCCCCCATCCCAAAGAATAACCTAAATATTTAAGCAAACATAAAACAAGTGTCAAAACCAAAAAGCTCAACAAAATACCAACTGCTGTCATCAAGAAGCTTTTTCTGATTTTTGCTGGAACACGAGCCCCAAAAGAAGTCAAAGACATCATTTTAAGCGAAAGAACAGGAAAAACACATGGCATAAAATTAAGCAAAAAGCCACCCAAAATTGCTAAAAAGATTAAGCTAAGCGACAATTTCAAATTAAGCACATCAAACAAAGAAACTTCAGATGCAATCTGCTTTGTGCGGATAAAATGTTCATCATTCACATTTGCAAAAACAACAAATTCTTTTCCTTTTAATTGCTCATTTTCATTTTCAGGAGAAAATCTCACCACAATTTTTCGACCATCAATTAAAATGCGAGGATTAGATAAGGCAATATTTTCTTCATTTTCAACAAAAATATCAAAATGCTTCAACGCATAATCATTTTCCAAAACAGCTCGCAAAATTTCTTTTCCATCATCATCTTCTTCAACATTAAGGGAAAGTAATTTAAGTTTTTTATCTTCCACACTAGGCAACTGATGAAAAGTGTTTGTTACATAATTTGCAACAATGCTCGACCTGCCATCTTCAGCAATTAAATTTAAGGAAGGCGTCAACATTTTCTTTTGACATTCTATTTGCAAGTTACACAATGTGACAGCAACATTCGCTTTTAAATCTAAATTTTCTTCAGGATTTTTCACATCCAAAACAAAGGGAAGCATAAACGACCCGCCATAAGCTTGAAGTTTCTTTCCACCAATTTCCAAAATTTTGGTGGCTGGATAATGAATTGATAGGTCTTCTAAATTTTCAGATTTCTCAAAATCAACCTTGAGAACAGAATTATTTTTTAAAGATGAGGCTAAAATAAAATAATTCGGTTTCACATAAAAAGCCAAACCCATTTTGAGGTTTTTTTGATGATTAATTGAAGAACTTTCAGATAACAAACGTACGGAAACCCCATCTTGTTCAACCCATTCTCCCACGCCTTTTTCAGCCGTAAAAGGGCTATATTCACTGTCAAATGTGAAAAACTTTTTCCAATCAAGCTTTGAACTCATTTCAAAAAGTTGTTCAAGCTTATTCTTACTTTTCTTTTTCTCAATCTCTCGTAATCTTTTCGCTTCAATTGCCTTAACATCTCGAGGATTCGAAGAATATGAAATGACTTTTTTGAAGTCATAAACAACTGCAGCCATATTATCTGGAGCTTGGATATATTCCTCTTTATATCCCGTTTCATATTCATCATCATCAAGCACAAGCGTAGGTTCTTCAGGCACAAGAAAACGTTCTTTAACAATTTCATAATAACTCTTACCTTGTCGATAAAGGGTAACAGCCTTACGAACAAGCTTCTCTCTTTCATAAAGCTCAGCCTCTTTCATGTTCGGATAAAACTTCTTTAAATCATCTCGCAAATCTTCTGTTTGCAAAGCCTCATCATCATAGTTCTTATCAAAATATTGCCCAATTTCAATCATTGTTTCAACTTCATTTTTAAAGTCGAAAGGCTTTTCCTCTTCCTCATTTTCATCTAAATCAAGGATAACCTGTCCACTCTCCAAAAGTTTATCAGCCTTTTGGGCATAACCCAAAGAACTGTTTGAAAGTAAAAGCAATATCACTATATATATAAAATTCTTCATATTATCCGGCTCTTATTATTTGTTTGATACTTCATAATTTAATACATCATAAAAAAATTAACAAGTACAGGAAAATAAATTGAAAAAATTTGCTGATAAATATTTAACGGGAAAATGTCTCATCTCCAATTCATATGTCGAAAATGATATTTTTTCGAACTCGTTAGTTTATATCTGTTCGCATACGAAAGATGGTGCAATTGGCTTCATCATCAATAAAAAGCTTCCTGAACATTTAAGTAAGAGCTTTAATGAAGAAATGAATGCTCAAAACAGAATTAATATCTATCAAGGCGGACCGATTGAGGAAATTAAAGGATTTATTATCCACTCGACAGATTATTTATCTTACGACACCATAGAAATTGATTCGCAAACGGCCATATCCTCATCAATGGACGTGCTCAGAGATATAACCATGGGAGAAGGTCCACAAAAAAGCTTGTTATTAATGGGCTATACTAGTTGGCAGGCAGAACAATTGGAGAATGAAATTAGAAAAAACGATTGGTTAGTAATTGACTCAAGCCCAGAAATCATCTTCAATCAAGACGACCGAATGAAGTGGCATGATGCCATCAAAACATTAGGGTTTGATATGAGCCAACTTTCTCCACTTTCAGGAACAGCCTAACAAATATTATTATAAACACTCGATAATAACCCTCAAGAAACTCCTTCATTTCATTATGGAGGAGTTTTTTATAAATGTAGAACAGGAAGCAATATCTCTCCATTCGCTTTGCTCAGTCGAGATGACAATGTTTTATCTCCAGCCGACACGTCGTGCCACCGATACATGGGATTGTTGTGGGAACCGGAGATTTATCGGAGCTGGCCCTGGGCTGGGCCACTTATAATGGGGACCATATGTCCATGTATGGGGTGAATGCCGGCATTCCCAAGACCCTGGTGCGCTATTTGGTGG
>JAQWBS010000009.1 GCA_028706255.1 Alphaproteobacteria bacterium
TAAATCTAATTTTGTGAAATGTGAAAATGGTGGCGCAACTGGCGCTGATTCTTGCACTGATAGTGAAGGTGAGAAATTCTCAAGTTGCAAACAACTCACTTGCTTTGACGGTGGATATCACATTACACCCCAAACAAATATGCATTGTTCAAAAATAACCTATGCAGGAAATAGTTGCTATAACTGTAATGATACTTGTGCCAAAGCAGGATATTTTACAGAAACTCAATCAAGTCCTACAATTAGCTGCTCAACGCTATGGGTTTCTGATAAGCTATGTTATAAATGTTCTTTAGATTGCTGGAAAGCTGGATATTCAGCTTCATATGAGAATCAATTCCCTTATGAAACAGTGTTTTTAGAGAATGGTGTTTGTTACAAAGATTGTCAAAGTGAAATCAGAAGACTATATCCTAATCAATTTATTGATGGAAATCCGACTGCAGATAAGATTGGATATGCCCTCAGATGCAAAGGACAATCTGGAGGTCAAATTTCTGGATTATCTTCCTCATATGGCTTATTGAAAAGACAATTATCCCGCAATAGCTTTACAGATATTCCACTCTGTATGCAGATTCCAAAGTGTCTTATAAATCTTTCTCCTACTAGTTCTCAATCTTATAACTCTAGTATTTTGCCAGCTGCTTCATTGGAGGATTTTGATATAGAAATATATGACAACAAGGACAAAGGAATAATGTTTGATTCTAAAATTTTAATCAAAGAAACGGATTATATTGCAACAATTTTACCTGAAGCAGGTGATATGATAACACGCCATAAAGTTTCAAACTTAAAAAACATATCGCTCACTCTCATGGATTATTCTTCGACAACAAAAACATTAATTCTTATTCCTGGAAGTTATATACTAACAATAGAAGGAGATGGAAAATTCAATAATTATTATCTTAATAAGATTGATGTTAGTACTATATATAGTATTTTACTGACTGGAAATAAAAATGCGGGAGAATATACAGGGCAAAATGTTTATAGTGTGCTTTATGTTAAGCCAGGGGCAACGCTAACGGTGGACCAACCAATTTGTGTTGATACTGCAGCAGGCGGACGAATCATCAATGAAGGAACAATTAATGGAACAATTATAGAAAATTGTACAGATTATGAATGAACTATCCTTTAACTAATGTTCAAAAATAATTGGTCATAAAAAAACACCACCCCATTATTGGAGTTGGTGTTTTTTTAAGGACTAAACAAATGTGCTTATATCCACATTCAGACTTGATTAATTTTAATTTAATCTGAGAGAAAAAAATAATTGACAAGTCTTTTTTTTAATTTTAATCTTTTTAATGAAATTTAATTTAAGGAAAAATTTTCAAATGTTTAAGCGTAAGCCGATTTGTAATTATATGCGAATGATGCAGCTGGTCAATCAGACCAACGGCGCATTGTCGCACACAAATTTCTAACGCTTACACCATCACATTTTTTATTTCTAGTTTCTAAGTTGGGGTTGTAAGTCAGGGCAGACCCCATAAATTTTAGATTTTAAGAACAGGAATAAAAAAATGAAACTTTCAAAAACAGCTCTCAAAAAACCAATCAGATCAAGAAAAGTTAGCCATGAACTTTCTTTCAAAGAACTTGCCTTTGTTTATGAACACCTCAAAGACATCAATGGCACTGTTGCATTGAAAGCCTTAGATAAAGAACTTGCTTCTCTCGACAAGCTTTATGTTGATTCCTTTGCCGAATTTGCAAAAGTGATTAAATCTTCCAGCAATGCGTATCAGGTTTTAAAGAAGCAATAAACTTATAACAAAAAAAAGAGGCTCCCGTTAAGGAGCTCTCTTTTATATGGTTTTCAACCTTCAAATGGAAAGTCAAGTTGGTTTCTTTTCTCAAGAAGAAGATTGAGATGCTTTGTCAACTTTTGAATATCATTTCTGACATTTGCAATTTCTGGCAAATATTTAATCTCGACATCTGCTTTCTTATCCGCTTCAAAAACAAAAAGAGGAGCTGAACACCCTTTCTCTGTTTGTTTATTAAAGCTTTCAAAAGAGGCTGTAAATTCTTTTGTATAGTAATTCAGCCTTCGTAACAGACAATCCACTCTCTCAACATATTCCACAGGAGAGACAGAAGTGCTTGAAGCAGGATAGGCTTTATAAGTAAGAAAACTCATATAAATATCCTTAACAGCTAAGTTCAAATCCACCGATGTTAAAAATGTCGAAAAAGAATGATAATATTCCGTTTCTTCTTTTGTCAGGTCTTCATTCTTTTGCATTTTTTCCAAGCCTTCGCAAGCCATGTATAAATACGTCAGAACTTCACGACACCAAGAGCCAAAATCAGCATGATAATTTTTTACCACACTTGCTTGTTTTCTCAGTTTTTTCCAATAAAAATAGTTGGGTAAAACATTTGATAACGTCACAAGAATGGCAAGGATGCCAATAAGTACGACAAGAAATCTTAGAATTTCCATAATTTTTAAGTTTTTAAGTTAATAATGATTAATAATTTTATTTGTTGTCATTATATCACTCATAAATCTTTTTGCAAGTATTTTGTCTAATTTTACGCAAAACAAAAGACGTTCAAAATTGAACGTCCATTTTTGTTTTTTAAAAGAGTTAGACCGAGATGCACTCTAGTTCATATTCTTCTTCAAGCCCTTTTGTTATCTCATCAAGATAGTCCTTGGGGTCGGTACGTGACGGCAGTTTGCAGCAGTCAATAAACTTTCTGAAATGTGATGATAGTTCAGGAAATTGTGCGGCAACCTCATTAGAAATGTTACAACTAATTAAACGAGCACGGTAAGTTGAAACATTTTTACCAACAATCTGACCAACTGCTTCTGCAAATCTTTCTTCACCTAAAAGTACTTTTCCTGAAACTAAGCAAAATAAATCTTTAGTTCTAACTTTCGTTTTCATGACAATATAATTTAAATGTTAATAATAGTGTTTATCCCTAAACACTATTATTAAACCCTAACAAACTCAACAAAAAATGTGGTAATTAACAGCTTTTTTTATTCAATGCAGCAATCAACAGCTTTTTTTACAAAAGCTTTCATTTTTGCCAAAGCACCACCTGCTTTTTCATCTTCAATTTTTACAGTTTTTGCTTCTGTTTTAACTTCAGATTTGACGTCCGCATTGGCAAAAGCTTTCTCAGCCTTAAGGGTTGCTTTCTTCACATCTTCTGTTTTGTCTTCAATCCACTTAACCTCTTCAATGTTAAGCATATTCATATTCAAACCCCAGAACAAACAATACATATCATAAGCTTTGTTAAACAAACTATATGCTTCTTCATGATTACCCCAGCTTTGTTGCTTTGTGCCAACTTCCATCAAACGCATTGAAGTTGCCAACAAGTGTTTTGAAATGCACCAAACTTCGCCTTCATATTTCGGAATCACTGTTTGCATCAAATTTTTTCTGGTTTCACGAACATCTTCAATTAAGTCATAATATGATGTCTTACCAGTTTTTGCCCCTGAAAAAACCAAATGTTCTTCAATGGAAATCAAGTTCATAATTGCAATTGTTAAATCTTGATCAGAAGACAAGTCTTTGGGATTAACCTTTTTTGAACTATCAATTTGCTCAACAAATTCTTTTAAATTTTCAGCTTTTTTCATTTTAAATTCTCCTAAAAGCCAAGCACATCAGCAGCATTGCTGATTTTATAGTAGTTAAAAATAAAGCTTAAAACAAGCAAAGTACCAACTGGCAAAGCAACTTTTTCAAAGGGAAAATGTGCACGTCCGCCATTTTTTGCTTTCATCCATTGATAAAAATCGGAAGGAAGAATAAAACCTAAAGCCCCAACAATTACACTAAAAAGAAAAGGATCAAGATAGAAAATCAAAATTGGTTTTGGTGCATATGCCATTTGAGAAACATACATAAACCCAATCATTGCCACAGAGCCCCAAACAGAGATAAACTTTCTGCCCCAGAAATTGATATTTTTCTTTTCAAACCATTTCAACATCCAAAAGCCAAGAAGGGTTAAAAGCGCTCCTGCCCAAACCCCAACCACACAATCATCAACACCTAGACGACGGGCAACTTCGAGTGAAGCCCCAACGGCAACCGTGCAGACGGCACAAGCAGGGTTCGCAAAAGCCTCTGTTGTCAAAACCAAGACAGCCAATAAGCAGACAAGTGAAAACATTAATAATCTCCCTTTAATTTACATCTATGAACAAAGTAGATTAAATCAACTCATTAATCAACAATTTTATGTCTTTTTCATCAGGTTCTTTGGTTTCTCCTTCTTTCTCAAGTTCACGGATATATTTCTTGGCAATATTAACCGCATTCTCAAAAGTTGAAGCTTGGGAAATGTCTTTATAAAGCCCTGCATGTTTCAAAATTGGAATCAAAACACGTTGTGGCTGTTTTCTGATGTGTGAAAAAATGATTTTTGTGTCATATTCCTTCAATCTTTTCAAAAACTCAACCAGAGCATTTGCCCCGCTGGCATCAACCACATTCACACGTGACATTCTCAAAATTAAAACTTTCGGCGGGTTAATTGTTTTGAAAAAACCTGCAATTGTTGAAGCTGCTCCAAAGAAAAGAGGGCCTGAAAAACGAATTGACATCACCCCTTTTCTAGATAACTTCTCATCAATATCCGACCCTTTAACTTCATATCCTTGACGATAAACCTCCATGGCATCATCGGCTTCCACTTCAACCTCTTCACTCATTGAGTGCATAAAGATAATGCTTGAAAGAATGAAACCAATACTGATTGCAACGTTTAAATCTACAAATACGGTTAAAAAGAAAGTTGAAAGTAAGACCCATCTATCTCCTCTTGCCCCACTCAAAATTTGATAAAACTTATTAAACCCAAACATATTATATGCAATCAAAGTCAAAACGACCGCCAATGCTGCTAGTGGAATATATTTTGAAATTGGGGACAACAGGAGCATAAAAAGCAATAAGAAGACAGATTGCAAAATGCCTGAAACAGGAGAATATGCTTTTGCCTTATAGTTCGCAGTAGTACGAGCAACCGCACCTGTTGCTGGCAATCCGATGAAAGCAGCAGAAGCAATGGTTGCAATTCCGCCTGCAATAATTTCTGCATTCGGATTGTGGTTATCACCACTAATTCCGTCAATTACTGTTGCACTGAGCAAGGATTCAACTGCCGTCAAAAAAGCAATTGTCAAAGCACTTGGGAAAACACGTAAAGCTAATTCTAAATTAAATTCAGGAAACTCAGGTTTCGGCAAAAACAAAGGAAGGCTGCCAAACTTGTTGCCAATTGTGTCAACTTCAATTTTAAAAGCTGCAAAAGCAATAACTAAAACAGTTGCCAATGCCAAACCTACTAAATATGCTGGAAGTTTAACTTTTCTAATTTCAATAAAGAAAATCACCCCAAAAGTGAGTAAAGAAATGATAATTGAAGCGAGGCTATATTGACCTTTAGATGCAAAATAAGCTTGCCATTTTGGTAAAATTTCGGCAGGAACATCCGTCATTTCCAATCCAAACAAGTCTTTAATTTGTGTTGAGAAAAGTAAAATTGCAATACCTGAAGTTAATCCAATAATAACTGGAAAGGGAATATATTTAACATAATTTCCAAGTCTTAGAAACCCAGCAACCAGCAAAATAATTCCCGCAATCATCATCGCCATTAGCAAGCCAGAATATTGATGTTGTTGAATAATGTTGAAAATGATAATCACAAACGCGCCTGTCGGACCGCCAATTTGATAACGACTTCCGCCAAACAAAGAGATGAAAAAGCCCGCAACAATCGCCGTATATAACCCTTGTGCAGGTGAGACCCCTGAAGCAATAGCAAAAGCCATTGCCAATGGCAACGAAATGATTGCAACCGTTAACCCTGCTGCCACGTCTCTTTTGAAATGTTCACGACTATAACCCAATCTAACAATTTCGTAGAGCTTTGGGGCAAAATTATTTCCATAAAAGGTAAAAAATCTTTTCACAAAATCAAACATCTTTCTCAACTTCTCCAATTAACATAAAAAAACACAATAAAAAAATACCATTTATAACATATGAATACATATACTATAAATAGTAGCCACTTTAAAGATTAACCTAAGTATTATATATAACATATAATACTTATATCTTGTTTATAAAACGTTAAAAAAATAAACCAGAGGGCTCTGATTTATATTTTTTTGACAATGTCTTCAAGTTGGCTTTTGACTGTTTTCAGCTCTGAAAGCAAACAGCTGAAAACTTTGCGACTGCCTTCATCAAGTTCTGGTCTATCTTCTATCATTTCAATTAAATCTTTTTGAATTTCCTCACCAACGATGGCTTTCACACCTCTTTCTTTTAAAAGAATCTGCACGCCTTCAATGGTATATCTCTCATCATAAAGATAATATTTAATTTTAGATAGAAGCTCGACATCATCAGGACGATAATAACGTCGACCACCACTTCTTTTCATTGGTTTGATTTGAGAAAATTTACTTTCCCAAAACCTCAAAACATGGGTTGCAATGCCTAGTTCCTCTGCAACTTCAGAAATTGTTCTAAAGGCTGATTTCGGTTTATTTACAACCATATTTCTTCTTTCTTTTAAGCGTTAATTATCTTTCTCATTGTTTGAGAAGGCTTAAATGAAATGACGCGGCGTTCAGAAATTTCTGCTTCAACACCAGTCTTTGGGTTTCTGCCAACTCTTGGTTTTTTATCTCTTAAAGAAAGTGTGCCAAAAGATGACAATTTTACATCATTTCCACTAACAAGTTCTTGAACAATTTCATCTAAAACATTGTCTAAAATGTCGCTTGCATCTTTTCTGGATAGTCCAACTTCTTTACAAATAACATCTGCTACATCTGCGCGCGTAACGGTTTTCATTTTAACTCCTCTAATTTAACTATAAATATTACTCTTTTATGAAAACTACAATATTATGAGACGAAAAACAAGTCTCTATAATAAGTTGTTATAAATTTTTTTAGAAACGAATGAGCGCCCCGCCCCAAGTGAATCCAGCACCCATTGCCGTCAACACAACGAGGTCACCTTTTTTGATTTTACCACTTGCAACGCTTTCAGATAATGCGAGCGGAATCGTTGCTGCTGAAGTGTTTCCTTGGTTTGCCACAGTGACAATCACCTTTTCGCTATCAACATCTAACTTCTTCGCAACACCGTCAATGATTCTGATGTTTGCTTGGTGAGGGATAATCCAATCTATTTCTTCTAAACCAATTTTTACTTCTTCAACAACCGCTTCAATGCTACTTGCCATTGCTGGAATCGCAAATTTGAAAACTTCCTTACCATTCATCCAAAGGAATCCAGTAGATTTTGTGGTTGATGGACCGCCTGTCGTCTTAAGGGAATCGTAATAAGCACCATCGGAATATATTTTTGTGGTCAAAATGCCACGGTCTTCAATTGTTCCCTTGCCTTCTTGAGCTTGCAAAACAACTGCACCTGCACCATCTCCAAACAACACACATGTGTTTCTGTCTGTCCAATCAGTGATACGAGAAAGACTTTCTGCACCAACGATAATTGCATTTTTCGCCTGACCCAAGCGAATCATATTATCCGCCAATGTCATTGCATAAACGAATCCTGAGCAAGCAGCGGAAATGTCAAAAGCCGGTTTTCCTGCTTGAACGCCCAATCTTGAAGCAACTTTTGTTGCAGTTGATGGAGTTAAATTATCTGGTGTGATTGTTGCCACAATCAAAACATCAACTTCACTTGCGGAAATGCCAGCATTTTTCAACGCATTTTCAGCAGCATGAAAACACAAATCAGAAGTTGATTCGTCTTCGGCAACGATGTGTCTTGATTTGATTCCGGTGCGTTCAGAAATCCATTCGTCACTGGTTTCGACAATTTTTGACAAGTCGTCATTGGTCAAAATCTTGGACGGCAAATAATGCCCACATCCAACAATTTGTGATCTAATATAAGTCATAAATTATTTCCTGAGATAACTCTTCCAAGTCCACTTTTTCAATTTCAGATTTAATGGTTGCAACGAAATCGTTTCTGACCATCTTAATGGCATTATTCACTGCCACATAATAGCCAACAGAATCCGTACCACCATGACTTTTGATAGAAAGTCCATTAAGTCCGACAAACATCGCACCGTTATAAAGTCTTGGATCTAAGATTTTTTTGACTCTGAAGATAACGCCCAACATAAACAAGACACCAATTTTTGCAAGGATTGATTTTTTAACCAAGTCTTTCAAAATTCTCATAAAGAGTTTTGCTGTGCCTTCAGTTGTTTTCAGGGCAATATTTCCTGTGAAGCCGTCTGCGACAATCACATCTGCAACCCCTTCACCAATTTGATGAGGTTCAATATAGCCAATAAAATCTAAGTCGAGTCTGGAGTTTTTGATGATTTGGGCAGCTTCTCTGATTTCTTCTTTACCCTTCATCTCTTCAGCACCAATGTTTAGCAAAGCGACTCTTGGTTTTGCAATACCAAGAGCAGTTTTTGCAACAACATTCCCCATCAAAGCAAATTCTGCCAAATTGATTGCATCACATTCCGTGTTTGCACCCAAATCTAGCATAATATAATTTCCATGGCGATGCGGCATCATGCTCACAATCGCTGGACGATGGATTTTTTGAATGGTGCGAAGCGTGAGTTTTGAAATCGCCATCAAAGCACCTGTGTTTCCTGCGGAAACAACAGCCTTAGCTTCACCAGATTTAACGGCAGCAATTGCCATATACATACTAGTGTTGCGATTTCTAATCACTTGGGAAGGTTTGTCATCATTACTGACAACATCTGTCGCATGACGCACTTCGCAAACGGTTTGAAGTTGAGGAAACTCTTTAAGAATTTCATTGACTTTTCCTTCATCACCGAAAAGCAAAAATTTGACATCAGGATTTTTCTGGGCAGCAATTGCCAACCCTTCAATCACTACTCGAGGGGAATTATCTCCCCCCATAGCATCTATCGATATGACCAGATTTTCAGACAAAATCAACCTGCTCCATATAAAGTTTTAGATTATTCTTCAGTTGTTTTTTTAGCAACAACTTCTTTGCCATCATAATGTCCGCAAGCTGCGCAAACATTGTGAGGAGCTTTTAATTCGCCACAATTTGGGCATTCATGATATGAATTACCACCCAAAGCGTGGTGTGAACGACGCATATTGCGACGTGATTTAGAAGTTTTTTTCTTAGGTGTAGCCATTTTCTTATACTCTTTTTAACAGTTACATATACAAAATTCAGACGCATTAATACATCATTCAGTTTTAAAAATCAACTAAATAAAAAAATTAATACCTCTAGCCAAAGTTTATTGTGTTTTATAGAATTTTTGACTTCTTGGCAAGTCTTTTTTTATTATTTTTTAAACTATTTTTTCAGCTTTGATAAAACCGCAAAAGGATTAGGTCTTTCCTCTTCCTCAAATTCTGTGGCAAAAGAAAAAGTTTCTCCTTTCTGACGAGGATAGTCTTCAATCGCCAAAGACAATTGCTCCATCGCAATTCCAGCTAAGTCTATTTTGCCATCTATTGGCGTGTCAAAAGCCTCATCTTCAAGCCCAAACTCAGCCCCATCCAACTCTTGCAGATTAAGATTTGTGTCATATTTGATTTCAAAATTTGTTTGATATTTCTTATCAAAGTTTTTTAAACTCACCACACTTTGCAACTCAACTTCGGCTTTCACCCAACCTTTAACGTCGATTTTTCCGCTTTTATGATTGCACTTTACTTTAATTTCAGATGAAAAACTTTTCACGTTTTCAACACCTAAAACCTCGGTTATCGAAGCACGTTCTGCTTCGTTTGGCGTGAGTGTGTAAGTATTTTCCACGTTAGGAAGTTCCGCAACAAGCAAGGGATATGAAAAATCTTTTTGCATAAATTTTTTCCTTATGTTATACATTTTATCAGATTATATAATGTTAAGGATGAGAGAATGTCAATCAACAAAATCATATTATCAGGACTAGTTGCTTTATTTCTAACAACAGGCTGTTCAAAAGAATGGTTCACGACTTATAACGGCAACATGCCGACCCCTGAAAGAGTTTCTAAACTTGAAAAAGGGCTTTCAAAAAATGAAGTCATTGACCTGCTCGGTGCACCTTCCAATATTGTTTCCTTAGACAAGAACACATGGCTTTACATGTCTTCAGAAGTTGAACAAATCGCTTTCATGCGTCCAACTGAACTGCAAAGACAATTGCTTGTACTTCGCTTCGACCAACATGAACAAGTTGCTCAAATTCAAAGACTTTCCCTTAAAGATGGTGAAGACATAAAAATCAGCGAAGCTTACACGCCTGACGTTGGCAAAGACCTTGGCTTCTTTGAAAAATATTTCGGCGGCGTCAATCAATATAACCCAATGGGTGGCGGCGGTTCTAACGCCCCAATGTAAAAACTTAAAAGCTCTTCAACAAGAAGAGCTTTTTTTAATCTTTCGCAATGCGGCTAATTAAAGCATGTTTTTCTCTTTCATCATTCGGATGAGCCCAAATACCACAAACGGTTGGCGACTTGCAATTGGTGATTTCGGGGGTGGTGAAAGGCATGTTTTTTATCTTACAATAAGCCAAATCGGCAAAAATTCTCGCTTCCATAAATTCGCCACTATATCCATATTGATTTGACCAACAGACCTTCGGGGTTTCAGAAAATCCGGCAAAGATGTCCTTGAAAATTTGTTTATGCTCTTGAAGAATCGGCCTTTCATTTTCAAGTAACGCTTGAAAATCTGCAAAACAGAGAGGGTTTTTCCAGCCACCGCCAAAAAGCAAAAAATGCTTTGGAAATAAAAGATTATCAGGAATATATTTCAGATTATAAACAAAACTATAAGTGCTTAAATATTCAACCGTTCTCAAGGTGTCTGCAAAGCCATATTGCTCACAATTTAGCACCTCTAAAAACTTATACCAACTTGGGTCGGAAGATTTAGGCGGAGTTTGTAGATAATAATTCCCCCCTTTCTCATTTGTTGCAACATGATGAAACAGCTCTTGCAAGAGGGGCGATTTTATTTCTCCCTGTTTCCCATATTTTCCGTCGAAATCACAGGCTTCTCCCTTAAAGGTTCTCACCAAATGGTCTGCAAAATGATTGAAAGGTCCAATATCCCACCCTAAAACGGATTCTTTTTTTGCTTCATTTTCTGAAATAAGAGCAATGTTTCCGGTGTTACCGGCATTACAAAAAGCCACTGGGAAAACGCCTTTTGTTTTTAAATCTTGGGCAAGATGAAGATTGTGCATTGGGGCAAGCGGTGCTCCCTCCCCGCCATTTAGCATATCATCTGAACGAAAATCATAAACCACAGGAAGTTGCGTTAAATTTGCCAATAAAAGTGCATCGCCAACTTGGAGGGTATATGCTTTTTTATCCCCCGCTATGGAAGGCGGAAAGTGGTCTAAAGTTTGCCCATGGAATCCAATTGCAGTAATTTCTTGTTTATCAAAATTTTCTAAGAGTTCATTAACCGTTTGAGCGACAAGCCTTGTATATTCCTCAACGATAGACTCAAACTCTACCGTTGCACAAACTTTAGAAATACCCTCTGCTTTTATTTTTTTGCGTAAAGAGAGAAAATCTTGCCGTAAAGACACAGGATATGGCTTTGAAAGACAAGCAATGTCTTTCATTTTGGTTTGTTCAAATGCTGTCAAAACAACATCGACGGCATCTAAAGAATTTCCTGTCATTACCCCAACAATTTTCATTATCTCTCCTTTTTTTGATATCATAAAGAAAAGGGGTTAAAATATGTTCAATAAAAAAAGCCAGAATATTCCTATTCTGACTTTTTCTTTTTGCTAATTTTATATTATGCAATGAGCAATAAGATAAAATTGTTAGAAGTTATAAGTTACGCCAACACCAACGATGTGAACATAAGACTTATAATCCGCTTGCAAGTCGCCTCTTGCGGTGTCGTGCAAGTTAATTTGAGCACCGTTAGCGGCTTTAATGTAAGTATAACCTAAATCAAACGCAACTTTTTCGCTTGGTTTATATTGTGCACCAAGAGAATACCATTTACGGTTTGAGTCCGGAATTCTTGGGGTACGGTGTTGTTTTTTAACCGCAGCCTTATCAAACCCAAGACCACCACGCAACTTCAATGATTCTGTCAATTGGTATGATGCACCAACGGAATAGAAGTTTGTGTTTTTCCAGTTTTCAGCTGTTACGTTATCTCCACCAGGAACGCCTTTGATTCTGAGCTCGTCAAATGATTCCCAATAAGTTCTTTGGAACTCAGCCATTAAGGAAACTTTTTTGTTCAAATCATGAGTCACACCAAAGCTGGCAACAGCAGGGGTTGTGAGTTCAGCGTTAATTGGGTATGAACCATTTCCTACCAGCAAACCTGACAAAGTGATATCACCCTTAAGCTTGTGACCGATACGGCTTCTATAACCCGCACCAAAACGAGTGTCATCACGCCATTCATAAGTTGCACCAAAAACGAAGCCAGCATCTGTGGTATCGCCTTCAAGAACAGCCTTACCGTCAACTGCAGGAACAGGTCCTACGCCATTTCTTAATCTGGCTTTAACATGTTGAATTTGCGCCCCAACACCAATGGAGAGTTTTTCATCCATTTTATAAGCAAGCATTGGCGTCATTGTGTAAGTTTTCAAATCAGATAATGTTCCGTGCATTCTACCTGCCCAGTCGTCATTATATTTTGTGACCAAACCAAATGGGGCATTAAATGAAACGCCTAGGAATAAATCATCATTAAGCTGTTTTGAAGCATAAAAATTTGGAACAACAGCATTGCTCACCACATCAGATGAGTGTCCATCAGATTGATTGACAACACCTGTTGATTTTGCATATTCTAATTTTGCTGTTGGGGCAACATAAGTTGCACCGAAAACAATTTGAGATCCTTTATATCTTGTTAACACTGCAGGGTTGAAGTAAGACGCAGAAATGTCTTGACCACCCGAAGATGAACCCGCAAACGCTGTTCCTAAACCTGAAACTGATTGTTCTTTAAGATGAAAGCCCGATGCTTGAGCATTTGAGGCAACAAGAATAGCACTAAGTGCCGTTAAAGTTAGTATCTTTTTTTTCATAGTTTTCACTTTTATAGTTAATCCAAAAATAACATACTGCCCTTATTTTCGATAACATTTTGTGACAATATGTTACAAAAAACTATTAGTATATTTAATTCTAAGATTCAATATCAAATTAACAACCCTCTGGATAAAACAATAAATATTATTAAATTTCAAATAGATAAAAAGAATAGGTTTACTTTTTTACTTAACAAACTGTTAACTAAACAAAAATATACCTTTACAAATTTGTAACAAACGTATTAGATTTTGTGTATTATTCAACTATGGAGATATAAATTTTGACGAACTTTGTAAGATTTTGTTTGAGAATGGTGTTTAAGGCACTTAAAGTAAAGTGTAATATTAATTTCAAAGAAGATAAACTGCCTAATAAGGGTGTGTATGTATCTAACCACGTTTCCTACCTTGATCCTCTTATTCTTTTTGCTTTCCTTCCTGGAAATCCTGTCTTTGCTTTAAACGGACACCTTTATCGTAACAAATGGATTAGATTTTTTATGAAAACGGCTGATATTGTCGAATTTAATCCAATTGAACCAAGTGACATCAAAGAATTGATTGCTAAAGTTTCTAGTGGTCGTCTTTGCATGATTTTTGCTGAAGGTCGAATCACTGAAAATGGCGGTTTGATGAAAATTTATGAAGCCCCTGGCCTTGTTGCTGATAAATCTGGAGCGCCTTTAATTCCAATTTGGATTAGCGGACTTCAATATAGCTATTTCTCAAAAACCAAAGGGAAAATTCCTCATCGTCCATTGCCGAGAGTGATGGTTACTGTTGGAGCACCTCGCAAATTTAAATTAAAAGACAATTTACGCCGTCAGCGTGACCACATTAGTAATGAGGTTTATACTATTCTTCGTGAAATGCACTTTGAGTCTATGTATAACCCTAACATCTCCCTTTTTGCACAATTAATGAAAGCTTCGAAAATTCATTCAAAACAAGGTTTTTTTACAGGTCGTTTGAAGTTTTTTGAAGATATTAAAAGAGAGCCTAACTCTTATAAAGACATTGTGATTAAAGCTTTCGTACTTGGTAAATATTTCAAAAAAAGAACAACCAGAGAAGAACATGTGGGTATTCTATTGCCAAACGCGATTGCCACTGTTTGCACGTTTTTTGGGCTTTCCGCTTATGACCGTGTGCCGGTGATGCTCAACTTCTCAACCGGAGCAACAAACTTGGTTTCGATGTGCAAAACTGCCGTTGTTAAAAAAATTGTCACTTCGCTCAATTTTGTTCGTCAAGCCAAACTTGAAGAAGAAATTTCTGTTCTGAAAGCGAATGGATTTGAAGTTGTTTACTTAGAATCCGTTGCTAAAGAAATTTCATTAAAACAAAAAATCGGCGCACTCATCCGCTATAAAATTAAAAGAGTTCCTCACCGTGACGGTGGTGATAAAAAAGCAGTTATTTTGTTTACTTCAGGGTCTGAAGGCATGCCTAAAGCCGTTATTTTAAGCCATGCCAACATCATCTCGAACATTAAACAAGTTTCCGCCATTGAAAGCATCAACACAACGGACGTCGTCTTTAATGCTTTGCCGATGTTCCATAGCTTCGGTTTAACCATTGGCACAATCTTCCCACTGTTTGAAGGTGCAAGACTTTTCCTTTATCCTTCTCCATTACACTATCGTATTGTGGCTGAGATTGTTTATGAGATTGGGGCAACCATTATGTTTGGAACAGACACGTTCTTCAGAGGCTATGCCCGAATTGCTCACCCAATGGACTTCCATAATATTCGCTTTATGTTTGCAGGTGCGGAAGCTGTGAAAAGCGACACAAGAGATATGTGGATGGAAAGATTGGGAATCCGTGTAATGGAAGCCTATGGTAGCACGGAATGTTCACCTGTGGTGACTGCAAACAACCGAATTTTTAATCGTTTTGGTTCTATCGGAAAACTCCTTCCAGGCATGGACTATAAAATTATGCCAGTTGATGGCATTGAAAAAGGCGGTGAGCTTTTGGTTAAAGGTCCAAACGTGATGCTTGGTTATTATCTTTCCGACAACCCTGGGGTTCTTGTCCCTCTGAAAAACGGCTGGTATAATACCGGTGACGTGGTGGAAATGGACGAGATTGGCTTCTTCTATATCAAAGACAGAATCAAACGTTTTGCTAAAATTGGCGGCGAAATGGTTTCTCTAAACGCTGTTGACGAGCTTGTTCGCAATGCTTATAAAGGCGAAAGCAGTGATGAATATTGCTATGGTGTGGTGTCCATTCCTCACGACAGCAAAGGGGAACAAGTTGTTTTGGTCACAAATAACCAAAATGTGACACAATCGGGAATCCACGAATATATTAAGAAAAATAATATGTCTGAGCTTTATCTCCCTCGTGTGATTTTGTTCAAAGACAAAATTCCTGTGTTCGCAACCGGAAAGACAGATAATGTCACTTTGAAAAAAGAAGTGCTTGCTGAACTTCAAGGATAGTTCGTAACAATCCGAAAAAGCTCCCAACTGAAAAGAAGGGAGCTTTTTTTGACGCTATATGAAGAAAATGCTTAGAAGAGAAGCGTTGCACGCAAGCTATAAACAAATGCTGTGTTCTTGTCGCTTAACGCTGGTTTGATATACATCTGAACATCAGGCGTTAGCAACAGATTATTGCCTATGCCATAATTCAGATAAGTTTCCATCACGTTTTCCCATTTTCTGGCATCAGCAACAACTTGGTGATTAATCTTATTCACCCCTGCCGCAAAGCCAATGCCGTCAAGAGAATTTTCTCTGTCAAACGGATCTTTGTAAACCCCACCCAAGACATATGACTGCTTCAAGCTTGATGAATGAGAAGAGCCATTAATTCGGCTGAAAACCGCCCATTTCTTACCAATATCTTGAGCTAAGTTCAAAGACCAGCCGTAACTATTTTCAGGCTGTTCTTTCACACTTGGTTGGTGGTAAACCGTTAAGGAATATAACCCTTGTCCTAATCCTTCAATTTTCGGCGTGTAGGCAACATAACCAAAGCCTGTGTATTTTCCTGAGCTCGCGGTGTTGGTTTTAATTTCTCGACCGGAGATATTATGTGCATCTTGATACCCGATGCTTGCCGTCCATTCATCATTCGGGGTTACGCTAACAAATCCACCGATACTCGCTGACGGATATGTATCTGAACCATTTTGAGAGAAAGCATCATTGATAAATTGGGTTTGTTGGTTTGAAGCATAAGGATTGCCGTCAAAATTATACATTGGGAATTGACCAAACGTCACGGACAACCATTTGAAATCCGCCGGCATTTGGTGTGTGTATGTCAACTGATTAAAATAGTTCTGATTTGTGCCATAATCATTTACGCCATCGACAACGCCAATATTTTCACCTAAGGCGGCGCCATTTCTTTTATGTTTCATATAGCGGTTGCTCGTGTAAGAAATTTGGAAAGAGCCACTGCCGATTTCTTCACTTTCAAACGCTTGCCAATCCGCCTCACCGTAATATTGAACTTGAAACGGCGTGATTTTTCCGCTAGGCGTTGCTCTTTGTCCTAAAATGCTGATTGCACCGTCATAAGACAGCCCTGTGTCTTCCTTAAGTTCGGCTTTGAAATCTTGATAGTCGTCTTGAACCCGATGAAACCCATTTTCAGCCGTTTTAAAGTCGTTGTTCATTTTGGTTGCATATCTCGCCTCTGCCGAATCTACAACACCAAGTGCCAGAAAAGCCGCTAGCCCACAAGATATTTTCTTATTCATAATTTTTTCTCCAAGGTTGTTTTTATCTTTGGCATTAAGCTAATCATTCATTTTATTTTTTAAATATAGACCTTGTTTTATTTGATTATTTTTTATTTGAGCTTATTTATATTATAAATATCCCTTAAGCGTTTCTTAAGTTCATGCTGTTTAACTTTGTTATGTTAAAACATTAAATAAAGGAGTTAATCTTATGAAAAAATTAGTAGCAATCTCAGTTTTATCTTTAGGGCTTGGTCTTTCCGCTCAAGCTTGGGCACAAAATGTTGGTGGCGGATATACCGGCCCCGGAATCCCGTCAATCACCGTTCAAGAAGCTTTAAAACTTTCCGACGACACCCCTGTGGTTTTGGTTGGAAAAATTGAAAAAAGTTTGGGCAATGAAAAGTATGTCTTTACAGATGAGAGCGGAAAAATTACAATTGAAATCGATGATGAAGATTGGAAAGGTTTAACTGTTGGTGCTGATGATGTTGTTGAAATCAGAGGCGAAGTGGACAAAGATTTCACCTCTATTGAAATTGACGTCGATAGCGTTGTGAAAAAATAATAAAGGAACTGCGGGACTGTGCGAATTCTTATTCTTGAAGATGACATGCTCATTGGCGACGGACTCATGGTTGGGTTGCAGAAGCTTGGGTTTAGTGTCGACTGGTTCACAGACGGGCTTGAGGGCAAAGAAGCTTTGTATCAAGCCCCTTATGAAGCCGTTGTCCTAGACTTAGGGCTTCCCGGTGAAGACGGCATTTCTATCTTGAAAGAATGGCGTGCAAAATCTCGCAAAGAACCTGTTTTGATATTAACCGCTCAGGGTGATGTCGAACAAAAGATATTTGGCTTGGAATCAGGTGCAGACGACTATTTGACCAAGCCTTTTGCCCTTGCTGAAGTGGCGGCTCGCATCAAAGCTCTGGTAAGACGCCATCATAACCAACTGGATCTTGTTCTAAGACATGGCGACCTCATATTTAATCCTAAAACAAGAACCGTCACTTCAGCATCCCAAAACATTATGCTTGCACCCAAAGAACTGCTCTTACTTGAGCTTTTCCTCCTCAATAAAGGCAAAGTGCTTTCCAAAACACAGCTTGAAGAAAAACTTTATACTTGGCAGGAAGAGGTTTCAAGCAATGCCATTGAAGTTCATGTGCATAATCTGAGAAAAAAACTCGGCAAAAACATCATCAAAACACTCAACAAAATAGGCTATCTCTTGGGGGACGAATGAAAAAACTAAGCTTACAACTTCGCCTTATTTTATCATTCCTCGTCATTTCACTTGGGGTGGGGCTTTGTGCAGGATTAATGTCTTGGTATGAAACCAAAGAAGAAATGGATGAGTTTTTCGACACTTATCAACTTAATCTAGCCCGCCAACTTGCCTCTGCTGATTGGAACAACATAAATCATAAAACACAGAAAAAGACCAACGAACTTATTGAAGCCCTTGATGATGACGGCGAAGAGGAAGAAGAAGCGATTGCCTTTGCCGTTTTCACAAAACAAGGGAAAATGATTTTTAATGATGGGGAAGAAGGGAAACACTTTGTTTTTTCACCAACTTCGGGCTTTGCCAACCAACAAATTGGGCATAAGAAAAAAAATAAATGGCGAATGATTTGGTTGGAAAGCATTGACGGGAAGTTTTATGTTGCCGTTGGGCAAGAACTTGACTTCAGGCAAGAAGCCTCTTTGGAAATGGTACTACAAAGCCTTGTCCCTTGGTCAGTGGGCTTACTTTTTCTGATTACATTCACTTTGTTTTTGGTGCGTAAAGAACTTCTGCCTTTAAAAAAAATGGCAAAGACACTTTCTAATCGAAGAGGGGATGACTTTTCTGAAATTGATACGGATGCCCTTCCCTCTGAGATTTTGCCGATTGTTGATGAGATGAACGACCTGTTAGAGCGTATTGAATCAATGGTTAAGAAAGAAAGGAGCTTTATTTCAGATGCAGCTCATGAACTTCGCACCCCACTGGCTGCACTCAAAGTTCAACTAGATGTTTTGGAACTTTCCAAAGAAGATGAAAAATCTTTTAACAAGGCTTCTCAGAATCTGCATCAAGGCATTGAACGTTCAGCACATTTGGTTGAACAATTGCTTGCGCTTTCTCGCCTTGAAACTAATCATCCTTCAAAAATAGCCTTAAAACAAATTGACTGGCGAAAAATTTCTCATGAAATTCTAACCTTCTATCAACCAAAGATTTTACAAAAAGGCTTACGTTTTGAGCTACAACTTTCAGATGCTTCTCCTATTGAGCAAGGCAATGAAATTTTATGTGTCTTAATGTTGCGAAATCTTTTAGCTAATGCCATTTTATATAGCCCAGAAAAATCAGAAATCAAACTTAAAATCACACAGAGAGCGATTACGCTTGAAAATCTTTGCGCTTTGACAAGTAAAGACTTTGCTCGTTTGGGAGAAAGATTTTTTAGACCTTCAGGGCAAAAAGAAATGGGCAGTGGCTTAGGACTTTCCATCGTTAAGAAAATTGCTGAAATTCATACTTGTGTTGTTAATTTCACACTCGAAAAAGGCTTGTTTTTAGTCGAAGTTGAAAGAAATAATGATAAAAATTTTAAAAACTTGCCTTAAGCTCTTTAAACAACAAAAAATTTTACCTATATTTTAAAAAGACGACACAATAACACTTATGAAAGGAATGACTAATGAGTTTACATGAAAAAATGAATCGTTACCTTGCTAATCAACAAGTATCATATATCAAATTACATAATCTTCACTGGTACGTTGAAGGCTCTTCTTTCTTTACCCTTCACCCAAAACTTGAAGAACTTTATGACCAAACCGCAGAAATCATTGATGAAGTTGCTGAAAGACTTTTGGCAATGGGTCATAAGCCTGTGGCAAGCTTCAAAGAAGCGTTGGCAATTGCAACCATCAAAGAATTAGACAGCAAACCAATTTCTGGCAAAGACACAATTGACGCTTTAGCAAAAGATGTTGATTGGTGGGTTAAAGATACGAAAGAAGTGATTGCCGCTGCTGAAAAAGAAGGTGACGTTGTTTCTGCTGATATCTTCACTGGATATTTGAAAGAATATGAAAAACTAAACTGGATGATTAAAGCCTTTTTGAAATAGTTTTTTTCAAAACACTTAACCCTCCCAACTTGGGAGGGTTATTTTTTATTTCAAAAAGATTTTCCACATTTGTTTATGCTTTCTCTTAAAAACATATAGCACAACAAAATAGACCCCTAGTAAAACCATTGCTCCGCCAACAAATCCAATATTGTTCACGCCAAGCTTCTTAATGGTAATTCCACCTAAAAACGCTCCCGCTCCGATGCCGACATTGAACAAAGCTGAATAAATTGACATTGCAACATCTCTGTCTTTTGGTGCGAGTTTCATAATCCAATTTGCAAGGGAAGGATAAATAAGTCCACCAGAAATGCTCCAGATAATGAGCAAGAACGTAATAGCAATTACATTATCTCCAAAAAGTCTTAAATTAAACAAGCAAAATGCTAAGGTAATAAGACCATATAAGATGAGGCTTATCATATTTTTTGCCACAAGTCTTGTTGCAACCAAAACCCCAAACAATCCAGCTAGTCCAAAAACAAATAACATGGTTACAACTTCATCTTCCTCTAAAAATGTCACCTTGTTCAAAAATGGAACAATGTAGGTATAAGTCAGAAAACTTCCCGTCACAAACAAAACAACCGCCAAATAAGCATTCATCAAGGCTTTATTTTTCAAAAGTTTTGCAAGCCCTTGACCACGTCCATTGCTTTGGCTAGGCAGATTTGGAAGCATATATGTTAAAATAAGAACAGATATCACCCCGAAAGCAGAGATGATAAAAAAGACACTATGCCACCCCATTTTGTGACCAATAAAGGTACAAAAAGGAATTCCAAAAACGCCTGAGAGAGAAGAACCAGCAGAAATTAGAGCAACAGCTTGTGGCCCTTTATTTTCAGGAGCCACTCTAGCCGCCATTGGCGCAACAATTGACCAATAAATTGCATGGGCAGCTGCAACAATAATTCTTGCCAGAAGGATTTGGTTGAAAGTTCCTGAAAAACCAACCAGAAAATTTCCAATGCAAAAAACAATCAAAACAATAACAATTAGTTTTTTTCGATCCATTTTTGAAAAAAACAATGTTAAAGGCAAGGAAAGAATCGCCACTGCCCACGCATAATAAGTTAAAAGAACACCAGTATCAGCCTCTGTTCTATTGATTGCTTCTGAAATTTCAGGAAGAAGTCCAACGGGTGTAAATTCTGCTGTTCCCATAATGAAAGCAGAGAATGCTAAAGTTGAGACCAAAAACCATTCTTTTAAATTTTTATAGATAATTGCCATTTCAAATCGTACCCTTTTTTACAAACCTTAAGGGTTTTAATACAGATTGATAAAAAAGCAATCTTATCTTTTGATTATTTTTGACTGTGAACAACCATCTGTGGAAATGGAATATCAATGCCTGCGGCTTCAAACCTTTCAAGAATTTGTTCACGTATATTATTTGCAATTTCACCTTTGTTTGATACATCAAACGTGTAGCACTTGACCGTGAAATCTAAACTGCTTGCTCCCAAATTTTCAAAAATCACAAATGGAGCAGGCTCAGTCATCACATATTTCTGAGAAATCACAATGTCTAGTAACAAATCACGCACTTGTTTGACATCACTTCCATAAGCGACGCCAACAGCAACATCAATTCGGCTCATGCGATTATGATAAGTTCTGTTTGTTAGACTGCTGGAAAGAATTGTCCCATTAGGGATAATCACACTTGATTTATCAAACGTTTCAATTTCTGTTGCCCGAATATTAATCTGTTTAACGATGCCTTCCTGACCATTAATCACCACCCAGTCACCAATTCTGAAAGGACGTTCAAATAAAATGATAATGCCTGAAACCAAGTTGCTGACAATATTTTGAAATCCAAGACCAACCCCAAAAGACAATGCACCAGCGATGAGAGCAATATTACCTAAGCTTCCGCCCATAACAGAAATGGCAAACAAAGCAGATGCCACAAACCCAACAAACCCAAAGCCTGAGGAAAGTGAATTTTTAATACCATCATCAACTTCTGTTTTTGTTAGCACATTTATCAAAATATATTTTTTCAAAATTTTGAAGATGTAAAGTGAAACAAAAAAGACGAAAATTCCAAACGCAATGGACACAATTGAAACTTTTACGCCACCAACTGAAAACTCAATGAGAAATCTTTTAATGTTTTGCAACAGCAAATCGACAGAAACACCCCATAAAGCTAAGATAACCATTGAGCCAATAAAAACCATAATTGGGGTAAACAAAAGACTAAACCAAAAATTTAGTTTGCTCATCAATTTGCGAGATAAACGAAAATTTTTGTTCCAAAATCTCAAAAATAAAAACTTCTTAACCATCACACGCACAGTTCTTGTGACGATGTAAAAACTCAAAATGGTTAAAACTGAAAGAATTAAACGATTAAAAATGAACTCACTCAATTTAATATAGCCAAACAATGAAATAGAGAAAACACCCAAAGCAAAAATAGAAAGAAGCATCACTGCTTTGAAAACTGGTGTTGTTTCAGAATCTTCCTCGTCATTTTTGACGATATTATAATCATAAGTAAACCGATGTATGACTAAAATGATACTGAAAGCTTTAACAGCTGATGAGAGCATTATCAAGTAGTCAACGACTTGTTTTGGATATGCCGTCTCTTCTGCAATCGACTTAAAAAACGAAACAGAAGCAATGAGAATAATTGATAACAACATCGCACGGCATAAGGCTTTGGCTTTTTCATTACCAACTTCTAGCAATCGCCATTTTGCATTTTCAGGTGCGAATAAAACACGTACCACACTTTGCGACAGAGAAATCAACAATAAATAGAACATAAAATAATAAAGTGAAATGGTGAAAAGGCTCTTATCAATTAAGCCTAAATCTTTCATCAACAAGATAAACCCACCAATTAAACTTGATGGAATAACCCCGTAAGAAACAAATGTCCAAAGAGAAGCCATAAGCTTAGCACTATAATCTGGTTTCTCAATACCACTTTGATAACCAAGTTTCTTTTTAATGATTAGGCTGACAAAGATTGCAAGGGTTAAAGACAAAACCATCAGCATTAAAAATTCTTGCATATTTTTCTTTACGACTTCTCTGCCCTGATTATTTTGCAACCAATCAATTGGAGAATGTACCACATCGTAAGCAAAACCCACAAAAGCAACTGTGGCATTTAAGAAATTTGTCGGATAAATTAAAGGTCCTTGCTTGTCAAGAATATTTTCAAGCAATTCTTGATTTCTAATGGTAAGCACGATGTTATCAAGCTCGTCAATTTTTGCTGTTACGACATCTGCTTCGATGATTTTAGATTTCAGGCTGGTTGCCTCATCATTAAAAATTTTTCTTTTCTGTGTGATAGAATAAGCTTCTTTACTTCCATCTGTTGGCACTTCTCCCAAGGCTTCAATTCTTTTTTGCACAAAGCTCAAATTTGATTCTGTCACCTTGCGGTCTTCAGAAATTTTGCCTCTCATTTCATTGAGATTTTTAATATATTCAACAGTTTCTTCACTGGTTACCTTACCAGATTTCAAAGCCACTTCCAAACGGCTAAGTTCTCCACTGACCTTTGTGTAGTTCAACATTGCAGTTTGAGCTTGAGCTTCAAACGAAAAGAGCATTAGCAAAGCAAATAGAAAGATAATTTTTTTCATGACAAATCCTCAAGATATATGTTGCCTATTTTTTTTAATATATCCCTTTTTTATTAAAAATGTCTGAAGTATAAACTACTTAGTGTTAGAATTAATTCGCTTAATTTGAACATTTTTTGAAGCTGCAGATGCTGTTTTAATAAGCGGTTTATCCGTCATTAACATCTTATCTCCCAATAACCTGAGTTCTCTGTGTTTGTTGGTTAAGACTTGTACAGTATCGTTCGGTAAGATTGTAACAATTGGTCTTTCAAAGTCTTTTTGAGGCTTCAAAGATTCAATTGCTTCGTCAATTGCTCTATCATCCGTTTTCAAAGTGAGCCAACCTTTTCTGATGGCTTGAGAAAATCTGGCTTTTGAAGAAACATCTTCCTCGACAAATTTGTTTAAATTAAGACTATAACATCCCCCAACTTTCATCGTGGCGATATTATCATAAAATTTTCTACTGATAATCATCAGTCCTTCAAAACCACGACGTTCACCAAGTGCTTTGTTTGCTCCAAATTTTGTGTATGAATGTTTGAAAAAGAATTTCGCTAAATCCTCCCCCTTTGCGCCTTCATTTAAGGCGATTAAAACAGGAGATGGTGGAACTTGTTTTCTTTTAGCTTTATTATAATATCCAGTGAAGTTTCCTTTTCCGATGTTATAAATGAGAGAAGAAATGGCGGTCACTTCATTTGGTTCAAGCTTCACATTCACATTTTCCAAAATAATCGGATAAACATGTTCTTTGAGATATTCCGAAACATATTCCATGCCCTTTGAAAGGATGGCATCACGTCTTTCATCTTCACTCATATCATCATTTATCTCAGCAAATTTGCTAACCTTGTCCGTTGCACGGACGGGACGACCAATGTCCGTTGTGCCATAACCAAAGGTTCTAACTCTTGCGGAACAGAGATATGATTTATCTTTAAAATCTTCTGTCATCGCAATAATGGCTTTGATAGAAGCATCAGCTTTTTCAATGGAACGTGCATTATATTCTTGAATAGAAAGCGTGTCAGATTTCAAATTTTCATGATTTGTACTATCCGCTTTTTGAACGCCAAGAGAATCAATAACCAGAGTTTTTTCATCTTTTGTGTGGTCCTTTTGCACAGGAGCCTTAATTTCTTTTTTATGTTTTATGGAATCTGATTTGGCAACAGGAGCTTCATTTGCTTTGGCTTTCCCTGCAACTAATGAAGCGGCAACCACACCACCTATCAACATTTTATTCTTGAAACGTCTAATTCTTTCAATGATTTTTTCTTTGTCTTGCGCCATCTCACCCTCTTTTCATCTGCCACTTCTTAATATATGGACAGAATACACTAAAAAAACAAATGTGTAAATAGTAATCTATATTAGATTATACATTTTCTTAAATTCTTCTAAACGATATAATCTACGCATTTCCTTAATCTCAGAAGAATCCAAGCTTTTGTGTTTTGAATTTAAAACGAAAGGTGATATATTAGACAAAATATCACAAAACTTACAAACTAATTCATCTGTTTGAGCAAGATTTTGTTGTGATTTTGTGGAATCTTGAGAAATTATTTTAGCGAAATCTAGCAAATTTCTCATCTTTTCAAATTTGCCATGCCCGCAAATTTCTTCTACAAAATCGACTTGTTGTTCAAGAGTCATTCCTAAAAACTCAGACAACGAATGCACATAATGAATTGTCATTAACGAAGTTTTTTTATATTTGTTAGGGATTTTTAGTCTTTGGCAAAGACTTTTTATTGCTTCTTCATCAACCAAAGAAGAAAGCAAAACCGCAAACTTAACCTCGGCACAAGTTTTCTCAGCCTCTTTAAGCAAGGACAAGCCCTTTTCTGTCAACTCTGGAAACAAAACTGAGAAAGCTCCACATGCTTTTGTTGTCTCAATAAATTTATAAAAATGGGCAGTGTTCAAAGCTCTCTCAATTTCACGCCAAACTCTTTCGACAGATAAATTTTGCAACATCTGTTCACCAACCATTTTTTGTGTAAGAGCCATGGTTTCTGGGACAACTGAAAAATTGAGTTGTGCTACAAAACGACACATTCTCAAAATACGAAGCGGGTCTTCCACGAAATGAAGACTATTCACATGGCGAAGCACTTTATTTTCAATATCTCTAACGCCTCCATTGAAGTCAATAAGCTCCTTGCTCTCTTCATCGTATGCCAGTGCATTACAGGTGAAGTCACGCCGTTGCATATCTTCTTCTAAGGTGATATCAGGGGTAAAGACAAATTCAAAATCCGTGTGTTTGTTGCCTGTCTTTTTTTCTTTACGAGCTAGAGCATATTCTGCCTTATTATGCGGATTAATAAAAACAGGAAAGTTTTTGCCAACCTGAACATAGCCTAAAGAAATCATCTCAGCTGGCGTTGAGCCAACAACAACATAATCAACATCTTTGGCCTGAATACCAAGAAGTTTATCTCTTACTGCTCCACCGACTTGATATATTTTCATTCATTTTCTTCACACTAAAAACCATAGGCTAACTTATTTGTTTCAAACACAATCCTATCAAAAACGTTTTGGTGCATCTCATAGACATTATCATATGTAAACGGCATTGCCAAAACGAAGAGTAATTCCCTTACCTCAACTTTATCTTCAAAATAAGTGAAGGTTGCACATTTATTCGTTTTCAAGTCTGTAATTCTGACATCATAAACATATTTGTCATTATCCCAAGATGGAATGAGGAATAAGGTTGCGTAAGTTGTATAGTTGCACCACTTACATTCCGTGTAGTCATTTCTGATCACAACATCAACGCTATATCTTGGCAGATAAACATTGGTTGAAACTTCTCCGAATGCGCCACTCTTATAAAAACTACTTTGCAATTGAGACAGAAAATCCATTTTCATAAATGAAGCTTTAGACGCGTCTGAAACCCCTTCATAAGTTGAAAAAACTTGCATATTCAGCAAAACACTTTGTTGTTTGTTTCCTTTAATGCCATCTTGCAATAAAACCTTAGAATTATCTGAAGTAAAATTGACACAACCGCTTAAAAACAGGCTAACCGCCAAAAGATAGATTTTTTTCATAGAACCAAGTCCTTTTAAGTTGATTTAATCTTTATGTTATTATTACGTCAAAAAAGCTTAAGTCAACAGAAAACAATGACATATGCCTTTCAAAAAAAATATCCCGATTAAGCTAATCGAGATATTTTTTAAGGAACTATAATAATTCATATATTCTTCATTATAAGAATGTACATGACACATGCTTATAATCTTTTCAAACACCCGATTTTTTCAAAAAAAAAACCACCCAAATATATAGAAGGCGGGCGGATGTTCGAAAACCGTATAAAGCTCGACGGCTCGGCTTATTTGGCTGAGCCTTATTCACCGACATCCGCCCATAAGGACAGAAATCGGCACCTTATTTAAAGTCGCATGCATAACGACTAGCTTTATTTAGGGTTTTCGATGCCCTAAGTGGAATTTTACCTCCACTCATTCAAAATGATATATTATTTTATGCTATTTTCAAGCACTTATTTTAATTTTGAATAAATCTTATGCATAGTTCCTTAAAAAGTACCATTTCCCATTTATATCAGAGTGCTAATTTTCTTAACATCTAACAAATAGATTTAGATTTTTATCAGATACAGTGCTTTTTACTATATAGCCTTTAGTCAATAAGCTTAACATTGATTTCAATTTTTGAACTTCGTCCAAAATTATCTGTAGCAATAATTTCAAGTTTGCCAACTTGCGCTTTCATATCTAGCGTTTCTTCAGCTTTCGTCACGCCAATAAGTTTACTATTCACATACCAATAAACATTTGTGGCATCAGAATCTAAGCCTGCTTTTAAAATAATTCTCTCTTCATCTAACTGATGTGAACGCACAATATAAGTGCTGCCATTGCTCGGAAATTGAATCAAAGGTGGTCTTCCTTGATTTCTCACTTCAATTTCATCACAATTTTCCAAGAACTCTGGTGGTCTTTTAAGATTAATTCCAGCTTGCTCATAAATTTTCAAAATATCAGACGGCCAAAAATCAAAGCTTTCCATACGAGTTTGAGGTGGACGGTGGCGACAGGCTCTTTTTCCTGTGGCAATGTCTATGGGAATTTGACGGGTGATATTCGACATTTTAATGGTTGAAACCCCAGGGATAAAATATGACTTAACCGTTTGACGACAATTGCCATTGTCAATATCTCCTGTGTTTTGACAGATATCAATTTTTGTCAGATTAAGCCCATAGTTTTTAATGGCTTCCATTTTTTCCTGTTTTGCCAAAGTTCTAACAATTCTAAAAAACAAAGGACTTGCTGCTGTTCTGCCCACAAAATGATTATTCTGTGTGCCGTCAAAATTGCCAACCCAAACCACTAAAGCATAATCTCCAACGATGCCTGCCGTCCACGCATCTTTATAGCCATAAGAAGTTCCCGTCTTCCAATAAACAGGATAATCTTTGTTTCTCTTTTGCGCAAAAGGAAGCAAACGTCTGTCTGGTTCAGGGGCTTTTGAAAGCATATCTAAAGTCAAAAATGCAGCTTCTGGAGAATAAAACTGTTCTGGGTCACAAGGTTCATCATCTTTTATCAATTTGACGTCACAATGTTCTCCTAAATTTGCCAAAGTCATATACATTTTCGCAATTTCTAAACTTGAAAGTTCAAACGCTCCCAAAGATAGTCCAAGTCCATAATGTTCTGGAGCTTTCAGATGATCAACACCGTTTTTCTTGATGAAATTATAAAAAGAATCTTTCTTTAAATTCCCCATGAGTTCAATTGCGGGTAAATTACGGCTCAAATTAAGCGCACTTGTCGCATTAACCAAACCCAAATATGACCTGTCAAAATTTTCTGGCGTGTAGAAGCTATAATTTTTCGGAACGTCTTTCAGCATGCTCATTGGGTGGATTATGCCCTCATCCAATGCAAGTGTATAGATGAAAGGTTTCAAGGTTGACCCTGGAGAACGATAAGCCCTGATACCATCAACTTGCCCTTGAATCTTCGAATTCCAAAAATTATTCGAACCAACATAAGCCACAACCTCGTGTGTTTTATGATTAAGCAAAACTGCTGTGGCATTATAGATGCCTTTGCTTTTATTTTGTTCAACATAAGTTTGCAAAACCTCTTCTAAACTGCTTTGTAATGAGCTATCCAATGTTGAAAAAATTTCGCCATAATATTGATTTTGAAGATGTCTTACAAAGTGAGGTGCTTTGAACGGAAGCATTTTATGAGCATAAAGCGGTAAAGATAAGTTATCTCTCTCAGCATCTCCAAATTTCTTAAACCAAATTTCTTGCAACCGAGCAATAGCTGTTTCAACTTCAGCCACACCCTTTTGTTTTGCCAAATTACGTTTGCTTGGATTTTGAGGAATGACCGCCAAAGCCATTGACTGTTGCAGATTCAAATCTTGAACTCTGGCTTGGAAATAAATAATACTTGCCGCCCCTGCCCCTTCAATATTTCCGCCATAAGGGGCTAAGTTGAAGTAGGCTTCCAAGATTTCTTCCTTAGAATAAAAAAGCTCAATCTGTATGGCTCTTAAAATTTGCAAAAACTTTCCTGAAAGTTTTCGGCTATCGATATGATAAACAATTCTGGCAAGTTGCATGGTGATGGTTGAAGCCCCTTGCACTCTGCCCCCTCTCACCATATCCACTGCCACACGCCCTAAGCTGAGTGGATTAACGCCAAAGTGAAATGGAAACCAATTATCTTCATAGCTTATCAACGCTTGCTTCAACACATCAGGAATTTCTGAAATTGGCACAAACAGGCGATATTTATCATCAAGGCTCAAACCAATTTTTAAGAGTTGATTATGCTTGTCATAAACGGCCGACGAATAGCTATATTTTTCTAAAAGACGAGGCTTAGGAATAACGACGTATAGCAGTGTTAAAAACACTGCTATACAGAGTCCTATTTTTGCATACTTATTCTTCAACAGTGAAGGTTGAATTTTTCGTATTTGCTCTAACATCCGTGTCATATAATGCCTCTGCATATGTTGCCGGAACAACAAATTTTCCTTTGGCAATTACTTTCACTTTATAAGTGATTTCTTGCACCTGAGAATTTGCTGATAAATAAATCAAAGCACGATCTTCTCTTTCTTCTTTATAATCCAGAGAAGCATCTGTTTCAATCGAATTACTGACGACTTCAAAACAACCCGCAATGAGGTCAACAATTGCAACATCATTCACATAGTCTTTATTGCCAGTGGTTTTGAAACGAATGCGAACAGTGAGTTCATCCCCAACATTTGCTTTGCTTACAGTATTTCCCTTTTCATTCAAGAACTCTTTTGAAAGCTCCAAGAAATTGCTTTTAGCTTTTTTCGCACTTTCCTTTTCAAAGCCTTGTTCAGATAAGACATAGAAAAATGCTTGTGGCGATTTAATTGTCAATGTTTTATCCGCTTCAGAGAAAATTGTTCTAGCAAATGTTTCGTAGCTTGCTGGCTTATCAACAAATTCAATTTTCTTATCAGCTTTTTTATCAAACTTATAACTGCTTAAAGCAAGCAATGAATTTGCTGAAAGGCTTGTATTGAATCTGGCAGCTTTAAGCGGTTTCAACAATGACTTAACTGCTTTCGCATCAATTTCTGCCAAATCTTCAGCAAAGAATTTGGACATCACCGTAATATAACGTGCATTATCAAGATCACTGTTCTTATCAAAGTCATAATCGCCAATTAATCCACGAGCTTTCGTGTCGTTCTTCAACATCTTATATGACGCTGCCATATAAGCGGCACTTAAGCTACCCTTCCATTCTTCTTTAGACTTCGTCAAACGCTTAAGTTTGTCTTTCCATTTTTCTTGAGAAGCTTCTGCCAATTCTTCATAATATTTTTCAAGATTAATCAGATAGTTTGTTGTCACTTCCCCTTTTTGGGTAAGCAAGAAAATTGCATATGCCACTTTAGAATCATTCAGCCCACTTGGTGTTTCACCAGCCACAGATTTAGCATATGTCGTGACCTTATTATACATTCCTGTTGGGACATCAAAATTCTTTTCTTTCGCAAATGTTAAGAAGTCAAACGCATAAAGAGAAGCTTCCTTATCCACTGAAGACCAACCTCCGCTCCATGCAGCAAAGCCTCCACCAGATTTTTGACGTTCCATTAATTTTGCGAGTGCATCATCATAAAGCCCATAGATGTCAATTCCTTTCACCAAATCTGGATATTTGAAGAAAATGTCCATTGCAGGATAAATCTTACTAATGGTTTGCTCTGTGCAAGCATGTGGGAATTTATCTAAGAACGCAATGAGCCCTTCACTCAACACCAAAGGTGAAGTTGAAGCAAATGCTTCTTGACGACGATATTCATCATACATTGGTGTCACAAAGTTTTTCAATGTTAATTGCTTTGGTTCTTGTCCCATGCTCAAGCTTGTTACATATGGACTTGCTGGTCTAACGCCAATGTGATATGACATTTCAAAATGTTTGTCACTCTCATTTGCAGCTTCAACCGTATAAACTAAGCTATGACCGCCCAGTTCTGGCAAAGCACGAATTTTGTAACGAACACTTTTCTCACCATTTTCATCAATTTTGAGTGTTTGTGTTGTTTCACCCAAAACTTCCAACCCATTAGAAGCATTGAGCGTAACTTTCACTTCATAATTCTTTCCAGAACCTTCAACCAAGTTGGCGATTGAAGTTCCCACTTCAAATTCATCATGAGGTGAAACATTAAATGGTCCATTTGGCGTGAGGGCAAAGTCACCACGAACATAAGTGTCTGCCGACACACTGCCCATTGCAGATTCAGAAACCGCAACAGCCATTACCTTAATTTGTCCATTGAAAATGCTTGGAACTCTATAAACATATTCCTGATTTTCAGTTGTCACATCAATCACACCGCTCCAAAAAGCAACAACTTCTTCTTGCTTACGAGCAAATGGGTTTACCTGTTTTTGAAGTTCTTCAGAGCTATATTCTATGTCTCCACCTGTTGCTTTGTTCAATTGCAACAAACGCATATCAGGCATAATCAAATCCATAATTTGAGAACTTTGAACACGCAAGGCTTTTTTCTTGATGAACTCAGACAAAGGATTTGGCAATTGATATTTTGCAACTTGCAAAATTCCCTGATTAACCCCATAGACAATGACTTTACCAGATTTTGCTGCTTTATATTTAACAACCAAATCTTCTCCTGGTTTCACTTTTTCAGGCATCTCAAGTTCAATTTTTATATCTCTTTTATCTTTATTAATCTCAAATGCCTCAACAGCATATGCCAAAGGTGGCATAAAGATTTCTCGAGAATTTGAATCTCTCACAAAAGACACATTCACATAAGCATTGCCTTCAACAGTGTTCGGCAAACGAATGTCTTCTGTTGTAACTTTGCTTGAAGTCTTAAACCATTTGTAGGCATAAACGCTGTCACGTTCAATTGTAATCAAGCCATAGCCTTCATATGGAGAAATAATTTTCATCGAAATCATCTCACCATTATTATATTGTTTTTTATTAAGTGTCACTTTCAAAGCTGCATCACGGTCTAACATGAAGTTTGTGTTTTCTCCGCCAGCAATATCATAAGAAACTTTTGAAACAACTTCGCCTGCTTCATCTTCAAGAAGGAGATAAAACTGACCAGAAGTTTCGGTGTTAACTTCATATTTATTGCCTGTTGCTGGAATGGAAACTTTGTTTTCAGACAAGGTTTCTTCTTTGGCAATTTGCATATATTTGAACGTGCCATTTTCCATCTCAACCAAGCTTGGCACATATTTAATTTGCACCACTTTCAAGGTGAGATTTTCTTTAGCAATTTTATTAAGAGTGTTATCAATTGCAAGGAAGTTGATGTTTCTTTCTGTGTTTTTAGCAATATTTCTTAAGCCACCATCAGCTTTGTAACCCACCAAATATTTTGCTGGAGAAACAAGTGCTTTTTGACTTGTGAAGACACTACGTCCACCTTCAAGTTCAAACCCTTCAACGTTCAAAGCAAACTGATATGTGCCTCGTGAAAAGGCATTCAAATCAACTTCAAAATCAGCTTCACCCTTTTTGCTTGTGGTCTCTTCTTCCAAGGTTTCATAATAACTTCTGCTCGTTCCCGTTTTTAATGGATCTTGGAAATTATAACCTTTATATTCTGCAAATGAAAAACCTGTTGGTTGCAACGTGAATGTTGCCTTCACACGGTGTCCAATTGCAGGATTGCCATATAAATTTTGCAGTAAAGTTTTGCCTTTAATTTTCGATTCAATATACCAACCTTTTTTTTGAACATCTTGCAACGTGAGTTTGATTTTCATGGTATCAGGCATAAACTCTTCCACACGAAACGCAACAGAATTCAGATATTTTTCATATCTTCCGCTCACATCATAAATGTTTAGACTATAATCACCAATTCTTGCAGAGGCTGGCACATTATATTGATAATCTAACATACCAAATTCATTCACAACGACTGCCTTGGTGGCAACAACTTCCCCAGAAGGATTAACAACAGTTAATTTCAATGGGTATTTCGTTGGCGCGACCAAATCTTTATTGCGCAACATCACGCCAAAAGAAGCTTTTTCATTTGGACGATAAATGCCTCTATCGCTAAAGCCATAAGCCTTCATTTCATTTGAAGAAGTGCTGTCATAAACACCACCAATATCAAATTTTGACAAGTCTAATTTACGGTCGCTGCGGTCAACAGGCATAAAGGATAAGTCCCCGCCTTGGCTCACAACATAAACCGTTGGTCTTTTTTCATCTCTAAAATCTGAATAGTCATGAATTTTTGCCATGCCAGACGCACTTGTATAAGCGGTTAACACAGGAACGCCATTTAAGCCTAAGAGCTCAACTTTTGCCCCTTCAATTGGCCTGCCTTCAGCAAAACTTGAAACGAACACATCATGTGTCTTGTCTAAATTATCTTTGACCATCAAAGCTAAATCTGTAATCACAACCAATCTTTTTTCTTCAGAAGTCCAAGAACTTTGATGTTTTCCTTTAACAGTAACAAGGAACGTGCCTTTTTTGCTTTTGAAATATTCATTCAAATTAACGGAAGCATAATTCGTTTTTGCAGGGTGCTTCATATTAATTGGCAATTCTTTTCTGAAAATTTCAGAGATATTATCTTCTGTGAAACTATAATTTCTGAAATATGGATTTGTGAAATCACCAGAAGTTTGACTGATGAGATGGTTTAAATCATTGCTTGCAATTCTTGCCACTTCAACTTTAATGTTATCAACGCCTTGTGATGAAAGGGTGAGAGTCTTATCACCTTTAAGAGAAAGAATTGAGCCTTGGAAAGCAATGTTCGCAGACATTGGATAATTTGATGAAGAAGTATATTTTATTTCATCATCTGAGAACAAAAACCCATCAACAGAAGACAATCCTTTTTTAATGCGAGTGATGACACAAGCATTTCTTTTGACAATATCATATTTGAACATATGTGTTTTTGAAGAATCTGTTGAAAGCGCTTCCACTTCAAGCTTCTTAACATTTTTAATTTCTGTTGGATAAGTGACTTTAGAAAGCTTAGAAGAAATATTGTAGCAACCTGTGTCATAAGTGTAAAACTCAACATATTCAGCAAGTTCTTTTGCCTCAACTGCGGTTGAAAAATTAACAAACATCACTTGTTCAGGTTCATTGTTTTTCAACTCATTTCTAATGATTTGGCTATTAAAAGAATTGAGTTTGAAAAAAGTTTTTGAACTTGGAATTTTGACTTTTGTTTTCAAATCACTTTTAAGTTTTTCTTGATTATAAGCATTTTTAATGCCTGAAATTTGGATTTCAGCAAAATCTTCTTCTTGCTTAATTTTAACTGGGGCAGAAAGTACATGTAAAACTGTGTCTTTTTCTTTTAACTTATAAGTAAATTCATAATTATCTCCGCCATAAGTTTTGATTTTGATTACTTTATCCAAGTTGTCAGTGGCAATTGGGTAATTGAACTTGAAGCTTGCAACCACTTGCTTAACCTTAATATCTCTTGGATCTTCATAAAACTCAGAGCTTACTGTTCTGCCTGAAAAAGTTGGAGAACTTATTGAAAATTCTCTGGCAGATTTTTCAACATCAACAGAATCACTAAAAATTTCATTACTTAATTTAACTTTATATTCTGTGTTTGGAATCCAGTCTTTGGCTGGTGTAAAGGTCAAGTTCTGACTATCTGTCCAACGCCAAGTTCCACTAATGTCAGGGTGAATACGAATCCCACTCTCAACAACTTTATAAATCTTTTCAAGATGTGCAACTGGATATGGATAATATATTTTGGCATAGCCTGGAATGATTTGATTTCCTGAGACATATGAATCATCAGGATTATAAAGATAAATATTTGAAACGGTCGTTTTTTCGGCTGTTTCAGAAACAGAATAACCTTTATCTCTTAAGAGATAAGCCAAAACACTCATCAATAAAACAACAAACAAAACAAAGAAAGCAATTGATTTCTTTTTGTTCGCTTTCACATAATCTTTTCCAGAAGTAAAAACCTTCTTAAAGCTTACTTTATTGAATTTGCTTTTCAATTTTACAACAATTGACTTAATGCTATTTTTTATCTTATCAAATTTTGCCATAACCAATCTCTCCACATTAAAATCTTTGCGAGATTGTAGCAGTTCTCAACTTCCAAGAAAATAGATTTAAACCTAACTTTCGTTAGTATCCGTTTCGAACGAATTTAGGGCTTCTTCCATCTCATCAATTTGCACATCATCAAGCTCGACCACAGGAATTGTATATTTTTCACCGAACCAATTTCCTAAGTCGATATCAGCACATCTTTTGGAACAAAAAGGTTTATATTTTGCGTCTTTTTGTTCTTTATGACAAATCGGGCATTTACTCATTAGTCACAAACTCTTCCCGTTCCCTGACAACATTCACATTCTGTTGTGAGCAAATCTCTTAAACTTGGGCGTCGGCGACTGCGTAAAATCTCAACATTTCCAGCACGACTTAGTCCTACTAAATAGCCCATATTAGAATCTTTTTGCATTTCTTCTGCCAAAACATCTAACACAGGTTTGATATATTTATAGTCTGAAGAGCCAGCGAAATCGATGATAATTTTTCCTGAAAGATTGCGAAGGCGAATTTGTTTTGCAATTTCTGTTGCTGCTTCAGAGTTCAAACGAGCAATTGAGCCATTGCCACGGTCATCCCCACTATCCACATCAATCGCCACACAAGCTCTCGTTTCTTCAATGGTGATACGTCCACCATTTTTGAGCTTCACTTCTTTCATCAAGGCATCATTAATTGCTTCTTCAAGACCATATTCTTCAAATGGTTCAGCTTGATATTCAATTTCAAACTTATCGCCAAAAAGCTCAATCAACTCTTTTTCAACATTGTGAGAATTAACAACAATTCTTCTCAAACTCTTCTTATAAGTTTCAATATATGAATAGAGCACATTTCCCTTAGAATAAAGCAAGCTTGGCGCTTTATCTTTTTTAGCTTTATTGCGGATTTCTTCATAAACTTTTCTGAGTTCAACCATTTCTTCTTTCAGAACTTCTAAAGAAACCTCAACACTTGATGTTCTTAAAACCCAGCCTTCTTGACCTGTGGTATTTTCAACAACAAATTGCTTATAGTCATTTGCATTTTCATGCTCTTTGATTTTAGAAGAGAGAAAAACCCCCATAGAATATGGGCAATAAACCAAGTTCGTGCCAGCAAGCTTAATGCCACGAGCAACTTTTGCTCCTTTCTCTTCACGAGCTTCTTGAAGCACTTGCACAATAAGACTTTGACCTTCGGTTAGGTTTTTTTCTTCAACACCTTGCTCTTCCAAGTTTAAGAAAGCATCTTTGTCATCTTTAATGTCAACAAAAAAGCCTGTCTTTCCATTAGCCAAATCTAATTTGTGCGTGATTTTTCCAAGAAAAACATCTCCTTCAGAAACTTTATTACTATCATTAAACTCAAGTTCACGCAAATCGCCTTCAACTAACAAAGCAATTGCAGAAAGAGAATCTCTTTTCTCAAAAACCAAAGTATCAATCATTTATTTTACTCCCACACCAATTAACATATTTCTGGCTTCAAACAACGGCAAGCCTACAATTGAGGAATGCGACCCAATAATTTTTTTAACAAAGGCAGCCATCGTGCCTTCAATTTTATATCCGCAACAGCCAACCCATTCTTTCGTGGCAACATATTCAGCAATTTCTTGAACTGAAATTGTTTTGGTTACCACGCGGGTTGACACAACTTTAACAGATTTCTTACCCTTTTTATCAATCACACAAACAGCGGTGATAACCTGATGCGCTTTACCAGAAAGGAGTTTCATCACAGCCGTTTGTTCTTCATCGTTTTGAGATTTGTGTAAAATTTTTCTGCCAACAGCAACAATCGTATCACTTCCTAAAACAACTTCATCAACATTTTGTTGCCAGACTTTTTCAGCTTTTTCAATTGCCATCCGCTTCACATAAGCCGTTGGTTTTTCACCTTTCTTTTCGCTCTCGTCAATATCTGCTCCCTCAATTTTTTTTGGAGGAAAGCCAATTTGAATTAAGAGTTGCTTTCTTTGTGGTGAACCCGAAGCTAATATGAAGTCTTTTACTGGCATAGTTTTTATATTTTCATAACCTCATCGTCATAAGTTTTTTCCATTCTTTCATGGCGTTCTTGTGCTTCCAAAGAAAGGGTTGCAACAGGTCTTGCTTCAAGACGTGCTAAGCCAATTGGTTCGCCAGTGTCTTCACAAAAACCATATTCACCATCTTCAATTCTTTTCAAAGCAGAATTAATTTTTGAAATAAGCTTTCTAGCTCTGTCTCTGGTTCTGAGTTCCAAAGATTTATCTGTTTCAACAGAAGCTCTATCATTCGGATCAGGTTGATTCAAGCCACCCTGACGCAAGTCTTCCAAAGTGTCTTTAGATTGATTAATCAAAGACTTCTTCCAGTTTTCCAATTTCTGACGAAAATATTCTAACTGAGTGTCATTCATATATTCTTCATCTTCCGTGGGAATATAATCTGGTGGAAGAATAATTATTGCGCTCATGACTTTCTCCTTAAAAAAATACTAAGTTAATAAAATGATTTATGAAAAAATAAACATTTAACGCCTTAACTGCAAGCAAAAAAATGACTTATCACACTATTTCATTAACTTCGCCAGTTCAACTTCAACTCTTAATTCTATTTCTTCAACAATTATCTTTAATTTTTCATCTTCAGAAGTGATTTTTTGTTCTTTCACAAAGCGAGAAATTTCAACAAGTTTATCCATTGAAATATAACCGTCTAACAAAGCATTTCTGATACTTTCTAGTTTTTCCAATAGCCCATTTGCTCTTTTGAGGAGCTTTTTCTTTTTCTCTTGTTCTTCTTCATCCCCAACCATTTGTGCAGCAAAGATAGCTTCATTCACAGAAAAGTTTGTTTTAGAAGTCACGTTCACGCGTTCATTTTTACCAACATTATTCAAATAGGCAGAAAAATTTTCCCCATCTTTTGCTTTCTTAACTTTCGAACTTGAAAGTTCATTTGCTTTATTGACTTCTTTTACAAACATTTTTCACCTATTCAAATGTCAACTCAACTTTGTTTGCTGTTCCAGTGCAAGATTTTGCTGCTTCAGTAAGGGTGAGAGGCAAGGTATTATCTGATTTATTTTTTTCCCAAGCATATTTTTTCGTTGCCCCACCACTTGAAGAAGCAATTCCAACAGAAAGCAATGGGGTTGTGTCATCTACACGCCAATCAATGACCGAAATTTCCAAACAAGCTGTTTTACTTAGCCCCATCAACGCAATGGTATAGCTTGCGCTTGTTCCTGTAACTTCCATCTTCCCACTGAAAGCATGAACGAACCCATCATCTGTGGTCATATCAGAAGGGATAACCTTATCTTTTTTCAAATTAGCATTAGAAATTTTTGCATAGCTCCCATCGGCAAGATATCTGGCAGTGATATTTTTCTTAACTGTGTGGATTTGCTGAACGAACTTACTAATCTTATATTTACCCATTGCACCATTAACTGCCCCAATTAGTGTAATTGATACCATAGAAATAAGGGAGAGATACAAAATTGTTTCAAGCATCGTTCTACCTTGATTATTATTTTTATATTTATTTTTCATAAGATTGTCCTATAATGCTTCTCAAAATTTACTACCGAAAAGCATAACATCAATTCGTTATCAAAACAATAATATTATGCTTTTATCCATTTGCGATAATTATTTTTTTATGATGTGTTTTCTTTAAAAACTAAAAATTGCAATTATATTAATTTTTGTTAACTTAGGATTTTAACTTTTAAGGAGTAATAATATGAAGAATACTATTGGTGCTTTGATGGTTGCGGTTTCAGCAATTGCTTTGTCTACAACGGCTGAAGCAAAAGAAATTAATATTCATGATTTCAAACCTTATGTAGGTTTTGACTATGCCTACACAACAACTTCCGTCAAAAACGTGGCAAGACCATATTACAATTCAGGAAAACTCAGTGTTGGTACGGATTATAGCCAATATTTCGGCACTGAATTATTTTTCCAATATTCAGATAAATACAAAAAAAGCGGTTATAGCAACAGATTCCAAGCATATGGTTTGGACTTGTATGGTTATCTCCCTATTAAGCTTGAAACTTTGGGTCTTCACACAAACTTCAGCTTGATTGGTACAGGTGGTTTTGGTTTTTATACCCTCACCTCAAAAACACATATCACTTCCAAAGAACATGACCATGGATATGGCTTCCGCCTCGGTACAGGTATTCAATATGACATCAACGAACAAGTTGCTGTTAGAGCCTTATTCCGTCAAATTCAAACAGATCAAATTGATCATGTGAACCATTTTGCAGAATATAGCTTGGGTGTGAAATATTCATTCTAAGTTGTAAGGCAGAAAATTTCAAAAGGAAGAGAATTTCTCTTCCTTTTTTGTTTTTTTAATCCTATAAATGAAATATGAAAAATTTTGACGTTCTCATCATTGGTGCTGGAGCTTCCGGCTTTGCCTGTGCGCTTCAAGCCTTGAAGCGCCATAAAAAGGTTGCAATCTTAGACCACAACGCCTCACCTCTTAAAAAAGTTAAAATTTCAGGAGGCGGAAAGTGTAATTTCACTAATCTAAACGCCAAACCTGAAAACTATGTTTGTGCTATAAAAAACTTCACAACCTTTGCATTGAAGACTTTTCCACCGCAAATCATTGTGGCGCTTCTGAAAAGACATGGCATTAAATTTTCTGAAAAAGAAAAAGGACAACTCTTTGCCCAATCTTCACAAGAAATTATTGATGTTTTGATGGAAGAAACTCAAAAGGCACAATTCTTCTTCAATTGCACAATTGAAAAAATTGAGAAACAAGACACGTCTTTCAAAATTCACACCTCCGATGAAATTTTTTCTGCAAAATCCTTAGTCATTGCCTGTGGTGGAATGTCTTATCAAAACATTGGCGCAAGCGATTTTGGTTATGTTCAAGCAAAAAATTTCGGACACAAGATTATCCCTTATCGCCCTGCGCTTGTGCCATTTAATCTTGATAACGAACTTATGAAGAAAACAATTAAACTCAAAGGGATTGCACTTGACTGTCTTATCTCCACTGGAGAGCGTTCATTTCGCGGCAATGTGTTGTTTACCCATTTTGGCATTTCAGGTCCATCTGTTTTGCAATCTTCTCTTTATTGGGAGAAAAACCAACCTATCAATCTTAATTTTTTACCTGAATTTGACCTTCTCAACTTTCTTAAGGAACAACGAGATGTTGCAAAAAAGAAAAAGCTAAGCAACATTCTTCGCCAATTTTTCCCTGAAAGTTTTGTCGGCTTTTTAGTGGAAGATAAAGATGTCTTCATCTCAGAGGCAGCAAATAAAACCCTTCAAAAAATCGCCGAGATGGTTCATAACTTTAAAACTATACCAATTGGCACACAAGGATTCAAACTCGCGGAAGTGACTTGTGGCGGGGTTGACACGACAGAAATTGATAATCAAACTTTCGAAAGCAAAAAAGTTAAAGGCTTGTTTTTTGTTGGCGAAGTGTTAGATGTGACAGGACAACTTGGTGGATATAATCTGCAATGGGCATGGTCTAGCGGTTTTTGTGCTGGCGAAAATGTTTAATTTAATTTATTTTAGGAAACACTGAATATGAAAAAATTTCTTTTTATCCTTCTTATCCTTGCTGTTAGCGGATTTGGCGCTTATCATTTTATCTCTTTGAAACAGAAACAATCTCAAGAAGAACATTCCTCAGCGCAAGCTCTTCAAACAGAAGGAAAACAAGCGCCTGTTTACGTCAATGAAAATAAGTATGTTCCCAAAATTGATTATAATCGTGAAAAAAGAGCTTTCAATAAGCAAGATACAACTCAAAACTGTGAAAGTGATCCTGCTATTTGTGCAGTTGATTTGGCAGTTAAATGTACCCTTAATCCCAAGCAAGCTTTTTGCGATAAAAAGCTTATGCCTCGCTTTATCTTTATGCAAGACCCGAGCTTAGGACGTCCGACCTATATTCATTACAACGTTTTGAAAGTTCATCCTATTGATGCCTATACCATAGAAATTCAAACAGAAAGCACCTGCGACGGCGTTTGGTTTGGACTTTGCAATGGAAATATCATTTATGTTGCCAATAAAACAGATAATGTTTGGCGAATCAAAGAAATCTATGCGCTTGAAACCTACTATTAAGCATAAAATAGACCCAAATTTCTATTGACTATCCCTTTGCCTTTTTGCTAAACTCATCTTTGGGCTATTACTAAAATTTTGTAAGGATTTTTATATGTTTGAGAAAAAAGTTATCATCTGGGATTTAGACAATACGCTTTACAGAGTGACAGAAGAATTTGGTCACCGACTAGATGAAACAATGGCACAAGTTTCTATTGGAGAACTTGGTCTTGACCTAGACTTTGAAACAGCCTTGCAAAAAGTTAAAGAATCTTTCGCAAAATATCGTGACGGTGGCGAAATCTTTTATCGTGACCATGGCATCAGCATTGAAGATTTTTACAATGCTTATCATAACAATGTGCCTTATGAAGAAATTATCCCATATGACGGTTTAGCAGAACTTTTGGAAAAACTCACAACAGAACAATATATCTTCACTTATAGTAGCCATAGCTTAGCAGAAAAAATCTTGAAGAAAATTGGGCTTTATGAAATTTTTAAGGGAAAGTTTTATTCCGTTGAAGATTTTGGCTCTTTCAAGAAAAATGAGAACGCAGATATTTATTTTGATTTATGCAAAGCCATCAATCATAAGCCAGAAGAATGTATTTTTGTTGATGATAGCTATTCCAACCTTGAATTTGCTAAAGAGACAGGGATGACAACCGTTCGCTTGTTTTACAACAATAACTCATCGAAAGACAAAGAATATATTGATTATGCTTATAAGGGAATTTTTGCTTTTCTTGAAGCCTTTGACGAAAACCACAAATGCAATAAAAGAGTGGGTTAAACTACTTCTCGTTTGTAGATTCCACGTGCTTAATTTCCTTACATAAAGCACCTTCTCGCTGATAGTTTTCAAGACTATCTAGTTTCTTTTGTTCTTCTTTCAATTTTGCTTTGAACGTTTCAACCATTGGCTCAACAAAACTTATATATTCTTTGCTGATTTCTTCATTAACAGGAGCAAGTTCCGTCAAGCTCTCTGCTTTTCTTGGCAAAACTTCTTTACCAACTTGCGGAAGCATTTGTTCAATTTGAATAGCAAAATAGTCTAATGCTGTTTTATTAATTTGCTGATGTGTCTGTTCATGTCTTAAAACGACATCATATTCGCAAGTGTCTTCTTTTAAGTTCTTATCAATATAAATGGTTGGGTTTTCATAGCCTAAAAACATATTTATCTTAACTGGAATGACACAAACATCTCCGCTTGTTTGAGAAATGTGATTAATGGTGTCAATAGAAATTTCCCAACTGATGTTGATGGTTGAAAGCCCCGCAGCAAACAAACCTTTTTCTACAACACCAAATTCTTTGCCAATTTCCGTAATTTCTTCCCGACTTTTTTCTCGATTATAATTGAGCTTTCCATAAGAGGCTTCAAATAATATCTCAGGTTCAGGAATAATTTCCTCACAAGCAATTTCCTCATCAGCTAAAACAAAATTAGCTTTTATGCAAAAAAAAGTGAAAATGATTAAGATTAAATTTGTTTTTTTCATGATACTTTATATAATTAAAAAAAGTGACCTCTTTAGGAATGATAGGATAAATGAAAAAAAACTTTTTTACAACAACCGTTTTTATGTTTTTTTTGCTCGTTGCTTCTTTTTGCTTTGCACAAGGAACATATGTGAGAAAAAAAATCCAACCTAGTTTCTACATTCCCGAATCTGCCTTGGACAAACCTGAAAAACTTCCTGAGTTTCAAATTCCTAAACTTCAGCCTCAAAAGTTTATATCCATTCCAATCCCTGAAGAAGCAGAAGAACCTGAAGATACAGCAATAGAAGAAATAGAAGTAGCACCTATTGCTTCTTTACCTGTTGCGCTTAAAAAGACTGAAAAGAAGCAAATTCTTCCCAATAATAAATATGCCCAGCTGATTTTAGAGAAGCTCTCTCTTGAGCCAGCTGATTTTCAAAAAAGATTTAACATCTACCAAGAAGATATCAAGCTTTTGTCAGAAACAGGAAATTTGCCAAAAAATGAACAACTTGAGCGTGAACTCTCTTTTATGAACTCTGCAGACAGAACCTCTTTACAAAATCTTTTTTCGCAAAACTAGAAATATTATTTGACATTTTCGACAAAATATATAAAACTCCTTGTCAGAGGTATTTTATGAATAATATAAATTTTAATATTTTTTCAAAATTGGGACGAGGTCTTCGCACACGTAGATTCAATCTGCGACGATAGATTATGCCTTTTTATAATTTATAATAATCGTTGCAGGGGTTTGGATTTCACAAGCCTCTTTTTTTACTCCCTTTGAAAGAAATTAAAATGACACAGTTGACCGCTAAAAGACTTAAACCAGAAAATATTCATGATGTTGTTGCCTTGCAAGAAACGATTGTTCAAAACTTGCACCCTGATGAGCAACACTTCATCATTAAAAAATCTGAACAAGATTTTATGAAAACATTGAAAAATGACAACAACTATGTCCTCGGAGTTTATGACCACGATAAGTTGGTCGCTCAAAGCATTCTCTCCTTACCGCAAAACTACCAAGAAAGAGAAATGCCTGAATATGAAGGTAATCACCAGAACGAAGACATTGCCATTTATAAATCAATTTTAGTTAATCCGCATTACAGAAAACATGGCTTGATGAAAAAAATGTTGGAAACGTTTGAAACACTTGATTCTGTGAAGCAAAGAAAAGTTGCCCTCATTCAAATTGCTGTCGACAATCCTGCAAGCTGGATTAATGCCATGAAACATGGTATGCACATTTCAAAAGTTGCGCATGACCCTGAAGATGATGCAATGGTTATTTATTTGAAAAAAGATCTTCAGAAAAAGCAAGATGCAAAAGAATCGGCAAAAGGTGACTATCATTTGAAAATTGATGATAAAATCTTACATCACCCTGAAATTTTATTCCAAAAGATGCAAAAACTTTCACAAACCATGATTGGCGGAAGTTGGGACAAAGAAAGCCAGTCCATCGTTTGGCAAAACAAATATAACACCAAAACAAATGCTCAGACATATTTTTACGTCAAGGGGAAGTCTTATGCAAATGCTAAATAAGCTCGAGTTGCCTGAATATATTGAGACAGAAACTTGCTATGCCGTAAGAAGAAAACACGAGCATAATACGGAAATGCTTGAAGCAATCGATAAAAACCGTGTCTTCTTGCGAGAATTTTTATTCTGGGTGGACAAGACAAAATCTATTGATGATGTTAAAAATGCAACAAATATGTTCATTGCCTCATGGAACAATGGAGAGAATTACGCTTATGCCATCTTTAACAAAGACAACAAACTCATTGGCTCAATTGATTTGCATGAGATTAATTCTTTCGACCGAAATGGTGAGTTTGGATATTGGCTTGCTCCTGAAGAAAATGGAAAAGGACACATCAGCCGTCTACTCCAAAAAATTGAAAAAATGGCATTTGAAAAAGGATTGGTTCGCATCTACATTCGTTGTGATGTTGCTAATTTACCTTCCAATAGAGTCTGCAAGAGGAATGGTTATGTTTTTGAAGGTTGTTTGAAAAAAGCATTAAACACTTATGGTGAATTTCACGATTGCAATCTTTATGCTAAGACAATTTAGGAAAAGTATCACAAAAAAAATAAAGCCCGTTTTCACGGGCTTTATTTTTTATTTCTTTGTTGTTTTCTTAGCTTTAGTCTCTTTTTTCGCCTTAGCTTCCTTTTTGACTTTAGTCTCTTTTTTGACCTTGGTTTCTTTCTTCGCTTTAGCTTCTTTTTTCACTTTAGGCTCAGCTTTTTTTGCAACCTTTTTAACAGCAACTTTTTTTACTGTCACTTTCTTTGTCTTTTTTGCTTTTTTAGCTTTTGGTTCATTATATGCTTTTGAAATGTTCAAAGCATTTTCCAAGTCTTTTTCATTGCAAAGTCCAACTGCAACTGGATTTTTCGGACGTAAAGAACTTGCATCACGGTGTGTGCCATTACGGATTGTTTCAATTGTTGGTTTTGTTGTCCCAATGAGCTTGCAAATTTGGGAATCAATAATTTGCGGATAATTCTTAATCACCCACAAGATGGCTGCAGGCTTGTCTGCTCTTTGTGATGGAGAAAGAACTTTTTTGCTTTTTGCATTTTTCGCCTTAACATTTCTTTCCAAAATGCTTGCTTGCAAATCCTCACGATAGTTTGCTTCGCATCTCTTGATTTCTTCTTCACTCAATTGACCATTTGCTATTGGACTAATTCCAACAATATTATAAGCCACATCACCATCGGCAATTGCCTGAATTTCAAGTTCGTGAATTTCACAGAAAACTGAAATTTGTCTAAAAGTCAATGTTGTGTTTTCAACCAACCAAACCGCTGTTGCTTTTGGCATCAATGGTGCTGTCATAATTTATTCCCCTTAAATGCTGAATTTATTTTCCCTAAGAATAGAGAATATTCTTTGATTATACAAGCGTTTTTTTGAGTTATCTCTCTTTTTGTTTGTCTTAATAATGAGGTGGAGGTGTTTCTTCATTTTGAGGTTTTAAATCATTGTCAGAAAGCACACTGGCAACATATAAACCTTGCTTGAGTAAAGCGTCAATTATTTTGCTTTGTTCAATCACGACCTGATTAAGCTCTTCAATTGTTTTTTCACAATTTGCCAAAGCCATTTCAATTTTCATCAGTCTTTCATCACTATTATTCATTGTTTTCTCACGAGAAATTACACACATTAAAAGGTAATTTAACGAAGAATAATTGACAGGTCAATCTTTCTTTTATATCTTCCATGAATATATCTTACAGAGGGTTTACTATGAACAAAATCTTATCAATTCTCAAACAACGTGCTTTTCTTTCCGTATTTATCACTCAATTTCTTGGCGCTTTCAACGACAATTTGTTTCGTGCGGCAATGTCTGGCTTCGTCACTTATAAAATTTATACAATTACCGAAGGCAACAAACAAATCATTGTGACCATGGCGGTTGGGCTATTTATGTTGCCTTTTTTCCTCTTTTCAGCCATTGCTGGGGAAATGGCAGATAAATTCCGTAAAGACGTCATTTTTAAGATTACTAAATTCATTGAAGTGGTGATTGCCAGTTGTGCGATTGTTGGGTTTTATCTGCATAATCCTTATATTTTGCTCTTTGTTTTGATGCTTATGGGCATGCAATCGGCTTTCTTCGGACCTGCAAAATATAGTGTGTTGCCTGATATTTTGAAAAAAGACGAACTGATTGCAGGGAACGCACTGTTTGAAGCTGGAACATATTTAGCCATTTTACAGGGCATCATCATCGGTGGAGTGATTATGTCTGGCGAAAGTTCTGGTCTTTTAGCAACAGCCATTTGGATTATGTCGGTTGCACTCATTGGCTTCACCGTAAGCCTTTTCATTCCAAAAGTTGAAGCTGTTGACCCAGAATCTAAAATTCAGCTAAACTTTTTGAAATCAACATGGGAAAATATGAAGTTTGCCACAATCAAACGTGACATTTTCTTATGTATCTTAGGAATTTCTTGGTTTTGGCTTATTGGAGCTTCACTTATTTCGCAAATTCCAAGCTATGCTGGCCAAGTTCTGAATGCTGATGGTAATGTCTATACTTGGCTTCTCACCCTTTTCTCTTGTGGGGTTGGTGTTGGTGCAATTGCTTGTCAAGCTTTGCTTAAAGGAGAAATCACGCCTAAATTTGTACCAATTAGTGCTATTTTGATGACCTTATTTATGGCAGACTTAGCCCTTGCAAGTTTAGGCATGAACCCTGACCACCCTCTCCTGACTTTGATGCAATTCATTTCTTCAGGAACAGGAATTAGAGTTTCCATTGACCTTTTTATGTTGGCAGTTTGTGGCGGAATTTATATGGTTCCCCTAAATGCGTTGTTACAAACCCTTTCAAGTTCAAAAATTCGTTCTCGTGTGATTGCCACCAATAACATCATCAATTCTCTGTTTATGGTACTTGGCTCTATTGGTTGCATTATTCTCCTTTCTATTGGGGTTGGTATCGCTGGTGTTTTTGTGGCAATGGCTGTGGCGAATGCGTTTGTTACCCTTTACATCTGTGGACTTTTGCCAATGGCGCTTGCCAAAGCAATGGCAAGAAGAATTGTTGGGCTTTTCTATAAAGTTGAACTAAAAGGGGCAGAAAACCTCAAAAAAATTCGTGGCAGAACTGTTGTCATTTGTAATCACACCTCCTTCTTAGATGCCGTTTTGCTTTGGGTTAACTTACCTGACAATGTCTTTTTTGCAATCAACACCTATATTGCTCGTGTTTGGTGGATTAAACCGCTTATCAATCTTTGCAACTATGTCACCCTTGACCCAACAAATCCAATGAGTGTGAAGCATATTATAGAAGAGGTGAAAAGAGGCAAAAAAGTTGTTATCTTCCCTGAAGGTAGAATTACCACAACTGGAAGCTTAATGAAAGTTTACCCAGGGCCAGCCGTGATTGCGGACAAAACACATGCAAACATTTTACCAATTTGCATTGAAGGGTCACAATATTCAATCTTCGCAAAATTTGCTGATAAATTAAAAAAACGTCCAAAATGTAAGATTGTGATGAACGTTCTTCCGCCACAAAAACTTAATGTGCCAGAAGACCTCAAAGGCAAAAAACGCCGTATTGAAGCAGCAAAAAAGCTTTATGACATGATGTGTTTTATGAAGTTCAAGACCTATGACTATAATAAAACGCTTTTCACAAGCCTTGTTGAAGCAAGCCAGTTAGTTGGCAAAAATAAAATCGTTCTCGAAGATTCTGCCCGCAAATCTTTAACGTTTAGAAAACTTTTGCTTGGAATCTTCGTTCTCGGTGACCAATTCAAACTGAAAACCAAACGCAGTGAACATGTTGGGCTTTTGCTTCCAAACTCTGCAGCGGCAGTGGTCACGTTCTTTGGTTTGCAAGTTTATGGTCGTGTGCCTTGCATGTTGAACTTTTCAAGCGGGTTGAAAAATCTCATCACTTGTTGCAAAACAACAGAAATCAAAACCGTTTACACGTCAAAAATGTTTATTAAAAAAGCAAAACTAAGTGAAACAATTGAAGCAATTGAAGCACAAGGCATTGAGGTTATTCACCTTGAAGACATTGGACGCAGCCTCTCTTTGCGTGACAAACTTTCTGGATTCATCAAAAGCTTAAATCCGTTGAAGCATATGACGGCTGTTTCTCCGCATAGCCCAGCGGTTGTTTTATTTACTTCTGGCTCTGAAGGAACGCCAAAAGGCGTGGTTTTAAGCCACATTAATCTGAATGCTAACCGTTGCCAACTCATTTCCGTGATGCCTTTGGGCGTATTGGATAGCATTTTTAATGCGATGCCAATTTTCCACTCTTTCGGGTTAACAGCTGGGCTTTTGGTTCCTCTATTGAGTGGGCTAAAAGTCTTTATGTATCCAACCCCGTTGCATTACCGCATTGTTCCTGAGCTGATTTATGACACAGACTCAACCGTTATGTTCGGCACAGACACTTTCTTAAATGGCTATGCTAAAGTGGCTCACCCATACGACTTTCACTCCATTCGCTTTGCTATTGCGGGTGCGGAAAAAGTGAAAGATGAAACCTTTAAAACATGGTATGATACCTTTGGCGTGCGTATTTTTGAAGGATATGGTGCAACAGAAACAGCCCCAGTTATTTCTGTGAATACACCAATGAACTTCCACCGAGGAACAGTGGGCAGAATGTTACCTGATATGCAATATAAACTTGAAAAAATTACTGGGGTTGAGAATGGTAAAAAGCTTTTGGTAAAAGGTCCAAACATTATGTTAGGCTACCTTCTTGCTGACAAACCAAATGTGTTACAACCTTTGAATGATGAATGGTATGACACAGGTGATATCGTTAGCCTTGAAGAAGGGTTCATCTCCATTGTGGGGCGAGCTAAAAGATTTGCTAAACTTGGAGGAGAAATGGTGAGCCTTGCTGCTGTTGAAGCAGCAATTAATAAAATTTGGAAAGATTTCGGAAATGCCGTTATCTCAGTACCTGACGATAAGAAAGGCGAGCAGCTTGTTTTGTTCACGACAAACAAAGTGGCTGAACGCTCTGAAATCATTGCTTATTACAGAGAACATGGCATTAGTGAAATTTCCATTCCAAAAACGATTCGAATTCTTGATACCATTCCACTTATGGGCAGTGGCAAGACGGATTATGTAAAACTTTCCGAACTTGCTTCTTAAAAAAACATTTATTTAAAAACATACAATCCCCCCTCTCCTTTTTTTGGGGGGGGGATTTTGCAACAAAAACTTCATAAATTTAAGACTCATTTTTTCTTGCAAAAAAAAAAACAATTATCATAGGTTGTATAAGAAGTATTTTTCTTACAACTATGAGGAGTCGTGCCATGAAGAAGTCATATTTCACCTTTTTGGGAGCTTTTTTGCTCTTTTGTTTAAGCTTAACTTTAACTTACAATGCCTTTGCTGGGGTTTATTTCATCACTAAACCTGCCACGACAAATATTGGTATCAGTAATAAGCCCTGTCAAATGATGGGATATAAAGTAAAAGCTGACGATTGTAAAAATGGCGAAGAAGCTTTTGAAAAATGTCCAAATGGAGATTATTATAAGATATGTGCTTGTAACACTTCTAAACTCCCTTATAACACTACAAATTGTGTTGCACCTTTGGAACTCTCAGGAAATTCTTGTAATGATGAACAGTTTGAAAAATGTGAATGCAATGCCACAAAATATCCTTACACAACAGAAAACTGCAAGGGAAATAATGTTCCTGCTGGAAGTTTTTGTAAAGACTTAAATGATATCACCCATTATGAAAAATGTTCTTGCGCATCTTCATTTCCTTACACATCTTCAAATTGTTCTTCTCCAAAAATTTTAGGCGGAAACACTTGTCAAGACTCGTCCAATGTGACTTATTACAAAACCTGTTCTTGCCCTTCAACTTATGTCACATGCAATTGTGGTGGCAACAGCACTGAGTGTAATGACGGAGTAGCAAAATTTACCTCCTGCAGATCTTGCTGTACTGATACCTGCCCTTCAGGGGTTTTATCTTGTCCTATAGCTGGACAATATGGAAAATATGTTAGCCAAACGAGTTGTGGAAAAAGTTGCTATCAATGCTATGACTATGTTGTTGAAGAATATTTGATTGGTTATGATGAAAGTAAAACGTGCTGTTATGAACCTGTAAAATATGGCGGTTGGACAAGCTGTCTTAGCCCAACGTCAGGAAGAGATATGTTTTACACTGAAGCCAGAACTTTTTATCGTGGTACATTAATAAAAACAGAACCTGGACGTGAATATGGTGGAACAGGAAGTGGTGTTCAGAGTACTCAGGAAGAATGCCTAGCTATAATGAAATCCATCTGGTATCTTGATCGTTACATGGGGTACTACTATAACTAATTGTTTTCATTCATAAAAAAGCCCCTTCTTTTGAAGGGGCTTTTTTATGAAGCTATTTCGTTTTTCCTTTTAACTTAACGATTTTCTTTTTTTCAAATTCTTGCTCTTTCAATGTTTTTTTCCTAGTCGCTTCCTCTTTCCTCATCTGCAATTCTTTTTTTAAAATTTTCTCAACCATCTCGGCATATTTAAATTTTTCTTCTGTTCGCCTTTTTTCTTTATGTGATTCATCTGAAAATTCTTTATGTTGCAAAATGTGTTTCATTGAAATCAGCATTTCCAATAGGCATTTAACCTCATCATTCGAAAATTCAATTGTCTTTTTTATATATTTCTTCTTAGAATTTGTCTTAAGCATCTTTGCGTCAGAACTTTCTTCAAAATCAGTAAGCAAAATATAATTTGAAATGCGGTGCGTGACTTCGTTTTCTAAAACTTGAAACCAATATTCTAAATCATCATCTTCCACAACTGAATAGCCCGCTGAAGTAAGAGCGATAAGCAAGTTCACAATATCTTGAGAGCTAAATTCAGAAATTTTTTCCTCTGAAAGACGCAAAAATTCAATCGCATATTTACGACGACTCAAAACATATATTCTATCTGCATTTTTTTTAATTTGATAATTATTATAACCTAAAGCTTTACTTTCCCTCTCAACTTGATTTTTGTTGATGAAGGAAAAAAGCAACTCTTCGTCTTGATTATAAAACGACTCACTCATGACAGTTTAAACTACAAATATTTGATATATAATGAATTATTTTAATATAGCAAAACCGCAAACACAACCTTAAAGATAAGTTCAGTGGAAAACTCTATAAACAGAAGTTTTATTTAATTAGCTTTTTGATGTAACTAATATCTTTCACCCAAGATTCAGGATTTCCAGCATCTAACCCAAAAACGAAGCATGGCACATTATGCAATAAAAGTTTCATCTATTTGGGACTCATTTTATCTTGCAAAAAAAAAAAAACGATTATCATTGGTTGTATAAGGAGATTTTTTCTTATAACTACAAGGAGTCGTGTCATGAAGAAGTCATATTTAATTTTTTTGGGAGCTTTTTTGCTCTTTT
>JAQWBS010000002.1 GCA_028706255.1 Alphaproteobacteria bacterium
AAACTTTAGTTTCATCATTACTAAAATTTAAGAAACGACGATAATGAAACAATCCGACAATATCTGCTTTAACATTCTTCCAAATCCAATATGTTGCGGTTAATTCGCAAAAATGAGGATTTTTTTCAGATATATTGTCTCCTGTATTATCACAAACAAAACCTAAATCCTGGCTTGATAAAGCTTTTCCGACATGAATAGGAACTATTATTTCACTATCAATTTGTTGATAAGGCTTATGAAAGCAAGAATATATTTGCATCATTGCTTTCCTCCTTTAATCAGTTTCTTATAAATCCAATATCTTGTCAGTTTATGACCTCGCCAAGAAATCAAACCTTTGTTATTCAAATCCACTAATTCCTTAGTAAATTCAGCAAACATCAAAGGTTTGTTTGTGGCATCAGAGCGATTGCATCTGCCTAATTGTTGTTTCAAAATGTTCGGAATGAAGTTACGTTTTAAAAAGGCTAACCGAGACATCCCCGATAGAAGTTTATTTTTGATTTCCTCTTCTTTACCATTCCAACAATACCTTTTGTTCCTAAAGCCAAAATCACGGCCAAGTTTAAAACCTTGAGCTCTTTTATCATCTAAGGCTTTTCTGGTAATAACTGAAACCATAGAATTTCTGATATCTATAGAGAGTTTAATCCCTTTGATAAGCTACTCGGTTTCTTCTGAAGGTTCAAATTTAAGATTTTCTTTGATGGTTACTAAGGTAAACCCATCAAAAACCATGGACTCTATATTTTCAGTAATTATTGCTAATTTGTTTCCCAGGCAGGCGATATTGGCAACAATTATAGTGTGTTCTTTGGAATTGATATTATTTTTAATGTTTTTTATATCAGGTTCAGTCAAAAATATATCTATAGGGCAAGCATTATCTCGAGCATATTGATTTATAATATCTCGCTGAGACTCTATGCTTATGTTTTTATGACTATTATCTAAGTACCCAATAATCACAATATTTCCCTCTCAATAGCACGCAAAATATTCGTATACCACCGTCTATTTGTCATAGTAAAATTGGCAAAAAAACTGTGCCGATATTCTTATCTTGAACCGCATTATAAACAAACAAATCTAATAGTTGCAAGCCTTTTTTATGAATTAACCACCTTTTCTATCAGATAGACGGTGGTTTTTGTATATCGTTTATTTGTTGCAACTGTTTTTACAGGATTTTTGATAGTTCTTATAATCAGGATTAATGATTATAAGGATTTTTTTATGTACTACGCATATATCAGGGTCAGCACCGACCACCAAAATGTTGAAAATCAAAAACATGAGATTTTAAGTTACAGCCGGAAATACAATATTCAGATTGACAAATGGATTGAGGAAACCATTTCTTCACGTAAACCGCTAACGGAACGGAAGCTTGGAAAATTGCTTAAAAAGCTCAAAAAAGGCGATATTTTAATAGCAACAGAATTATCCCGATTGGGGCGCAATCTGCTTGAAGTGATGGGAATCTTACAAAATTGTTTAGAAAAAGACTGTCAAATCTGGACATTGAAAGAAAATTACCGTTTAGGCGCAGATATACAAAGCAAGGTGCTGGCTTTTGCTTTTAGTCTGGCAAGCGAGATTGAGCGCCAGCTAATCTCGGAAAGAACAAAAAATTCATTGCAACGCCTAGAAACAGCAAATCCAAAATAAGTGAAAAAAGTGAGCAAGACATAACTTATTGCCGCTTGCCTTTATGCCACTGCAAATAATTATGGACTTTTAGTTCTCGCTAGCATTTTTTATGGCATCTATAATGCGTTGATGAGTGGGAATAATGAAGCTCTGATTTATGACACCCTCAAAGAAAATGGGAAAGAGAAAAAATATCATAAAGTTTTAGGAAAAAATCGTGGATTTAAAAGTTTAGCCTTTGGCATTTCCGCCCTTGTTGGTGCAGGAATTGTTTGGCTATTTAGTATTCAAGAAACTTTCTATGTTGTTATCCTTGTGAGTCTTTTGATGATTGTTATCTCTCTACGCTTAAATGAACCAAAAATTCATACTGGAGAAATTAGCGACAATCCTTTTGCACATTTTGGAAAATCTATCAAAAATGTTTGGAAAAATAAACGCCTGCGTTATCTCACACTTGCAACTGGTTTGGATTATGGAATTGGTATGGCCGCCTATGATTTCGTAAATGTATTTTTCAATCGCTTTGTGCCGACTTGGGTTCTTGGTGCTTTGAGAACTTTTGCTTCTTTCTTAGGTGCATTAGGAAATTTTTTATCTCACAGAATCTCAATCAGTTTTGGTTATACAAAAACTGTGTTAGGATTTATTGGATTAAATTATGTGATAAACATTGTCTCAGTTTTAACAAACTCAGTCGTTTCTCCTTTTATTAAGGCTTTTGACAATTTGACTTATTGCATTGCTGAACCTGCACAAAACACACTTATGCAAAAAGAATTCACAGACAAGCAACGTGCCACGATGGGCTCTGTGGTTTCTCTATTTAGAAGTTTTGTTTATGGCATATGTTCTTTGTTCGTTGGACTAATGGCTGACATTTTCTCGGAATATACTTCCTTGATGATTATGTATATTGCTTTTTTCTTCCTCTTACCGATTTACTATAAGGGACTTAAGGCAAAATAATTATTCTTTGCCTTTTCTTCAGACAACAAAAAAAGAGTTCAAGACGAAAGCCTGAACCCTTTTTTTTATTTTTACTCTTATTTTTCTTCTTTTTTGAAGAAGATTTTTCTGTATAGAAGCAGTCCCATGAGGAACTTTCCAATACCAATACCTAACGACGTCGCCAAAGACAACATCAATAAACTGATGTAATCTCCTTCGCAACTATAAAAATTCATTACAATTGCGATGAAGAAACAAACAACAGCAAGAATCAAAGATTCTAAGAGAATGTCTTTCAATGTGTCTTTTTTTAAGTTTGTCATAATTATATATTTTAATTGATTGTGGACATAATAAATACTTTTAGTAGAATCAATGTAGCATATTTTTTATATTTTGACAATTATTTTTATCTGAAAAAAAATAAAATTTTTCACAAAAAAAAATCCCCGGTTTTTCAACAGGGGATTTTTCAAACGTCTAAATCAATTAGATTTTTTTAAGATTAGTAGCTGAAGTTTTACCTTTTTCAGTTGCCAATTCGTAAGAAATTTTATCATTTTCGTTCAAAGATCTCATACCTGCTTTTTCAACTGCTGAAATATGAACGAACACATCTGCGCCACCGTTTTCAGGAGTGATGAAACCAAAACCTTTTGTAGGGTTGAACCATTTAACTGTACCATTTGCCATTTTATTTATCCTTATTAAAAAACAATTGAGGTAATTTGAGCCCCAAGGCTCTCTGTATCATAACTATCGATGTGGAGATTATTCTTTAACAGGATATTAAAATATTCTTTAGTAAAAAAATCGTCTTGTATCATAAAATTAAGATATGTTTAATATATGTACATATTTTTTATTAAAAGGCAAGTGTTTTCTTTAAATATTTTATCTTTAATATAAAATAAAATAACAATCATTATCAAATCTTGCTTTTTTAGTGTACAAGTCCTATTTATGAATGAAGAAAAAAATCATTTATGTTTATACTCTCTACAAAACCAAACGAAAGAGATTGAAAATGGATTATGCAAAAAAAGCTCTTGAAGCCCACAAAAAATGGCGAGGCAAATTCTCTATTACCCCTAAAATGGAAATTAAAACAAGAGATGACCTTTCTTTAGCTTACACCCCAGGGGTTGCTGAGCCTTGCCTTGAAATTCAGAAGAATCCTGATTTGAGCTATGATTTGACAGGTCGCTGGAACACAGTGGCGATTGTTTCTGATGGAACAGCTGTGCTTGGGCTTGGGGATATTGGACCTGAAGCAAGTATGCCAGTGATGGAAGGCAAAGCCATTTTGTTCAAATCTTTTGGCGACATTGATGCTATTCCACTTTGCATTAAATCTAAAACAGTTGATGACATTGTCAACACGATTGCATTGCTTGAGGGAAGTTTTGGCGGGGTGAATTTAGAAGACATCTCCGCTCCTCGTTGTTTTAAAATTGAAAGAAAACTCAAAGAAAGATGTTCTATTCCAATTTTTCATGATGACCAACATGGTACGGCGGTTGTGACGCTTGCCGCCATGATTAATGCCCTCAAATTTGCAAAAAAAAACATTCATCAAATTAAAGTTGTTCTTAGTGGGGCTGGTGCGGCAGGCGTGGCAATTACCAAGTTGCTCATTGCCAACGGCTTAGAAAATGTGGTGATGTGTGACAGTCAAGGCGCAATTTATGAAGGCAGAGAAAAGCTTAATCCTGAAAAAGAAGAAATTGCGACAATTTCAAACAAAGAAAAACACAAAGGCACTTTGCAAGATGTGATTAAAGAGGCAGACGTGTTTATTGGCGTTTCTAAACCGAATCTTTTAACCTCTGAGATGGTTCAATCAATGGCGAAAGACCCAATCATTTTTGCAATGGCAAATCCGACCCCTGAAATTATGCCTGATGTTGCCAAAGAAGCAGGCGCAATTATTGTTGGCACAGGTCGAAGCGATTTTCCGAATCAAATTAATAATGTGCTTGCTTTCCCAGGGATTTTTAGAGGGGCTTTAGATGTGAGAGCAAGTGACATCAATGACGAAATGAAAGTTGCCGCCGCTTATGCAATTGCTAATCTTGTTTCAGGCGAAGAACTGGCTGCCGACTATATTATCCCGTCAATTTTTGACCCAAGAATTAAGAACGCTGTTTCAAACGCCGTTGCCAAAGCCGCTCGAAAAACAGGAGTTGCAAGAATTTAGAAAAACATATAATCTTTGAAAATCAATTATATGTTTTGGGAATTTTTAGATGCCTTTACAACCTCAGAAAAATCAGTTTCAAGATATGTTGAAAATGATTTATGCTAACCAATTAGCACAATTACTACATCCTAAAACCTTTGGAAAATATAAAAACGCTTTTCAGGGAAAAACAGTTGTTCTCGTGGCACCAGGGGTGAGCTTAAAAAGTTTTGTTCCCATTGAAAATGCGATTTATGTTGGCGTTAATGGCGCAATTAGAAATGAAAAGATTATCTTTGACTATTTCTTTGTTCATGATTTTTCTGGACAAACCAAAACTTATATTGAACTGCTTGATAATCCTAAAATTAAAAAATTTTATGGAATTCCACTCTTTTCACCAAACCCTGATATTATGATTCCGGAATCTGTTGCCATTCGTCATCAGGCAGAAAGATATTATGTTTGCCTAAGATCAGAAAATTTACTGAAATCGTTTAACCCAATTGATTCTGCACAATTTCCTCTTGATATAACAAACCATGCTTTAATCGGGTGCAAAAGTATTGTTTTTACTGCAATGCAATTTATTTTGTTTTGCAATCCAAAAACTATCTATCTGGTTGGATGTGACTGTGATATAAATGGTTATTTTGATGGCGAGAAGAACTTATTAAATATTGAATCTGTTTTAAATTCATGGCAGCAACTGAAAAAATTTGCTGAAAGCAACTATCCCGAAACAGAAATATTTTCTATTAACCCCGTTGGTTTAACCGGTTTGTTTCCCCAATATATTCAAATATAACCAAGGGGAACAATCTATTTATTTGAACATCTCTAATGCTTGTTCAATGCTCGGAAAAGTGAAATCGCAAAATGCTTTATCCCCTTGCTCTTCAGAGATAAGAATGGTCATCATCCCATATTTTTTTGCAACTGCTAAATTTTTAGAACTATCTTCAAAAAAAGCACTTTCAAGCGGATTTATTTTTGTTTTCTCAAAAAAAGAATTAAAAGATTTTTCACTTGGTTTAAAATGAAATTCCGCATCAAAACAAGTGAATTTTTGATCAAATAAGTTTTCAACTTCAAGTCTTTGGAGAACTTTGTTCATGTGTCGATAATCTGCATCCGTATAAATAATTTTTTTGTGCGGAAGCACTGTCAAAAACTCTTTTAATTTATGATTGGTTTTAATTGAAGAAACATCATTTTCACAAACATACGCCATAAAAGAATCCCAATCAAAATTTTTATGTCTCCTGAGCAGCTCATCTCCATGTGTCTTATAATCATCTATCGAAATATGAGAGATTCCAAATTCATCTTTTTTGTCTGTTCTAAAAACGTCAAAAAGTCTTTCCCAACCATTTTTACATATTCCCAAGTTTTTAGGATATAAGGTATCGTCCATATCAAAGATTAGATTTTTTATATTTTTGAAACAATTTTCTTTCATATCACTCTCTATCATATTCTCTTAAAAAGAGATAATATCTTTGAGCTTTAGACAAGTAAAAGATTTTGTTTTTAAAGATGGAAAGAAGAAATTTGGTGCGATTAGGGAGACTTGAACTCCCATCGGATTGCTCCGACTAGTACCTGAAACTAGCGCGTCTACCATTTCGCCATAATCGCAGAATATGTCCTTTTTATATAGCGATATTTTATATTCTGCAACGATAAATTTATTTATAATGAAATCTTTTCTTGTCTGTGGCATACTAGCCTCATCGTTGAATTATTCGAATAAAAGATTATGTGAAAACGATGTTTTAATTAATAATCATGGAGGTATCATTATGGATCGTAAAATTAGAGCCGCTCAATATGGTTGCGGAAAAATGAGTCGTTACTTAATGCGTTATATGTTGGAAAATGGCATTGAAATTGTTGCCGCTTTCGACCTAAATCCTAAAGTTATCGGAAAAGACATCGGCGAACTGCTTGACGGAAAGAAAAAAGGCGTGACCATTTCTGACGCCAAAGATGCGGATAAAGTTTTATCAACCCTCAAACCTGATGTTTGCGTGGTGGCAACCATGAGTACGATTACTGATATTTATGATGCCTTCAAAGTCTGTGCGAAAAATGGGGTGAATGCCATTTCAACTGCGGAAGAAGCTATTTATCCTTGGAACTCTTCTCCAAAACTAACTTCCGAACTTGATGCTTTGGCAAAGAAAAATAATGCGACCCTTTCTGGAAGTGGTTATCCTGATATGTTCTGGGGCGTTTTGATTGAAACACTTGCTGGCTCAATGCACAAACTTACAAAAATTAAAGGCAGCAGTAGTTATAATGTTGAAGATTATGGCATTGCTTTGGCACAAGGTCATGGAGCTGGGCTTTCAACAAGTGAATTTGAACATGAAATTGGCAAATATAATAAGCTCTCTTCTGCCGAACAGAAAAAATTGGTCGAAAGTGGCGAATATGTGCCAAGTTATATGTGGAATCAAAATGGTTGGCTATGTAGCAAACTTGGGCTTACACCAATTTCTCAAGTGCAAAAATGTGTGCCGACAACGCATAAATCTGACCTTCATTCCACAACCCTTAATGCTACCATTAAAGCAGGGCAACCAACAGGAATGTCTGCGGTTGTGGTCACGGAAACCAAGGAAGGCATCACGCTTGAAACAGAATGTGTTGGAAAAGTTTATGCTCCTGATGAATTTGACCGTAATGACTGGACATTTTACGGTGAACCTGAAACAACAATTAACGTGAACCGTCCAGCAACGGTGGAACTCACTTGTGCAAACCTTGTTAACCGAATTCCAGCATTAATTATGGCTGAGGCAGGATATGTGACAACTGAGAAATTCTCAAATAATGTTTATCCTGTGAAATCGCTTAATCATTACGTTAAAAAATAAGTTTCTTATTGCAAAAAAGCCCTAAACAATGTTTAGGGCTTTTTCTTAATCTTATTGTTCTTAACCAACGGAAGCTTTAATTCTTCTCACGCCAGCAGAACTACTTTCTTCTTTAAGAATTTTGAACTTGCCAATTTCAGCCGTATGTTCAACGTGTGGTCCACCGCAAACTTCCATAGAGAAATCGCCAATGGAATAAACCTTCACTTTTTCAATGTCATATTTATTGGCAAACAAGCCGATTGCGCCTGCTTTTTGTGCTTCTTCAAAGCTCATTTCTTCCATAGAAACAGGCAAGTCACGAGAAATCACTTCATTTACTCTTTCTTCAACAATTGCCAATTCTTCCGGCGTTACTTTTCTTTCAAAAGAAAAATCGAAACGCAAACGTTCAGCGGTAATATTACTTCCTTTTTGTGCCACATGGTCACCCAAAAGGTCACGCAAAACTTTGTGCAAAATATGAGTTGTGGTGTGAAGCTTTGTTGTTTCTTCAGAACTATCCGCCAAGCCACCTTTAAATTTCTTTTCCGCACCTTTACGAGATTTTTCTTGGTGTTCAGCAAACAGTGCATCAAAGCCTTTGCTATCCACTTTCAAGCCATGTTCAAGAGCAATTTCTTCAGTAAATTCGAGTGGGAAGCCATATGTGTCATAAAGTTTGAAAGCGGTTGTGCTATCAATTACATCACCTTTTTGGAGCTTTTCAATCACTTTATTAATTTCTCTTAAGCCAACACTAATTGTGCGGTTAAACAAAAGTTCTTCTTTTTGAAGTTCGTTTAAGATGAAATCTCTTCTTTTTTCTAATTCAACGTAACTTGCTTTATATTGATTAATCACAATTTCAGCCAAAGTTGGCAAGATGAAATCTGTGATGTCAATCTTTTTCAAATTTCTAATCGTACTACGAATGAGTCTTCTTAAAACATAGCCTTGTTCCGTGTTAGAAGGAGCAATGCCATTTTCATCTCCCAAGATGAAAGTTGCAGCTCTCACATGATCGGCAATACGACGGAAAGTGATGATATCGTCTTCATATTTTTTGCCAGAAACTTTTTCAAGATGCTCAATCACGCCCCAGAAAAGTTCTGTTGTGTAAACATCACTAATGCCATTAATTGTGCAGAAGAGTCTTTCCAAGCCCATACCTGTATCAACATTTTTCTGAGTAAGTTTGCTGAATGTGCCGTCAGGATTTTTGTTATATTCCATAAACACATTGTTCCAAATTTCAGTATATCTGCCACAATTACAAGCAGGTCCGCATTCATCGGAACATTTTGGCTTGCTTTGGTCAATGATGAAAATTTCGGTGTCTGGTCCGCAAGGTCCAGTTAAGCCAGCTGGTCCCCACCAGTTTTCTGATTTACCATAGAAAAAGAGTTGGTCATCTGTGAAGCCAAGTGATTTCCATGTTTCATATGTTTCCATATCTTTTGGCACGCCGTCTTCACCAATAAAAATGGTTGCTGCCAAATTTTTAGGGTCAATTTTGAAAACTTGAGTCAAAAACTCATAGCTCATGCTGATTGATTCTTTTTTGAAATAGCTTCCCAAAGACCAGTTTCCCAACATTTCAAAAAATGTGAGGTGAGAACGGTCGCCAACTTCAGCAATATCGCCTGTGCGAATGCATTTTTGAACGTCTGTCAATTTATCTCCTGCTGGGTGTTTTGCACCGAGAAGATATGGCACAAGCGGCTGCATTCCTGCCGTTGTGAACAAAACAGTTGGATCGTTTTCAGGAATCAAAGAGGCCGAATTGATAACCGCGTGTCCGTGACCTTTAAAAAAGTCCAAATACATCTGTTTCAATTCTTCATAACCAATCTTAAGTTTGTTCATTTAACGTTCCCTTCTTATAAAAAAAATTCCATCGATTCAAATACCATAATTCACCTTTCTTGTCAACGCCGTTTTGGGAGATTGATTGAAATTAAACAATCAGAGATTACATCATTTATAACTTATAAAATAGCTCAAAACTGGAGGAATAAGGATGAAAATTAATCGCAATATTTTATTCATTGCTAATGTTGAAAGTTGGAAAGAGGAACACCCTGCTTTTGCTGCCTTGGAAAAACTGGAAAGTGCTTTGCTTGAAATGAACTTTGAAATTAGTTTTGCTTGGTCGTTGAAAGAAGGGCTGACAGCCTTAAATGAAAGTCCAAAATATAGTGCAATCGGCATTTATTGGGACGTAAATAATAAACAAACTGAAAAAGAAGTTATGTCGCTGATTTCAACCATTCGCAGTCGAAATGATTCTTTGCCTATTTTTTTAATTGCTGAAAGAGACATTATGTCTGAACTTCCACTTCACTTAATTAAAGAAGTGAAAGAATATATTTACCTCTTCTCCGAAACCCCTACTTTCACAGCTAATCGCATTCGCACAGCGATTTATCAATATAACAAACAGCTTCTGCCACCATATTTCAAAACGCTTAAAGACTTCACTGAAGATGGCGATTATTATTGGGATTGCCCAGGGCATATGGGAGGAATGGCTTATCTCAAACACCCTGTTGGGGTTGAGTTTTTCAACTTCTTCGGCGAGAATATGTTTCGTGCAGATATTGGCGTTGCCACCGCAGAAATGGGCGATTATCTCATTCATGCAGGCCCTCCAAAAAAATCTGAAGAAATTGCTGCCGAACTCTTTGGGGCAGACTGGACATTTTACGCCCTCGCTGGTTCTTCAGGTTCAAACCGAATTGTCACCCAAGGCGCTGTTGCCAAAGATGAAATTGCAGTGGTTGACCGTAATTGTCATAAATCGCTCAATCATGGCTTGACGCTTTCAGGAGCAAGACCTGTTTATTTCAAACCAACCCGAAATGCTTATGGGTTAATTGGTCCAATTCCGAATCGTCGTTTGAAAAAGGCTCACATTGAGTCCCTCATCAAAAAAAGTGCGCTTTCCAAAGAAGCTGTTTGCAAAACACCTGCTTATGCTGTGGTCACAAACTGCACTTATGACGGCTTTTGCTATAATGCAACCAAAGTGGTTGATGAATTAAAAGACAGTGTTGCGAGAATTCACTTTGACGAGGCATGGTATGCTTATGCAAAATTTCACCCCATTTATAAAGACCGTTTTGCGATGGGGGTTAGTGATAAAATCAAAAATATGCCAACCCTGTTTGCTGTTCAATCAACACATAAAATGCTCCCTGCTCTTTCAATGGCATCAATGATTCACATTAAGAAAAGTGCTAGAGCTCCATTGGATTATGACGATTTCAACGACTCATTCATGATGCACAGCACAACTTCGCCATATTATCCAATTTTAGCCTCCATTGATGTTGCCGTGAATATGATGCAGGGCAACTCAGGAAAATCTTTGGTTCAAGAATCAATTGAAGAAGCCGTGGCATTCCGTAAGGCGGTTGTTGCTGTGAAGCGTAAGCTGAAAGAAGAAAATTCGAAAGACTGGTTCTTTGATGTTTTCCAACCAACCGAAGTGAAATCTGCCAAAGACGGCAAAAAATTCAGCTTTGAAGAAGCCCCTATGAAACTTCTTACGCAAGACCCAGACTGTTGGACACTCAAAAGCAACGAAAAATGGCACGGCTTTGCCAAAGAAGATGTTGAAGACATGGACGCCATGCTTGACCCTGTTAAAGTCACCCTCACCTGCCCAGGGGTGAATGCCGATGGTTCAATTGACAAAGTGGGAATCCCTGGTTGCGTGGTTACAAAATTCTTAGACGATAGAAGAACGGAAATTGCTCGCACAGGTGACTATACCTTACTTATCTTATTTTCTTGCGGGGTCACGAAAGGCAAATGGGGAACACTCATTGAAAGCCTGTTGGAATTTAAGCATCTTTATGACAGCAATGCGAAAGCAACTGATGCTATTCCTTCTTTGGCAAGTGTTTCTGAAAAATATGCCAAGATGACTTTGAAAGAGCTTTGCCAATCTATGCACCAAATGATGACAGATTATCAATTGATGAAACATAGTGCTGAAGCGGTGAGCATTGATCCTGAACCTGTTTTCACCCCTTCGGAAGCTTATCAACAAGTTTTGCGTTATAAGGCGGAACATATCAAACTCAAAGATTTTGCAGGCCGAATTGCTGCCTCTATGCTCGTTCCATATCCTCCAGGGATTCCTGTTTTAATGCCAGGGGAAAGAGTGCCGAATAGCGACAAAGGCATTATTGGATATCTGAAAGCTTTGCAAGAATTTGATAAAAACTTCCCAGGATTTGAACATGAACTGCAAGGCGTTAATGTTGATGAAAATGGCGAATTTTGGTTAAGAGCTTTGATTGAAGATGACAAAGGCACTAAAAACTTTAAAGAAAAACCATTCCGTCAACGCAAACTTTCAACTGCCAACAAAAAAGGTCGTCAATAGAAACAAAGAAACATATAGGAGATAAAATCTATGTCTGATAATTCAAAAAAATCTGGAGCAGTCACAAAGCTTGGCTTCTTTGCCCTTGCAACCGTTGTGGTGAGTTCCATGCTTGGAGGTGGGGTTTATAGCCTTCCGCAAAACACTGCTCAAGCTTCAGCGGCAGGACCTGTAATTATTGCTTGGCTCATTGCCGGTTTCGGAATCTATTTCATTGCAAACTCTTTTCGCATTTTAGCAGATATTCGTCCCGATTTGAAATCTGGTGTTTATATGTATGCTCGTGAGGGGTTTGGACGTTTCATTGGCTTCATTGCCGCTTGGGGATATTGGCTGATGACGGTTTTTGGAAATGTTGCTTTCGCTGTTATCTTAATGGACGCCTTCAATTATTTCTTCCCAGGGGTTTTCACAGGTGGAAATAATCTCAACTCAATCATTGTTGGTTCAGTGCTCATTTGGATTTATTACTTTCTTGTTTTGAGAGGTGTGCAAAAAGCTAGCGTTATCAATGTGATTGGAACAGTGAGTAATATGTTGCCAATTTTCTTGTTTATTGCCATTTTAGGGTTTGCCTTTAGCTATACGCAATTTACAACAGATTTTTGGGGTAATTCTGCACCTTTAGCAGCACAAAATCTTGGTTCTGTTTCTGCCCAAATTAAAGCGCCGATGCTTGTGGCTCTGTGGTGCTTTATTGGTGTGGAAGGTGCGGTTGTGCTTTCAGGACGTGCAAAAAGCCCGAAAGATGTTGGCAAAGCAACCTTGCTTGGCTTCGTGATTGCATTGGTGATTTATATGCTTTTATCCATTTTGCCGTTTGGCATCACTTCTCAACACAGCCTTGAAGGCATTTCAAACCCTTCAACGGCAGGTGTTTTGGAAATGGTCGTCGGTAAATGGGGAGCTTGGATGATGAACACGGGGCTCATTCTTTCCGTGCTTTCTAGTTGGCTTGCTTGGACATTGCTTTGTGCAGAAATTCCAATGGTTGCCGCTGAAAACGGAACTTTCCCTAAAGTTTTTGCAAAGACCAATGAGAACGGCACTGCCAATTTTGCCTTGCTCATCAGCAGTATCATTATGCAAGCAGCCATGCTCTTGGTTTATTTTGCAAATGATGCGTGGAACACCATGCTCAGCATTTGCTCTTTGGTGATGCTTCCCGCCTATCTGACGACAACACTTTATCTTTATAAACTTTGTCGCACAGAGGAATATCGTCAATATGCCAAGAAGGGTTTCATTGCCGCAGCCATAAGCGGTGTGATTGGATTTGTCTTCTGCTTGTTTATGTTTTATGCGGGAGGTATGCAATATGTTCTGATGGTGCCAATTTTGCTCACCATTGGCGTTCCACTTTTCGTTTGGTCACGTAAAGAGCAAATTGCCACAGGGGATAATGAACCAGTCTTTGCTGCAAAAGAACAGTTCTATCTGGCGGTGTTATTAATCTTAGACATTTTAGCTCTTTACCTAGTTCTTTCCGACAAAGTTAAACTCTAAGCGCTTAAAAAAGGCAGTCTGTGTTTAAGACTGCCTTTTTTAATTTCTCAATGAAATTATTTTTTCTTTTTCTTTTCCTCAATCTTTTCTTCAAGATGTTCCAGTGTCAAGCCATGCTTTTTCATGAAACCTGGGGGAACGAGAAAAAAGATAACAACGGCAACGGCAATGAGAATGACTGCATAGATAATGGCAATTGCCCCAACATATAAAATGATTAGACCTAAGATGATTCCTATAATAACTTTTGCAGAATCCAATGACTTAGAAGCCTTCTCATTTTTATATAGGTCTTCTTTTTTATCACTCAAAAAAGAGAAAGCCTTTTGCACTAATTTTTGAAGTTTATTAAAATATTTATTTTCCATAGTTTGACCTCGATAGAATTTTGTGACATCAATGATATATTCTCGCTTAAAAAGCTGAAAAATTAGTAAAAATTATTATATTAAATATAAATATTCATTATTTGAGGTGAAAATATGCATAATCGAATTAAAAATCTCTTACTCAGACTACTTCCATATCTGATTTCCATTCTTTCAGGCGCTTTTATCTATCATCTTTCTATGCTTTATTTGGATAATAGTGACTTAAGCGTGCTTCTGATGAACATTGCCTCAACCTTGCTCAGCATTCCAATTATGTTCATTTTCTATGAGCTTATTAATGAAATTTGCACTAAAAATCTTAACAACTCCATCAGTAAGGGACTCATTTTTGAAATTAATTATATCATTTCCGATTTAGTTAAAATTTTTCAACAACTCCTTGGCAGAGATGCTCCGCTTGACGAAGAAGAACTCTATTTACTTTTAAGTTCGAATCGTGAAGAAGTTGCACAAAATTTAAGCTTAAGCAAAGATGCTATTGCTCTTTTAGATGCTGAACGCAAAAAACTTTTTGAATTCACCCACGGCAATTTTAATCTTTCCGTGCTTTCAGACCCGCAAATTAAGTCTTTGATGGCAATCATTCGCAATGTGACTATCATTTATAAAGAAGTCGACCGCAAAAAAATGCCCAACAAAGAATTAGTTGCTGAAAATTTATATCAGACCTTACAATCTATCTCTAAGTGGGTGTATTTGTGCGATGATGAAGATAGCATTCTCAATCATCACAGCATGGAATGACGCATTTGTTTTTATTTTGTTCTTTTTTTATATTGCTTTTTTGAAGAAGTGTCATTATATTCTAGTCTTCAGATAAGGGAATTAAAATGAGCGACAAAATTGAAATCAGAGGTGCAAGGCAGCACAACCTTAAAAACATAGACATCAGCATTCCGAAGAACAAGCTGGTGGTGATTACGGGGCTTTCTGGCTCGGGAAAGTCTTCCCTCGCCTTTGACACAATTTATGCCGAAGGACAAAGAAGATATGTGGAAAGCTTGTCTTCTTATGCCCGCCAATTCTTAGAATTAACCAGCAAACCTGATGTCGACTCCATTGAAGGACTTTCCCCTGCTATTTCAATTGAACAAAAGACCACCTCTCACAATCCTCGTTCCATTGTCGGCACGGTGACCGAAATTTATGACTATATGCGTCTGCTTTGGGCAAGAGTTGGCATTCCTTATTCCCCTGCAACAGGGCTTCCCATCGAATCTCAGACTGTTTCTCAGATGGTGGATAAAATTATGGAAATGGGAAACGGCACAAAACTGATGATTCTAGCGCCCATTGCTCGGGGAAAAAAAGGGGAGTTTAAAAAAGAATTCGATGCTTTGCGTCGTCAAGGTTTCCAAAGACTTAAAGTTGATAATGAAATTTATGATATCGAAGAATTGCCGGAGCTAAATAAAAATCAAAAACACGACATTGAAGTTGTGGTTGACCGAATCATTGTCAAAGAAGAGATTGAACAACGACTTGCTCAATCCATTGAAACGGCACTCAAACTCAGCGACGGCATTATCTATGCAGAAAATATGGAAACTGCTGAAAAAACAACTTTTTCCGCAAAATTTGCTTGCCCTGTTTCAGGCTTTACGATTGAAGAAATTGAACCTCGCTTATTTTCTTTCAATAATCCTCATGGGGCTTGTCCACACTGTGACGGAATCGGTGCAAGGCTTTATATGAACCCTGATTTAATTGTTCCCAATGAAAATTTGACCATTTCACAAGGGGCAATTGCAGCTTGGGGCTCAAATGGCAGCTCCTTTTATATGCAGGCACTCAATTCTTTGGCGGATTTCCTAAATATCTCAACAAAAACCCCATGGAAAGACCTTCCACAAGAAGCCAAAGATGTCATTTTATATGGTTCCGGCGATGTTTCCGTACCAATGTATTATTCGAAATTCGTCACAGATAAACCTTTTGAAGGCGTGGTGAATAACCTTGAACGCAAATTTTTGGAAACAGAATCTGCAATGATGCGAGAAGAATATGCCAAATTTCAAAGTGCTGCTCCTTGTGAATTTTGCTCTGGGAAAAGACTTCGCCCCGAAGCTTTGGCCGTTAAAATTTGCGGATTAGACATTATGGATGTTTGCGAAATGTCCATTGTTAAAGCCCTTGCATGGTTTCGAAAAATTCCTGATGAGCTTTCACAAAAACGTTTAGAAATTGCTTCTAAAATTTTGAAAGAGATTGTTGAACGACTCACTTTTTTGCAAAATGTTGGGCTTGGCTACCTCACCCTTTCTCGCCAGTCAGGCAGTCTTTCTGGTGGGGAAGCGCAACGCATTCGACTTGCTTCTCAAATTGGGTCAGGCTTAACAGGGGTGCTTTATGTTTTGGATGAACCGTCTATTGGGCTTCATCAAAGAGATAATGACCGCTTGTTGGAAACACTGACCAGACTTCGTGACATTGGCAATTCGGTGATTGTGGTGGAGCATGATGAAGATGCCATTAAAACGGCAGATTTTCTCATCGACATTGGCCCTGGAGCTGGAATCAACGGCGGGCAGATTATGGCCCAAGGCACAGCCGACGAAGTTTTGAAGAATCCAAATAGTTTGACAGCAAAATATATTACAGGCGAAAAGAAAATTGAAGTTCCTAAAAAAAGACGTAAAGGAAATGGCAAGTTTATTGGTCTTAAAGGGGCAAAAACCAACAACTTAAAAAATGTTGATGTCAAAATTCCACTTGGCACGATGACTTGTGTGACGGGTGTTTCAGGCAGTGGCAAATCATCATTGATTTTAGAAACCCTTTACAAAGCATTGAATAAGGAACTCAATAAAAGCAAAGAGCCTGCGGGAATTTATGACAAAGTGCTTGGTGCTGAGCATATTGATAAAATCATCGACATTGACCAATCGCCAATTGGCAGAACGCCTCGTTCGAATCCTGTGACTTATACGGGCGTTTTCACCAACATTCGAGATTGGTATGCCAACCTCCCCGAATCCAAAGCCAGAGGCTATAATGCAGGTCGCTTTTCCTTCAACGTCGTTGGCGGAAGATGTGAAGCTTGCAAAGGCGACGGCGTGACAAAAATTGAAATGCACTTTTTGCCCGACGTTTATGTTGAATGCGATGTCTGCAAAGGCAAACGTTTTAATCGTGAAACTTTGGAAGTGAAGTATAAAGATAAGTCTATTGCCGACGTTTTGGAAATGTCTGTTGATGAGGCATATAAATTTTTTGAGGCAATTCCTTCCATTAAAAATAAGTTGGAGCTTCTTAAACGTGTGGGCTTGGGCTATATCAAACTTGGACAACAGGCAACAACGCTTTCTGGTGGTGAAGCCCAAAGAATTAAACTTTCCAAAGAACTTTCAAAAAGAGCAACTGGAAAAACACTTTACATTCTTGATGAGCCAACGACGGGACTTCATTTTGAAGACATTAATAATTTGCTGAAAGTTTTGCAGGAACTCGTCGACCAAGGAAATTCCGTTGTGATTATTGAGCATAATCTTGACGTGATTAAAGTTGCCGACTATCTGATTGATATTGGCCCTGAAGGTGGCGACGGTGGCGGAGAGATTGTCGCACAAGGCACACCAGAAGAAGTGGCAAAATGTGAAAAAAGCTATACGGCAAAATATTTAAGAGAAAAATTGAAGTAGGCAAAGCACAATAAAAGGAAATATTTATATGTTCAAAAAAATTGGGAGAAATGACGCTATTTTCAAATCTGAATTGTTTTTGAGAGATGTAATTGCTTTTAATGTGATGATTTCAATTCTTGATGACATCAATAAATATCCTAGCCCAAAAATCTTTTCAAATGGCTCTAACTGTGTTGTTGTGAATAGCGATTCTGAACATCCTGTCCTTGTTTGGACAGCAGACCAATTCACAGACTTTGAAAGCTTAACTCAGCTTATTCAACAAGAATTTTATAAAAACAACCCTTTGAAAATTATATCAAAATTTATTTTTTTTGAATTTATTAAAACTGAAAATAAATTTTCTGTTGTAGATATTGAAACGCTTGGGGTATATGAATGTTGCAAACTAAACAACATTGAATATGTTGGTTTCCCAGATAATATTAAAACAGAAGAAGTTTTGCTTGTTGCAGAGCTCCTTGCTTTGTTTGGAACAGAAACAGGCACAGATAAGAATGCAACAACAGAAAAATATATTGATTTAGCTCAAGAATTTGTCACTAGCTCCTTAAATAAAGCATGGAGAAATAAACAGGGTAAAATTGTGGCTCTTACAAAATTAAAAGTTTCCGAAGATTATGTAAGAGCGGGTCATGTGATTACAACACCTGAAGAAAGAGGAAAGTCATATGCCAAAATGCTTGTTCACTATATGACCAATCATGCTATGCACCTCGGAAAAAAACCAGTTCTATATACGGACTATAATTACTCAGCATCTAATAAATGTTATATGGCTGTGGGTTATGAATATCTTTGTACAATTGCAAATTATGAATTAGAAAATATCTAGTATTCTTGATGATGCTATGACAATAAGGCAAGATTTCTCATTGACGATGTCAATTTCGAAATGACAATAATTTTTGTCACCTTGATTGCTTTTTTCCTTATCCTCTTGCCCCTTGTCATCTTGTTTTTCATGTCACCTCGGCTGAACCCTCTCTCTGCGTCTCGACCGCCCTTCTCTCTGTCATCTCGACTATCCCCTCGCCCCGTCATCTCGACTAAGCGAAGCGAACGGAGAGATATTGCCATTAGGATTCATTGTTTGATTGGATTGCCACGCTTCGCTCGCAATGACAGGGAGAAGTCGGAAATACCTATTACCTAATGCCCACACCCTCGCAATGACAATTTTTTGCCCTGTCATATTCGGGCTTGACCCGAATATCCATCTTATTCTTGCTCCCATCCAAAGTGGATTCCCAATCAAGTTGGGAATGACAGGGAAGAATAGATAATGATAACGAATCTATGCCATCAAAAGAAGACGAGAAAATTCTCGTCTTCTTTTATTTTTGTTCGCTGTTCCCTCTTTAGTGGGGAACAGTTATTAAGCTTAACTCACCTATTTAGGCTCAGCTTTTTTCATTCTTCGACCTTCTTTATGGCGTGGAAAATCTCTGCCTTTGAACTTCTCTTTATGTTCAGCCTTAATTTTTTCTAATTTAGCTTTTTGTTCTGGTGTCAAGATAGCTTCAAATTCTGCCATATTTTCTTTTCTCAACTCGTCCATCTTTTCACGAACTTCTTGCATTTCCTTCATCAAAGGCTCAACCTTTTTACGTCCTTCCTCACGAATTTCCTTGGCTTTGGTTTGTTGTTCTTCTGTCAATCCCAATTCTGCTGCCATTTTCTTTTCCATTTTTTCACGCATTTCAGGGGTTGGCTTAGGACCTCTTCTGTCACGACCAAACTCCTTATCCATTTCATCTAATCTCGCTTGACTTTTTTCAACGCTATCTCCAAATTGATGAGGCTCTCCAAATTCTGGTTTCTCAATTTTTGGCGGATTATATGGATGATTATCTTCTGCGGCTTGCACAGAACCCAACCCAAATAAAATCCCTGTTGCACAAACAGATGCTAACAATATTTTTTTCATTATTCTTCTCCTTTTAAAAACTGTAATTTTTCACTTAAAATTTTTCGGGCATTAAAAAGTCTGGATTTAATTGTTCCAATAGGTAGCCCTGTTTTTTTAGATATTTCTTCATAACTCAATTCTTCAAACTCAAACAGATAAACTATCTTTCTCATTTTTAACGGCAAACTATCCACCGCTTTCAGAATAATTTTCTGTCTTTGTTTCGCTTCAAGTTCTTCTTCCTGTTTTGCCTTGGTCGAAATATTTTCCAAAATGTCTTCATCACTCACTTGCACGGCATTTTCTTTGAAACTTCTTGAACGGAAATAGTCTCGACACACGTTTGAGGTAATGACTGAAATCCAGTGGCTAAATTTTCCCTCTTCCTTATATGAATCCAAGTTTCGCCAAGCCTTGATGTAAACCTCTTGTTCAACATCTTCATTATAAGACCCTGTCAATTTTCTGATGATTGATTTGACAAGCTTCTTATTTTCTTCAATCAGTTTTTTCATCTGCTTACACCATCAACAGACCAAAATCGTCAATAGGAAGCCCCATATCTTCAATGACCGAACCTGTTTCAGTTAAATAAACTTGTTCATCAAAAGAAGTTGAATAAAGAGAATATTCAAAACTTGTGGCATTTTTGCTTTGTGGATAGAAAAGGCTCAGCATTCCAACACAAAGGAAAACCGAAAGCGAGGCTTTAATCCGATTGTTTCGTCTTTTGCGAGCGAAATATATCGGCTTAGCTTCTTTAAGTATTTTTGAAAGATTATCCATATTTTTTCTCCTTACATAAGAGTATAACGAAAGAGATAAAGATAAAGTTCATTTTTATTTTAAATTTTAAGCAGCGAACTTTTTGGCTTGAGCATTTTTCCAAGCGACAAATTTTTCAATGCCTTCCTTGAAAGTTGTGCTTGGGTTGTATCCCAATAAACTGTTTGCTTTAGACCAATCGCAAATTGTTTTTTCCACATCACCCATTTGCATTGGCAAAACCTCAATCTTAGCTCTTTTCGCCAACACATCTTCAATGGTTTCAATCATTCTTTTCAAAGTGATTGGTTCTCCACCACCAATGTTGATAATTTCATATGGTGTTTTGTCATAGTGAATGGCAGAAATAACCCCAGTAACAATGTCATCAACATAAGTGTAATCTCTCATTGTGCCACCATTTCCATACATTTGAATTGGTTGATTATTTTCAATTTTTTCAACAAATTTACGGATGGCTAAGTCTGGTCTTTGTCTTGGACCATAAACCGTAAAGAAACGAAGACAAACCGCAGAAAGTCCGTAAAGTTTATGATAGGTGTAAACAAATTGTTCTGCGGCAGATTTTGCTGCTGCGTAAGGAGAAATTGGCTCGGTGACTTTTAAATCTTCAGAAAACAAACTTTCTTTGCAATTACCGTAAACTGAACTTGAAGAAGCAAAAACTAATTTCTTCACATTAAAGTCTTTCATCAACTCCATTAAGACAACTGATCCCAAAACATTCGTTTCAACATATGATTCAGGCTTTTCAATGGAAGGGCGAACCCCTGCACGAGCAGCAAGGTGAACAACTGCAGAAATCTCGTTTTCCTCAAAAACGTGACGCAAGCTTTGCTTATCGCAAATATCTAAGCGATAGAGCTTATAATTTGGATTGTGCAAATTATGGGCAACATTCTCTTCTTTGATTTTGACATCATAATAATCATTAAAATTATCAACCACCACAACTTTATTCCCCTGCTTCAGCAATTCATCTGCCAAATTAGAGCCAATAAAACCAGCAGCACCTGTTATGAGTATTGTCATTTAGTTCCACCTTTATTTGTTCTTAGTTCTTCCAATTTTTTAATTGTTAATTGCACATCATCATATGGCAATGATTTAATAATTTCATCCTCTAAATCCCACCATTTTAACTTTAAAAGTTTTTCAATCGTGTTCTCATCAAATCGAAATTTCAAAACTCTCGCAGGACACCCAACAACTATCGCATAAGGAGGAACATCTTTCGTGACCAAAGATTTTGTCCCTATTACTGCACCGTCACCTACTTTTATCCCACTTTTTATATAGACATCATCTCCAACCCAAACATCATTACCTATTTTTATTGGTTCACTTGCTTCAAATTCATCATATATAGCATTCTCTGTTTTTTTATATCTTAATTTATTTGAATAAAAATAAGGAGATGTTGATAAAAAACTTAAAGGATGTTCTCCATGCCCTAGAATAACCCTCATTCCGAGTGAACAAAAGTTTCCAATTTCTGTTTCTGGAGAACGAATAAAAATATCAGGAGCGGAATAGTAAAACTTTCCAAGCTTTTCAAGTGGTGGACGATATAGATCTCTCAAGTTTCTCTTTTTTTTCAGCTTAATCCTAAAAAAAAGGAAATGAATTATTTTTTTGTTTACTTTTGTTTCGGAGCTATAAATTCTCTTTAAAAAATTCATTTGCTTTTAATCCCCTGTAGTCTAAAAGGAATTTTAAGGATTTTTAAAATTACTTTTCCTTTTGAATCTACTTTTTTTCTATACACAAACAATTTGATTGGTGAAAAAATATTCACTATAAATTGTTTCCATTTAGGCGTATAAACGTCTTCAAGTTTATATCCTTGTTCAATCACCGTAAGGCATAAAATTCTTTCCAAAGCATGAGCCAAGCTCAATTTATTGCTTCTTACCGTTGTTTCAAAATCGTTCATTTCTAAGTTCACATCTTTAATCTTTTGAAACAAACTAGCTCTCACAATAAACATTGTTCCCGCAACATAACGCATTTCCTTTGTCTTGAGATTAAACATTTCAACATAATTTCTAAAAGAAGCAAAATTCTCTTTCTCAACCCTGCTCTTTTTCTGAATTAATCTAAAGCTTCCACACATACCAAGTTGCTTGTCTTTCTCAAAGGCAGATAAACATTTTTCAAAATTCTGTTTTTCCAAAAATGAAAGAAGATATTTTCTCCATCTTTCCCCAGACATTTCATGTTGCCCTAAGATAACACCTTCTTTCATATCCCTTTTTGTGTGAAGTTTTATGAGGTATGAGTAGTCATCTAACTTAATCTGGTTGAGGACATGAATAAAAGGTCCAACATCAAACCCTTTATTTTCAACAATTTCAATTTTTGCATCTGGTTTGAATGCCTTAACATCCTCTATCATTTCATGATGATTTTCAACACAAGTTACATATAAATCGTAAGAATATCCCTCCAAATTTTTAAGATAGTCTTTCAATTCGCTCCACATTTCGGGATAATATATATGAACATGTACAAAAATTGGTTTCATCATTAACCTTTATAATATCTCTTTTTTGCCTTTTCACCATTCTTCAGTCGCCAATATTTTCTGAACTCACAAAGCGCATTTTGCACATCATGCAACGCCAGATAAGGATAATTTGGATAATCACCTCTTTTCCAATTAATTTCAAGCCAATTCTTGCCTGTTTTGTGCAAAAGTTCAGTAAATTTTTGTTTCTGAATGCTGTGTAAATATCTGCACTTCTCATCTGCTTCTTGTGGTTTTAGCTTTTTATTAAAAATAATATTCAAGCCCCACAAAGCCCCAGGACCAACAATTAGAAAGTCGTTCGCTGTGTAATCAACAATTCCCTTGGCATAAGTTACATCAAGAAGAATTTGCCCCGACAAGAAAGGTCCTGCCATAGGCACGGCATTTTGGATAATTTCCAGCCCTTTCTGTGGCTTGTTTTTTCTTAACTTTTCGATAATTTCCGAAAGTTTTTTTCTTAACTCGTCGAGCATCAAAAGAATTTGTACATGTTTATCTTGCGGACGATATGTCGGCTTATAAGCGTGAGCCGTTATCAGATAAGCATTAGAAAAGATGCTTTCCCTTTGCTTAATCTCATCGAATCTCTTCTCATAAGCTTTCCAATCAAACTCGTCAGGATTAAGCAAGCCCCCAAATAAGTTCTCAATCGTGTCTCGGCGATTAAAAAAGCGATAAGCAATAATATTAAATAATTTCTGTTCAGAAGAAAGGTTTGTTTCTAAATATTTTGTGAGTGCAATCGTTCCGCCATCAAGTTCACGATAAACGTTACAGAATCTAAAATTTTGCAAAATTTCGTCATCACTCCACGGAGCACTTTCTTTTAGAACACTCCTCTTGTGCCAAACATTTTGACGGTCATATAAAAACTCGAAAAAGTTATCTATCATCTTAAATTCTCATACAAAAAAGCCGACTTAGATTATAAGCCGGCTTTCAAAAGAAGCAAAGAATTATTTACCGCAAGGTGAAAACAATTCAGTGATTGAGAGTACACCGAACAAATAGTCGTTTGTACAAACTTTTTGACTTCCGATTGTTCCACGTGTTCCTGTACAAGCTGTGAGGCAAAGAAGAACAGCAAGAATTGCTAATTTTTTCATGTATATTATCCTTTATGTTTTTGTTTTTAACATAGACTTATTTAACAACCCTGAGTTTAGTCTCACTTCAAAAAACCAGCAAATAAAAAGAATAAATTACGCACAAATTAATTATGCAAAAAAAATGGTAGTTGATGATTAGGTTGAGTTTTCAAGAAATATTGAAGTTTTTAAGATAAGTATATAAAATTAACTTTTATTGGATATGATAGTAGCCATGATTAGTTTTATAAATAAAGAGCAAGCTAAAGATAAAAGCTATATATTAAAAGTTTTGGAATCAACAAAACTTCCTTTTGTTGCATCTGATATCAGTAATTTTGAGATTTTGACTGGTGGTTCAAAATCTGTTGCCGTTTGGATTGAAAAATATATAATTCGTTTTCCCACAAATAATGATGTTCTTGAAAATCAAAAAAGAGAAGCTCTCATATCTAAATTGTTGCACGAACATTTACCGAATAAATATAGAAGCAAAATCACTGATGTTAAATTTGCTAATAACTTTGCTTATCACAAAATGCTTAGAGGAAAGGTTTTTGATAAAAAAGTATCTTTATCAGAACATCAAAAAGATAGTCTTGCTAATGATGTTGCCCATTTTTTAAATGCACTACACCAAATTCCAAAATCAAAACTTACTCAGATTGATAAAATAACAACACCTAAAACAGATAATTGGAATTATACAAATAATGCTGAATGGAATTATGAAACAGCCAAGGTACTTTTACAAGGTAATAACATCAATCTTGATCGTTTCAAAACAAATTTTAGTGATGAAGATAAGGTTATTTGTCATAATGATTTAAGTGGTAGTAATATTTTGCTTGATGACACCCAAGATAACCCGTTGCAAGCTATTATAGATTTTGGCAATGTAGCTATTATGCCTCGTGCAAATGAATTTGTCCCATTCTATAAAATCAGCCGTAATTTTGCCCATAAAATCATGAATTATTATAACCAAATATCGCCAAATAAAGTTAATCAGAAAGAAGTTGATTATATGGCGTTAAGTTTTATTGGACAACTTTTAATAGACTCTCGAAACAAAGAAAGCTCTTTTACTGACTTAATGATTGAAAATTTCAAGAAAGATTAAGATTTTTAAGAAAAGTCTAAAAATGAACAAAAAAGATTTTTCCACACACGAAATTGAAAAAGTGGTGCCGACAATAGGAATCGAACCTACGACCCACGCATTACGAATGCGATTATCACATATAAAATAATTATGTTTATTCAATAGATTAAAGAATATAAAATAATCTTTGTGCAAGATTTGTGCAAAATACAAATTCCCGTTCGGTAATAATTATTATGTTTTCACTATAAACAGCAGAAAATATTCCCGTTCGGTAAAATAATAGTTTTAACACTCAATTCGCCATTCATCAGGCTTCTTTTCTCGCAATTTTTTTTCTTGCAAAGCTCGTTCTTTTTCCATAGCTTCAAAATAGTTATTACCTTTGTGATCATAAACGAGGTTCAAATCAACATTTCTGATGATAGTTGCCTTATCTGGTCGATAGATAAATACTTTCATAACATCTTTCCCCATTTCTTCCATACAAACCAAAGAGCAACAACTAAGCCCAATGTGACAACAAGCCAATAAATCCACATACCATTTTTTGTCGTTTGCTCCGCTTCTGCAGACACAGTTGGCTTAATCTCCGCCACTGCCTTATTTTGAACAACTGGCTTTGCTTCGGATTTATTATTGTCTCCAATCACATTTTGACTATTATCTGTCTGATTAATAGTGATGTTATAAATTGGAGCTGTCGGTTCAACCTTTTGGCTTGAACATGACATAAAAAAAAGGGCTATCAAAAGCCCCACCGCAAACAAAACATATTTATTCATCAATATATCCTTTCGCAAGTTCAAAAACCTTGTTTGTTCGTGCAACCCACCCTTTGCCATATATTGGAAATGTTTTTAAGCCCTTATAAAAGTTAATGCGATTTTCCCTATACTTTTTAAGAATGTTTAATTTATCTCCTTCATTTGCTTTGCCAACCGTTATAGAACCAATAATTCCATCCTCTTTAATCCCTAAAGATTTTTGCAGAAGCTTAATAGCTCTAACATTTCCAGAATTAAAAGCCATATCTGAGACTATAATCGCCAAACAAGACGGAATTTCGTCGCAACGGCACACATCCCAATAATCTTGCTTAAAAATTTCCTTAGCTTGCTGCTTTGTGAGATTCTTAATATCTAGTTCAGGATATGCCCTTTTTGATATTCCGAATTTTGTTTCTCCTCCAGGGTCATTTGGATCGTTGACATAACCACCCTCTGAGACCATAAGCTCACTAAAAGCAACTTCAAATACTTCATTTTTCATCAATCTTCACTCCTGTATGCTCCTCAATCTTTTTGATAGTAAATTGAGTTAAGATTTTGAAACTTCTGTGTCCTGTTATCCGGTAAAAATTTTCAAGAATTGAGTAAAATTCAACACCACAAAGCAAACATGAGAAAATCTTAGTCATTTCCCCCCACCCAATCATATATTTGTCCATGCCTTCAACAAGGAAGATTGAAAGAAAATAATAAAAAAACTTTTCCGCTGTTTTTCTCAATCCCGAAGAAGTCATATACTTTCCCTCTTTAAGGCTTGCGACAATCCCAGTTGCTAAATCAACAAACACGAAAATAAACAGCCAGAGGATTAAAACTCCAACTGGCTGTAAAAATGTTAATAGTGAACAGGCAAGATAAGCCCAAACCTTATTTATATCACAAATCTTTTCCAAATAGTTCATCACTTCCAACCTTTCTGTGTCATTTGATAAGCCTCAACAAAGCAATAAACAAGCCAAGGCTTAAATGCAGTGTACCATCTTGAACCAAGACCCGCCTGTTTCCATAGCTTCATCAAAATTGACGTGGCTTCACGGCGAGAAAATTTATCTTTATTCTCACACATAAAGTCATGAAAAGCAGCGGCCATAATCCCGCGTTTTAGATCATTATGCGTGAATAACCAAGTAACAAACCAAGGAACTGAAACACCATCAAAAATAAAACCTTTAGGAACTGTAACATTTCTAAAGGTCAAATCTTTCATCGTGACATAGTGTTTTTCATCATAAACAGCAAAATCAAGCCTATTTATGGTTGGGTATGATGTTGTTTTTACCATACCACAGCCTCCACTTCTTCAATTGTGGTTGCATTTTTAATCGCTTCTTCTAGTGACCATTTCTTTTGGTAGACTGCCAAACCATAAGCAATAATTTCTCTTTTCAAAACTTCGACCTGTTCTTTTTCAAGATTATGAAATTCGTTATTATAATCTCTAAAACGAACAGGAAATTCATCAACATAAAGCAAACTTTCAATATCATCTTTTGAACGACGTGTTGCGTCAACTTCAAACCCAAGAGATGAAACTATATGTCCATCTTCTTGTTCTTGATTAAAAGCTTGTTTGATTTCTGCCAACTTTTCAGCTTTAACAAGCTCAAGTGGTTTTTTTGGTGCATAGCCTTGTACATACCAACTTCCATTATATGCTTGTTCAACTTCCATCTCTGTCATTCCAATAGATTGATAAAAAGCAGAGTTTGTTCCAATTCCGACAGATACTTGTTTTGTTTTTTCGTCGATTATTTTTGCGTACATTATTTAAACTCCTTTAAATGGAAAAAACATTGCAATGACCTGTTGCGTTCCTGTCCAGCTTATTTCATCTCCCACATCAAGTGGTATTTGCGCATTTACTGATGCTTCCTGATATTGATTTCCTGCGGTAGAATGCCCAATTTTAATTCCGTTAATATAAACGCTACTTGTTATGTGATTTGAACCATCCATACCAACAGTTGCCAGACCCTTTTGCGTTGCAGTATATCCGCTCGTAATCGTAATCCCTGCTGAATAATCGGGCATTCCCCAACCTACTGACTGTTCTTTGAAAGCCTGCGACGGAATGGTATTGTCCAAGTCTTTGTCAGCCTTATTCGTAAGTCCATCAACAAACTCAGCATATTGACTTTCACTTGCAGAAATTCCAACATTTGCAAGCTGAACCTTATAACGACGACGAATTTGTTTATTTCTTGTTTCATTACCTGCTCTAACAACTCGTGAAGCATCAAATAGTGCATTATTTGAATTTGTATTTGAACCTGTTACACTACCTCCTTGAGTTGTTCCTGCGTAGAAAGCACCAGAAAAACCATCAAGACCACCATTTGAGCCAAAGTTTTTAAAAGTACCAGTAATGTTTTGAATCTGGTCATTATAAAACTTATTATTTTCAGCAATTGTGTTTGCTTGAAAAATTCCGACACCGTCTTGAATTGTTGGTAGGCGAATTAATCCATTGACTGCATCATACCCAAATAAAATGCAGTTGTTATTATTTGCCAATAAACTTGCTTCATAAGTCGCAAAAGGTATGTTAGCTATACCTTGTTGAAGGTCTGTATTAATAATTCTATCAGAACCTATTCTTATATAAAGATTTGCTAATTCACCTATGAAACCATTTGTAACAGGATTAAGTCCTCCTCCAAGACCTGCAGCGTGAAACCCATAACCACCTATAAGATTGTACAAAGTAGAATTGAAATCATTAAGAGTATGAATATTAATCCACGAACCTGTCTTTGTAGTATTATTCCAGTCATTACAATAGTCAACATAGTATGTTTCACCATCAAAATAATGACGTAGAGTGTGAACTGTTTCCAAATCACTGTTATCAAGAGTATAATATGTTTTGTTAAAAGGATAAGGCGGAGTATAGTCTTGAGTGTTTATCTCTAAAATATTATCTGTTATCTTTATACCTACTGGTACATATGTGTCTGAACCGATACCCATAATAAGAGCGTCTGTATTAGCAGTTGCATTTAATATGAAGGAACCTTGATAGAACCATTTCTTTTCGTTAGCACTAATAAAATTATGTGTCTTAAGAGCATAGCCCCCTGAGCAAACAAGTCCGTCGCCATTTATTGTAGGGGACATTACATTTAGAGCAATATCAGGCAGAACATTATACTTATTATAAAAGATTGACGCTGCATTTTCAAAAGTATAATAACCATCCTGATAAGGCAAAGGAACTTCTTCATTGTATTTATCAAATTGCTCAACAAGCCCACTATATGCACCACTAGGAAGAACATCACCTTGACACCAACCTTGCCCCTCAAGCAAATCCACAAAACCATCGGTGAAAATCTCACCTAATGTATGCGAATTTGGAATGATATGTGACACAATTTCATCAGCTCTATCAGCTTGTTCCGTTGCAACATCAACCTTTTCTTGAATAATAGAAAGTTTTTCAGCATGATTTTCATTATATTCTGAAATTTTCTCATCCGCTAAAATTTCATAGTCAAAAAGTCCTTGTCCAATTGCAGCAATTGTTTCAGCTTTTGCCGTAGTAGCAATTTCAGCTTGTTCTGTCGCCCTATCCGCTTCTGCTGTTGTTGCTGAAAGTTTTTCATTCATTTCTTTCATCAAGTCATCAGGATTTCCATCGCCAGAAATAGACACTTTCACAGAACGGTTCAATTGTTCTTCTTGCTCTTGATTTTGCATCGTCAAACGATCAATTTCTTTTTTAATTGCGTTTGCATCAAAATTTTGAGAATTAACTGGAGAATAATCTTGCTTTACATCTGTAAATCGATAAACAATCAACCTCTCATCAGATGATAAGGCATCTCCAGAAACTGGATAAACAACTGTTCCACCAGTCGTTTCGTTCAAATTCACTTCAATTTCAGCATTAAGAATTTCAATTTCTTCTCCTGTCTCCAAAACTTTCAAACACTTAATTTGTGATTTTTCCAAAATTTCAAAAGAAAAAGGGAAGCTTTTTTGCTCCCCGTTTCCTTGAAAAATATCTTTCACATGCGTTGTTGTCACACTCATTTATCCATATCCTCCCTATTATTTAATTAATTTTCTCTTTTTTTTGCTCTTCTTTTTCGTCTTTCTTTTTCCGCTTCTTTTTGTGTCTTTTCATGACCACCGCCAAACCACCAATAATAAAATCTACCAATGACTGGAATATTCGACCATGTACGATAGTTTTTAACCTCTTTAGACGACATAACGTCCGTAATGGCTGTATCAATAAAGATTGGTGGAATAAGAAAATTCCCGACAACGCCAGAAACACCTTCTCTCTTAAACGAACTAACCGTATATTTATTTATAGCCCCACCTAAGAAAATATTTTCAATCAAACTATCCGCAACATCAATCTTGCGTCCAAACAATAAATCTTTGAGCAAATCCGCACCAGCATTGAATAACATTAAATAAACACCTAATCTCGTAATGTCCTTAATCGCACCAACAGGATCATGAACAGATTTTTCAAACACAAGCTGACGAGCAATATTAAGTTGTTTAACAAAATATGATTTCATCATATAAAACATTCTCTTATTCCCGCCTTCAGCATAATATCTTGGCATCTGGTCAATCGTCAAAGGTTGAACGTCCATAAGCTTAAACATAGCATATTCAACAATTTCAGGAGTTGTTTTTCCGTCAATCATATCTTGCAAAACTTGTTTATGATGATTTTCACCAAATTCTGCTTTCAAATAATCAATAAGCTGCTTATCTCCTTTTTTTGCATTTGTTCTTGCTTTTAAGATTGCTGCATTCATTGTTGTTTCTTTTGCGAGCTTGTCAATTTTTTCAAAACCAGTATATCTCAAAGCTTTGTCAAGAGCTTTTGAAAGAGCTGAAACATCTTGATTCATTTCATCACTAATAATTTTTTCCAAACCAACATCTTTTAATGTGACTGAATTTTTAGAAGCAACTGTTTGAACAGTATTCCAAAGACCACTTTGCCATGCAGAAACCCCTAAATCACCAAATTGAGTGATTGCGCTTTCAAAGTTGCCTAAAGTTGCAATATACCCCCCATCTCTTAATCCCTTGAGAAATTCATTCCCAAGACCACGATTGCTAAATCTTGCTGTCAAAAGTTCTCTAAGCCTTTTTTCTTCTGTTGCCGCAATTTTTCCTTCTTCAACAAGCCTAAGAACAATACGTCCAACAGATTGTTCAACTGTATTATCTGCCAAAAGTTTTAGTTCTTCTTCTAATGGCAATAATTCTGCCGCCATTCTTTCAGTCGTAATCTCCTTAACTTTTTCAGCTTTAAGATTGCGAATAAAGTCAACCTGACTTTCTAAATATGCCTTTCTTTTTTGAAGTCTTGTTTTATCATCTGCAAGAATAGCATTTCTAACTTGAGCTTCTAAACCACCAATTTCATAATTAAGACGTTTAATTTCACGAGCTTTCGCAATACCAGATTCTAACTCTTTATATTCCTTGAGCTTTGTTTTTCTTCCTCTAATTCTGGTACGCAGAGCTTGAACATTTTTATCTTCTTTACCGAAATATTTCTTGTTTTTCACGAGTTCAGCCGACAAAGACAAATAATCCACCAACGCATCGGTTGAAACTTTATAAAATTGATTAAGTTCACTGTTGATCACATCAATCTGACGACTTTTAACAGAACCAATATTTGAAAGTGTAATTGTTCCACCATATCCTCTGATTAATGAATTCACAATTTGAGCCCTATCTTCTTCACTCAAAACCCTACCATCTTTTGTCTTTTCGGCAATTGCCTTTTCGATCATAGAATATTCTTCTGTTCCCTTATATTTTTGCTCGATATAATCCAACAAATCTTTAGATTTCTTAATTCTTCGAGGGAAATATGTTTCCAAGAAACCAACTTCAATGCCAACATCCAACAATTCACTTCTGATTTTTCCTAAAAGCTTACGAACTTCTGAAAATTCAGCTTCCATATTGTTGTTCTTCAAAATTTCCTTAATTTTCTTAAAGTCTCTGTTTTTCAAAGCCAAATCTAAAACATAAAAATCATCTGGCTTAAGTTTAGACATTTTTTCAATAAAAGGTTTAGCAGCTTGCAGATATTCTTTTTGTTTCTGGAGTTTGTCAATTTCAAGCTTTCTATTCTTTGCCCAAATTTCAGGAGAAATCCTTCTAATTTCCTCTTCCAAAGGCACAATAGAATCAGACAAAAACTCTCTCATAGAATCATAAGTTTCTTTTGTACCCTCCCAAAATCTTTTCATTCTGCTTTTCTTAACCGAAATAATATCCAAATTTTCAGAATAAACTTTTTCCATTCTTTCACGGTCTGTCTTAGCTTTCTGACGATTATATTCAATCATATCTTCAATCGGAACATTTTCTCGCATAAAATAATCAATCTCTTTTCCGCCAAAAATATCATTAAACACGGCCCTAACATCATCATTCAAATCAACTGAGAGTTCACTCGCACTATTATAAATAGATTTGAGCCACTCAGCAAATTTTGTGAAAACCTCTTTCAAGCGATTGTTTGGAGCTTCTCCTTCACGCAAAAACTGTTCAAAACCTCTGGCAAACTGTTCATGATGTTCTCGAGAATAAACACCATTTTCAACCTTAAGCCATCGATTAATAGCATCTAATCGTCTAGCAGAATCATCATTCATCTTGGCAAATTGTTGCATTTCATTTAAGAAAAAATGCCCCATTTCATGAACAAAGGTTGAAGCATCCGCTTTTTCAAGAAGCTTAATCAGAGCTTTTCCATTTCCAAATTTGATGTTTCCTCGTGCCTCACTTGTGCTAGACATTTGTCCAACCAAATTTTTTGCAATTTCACCAACGCTTCTGATTTCAAGATTGACATTTCCTTCATTTTCGTCTATACTTTGATTATAAGATGAGTTTTCATCTTTTAAGCTCTTGTTTCCCAGCCTTTGAACGTGCTGGTCACTCTCAAGAGCTTTTTTATGGTCTTCATTAATATTATAAAATAAATTTCCTTTTTGGTCTTCCCCAATTGTCACAAAAACATCCATTAGCTTTCCATCAAAGATCACAAAATTTGAAAGATAATGGAATCTAACAATATCGTCTCTACGAGGCTTATTAGTTGCTTCTGTTCTTTCAAGTTTAGATGTTTCAACAATTTCTCTAATTTTTGGGATAAGTTTAAGTTTATCAATATCTGCAGAGGTAGACTTAACTTTATCAATTCCTTTCTTAGAAAAACGAATATCTCCAAGCTCTGGATGATGAGCCGAGCTTCCTTGCAGATTCTCTTTATAAAACTGTAATGACTTACGACGTAAATCGTTGTTGTCAACATATTCCCCAATTTCAGAACTCAAAACCTCAACATTCGGCTTTTGTGAAATTGCTTCTGATTGCATATAAATATTCGAATTATTCTCATCAAAAGAACCTTGATTATTAACTGACTTTATCTGTGTTGGTTCAAAGACAATGTAAGTTGTCTCACCATAAGGGTGAATACCAAACTTACCTGTATCTAAAATATTTTTGGCAATTACTCCATCATAACCACCATCAAAAGCTTTTTTTTCAACTTCCATAATTGAATCTACTTTTTTAATTCCGTGTTTATTTTCACCTGTAAAAAAATTTTCTTCAAAATCGACAACATATGGATTTTTAATTAATAAATATGTTTCATATATTTCACCTTTTTCCGGTGTATAAGTCTTTGCAACTCTTTCTGATTCTGTGAAATAAATTCCTTTATAAGCATTTCCACTTTGTAAGCCTAATTTATTAATATCAAAACTTTCAAACAACGCATCAGTTCCATGATAAACAACTAATGGCTTACCACTCTCATCAACAACTTTGCTTTCTCCAAACCAATTTTTGAACTCTGGCGTGGTAATATCCGCTTTTCCATCCTTACCATAAGCATTTTCACTTTGAAAAAATTGTTCCTTAAAAGATTTCAAATCTTCTGGTTTATCTTTTTCACTAATCACCTCTGGACGACGAAGCTCAAAATATTCACTTGGAGAAAGTCCTGTTTCTTTAGAACCAAACAAAGAAAACGCTTGCATCAACTTTGCATTCATCAAAGCTTGTTCTTCTGGCATAACATTTTTAAGTTCTAAAAATGCTGTCTGTTCAATATTTTCAAGCTGAGATTTCACTTCAACTCTTTTTTGTTCTTCAAACAATGACATATTCTTCGTCAAATAATCATCAAGATTTTTAACAGAGTTTTCAATATTTTCTTTGAATATAGGTTCAACAGCTTCTCTCTTATTAGACATCTCAGTTGCAACAAGTTCAGAAAAGGCAGAAAGTTCATCTTCTGTTGCCCCTTTTTCCTTCATTTTTTCAATAGAAGTGTCATATCTTTGTTTCCCACCGCTTGTTGCAAAACTCATAACACCAGCAGAACCAACCCCACCAATAAAACTTTCAACCAAGCCATCTGTCAGCTCTTGTGTATCATCAAGTCCATATTTCCTAACCATATTTTGCCAAACTTGTTGAAATGTTTCTGTTGTTCCTTCTCTTGTTCCATCAACAAGAGCCTTACGAACTCTTCCAGCTGTTCCTTTGACACGAACATCTAAAATATGCTCAATTGGTTTTGCGATCATATCAACCCCAACTGTTCCCGCAACAGATGTTCCATAAAGCCTAGTCGCTTGCTTAGTATCCATTCCAGATGCTTTTGCTTCTTCATACAAATCACCGCTCTCAGCCCCAGCTAAAAGAGCATAAGCAAATTTTGGAGATCTAGTCACCTTTGTAATCGCCATACCATTCATCAAAGATGGCATTGCACCACCAACAACAGAAAATAGTCTTGTGTAGCTAGGATTTTCAACAAATGTTCCTGAAAAAATTTCTTCATCTAGTTTTAAGAGGTCGCTATCTATCCCAGCTTGAGAATATCTTTTCAACAAATCTGCAACTTTGCTAAGACCAGAACTCATATCAAACCAACCATCACCCATTCTTTCAGATTTTTTTGCATCTGCCAAATTATCTGCAAGAACTTGCAGCATTGAACCAGCCCCTTTTGTAAATTCTAACGTTCCACGAGCAAAAGACTTAGCAACTTGCTTTCCAGAACCAACAAAATCTGCGTCATCAACAATTTCTTTCAAAGTATCGTCCTGATTTTTTTTGTTCAGTGCCTTGATGTTTTCTCCCATACCCATACCGACACCCATAATCGTTTTCACAGCCTTTTCGCCATATTCTGAAACTTTAGAACCAACTTTTTGCCCAATTTTTCTTGCAGCATAATTAGCTCCACCAAAAACTGGCAAGGAAAGATCCATAAAAGCATTAAATTTTTCAACGCTATCATTGTTCATTCCTTTTTCAGAAGAAAAGTCAGAAGCCTTAAAAGCGGTTGGATTAAATTCTTCAGAATTTTCGGGCAAAGATAAAGCCCCAACTTCATCAAGAGGGGCTTTTGTTTCAGTTGATACTTGCGCAAAAATATCATCTAAGTCTTGTTCTGTTGGAGGAGCATCTCCAGAAATCGTCAAAGTTCTTCCATCCGGAGATTTAATTTTATATTTTGCCATATCATTCAACCTCTACATCATATTTTCCAATTTTCACCAATTTTTTTTGAGAAGCAGAAGTTCCACTAATTCTGCCAAGCAAATCTTTTTCATTATAAGATTTAACAAGCTTATCAAGAACATCTTTTTTTTCAGAATTACTCAGTTCTTGACCTTCCACAGATCTAAAATAATCGAGCATAATCTTTGATGTTGCTAGTGGGTTGCTTGAATTTTTAACAATTCTTTCATTTGCATCCTTAAAACTAAATCTCCAAAACCAATCATCTTTTTCCCCTAAAGAAACAACTTCCTTTTCACGAGCTTTATAAATGGAATTTTGAAGCCTAATTTTATCACCCAAGGTCAGTTCCCCTTCAGCATAATCATCTTCTAATTCTGCCAAAAGACTATCTGCAGATTTGAGATAATCTTCCTCCATAAGGCTTGAAAGTTCAGCAATTTTAAGAATCTTTTCACTTGCTTTTTCCGCTCTTGTTTCTGCTGAAATCCCTTTTGCTGAGAGCAAAGCTTTCTGTTTTGCCTTAAACCATTTTTCAGAATAAAAAGGTTCATTTTGCTCCAAGTGTTTCAAAGCTTGAGCATCATCCATTCCAGTTATTTCAGTTTCAAAACTTTTCTGTTTATCAAACTTATTGAGCTTATCTTGAAGTTCTAAAACCTTAACTTCTCTTTCAGCAAGTTTCATTGGCAACTCTGCTTGATATTCTTTCTTTTTTTGCAAAATTTCTTCAATTGCAGAATGTTCTGTGCCAACAATATCTTTTTTATGTTGTTCATAATATGCCTTTGCAACTTCCGCATCATCATCGGCTTTTCGCATAACTTGAAGTTTATAAAATTGGCTATCATATTCACGAATTTTTTGATCGAGAACTTCACCTTGTCCAAAATAGTTTGCTTGAAGAGCTGCAAGCCCAGAATTATATGCCTTATCAACCAAATCAGAATTTGTATAATTTGCCAATGCATCTTCAAAAGAGTTTTTGACCTTTGCTGAGGCAACATCATTTTGCCACCTAACCTTTTCTTGGGTTACATGAGTTTGAAGTGTTGTCAAATCAGCATTTCGTGTTCTATCAAAAACTTGTTCAAAAAGCCTTGCCTGATTTTCATTAGACAATCCTTTAGTCGCCTTATTTTTCCACTTGTCCAATTCTTTTTCATACTCATTAAGAGAGTTCAAAGCATTTTTACCTTGTCTTGCATAATGGTCGCCATTCAATCGCTCACGCCTAAATTCTGACAATTGGTTTTCCAAATCAACAACAACTGTAATATCTTCTTTTTCTCTTTGAGCTTGATAAGTCTTAAAGGCTTTATCAGATGAATTTTCAATTCCTTGCCCCAATTGTTGCAATCCTTGACCAACACCAGTGCCAAAAGCTTCTCCACTTGCTCTTGGACCATTCAAGCTTTTGCGAACCACTGTCCGCCCATTATAAACTTCAACCATAATCACCCTCCAAACCATACACCTGTCATATTCTGGCTTGACCCGAATATCCATTTTAGCACCAAAAAAGCCCAGATTTCTCTGAGCTTTTTCTTAAAATTGTCATTCTTAACTGTTAACCTGTCATTCCCGACCTGATCGGGAATCTACTTCAACAGTTTCACAGCTTCATTTTGCTGTTCTTTCATCTTTCGCATCTGACAACATAGCTCATCAATCGCATGATGTGCAGTCAATCGCCAGTCTTGAGCTGGATATTTCTTATCAAGTGCAAGTTCTTCCCGAACAGCTTCCTTGCAAGCCAGCTTGATGAAAATGAAAAACGCATCCGCATCTTCCATCATCTCATCTTTTTCGCTTTTCTGCTGTGGAGCTTCCTCCGTTTGCTTAACACTATTGCGATAATGCTCTTTGACCTTGACCAAGCCTTTTGTCCGATAAGCCATATAAACATCAATCAGCTCTTTTCTCACTTCCGCTGCTTTTGCGGTTCGTGAAAACATACAAATCAACAAAGCCTGTGCTTCATTGAGATAATAAGCTTCTGTCATTCTGGTTAAGCAACCTAATTTCTCGTTCGCCGTTACTAACGGCGTACCACCATATTTTAACAATTCCGCTATATTTGACTTAATAACAACTCTAACATCTCTCGCTTTTTTCAAGCCCAATCTTTCACCCAAAATCACATCTTTGATTCTAGGTTCATCATCAATCACTTCTAAACTATGAATAGATAAATTTTGTAACTCTTTTTTCATAACTTTCGTTCCTTTTGAATAGGATTCCCTCAAACCGTTGAGGTGTCGGGAGCTTCAAACACAACGAAAGATGTGCGGAGTTATTCAATATATTCCTCGCACTCCCGACATAAGGACGATAATTCTTAAACAACAAACATAGGAAAATGTCATTTAAAAAAGAAAAGAACACCTTTTCGTCTTGGGTGCGTTACGCTTTCGTACAGAGTTTGAAGCTCTACCCATATAATAATAAATCTCGATTCTCTTGTCAATAACCAATTTTCAATCTAATCATAGATATATCGCTATCAATACTATTCAATTTTCTTTCAATATCCAACAAATCATAACTTTTTAAACAATCAACTTCTACATCTGGACATTCTGGATTTATTCCACCTATACGATATTCAATTTTTATAACATCTTTCCTTATATCCCATATTTTAGAAGTAACATCACTTAAATCATCTCTAACATTTCTAATTTGAACATAAATTGATAACATCAAAAAGATTATGAAAAACTTAAATACCTTTTCATAATTTAGCCTATTAAAAAACTTCTTAATTTTTTCTTTCATCTAATTATTTCTTGTTTTCAAAGCATCACCTTGAACTTTCCAGCCAAATTGTCCATAAACATAAGGAATATACCACCCCCAACTTGTAATAGATACATCAGTCATCAAATCTGCATCATTATTTCTAAAAACATCATTCAATGCATCATTAAGATTCGGATTAGCTTTTGTTGGAATCAAAATAATCATATGGGAAACATCTTTTCCCGTAACATTTTTCATTTTCTTAGTTGTATCAACATTCAAGTCATCTGTGTCAACAAGTTTATTTGACAACACCGTAAAATTTCCATGACTAACTACACAAGAAGATAGAAAAAACAGAAAACTAAATAAAACTAAATTTTTCATTATTTATCTCCCTTTGTATTCACAACTGTTCCTTTAATTTCGATACCTGTCTGCCCAACAATAAACCACCAACTTGTTACATAAAGAGAGGCGTCAATCATCAAATCCCCATTTCCTTTTTCTAAAGCATCATTAAGAGCTTCTTTAATTTTAGGTTGCCCTAAAGGAAAAAAAATCAAAATAAATTTTTTATCTTCACCAATAACATATTTTCTTTGAGGCGACCTATCAATATCAATTTCATTTAAGTTGATATTCTTATTAGAAATCATTGATAAATCAGTTAAATGAGTAGTACAGCCACATAAAAATAAAGTAAATAAACCCAAGAATTTTTTCATAAATTATAGCCCTTTAATAAAATCAATAGTAGTAACTACAATAATAATATATTAAATTTTAATCAAGAGCTTATTTACTCATATTATAACCTGTATTGAACATATTGCTAGAACCGTTCAAAATGCTTGACCCAGCTCCCAAATAACCTTGCGTTTTCGCATTTTTGCCTTGTGAACGATAAAGAGAACTCTGAGACCTCAAAGACCATGCTTCTTTTGCTGCATTATCCTTAATTGTCCAAGCATCTCTTTTTCCCCATTCTGCCGTTTGAGAAAAAATTTCCATTGGCGTATCAGAAGTCAAATCAAGCCCAGCACTTGCCATTCCAGCCGTTTGTTGTCCTTTGAGTTGAGCAACTTTCCTCGCGTGGTCAGCTCGCTCTGCGACACCTCTTTCTTCAGCGTCAATTGCTTCTCTTTCCGCCACTTGAGCATTATATTTTGCAGCTGAATTTGCAGCCTTGCCTGATTGATAAGAACCATAAGCGGAAGTTCCAGCAGCCGCTGCACTCAAAACAATCGCCGTAACCCCCAAAGAAACTGGATCACACATTTATTTTCTCCTTTTTGAAAATCTAACAAATTTATGCTTTCTAAACCCAACCTCAATTGGTTCTTCAAAAACAAACCCCAACGACTTAAGCCATCTAATAGAAAGCTTGTTTTTCTGCCAAACATAGTTGAACAAAACGTCCACACCAGTTTCAAAGAGTTCATCAAGCCATTTCTTGCTCTGAACAACAAAGGTTTTCTTAATTTTTCCAAATGCTTTTGTTCCCAAAAGCCAAACAACGCCTTCATCAGATAAAAGACTGAGTTTTGAAGCCCCAAACATCGCCACAGCTTCATCATCAACAAAAATGGTGAAACATTTCTCAGACTGCTCAAATCCAGTCATCAACGATTTAAGGGGGCTAGATCTGTTCATTAAGAAGATTTCTAAACGGTCAATTCTTCTCATCTTTTCAGCAACAAGAAAAACATCTTCTCTCTTAGACTTTTCAACCCTAGCCTCCATGAACAATCTCCGGAATAACTGCGTTGATGCAAAGTGGAGATGGGTGAGATGCTTTAATAATAATTTCACCAGACTTATTAAATCCACCCGCCAAATCCAAACGAAGATTGCCAGAAGTAAGTTCAGTGCCAACGCCATATTCTTGCAAGCTAACAGAAACTTCTGAAAACTCATCATATTCATCTTTTGCCGCAACTTCAAAATAACCTGTCTTGTCAACAGCCAAATCAACTGCAACAATTCTTTTATATTTTCCTTGCGAAGAAGCAGATAAGTTGCTTGTTGGATAATCAACCCCAAGCGAATTAAACTCTACATCAAACAAAAGCCCAACTTTGATGTTTTTTGCTGGAATATCCAAATAAACTTCTCCAGAAACAACTTTTTTCAATCCTTGATATCCGCCATCAGCCCAAACAGCAACATTTTGCCCTTCCAAATAAGAAAGCCCAGAAAGTTTAGAAACTGGCGTTGCTGAAACAAGAGAAGATGCGCAGTCTAAATAAAGAAAGTCATCTGTTTTTTCTTTGATAGGCTCATTAAACACAAATCTTTCAATATATCTTTTATATCCCCCATCAACTTCACGCATAACCACCGCAAAAACGCCTTCCTCGTCATTATCTTTGACCGAGCAAACACTTTCAACCCACCCTTTTGTTTCAATACGAGTAAAAGCAAAAAGCTGATGTTCAGGAACAAATGTCAAACTCACCATCGCTCCATCATCAAAGGAAAACAAAATTTGTGATGTTTTTGAAACATAAGTCCATTCAATAATCTTTCTTCCTTCAAACAAATGAGAAGCAAAAATTGAAATATTTGTGCCATCATACCCATCAACCTCTAAAGAATAGCCAAGTGTTCGAACTCGGTTTTCTTCAACAAACAAAGCCATATTGCCGATAATCAAAGGCTTCAAATTTTGACACTTGAAGAAGTTTTGTTGCTTAACTTTTGCAGACTTTGGCGTAAGAAAATTCACATCAGAGTTTGAAGAAACTTCCCAAATCCCGTTTGCGGTTGTCAACAAGAGTCTTGTAAGTGGAATAAAATCATAAACCGTATTAACTTGTTTTCCCGATGCTCGAATAGAAATTGCATCATCATCTTGAAGCGGATTGGACATTGTAAAGTTTTTATAATTCCCAGGGCGAGAAATTTCAATCAACTCTGGATCATCATAAGTTGCTGCCATAGGCATTCTTTGTTGAAAGATTGCTCCAGTTGACGGAAAATTGTCTGCTCCGTCAAATGGGTTTCGCTCAGTTGGTGGTGTAACGTCAAAATCAATTTCAACGTTGTCATCAATCACTTCAACTTTTGCTCCTTCTCCTTCATCAACAATTGTAGAAATCCAACCATACATTCCGTTAGAATAACGATACACAGAATATTTCTTGCAACCAACAACTCTATCAAATTTCAAAGTAATGGAAACGGTACTAGAAAGCTTTGCAGAAGTCAAAGAAACAGAAGCTGGCAAGCTTTCTTCCCCTGTTTTTTCTAAAATAGCTGTCACTTTATATTTATAATTCACACTTCCAGCAGAAGATGTTGTTGCAACAAGCCCAGTTGGAGCAGAAATACCAGGAACAAATGCCATATCTTCAAATCGCCAATCATTATGTCCATATCTTTTGAGCATCTTTGGGGCGTGTGATGGATGATAAATAAAAATGATGTCTGCGGATTGCTCTGTTTTCATCTGCCAAACTTCGTCAATATCGTAAGCCGTTTCAATTTGATAAACATTTTCACTATCTTCCGCCAAAACCAAGCCATCAAAGGTCAAAACTCGCATCACACGATTGCCAAACTCGAGGGCATAGCCTTGCGTAACAGAAAATTGAAAAGGAACAAGTCGGCTAGGATATGCACTGTCTTTAACTTCATCCAAAAAATAAGTGCCACCACGTTTTTCCAACCCACCATGGATTTTCACAAAAACGTTTTTCAAACGCTTTGCTGCACTTTGATATTTATCAATGTTTGTTCTAGCATAAAGTGAGGGAGCGATTTCGCCCCCATTGAACGAAGCTTGCAAAAGGTTGATATCTGCCATAACTAAAACCCCTTGCCAGAAAATGGGCTTTGATAATCTGCCTCTAGGTTAATATCATAAGTTTTAGAATCTTGTTTCACGTCTAAAAACGCCGCTTTTTGAATAAGCCTTTCATACATCTGATATTTTTCATTATGGTCCTTTTCACCAGTTGCTTTAGAAATCACCTTAGAAGCAATCAAATATTCAATTGCTTCTGTGAACTGAATGCTCCACATCTGAGGATTGAGCTGTCTGAAGGTATAAAGCATTGATGAAATTGATACATTTGTGAGAATAAGTTTACTTGCGCCAGAATTAGAAATAATATTCTGACACGTTCCAACATCAACATCAGAACCATTTTCATCTTTATACCGGCGGATTTGCAAACAATCTTCTGGATATATATAAGAATTCTCAAATCCCAAATGCTTTTCCGCAGCCAACGCTGGTTTTGTATTTTTTCTTGCAAAAGACCAATCATGATATGAAAGCCCAATTTCAACGCACTCATCAAAATAAAGCAAACAGGCTTGAGAACGTGGCTTGCCATCATTAATGTCAAAAATTTCACCATTTTTGACCAACCCGTTTGCTCTGTTGCATATCGTATTTTTATCAGCCATATCACCATTTCCCTTTCTTCTGTCATTCCCGACTTGATCGGGAATCCACCTTCAACTTTCCTCTTTCTTAAAAACACTCAAAAGAATGTTCTTAAGAAAAAAGAAAAGGACTGAGTTTTTAGCTCAGCCCTTTTCATTCTTTTACTTCTTTGTTTTTTCAGTTTCTGTTTTCACAGGTTCTTGAATAGGTTCAGTTGTTCCACCAATTGGTTTCACTTCTTGAGAAGCCTGAATATCAAACACAGATTTCGCAATGTTTTCAATATTTGCTCCAAAAGAAACACTTACTTCTTCAAGTTCAGCAACTTTCTTGCTCAAAGAAGAAACTTCTTCTTCAAGCTTAGAAATTTGTTCCCCAAGTGCAACAAAACCCTTGTTGATTTTTTCCAAAGTCTTTTCATCAATCGCCTGAATATCAGAACTTTGAAGAGAAACAGAAACTTCCTCAACAAAATCCTTTCTGTCTTCAGCAATTTCAGCCGAAACTTCATCACCAATTTCATAAAGCTTGTCTGCGAAAAAAGAAGCCTTTGCAATAAACTTTTTAGCCATTGTTTTATTTCCTTCTAACTAATCGTTGTTGATAAAAGCAGAAACTTTTCCCGCTGTTTCTGGTCCACTAACAACCACATATTTCAAGCGAATATAACGCTTCAAACCTGTTGGAAGTGGTGTCTTCAAAAGATAAACACCAGCCTTCAGATCGACAACTGCAAATTCCTTGGAAGAAATTGCAACCACTGGCGTAGCAAAGTTTTCTGTGTCAGAAGATTCTAACTCAACTTTCATACCAGCAACTGCAAAGGTTTCAACGCAAAGAACGTTCAAATTGAGTGCGGGAATTGCCTCACCAGCAACAACCGTATCAATCACGTTTGAATAAGCAGTAACGGTCACCGCTTGCTTATCACTAAATTCTAGATCTTTATCTATAATCATTTTTTCATTACCTCATAAAAAAAGCCTCTATCAAAAAATAGAGGCTAAATGCCTACAAAAAAACACCGACATTTCTGTTGGTGTTTCTATTGAACTTGACTTTCAGTTGAAAGAATTTCATCAACCCTTTTAACAGGAACGCCGTCATAAGATTGAACCGCCTTACCATTTACATTCTCAACAGAGAGCTGAACATTTGCTTGTGTTCTTGCAATATTTCGAAGTGCTGTTTTGAGCTTTCTATTGCAGTAGAAAACAGGCTTGCATCCGCTAAGATTTGGAATAAGGTCAAGTGCTTCATTGATTTTATCAAAGATTGCATTTGTCAAACCTGTTGTCGGAATATTAGCAATACGAACAACATATCTCCAGTCACGAACAGTCAAACCAGCATCAAATTTGAATTTAGTTCTATAAGCATCAAACTGTCCACCATTTCCGTCAGAAATTGTCACAACACCCTTATCTTCAACTTGCATCCCAGCTTTTGAACCTTCAGGGAAAATACAGTGAACTGTCAAATCTCCCCAACCAATGAGCCACATAGAAGTCAAGTTTGGACCAGTACCACCAGCATCAATAATTTGACCGCCATTACCCGCAGATTTAGAAGAAAAACGTGGTGCAAAACCCATAATTTTTTCAGGGTTCACAGAACTATCTCCATAAATCAAAGCTTTTGACAAAGTTTGCGCCATACCTTCAATGAAAGCAACATCTTCTGATGCTCTAAATTCAGCAACATTTCCAGATAAGTCTGCTAAAGCCTTATCAATTTCAGAATAACTTTCAAGCATTCCAGTTGTGTCACGAATTTGAGCAGTCTTACTTTTCTCATTTTTGACACCATAATTCAATTTTCTCCAAGTACCTTGTGGCAAGCCTGAACGAATGGTTGTTTTATGCCCTGTTTTGTCATTACATTTAACAAAAATAGCATCTTCGAGCATTTCGTTTTTTTCAACCAAAACCTCGACAACTTTTGAAACTTTACCATCCGGATCTTCGCGTTGTGCCTGATCCAACAAGGTCAAGTTATTACTTTTATTTGTTGACATTAAATTTCTCCCTATTTTTTGTCATATTTATCACTGTACAATGTTTGACCGAGAGTTTTGTCAGCAACCCCCGAACCAGATGCCAATACGAGTTTGTCATCTTGCATTTTTGTTCCCAAATTATAAAAATGGCGAACAACTTCAGGATGGTTACCCAGCCCGAACTGATCAACAACAGCCTTAAGTCCATCTGTTGCCAATTCTTTATAAGCACGAGCAGCAATAGCCCTGTTTTCCGCAAGAGAAATCACAGGGTCATTCATAGCCGTATCGTGCCAATCTTTTTGTTGTTTTTCCCAAGCTTGTGCTTGTTTTTCTTGGAAGTTCTGAATCAATCCAGCTCCCATTTTGAAAAGCTTTTCAGCATTTTCTTTACCAACTTTCAAATCTTTCAAAAGTGGTGTCGCCTCAGAAAGCATTGCATCATCAATTTCAAAGCCTTCAGGCATAGCAACTTTGGCATAATCAACTTCTTCATTAGCATCTTTCCCAGAAGCATCTTTTCCGTCTTCTGCAGATGTTGCTGGAGGTGTCTTCACTTCTTCGGAAGCAGAAGTTGCATCAATTCCCTTATCTGTTTCAGATGCTGACGTAACATCAACATCATCACCAGTGCTCAAATTCGTTTCATCAGTCATTTTTATTTTTCTCCTTTGTTTTCTTTAGAAATTTTCCAGATTAGTTCATTATCAATGAGGTCAAGCCATTTCATAAGCTTAAAGCCTTGTTCTTTTTGTCCTTGAATAAAAGACATCATGTTTGTATTTTCGCTATTGAAGCCTGAAGAAAAAACCTTTGCTTCTTCCAAAAGTGTCCATAAAAAAAAGCGACCCTTTTTCGTGGTCGCTATTTCTTTGAGTGCATCAAGAAGTCGTTCTTGTTTTTGCCTTGCCTTCAAATCGAAAGAAATTACTTTTTCATCTTCATTCATCTCATCAAGCTCCTAAATTGCCAGAAATCTTGGAAAGTGTCTCCACACCAGCCAAAGCTTGTTTTGCTTGTTCCATTTGTTGCATCTGAGCAGCTTGAGCATTCTCAGCTGCAATTTCATCTTCAACATCATCGGTCGCCACAACAATTTTAGGATTAACGCCACGTTTTTCAGCATAATCATCAATTGCTTCATTCACATTCAGCTTTTTCAAAGCGTTTGGATTAACTGAAGCAAGAGAACCAACAAATCCAGCAAATTCTTGAGTTGAACGAACTTCCATCATCTTTTGAGCTTGAGCAAGCGTTGAAATAAATTCAATTTCAATTTCCTTGCCTTCAAGCTCTGGTGGTGGAGGCGGAAAAGCCCCAAGATTTTGAGCATATTCAAAGTTTAATTTGCAAGTAGGTGCAAGAAAATCTGTGATGATGTTGTTGAGTACAGGTCCAAGAAGAACCATTTTTTCTTCCTTCATCTCCATAATTGCCGTTGCTGAGGTTGTTGCCCCAGCATCTGAAATCATCCGAAAAACATCGGCATACATAGATTCCATAATGTCAGATTGACCTTCTTTGATAATCTCTCGAATAGCATTAATATCTATATTCACATTGATTGCAGAAGTTGCAGCAGATGCTCCCATCGCATCATTGTAGAGATTAATACCTCCAGGAACTAAACTTGGCTTAACGCCATCTTCCCACATAGATTTCGGAACGTTAAGCGGAGGCTTTGCCATCATATGCGCCCCAAAGTGCCTAATCTCATGAAATTTCTGCAAGCTTTTGACAATACCTAAACCATGCATAAGAGGAGAAATTCCATAAACTTCATTAGACACCCTCTCCCAACGAGGTGTGTGTGCGGGAAAAGCATCAAAACCGCTAACTGACAGAACTTCCTTATCATCAGAACCTTCAACCCAATAAACAGAAAGAAATGCTTTGTTTTTATTATCAATCTTTCCTTTGTTCATCATAAAGTTTGGCATAATAGAATGAATAACATTAAACTTCTGATTAACATTTCCTCGATCATAAGCATCTTGAATAGCTTGCGTACAGTTTTTCAATCCAAAGGCGGAAACAATCTGCCCCACACTCATTCTCATATAGCGACCAAGCGTATCAACAACATCATCTCCATTAGACCCAAGCATATATTCGCCACACGTAAAATCGTTAAACTGCGAAATTGATTTGACTGATTCCGTATGAAACAAACATCCTTGAGAAAATGTTCCAAGTTCTTTATAAATATTAGGCGTGAGCTTATAAAAGTTCGACTTATTCAAAATAGAATAAGAAACATCTTCACATCGACGAAGCCAAAGCTTAACAGGATGCCACTCCATCAACTCTTCATCTTCTAGTCCATAAGCAAACCAGCGCGTTGATTGATTTGTCAGCCCACTCTGAAGCCCTGAGGAAAGAAAATTTAAGGCTTTGTTTGCTGTGTTATCAATAATCTTATCACTACGGCTTAAGAATTCTTTCTTGTCTTCATTTTTGAAGCGACCACGAAAAGAATTTGAATATTCCGCCAAAACTTTCCACAAAGGTTCATAAAGCTTATATTCTTCATCAAGTGAACTATAAACTTTCTGGCATCTTTCCTTCATAGACTTCACATCTTGCGAACTTTTAACAGAAAAGTTTTTATCGCTAATATCTGAGCCTGAAAGAATTGACTTCATATTCATAAATTATTCTCCAAGCAAAGATTTTTTCTTTGTTGTTGCTTTGTCTTCCAAGCCACTAGCACCGTTTAGAATAGAGGCATTACGTCCAAGCATTTGTTTTGCTTTTTCTTTTGCATCATCTCTGGCTTTCACAGATTTTTCATCAGCTTCTTTTGTGGTTTCTTCTGGCTCTGGAGCTGCAACAATTTTTGGTTTACTCACACTACACATTAGAATTTCTCCCATTCATACTTTGTTTCAACGACTAAAGGCTGAGAACTCATCTCAGCCTTTTTCTCTTTTGGAAACTCAGCAAAATCAATTTCGCCTTTTCCATATTTAACTTTGTCAACAATTCTGGCGATAACATCCATCATGTCATCATGTTTAGACAGAGGAAAGTTGACATATTCCTCCAGAAACTCTTGAATAAAATCCTTTGTTTCTCCTAGTGCATTCACATAAAGAAGATTATGAGGCAAATAAAATCTTGCATTCTCAAAAACTGGCACAAGACGACGAATTCTATCGTTCTTTGGCATTGCTCCGCCAAATTCAAAAACTTCAAAACGATAATTCTCTCGCTCTTGTAAATCTTTGATATATTCCACATCACCCATCATACCATATCGTTCATAACCAGAATGACGAGGCTTCCATTTGCGATGAAGTTGCAGAAACTTATTTCCACGTTCTGTCAAATTCAAACGGTCACGAATACCATCAAGCAGATAATAATTTCCATCTGAGCCAAGCCCTATCACGACCATCACTGTATAGTCTGGATCATTCCCTGTTTTTTTAGAACTCGCAGCATCTACAAGTAAATATCGGTTCATCATCCAAACAGAGTTCTTTAAGTCAGAATAATATCTAATCCAATCAAGCGAAAAGCCTTGTACGCCTTCTGGTGATGGATCTTGAAGCATTTGAGAAGCAAAAGTATAAATACCCATCGCTTTTTTCTTCTCCTCTAAATATGCCTCACTCATAAAAACAGGCTTTCCATCTGCTTTCCCATTGTCGGTTGCTGGATACTTTCTGAGTTTAACAACATCTCTATCGATCATCGTTCTATAAGTATCAAAATGATGATACCTTGTGCCAATATATCTTTTTGCACCACCTTCAGAACCAAGGTTCAAACTCATTTCCCAAGCTTTTGTTGTTTTTATGATTTGCTCTGGCGTTCCCACGCTTTCGAGTGTCACCATGTCATCATAAATTAAAAGTCTAAAGTGTCTCCCTGTCGGTTGCCCTTTCACAACCCCCCAGCCTTCAACGGTTGCTTCTTTTGGGTTGCCTTTTCTTTTAACAATAATTGCTTCAGAGTTCCAAAGCGGGCTTTCTTTTTCAGGATTTTGAAAAAGAACATCCGGAAACAACCATTTCAAAATTTCATTTTTTTCAAACTCAGATTTAATCTGCCCCAACAATGTTTGTGCTGCCGGTGCTGTAAAAGAAAAGATCCCGATTGTGATTTCGGGATCTCTTAAAATATCTTGGATTGTCAATGCAAATGTAATAATGGTTGACTTATAGTGCTCTCTAGCCCATAAGTCTAAATAACCATCAGGATTTGCCTGAACTTCTCGACACCTATCAAACAACCAATCTTTGTCTGCATCAGGACGGTTCAAAACTCTTGTCAGAAGAAAAAACAAATCCTCCAAACAAAGCTTTCTCATAGTAAGGCGAAGAACATCATTTCCTTTTGCTTTTGCCTTTTCTAAAATATGACGATATTTCTTATTCGCTCTCGCTCTCTTGCTCAGAAACATCGCCCGCAACTCCAACTATTAATGCCTCAATTTCAGGAGGAAGCTTGCCTGTCACATCAAAACTACCTTTGAGCTGTGTAGTTTTTTCATCTTTCCAATCATCTTTGAAAGCATTTTTCAAAATAAAATCTGCTTTGTTCCCTGGTCTTCCGTCAGCACATTGCTCCACAAAATAAGCTTCCACCGCTGTTCTAAAATTCTCAATATGTGAAGTAAAACTTTTTTTCTCTCTATATTCATAAAAAGTTGTTTTTGTAATGCCCGCAAAAGTGCAAAATCCCTCAATTGTTGTTGGAGCAGACTTTTCATAACAATATAAAAGATATTCAAAAAGTTTATCCAATAATGCTTTCGGATTTTTGAATTTAACTGGACGACCGCCTAAAAAGCCATATTTTCGCCTAAGTTCGGCTAATCTCTTTGCTTTTTCTTCTTTTTCATCGTTTTTATCAGCCATAACAAAACCCCTCAAAGCCTATATTTTTCAAGCCTTTCCTAAAAAAATATTTTCTCACGCGTGCAATGACGAGTAAGAAAACCTTATATTTTTGATATTTTTAAGTCTTTCCAAAACAAAAAGCTCTTGAAAATAATCAAGAGCTTTCATAAAACAAAACAAACCTACATAATAAACCACCAAAAGGAAAAGATACTAAGTTCATCATATAAAAATTTATATCAAAAAACGGGGAAAAATGCCACATAAAAAATGTTTAAACATACAAACATAGGATTTCCGCCACCTAGCGAGCATTCCCATAAATTTTAAGCAATCCTTTTTCAAAATCATTAGAAACGGTTGTCCTACCAATCCCAGATGAAAACCCATATTTATCTTGCAATGCCCAAGAAATTGATTTGAAGCCTAGTTTTTTCCCCCACACACCACAGCGGAGCAGAACAACAATTTTTTGACGTCGTGAAAGTCCGACAAACCAATTATCAAAAATAAACCACATCTTGTCCACATCAGAAGAAAGAAAAACCTGTTGGGCATCATCAGCATCTTGCGACCAAACATGAGATGGAAGCAAATCTCCAAGAATAGATTTTCTACTGTCTTTTGCTCTCACTTGAGGAATTGTCCGATGAACTTCACAAGCCCATTCCAAAAACGCTTTCACTTCTTCAACTGAATTAACTTTAATCATACCACTTTCTCCCATCTTTTAATAAAAAAATCTGCCAATCCCTGATTGCACGCAAAATCCCAAAACTTTTTTGCCAACCACTTTTTCTCAACCATCCTACCGATAAGCTCTTTTCTCACCCATGTTTCAAACCCATTAATCAAAAAATCAGGTGCTTGAGCATAAGGAACAAAGGTTGGGTCAAAAAAATCAACCTTGAAGCTCTCATCAATCAGAACTCTCTCAGTTTCATGTGGCCAACCTCGGACAGGAACAGTCTTTGCCGAGAATTTACTATTTACTGCGGCACTACCTTCATCCCCATTCCGAACTTCCCTCTTCCGCACTTCCTTACTGCCTTTTACTGCCTTACTTCCCCCAAGATGAGCCGAAGGCTCGTCTTGCCCCTTACTTCCTCTTACTGCCTTACTCTCCTCCCCTGTTTTAGGGGAGGCCGGGAGGGGTTTAGACTTCCCTTTCTTGCCACAATCTCTGGAGTTACTACCCGACAAACCGCTTGTCGGGACACTCGAACCAGACTTATCCTCTATTTCGCTGTGGATAAAACGTTTTCCCCCACACCCCCTTTCCTCAGTAACCACTGTTATTAATTCTTCAGAATTAGTAACAGTAACCAGTAATCCAGTCAGCGATTGCTCACTTTCGCTGGACGACCTTATTTCTTCTTGCTCACCGCCGAACGTCGTCATTGATTTCGTCTTTTCATCGCCAAAATTTTTTTGCTTTTCGTCGTGACGAATTGAACCATTTTTTGCAATTTCAGGAGATTTATCCACAAACTCTTCTTGCTTTTTAGCTTCTTCTTGGGCTTCTAAAAGTTTTTTTGCGGCGTATCTTTCTCGACGAAGACGGTTTTTTTCTTCCCTTTCTCTGCGTTGCTCAGCCCCAGCCAACGCATTTTGTTGATTAGCAAAGCTTCTCGCCCAATAATTAGAATTATACTCCGTAAGAACCTTCTGAACCATTTTGAAGGCAACACGGGCTTCTAAAGAAAGATATGAGGTGTCAAATCCATCACCTGTGCGGTGGATGTCCCAATACATCGCATAATCATCAACAGCATAAAAAACCTCAAGAATAACCTCTGCCGAAAACTCCCCTTCAAGAGCTTCTCGAACAGCTCTCGGCTGCATATATGCCTCTCTTATCCCTTCCGCCATAATCTTTTCCCCTATGCTACAAGCCTTCTTGCAATCATTTCGACAATTTTTACTGTTACAGCATTACCTAGAGCTTTATATCTAGCACTATCAGCCATTCTTTTTATATTTCCCCTCCGATATGAGACCTCAATATCTGTCCAACCATCAGGGAAGCCTTGCAATCTTTCACATTCAACTGGTGTCAAACGACGAATATGAACGCCATCAAACCAAGACAAGCCTTGACTTTGAGTTGTTATTGTATTGAAATTTTTATCCATTAGGCGACCACGACGAGTTGATGAATTAGGTTGTGTCAAATCAACACCGCAATTTGCCTGAATTTCAGCAAATCTATTTGTAGTAAGAAAATTGTTTGTCTCAAAACTACTCTGAGTAATTGTTGGACATTTGTTGATTTCTCTATAACCCCCGGCATTGTTTCCTCGAGGAACAACATATAAACCTGTTTTAGCTCCTTGACCTCCACCCTGGGCAGAAAGGCAAACACTATTTCCTTGAATAGTGTTTATTCTTTGCCCTTGAGGGTTTGATTTTGTTTTTTCCTTGAATTGATTTTCAACAACATACGACCCTCCTGCTTGTCCTTCAAAATATCTTGTTGTAAGGCAATTAATTGATTTTCTTTGTATCCTAGAAGCTTCGAAGTCACTTTCTGTGAAAGGAAATACTTTTGGTCTGGATTCTCCTCTAAGATGTCCGATAAAGTATATCCGCTCTCTATTTTGGGGTAATACCCAGCTAGTATTGACAAGTTGCCATTCGCAGTCATAAAGCCCAATGTCGGCAATTTCTCGCAAACATCTTTCAAAGTCCTTCCCCCCCCCATTTGTGAGCAAACCTTTGACATTTTCAAAGATAAAATATTTAGGCTTAAGTTCTCTAACAAGCCGCATCGCTTCATAGAAGAGACCACTCCTTGAGCCGTCAAGACCTCGTCCTTTTCCAGCGATTGATAAATCTTGGCAAGGAAATCCGAAAGTGATGAGATCGATTTTTCCGAATTGTGAAACATTTCTAATTGTGCTGACATCTCCTACTCCTATTGCATTTGGAAAATGTTCTTGATAAATAGAGATTGCATTTTTATCAATCTCACTAAAAAAATGATTTTCAATTTTAATTCCAGCATCTTCAATGCGTTTTTTTGCAATGTTCACATATTCAGGATTAAGCTCTATTAAGATTGAATTTCTTTGATGTTGTTCCGAAACAAGAGCCGTTGTTCCAGCTCCACTAAATGGGTCAAGAACAATGCCACCTTCTGGACAACCAGATAATATGCAAGGTCTAATCAAGTTTGGTGGAAATGTCGCAAAATGTGCTTCTCTAAAACCTTTTGTGGGAACTTTCCAAACAGTCCTTCTGTTTCTTTTCAAAAGCTTCATAGGTTCATTTCCAACACTGTCTGATTTTATCTCTGCAGAGTTATCAATATTATTGCCACAATAAGCTCCACCGCCACGAAAAGTCTTTCTTCTGCCCTTGTTCATCGTTTTAGCCCCTTTGCTTCCACGAGGTGGATTTGGGTCGCCATTCACAGTATCTTCTTTAACTGCTTCCATATCAAAGAAATATTTTGGCGATTTAGTCAGGAAAAATATATATTCATGAGATTTTGCAAATCTGTCTGAAACACTTTCAGGCATAGCGTTTGGCTTATCCCAAATAATATCATTTCGAAGCCACCAGCCATCAGCTTGTAATGCGATTGCCAACATCCAAGACATTGGACACAAATCTTTCGGCTTGAACATCTCACAAACTGTTGATGAAGGTTTGTCCGTAAACTTACGATCATCATTAACGATGTCTTTTGCTTTACGGCCATTGACAGATGAAGCATAACAATCACCATAATTGACAAAGAGCGTTCCTGTTGGCTTCAAAACTCTTTTAACTTCTCGAAAAACATTAACAAGAACTTCAATATGCTCTTGTGGAGTTGCTTCAAGCCCAATTTGCCCAACAACACCATAGTTTCTTTGATTCCAATATGGCGGAGAAGTCACAACACAATCAACACTGTCATTTGCAAGCTCCCGCAAACCTTTCAAAACATCTCCAACCAAGAATTTAACTGACATTCTAAACCCCTATAATAAATAAAATGGCTGGCAAGGATTCGAACCTTGCATTTGTTTTTAACACCTAGTGCCACAGGTCTCGCACCCTAAGGCTCAGCCTTTCGCAGTACCTCTCAAAACAAACCTACTTCTACTTCGTGCGTCTACCCATTCCGCCACAGCCAATAAACTACTTTCCTAAATTTTTAATTTTCATTTTGAAATGCCAAAAAAGAATATATCCCTTGGCGCACATCCTTTGAAAAAAGGAAGAAAGGTCAAAACTCCTGATGTTTTTCGCACGCAAAATCCCATCATCAGAAACACTCAAAATTGTGATAAAACATCTCGTCTGATGCTCTGCACCTTTCCCAACCATCAACTGTTCATCTGCCATTACTGTATCCTTTATATGTCTAAAGCTTTGCGATACGTTTCGAGCAAGAACTCTTCTTCATCTCTGTCTGCTGCATTCATCTTTCTGAGTTTCAAAATCATACGCATAATTTTCACATCAAACCCAGCAGATTTTGCTTCTGCAAAAATATCTCTCACGTCAGAGCTGATAGCTTTCTTTTCTTCTTCAAGTCTTTCAACTCGTTCAATCAAAGATTTCAATTTATCAACGGCAATTCCACCAACAACATTATTAGTTTTATCAGCTTCTTTCATAACGGGGAGTTCTGGTTCAGATTCTATTTTTTTCTGCTGTTTTTTATATTCATTGCGAATATATTTTCCTAAATAAGGGTTTTCATCAATCGCTTCCTGAATCTCTTCAGGTAATTTTTCTTCTTTATAAATAATTTCTCTTCTTCCTAAATGGTCAGCAGCAGAAACAACTCTTTCCGCTTCCATTCTGTCAATGATTGACGCTGCTCGATTATAACCAATTCGAAGCTGGCGTTGAATAAACCCAATAGAAGGATTTTTTTCACTAATAACCAGATTGAAAGCTTCTTGGTATAGTTCATCAAAACCTTTATCCATAATCTTTTCCTTTAATATAAAAAATGGCAGCCCATAAAATATGAGCCACCATTAAGAGTGATTTAACAAAATGTTGTAGGTTGAGCCACAGCTCTATTTGCCCACATCAAAGCCGTTTGTGCTTCTGTTTTCGCAATTGAAAGAGAACGCTTATCAACATCTTCTCTTTCAAAAAGTTCATCAAACAAAGCACCAAGTTCATTTCCCTTTGCCTTAATTTCATTCATCAAAGCTTTTTGTTCATCTGACAAAGGTTTATAGCCGGTAATTTTTGTTTCTTCTGGCATCTTTTTCTCCATAAATTAAAATTAAAAAGGTGGGTGTTTTAACGTGCCACCCCCACGGAGCATTTGACCTTGCACAAGAAGTGGGAAATCTTATGTGATACACCACCATTTTCCTCGCTCAGTTGATCTCGTTCAACCCAGTGTATTAAAACGTCCTTCATGTTGAAGAATAGTCAGGTCTATTGGGCGACCACTCCCATAAGTAAATGTGGCTCTGTTCTTTCCTCAAATGCTCAAAAGAGTTTTAACCTTTAGCAGAACAGATTTTGTTTTTGAAAGGAGCAAGGACGATAAGCCACTCTCACGCCCCTTGTTCAGATATAACTATGCAACAATGTTATCTGGACCATTGCCAGAGCCATTGTCATTTGCTGGCACAATAAACCCGAATTTAACCAACTTATTAAGTTCGCTTCCCAAATACTGGGCTTGCCTCAAAATTCCCTCGGTAGAAACTTTCTTAATGGGAATCACTAATGTTAAATTATTTGAACTCATTTCCTTTTCCTTTTTTTTATAGTTTGACTCTTTTATTATTCACCACCTATAATTGCTTTACTTAGATACGAAAGGGGGTGATAAGTGTGAGTGAAACAAACAAATATGACCTGATGATTACTTTGATTAATAGGTCCCCAAATCCAATGTATTCAGAGAATACTGATGAAATTAAGGAAGCTTACAAAAAACTAATCAAAGTTATGAAAGATGAAAACATCTGGTCTCAACAAGATTAATATCTCAAGCTTTAGAGGGTGTTGGCGCATCCTCTAATTCTTTTCCCCAAATATAATTTTCAAGTTCCCTAAGCTCTCTAACAGAGAGCTGGTTAGAACGTTGTAGATTCAAAATTACCAATTCTTTTCTTATTTCTCTTTCATCCATTTCTTTTTCCTTCTTCATAAAGTTCAAAAAGCTTTTCAATTTTTGCCATCGCCATACAAACGAAAAGAAACAAAAGAAAAACTACTAATAAAAATTGCCCGATTGTCATATTTTCACCCTAAAACTTACTAATATTACGAATAAGCCAAATAAATTTCATCGCTTGCCAAACAAACAAAAAGGCGAGAATTGCTTTAATCATCAGCATTTCCATCGCCTTTCGTTTCATAATCACGCATAAAATCAATAACTCTCGTTTGAGTTTCTTCTCTGCACTCTCTTCCTTTATATACCGTAAACACAAAATTAGGTTCACGAAGAGCTTTAACACCCAACGTTGTTGGTGACATTCCTGTTCGTGTCAAAAAATCTTTTATTTTTTCTAAAAACTCTTGCTTTTTCATTTTGCCTTACCTCCTAAATAAGATTATTATAAGATAAATCTTAGATAGTCAATAATAAAAATCTTATTTGCATAATAAGATTTTTCGTATATAATCTTAGACAAATGAAAAAAGGTAATAAAAATGAATAAAACAGAAGAAATAAGACAAAAAATTGACGTCTTAATAAAAGAAAAAAATCTTAGTTATGTGGAAATCTCTCGCTCACTAGGAAAAAATGACGCATACATCCAACAATACATCAAAGGAAAACCTCTTAGACTGCCTGAAGATACAAGAAAAGGACTTGCAATCATTCTAGGTGTTTCTGAGCAGCTATTAACTGATAAAGATCTTGGCAATATTGTCACACCAATCCTAAAAAGAAACAATCCAGATGGAATGGCAGAAATTGACATTATTGATGCTGTTGCTTGCTGCGGAAGTGGCATAGATAATTGCGATGAGCAAATCATTGGAAAATATCTCATTTCTCAAAAAGATTTAATGTCTATCACATTTGCTCCAGCATCCTCTGTCAAAATGCTTAGAGTTGAAGGCGATTCTATGATGCCAACACTCACTGCTGGCGATATGGTTCTTGTTGACACAACGCATTGCTATCCAACTGGAGATGGTTTATATGTGTTGCTTGTTGGTGAACGTTTAATGGTCAAGAGAATCCAGATTAATCCTATCAATAATTCTGTCAGAATAAAATCAGATAATCCAGAATATGCTGTCATCAATCATGATGACTACAAAGAAACCAAAACAATCGGTGAAGTCATCTTCATCTATAAAGTCCAAAAAGTGAGATAGAAAAGAACTGTAGAAAAATAATGTAATTTTCAAAGTGTTAGGATAGTCAATGTCAGAAAATAAAACTATAAAACTTCAACTATTAAAGAGAATAAATCTAGATTATAGATCTATAAACCATTTAATATCTCTTGATAATGAATTACAAAAAATGATGCTTACAAATATAGAAATAGACATTACAAAAACATCTTTTTTTGAAGCATCACTATGCTCAATCTTTTCTGCAATATTAAGACGATCTATTGAAAAAAACGGACTAAATATTTCATTTAGACATAACAATAATAATGTAATGAAATTATTAAATAAAAATGGTTTTTTTGGAAAAGTTCAAGATGTTAATGGAACAATAATACCACTAAAGAAATTTGATAAAAATGAGAATGAAAATTTCCTTAAATATGTATCAGAACACTTAAAAGCGGAAACAAATAAATTTCCTTTTACCAAAGATATAGCAGATGAAATAAGGATAAATTTAGGTGAGATATTCTCTAACTGTGAAATACACACTCAAACAAAGCAAGTTTATACATGTGGTCAACTATTTCCAAATGTTCACGAATTTTCATTCTCGTTGACAGATACAGGAGAAGGAATTCCAAATCTAGTCTCTCAAAAAAAAGGCATAGAAGACCCTATAGAAGCGATTAAATGGGCATTAGATAAAGGTAACACAACAAAAACCGATAACATTGGTGGACTTGGATTGAAAAGATTGAAAGACAGTATCCTAAAAAGAAATGGAACATTAATAATAATTTCTAACAATGTATATTATGATGCTATAAATGATCTGGCAGAGAAATTTTCATTTGACTTTGAAGGAACTTGTGTGATAATTAAGCTACAGTACAGTTAAAGGAATTAAAGCAATGGATATATATACACTTAAAGTAAAAGAGATTATTGACTCTGAGTTTGCTGTATCAGCAGACAGAGCAAATAAAGTGTACAATCTTATCAGTAATGCAATAAAAGAAAAAAAGAGAATAAATGTTTCATTTAAGGACATAGAAGTTTTAATAACTGCTTTCCTAAATATAATATATGGAGATTTATATAGAGATTTTAAAGAAGAAGAAATTGAAAATTATGTTTCCTTTATCGACTTGACTAATGATTGGGAAGAATTAATTCCGCTAATAAAACAAAGAGCATTAGAGTTCTATAAAAAAAGATAATTTATTATGTCAACATATACGCTAGAATCCCTACCCAAAGAAAAGAATAAGTTTATACTTGATACCAATATCTTAATATACTTACACGGAGTATATGCGCAAAGTGATTCTAATAAAAAAAATATGGATATTTATTCTAATATTGTTGAAAACTTAATAAAAAGAAAAGCAGAAATACTGTTGGATGTAATTGTATTAAATGAATTTATAAACATATATATCAATCATAAAATAACAGAATACTGTATAAACAACCTTCTTTCAAATGATTCTTTCACAAATAAACACACAAAGAGAAACTGCCCTGCATATAAAGAAGCATTAAAAGAAATAAAAGTAACAATAAAAAACATAGAATCTGCCTATAATATAAAATGGATAAAAGAAGGGTACGATTTTATAAGCAATGTATCCTCATCAAATCTTGAAGAAAAATTAGAATACATGGAGTTTAGTGACTATACACTAAGCAAATTGGCTGAAAAAGAAGATGCTATACTGGTTACTAACGATTTTGATCTAATAAGATGCCCTAGAATAAACAAACTAGTTGCTTCTTAAAATCTCACAAGTTTCCAAAAAAGAGCCTTAACCGGCTCTTTTTTTATGCCTAAAATATTTTTTTCATACCTCTAAACATCAATAAAATATAGAAAAAAACAGCTTTAATAAGATAATTATAAGATTTATCTTATTTTTTTATTGACTAAATAAGATAATACCTATAGGATGCATCTTATATTCTATAACAACAAAAGGATCACAAAATGTCAGAAGAAGAATATCAAAACTTACAAATGCTTTCAGCTCATAAGCTAGAAAACAAATCAAAAAAAATTCCTTGTCCAATAATCAATATGATTTTTATGTCAATCATAAGCATAGGAATTTTCTTCTCTGTCATAAATCTCATACAAACTACCAATTCTCTCATTTCTTGCTACAAACTCAACCAAGAAATTGAAAGAAAACTCTAAACACAAACAACAAACATAGGAAAAAAACAATGGCAATGAAAACAAAAAAATCCCCTAGGGGCAGAACACCAGATGGACAACCAAATCCAATAGATGTTCATGTAGGAGAAAGAATTAGACTTAGAAGAACCCTACTCCGCTTAAGCCAAACGGAGCTTGCAGATATGCTCGGAGTAACATTTCAACAAGTTCAAAAATATGAACGTGGAAGTAATAGAGTTAGTGCGAGCAGACTTTGGGATATTTCAAAAGTGCTTCAAGCACCTATCACCTTTTTTTACGAAGATATGGAAGCAGAAACCGCACAAAATAGCCCTCGCAACCTCGCTTCAAGGAACTTGGATAGCTTAGTCATTGCAGACTCATCTGTGGGAGAAAATGACCCAATGCAAAGCTCAGAAGCAATTGAACTTGTGAAAGCATATTTCAAAATAAACCACCGCCAAACAGCTCAAAGTTTGTTTGATGCAATGGTGTCTTGCTCAAAAGCAGCATAGGGAAAAATAATACAAAAGGATGAAATAAGACAAATTCGCCAATGTATAGAAAGAGAAATTCGCATCCGCAAAAGTATCTATCCTCAACAAGTCATAAATAAAAAAATGACCCGTGGCGAAGCAGAGAGGGAAATAAACCTCATGAAAAAAGCCTATTTCGTCCTAAACGAGATTGAGAACAAACATATATATTTGCAAATAAAACTACCAGGGGAAGAATAATGTCAAATTTTTTCGTTCTTAGTTTTGAAGAATATTCAGACATTGAAGACATAAAAAAAGTTGGCTCAATCGTAACAGCTCATAACAACATCAATGTTCTACATATTTCAACAGAAACAATAAGTTTCAAAAAACAAAAGAAGTTCTACACAGCAAAAACACTTCTAAACTACATAGAACGCATCAAAACAAAAGGATTAATCTAATGACCCACATAGAAGAAAAAGAAGACGGTGCTTGTTTACCTTGTAAACTTCCATCTCAAACTTGGGAAACATTTATAAAGCTTGCAACAGAAGACTATGGAGCAAAAACCGTCCTTGGCTTTCAAGAGTATATTGTTGTCAAAGACATTGAACTTCCAGCAGCAACTGCAAAAAAACAAATTCGTTTTTATAAAAGCGGTGAAATTTCCGTTGCTGGAATAACTATAACCACCAACGCAACCATCCAAGATCAAATACAATTTCTTTTGATCTTCTCAAAATAAGGAAGAAACAATGATTGAAGTTTTTGGGAAGTAAGGAGAATAAAATGAGCAATATTGAACAGCTTTTTTTCGATTTCCAAAAAAAGGATGAAAAGTTAAGCAAAAAAGAAAGAAGGAAAATTGGCAATCCTTATGAAGACCTTGTCAACAATATAACAGATTTAACAATCGCCGAACTACCAGACTGTTTAATAAACCTTATTTGCTACAACTCATTTCCGCCAGAAAGATGGAACGCTCTTAATAAAGAGGACAAACTCAGAAGATTGTATCAAATTACATACACTTTTCCTTGGGCAACAAATGAAGTCTCTGCAAAATCTCTTGGAATGCTTTTAGCTTCTATTTTAATTAATGAACAAAAAAATATAGATAAGCTTTTTAAGGAAAGGAATATTAATAATGAGTAATAAAATCAAAGTAGGTCAGATTTGGCAAGAAAAAGACGGTTTAATGTATTGTCTAACAAATGTAAAAGGCAATAACTTTGCAGCAATAAAGCCAGATGGCAGAGTTTTTGGCGGATATTCCAGTTTTGAAAATGGTGAGATTTTGTTATCCACCTACCCAACGTGGCAAGAAGCAGTGAATAGTAAGGAGTTTAATCAATGAACGACAGATTAAAATTTAGAGCTATTTTTAATGTTCCCTACACGGATGAAAATGGAGAAGAAAAAGAAACTAAAATCGTTATTCCAAACGTTATGGTAGGTAGAGGTTTAGATGTAGGATTTAGTGATAATGAGTTATTAGAATCTATTGAAAAACTTATACTTTCAGAAGAACAAAAAGAAGAAATAAAAGATTTTTTTGATAACAACTCTAATTGCATAGATGATGATTACTACTTTATTTATGCAGATGTAATAGCACAATGTACAGGTCTTAAAGATAAGAACGGAAAGCTTATTTATGAAAACGATTATTTGAAGATTAGAAATAAAACAGGAACTATATTTATTAGAGTTAGGGTTGATTTTTATATGGGTTGTTTTATGGTTTATGATTCTGATAATATCGGAAACTATTTAAGGATTCTTTTTGATGAATGTTGGGAAATTGAAATCATCGGTAACACTCACGAAAACCTTGACCTATTAGGGGAAAAGCAATGAAATTAGTTGAAATAAAAGATATTAGAGTTGGTCAGGTTTGGCAAGGTAACGCTGATAACGTATATCAAGTAATAAATAGTAGGAACGATGAATTCAGTCAAATAATAAATAATGACGTAAATACTTGCGATTGTTTCGATGATAATGGATTTCATCTTGGATATTATAGCTTTACACAAGATTCTGTTCACAAAAAACTCATTGGAAAAATCGGCATCACTCACAAGATTGAAGATAATAGGCTTATTGAGATTAAGAGAGATAAATTTGTAAATGATTGTGAGGTAGATAATGTGGCAAAAGATTAAATGCTTCTTTGGTTTTCACGAATACGATTTATTCTATTGGCGACCAGTCAAAGAAAATTCTTGCGGTATGGTTTTTAGATACTTTGTTCAAGAAAAAAGGAAACATCTAAAATGCAAACATTGTGGGAGTAAAAAGCGATGAATGATAACGGATTAGCTGTTCAAGAAGAACCTGAAACAGTGCTTGAACTGATACGAGCAAGAAAAAAGAAACACTCAAAAAAATTGCTTAACATTAAAGAAGCAATGAGTTATATTGGGATTTCCAAAAGGTCAAATTTTATAAATTTAGTAGAATCCGGAGAAATCGGATATAAGATCTTAGGAAAAAATGGCAGAAAATATTTTACAACAGCAGAATTAGACAGATGGCTAAACGAGCTAAGCTTCCATACAAATTATACAAACGTGGAAAAATATATCACGTTTACTTCTCCTTCAAAACATGGAATGGGGAAAGAATACTCTTTAGAGAAACTACTGGCCAAGAAGAACTTGCAAAAGCTGAAAGATATTGCATAAAAAGACTTTCTGAGCTTGAAAATAAATCATATACCAAATCTGATGAAATAAATGATATAAGCATAGATGAAGCCTTTGGAAGATATTATACTGAACACGGACAATTTCTTTCAAAACCAGACCTACTTCTTAACAAGCTACAATCTCTTAAATCGATCTTAAAGATAACTTATTTAAGCCAATTAAATAAAAGCTGCATCTCAGAATTCATAAATCACCGCAGAAATAAAGGTAATGTCGCAAACGCAACAATAAATAAAGACCTAGCTCTTTTATCATCAATCATTAATATCGCTGCAGATAAATGGGGAATAAACATCCCAAATATAAAAATATCAAAGTTTAAGCTTACAGAACCGGCAGAGAATATAAAGTTTTTGAAAGACTGGAAAGAAGCACAAAAAATAATTGATAGAGCAGCAAATCACCTCAAACCAATTATATATACTGCTTTATATACAGGAATGAGACTTGGCAATATCCTTGAACTTAAATGGGATAATATCAACCTCATCAACAAAACAATCACAATCAAAGTGAAAGATAAAGGTGTTCTTGGTGGAAGAACTCATGTAATCCCAATGATTAATAAGCTAACAGATATAATCCTTCAGCAAGAAAAGATTAATGAATTTGTCTTTAATTTCAAAAACAAGCCGATAAAGACCATTAAAACCTCTTGGCATAGCATTTTCTTCAAATGGGAAAAAGTAAAGAATAAAAAAAGCTTAAAACCAGATGATATAATCTTTGAAAAACAATATAGCAAAGACGGTGAAATTTCTGTCTACAAGAGAGTTTTAAGAAATAAAGACTTACCATATACAAATTTTCACACCTTGCGACACACAGCCGGCACATGGATATTGAAAGAGACTGGAAACTTAAAAGTAACAAAAGAAATTCTTGGACATAAAGACATCAAAACAACTTTGAAATATGCCCATGTTTTAGATAGTGAAAAAAGACAAGCCTTAGATTCTGTCTTCAAATAATCTTTGTGCAAGATTTGTGCAAAAACAAGTCTAAAAACGAACAAAAAAGTTCAAAAAAGTACACTTTCCACAAAAACAAAACAGCTTATAAAAACCGTTAAAACCCTAGTAAACACAGGGTTTTTAAGTGGTGCCGACAATAGGATTTGAACCTACGACCCACGCATTACGAATGCGTTGCTCTACCAACTGAGCTATATCGGCACTGAAAGTGTTCTATTATTAAATCAAACCAGAATTAAATTCAACAGAAAATCTCGCCTTGCAGATAAGTTTGTAACTTTTAATCTTCTGTAATAAAATTTTACTATGATTTGAGTGTGAAAAAAACTATACTAGCCCTATGAAAAAACTGACTATTCTTTTCTTAGCGTTTTCTCTGATTATTTCAATTTTTGACTCAATCGGAGAATTGCCTACTCTTGAATCTGAGGACTCCAACGTTTTCGGATTTTTGTGCTATGACCTTGAAGAAGATGATGACGACATTGATAATGCAACAATTATCTCTTCCCAAACTTTTTCTGGTCACATTTTCATCATTTCTACATTTCTTGATTATCAACCCGAAAGTGCTTATAAAAGCACTTATAAACTTTGTCTTGATGACACATATAACAAATCTCAAATTGTCAAGAAAGACATTAAACCACCCATTTCCTAAGTTACATAAAAATCAAAAAAGCTCTCCCTCATTTTGAGGCAGAGGCATTGGGTTATTTTTAATTTAGGAAAAATATTATGAAAGAAACACATTGTTTTGTTATCTGGCAAAATGCCAGATATAAAGAAAAAGAAATTGATAAAGATATCAGAAGCAAATTTCAAGTTTCATCTGTTTATGAAATTTTTTGGGAAAGTGATGTTTTTAAGAAAAACTTGCAAAAAATCTATGGCAAAAACATTCTCAAAACTTGGAAAAAAGAAAAACAAATCGGCACAGGAAGCTTTCTTGTTTACAAAGTTGTTGACGAAACTCCCCGAAACTTAGGTGGAAAGAATCAAAATATGGTTGAAGCTAAACTGCTTTATCGAGAGATGACCGGTGGCGGACACTTGATTCACGCTTCCGATACACCACAAGAAGCCTCCGCTCACTTGGAGATTTTCTTAAACAAAGCACTAAGCACAAACATCGTAAAGCTTTCCTTTGCTTGAGATATTGCTGTTTATAAAAAAAACGCCCCACAGACCTTGGGGCGTTTTGCTTGCATAATTTTTCTTACTTAAGCTGAGAATTATAAAGAGAAGCATAAACAGAGTTTTCTCTTTGTAAGAGTTCCTCATGGCTGCCTTCTTCCACAATTTCACCATAATTCACAACCACAATCTTGTCGGCATTACGAACGGTTGAAAGCCTATGTGCAATGATGAAAACGGTTCTATCCTTCATCAAGTTATCAATTGCTTGTTGCACGACCGCTTCAGACTTATTATCCAAAGCAGAGGTTGCCTCGTCTAAAACCACAATCGGCGCATTTTTGATAAACGCTCGAGCAATGGCAACACGTTGTTTTTGTCCGCCAGAGAGCAAAACGCCTCGTTCACCAATTTGGGTATCTAAGCCTTTTTCTAATCCACTAATAAATTCTTCTAAACAAGCAGATTTAATTGCCAATTTGATTTCTTCTTCACTTGCGTTTTCTCTGCCAAGCAAAATATTTTCTCTAATTGTTCCCGCAAAGAGGAAATTATCTTGGAAAACCACAGCAATTTTATCTCTTAGGGAATTCAATTCAAATTCTCGGATATCCATACCGTCAATGGTAATTGAACCAGATTTAATATCATAAAACCGTGGCAGAATATTGACCATTGTTGTCTTGCCACCACCAGAGTTGCCAACAAAAGCAATCGTCTGCCCAACCTTGACTTTAAGATTTATATTCTTCAAAATTGGTCTGCCTTTAACATATTCAAAATTGACATTTTTATATTCAATTTCTTTTTCAACTTTCTCAAGTTTTTTAGCATTTTCTTTAGAAGCAATAACGGGAATTGCGTCCATAAGTTCAAACACTCTTTCCATCGCCATAAAAGCCATTTGCACAGAATTATAATTATTTCCAATTGATTTAATTGGCGTATAAAGCATAATTAATGCCGTAATAAAAGAAACAAAATTCCCAGGGGTAATTTCGCCCGTGACAATTAAATAGCTCCCCAACCAAATCACAGCAGCAATCCCAATTGAAACGATAAAATGCATCAAAGGAGACATCATGCCAGTTCTCTGAATCATCTTCATACCAAGCTTGAAAACAGATTTCAAGGTTTCTTTGAACTTCTTGTTTTGATAGTCATATAAATTATATGACGTGACAATCCGATTTCCGCTGAAGGTTTCGTTGTAATGTGTCATCACAGCCGCACCAGAGAAGATGGTCTTATCCATCACAGATTTTATCTTACGACGAACAGTTGTTAATGGATATAACGCTCCAAACAAAACAACAACTGCCACAAGCGCTAACTGCCATGAGTTATAAAACAAAACGGCAATGAGCGATAGAGATGAAAAAACTCTAGTTGTAAAAAGCTTCAAATTAGACAGCAACCCATTACAAGCCATATCTACATCATTATTAAAGCGGAAAAGAATGTCTCCTGAATTTTGTGTATCAAAAAAACCAGCGTTATAGTGAAGCAATTTATCAAAAAGCTTAAGCTTAACATCATTAGCGATTTTACGTCCAACCCAAGTGTTTAGATAGGTTGCCGCGTAATTTAGCAAACTCTGAAGCGAACTAAAAATAATAATCAAAAGCGGAATGAGAAAGGTCTTCTCCATAGACTGCCCCGCTCTTTCAATCATCACCACGTCCATATAAGGTTTCAGAGACCAAGCAATTACTGCGTCCATTGACCCAATTGGAATCGTAATTAAAACCGCCAACAACGCCCGCACCCAATATGGCTTCACAAAGGGTAATATCTTTTTATAATTCTGAAAAAGATTTGACGAAGTTATTTTATTTTTTAGTTTTTTTAGCATCTTTAATACTTTTGAGGTTAATCATTTTCAAATCATTAAGATTATTCACTTATATTTAAAGCTATAAATTTTTATAAAAATACATCTTTGACTTATAAGCCTTTTTTTTCTTCTTTTTACTCCAAACAATTTTTGACATAATTTTATAGTAATAATATTTTAATTTATAATGATCCAAAAGGATTTTTTTATCTTTTTTATTAAGTGAAAATTGATAAGCAGTATGTAAATTTCTCAGTCTGAAATATAAATTTTCTACATACATACTTGCATATTTATCAACCATAACCCATGCAGGATAATAGCCGTCGTATTGCACTAAATATGGTATAAATCTCTCAATTGAATGTGTTAGAAGTCCATCAGCTGCAGAAAGGGGTTCTTCTGGAAAATCTTCAAACGACCAATTATAAGATAACATCGTTTTAAATGCTTCCTTTCTAAACCAAAACATCCCCCCAAAAGCTGACAGGCACACTTCATCTAAATTGACATCAATTTTCATTTTTTCTTTCAGAAATGAGCGTGTATTATAATAATTACAACTCCACTCATCTCCCATAATATTTAGTGCACCAATATGAGGAGGTGGGGGAGATAGAAAACCTATATGCTTATTGTCTTTGAACAGCTGAATAACATTCTTCACATAGTTTTCATCATAAAGTAGATTGGTAAAGCAGTGTTCTGAAAAATCTCTTCCAAATAGTGCATTCACGTGAGGGGATTTTTTAGCGTGAACAAAACCAATAAAATCATAGTTTTGAGCAACATCTTTGCAAGTCACTAATAATGCAGTATTATCTCTTCCTCTATTTTGTTGAACTCTATATTCTACTTTATTTGGCAGTGTGTTAAATAATTTTTCAATTTTCTTAACCATTTCCTCTTTTGTTGTCACAACAAATATATCCACAAATTCTGGTGCAGATTTTACATAATGATACATATATTCTATCTTTTCTTCTGGATAGATAAACATAATCAAAGCAATTTTTTCCTTGCTTTTTTCATAATTATTTGAGGTACTTGATAAGGTATAATTAAGATTCAAATTATAGTGTAATTTGTACATTGATTGAGATTTTAAAAGATCGCTCCAAATAAGATTCTCATCATAAGATGTGTTGTGCGTGATATAATCAAGTGCTTTTTCAAGCTTATTCGTCAAGCCAGAATTAAACGCAAGTTGATGATCCTCAAAAAATGGTTTTCTTTTCAAAACGGGACATTTCTCATCTATAATAGCACTATCTGGAAGAAAAGCAGAAATATTACCCCAGAATATTTTATTATATTTTTCAGAATCGATATATGTCGCAGATTGGAATCCACAATCTTCAAAATATTTGGTTAATTTTGTTTCTCCATACCCAACCATTTCTTGATAGCTTTTGTGAACAGTTATATTCTCCCAATAAGATTTAAAATTAGGAGAACGTAATATTTTATTCTTAAAAACAAGCCAATAGCTTTGGATATGTGAGAGCATCTTACTTTTGGGATCATTATCTATCCATAGTGAATTCACTTCAGGATGCCTAACAATTCCCCAAAAGTCACACTCTTTCTTATCCATCGCTGACCACATTTCAGCAAACGGATAAATTGGTCCATAAAAAGTATTATTTGTTAGCAAGAGCTCGTCATAAGAATAGAGTTTATCATATCCATAATACTCAATTCCAGCTTTCCATGCTGACCAGTCAAAGCCAACATTTTCTCTGACTAAAATCTCAACATTCATCTTTTCTAAGCGTTTTCGGGCATCAGGAGAAATTGTCCCATTGACGACAAATAAAATGTCCGAAACAACCTCTTGTAAGCCTTGTAAGCACTTGAATATATATTCTCTGACTTCGCCTTTTGGATCAAAATGAACATAAATTGCGAGTTTCTTCATTCCCTATCTCCAAAAAGAATATATATTTTTCTCTGTTTCATAACTCATATTTTTCACAGGGTGATTAGGTTGAGTTAACGCCCATTCAAACATATTATTTATTGTCTTTTCTAAATCTGTATCATCATGAAAATCTAACAGTTTTTTGGCTTTATCATGATTGCAGAAAGCAAACTTTGCTTCGTGACGTGCTTCAAGATGAACAATTTCAGGATTAAAACCGAAATTATTAGCACATTTTTTAACGAGTTCTGCAGCTTCATTTATAGTACGTTCTTTGTCAGCCCCTAGATTGAAAATTTCACCATCATAATCATACATAAGCTTTTCAAATGGTTTGTAATAATACTCAACATCTGAAAAAGCTCTTGTTTGCAAGCCATCACCGAAAATTGTAATAGGTTCTTTATTCATGGACTTTCTCATCCATATCCCAATAACATTTCGATATCTATCCCATATATTTTGATAACGACCAACAATATTATGCGGACGAATGATGGAATAATTTAATCCGAACTGATCATGTGCTGTTTTTAAATCCATTTCAACTGCATATTTTGCAATTCCATAAGGATCAAGAGGTTTTGGTTGCATCGTTTCCACAAAAGGAGGAATATTATCTGCACCATAAGTTGCCATGGATGATGTAAAAATAAATTTTTTAATTCCATGATTTATAGAAGACGTAATTAAGTTTGCGGAACAGATTAAATTATTTGTATAATTATATTTTCTAATGAAAGGGCTTAATCCCTCAGCAGCATATGCAGCAAAATGATATACATAATCAGGGCATTCCTCTTTGAAAAATTTATCAACAGAATCTAAATCTGCTAGGTTAATATTAACACATCTAACTCCTTGGACGAGGTTTTCTTTATACCCTCCCGAAAAATCATCTATTCCGACAACATCATACCCTTCTTTAAGCAAATGTCTCGTAAAATTACTTCCCAATAGACCAGCCATTCCAGTTATCAATACTTTTTTATTCATTGTTTCATCCCTATTAAATAATTATTTTCCAATTCCAAGATAGTTGAAGCCATTTGCTTTTGCGTATTTTTTAGAAATCATATTTCTGCAATCAATGATATTTTTATGCTTCATCAAATTTGCTGCTTTAGATAAGTCAAGTTCTTTAAAATCATCCCATTCGGTGAGCACAGCCAAAACATCTGCACCTTTAAGTGCGGAATACATATCTTTGGCATAAGCAATTTTATCACCGACTAAAACTTTTGCGGTCCCCATTGCTTTAGGGTCATAAGCTGTTACATTTGCTTTTTTCACCAAAAGCTCTGAAATAATTTCCATTGCAGGACTTTCACGACAATCATCTGTGCCATTTTTAAATGCCAATCCTAAAACGGCAACTTTTGCATTTGGAACATCTTTAACCACATCTAAGATGCGTTCTGCCATTTGCTTTTTACGTTCCGCATTTCCTTTAATTGCTGCATTAATCAAAGTTAAATCAGCATTATTTTGCTTACCCATATATGCCATTGCCATTGTATCTTTCGGGAAGCAACTGCCACCATATCCAGGCCCAGGGTTTAAGAAGCGATTTCCAATTCTGCTATCAAGCCCCATTCCTTGTGCAACTTCACTAATATCCGCTCCTGTTTTTTCACAGAAGTTTGCCATTTCATTAATATAGTGAATTTTAATTGCTAGAAAAGCATTTGAAGCATACTTAATGGTTTCACTTGAACGACGGTTGACAAAAAGCATCTTCGTCTTACCTTCAAATGGCTTATAAAGTTCTTTAATAACACCTTTGGCTTTGTCAGTATTTGCTCCAATCACAATTCTGTCAGGATTGAAGAAGTCATGAACAGCGAATCCTTCTCTCAAAAACTCTGGCAATGAAACAACATCAAAATCAGCATTTGGATTTTTCTTTTTAATCAAACCCTCAACATCATCTCCTGTTCCAACTGGCACAGTTGATTTTGTTGCAATCACAGTGTAACCCTTCAAATATTCTGCTAATTCTGTTGCTGCAGCGTGGATATATTTCATGTCTGCTTCTTTGGTCACAGGATGTGGAGGCGTGCCAACAGCAATAATGACAATATCTGCGTTCTCAACACCTTCTTGCATTGACGTTGTGAATTTTATTTTTCCAGACTTAAAATTTTTAATTAAGAGCTCTTCTAAACCCTCTTCATAGAGCGTGATTTTTCCAGCTTGTAAGCTTTCAATTTTGCTAATTTCTCTATCAATACAAATAACATCATGTCCCAGTTCAGCAAGTCCAACTCCTGTTGGTAACCCAACATAACCTGTTCCAATAATCCCAACTTTCATAACTAAGCTATCTCCTCTTTCGCCATTATTTCGTTTATAAAATATTCAATTGTCTTATTCAAACCTTCATTAAGACCAACTTTTGGTTTCCAACCAAGATAAGACCAATGGAATAAACCTCTATAGACATTAGCCTTTTCACCCCATCAATTAATTTTTTATGTTTCAGATATGTGCTAAATTTAGGCTTGCTCCAGGAAAAAAGCTTCCTATTTTTTGATTTATTCACAGAGAATTGGGACGTTTGCACATTAAGAAAACCACTTACACACTTGCGTAAATATTTTTCTCCATTACACACCAAAACAATTATAGATTTTTTCATCATAGAAAGCACCTATAACCATCTCATTAATGAGAGACCATACTCTTCTTTAAACACAATTTAAATCCAAAACTTTAATAAATCAGAAGAAGTTGTAATAATAAACAACCACACCTAATCGTTGTTAAAATCATTATATGATTCTTATAATTATAAAAAACAGATTAGTCAAGTATAGAAACTATTAAAAGCATTAGTTCGTTTAATACACAATTTTATACATATATCTAACCATCTATAATTTATTAAAATCTTTTCCAAGTGATTATAAGATAATATATGGCAAAATATTTACAAGCCCAAGAAAAACAACCTATTTTGTATAAAAATTAGAACTCACTTAATATTTTCGTGAAGACAAGTATAGTAAGATTAAAATCCATAACAAAACCCCGTCACAAGGACGGGGTTTTGTTATGGTGGGCGCTGAGAGGTTCGAACTCCCGACCCTCTCGGTGTAAACGAGATGCTCTTCCAGCTGAGCTAAGCGCCCGTTCAACTGAAAATGTTTATACTCAATAAAAAAGAATTAATCAAGAAAAAAATGTATAAAAACTCACTTTTTTATTTAAACAACCTTAACCAATTGTTTATATGCTATAAAAATAACTTCTAGATTTCAAATTCCATGCCATCATAAGCTAAAACAAACCCTTCTGGAAGCTTAGCTTCATCTCTTTCATGGTCAACATAATTCGAAAGATGGTTTAAAATGACTTTTTTTGCTTTTAGACATTCATTTAATTCCATAATCTGATAAAAATCTCGATGTGTCGTGGTTGGACTTGCTTTGTGAAATCCCTCATTAGCGTTGATAAGCAACACATCCAGCCCTTCAAGCCTTTTAAGTGTTTCCTCAGGAATTTCATTAAAGTCTGGGACGTAAGCAAAATTTTCACATCTGAAAGCCAGTGGATTTAAATTTCCATGTTTAACCTTTAGCAATTCAACTTCCTTTCCTGAAAAATCCACTTTTCCACCCTCTATGAGGTTGAAATTCACAAAATGATAGGTACGGAAATTTTTAATCGAATCAAATAAATCTGAAAACCTATGCGTGATGATGCCATGTGTTTCTTTGGTTAAATAAGTTTTTATCTCTCCGCCACCATCCAGTCCAAACTCCAAAACATCTGAGATGCCATCAATATGGTCACTATGCCCATGCGTATAAAGCAAGGCATCAACTTTGGAAATATTATGCAAATTCATTTGATTTCTAAAGTCTAGTCCTGTGTCGATGAGAAAGTTTTTTGAATTTATTTCAACAAGGATGGAACATCTTGTTCTTCTGTTCTTGTTGTTGCTTGGATTTGCTTCACCCCAGAAATTTCCCGCTTGAGGAATCCCTTTTGACCCTCCAGACCCTAATATTTTTACTTTCATTAAATTACACCTTAGTCTTTTATTAACCAAATTAAGCCTATACTTAGCCTAACAAACAATGATTATTACAATATTAACAAAGGTCTTTCTAAAATGAAAAAAACTATTCTTCTTGCAGGCGTTGCTCTTTCTTTTATCGCAACAGATGCGAAAGCTTTTTACATTGAAGCTGATCCGTATGTTGGTTTTGACTATACTTATAGCAGACAGAAATATGCAAGCCAGTTTAATGACAAATTCAAAAGAGATAATGATATCTTCACGCTCACCACAGGTGTTAAAACAGACTACTGTGTTGGTTTAGAAGCTTTCTTGCAAAGATCAAATCGTGAAACACAATATTCTTCTTATGGAAAATATACCACAAATCACATTGCTTTCGGCGTTGACTTGCTTGGTTACTATCCTGTTTATATGGATTTAGACCTCATTGGGGGAATTGGTATTGGAAGTTATTATTTCAGAGTGCGTGATGGCTTTGGTCCAAACAGCAACAAACACGCCTATGGCACACGTTTCACCTTAGGAACACAATATAATCTTGATGAAAACTGGGGCGTTCGTGCGACATATCGCTATATTAAGTCTAATCAAAACAGTTTCTTCAAAAGCGGAAATGAATATACTTTAGGGGTTCGATACACCTTCAAATAGGCTCATTTCTTAGCAGTCAGACTTATAAACTATCAAGCTTGAGGGAAACACCAAATTCCCTCAAAACTTGTATGAGCTCTGCCACATAGAGCTTTTCATAATAATCAAAATAGCCATCTGATGTTGAAATCTTAACCGCTTCTCTGACCAAGTTCAAAGCTTCCTGTGGTGATTTAGATTTGATATTCTCCATTGCTTGATAAAAGTCATTTTCATTCGGACTAAGGTTAGTGATGTATGTTTTGAGATAGTTATCACTCAAAAACTTTGCATCAGGCTTAACCTTAATAATATAGTCTTCAATTGCCTTAACTTTAATTGGTAAAAGCTCACCATCGCATTTAGCAATAAAACTCAAAATGACAATGTCATCTTTCACCTCTCGAAAAGCACGCAACAACCCCTTATCCTCAGAAATCTTTTCATTTGGTTTGGTATTTTTGACGGTAAAGAAATCTGAAATCACTTCTTTCACAGGCACATAGCTTTTATTGTTGTTCAGGTTAATAATTGAACGGATATATGAAATGTCTAACACTTGAGATTTCTTCTGACGATAAATATAAATATCGAAAAAAGTTCCCGTGTCTTTCTGCCAAATATTTTTAATTGCAGCTTCCTCAACACGAATCGCACCTTTTTCCAAGAAGTGAATTTGCATATTATAAAAAGGTAAGTCGCAATATTTCTCGTTCATTTTAGTCCTTTAGTAGCTCAACCAATTTTGAGACATAATTTTTGATTGTTTCCACTCTTATTTTATAGTTTTCAAGATTTTTTTCAATAAATAGTTTCTGGTCAGGGCGAATTTTTATCATTCCGAATTGTTTTGAAATAAATTCAATCAACTTTTCAGGGCGAGCGAATAGATTATTTCTAAACATCAGCAAGGCTCCTTTGGCCCCAGCATCAATTTTTTCAACGTTGGCTTTTTTACAAAGTTGTTTAATTTCAACAGTGGTCAATAAGTTTTCCACTTCCTCAGGAAGCTTGCCAAATCTGTCAATCAACTCTTCTTTCATATCCAACAATTCTTCTTTGCTTTTCAAATCGCCAATGCGTTTATAAAGCCCCAGACGCACGCCTAAGTCCTTGACATAGTCTTCAGGAATCATAATTGGAATGCCAATTGAAATTTGAGGCACCCATTCCACAATTTCTTCTTCACTCGCATAAGCCCCTGCCTTAATTCTGGCAATTTCTTCTTCAAGCATATGTTGGTAAAGGGCAATTCCCACTTCTTTAATGTGTCCTGATTGCTCTTCGCCCAAAATGTTTCCTGAGCCACGAATATCCATGTCATGACTAGCGAGCGAGAAACCAGCACCAAGACTGTCTAATGCTTTCAAAATATTAAGTCTTCTTTCCGCAATTGGATTGAGTTTTTTGCGTTGAGAAACCGTGAAATAGCAATATCCCCTGACTTTCGAACGCCCCACTCTTCCTTTGAGTTGATAAAGTTGAGCCAAGCCATACATATCAGAGCGGTGAATAATCATCGTGTTCACCGTCGGCATATCAATGCCTGATTCAATGATGGTGGTTGAAAGCAACAAGTCATATTTGCCATCAGCAAAATCGTTCATGACATCTTCTAAGTTTTTAACTGGCATTTGCCCATGGGCGATAGCAATTTTAACATCCGGCACAAGCTCTTTTAAGCTTTTTTCCATTTGAAAAATGTCAGAAACTCTTGGGCAAACGAAAAAGGTTTGTCCGCCACGATGTTTTTCACGATAAATTGCTTCCTTAATCATCACACTATCAAAAGGCATCACAAAACTTCTTGCTGCAAGCCTGTCGACTGGCGGTGTTGCAATCACACTCAACTGCTTCACTCCGGTTAAGGAAAGTTGCAAAGTTCGAGGAATCGGCGTTGCAGTCATTGTCATCACATGGACATCAGATTTTATGGCTTTTAATCTTTCCTTATGTGCCACGCCAAAATGTTGCTCTTCATCAATAATGAGAAGCCCAAGATTGCAGAACTTGACATCTTTTGCCAGAAGCGCATGCGTGCCGATAATGATTTCAACTGAACCTTCTTCAAGCCCTTGCTTCACTTCTTTGGTTTCTTTCACCGTCACCAAACGAGAAAGCATTTTCACGCGAACCGGAAAGCCTTGCATTCTTTTTTTGAAGTTATAGTAATGTTGACGCACTAATAACGTGGTTGGCGCAATGATTGCTACCTGAGCCCCACTTGCAGCAACCGCAAAAGCTGCACGCATTGCCACTTCGGTTTTTCCGAATCCGACATCTCCACAGATGAGCCTATCCATTGGCGTTCCCGCCCCTAAATCACTCAACACATCATTAATGGCATTGAGCTGGTCTTCTGTTTCTTGATATGGAAACCCTGAACAAAACTCTTGATAAAGCCCATCTCTAGGAATGAACACTTCCCCTTTGCGAAGCGTTCGCTCAGCAGCAATTTTGATAAGTTTTTCAGCAATATCCCTAATCTTATTTTTAACTTTGGCTTTTTTGGCTTGCCAAGCTGCACCTCCAAGGGTGTCTAGCACCACATTTTCACTATCTAGTCCATAGCGAGAGATGACTTCAATGTTCTCAACAGGCACAAATAACTTAGCATTTCCAGCATATTCAATCCTCAAACAATCATGCGGTGCCCCGCCTGCAACAATGTTTTCTAACCCCATAAATCGCCCAACACCATGCTCAATATGTACCACAAGCTCGCCAATTGCCAAAGCGGAAACATCAGCTATGAAATCTTTGGAAGAAACTTTTTTGCTCTTATTTTGTTGTTTTTTACCTAAAACTTCTTCTTCCGAAATTAGGACAAAGCCTTCCCCCTTAAACCCTGAAGAAAGCGGCAAAACAAGCAAGACCGTTTTGGTTTTTGGTTTTTGCAAAGCCTCTGCCCAGGTTTCGGAAAAGCTCAAATTCTCAATCCCATGTTCATTCATGAGAGAAAAGAGCTTTTCCCTTGAACCTTCAGTTTGGCAACAAATCAAACGCTTAAGCTTAGCATTTTCCAATAAATATTTATTTAGTTCTTCATAAACCTTAGCAACGCTTTGTGCCTTCAGCCCAGAAAAATCTCGTGCGGGCACAACTTCCGACATGGTTTCAGAATCGGTTGTGGTCACATTCATATTTGTTAAGATTGTTGCTTCTTTTGTCTTAAGCAATTCTTTGAATGTTTTTTCATTGAGATAAAATGTTTCAGGCGCAATGGGGCGGTAAGTATCGACTTGATTGTCTTTAACTTGCAAACCTTCCAGACGTGCTTGATAATAGTCAAGAATGCTCTCTTCCTTACTCTTAACCGCAGTGGCAACATCGCTTCCGATAATGAGGGCAGCATTTGGCAGATAGTCAAAAACTGTCGGGAGGTTTTCTTCATAAAACAAAGGCAACCAGTTTTCGATGCCCATATATTTCTGCCCTGCCGAAACAGCTTCATAAAGCTCATCATTATTGGAACTTGAACCAAATGCCTCACGATATTTTGAACGAAATGTTTTAATGGTGTTTTCATCTAAAACAACTTCGCCCATCACCTGAAATTCATATCTGCTTAAATTTCCAGTTGTGCGTTGCGAAATTGGGTCAAAACTGCGAATTTTCTCAACTTCATCATCAAACACGTCAATTCTGATTGGTTCAGTTGCCGAAGAAGGAAAAATATCTAAAATGTCACCACGAACGGCATATTCGCCTCGTTCCATCACTTGTTCAACCCGAACATAGCCATTGATTGCGGCATAATGCAAGAAAGCATTAAAATTCAATTTTCCACCAACTTTCACTTCTTTCATCGAATTAATGAAAATCTTTTTCGGCGGAAGCTTTTGCAAAACAGCAGAAACCGTCGCCACAATGATACGAGGTTTTTTAGGCGTTGGGTTTATGGCAAGTTCCGACAAAGTTTCAATGCGTTGTCCCATAATGTCTGCATTCGGAGAAACTCGGTCATAAGGCACCGTGTCCCATGCGGGCAATGGTAAAATTTTGGTTTCAGGATTAATATATTGCAAAAAATCTATCGTCTTACGCAAGCGGTGACCGTCGCTGACAACATAAAGAAAATCTTTCTCCTGATTGGCAAAAAGCGAGGAGAGTAAAACACAGTCATATCCGTCAACAACGGAAGAAACGACCAAGCCCTTAAGCTTATTTATATCACTTAACATTTCATACCCTATTTACATCTGTTAATAAATATATACAATGTAAGCCATGGTGCAACAAAAATTTTGAAGTTATATCAAAAATGAGACCAACTGTTTTATTTCCCCTTTTCGCCTCTGTCACCAGCTTAAGCGGTGTCGGTGATAAAAATGCTAAGCTCATTGAAAAAATGGCGGGAAATAAGCTTGTCGATTTACTTTGGCATCTGCCATATAATATCATTGACAGAACTTATGCTCCCGCTCTGATTTATGCTGAAAGCGGACGCATTATCACTCTAAAAGTGAAGATTTTGGAACATATCGAGCCAAAATCAAAAAAACAACCTTATAAAGTGATTGCCACCGACGGTACTGCCGAAATTGAACTTATTTTTTTCAAAGTTTATGCCCAGACGATTGCAAAAAATCTTCCGCTTTACGGCGAACGTATTATCTCCGGCAAAATTGAGCGATTCAACAATTCCATTCAGATGACACACCCTGATTATATTGTGCCTGTTCCGCAAGCCGACCAAGTTTTGGGCTTTGAACCTGTTTATCCGCTCACTGCCGGCATTTCAAATCGATTTGCCAACAAAATTTGTCATGAAGCCCTTGCCAGATGCCCTCAACTTCCCGAATGGCTTGATGAAAACCACAAAGCAAAAATGAAGTTCCCTAGCTTTAATCAAGCCCTTTATGAAGCACATCACCCGCAATCTTTGGCGGAAACCGAACCTTCTTCTTTAAGCCGAACCCGTTTGGCATATGACGAACTTCTTGCCAATCAATTAGCCTTAGCCATTGTCCGCCAGAGAGTCAAAAAACAAATTGGGAATAAACTCCAAGGGAATGGGCTGTTGCGAAAAAAAGCGCTTGATTTTCTCCCTTTCAAGCTCACAGATTCACAAGAAAAAGTTTTGAACGAAATTTATGGGGATATGGCGGGAGAATATAGAATGCACCGCCTCCTTCAAGGGGATGTTGGCAGTGGAAAAACCATTGTGGCTTTTATGGCAATGCTTAATGCCGTTGAATGTGGCAAACAAGCAGCAATTATGGCACCAACAGAAATTCTTGCTAAGCAACATCTTGAAACCTTGCAACCGCTTTGCGAGGAAGTTGGGGTGAGGATTGAACTCCTTACAGGCAGGGTCAAAGGCAAAGCTCGCAAGCAAATTTTGGAAGACCTAAGCGATGGAAAAATTAATATCTTAATCGGCACACATGCTCTCTTTGTTGAAGATGTCACTTTCAAAGAACTTGGGTTTGTGGTGATTGATGAACAACATCGTTTTGGTGTTCATCAAAGGCTTAGCCTTTCCGACAAAGGCGATAAGACGGATATTTTAGTGATGACTGCCACGCCAATTCCCCGCACGTTGGTATTAACGGCTTATGGAGATATGGAATATTCCAAAATCGACCATTCTCCCGAAGGCAGAAAGCCAACCGAAACGAGGGTGATGCCAATTACAAAAATTGATGAGATTGTTGCCGCTCTCAAAAAGCAACTTCAAGAAGGCAAGAGAGCCTACTGGGTTTGCCCTTTGGTTGAAGAAAGTGAAAAAGTTGACCTTGCCGCCGCCCAAAATCGTTTTGAAATTTTGCAACACGTTTTTGGGAAAGAGGTTGGGCTGGTTCATGGAAGAATGAAGGAAAAAGAAAAAGATGAGGTTATGCAACAGTTCAAAAAAGGAGAAATTAAGCTTCTTGTTGCCACGACTGTCATTGAAGTTGGTGTGAATATTCCCGAAGCAACGATTATGATTATTGAACATGCCGAGCGTTTTGGTTTGGCGCAACTGCATCAACTTAGAGGTCGCATTAAACGTGGTTATGAGGCTTCAAACTGCATTTTGCTTTATGCTTATCCGCTTTCGGAAACTTCAAAATCTCGCTTGAATATTATGCGAGAGACAGAAGACGGCTTCCTAATTGCTGAAGAAGACTTAAAATTGCGTGGTGGTGGAGAAATTTTAGGCACAAGACAATCTGGCTTTTCAGAGTTTCGCATTGCAGATATGAGCATTCACCAAGACCTTTTGCTGACTGCAAACAAAGATTCTAAAATGATGATGGAACTTGATCCAAACTTGAAAACGCCTAGAGGAGAAGCCCTGAGAACATTGCTTTATCTCTTTGAAAAAGACGATTCAATTAGAACTTACCTTGCAGGATAAATTTAAAACCCTATTGGTTACTTCTTCTAACTCTGGATTGGGCGAGTAGTATTCATAATTCAAATCATACATATCAATCTTCCAGAAAATTTGTTGCCCGTGGTATTCAAAACAGCCAAAATCGTGTTCGCCATAAGGATCATTGTCTTCGGTAAAGATATTAAATGTTTTTACTTTATTTATAATCTCTTGTTGCTGTTCGTTTGGTAGGCTAGCAATCCCACTTGTTAAAATAACTTTGCCACCGATTAGAGTAGTCCTAAATTTATCATTTAATTCAGCAATGCGTTTTGTATTCATAACTATTCCCCCCTTACTCAACATCAAAATAATTCATAACAGTTGTAAGAAGGTGGTTATAATCCCCCGATTTAGCTTCTTCGTTAAAAGCATCAATTTCTTGTTGTGTGCAATTAGCTTGTTCCATAGCTCTTTGACAAATACCGAGTATGCAGAACGCATTACCATTTTGCCCAATTATATTAACTTTTATATGTGGGTATTTAATTTCAGTCATATTTTTACTCCTTTAAATAAAAAAAAGAGCCGAGGTATTTAACCAAGGCTCTGAATAATTGCGGATTGAGGTAAGTGATATGCCTTACAAAACTTATTTTCTACGTTTGTAATGTAAAGCATATCACACCTCACTTTCAAAACATAAAAACCTTTTCTGCTCTGATGAAAAAGCAGATTAAATAAGGCTTATATGTCAGTGATTTTATATTCGAAATTAACGAATCGATTCAACTTCGAATATAATTAATTATATCATATTCTACCGCAAATTGCAAGTTTAAAATCAAATAAAACAAAGTAAAATCAACGGTTTAATAATTTTGTTTATATAAAAACAAACTAATTTTAGGAGATTAAAAAATGAAAAAAGATGACGTTAAAGCCATTCGTGAAATTTTAGAAAGACTGAAGAAGGATTTAATACACCGCCGTGGTTTTGTTTGCCAATGGTGCGGACACAAAGCCTTAACCCCAACTGGCGGAACTTGCCCCAACAGCCCCAATGGAAAACACCAATATATCAAAGCAAGTATTGAAGAGTAAAATAAAGCCCTAAGATAAAAAAAACTTGGGGCTTTGAAACTATGCTATTCTGTTTTTTTAATTAGTGTGTGTTCTACAAAATACCTGACATTTTAGAGGTTGAGGGGCTAATATCACATTTTTATTGTTTTTTGCCAGGTTGTATTCTTGGCACTTACAATATTTTTTCTTTTGCAAAGTTGTTTTACAATTAGCAAATTTATCACAACTAGTTGTATCTTTTTTAGTTTCTTTATTTTTTTTCTTAGGTTTTTTATTTTCTATTTTTATGGGATTGTTTTGTTTTTGAGTTTGAATATTACATTCTCTTTCTTTACCTTGTTCATCGAAGCAAACCAAATCCTTTAATTGCCAGTATATATTTCTTTTTTCTTCATACAAATCATTATCATGTAACTTAGACATTTCATCTAAATAATCTAAAGTTGTCATCCCTTTATGGTCTTTAGCACTATAATTAAATTTTTTCTTTAGTATCATATTTATAAAATATACGGCTTGTTTTTTTATTTGCTTATCATCTATTTTAGATCCAACGTATAAGCCGATATAGTTATTAAAAGCTCTACTACGAAGATATTTTACTAAATAAAGCAATAAAGTATCTTCTTCTGGGTTTATTTTTGCATCAAAATTAATATTTTCTTGTAATGCTAATTCAAATAATTTTTTATCAAATTTATTTACAATGTTAAAGATTATAGAATAACCATTTTTGTCTTTTTCATTAATATCGGCACCAGCGTCTAATAATATTTTGATTAATTCTTTATTTCCTTTTTCTGATGCAACAATAAGGGCTGTATCTCCATTTTTATTTTTACTATTAACATCAGCCCCTCTTTTTATAAGTAGCCTCACTACATCTAAATTATCATTATGTGCAGATGCTTGGATTAAGGCATCATTTAATTCATCAATTTTTACTCCTTTGTTAAGGATGAATTTTACTACGTCAATATTTTTATTCCAAGCAGCCCACGGTAATGAACATTTTTTTGCTCCATTATCTAATAAAACTTGGATAATTGCTGGATTTTTTGTAAACATACACGCACTTTCAACCTGACTATCATTGGTTAACGCTCCTTGTTTTATTAAAAATTTAACTAATTCAGGATTGTTACTATCAGAAGCCGCATAAGTTAAAGCAGTATCTCCGTTGCTATCTTTTGAGTTAATGTTAATACCCATATCTAATAAAAATTTTATAATTTCAAAATTTTTATCAAGATTGCAAGCTCTCATTAACAAGGTGTCTCCTAAAACATAATCTCGTTTATTGAAATCAATTCCTAAAAGTTTTAAGATCTTAAGCTCAGTTAATGTTATGTATTTCAAACCATTATATGAATATAAGTTATTATAATTCCATATTAATTTTGCGCATCCCGTAAATATTATTAATAAAATAATTATTGGATATAAAATTTTGTGTTTATTACGACGCAAATTAGTTTTATTATTTTTTTCTTTATTATTGCTTTTAAGATCTTTTTTTGTATCCAATACTTTAATATTCTTTTTTGCAAGGAATACCCACAATACAAAGATTGAGAATCTATAAAAAATATTTTCAATTTGAAAAGAATAAGTATAACTTATTTCTTCAAGCAAAAATTCTAAAGCGGTTGAAATAACAAATCCTAAACAGATTACAGAACTCCAAAATTTTTTATCATCACTGATTTTTCTAGAAATAAAAAATGCAGGAATGAAAATACAAGGGTCACAGAAATAAGCAATTAACTTCATTCCTATGTTAATATTCATAGAGAAGAAGAATGTAAAAAAAGTAAGCAATATAATACATTTAAATATTCTATTATTCATCTTGTTATTTCCTTGTCTTTAAACCATTTTTCAGAATTTGTTTTTGTATTCATTCTCCAAAGTTGTTCAAAACGAGCCACATATCTATTAATAGCATTATAATTTTTTTCTAAAAACAAACAATTTTCACTATTCTTATCACTAGCTGGGTTCGTCCAATTAAAAGAACCTGTCGAAACAATCTTTTTATCATAAATAGCAAACTTATTATGCTCTATTTTATATTTGCTATTCACTCGTATGTTAACACCATACTCATATAAATCAATGACTTTTGATGATTTTGAAGATGCTTGCAATCTATCTGTTAATATTCTTAATTTTACTCCTCTGTTATGTGCATTCTTTAGTGCTTCCACAATTTTATCATTGTTTATAGAATATACTGCAACATCAATAGTTTCTTTTGAGTCATCAATAAAACCTACTATTGTTTCTTCACATTGTTTTGAAGGAGTAAACTTAACATCAATCCCTGCAAAACAAGGAAAGCATATAAAAATTAGCAATACAATAACAAATAAAACCTTTTTCATATTTGCAATTATTGCTAAATAAAATTATTTGTCAAGATATTTTGTTCTATAAATGTTCTTTGCAAGCAGTTTATTGAGAGGATGTTGTGGAATATGGAAATCTTATATTGGAAGAAGTATATTAAATGCAGAAAACGATTATCACAAAAAAGAAGTGCGTAGTCTAAATCTACAATATGAGAAAAATCAAGAGCGAATTAAAAAGTTTTTATTGTTGTTTGCCGAAGAAAAAATAACCCAAGAAGAATACAATATGGCAACTGATAGTCTGAAATCAAAACAAAGAGAAATAGAAGAAACAATATCTGCCCATAAAGTTGGAGATGAAAAATTTATATTTTCTATCAAAACGGTTATATCAATGATGAAAAATGCTCTTGAAAACTTCAAAAGTTCGAAAGTTGAGGAAAAAAGAGAAATTATTAACTTGCTACTTTCGAACTTGTCTTTGAATGACGGAAAGTTAAGCTATACAACAAAAAAACCGTTTGATAAGCTATCAAACAGTCTTAATGTATCAAATGGTGCCGACTGAGAGACTCGAACTCCCGACCCACTGATTACAAATCAGTAGCTCTACCAACTGAGCTAAGTCGGCTCTGATGGATAGGTTTATATCTAAAACTTTTTTCCTTGTCAACACAAAAAAATGTATTTTTTTAAAAATTTATATTTTATCTAAAATAAACTCTATTTTAATTTTCCTAAGTGATGATGGGAAATTATTAGAGAGGAAAATTAAATGAGAAAATATGGGGCGAAGTTTTGGTCTAAAAACATTCTTAACACACCGGAAATTATTGAAGAAATTTCAATTAAAACCAAAGAAGGTATTTTTGATTTTGTTGAAATTTTTGCTTTCAATAACACTTTTGATGATACAGCAAAAAAGCTACATAGTCTTTTCAAAGATGTTCATGTCAACATCCACGCCTCTCATGGAACATTTGATTTTAATCCCTCTCTTAAGCAAGCCTTTCAAGAAAATCTCAAGCAATTTAACGAAGCTCAAAAATTTGCAGATTTATTTCATTCTGAAGTCATCGTGACTCACCCTGGCTTTGATGACTCTGAAAATGCTTTAGAAGAGACTATCCGACAATTTAATCTCTTTAATGACAAACGATTAACCGTTGAAAACCTACCCAGACATTCCTTTTATGATAATCATCTAACAACTTTTCAAGGCTCAACCCCAGAAGAAATTTCACAAATTATGCGTGAAACAAACTGTAATTTTTGCTTAGACTTTTCTCATGCAATTTGTGCAGCAAATTCTCTTAAAGCCAAGCCTTTTGATTTTTTATCAGCTTTTGCAAATTACGCTCCAGATGTTTACCACATTTGCGACGGAACATTTGACAAAGAAGAGGACGAGCATCTTCACATTGGAAAAGGTGACTATCCGCTCAAGAAAATTGTGGAAGAATTTTCTGCACAAGATGCGATGCTAACTTTAGAAACAGGTAAATACCCTTCTGCGATTGACTGGGAAGAAGATGTCAGGAAATTAAGAGGCTTATAAGAATTTTGGCAAAACAGCCCCTTGAAAAGAAAACAGCCCCAAAACAAGAAGACAATAAATCAGCAACCAACCAAGACTAATTAAGATAATTTCAATTTTTCTTGAACTTCTATTTCCAATTTCAAAAAACTTTCCAAATTGTCTCACTCCGACATAGAGGTATAAAATAAAAACAAGCCCTGCCCATATATAGAAAAGAGGCTCATTGGTCATTTCAAATTTATCCACTTTACGATAGTAATAAATTCCAAAAAGCTGGAGACCATAGAAACACAACCAAAAACTTATGAAAGTGAATGTGATAGAATGACGTATGAACTTTATTATCTTTTTCATCGTAAATTCTCCTTTTAGTCCTTAATAACTCGCTTCAATTATCCTCGTTTTACGAAGCTCGTCTAAGTCATAATTGGCTTTAATGTTCAACTGTGGCGCAATTGCAGAAATAATTTCCTTCGTTACTGGAACAGTGTTCCAACCAGAAGTCACAAAACCCCAAGTTTCCTTAAGCGGTTGTGGTTCGTCCAACATAACATATAAAGCATATTTGGGGTTAGAGGCAGGGAATGTTGAAACAAATGTAGTCATTACTTTCTTATCAACATATTTTCCATTAAGCAGTTTGTTTGCAGTTCCAGTTTTGCCAGCAACTTCATAACCCAGAATATTTGCTCCCTTGCCTGAACCATCAATGACAACATTTCTCAAAAGTTGACGCATATTCTTTGAGGTTGTTTTAGATACAACACGATAGCCATTTTCTTCATGTTCTTTCTTCACAATTGAGGGATAATTATAAATGCCATCATTCATAATTGAAGAAAAAGCTGTGATGATGTGAAGCGGCGTAACCGAAATTCCATAACCATATGAAACGGTTGCCATGGTTTCTTCTTTCCAATTTTGTGGAACCATTGGCATTGCCTTTTCAGCAACATCAATGTTCAGAGAATCGAAAAAGCCAAGTTTTTGCATAAATTTCTTTTGTTCATTACGTCCAACTTTTTGAACCATTAAAACAGAGCCAATATTTGATGAGTGCACCAAAATTTCTTGAACGGAAAGCCAGCGATTTTCCCCGCGATAGTCTTTAATGATTGTGTTGCGATGAATTCTTACGGGTTTAGTCGCATCAAATTTATCAGACATTTTAATCTTGCCACTATCCAAGCCTAAAGCCGTGTTAAATACTTTAAAAACAGACCCTGGCTCATAGACTCCTTTAGTCGCAAAATTGAAATTTTCTTTAGCATCTGGGGAAATATTTTTGTTTGGGTCAAAGTCAGGTAAGGAAATCATAGAGATAATTTCAGCAGTCTTCACATCCATCAAAATAGCAACACCGCCCTTTGCCTTAAACTTCTTCACGCCTTTAATCAGCTCTTCACGAATGGTATATTGCACCCCTGCGTCAATGGTCAATTGCAGTGGAATGTCAGACTGAGTCAATCGTTCATCAAGTTCTTTTTCAACCCCTGAAATGCCCTCGTTATCAACGTTTGTCTTACCAATTACATGGGCAAACAATGCCTCATGCGGATAAATTCTCTTTTCACCATTTTCAAAATCTAACCCTGGAATCCCCAAATTATTAATTTGAAGCTGTTGTGATGGGGTTAAGTTTCTTTTCAAATAAACAAACGTTGAATTACTTTTAAATTTTTTCACTAAATCTTGTTGATTGAGTTCAGGGATGACTTTGCTGACTACTCTTGCTGCATTTTCAACATCTATCATTTTCTTAGGGTTTGCAAAAAGATTAACAGTTGGCAAAGAAGTGGCAATAATGCTGCCGTTTCTGTCAATGATGTCTGCTCGCTTGATTGGGTTTTTGAAAACTGTTTGAACTGATTCCAAAGAAGCTTTTTCATAGCTCCCATTTTTTCCCAAATTAGTCATTACACAAAGATTAAAGGTGCGAACGAGGATAATGCCAAAAAAAGCAACAAAAGAAATCATTGCAATAGCCAATCGCATTTTGCAAACACTCAAGCTATCTCTTTCAAACCCTTGTGTTTTGAAAGCGCTATTTTTATTTATCTTGATTTCTTGTCCTAAAAAATATGAAGTTTCTCTTCTATTTTTTTTAGGAAATAAATTTCCCAGCATTAAGAATTCCCAAAAGGCTATTGAACATTAACTAAAATTTTTAAATTTTTGTTCTTCTCTGCAAAATTACCAATATTTTTTTGAGCAATCATTCTTCGATTAGAATCGAAGTTTTCATATTCAAATGGTAACGCAGAATAGTTAATAATTTGTTCAGCCTTCACAGGATTTAAGGAGATATGTTTTTCGGCAAGTTTACGTAAACGAGATGGAGAGTTCAAATGGCTCCATTCAGCTTTTAAGACGTGAATGGATTTGATGTCATTTTGAATGTCCGTATTAATTCGGCTCAATTCTTTTTCTAAAGCTTGAACCTGATTTTTAAGAATAAATGTTCCAAAGGCAACTAAGCAGACCAAGGTCATGCAGAGTCCTAATTTTGCTGTTTTTGTTCCATTCATCTCGCGTATCCTTCCTAGATTAGCGTTAAATTTTTGTTGCAAAACGAAGTTTGGCAGAACGTGCACGACGGTTGACAGCTTCTTCATCCTTACTGGGATGAATGACTTTTGAGGTCATGCTAAAATCTGCTTCAACTTCAGGCTTAACTTCCGGTAAGTATCTTGAAACATTAGGCATTCTACCGGCTTTTTCCTTAAAATAATTTTTGACAATTCTGTCTTCCAAAGAGTGGAAGGTTACAACAACCAACTTTCCACCAGAGACAAGCTTGTCTTTTGCTGCTTCCAAGCCTCTTTCAAGTTCTCCGAGTTCGTCGTTTACGGCAATGCGAAGGGCTTGAAATGTTTTAGTTGCAGGGTCAACATCTTTTGTTTTCTTCACAACAGAGCGAACAATCTCGGCAAGCTCTGTTGTGGTTTCAATTCTTTTTGTTTTACGAAATTCAACAATCTTTGCAGCAATATGACGAGATTTTACTTCTTCACCATATTTATAGATTAAATCTGCCAATTCTTTTTCAGCAAAATCGTTCACCAAATCTGCTGCAGATGAGCCACTGCAAGACATTCTCATATCTAATGGAGCTTCTTTTGAAAAAGAAAAACCTCTTTCAGCTTCGTCCAACTGCATAGAGGAAACACCAATATCAAACACAAATCCGTCAACAGGTTGTGTAATAAGCTCTGAAATGCTTCCAAACTCGCCTTGAACAAATTCAAAACGATTGCCATATTTTGCCTTTAGTTCAGCAACTCTTGGCAAAACATTAGGGTCTCTATCAATGGAGATAACTTTACAATTGGCAGAATCTAAAATGGCTTGCGTATAACCACCATTTCCAAACGTGGCGTCAACATAAGTTTTGCCTTCTTGTGGTGCAAGGCTTTCTAAAACTTCTTTTAACATAACAGGAATGTGTTTCTGTGCTTGAGACATCTTATTTTTCCCCCGTTTTTAACGTTGGGCGATTTTTAAGCACTTCATTTCTGATTCTTTTTTCTTCTTTTTCCCAATTTTCCAAATTCCAAATTTGAAATTTCTTTCCTTTACCGACAAAAACCGCCGTATCTGTGATTTCAGCGTGTTTCATTAGCTTTTCAGTCAAAACAACACGTCCTGTGCTGTCGAACTGAAAACGCTTTGCATCTCCAAAGATGATGCTGGTTAAGTCGTCTTGTTCTTGAGAGAAAAAATCAAGGGAAGTTTCAATATCCGTGGCAAGCTTATCTAAAAGATCTTCTGTGCAACCTTCAATGCAAGGAGAAGTAAGACTACGATAACAAACGATTTCTGTTGATAATTCTTTAACGATTGCGCGGTAATCTGCAGGCAAAGATACACGGCCTTTGGTGTCGACCTTATTAATGACTGTATCCATAAAGAGAAACGATTTTCTCAATTGCCTACCCCTTGTAACATTTCTTTAACATACTTAATGGTATATCATGGGAAATTGTGGGATGCAATGGGAAAATTTGGAATTTAATCTAAAATACATATATTTTTAACCTAAAAACCTATATCTAGTGTCATCAAAATTAATTCCCCACTAAATACAGCCTTTACTTTCGTAAATATTTTTTCACTTTTTTTAACAAGGTGTGGATAAATCGAATCGGCGATTTTTTTATTTTTTTCTTCTCAAAAAATTTTAAAAAAACTTGCTTTTATTTAAGCAAGCGGGTAATTTGATTTTCAAGGTGGTCGGATAGCTGCGCTACGGCGAGGAAAGTCCGGACTTCATGGAAACATAATACCGGATAACGTCCGGCTGGGGAGACCCAAGGGAAAGTGCCACAGAAAATTACCGCCGACTATATGTTTGGTAAGGTTGAAAAGGTGGGGTAAGAGCCCACCGCAAATATGGTAACATATTTGGTCAAGGTAAACCCTATTTGAAGCAAGACCAAGAACGGAAATAAAACGGGGCGTTTCCACTCCGTCCAATAGGTAGGTCGCACCGAGCCAATATGGTAACATTTGGCCCAGATGAATAGCTATCACGCTTAGCAATAAGCGTACAGAATCCGGCTTATAGACTGCCTTAAAAATACAAAAAAGGATGCGTAAAGCATCCTTTTTTCAATTGTAATTACCTCAAAAACTTATCCTTTCAAAACATTTATTTGAAGTCCTCTTCGCTTTCGATTAAAATATTGATTAAATATATATTTGCGTTTAATATGCTTGTAACTTTTTTTGAGAATAATATGAGAGAATATGAATGACACAGCAAAATACGGTTGAATCATTTGAAATTGATAACGGCATTGGGCTTCACAGCGGAAAAATTGCGAAGCTTCGGTTTTTGCCAGCAAAAGAAGACACTGGTGTTGTTTTCAAACGTGTTGACCTTCCTTCAAGTCCCGAAATTAAAGCCACTTTTGACCATGTTGTGGACACACAAAATTCAACTAACTTAGGGTTTGACGGAAAAATGTATGTTCGCACCATTGAACACTTAATGTGTGCGCTTTATATGTTTGGCATTGATAATGTGCTCATTGAAATCAACAACGAAGAAATGCCGATTTTTGACGGTAGTGCTTCCAAATTTATTGATGTTTTCAAAAAACAAAAACTCATTCAACAAAATGCACCTCGAAAATTTTTGAAAGTCAAAAAAGAAGTTTCTTTCACAGACGACAAAGGCAATCAAGTCTCAATTAAGCCTAAAGATGCTGGACTGAAAGTTAATTTTGAAATTAACTTCCCTTCTCCCGTTGTTGGACATCAACTTTTTTCAGCCGAAATTAATGAAGAAATTTTTCAAAACGAGCTTATTGATTCTCGAACTTTTTGTGAGAAATTTCAGGTGGACTATCTCAAGTCTATTGGGCTTGCCAAAGGCGGAAGCTTAGATAACGCCGTTGTTCTTGACGGGGAAACCATCTTAAATCCAAATGGGTTGCGTCATGAAAAAGAATGCGTAAACCATAAGGTTTTAGACCTCATTGGCGATTTATACACCTCAGGCACACAAGTTGTTGGGGAAATCAGCGCTTCCAAGACTGGACATTTTCACACTAATCAGCTATTACATAAACTGTTTAGAGATAAAAATAATTATGAAATCATATAGGATTTAATCATGTCAAACCTTCGAATTATGCTTTCCGCTCTGGTTCTTTCTCTTTTTGTCAGTGGCTGTGCCAGCAAAGTTGAAACCCCTAAAGATGCTGAAGGGCTTTATCGAACTGCTTATAAAGAACTTAAAAAAGACAAATTCAAAAAGTCTGCAAAGACTTTTGAACAGCTTGAACTTGAGCACCCTTACTCTAAATGGGCGGTTAAGTCTAAGTTGATGGGCGCTTATGCACATTATCGTGCCGAAGAATATGACGATGCATTGATGTCTTTAGACCGTTTCATCAGATTTCACCCAGGAAACAAAGACATTGCTTATGCTTATTACCTGAAAGCAATTTGCTATTATGACCAAATTGACATCATTGGCAAAAACCAGAAAGATACCAGAGAAGCTTTTGACGCTTTGAATCAAGTTATCTTGCGTTTTCCAGACACAGCTTATGCCAGAGATGCTCGTAGCAAAATTAATCTAGCGGAAAATTATCTTGCTGGGCAGAATATGTATATTGGCAGATTTTATTTGAACGAAAAACAATATCTCTCCGCCTTAAATCGTTTTTCAACCGTTGTAAATGACTATCAAACTACCGCCTATGTTGAAGAAGCGCTTTATCGTCAGATTGAAATTTACACCATTCTTGGCTTGAAAAAAGAATCTCAAAACAACTATCGTGTCTTGTCGCACAATTTTCCAAAGTCCGACTGGACCAAAAGAGCAAAAAAGATTATGAAGGGCTAACAAACGAATGCTGATTTCACTTTCAGTCAGAAACCTTGTTTTAATCGACCGTCTTGAACTAGATTTTCAGGCTGGGCTTAGTGTTTTGACAGGTGAAACAGGTGCGGGAAAATCTATTCTATTAGACGCCCTTGGCTTGGTTCTCGGCAACCGTGCTGAAAGCTCGCTTATTCGTCATGGCGAAGAAAAACTTGGCGTGGCGGCAGATTTTCTCATCAAAGACAAAAGCCACCCCGTTTTTGAACTCTTAAAAGAATTTGAAATTGAAGCCGAAGATGAAATTTGCATTAAACGTGTTTTAGACACCAATGGCAAAGGCAAAATCTTTATCAATGACCAACCTATTACCGCAAAATTGCTTAAAGAAATCGGTAAGCTTTTAGTTGAAGTTCATGGGCAGTTTGATAATCAAGGCTTACTCAATCCTGCGAATCATCTTGACGTTTTAGATGCTTATGGCAATTACCCAACCTTACTGGAAGAAGTGAAAAACAATTATCACGCTTTGCTTCAGGCTCGTAAAGTTCGCAAAACAGCTGAAGAAATGCTTGAAAAAGCCAAAACTGACGAAGAGAATCTCAAACATTGGGTTGATGAATTAGAAAAACTCAAGATTACTGAAGATGAAGAAGAAAGACTTTCCAAACGTCGTTTAGAACTCATGAACGCCGAAAAACTTATGGAAAGTTTGAACTATGCATTTGGGGCTTTAACTCAAGGCAGTGATGTTCAATCCGCTTTGCGTTCCGCCCAATCTGCCCTTGAAAAGGCGAATCATCTCACAGATGGAAAATATGATGAAATTGTTGAAATGCTTGACCAAGCCCTCATTCAGACTTCGGAAGCCGTAAACAGCATTGAAACAGCTGCTGAGAACATTTCCATGAACAATAATGAATTGGAAAATATTGAAGAACGCTTGTTCACACTCAAAGCCATTGCTCGCAAACATGGCGTTTCGATTGCAGAACTTCCAAAGACGTTGGAAAAATTTCAGACAGAATTAAATTCTATCGTGCTTGGGGTAGATAACATCAATAAGCTTCGTCAAGCAGAAGAGCAAGCAAAACTTGACTATGTTAAAGCGGCGAAAAAGCTAAGCGAACAAAGAATGCTTACGGCGAAAAAGCTTGATGAAAACGTGATGAAAGAACTTCCTCCGCTTAAAATGGAAAAAGCAAAATTTGTGACACAAGTTTCAAAAGTTGATGAAACTGCTTGGAAAGCAGATGGGGCTGATGATGTTTCTTTCACAGTTGCCACGAATCCAAACTCCCCGCAAGGTCCAATTAATAAGATTGCTTCTGGTGGCGAACTTGCAAGATTTATGCTTGCTTTGAAATTAAACTTAGCACAAAGCTCTAGTGTTGAAACGATGATTTTCGACGAAGTTGATGCTGGCATTGGCGGAGCGACTGCTGAGGCTGTTGGCGAAAGACTTGCCCGCTTGGCAAAAGACGTGCAGGTTTTGGTCGTGACCCATTCACCACAAGTTGCTTCCAAAGGCAACAACCATTTCAAAGTGGAAAAGTCCACTCAAAACAACATCACCACAACAAAAGTGGCTGAGCTTTCCATCCCACAAAGATTGGAAGAAATTGCGAGAATGCTTAGTGGGGAAAACATCACAGATGAAGCACGTGCTGCCGCCAAGGTTTTAATCAATCAATAAACCCAAAAAACCTATTCCGACATCGTTTTGAACTGGAGCTTGCAAGGTAAAAAGTCATAAGTTTTACTTGATAAACTAAAAATTTGTTATAGTATCTAAAAAAAATTTAGTGTTTGAGGAAGAGATAAAAATGAAAAAAGAATTAGTAGAAAGACTAATTGGCAAAGATGTTAAAGACATTAGCTTCTGGGCGAAGAAATTTCCAAAACGTCCAGATGGCATGATTGTGACCCGTTTTGCCCCAAGCCCAACCGGCTTTTTGCATATTGGTGCAATTTCAACTTGTCAAATTAATGAAAAATTGGCACATCAATCTGGTGGCAAAATCTTGCTTCGCATTGAAGACACAGACACCAAAAGAGAAGTTGAAGGCACAACAAGCCTTATCATTGAAGCATTTAAAAAGTTTAATATGTTTTTTGATGAAGGTCCAATTTCAGACACAGAAGAAACTGGCGAATATGGTCCATATTTCCAAAGCCAAAGAAAAGACATCTACTTAAGTGGTGTGAAATATCTCCTTGAGCAAGACTGGGCATACCCTTGCTTCTCAACAGAAGAAGAATTAGACGCCATCAGAAAAGAACAAACGGTTCTCAAATTTAGAACTGGTTACTATGGAAAATGGGCAAAATATCGCAACTTCCCTGAAGAAATGGTTGAAAAATATCTTGATGAAGGTCGTCCATATATCATTCGTTTCAAAAGCAATGGCGACTGGAATAATAAACGTTATTTCGACGATGGAATCCGTGGCAAAGTTTCAATGCCTGAAAATGATATTGATATTGTTATCTTGAAATCTGACGGATTGCCAACTTACCACTTCGCACATGTGATTGATGACCATTTCATGGGAACAACTCATGTCATTCGTAGCGATGAATGGCTTGCTTCCTTGCCTTTACACGTTCAAATGTTTGAAACAATTGGTTTTGAAGCACCAAAATATGTTCACCTTTCACCAATTCAAAAACTTGATGATGGCAACAGAAGAAAACTCAGCAAGCGAAAAGACCCTGAAGCTAATGTTGAATTTTATCTTCAAGAAGGCTACCCAGTTGAAGCAGTTAAAGAATATTTGATGAACATTGCCAATTCTGACTTTGAAGAATTTAGAAAAGCGAATCCAATTAATGCCGTTGAAAAATTTGAACTTAAAATTGATAAACTCAACAACAGTGGTGCTTTACTAGATTTTTTGAAGCTTGATAGTGTGGCAAAAGAATATATTTCTACCCTTTCCTCTTCAGAACTTTATGACAAGCTTTTGAACTGGGCAAAAGAATATGACACTGCTTTTGCAGAAGTGATGAAAAATGAAGAAGCATATCTCAAATCTATTCTTGCAATTGAGCGTGACGGCGTTGAGAAAGTTCGTAAAGACTTTTATATTTATTCTAAGATTAAAGATGAAGTTAGCTATTTCTTTAAGGATAAGTTCTCATTTGATGTTAAAGACTTCCCTGTTTCCCTTGAAAATGCGCGTGAACTTGTTGAGGCATATAAAAACCTTTATGTTCATGAAGATGTTAAAGAAAACTGGTTTCCTAAAGTTAAAGACTTGGCTGAAAAACTTGGCTATGCAAAAAACCCGAAGGAATTGGCTAAAACCCCAGAAGCTTATAAAGGAACGGTTGCTGACGTTGCTTGCGTGATTAGAATTTTGATTACGGGACGTGCACAATCTCCTGATTTATATACAGTGATGCAAATTTTAGGCAAAGAAGAAACGCTTAAAAGATTAAATGCAAAAATCTAAAATCATATTATGTTTTCTCCCAAACCGCTCACAATGATGGGCGGTTTGAACTTTTTAGTGTTGTTTTTTTATTTTTTAAACTTTATAAAGAAATATCAAATTGAAACAAACAGAAGAGCCATAATAAAATGAAAAACATTGAGGTTGCAGCAGGAATCATATGCAATCATGGAAAAATCTTAATTGCTCAACGACGCAAAAAGTCTAATTTTGAACTTTTATGGGAATTTCCTGGTGGGAAAAGAGAAAGAGGCGAATCTTTGCAAGAATGTCTTGCCAGAGAAATTATGGAAGAACTTGGGCTTCAAATTGAAGTGGGTAAATTTTTTCAAGATGTCATCTGCACCTATGAAAATGTTACGATTAAACTTTCAATGTTTTTTGCAAAACCCTTGGCTGAAATGCCTTTGTTGCTTAATGCGCACGAACAAGCCAAATGGGTCAGCCTTGATGAACTGACAACTTATGACCTTGTGCCCGCAGACAAGACTATTCTTGATGAACTTCTAATGCACTTCCAAAGTAATACTCAATATCTCGCTTAACCTCAACTGGATCTCGAACATTTTTTAAATTCACTTTACTGGTTCCCGTTCCTGAAAAAATAATATTTCCATAGCCCAAAATTCGCCCCATAATGCTTTGCGCAATTTCAACAGACTCAACCTTCTGCAACAAAAGTTCTTCAGACTTAACCCAAATAACGCCTGTGCGACGAATCACACGCTTATTTGTTAACGCCATTTCAATCACAGCAACCATAAAATATTTGTAAAGTGTTACTAAGAACAAAAGTCCAAACATAAGGAAGAAAAGATTTTGGTATGGCAATCTGAAAACAATCATCAAGGCCAAAGGCACAATTGAAACCAGACCCCAGAAGCAAGTTTCTAACCAAACAATACCATGTTGTTGGATAAAAAACAAAACGTCTTCATCGTAAGAGAGTGTTCTTTTGATGTAATTTCCATTGTAATACATGATATTTCCCCATGAACAAAATTTTCTTTGTCATATTTTTTATTTTGTTGTATAAAAGTATGCACTAGAGATACTACACTAAAAAAATCAAATAATCAAAAGGATATGTAAAATGATTAAGAATTTCATCGTAGAATTTCGTAAGTTTGCCATGAGAGGCAATGTGATTGATATGGCTGTTGGTATTATTATTGGTGCGGCTTTCGGCAAAATTGTCGACTCCCTCGTCAAAGACATTATCATGCCACCACTTGGACTTCTGCTCGGAAAAATTGATTTTGCTAATATGTTTTTCGTCTTGAGTAATCCTAACCCTGACATGCACTATCCTTCTCTCTCTGCCGCTCAACAAGCAGGTGCTATTACGTTGAACTTAGGTATCTTTATCAATGCAGTTATCAGTTTTGTGATTGTTGCTTTCGCCGTTTTTCTTCTGATTAAAGCAATTAACACACTTCAAGAAAAAGTTGCTGGCGAGCAAGAACAAGCGGTTGAAAAGACAACAAAAGCTTGCCCATATTGCTATTCAGAAATTAATAAGCAAGCAACCCGTTGCCCAAATTGCACTTCTGATTTAGAAGTTTCTCTTAAAAAAACTAAAGCTAAAAAGGACTAAAGATGAGCGCTCATGATGTCAGTTTTGTGATGACGGTTTATAATAAGGAATATTATCTGCCACACGTTCTCAAAGCTCTTCTAAACCAACAAGGACTCAAAAACCCTGAATTTATTTTTGTTGATGATGTGTCAACAGATAATTCTGTTCAACTCATTCGTGAGGCAACCAAAGACTTGCCGCATGTGATGATTGTGGTGAACGAAAAAAACATGGGAATTAGTCCAACTGAGAACAAAGCGATTATGTTGGCAAAAGGTGAATTTGTCAGAATGCTTGACAGTGATGATATTCTGCCGATTGATTCAACTTCAAAAATGCTTTCTTTGGCAAAGAAACATTCGGCAGATATGGTCTATGGTGAGTTTAGAAAAACAGGCAAAAAGCCTCAAGACATCTGTGATGAAAAAATGAGCGAAAATTTGCAATATGCATACCACCCAGATGCACTTAACACTGTTTTAAATGGTCGTTTTGTGCGTATGGGGCAACTCATTAAAAGAGATGTTCTCCAAAAATCTGGCGGAGCGGATGAAAGAATTTTCATTCAAGATGAAAGCATTCCCGTTCGCTCCGCAACTTTGGCTCAAGGGGTGATTAAAATTTCCGAACCTGTGGTGCTTGTTCCTGAAGAAATCGGTAATTTTTCAGGCAATAAATCTCAACTTAATCACGACCGTTTTTTGGTTTATTACTATATGCTGACAGATAAACATAAGCTTCCGCAAAAAGCACTAAGAAGAATGTATGTGAAAGCTGTTTCCGCTTATTGGAAAGAATTTAGAGCAAGCTCTAAGCTTCCATATTTGAGTTGTGTTTTTACACATTATCTTTTCGTGAAACTGTTTAAGCCTCTACCATCTCGCAAAAAGCTTCATAAAATGAAACTCTTTTTCGATAAGCTTGAAAATATTAGAAGAACTCCAAAACACCAAAAGGGCTAACTTAAACAAATGAAACTTCTTTTTATTAAACACTTTTCTTCCTTACTCATTAATAAAAATTGGAAGAGATGGTTTATGCAACATTTTCTGACACAACAAGAACTTTTGAGTCTTTCAGACCTGAACTATATTAACCGCTCAGAAATTAGCAAAAAGTTTGTTAAATTAAAAAACGGGCTTCATTCAAACATTAAAGGTTCGGAACGTTCTCACAAACTTATTGTGTCGCTGACTTCTTTTCCTCAAAGGATTAATGAAGTTGCCTACACGGTTTATTCCATTCTTTCACAAACCACAAAACCAGATAAGGTTATCTTATGGCTAGGAAAAAATAAATTTCCTGAGAAAGAACAAAATTTACCTAAGCCTTTGCAAGAGATGATTTCAAAGGGCTTGGAAGTTCGTTTTGTTGATGACTTAAAAGCCTACACAAAAATCATATACGCCCTGCAAGAGTTTCCAGAAGACATTGTTGTCACTGCTGATGACGACATTTTTTATCCTGAAGATTGGTTAGAAAATTTATATGAAGCACATCTCCAAGCTCCTCAAACTATTTTTACTAACCGTGCGAAGGTGATTAAAATTATCAAAGATAAAACGATGAGCCACCGCAAATGGTATAGTTTTTCGGGTATTGCAAATGGGATGGCAATTAAAATTGAGACCTCTCGTAAATGGAAAAGATTTAACCACCCTCTGCATGACAAAGTTTCTTCAAATAGAATCTTCTTCAATGGTAAAGGTGGCGTTTTATATCCCCCTCACTGTTTTTACAAAGACGTCATTAAACAAGAAGTTTTTGCAACCCTTGTGCCTTTTGAAGACAATATTTGGCTATGGGGGATGGCTGTTTTGAAAGAAACCGAAATTAAAGTTCTAAAAAACAATATCAAGCACCTCACCTATGTCAATCCTGAACGTGAACTGAAACTTTCGCAAGAAAAATGTTTATCTTATGGCAATTTTAGCTATAAGGCGAATGATATGCAAATTAATTCTTTGCTAAGGAAATATCCTGATATTATCACAAAGTTAGCACAAAAATAATTCCCTATTGAATTTTTTACACAGATAAGCTATATTAGCAATGTGGAATTTTCCACTAAATTAATAAACAAATGTGTGTAATATGAAAAAAGGTAAACCCAAAAATAAGAAAAACAAGCCCCGAAGTATGCGCTTTTTTTCTGGTCTTATAAATGCAGATTCACGTTTTTATAATTCTTTTTTTTCAAATCTTCCAACTTATCAAAAGGCGCTGATCAATGAATTGCGCAATATAAAGGAAATTTTATCTTTGAAAGGAGTGTAACAATGCTCCAGTTTAGAGATGAAATTACTGCAAATGATCCTGAGATTATTAGGAACATTGCAAATTCTACGGGCTTTTTCGACAAAGATACTGCTGAAATCAGTGTTAACATTGCCCAAACTACGCTTAAAGGTTACAATAAAGATAATTATAAGTTTCTGTTTGCTGAATATAATGGCAAAACCATTGCTTATGCTTGCTTCGGTCGAATCATTGATTCTAGCTCGACATATGAACTTTATTGGCTTTCAACTTTGAATGAATATCGTGGTTTAGGTATTGGGAAAAAAATTATTTCAGAACTCATAAATCATATCAAAAATCTTGGGGGTAGAAAAATATATGTGAAAACCGATGGAACTTCACAATATGCACCAACAAGAAAATTTTATGAAAAGTGTGGTTTTAAAAATGAGGCTATTCTTAAGGAATATTATGAAAGTTATGACGACTGTTATATTTATTCTTATCATTTATGATTAAACAAAAAGATATGCTCTCTAAAGGAGCATATCTTTTATTTCAACTTTAGAAAAAGCACGGGATATGGTCTGCCTGAAGCATCTTGTTCTTTTCTATAAATCATTTTAAATCCAAGTTTTTGATAGAATTCATAAGCTTTTGGGTTTTGTTCATTGACATCAACTTCATCAATTCCTAATTCATCAATCGCAAATTTCATCAACTTTGTTCCTAGTCCTTGATGAAAAAATTTTGGAGAAATAAAAAGCATTTCAACTCTATTTTTTTGAACCCCCATAAAACCTTGCAATTCCTTTTCCACAATACCATAAACCTCTAACTGAGATAAAAACTCATGATAAACGACATCTCTGTAATAAAGAATATCTTCTTCCGAAATAAACCCATGTGTCGCACGAACAGAAGCTTCCCATAGCTCTACGATTTCTTCATAAGCTTCTTTGCTAAGTTTTACAATCATTTCATCTCCTTTACGAAAAAGGCGGTCTAAAAAAACCGCCTTTTTTTATTCCTTAGTCAACCAACTTAATTTTAAGCTCTTTAAGTTGTTGTTCAGTCACAACGTTTGGAGCTTGCATCATCAAGTCTTGTGCTTTTCCGTTCATTGGGAACAAAATAACTTCACGAATGCTTGGTTCATCAGCAAGCAGCATCACGGTTCTATCAACCCCTGGGGCACAGCCCGCGTGCGGAGGTGCGCCATATTTGAAGGCACTAATCATGCCGCCAAATTTACTATCCACCACTTCTGGACCATAACCCGCAATTTCAAATGCCTTATACATAATTTCAGGTCTGTGGTTTCTAACTGCGCCTGATGAAAGCTCAACCCCGTTGCAAACGATATCATATTGATATGCTAAAATGTCTAATGGGTTCATCTTCAACAATGCCTCCATTCCGCCTTGTGGCATTGAGAATGGGTTATGAGAAAACTCAACAGCCCCAGTTTCTTCATTTTGTTCAAACATTGGAAAATCATTAATCCAACAAAAACGGAAAGCATCTTGATCAATTAAATCCAAATCTTCACCAAGTTTCGTACGAGCTCTGCCTGAGAACTTCGTCAATTTGTTTTTTTCGCCAGCCATAAAGAAGATTGCATCGCCGTCTTTCACGCCAAACTTAGATTTAAGTTCAGCCAATTTGTCTTCTGACAAAAGTTTTGCAATGCCTTTCGCATTTTCTTTAGCAAAAGCAACATATGCAATTCCGCCCATATCTGCTTCTTTGGCATAGTCATTCATTTTATCAAAAAATGAACGTGGTTTTTCAGCAATGCCTTCAACCACAATCGCACGAGCTTCTTTGCCTTCGTTAACCATTGTGTCATAAACTGAAAAACCGCTATTTCCGAAGAAATCTGTTGCATCTTGAATGAGGAGAGGGTTTCTTAAGTCTGGTTTATCATTACCATATTTAAGCATAGACTCTCTGAATGGAATTCTCACAAACGGTGCTTGGTCAACTTTTTTGCCAACAGCAAATTCATTGAAAACCCCACCCAAAACAAATTCAATTGCCTTAAAAACATCATCTTGCGTTGCAAAAGACATTTCCATATCGAGTTGATAAAATTCCCCTGGGGAACGGTCAGCACGAGGGTCTTCATCTCTGAAACATGGTGCAATTTGGAAATATCTATCAAAGCCTGAAACCATCAATAATTGTTTGAATTGTTGCGGTGCTTGCGGAAGGGCATAAAACTTCCCTGGGTTCACACGAGAAGGCACCAAAAAGTCACGAGCCCCTTCAGGAGAAGATGCCGTTAAGATTGGTGTTTGAAACTCTGTAAAGCCTTGAGCAATCATCAATTCACGCATTTTAGCAATTACTTTTGAACGAAGCATAATATTCTTATGGAGCTTTTCTTTTCTCAAGTCTAAGAAACGATATTTCAAACGTAGCTCTTCCGGACTATCATCTTCCATTGCCACTTGAATTGGCAAAACGTCTGCCGAAGAATGGACTTCAATTTCGTTCACAATCATTTCAATTTCGCCAGTTGGCATATTCTTATTGGTGTTGCCTTCACGAGCAACAACTTTGCCAATAAAGCCAACCACCGATTCAGCTCTCAAGTCAGCAATTTTTTTGAATAAATCTGATGAACTATCCACAACACATTGAGTGATACCATAATGATCTCGCAAATCTATGAAGCATAGGTTTCCCAAATCTCGTTTGCGGTGAATCCAACCCGCAATTTTCACCTCTTTGCCTGCGTCAGAAAGTCTGAGTTCTCCACAGGTATGTGTTCGATACATATTCATCTTTATAAAACCTCTTTAATTTGTTAAATAACAAAGATATTCTTATAATTTATTTAGGTTAATTGCAATGAAAAAAAGCTTGCTCACGCCATAAAAAAGGATTAATTATGAATATAAATTGAGATTAAGGATTAAAGATGAACGTAATTGAAAAAAACGAAGAATTAATTGAGTTTTGTCGTCGCTTAAAGAATAAAGAATTTATCACTGTTGATTTAGAATTTTTAAGAGAAAAAACATATTATGCAAAGCTCTGCCTCATTCAAGTGGGCAGTGTGGAGGAGTGTGCCATCATCGACCCTTTGGCAGAAGGCATTAATTTGCAACCTTTCTTTGACATTATGTCTGATAAAAAAATTGTCAAAGTGTTTCACTCTTGCCGTCAAGATGTTGAAATCATCCATAACCTCACTAACAAAATTCCTGAACCAATTTTTGATACGCAAATTGCGGCAATGGTTTGCGGCTATGGTGAATCTGTCAGCTATGAAACTTTGGTGAACAAAATTGTTAAGCAAGAATTAGACAAGACTTCTCGTCTTTCAAACTGGGGCAAACGTCCGCTTGATGAAAAACAACTAAAATATGCCCTATCAGATGTCACTCATTTGCGAGATATTTATCTTAATCTTAAAGAAAATCTTGAAAAAAATAATTCTCTCCATTGGCTTGATGAAGAGATGGAGATATTGAAAACGCCAGAAACGTATTTCGTTGACCCTTATGACGTGTGGCAAAAAATTAAACATCGTTCTCATAATGTCAAATTTTTAACCCTGCTTCGAGAACTTGCAGCTTGGCGTGAAAAACGTTCTCAACGCAAAAACACTCTCCGCCAATCTGTCATCAAAGATGAAGTTTTACTTAGCATTGCGGCAATTTCCCCAACAAGTCATGAAGAACTTGCAGAAATCAGAAACATTCGCAAAGATGTGCTTTCTGGCAAACTTGCTGATGAAATTATTGAAGTGGTTAAAGCTTTCAAGGAAATTAAGCCAGAAGATTATGTGAAGTTACCAAAAGAAAAAAATAATAACAGTTTTTCAGCGGCACTTTATGAACTTCTAAAAATGTTACTCAAGATTGTTAGCCAAGAAAAAGGAGTGGTTGCGAAACTCATTGCGAGTGATGATGATTTGCGAGATTTTGCTTCTTTTAGAGATGAAAATAATCCAATTTTGAAAGGTTGGAGATTGAAAATTTTTGGAACGGACGCCCTTGAGCTTCGTGAAGGAAAAATTTATATCAAATATAACAATGCCAAGAAAACAATTGATCTCATCAAAACTGAACCAGAACCAAAAAAGGAAGAAAAGAAATAGAACCTTTTGAGAAGGTTCTTTTCAACATCTTAAAATATTTCTATCAAAGAAAGAATTTCGCGAACTTTTTCAGATTTCACTGAATAGTAAATTTCTTGAGCTTTTCGCTTTGTTTTCACAACTTTAGCTTTTCTTAAAACAGCCAAATGTTGAGAAAGAGAAGATTGGCTAATGCCTATTTGTTTCACCAAATCATTCACCTTTTGTTCTTCTTGCTCAATGGCACAGATGATTTCTAGTCTTTTAATATTTGACAAAGCTTTTAGAAGGCTTACTGCCTCTTTAACATTCTCTTTTTTATTCATTATTTTCTCCTTATAACAACAAAACCTAAATTAGCATTTTAAGGAAAAGCCTCCAAGTTCTAAGAAGTCCTAAAGACATATAACTTTTAGCTTTAGTTAAAAAGTATAGGGTTGAATTTTTGTTATGCTTATAATAATATTCAACTCAACAGGAGAAAAAATGATGACTGATAAAGAATTGGAAAAAATAACTTTTGAAGAAGCATTATTGCAACTTGAAAATATTGTACGCGAACTTGAAGCAGGACGAATCAAACTTGATGATGCAGTAAGTGCTTACGAAAAAGCTGTTAAGCTTAAAGCTTTTTGTGATGACAAACTCAAATCTGCCCAGCTTAAAATTGAGAAGATTGAAGTTTCTCCGCAAGGCGAAATTAAAACCACAGATTTTGTTGCAGAATAAATCAATGAGCGAAATCAAGCAAATCCTCTCCAATTACTCACAAAAGTTCAATGCCGAACTTGTCACGCTTTTTGCCTTACCACAAGGTCACGAAAAAAGAGTTATGGAAGCCATGGCTTATTCCATTATGAATGGAGGCAAAAGACTTAGGGCTTTTCTGGTTTATGAAACAGCAAAACTTTTTGGCGTGCCTTTTGAGAAATCTTTCCGCACTTCTGCGGCTTTAGAGATGGTTCATGCCTATTCTCTTATTCACGATGACTTACCTGCAATGGATGATGACACCCTTCGACGAGGCAAACCCACTTGTCACATTCAATTTGACGAGGCAACTGCAATCATAGCAGGTGACGGGTTGCTAACTTATGCTTTTGAGATTTTAAGTGATACACAAACACATCCCGAAGCCAATGTTCGTTGCAAGCTTATTCAGATGATTGCAAATGCTGGCGGGGCGTATAATGGTATGGTGGCGGGGCAAATGCTTGACCTTCATGCGGAAAAATGTGACAGACAAGAAAAAAATGAGGCCCTTATTAAACATATTGAGGAAATGAAGACAGGAAGGCTCTTAAAATTTGCCTGTGAGGCTGGAGCTGTTTTAGGTAATGCAAGTTCTGATGAATTTAAGGCACTCGGAAAATATGCTCGAGCAATTGGGATGGCTTTTCAAATTGCTGATGATATTTTGGATATGGAAGGCGATCCAAGCCTTGTGGGGAAAACACTTAAGAAAGACATCGACCAAGGGAAAATCACTTTTGTGACCCTATATGGCGTTGAGAAAGCTAAGAAAGTCGCTCAAGAACTCACTGACACTGCCATTCAGGAGCTTTCAATTTTTGGTGAAAAAGCAAACACGCTTAAACTTCTTGCACAATTTATTATTGATAGAAACCATTAAAGTTCTTAATTGGACACAAAAAAATAGCTCTCAATTGAGAGCTATTTTTTATTTCAGGTTTTGAACCTATTTTGCAGCATTAATAGCTGATTGAATTTCATCAGCAGAGAATGTTTGCAAAAGTTTGCCGTCCAAAATCATTGTAGGAACGCCACTTACTTGAATTTTATTTGCAAGTGCAGAGATGTTGCCAAGAATTTCAGCAGGTTTTCCAGATTCAACAGAAGCTTTCATTTGTTCCAAATCAACACCGCTTTTAACAGCCAATTCATCAACTTTAGCTTCAGTCAAAGCACCATTGTGAGAGAACAAAGCATCGTTGAAACCAGCGAATTTACCTTGTTCATTTGCAGCAACAATAGCTTTAGCTGAATATACAGAGATTGGGCCCAAGAAAGTTAATGGTTTGAAAACAAACTTAACGTCTGGATTGTTAGCCATAACATCTTTCAAAACAGGGTACAATTTGTGGCAATAGCCGCAAGAATAATCGTAGAAAACAGCCAATGTTACTTTTGCATCAACAGGGCCTACGAATGGAGAGTTAGGGTCGTTAGTGATTTCGCTAACGCTGTCTTTAATTACAGCTTGAGCAGCTTCAAGTTGAGCTTGTCTTGCTTGATTTTCATAACTTTGAAGAGATTCAACAACAATCGCAGGATTGTTTTTCAAAACTTCTGTAACAGCTTTTTCTGTTCCCAATTTGCCAACAAGACTGATAACAATCGCTACCACAGCCAACAAAATAGCAACAATAGAAAGAATATTTTTTTTCATAATTATTTCCTTAAGTTTGTTATTTCAAAATACCTTTCCAATTTAGTACTTAATCTCATTTTTTACAAGAGATAAATTAAACTTTCCAAATGTTTTTATTAAATGATTCTTCATAATCCTTCATATATACTTTAAAGAATCATAAATAAGGATAAATAACATGTTCGGAACAAAAATTTCGCTCTTTGGTAATTCTAAATCTTTAGAGAAAAAAATTGACCTCTTTCATGACAATATCATTGATGTAACAATGATATTTAAGAAAGCAATTAAAGTTTTTCTTAGTGAACAACGTAGCGAATCATATAAAAAGCTCAGTGGACAAATTAAACAGGTTGAACATGATGCTGACACGCTTCGCCGTGATATTGAAAACAACCTTTATTCTCGAAATCTAATTCCCGATTTGCGTGGTGACGTTTTGCAATTGGTTGAAAATTTGGATAAAGTCGTTAATAAATTTGATGAAGTTACTTATAAATTCTATGTTGAACGCCCTGACATTCCTGCTGAATACCACATTCGTCTGACAGAGCTTTGTTCCCAAGTTGCTGAATGTGTTGAAAACATGGTCATTGCCTCGCGTGCTTTTTTCAGAAATTTCAATGTCGTCAGAGATTATGCCCAAAAAGTTTACTTCATTGAGAGCGAAACAGATATCACCTCTGGAAAACTTAGAGAATCCATTTTTGATTCAGAGCTTCCTTTGGCAAACAAACTCCAAATTAGCTCCTTTGTCAGTGTGGTTGCTGATATTGCCGATATTGCTGAAGATTGTATTGATGAACTTCTCATTTTCGCCATTAAGAGAGATATTTAACCATGGATTATGTCTTTTATCTTTTTTTAAGTAGCGGACTTTTCTTAGGGTGGTCACTTGGCGCAAGTGATGCTTCCAACATATTTGGAACAGCTGTTGGCACAAAAATGATAAAATTTCGCACGGCTGCCATTATTTCTTCAATTTTTATCATTATTGGGGCTGTTGTTGCAGGAAGTGGTGCAAGTGAAACTTTGGGCGAATTAGGAAGCGTGAATGCACTTGCTGGTGCATTCATGGTCGCACTCGCCGCCGCAGTGACAATTTATATTATGGTCGATTTTTCTATTCCTGTTTCAACCTCACAAGCCATTGTTGGGGCAATTATCGGCTGGAACTTATATAGTGGCAAAGAAACAGATTTTTCAGTTCTTTCAAAAATTGTCAGCACATGGGTCATCTGCCCTATTCTTGCAGGACTTATTGCGGTGATTGTCTTTTTAATTGTTAGAACTTTTTTGAAAAAATCTAAAATCCATCTCATTCAACTTGATTTCTATACAAGAATCGGACTCATTCTTGCAGGCGCTTTTGGGGCTTATGCTTTGGGTGCTAACAACATTGCCAATGTGATGGGGGTTTTTGCCCCATCTAGTCCATTTGCTGATGTTGACTTTAAACTATTCAGCCTTAATAGCGTGCAAGTTCTTTTCCTGATTGGGGCAATTGCAATTAGTGTTGGGGTGTTTACTTATTCTCATAAAGTCATTCACACAATTGGCAAAGGCATTATGTCTATGAGCCCAATTGTGGCTTTGATTGTTGTCTTTTCCCAAGCTTTGGTTTTGTTTCTTTTTTCATCTGAAGGATTGAGAGATTTTCTGCTTTCTCACAATCTCCCTGCCCTTCCCCTTGTTCCTGTTTCAAGCACACAGGCTGTGATTGGAGCGATTTTAGGTATTGGCATTCTCAAAGGAGGCAAAGGTATCAAATGGTCTATCACTGGAAAGATTGCTCTTGGTTGGATTTTAACCCCAACTCTGGCTACAATTCTTTGCTTTGTTTCTCTGTTCTTCCTTGAAAATGTTTTTAATTTGAAAGTTTATTCATAGGTTAAAAAAAGCTTCCAGATTTGGAAGCTTTTTTTAATTCGTTGGAATTACATTGCTAGATTGTTCCAGCCTTTTCTTTCCTGTTTTTGAGGTTCATTCTTTTCCCAACTCTTTGCTGGTGCAGTGTTTTTCTTATTTTGATTAATGATTTCACTGTCTTTTTTATTTTGTGCAACACCAACAGGCACAACTTGTCCCAACAACGCAGGTGAAACAAACGGCAGTGGTTGAGCATTCATATCACTAATAAGTGTTTCAATGATTGCAGCACCAGGTGTGAAGTTATATGCTCTGATTTTCCCTGCATAAAAAAGCGTGATAGAAGGACAAGGAGATGAAAGGAGCACATCTGTATAATCAACCCCTCTTAAAAATCTAAACATCATTCGTGGCCTGATAATGCAATTTGATTGTTGGTTAGATATATTTTCTTCTGTTGACAACAACACATCTACCAAAACATTTCTCAGTTCAGATTGAAGCGTGCCACAAAAAGATTTAATTGCCATTCCATCAACCGTATAACCATTATAATCTGGAGAAACAGCTTCAACATAGTAACAAAACACGGCCTCGGATTCTTCAATGTTTTTTGTTGCCGCCTTTCCAATAGAATCTCTGATTTGGGGAAGAATTTCTGCCTTTTCTTGAGCATTTCGACGCCAAGAATCTTTGTCTCCTTGAAAAGATTTAACACCAGAATTTCCAAATTGCGCTTCTGCTGCTGTGAAAGATAAGCAAAGAACAACTAGACTAAATAATATTTTCTTCATTTTATAAACTCCCTATTTTATCCTATAAAATAAGTTACACCCTGTTTTTACAGGGTGCAACAAGAATTTTAAATTACCACGGATCTTTATATTTTAAGTTCGGGTCATTTAATCTGTCTGTATAAATTGAGTTATTTTTTTCCGTAACTGATAAGTTTCCATTTTGATAACTCTTCAATTGGTCATAGTTTTTATCAACCAAGGCATTATTTCCAAATTCATCTCTGGTGAAATAGCAATAAACTGTTGCATAAGCTTCCATTTCGCCAGCAAGAACAGGGTAAAGGTTCCACATATATTTATTACCCTCATTATGCACAACATCTCCTTTAAAGGTTTCATAATATATACTTGGTTCTTCATCAACCCCATTTGACTTTTTTGTTCCATTATATTTATAGAGATTATATGGATAAATAAAACCCATCATAACACTCCAACCTTTAAAGTTTTTGTCTGCACCATGTTCATAAACCCTGGTTCTCAAGTTCGTACTCTTTTGAAAATAATATGGTACTGGTTCAAAAGTTGGGTCTGCTGTGTGATATGGGTTTTGATCCAAGAAGTTAATTTGTTCAAAAGCATCAGATGCTGTATAGAAACCATCTCTCAACTGATTCCACACCATTCCAGTTTGTGCCATAGAAAAGCCCAACGGCATAACGGTAATCACTTTTTGGTATCCTGGAGGACATTTTGGTGCAGGCACAACGCCGAGCCAAGCTGAAGCAAATTCACCTAAAGCTGCTGTCGCTGGTAATGAAGAGCCATACCCAAGAGGCGATGCAACACCCGTGCAAGATGATCCTGAACATGTCCAAATATTACCTGCATTAATAGCGTCTTCACGATATGAGCTATCCACCACATAAATTCCTCTATTGATAAAGTCAGGCAAGATATCACTTAGTCTTGCACCACCACGACTGGTCAGTTTAATATCGTGCATGACAGAGGTGTAGGCTGGATTGAGCATATACATATTATATTTTTCTGCTGCTGTAACTGTTCCAGAGCCATAATATTCATTAAAATCAAGAAACGCATTACTATCCATTGCTTTTTGTGCAACGAACATATCGCCTTTGATATACCCAATATCTGAACTACCATCTGCAAAAGATGGCTTGGTTATATTTGCCGTATTGTTTGAAGAAAGTTCAATCACACCTTTTCTTACATAAACAGCTCCTTTACCCTTACCATCAGCCGTATCAGCATAAACTGTATCTTTCATTGCACCTGATTGATCAACGTTGAAAATAACACTTTTTCCACTATCAAGAACTTTTAGGTCTGTATTTCCTTGCAACCATACCTGATTACGGTTTACACCTGTTGTAGCGTGACTAGATTTATAAAGAGCCAGATTTCCATCACTTGTTGTATTCCCTGAGGCATCAATTGTTGGATTTACATCTAGTGTTATTCTTGTTGGAGAAACCTTCACGACACCGGCATTGGTAGCATTTCTTGCCTGCAATTCTGCTGCATCTCCTGGGCTATTAAGTCTTAATCTTGCATATCTAGCTGATGTCAAAAAGCTTTGCATTGTTGAGGTATCATTATTAAGATTCATCAACTCATTTCCAGCACTGCTCAAAGCTCTGATTTGAGAGCTTGTTGTGCGGTGACGCATGGTGACATTACCATTTGCATCATCTGCAACTTCAAAAGGATATACTGTTCCGTTGAGCATTCCGGCTCTTAGTCCTTTCGCATAAGTATAGCCTGCACGTTCAACGTTGAACACCCCTATATTATCTGTTGTTGTTGTTGCCCCAATCACAAATCTGTTCTGATCTGCATAAACTGTATATTGGTTACGATCGTTGTTTGCGACATCATTTGTTCCAGCATAAAGTGAACCTGTATCAATTCTGTCTGTTTTTAAACGTCCCAATCTGAGGATACCTTTAATCCATGCATTTCCATTCACTGTCAATTTATAGCTTGTTGTGTCTGCCGCATTATAAGTTTTACCCACAACCGTATTTCCTGTTGCATCAACTGTAAATTCTTCGTTTGAGGCTTTGAAACTTCCATCTGCTGCCACTTTAAATTTCTCATCCGCAACATCAAGTGTTCCTTTGGCTTTTACGTTTGCATTTTCATCAACAACAAATTTATCTGTTACCGCAGTGATTGTACCATTTTCACCAACAACAAATTTTTCTTCGGCTGCTGTCAATGTGCCTTTTGTTTTCAAATTAGCATTTTCGTCAACAATAAATTCTCCAGCGGCTGCTTGTAATTTACCTTCAATATAGGCCCCTGCATTCGTTCCGCTAACCCAAAGTGCTTTTTCTTCCCAACCAGATTCTTTTTGACCATTAATTGGGCTACTATTTGCAGCGGTGATAATCATACGGTTAACATTTTCAATGTTTTGCCCAGTTTCAGGTGCATAACCCATCATCAAGGTTGTTTCCATTGTGTTAAGTTTGCCATTTTCTTTTTCTTCATGAACACGGTGCAAAACGTTGTCATAGTTTGCACGTCCAAAACTGATTGGTTGAGCTGATGTGGTGATGATGGACCCATTTTTTACGCCACTAATTCCGAGATTATTGTCAATATCGTCAATCTCCCACATTCCTTGAACGCCATAGGCATTTTGAACATCATTTCCCTCACCATCCATGCCAGAATCAACATAACCACCATTTCCACCAATCATGGAAGCAATACGAGATGCTCTAATTTTCGGAAAATCTTCACCCTGATTTGGCTGAGCGACCAAGAAGCCCGTTAAAACTCTCTTATTCTTCCCAACCCCTGTTCCTTCAACTTTTTTAATTGCCATCTTGTAGTTGCTATTAAAAATTTTGTTTCCTTCAAGATTTCCGCTTGAATCTAAGAAACCATAAGGCAAGTAGTCGCAAAGGTGCTTAATGTTTACAACGACGGACTCGTCACCTGTGCTGTCAAATGAACTATAATCCACAGATGAAGCCCCATTACATTCATTTTCAATGGTGTTTCCTGCCACAATTTCCGAATAGTTATCTTGAATATATTCATCAACAGCTCTCACAAGCGTTCTCATTTGAGCTGCTGCATTCACGTCTTGAATTTCTGTGTTTCTTTCTGCGGCTTTTTTGTAAACAACAGGAGTTACCATGGAGATTAAGCCTAGCATTGCTAAAGCTTCAACCATCATACTTCCCAGTTCTCCTAATGTCGATTTTTTGTGTATTTTCATGGTTTTATCTCCCTAATTACTCAGTCTTGTCATATATGCCAAACAAGCATTACACGAGTTTTCATTCAATTCCCCTTCTTCGCCTGTTCGTAAATCGCCACAATATTCGCTGAAGGAAACGGTTGAATTAAATTGTTTTTCTTTGATGATATAGTTTGGAACAGAAATGACGTCAAAAACTTTTGTCTTAATTCCCATATCCGAATCGAAATTATTATCTTTTGAAGCTTTTTCTTCATCTGATAAATAAGCAGTATAACCAATATTTAAGCCATAATTTGAAGAAGTTCGTAAAACTTTAAGAAAATCTGTGCTCAGTTCCTTTGTATATGGATTTCTAAATTTCTGAGGCACACAACCAAAGCTGATGAGATAAACCTGAGCTCTATCATTTCCACAACAGCTCACAGGGTTTCCCGAATTGCAGCCCACAGGAAGTTCAGAAGCTGTTTTATCATCTTTATCTAAACAATAGATAATGCTACGATATGTTCCGTCTGTCATATAATCTTTGAATCCGTAAGGCATAAATGCTTTAACATCTTCATAAGTTAATTCCCCTGGAACATAAGAAACTGTTCTGACACCATCTTCAACTTTTAAGTTAGCATCGGCATATCTTTCTGCCGCCTCATGTTGGGCGATTAATTTTGTTACAGTAGGTTCAATTTTTGCGGTCGCATAAATATCTTTCATATCCTCACGGACTGAAAGATTAAACGAATATATGGCAACCATAAAAGTTGCTAAAATGACCCAAATATACATTTTTTATCACCTTTAACGTGTAATAAAACTGTTTCACATTACTAAAATCTTAGCATAGTCTTCTTAATTTTACTATTCTAACTTATTTCTAAACCTTAAAATTAACATTACTGTAACAATAAAACTGGCGAGAGAATATCATAAAGCAATAAATTAAACGTTAAAATTCGGCTTTTTTTACATTTTCTGCAAAGTTTCTTTTAATAACTAAGTTTTTAGTGTTTCTTTATTTAAAAAATATTATAAAATACAAAGAAAATTATATTGTCCGGAGTTTATTCAAATGAGTAATTTCAACGACCTCGATAATGAGGAAGAAGTTGTCACAAAAAAAGAGACTGATCCTAAGAAAAAAAAGCTTATGATGATTGTAACCGTTGCCCTAATCGTTCTGATTGGGGGAATTGTTGGTATCTTTGTGGCATCTAATCGTGAAGGAAACACGAATGAGAACTATGATGTTGTCGAAGTAACTTCTCTGGCAGAGGGTGATGTTTCTAAAAGCAACCCCAATCAAACGGAAACGCTTGTTTTATTTGACCTACCAGAGGTGAACACGCAAATTGGCAATGCCATCACTGGCATGGGCAACCTTCGTCTTTCGCTGAACATTGAATTTGCTCAAACAGCTGACGTGAAGAGGATTGAAGCTTTGACTCCTAAAATTTTAGACACCATCATCTCTCACACGTCTGCACTCACCTATGATGAAATTACTGGAGCTCAGGGCTTATATTTCTTGAGAGAGGAACTCTTGTTCAGAATTAATACAATTACAGACCCTGTGAAAATTTATAATTTGAACTTTAAAAATATTGAACTTATTAGATAAGGACGCAAAAAGTGGCCAAAGATAATGACATAAATGATACTGAAAATAAAAGCGCTGAGGAAACCTCTAATTGGGCAGATATGATTAATGTTCGTGAAAGTGCTGCAACTTCCGCTGGAAGCTCAGAAGATTTTGACGAATCTAAAGTTCTGAACCAAGATGAAATTGACACACTTTTTGGCAGAACCAGTGGAAAAAATGACTATATCCTAACAACTGGGGTGAAAGCCATTTTGAACTCTTCTCTTGCATCTTATGAACGTTTGCCGATGCTAGATATTGTCTTCGACCGCCTTGTTCGTCTGATTGCGACCTCTTTGCGTAATCTCACACAGGATAACGTTGAAGTTTCTCTTGAACATGTCGTTTCAACCAGATTTGGTGAATATTTAGACTCTCTCACCTTGCCAACCCTGCTTTCTGTGTTCCGTGCTGAGGAATGGGATAACTATGGGTTAATGTCTGCTGATTCTGATTTAGTCTATTCTATGGTTGATGTTTTGCTTGGTGGCAGAAGAGGCACCGCCGCTATTCGCATCGAAGGCAGACCATACACCACAATTGAAATCAACTTAATGCGTGAAATGGTCGACCTCATCATTTCTGACCTTTCTATGGCTTTTGACCCTGTTGTTCCAATTAACTTCAGCAACGAGAGACTGGAAACAAATCCTCGCTTTGCAGCCATTACTCGTTTATCAAACCCTGTTGTCGTTGCTAAAATCCGTGTGGACATGGAAGATCGTGGTGGAAAAATTGATATTGTTGTTCCATATACGACCCTTGCTCCAGCAAAAGAAATTTTGCAACAACTCTTTATTGGAGAGAGATATGGCTATGACACAACTTGGGAAAACTATCTTGCTGAACGCATTTGGAATACAGAAGTTGAGGTTGATGCTTTGCTACAAGAAAAGGAAATTTCTTTATCCGAAATTTCTAAATGGCAAGTTGGTTCTTTTCTTCCGCTTGACATTTCACCCCATGAAGATGTAAACATCTATTGCGGTGACATTCCGCTTTTCCGTGGCACAATGGGACGTAAGGGAGAGAATGTCGTCATCAAACTCAAAGGAAAGGCCATTAAAGATGAGTAGTTTAGAATTCATCATCAATCTGACAATTATCGGTCTTTTAATTCCGACAATTATGTATGTTTATAAACTAAATAAAAACTTAAGCATTCTCAGAGAAAATCAAAGCAGTTTCGCAAAATTGATTGAAGCCCTCAATGATGCAACTTTTAAAGCGGAAAACAGCATTCCAAAACTCAAATCTTTAACGATGAATTCTTCCGAAAACTTGAAAGAAGTTGTTGAGAATGCTAATGTCCTTAAAGATGATTTATTATTCATTAATCAACGAGCTAATAATTTAGCAGATAGATTAGAAACAATCATTAAAGAAAACAGAAACCTACCAGAGAGCAAGAAAAGTGGTTCACACGAATTTGACGCTCAAGAAATTGAACGTTCAGAGGCGGAAACAGAACTCCTCAAAGCTCTAAGATCAATTAAGTGATGTGACCATGAGAAACCAAATACCACAAAAGAAAATGAAAAAAAACTTTAGGATTTTACCTATCTTTATCTTTTTTGCGTTTTTGATGCTATCAATTCGCATTAATAATGTTTTTGACTCCCTTCATGAAAAGCAAGAGAGAATTACTTTCGTTTCTCAATCTATTGCTGAAAATAAAGGAGCTAAAGAAGAAGATGAGCTTGGAAAAATTCTTGATAAGAATGAAAAAACAGCTCTTCTTTCTCCTGATTCAGCCCAAACAGTTGCATCTAACTCAGAAGTTAAAATTTTACAAGAACTTGCTGAACGTAGAGAAGCTTTGGAAGTGAGAAGTAGAGAAATTGATAAGAAAGCCATTCAACTTAAAGTGACCGAAGAGCAAATTGAACAAAAACTTAGTCAACTTAAGCAATATGAACAAAAATTATATAGCTTAATGAAAGACTATGATGAACATGAAAAAGAAAAAATTAATTCTCTCGTCAAACTTTATTCAACCATGAAACCAAAAGATGCCGCAAGAATTTTTGACACAATGGATATTGATATTGTCGTGGCTTTGTTGAAAGAGATGAAACCTTCAACATCTTCTGCCATTTTGTCGCAAATGGACGTGAAGAAAACACAACTAGTGACAAATAGACTTATTGGAAACGAAATTTAGTCGAGTAATTGAATTGTACAAAGAGGCAAAAAGAAATAAGTTTTTTTTGATGAAGCGATTTTTTATATCGCTCTTTGTTTTATGCCTTTTCACAGCTACCACACATGCGAAAACAGCAAAAAATGACATTGAGCTCACTTTTGGCATCCATAATGACTTTGACCGTTTTGTTTTTAAATATCCAGAAAACAAACCTAATTATCAAATTACAACGCTCAATAATTCAACCTCGATTGTTTTTGATGGCGAGTTTGATATCAAAAGCCGAGATTTAATCAATTATCCTCGCCATAAATTTATTCGCAATGAACTTTTAGATAATGGGCAAACCAGATTTATCATTCCAGCTGGAAAGCTCAAGAGTTTTGAGATGAATGATGAGAAAAAGATTGTGATTGATGTGCAATCTCACCAACGCTTTGAGAAAACACCACCAACCACATCTTTTGTGATTAATGAAATTAAGGTAATCGAAAAGAAACCTCAACAAATTACAGAAGCCAAGGAAACAATTGAATCTTCTCAAGAAATTGAGCAAAAGCCAGCTTTAAGTACTGAACAAGAAGTTACTACTGAACCAATTTCTCATGAAAACTTAGACGTTAAAATTGAAAGTTATGAGAATGGTCGTTCCGATAATAACGCTTTAATTGGTTTTTTGGGAAATAAAAACAGGAAATCTGTTAGCTTGAGTTTTTCATGGTCTGACCGTGTAAGCATGGCTGCTTTTGTGAAAAATGATTATTTATGGTTAGCATTTGACAAGGCAAAATCGATTAACACACAAGAAATTGCTGACCTCACGAAGGGATTTCTTTATGACATTGTGCAATTACCTCATCCAACAGCAACCGTCTTACGTTTAAAACTCAGAGAAAATATTTATCCATCTGTTCGTAAGGAAGGTTTACTTTGGGTTGTGGATTTATTCAATCAAGAAATTAAGCCAAAAATTAGAAACCTAGAAATGCAAATTAGCTATGCAGCAAAAAACCATGCCTATTTGTTTGTGCCAACCAATAATGCTGGCGATGTCATCATGACATTTGATCCTGAAACAGGTGATATTTTAATGATGGCACCAATTTTTATGCCATATATTGGTGTTTCAAAAGCTTATCGTTATCCTGAATTTGACGTTTTACGCTCTTTACAAGGGTTTGTTGTTGAACCTTTTGCAGATGATATTTTGCTGACAAGAAATAATAGTGGGCTAACCATTAAGGCCATCGACCGTGGACTTAATGTTTCCCCAAATATTGACCTTTTGAAAAAGCAAACTTCTCTCTTACAGCAGAAAGATTGGATTAAAAAGTTGGCAGATGATTTACCCATTGGGTTGACTTATGAAAATTATTTGACCACCACTGCAGAATTAATGGATAAAATTACCAGAGCTTCTGAAGAAGAAAAAAATGCCAGACGCTTAGAATTAGCTAAATTTTATAATGCAAAAGGACTAGGCACAGAAGCCATGGGTATTTTGCAAGAAATTATTAAGTCTGACAGCAAATTTGCTGCAAGAGAAGATGTGCATGGACAATTAGGAATTGCTTATTTCTTAACCCAAAGATATGAAGATGCCATTCAAGAGTTTTCTTTTGGAAAGCTTTCCGAACTTAATGAGGCTCACTTTTGGAAAACCTTATGTTTAGCGGCTCTTGAGCCAGATGCAAAACAACATAATAAACTTATCGCTTCTTTTACACCTGTCATTCGAGAATATCCTGACGAATTAAGGCTTCATGTAGCAATGATTGGAGTTGAAGCGGCCGTAACAGCAGGTGATGATGTGACAGCTCAAACCTTCATTGATATTATTCAATCTTTAAATACAAAAAGAAAAATTGGAGCTTTCTTAGATTATTGGAGTTTTGAGATTCTCTCCATTCAGGGATATTCACAAACAGCAATGCTCAGGCTTAAATCAGCAACCCTCAGCACGTCTTCAAAATATTCTGCTTATGCACGAAAAAAGCTTATTATGCTTGATTATAAGTCTGGCAAAGCAACAAAACTAGAAGCCATTAATGAGCTGGAGCGCTTGAAATATGTTTGGGGAGAGAGGTCCTTCCGCATTTCCCTTTTGGAAGATTTGTATGATATTTACATCTCAACAGGTGATTATTATAATGCTTTGGAAAATATGAAATCTTTACGAGCATTATATCCTGATGACCAAAAAGACAGGCTCACTTTGCAGATGGTTTCCATTTTCGAAAACATTTTCATCAATAACAATGCAGGTAACTTAACTCCTATTCAAGCTTTAGCGCTGTTCAATGACTTTGAGTGGTTAACACCACAGAGTGAATATTACAACCAAATCATTATTAATTTGTCTGACCGCTTAGTTTCTGTTGATTTATTGGCACGTGCAGATAATTTGCTCAGAAAATATGTTGGTGATAAAAATATCCCTGTGCAAGACAGAGCCCTTATTGGTGCACGCTTAGCCTTGATTAATATTTTTAATGGGCAATATAATGATGCGCTCAGATTTTTGGATATGACGCAAGATGACTCTCTTTCTGAACTCATCTCATCTCAGAGAAGAATTATCCGTGCTAAGGCGCTCATTGGCACAGAGAAATATAATGAAGCCATTGAACTTTTAGAAGCTGATAAAAGCCATAATGCTGAGGTGATAAAGACTGACCTCTATTGGCGAACAGGGCAATGGTCCTTGGCGGCTGATGGACTGAAGAAGCTCATTACCTTGCCTAAAGAAGGTGAAAAGATGACAGATGGACAGGCTTCCACTATCATTGACTGGGTTACAGCTCTAAGAAAAGCTAAAAAAGACAGTGTTGTTGTTCTCGCAAGACATAAATTTTTACCATACTTCAAAGAAAGTAAATATTATAGTGCGTTTAACATTTTAACGAACTCAGTTGAAGAAAATGAAATAGACATTAAAAATCTTAATAATTTCATTAAAGATGTTGATAAATTCAGGGACTTTGCCAGAACATATAATGAAGCTTTAGGAAGCAATAGCTACATTGAAGCGGGAACAGAGACAAAGTAAGATGAGTAGAGAGTTTGAGATATCAAGCCCTTTTGAACCATCAGGCGACCAACCTCAAGCAATTAAGGAGCTGGTTGAAGGGTTAGCAAGAGGGGATAGAAACCAAGTTCTTCTGGGAGTCACAGGCTCTGGAAAAACATTTACTATGGCAAAAGTGATTGAAGAAGCCAAACGTCCTGCCTTGATTATGGCACCAAACAAAGTTTTGGCAACGCAACTTTATTCTGAAATGAAAGAATTTTTTCCAAATAATCACGTTGAATATTTTGTTTCTTACTATGACTATTATCAACCTGAAGCTTATGTCCCTAAAACAGACACCTTCATTGAGAAAGACTCCTCTATTAATGAGCAAATTGACCGTATGCGTCATGCTGCCACCAGAAATGTTTTAGAAGAGCGAGATGTCATTATTGTGGCTTCCGTTTCCTGTATTTATGGTATTGGTAGCCCTGAATTTTATAGCTCCTCCATCTTAAGTCTTAAAATTGGCGACACTATTGAGCCAAGAGAAATTTTCAAAAGCCTAACAGCCTTGCAATATGAACGCAATCAAAACAACTTCGTCAGAAGCAGTTTCCGTGTTCGTGGCGATGTTTTAGACATTTTTCCTGCCCACTATGAAGACAGAGGCTGGAGGGTTTCCTTCTTTGGCGATGAAATCGAAAGCATCTCCGAATTTGATTCGCTAACTGGCAAGAAAACTGATGATTTAAAGGAGATTACAATTTATCCTGCAAATCACTATGTCACCCCTCGCCCTGCGCTTTCCCAAGCCATTACGTGCATTAAAAAAGAACTAGCAGAAAGATTAGAGGAATATAAATCTCAAAACAAACTTTTGGAAGCGCAAAGGCTGGAACAACGAACCCGTTTTGACTTGGAAATGCTCGAGACGACAGGACATTGTAAAAGCATTGAAAACTACTCAAGATATTTAACTGGGCGTGCTGCTGGCGACCCGCCTCCAACCTTATTTGAATATCTTTCATCTGATACCATTGTCTTTATTGATGAGAGCCATGTTTCCGTTCCGCAAATTGGTGGCATGTATAATGGCGACAGAAGCCGAAAAACAACCCTTTCTGAATATGGCTTTCGTTTGCCTTCTTGCTTAGATAATCGCCCGTTAAAATTTGAAGAATGGAATAAGTTTCGTGGTCAAACTGTTTTTGTTTCTGCTACCCCTGGGGATTGGGAACTAGAACAAAGCCAAGGTGTTTTTGCTGAACAAGTCATTCGCCCAACAGGACTTATTGACCCAATTTGTGTCATTCGCCCTGTTGAAAATCAAGTGGACGATTTGATGGAAGAATGTCGTAAAACAGCCCTCAAAGGAGAGCGCGTTTTAGCAACAACCCTCACCAAGAAAATGGCTGAAGATTTAACGGAATATTTGAACGAAAATGGCGTTAAAGTTCGCTATCTCCATTCAGACATCGACACTTTGGAACGCATGGAAATTATCAGAGATTTACGTTTAGGCGTTTTTGACGTGCTTGTTGGCATCAACTTATTGCGTGAAGGGTTGGATATTCCTGAATGTTCTTTGGTCGCAATTTTAGATGCGGATAAAGAAGGCTTTTTGCGTTCAGCTCGCTCGCTCATTCAAACCATTGGACGTGCGGCAAGAAACATTGAAGGACGGGTCATTCTTTATGCCGATAAAGAAACAAAATCCATCAAAGAAGCCCTGAGCGAAACGAATCGTCGCCGTGAAAAACAAATCAAATTTAACATTGAACATGGTATTACCCCAAAAACAATTCAAAAAACTATTGCTGCCTCCCTCAAAGAAAGCAGTGAGAATGATTATGTTAAAGATGATGTTCAAAAAATTGATGAAATTAAAAACATTGATAAAACGATGAAAGACCTTACAAAGCTTATGAAAGAAGCTGCAGCGAACTTGGACTTTGAAAATGCGATGCTCTATCGTGATAAACTAAAAGAACTAGAAATTCTAGCTATGAAAAATTTATGATAAGGAGATAACATGAAGAATAAAATTATATTAGCAACGATGTGTTCTGCTTTGTTTGCAGGGAATGTTAAAGCTGAAGAGGCGATTGTTGAAGTTGATGAAGTTGTCACTGAAACTGCGGTGATTGACGTTAAAGAAACAGCTCCAGAAGCTCCAAGCAATCTTAAGCTTAACATTAAACGAGTTGGGATTGATGTGGTGAGTACGGAAGTGAAAAACGCTGACCAATATCAAAACTCTTCCGTTGCCGCCCTTAGTGCCGACAGTGAAACAAATATTAAAGGTGTTTTTGATTCTGCCCTTGAATATCAACAAGAAACCTATCGTTGGGATAATAGCCTTTATATGGTTTATGGCGAAACCAAAACCAAACCTGTGAACGGGGATAAAGTCAAAAACATTACAGATGACCAAATTTTGCTCTCTTCTGATATTGCTTATAAGCTGTGGAAATATGAAGAAGCAGATGTCGGACCTTTTGCGAACGTGGGTTATGATACGCAATTCAAAAAAGTTGGTGATGCTCCAAGAAGAAAGATTGTTCGTGGAAAATCTGGTCTTAAACTGTTTAACGGCAAATATATTGATAACTTATATATCGCAGGCGTTGTCGAACATGACATGACTTATAGCCAAGACGTTGAAAAATTCGCAATGGAAGTTGGTGGACGTGCAAAATATCCGCTTCGTGAAGGCGTGGACTTTGAACTTGAAGGCTATTACAGAGATTATATGCACTTCAGCAAATATATTGCGGAAGATTTGAAATATGACTTGAACGTGACAGGTAGAATGAACGTGACAATCGTTAATAACTATAAGCTCGCACCGTTCGTGTCTTATCGTTATGCCGAATCCAGAGGTGCGACCAAAGCAGGAAGCAATTTCACAATCGGGCTTTCCTTCAACTATGGTAACATCTTTGATTTGTAATGACAAAGCGACTAAACGAACTTGAAAAACGTTTCATTCGTAAGCTCTATGTTTTTAGACAAAAAAAATAACTTGATAAATCTATATTCTTATGCTAACTTGCTTAAGTTATTAAATTAAATATAAATTATTAAAATATAAAGAATATGAAAAAGCTATTTATTTTTATTTCTTTGGCTATGATTGGTTTTTTCGCCGTTTCTTGTTCAAATACAAATACGACTACGCCAAAAGAACCAGTGAAGGAGTTGTTTAAAGAACTTTCATTTCCTGAAAATGGTGCAGTTGTCAAAATTTTTTCCATAAACAATGGGGAAACTTTTGAAGCTGAAATTGAAAAGAAAGAAGTTACGTATGTTTTCAGAAGAGATGAAGTCGTCAACGACACCATCATTGACGGTGTTAAAAGAAGACATCATGCCGTCTACTTTATGAGCCAGTATCTCTTCATTGAAGACGTTAGGGCAGATGATAAAGTCATTCCCGAAGATTCCGAGTTTCTACAAATTATAAAGGTCATTGACCTTTACGTTGATGAGGCTCAAAAGATACTAAAAATCAAATTTCTTCTTTCCAATGACACTGTTAAAGTGTATGAAGAAAAGTATTAAACAAAAGCTGTTTTATCTCAAAAGGATAAGACAGCTTTTTTTATTCTCTGTGATATGGATGTCCAGCAATAATGGTTTGCATACGATAAATTTGCTCGCATAAAACTGCACGCATTAACATATGTGGCAAAGTTTGTTTACCAAAAGAAAGAAGTAAATCTGCCGTTTCTCTGGTGCTTTGCAAATGACCATCTGCCCCACCAATCAAAAAACAAATTTCAGATGTGCCACTGACTTGCCATTTTTCAATTTTCTTAGCCAAGTCTAAACTGCTTAGATTCTCGCCTCTTTCATCCATTACGACCACTTTCGCCCCACTGGGAATCGAATTTTGTAAAAATTTTGCCTCAATCTCTTGAGTTGCATTATCCAATTCTTTAATTTCTAAAATCCAGTTCAGACGTTTTTTATATTCAGCAATAATCTCCGCTTCTGGAGATTTTTTATTCATTTTGCCAATAGCAAGAAGGGTTATTCTCATGTGCTTATCCCAAAAAAAGGCGGAAATTTCCGCCCTTTATTTTATTTCTTCGCTTCACTTGGTTTTGCGGTCAAAAGTGCTTTCCACATTTTTTCCAAGTTATAAAACTCTCTAACTTCCGGTTTAAAGATGTGAACAATAACATCAAAAGCATCAAGCAAAACCCAATCTGCATTTGCCTTACCTTCAACTTCAGACTTAAAGCCAGATTTTTTCAAAGCTTCATAAACATAATCCGCCAAAGAGCTAACATGTCTTTGTGACGTACCACTTGCAATAACCATAAAATTTGTGATAGAAGTTTTGCCACGCAAATCAATCACTTCAATGTCTTCTGCTTTGTTATCGTCTAGTGTCTTTTTGACGATTTCTAAAATTTTCTCATCTTCTGTTAAAACTTCTTCAACTTTAGTTGTTGCTGTTTTCGCCAATGTCTCTACTCCCTAAAAATCTTATATCGGTGACCAAGTGGTTGCTTTTTCTTCAGCTTTAATTTCCACTATATCTTCTTTATTTTTTCTTCTGTTTTCTTTGGTGATATATTTATTCAACTCATACAAGCAGTCTATCACCCCTTTTTTAGCCACGGCAGAAATTGCAAAAACTTTTTTTCCCGTTGCTTTTTCAAGTTTTTTAATTTTTTTCTTTGCTTCTTCATCAGTAACAGAATCACACTTATTCAAAGCAATCACTTCTGGTTTAGCAGCCAATGCTTCGTCATAAATCTCCAACTCATTGCGAATCATTTTATAATCGCCGACAATGTCTTCTGAGTTAATGTCGATTACGTGCAATAAGGCATAGCAACGCTCGATGTGTTTCAAGAACTTGTCACCAAGTCCAACCCCTTCGCTTGCCCCTTCAATCAGCCCTGGAATGTCTGCAATGACCATTTCATAATTATCAACAAAAGCAATTCCCAAGTGTGGGTGCAACGTTGTAAAAGGATAATCGGCAATTTTTGGTCTTGCTCTAGTTACAGAAGTTAAAAATGTTGATTTTCCTGCATTCGGCTTACCCAAAAGTCCAATATCAGCAATCATTTTAAGTCTTAGCCAAACCCACATTTCTTGACCTGGCCAACCTGGTTCAGCATATCTTGGGGCTTGGTTTGTTGAACTCTTGAACTGTGCATTTCCGCGTCCACCGTCACCACCTTTGGCGATAAGCACTTTCTGACCAACTTCAACCATATCAAAAAGCACGGTTTCTTTGTCGTCAGCCAAAACTTCTGTGCCGACAGGCACTTTGATGATGATGTCTTCGCCTTTAGGCCCAGCCATATCAGAACCCATTCCGCCAGAACCACGAGGCGCTTTAAAGTGTTGATGATATCTAAAGTCAATGAGGGTGTTGAGGTTTTCAACGGCTTCAATATAAACACTGCCGCCTTTGCCACCATCGCCACCATTCGGTCCACCGAACTCAATATATTTTTCACGACGAAAGGCAACACAACCTTGTCCGCCTGCGCCTGAACTAATATATATTTTAACTTGATCTAAAAACTTCATAACACTTCCTAAAAATAAAGGGGATGACCAACTCACCCCCTCCACCTTATAATTTTTGGAAAACTTATTCTGTTACAACAGAAACGGTCGTTTTACCTTGAGCTTTTCTGAACTCAACTTTACCTTCGGCAACAGCAAAAATTGTATGATCTCTACCAATTCCAACATTGCTACCTGGGTGAACTTTCGTTCCTCTTTGACGAATGATGATATTGCCAGGGATAACTGCTTCACCACCATATTTTTTAACACCCAAACGACGACCTTCAGAGTCACGTCCGTTTGAAGAGCTACCGCCAGATTTCTTATGTGCCATCTATTCTCTCCTCGACCTTATTCAGCGCTTGCTTCAGCTTTAGCAGCTTTTGCTTTTGCAGGTTTTGCACCAGCAAAGTCTGAAATTTTAACTAATGTAATGTTTTGTCTGTGACCGTTTTTACGACGATAGTTTTGTCTTCTCTTCTTCTTGAAAACGATTACTTTTTGATCTTTTGCTTGTTTCAATATTGTTGCTTTAACAGAAGCACCAGAAACCAATGGAGTTCCGATTTTATCGCCAAGTGCCAAAACTTCGTTGAAAACGACTTCTGAGCCTTCTTCACCAACAAGTTTTTCAACTTTAACAACGTCGCCTGCTGCAACTTTATATTGTTTTCCGCCTGTTTTAATTACTGCGTACATATCTCAATCACCTAATTTTTGATTATTTTTAAACACAAAATGTTGATTGCAATATACAGAAGTTTTTTCAGGTGTCAACAAGAATCTATCAGATTTTTTCATTCTTTTTAAATTATTTCCGATTCAAAGCACGCCAAAGTTCTGGCTTCATAAATTTTCCTTGCCACATTCCCAGTTTATTTTCCTTCGCATAAGCCTGAGCTTCTAAAAGACGCTCATCTTTGCTGCGGTAAACAACTGCCCAGCCTTGCTTCAACATCTCAAGATTAAGGCTTTTCTCTCCAACGAAACATTCACTTAAATCACGCTTATAAATATCTTTCTTCAGTTTTTGACAAGTGACTTTTTTTCCCTTCACAAGCTTAATTAGCGCTTTCTTTGCTTTTTCACCACAATCATACGCATTTCCTTGCGAATCATAACATTTTTGCTTATATTCTGGTGCGTCGATTCCAATGAGTCTAATTTCTTCTTTTTTGCTAAGTCTCAAACTGTCGCCATCTAACACCCGAACACTTGCCAAAGCAAAATTTGGCAAAAAAAGACAAGCAAGAATGCTTAAAAGAATTTTTTTCATCGACTCCACTTTACAAAAAACTGATTTTTTATTCAAAAAGTAACTTAAGATTAATAGTTTGCCGCTAAAATACAATCAAAACTATGACTATATTCATAAAAATCTTTGAGATTTTTTTAAGCTTGAATTATAGTTAGATAAATTGCAGTTTATTTATAAGGATAAAACATCGTGTCTGACAAAAAAATTAAAATTCTTATTTTCAGTTTTTGCTCGCTTATTTTGGCAGCTTGTCATTATAACGACTTTGGTAACTCAGATTATGAAGCCATGAAATTAAGAACACCTAATTCCGTTGTGGTTTGTCGTGCCAAAGAATGTGCTCCAGCAAAACTTTCAATGTCTAATGAATATATCTTCAACAGTTTGACTCACCTTTTGACGAATAACAATCGTCAAAAAGCGCTTATTTGTGAGGCAAACCCAGCGAACCACATTTGCACAGAGAACTTTATAACTTTACCTATCAGAGTTGGAATCACACCAGCATATATGTATATTGATTCTGTGAAGTTGACGGATGTTTCCATCGTCAAAGGTTCTCCTCAAGTTAATCTCGTTTTGAATTATAATGTCACCTATAATGGTCAAACCCCTGAATGCACTTCTGCCAGAACATTGCTTTATGTGAAAAACTCAGACAATATTGTTATGGAAGATAGTCCATATAGTTGTAAAATGACCACCATTGGCTCAACAACAATTAAAACTTTGTTCCTTGTTGATTATATTGACTTAGATTATGGCTATATTGGTGGCTACTATTCAGTTGGTCTTTCTGGTCCTGCAAATGGCGGTGGCACAGGATATATGTTGCTCAGACTTCAAAAAGATGCCTTCCCACTTGCACCTGCGCTTTCTAAACCGAAAGCTCAAAGTACACAAAAAAAGATTAGAAGCATTTCTGAAAATCAAACATTAGATAGCTTGCCTACACAAACAGATAGTAATGTTCAGATTTTCCCAATTAAGAAATAAAATATTACCCCTAAAAAAAGCCCCGTATTAGCGGGGCTTTTTTATTCTATTCTCAACTAGATATAAGAGAAATATTGTTGGGCTTCATAGAAAGCAATGTGCTTAATTTTTTCAAATGCAAATTCTTTTCTGCCATAAGTGATTTTGCCATTTTCTGAAGGCATATGCCCATTCTTAGCTTGATATGACATTAAATCTCTTAAGCTCATCGTGACTTCATTATCAAAGCTCACATTCCAGCCATAAGTCGTGATACCAACATTAATATTAATGTTAGACATCTCTGTTGTTCCTGAAAAAGTTTTAGCTTCATCTTGCGCATTAAGTAAGAAAGCTCTTGCCACATCAGAAGAAAGTTTAACAGAACTTTCCTGATAATCTTCTAACTGCTTTTTCCCTTTCTGCGGCAAAATTAAGTTTTTCAAATTTGAGAAATATAAAATTGCCCCATTAGGCCCAACCAACATTCCTGAAATTGGACTATCAAATTCCAATTTCTTTCCTGCAAAATCAACAAGTGAAATATTGATAAAATCATTTATTAAAAGACCACTATCCTCACCAACTTGACCTGTGATGAACTTGCCTTCAATCATACCGAAAGAATCGGCTTGAGGTAACGTTTCATACGTTTCTTCATTGAAGAAGCCAATTCTTTCTTGTCCGTCTTTAATTAACTTTGAGAATCTGACAGCATTTTTGACTAAAGGAAACGTATTACTTCCCTTTTTCAAGGTAAACATTTTACGATCGAGCACGATAAGCGTCCATTGAGAAAGCTCGCTTTCTTCCGCATTCCCAATATAAACAGTGTCTTTTTTGCGACTTGCAAAGAAAAGAGAAACACTATCTGACTTCGTGACAACTTTTGAAAAGTCTAAAGCATTGAGATACCCCTCATGTGTCATCGGATGAACGACAAAAGCTAAATCTTCTGTCAGAACTTTATAATCAACACTTGAAACATCTTCTTCAAAAACTTGTTCAGGTTCAACAATTTCTTCTGCGACAGGTTCTTCAACGACAGGAACAGTCTCAACAAGTTGCTCAACTTCAATAATCGGCTCTTCTTCAATAGTGGATTCTTCTTCAACAATAGGTTCTTCCTGCTCTAGCACTTCTTCTTTAACAACAGGCAAATCTTCTTGTTCAATAAAGTTTGCAGCGAAACCAACTTCATGAGGGTTTTCAATCATTGATTCAAGTATCGTTTCTGGTTCAGACTTAAGTTCTGATTTTGATTCATCTGCAACAAGAACAGGTTCTTCAATCTCTTCATAAGAAACTATTTCTTCGGTCTTTTTCTCCATCTCTGGCGTAAGCAATGAGACATCTTCCTCTGGGATTTCAGTATATTCCATATCAAAGCCATCAGAAAAGCTTTCATCTTCTTTGTCACTAACTTCCCCTAAAGAAGAAATTTCTTGTTCTTGTGCAAGGAAATCATCAAGATTTATTTCTTCGAGCTCAACAGATTTTTCATCTTCTGGAGTTTCTAACAGCAACTTATCAACATCAATTTCTTCAACAACCTTCTCTGGTTCTTGAAGCAAAGCATCTATATCAATTGCTTCAAAATTAGATTCAGAAGTTGTTTTTTCTTCCACAACTTCAAACGAAATATCATCAGACGGTGAACTAATTTTTTCTAAATCTATTTTTTCCAAATCTTCATCAAAACTTTCGAGCGGTTCTCCAACTTCTAAATATTTGTCGACAGAAACCTCTTCCGTTTTGTTTTGCTCGCCTTCTAGCTCCTCAACATATTCATACTCATATTCATAATCTTCTCCTTCGACACCTTCAACTTCTTCGCCTTCTGGAACTTCGACATATTCATATTCATATTCATACTCATATTCATAGTCTTCGTCTGTTTCGTTCTTTTTATCTTCGTCTAAATCTGTCATTAAAAAAATCCTTATGAACTAAAAAAATATCTTCTGATGTTACGACTATAAGGGAATAGAGATGAGAACCCTCAAGCCTCCTAACGGACTATCTTGAAGCTCAATCTTTCCACCATGTGAAGTGACAACATCTTTGGCAATTGAAAGCCCTAAACCAACCCCTCCAGTTTCTTTATTACGAGAATCGTCAATGCGATAAAAGGCCTTAAACACTTCTTCCCTCTTATCTTCTGGAATTCCAGGACCATCGTCATCAATTTTAATTTCCATCTTACGATTATTACTTTCAAGGCTAACAGAAACGGTTTGCCCGTAATTAAACGCATTTGAAATGACATTCGTTAAGGCACGTTTCAATCCCTGCTCTCTTCCCTGAATGGCACTCACTTGGTCATTGGTGGCATATCTAATCATTGCCTTCGTATTTCTAAATTTATTAATGATACTCAAAATCATTTCATTAACATCAATGAATGAAGAGCTTTCACCTTCTTCGCCACTAACGAACGCCAGATAACCATCAAGCATTTTTTCCATTTCGCTAATGTCTTGCAAAAACTCTTCTCTTTCCGTGCTTTCTTTGGTCATTGCCAATTGAAGTTTCATTCTTGTCAAAGGTGTTCTCAAGTCGTGAGAAACGCCAGCAAGCATATTTGTTCGCTCACTTATCTGACGTTGGATACGCTCTTTCATCTTGATAAAGGCAATGCCTGCACGGCGAACTTCTAAAGAGCCATATGGCTTAAATTCCTTATTATCAATTCCCTTACCAAAATCTTCAGCGGATTGTGCCAACTCGGCAATGGAACGAACTTGAACACGCAAGAACAAAGCAGCAACCACGAACAACAACAAACCAGAACCAATCATCCATGCCATAAAGCCAAATGTTGACGTGCTAAAAACATTCTTAGATGAGGTCGAAAATTTATATAACCCGCCCAATGACGAATCGATAAAGACCGTTAAATTACTTTCGCCACTTGATGCTTTATCGTTTAAATAAACATTACTTGTCGCCGACGGGAAAGATTTCTTCAAAGCGTTTTCCAAAAAGCCAGTCACAATTTTACTATTATAATAGCTTTCCAAAACAGAAATCTCTTTGCTGTCAGGAATGTAAGCAAAATGAATATCTAAATCATCTTCTGCCAATTTCTGAATTTTATCAATACTTTGTGGAAATTCTTCATGAAGAGAGATAAGCATCGCCATATCTCCCACAAGATTATCGGACATTCTTTTGCCAATTTTTGACCAGCTGCTATCAAAAAAAGCATAAATAGAAACAACTTGAACAAAAATCAGCGGAACAAAGATAAGGAGCATTGTTCTGAAAAACAGTGTCTTAGGAAAAAATTGATATTTAATAAATCTCAATAGTTTTTCAAATTTACTTGGAAATTTTATACGCATTATAAAGCTCCTTTGTTAACAAAATAAGAAATGCAAATTAGTCGGAAATGAGCATATATCCTTTTCCTCTGACTGTTTGCAAATAGCGTGGATTTTTTGAATCGCCCTCAACCTTGCGACGCAAGCGAGCAATTTGAACATCAATAGAGCGAGGACTTTGTCCTGCACCCAACATTTCAGCAAGTTTTTCACGTGAGAAAACCTGAGCCAATTTCTGCCCAAGAATGATAAGAAGCGATTGCTCAACTGGTGTGATATGAATTATTTTTCCATTTTCACTGATAAGCTCTTTTTTATTCAAATCAAAGGCACAAGTTCCAAGATTTAGTTTATCTTGCGCAACACTTCTATCAACTGAAGATCTTTTGATGATATTATTAATTCTCAACACGAGCTCTTTCGGCTCAAATGGTTTAGCAATATAATCGTCAGCACCAAGTTCCAGCCCGCCAATTCTGTCGCTCGTTTCGCCCATTGCTGTCAATAAAATAACTGGCACAGCATTATCTCGACGAATGGATTTCAACAGTTCAAGCCCCGTCTCATTAGGCATCATAATATCGACAATGAGCAAATCAAAGTCATAAAATTTTAGCATGCTTCTTGCTTCCGCAGCATCTTTTGCCACGGAAACAAAAAAGTCATTATCTCTTAAATAGCGTTGTAAAAGGCTACGTAATCTGGTGTCGTCATCAACGACAAGAATGTGAGACTTTGCAACATGCATGACAAACCCCTATTTTTCAGCTTTCTTAACTGCTGTTTTTTTCGCTTTGGCTGATGTCTTCTTTACGGGTGCTTTAACAACAGCTTTCTTTACTGCTGTTTTCTTTGCAACAGGCTTAGTTGCCGTTTTTTTAACTGTTGGAGATTTTTTCTCAACAGTAGCTTTAGAAACTTTTTCTTCTGTTTTAGCAACTGCTTTAGAGGCAACCTTTGCGTCTTTACCATGCAAAGACTTTACATAATCCAAGCTTTTTTGAAAATATTCATAGCCTGTGATAAAAGTTAGAACACCAGCAACCCAAAGCAAAACTTCACCAATTATTGCGAATGGTGGATAATCCCCCAACAAAATAAAAGAGATAGAGGTCATTTGAAACCCTGTTTTCCATTTTGCTAGGCGTGTAACAGGCATGCTCACTTTCACGTTTGCTAAAAACTCTCTTAAGCCTGAAACCAAAACTTCACGGCATAAAATAACCATAACTGGGATGAAAGAAACTTCATGAACCATTCTGTTAGCGACAATAATCAACAAAGCGGCAACAACCAAAAGCTTATCTGCAATTGGATCCAAAAGTCTACCGAGAAGCGACAATTGATTTCTTGAACGGGCTAGATAGCCATCAAAATAATCCGTAATTGCAGCCACAATGAAGAGAATTCCGGCCAAGATAGACCAAGAAGTCGAATGAATATAGACTGATAAAAAGATTACAGGAATGACAACAATTCTAGAAATTGTTAAAATATTTGGTAAATTATACACGACTACTCCTTTTTCCAATAAAATTAAGTCCTTTTATGAGGCATATTAGATTATTTTTTTCAAATATGAAAGTGATTATATATCTTTTCAGCCGTTTTTTTGCTGATTCCCGCAACTTTTTCTAAATCTCTTTGACTGGCTTGTTCAATTTGTTCCACCGAACCAAAATGGTTAAGCAAATCTCTTTTTCTTTTTGCGCCAATTCCCTCAACTTCATCAAGTTTTGATTTAAACATTGACTTCCCTCTTTTTTTACGGTGTATACCAATGGCAAAGCGGTGTGCTTCATCTCGAAGATTTTGCAAATAAAAAGCAATTGACGATTGAAAAGGCAGCGTGAAACTTTCCCTCCCTAAAAGATGATAAAATTCTTTTCCGGCATTCCTATCCACCCCTTTTGACATAGCAATAATGGTGATACCACTTAAATCATATTTTTGCAAAGCCTCATGAACAGCATGAAGTTGCCCCAAACCACCATCAATTATCATGATATCTGGGCGGTTTTCATCAGTCATTTTTTCAAATCTTCTCGTCAAAACTTCTTTCATCATTGCAAAGTCATCATTAGTGATTTCTTGATTTTTAATGTTGAATGTTCGATATTGCCTTTTATCAAATCCATCAGCTGTTGCCACCACCATTGCCCCAATCGCATAACGTCCCTGAATGTGTGAGTTATCATAAATCTCAATTCGTTGCGGTGTTTTTTCCAATTCAAAAACCTTCACAATCTCAGCCAGATTATGCTTCACGCTTGCTTCTTCAGCAACTTTTCTCAATAAAGCTTCTTCCGCATTTTTTGTTACCACACTCATAAACTGTGCTTTATTGCCTTTTTGATAAACCTTTATTTTTGTTCTCAAGGCTTCTTCTATAAAACTTTTATTCTCTAAGTCGTGAGAAAGAATAATTTCTTTTGGGGCAATATGTTTGGCATAAAAAGAGCTTAAAAAGGCTTCTAAGATTTCCGATTCTTCAGCATCTTGGGTTTGCTTTGGAAAATATGGCACATTTCCGCAATTTTGACCTGAACGAACAAAAAACACTTGAATACAAACCAAGTCATTTTTTCTGACTAGTGCAATAAAGTCTGCCGAATTGATGTTGGCATATTCAAGATTTTGTCCTTGTTGAATATTGGTCAGTGCCTTGATTCTATCTCTGAGAATCAAAGCTTTTTCATAGTCCAAACTCTCGCTGGCGAGTGTCATTTCTTTTGAAAGTTCTTGCTGAATGTGGGCGTTTTTGCCTTCCAAAAAATCAATCGCTTCTTGCACCAATTTTTGATAATTTTCTTGAGATATTTTTTGCACACAAGGCGCAGAACATCTTTTGATTTGATAAAGCATACAAGGGCGAGTTCTGTTGTGAAACATTGTGTCTCTGCAAGAACGTAACAGGAAAGCTTTTTGAATAATATTTAAAGCATTATTCACTGCCCAAACGCTAGCGAAAGGTCCAAAATATTTGCTTTTATCATTTCTTTTGCCACGATATTTTCTTAAGCTTGGATAATCTTCTTCAGGATTAATCACTAAATGCGGAAAGGTTTTATCATCTTTCAGCAAGATATTATATTTCGGTTCAAGTTCTTTAATCAGCTCATTTTCAAGAAGCAAAGCTTTCGACTCGTTTTCAACAACGATGAACTCCATTTCTCTGATTTCCGAAACCATCTTTTGTAAGCGAAACGGCAATTTTTCAATATGCGAATAACTAACAATTCTTTTCTTGATGTCTTTTGCTTTGCCGACATATAAAACCGTGCCATCTTCTCCAAGCATTCGATAAACACCGGCTTGAGAAGGCGCATGTTTGATTTTATTTTTCAAAATTTTCAAACCAAGTTTGATGTCGTACAAAACAAATTCCTTTTCGGTTAACTTTAATAAAACATTAGTAATTCTATGCTAGCATTCAACAGTTGACTTTCAATAGAAAAGTTATGAGGAGTTAATAATGTCACAGATTGGTACTCTCAGTCAATATGCTCTTGCTGTTCAAGAAGCGCAGATTGCAATTATTAGAAACAACGCAGAAATGCAACAAAATACAATTGAAGTTCTCCTTGAAAGCTCCGAAGACTTGACAATCTCAAGCTCTAGCAACAGAGGATATTATGTCGACGTTTCAATCTAGAACGCAATCATAATAATAAAACTCACCGTCATCATACTGCTGAAAACAAATTTGATTGCGCCGAATAGAATCATCACCCCATTTTCAACATAGTCAAGCTCATAACCTCCAGATTTATATGTCCTTTTGAAGAAAAACACATAAAGAAAAGACAAAAACAGAGCAAATAAGTAGACATGATAATCTGTGTAAAAAGCATATATTTCTTCATAACTTAGCGTTGCGTTAATCACAATTCCTAAGACCAAACCACATAGCACCATTGGGTTTAGAAAAGCCCCAGAGGTAAAAAAACTAATTAAGCCTCTAATCATTTTTTTGTCCTTCAACAAAGTTCACCATTTTAGTTGTCACTTCTTCAACCGTTGCCTTATCTTCCCCTTGGATATAGAGTCTGATAAGCGGTTCTGTGCCAGATTTTCTGACAATAAGCGAGCCATTTTCACCAATTTTTTGCTGACACTCTGCAATCAATTTTTTAGCTTCCGCACTTTCAACTGCAGCTGCTGCTTTTTCCTTATCGGAAAATCTGATGTTGTTAATGGTCATTGGGAACATTTCAAAAACAGGGAAAACATCACTCATTTTCTTCTTAGCTTTAAGCAACGCTTCGCACAAGGAAATACCCACAACTAAGCCATCACCACTCTTCGAGTAGTCTGTCAAAACAATGTGTCCAGATTCTTCACCGCCAACATTTGCGCCAATTTCAACCATTTTTTCAACAACACAATGCTCGCCGACACCCGTGGCATAATAGGTTAGTCCAAGTGATTTGGCATATTTTGCAATGCCTAAATTGGAAAGTTCCGTTGTGACAATGGAAGGTGTTGAAAGCTTGTTTTCCGCTTTGAAATAGGTCGCTAAGAAAGCGATTAATTGGTCACAATTTACCCTGTTACCCTTTTCGTCCGCCACCACAATTCTATCCCCGTCACCATCTAAAGCAATCCCAATATCAGCCTTAGATTGAACAACTGTCTGACACATTAAATCTGTTTTGGTTGAACCGCACCCCATATTAATATTCACGCCGTTTGGTTCGTTGCCAATGACCACAACTTCTGCACCCAAATTTTTTAAAACATGAGGAGCAATTTTTGAAAAAGCACCATTTGCACAATCTATGACGACCTTCAAGCCTTTCAGACTTTCAAATTTTTCAAAACTTTTCACATACTCTGCATAGATTTCATCATTTTTAATTACCAAACCAATTTTTTCAGGATTAAGTTCCACGACTTCAGAAATTTTTTCCTCTAAAAGATTGGTCACTTCTTTTGAAAGCTTGTCACCATTACCATCTTTCATCTTTATCCCATTATCAAAATATGGATTATGCGATGCAGAGATGATGATTGCTAAATCAACTTCCAAAGATTTTGCATAATAACTCACCGCAGGAGTTGGCAAAACCCCTAACAAAACCACATCTACTCCAACAGAGGTGAAGCCAGACACAAGTGCAGATTCAATCATATCTCCCGAAATTCTGGTATCTTTGCCAATCACAACTTTTTTATGTTTTTTTGCTAATCCCAAACCGGCAACTTGCCCAAGTTTCATTGCAAATTCTGCAGTCATTGGATAAACATTTGCCTTACCTCTGACACCATCTGTTCCGAATAGTTTTGCCATTAGTTCTTTCTCCAAAAATTTAATATGCTTTATCATAGAAATAAATTCCCTAAAAGACAACTTCTAAGGAATTTATCAGCAACAAATGATGTTAATAATTATTACAATTCAGGAACGGAACTTTGCGTTCTCATTTCTTCCGACACAGGAATTTCAAAACTCTTATCAATTTTTTCACCTTTGATAACTCGTTTGATTTCCTCACCTGAAAGGGTTTCATATTCAATCAATGCTTCAGCCAAAAGCGTAAATTCCTTATCATTATCCGTCAAAATCTTTTTTGCTTCCTGATAAGCATTTTCAATTAAGCTCTTAATTTCAGCATCAATCATCTGAGCGGTTTTTTCGCTCACATTCTGATTTTTCGTCACGCTTCGACCTAAGAAAACTTCTTCACTATTATCCGCATAAAGCACTGGACCAAGCGCATCACTCAAGCCCCATTTGGTGACCATTGAGCGAGCTAAGTTGGTTGCAGAAGAAATATCTCCCGATGCCCCACTTGTTACTTTGTCATAGCCAAATTTCAACTCTTCAGCCACACGACCACCCATTGCCACGACTAAAGTTGACAACATTTTTTCTCTTGAATAAGAATATTCATCTTTTTCAGGCAATCTTTGAACCATTCCCAAAGCTCTTCCTCTTGGCACAATCGTTGCCTTGTGAATTGGATCGCTATCTTTCACATAAAGCGAGCAAATGGCGTGTCCAGCCTCGTGATATGCCGTATTCTTACGAACTTTCTCATCCATATTTGCCGACATAGATTTTTTCTCATTGCCCATTAGCACCTTATCTTTGGCTTCATCGAAGTCTTTTGAAGTCACTTTATGTTTGTTCTTACGAGCTGCCAAAAGAGCTGCTTCATTAACAAGGTTTGCTAAATCTGCACCAGAAAACCCAGGCGTTCCACGAGCCACCACAGAAAGCTTAACATCTTTCGCAAGTGGAACTTTTTGTGTGTGAACTTTCAAAATTGCCTCACGCCCCGTCACATCAGGATTATTCACCACAACTTGTCTATCAAATCTTCCCGGGCGAAGCAAAGCAGGGTCTAAAATATCTGGTCTGTTGGTTGCGGCAATAATAATCACATTTTCATTATCTTCAAAGCCGTCCATTTCCACCAAGAGTTGGTTTAGCGTTTGCTCTCTTTCATCGTTTCCGCCGCCAAGCCCTGCGCCACGATGACGACCAACCGCATCAATCTCATCAATAAATAATAAGCATGGAGAATTTTTCTTTGCTTCTGTGAACATATCTCTCACACGAGAAGCACCAACCCCGACAAACATTTCCACAAAGTCAGAACCTGAAATTTGGAAAAACGGAACTTCTGCTTCGCCTGCGACCGCTCTTGCCAACAAAGTTTTACCAGTCCCAGGAGGGCCAACGAGCAACACGCCACGAGGAATTTTCCCGCCAAGTCTTTGGAATTTTTCAGGAGATTTCAAGAAATCAATAATTTCTTCCAATTCTTGTTTTTCTTCATCAACGCCTGCAACATCGGCAAACGTTACTTTCTTTTTATTCTCAACCAATTTTGCTTTAGAACGCCCAAAGCTCATTGCCTTATTATTGCCTGAATTTGCCTGACGCATAAAATAAAACCAAGCACCAATTAGCAAAGCAACAGGCAGAAGAGAGATGATTAAGCCCCAAAACGCACCTGAAGCATCGCTTTCTGGCTTTGCCTCAATCTTAACATCAGCAAGACGAAGCTTTTCAACCATTGTTGGATCTTGTGGCGCATAGGTATAGAATGCTTTCCCATCATTCATCACACCAGAAACGTTTGGACCTTCAATCACAACACTTTTAATGTTTTTATTTTGAGCTTCGCTCATAAATTCTGAAAATGCTAGTTGTTGTGAATTAACTTTTTTCACACCTTGTTGATAAACATTCATAAATGAAGTTAGTAACAGAATCATAAAAACCCAAAATATTAAACTTTTCCCTTGCTTCATCTTTCTTCCTTTTAAATATATACTTTCTCACAATATAGTTTTTTGAAACTTAAAACTCAAGAGCCTGCATGAATAAATATTTCTTCACGGGGTGAGGCATTTTTTCATTTTTGAAATTCTCTTCCATAAACTTTTCCAAGTCTTTTTTCAAAATTGTTTTAGAATTTTTAAGTTCTGGAAAAATCCACAAATCCCCCCCCTGAAAAACCACTGCACAACCACCCAATGTTCGGCTCTTATATCCTTTTTGGCGAAGAGCAAGACAAATTCTCTCAATATGCCCCGCCCTTGGAATATATTCCCTTTCCGCAGTTTCTTTCAAAAGCTTTGCTAACACACGAAACAAAATTTCATCATGTTGTGCTTGCAATATTTTAAGTGAAATTTTTGAAACTTTCTGATGATAAAATTTTACGTTATTTTTAATAAAATTTTCAGTTTGTTTTTCCAGATAATCTCTTGTTCTTGCCATTACCTGCGTGGTCTTTGTTAAACGCTCCACGGTTAATCCAATTCTTTCTTCTAATTCAGGCAAAAACTTCCTAATCTTTACACGCAAAAAATCATCACACGAATTAAGCGAATCTTCTTTCCAGTTGATCTTTTTGCTTTTCAAATAAGTTTTCAAATCTTGAGGCATAAACGTCAACAACGGGCGAATCAGGGTTACCTCGCCCAGCTTATTCACCTCAGACATTCCACTCAAGCCATCAACCCCGCTGCCTCGTTGCAAGCGAATCAAAAATGTTTCTGCTTGATCAATTTTGTGGTGAGCGACAAGGAGATTTGAAATTTTATGTTTTACACAAAAGTCATTCATTAAAGCATAGCGAGTTTTTCTTGCCGCCTCTTCAATGCCTGTTTTAGGTTTTTCACCTTGCCAAGTCAAAATATGGTGTTCAATTTGATTTGCTTTCATTAGCTTAGTAACATAAATTGCTTCCTCAAGGGAATCGACTCTTAACCCATGATTCACTGTCAGGGCAACAATCTTACCTCCAAACTGCTTAACATAGGCTTGCATTAAAAAAACTAAAGTGAGAGAATCCGCCCCACCAGAAACACCAATTGCAAAAAGCGAATCAGAAATCTTTTCTTTTTCTAAGAGCTGTGAAAAATTTTCTGAAAATTTGCTTTCCAAAGACTTTGACATTTTTACTTACAAGAATATTTTTTTGCTAATTCAGTGGCTTTCTTCTTCAACACTTCAGACGTTTTAGGAAATTCTTTTGGAACACCTAAAAATGCAGTGCAAGCTTCTTGTGTTTTTTTCAATTCAATCATTGAAAGCCCAAGCTTCAAAAGACTATCCGCTCCTTTAGGTCCGCTTTTATATTTTTCATACCCTTTGGCAAAAGCCACTGCCGAACGTTGAAAATCTTTATCAGCATAGTAAGCTTCACCCAACCAATATTGTGCATTTGCAGCTAATTTATGTTCTGGATTTTCAGTCAAAATCTTATTGAAAATTGAAATAGCATCTTTATTTCTTCCAGCATTCACAGAATCCAAACCTTTTTTATAAAGCTCATCAACACCACCACTCAAATTTGCAGTTGATGCTGAAGGTGAAGCAGAAGAAGCAACCGAGCCTCCACCCCTTCTTTCAAGGTCTGTAAAGCGAAGTTCAAAGTCCTTTTTCATCATATCCATCTTTTCTTCCAAAGATTTAACTTTATATTCTAACTCATCAACTTTGCCTTGAGTCGAACGGAAAAGTTCATCCATTTCGCCCATTCTAACCAAGACATCTGAAGAGCCTGAAGCGCCTGAAGAGGCTTTAGCAGGATACATATCACTTTGTGTGATTTGCGCATTCAAGCTTTTTGACACAAGAATTAAACAAAAAAACAAAAAACATCTGATAAACTTCATAACAACTCCTTATAAAAACAATTACTTATATGTAGATATATATGAAAAGTTTTAGAATCTCAACCACTAATCACAATTTAAAAACAAAAAAAACGCATCTTAATCAAGATGCGTTTTTAAGGTTTATTACTAATTAGTTAGCTTTAACTACAGTAACTGCACGACGGTTTTGAGCCCAAGCAGCTTCGTTGTTACCAAGAACTGCTGGTCTTTCTTTACCGTAAGAAATTGTAGAAACTCTGTCAGCTGCAATACCTTGAGATACCAAGTATTGTTTTACAGAATTCGCACGACGTTCACCCAAAGCCAAGTTGTATTCTCTTGTGCCTCTTTCATCGGCATGACCTTCAACAACTACGTTTACTTTAGCATGTTCGTTCAACCATTTTGCTTGTGTTTTCAAAGATTCAGCTGCTTCGCTGCTGATTGAAGAACTATCGAAAGCAAAGAATACTCTGTCATCAGCGTTAGCAATAAAGCTACGAGCTTCTAAAGAGTCACATTCATCACCACCGAAAAGTCCACCAGAAGAATCAGAAGTGGAACAAGCAGACAAGAACATTACTGCACAAAACAAACCCAAAAGTTTTTTCATTTTATTTTTCTCCATATAGGTTACATATCTTTTTCAATACACTGCATAGATTAAGCAATAAAAGTAAATTTTGCAATAACAAATATTAAATATTTGCAATATTTTTATTGTTTTCACTTTAGGCATAAAAAAAGAGGTGCTTTGCAGCACCCGTTTCTTTAAATTTTTCCTCTATCTCGCTATTTCTCCATATTTTTTTATTTCGAAAAGAAGAGGTTTTTCCTTGCAGACGATATATTCCATAAAGTCTGTGGAAACTTTTTTGTCGCGAACAATTTGCCTTGTATCATCTTCCGACACATATTCATCGATAGGAGCGACAAATATGTATCCCGAATCCATGAGACAATTAACTTTCACGAACATACCTTGGGCGTTAATCCCAAAGATTGTCCAGACAAGATGCAATATGCCGTTAACCTTCTTTTTTGAAAGTTCAATGTCCGTGAGAATCTGAATTCCTTTCAGCTCAGAGAACTTTTTCATCGCACAAAAGACTTTTGTTTGAGAAAAACGATCTCCTGACTCCAAAAGCTTTACAAACTTGCCTTTATGAACTAAGCCAACTAAAGTTTTTGAAACTTTAATAGGCCGTTTGCTCTTCGGGTAACTCGGAGAAAAGTCTTTTGTATCGACAACTCGGACTCCTCTTTTAAGATTATTAACGAGAATCAGCCCTCTTATAAAGCCATATTGATTCACAAGTGTTTCATAACTAAAATCTGAAGGTTGAGCAAAAAGCGCTGTATCACCCTCTGAAAGTTCTGAGTAAAGCAAATATTTTTCAAAGTCTTCGAAAACGAATTCTAATTTTTCATCATAAGAAAAATTTTGCTTGGGCACTCTGGTTTTTGGATTTAATTTAAAGCCATGATTCCATGAAATTTGCGGGAATTGTTCCATTTTTTTAATATTTAATAAAAGTTAATAATATATTTTTCACCCTTAATAATACGCGTCTCTCATGTTTTGTCAATTATTTTTGTCGATTTTTTTACAACTTAAAAGGTTAAATAAAAAAAAGAGGTGCCTTTCGACACCCCTTTTCTTGTTTATCTTCTCAGACTTAAGCTGCTTTTTTAGCAGAAGGCTTAGTCTTAACAGCTGCTTGAGCTGCTGCAAGTCTTGCGATAGGTACGCGGAATGGAGAACATGAAACATATTTCATTCCACAAGTTTGGAAGAAATAGATTGATTCAGGGTCACCACCATGCTCACCACAAACACCAAGTTTGATGTCTGAACGAGTTGCACGACCTTTGTCACAACCCATCTTAACCAAAGCACCAACGCCATCAGCGTCGATTGTTGCAAATGGATCAGCAACATAAACGCCTTTAGAGCGGTATTCGTCAAGAATCGCACCAGTATCGTCACGGCTCATACCCAAAGTTGTTTGAGTTAAGTCGTTTGTACCGAAGCCGAAGAATTCAGCAGATTCAGCTATTTCGTCAGCCAAAAGAGCTGCTCTTGGAAGTTCAATCATTGTACCAACAATGTATTTGATTTCCTTGCCTTTTTCTGCAAAAATTTTCTTAGCTGTTGTATCAATAACGTCTTTTACAATATCCAATTCTTTCTTAGAACCAACCAATGGAACTTCAATTTCAGGAATCACTTTGAAACCTTCAGCTGTGAGTTCCAAAGCTGCTTCAAGAATCGCACGTGTTTGCATTTCGCAAATTTCAGGATATGTAATCGCCAAACGGCAACCACGGTGACCCAACATTGGGTTAAATTCGTGAAGAGATTCAGATTTTTCTTTAACAGTTTCAAAGCTTACGCCCATTTCTTTTGCCAATTCTTGCATTTCAGCATCTGTGTGAGGCAAGAATTCGTGCAAAGGAGGGTCAAGCAAACGAATCGTCACTGGAAGACCATCCATCACTTTGTAAATTGCTTTGAAGTCTTCTTTTTGGTAAGGAAGAAGTTTAGCCAAAGCTTTTCTACGGCCTTCTTCTGTTTCAGAAAGAATCATTTGACGCATATCTTGAATTCTGTGTGCATCGAAGAACATATGTTCTGTACGTGCCAAACCAATACCTTCAGCACCGAAGTCACGAGCTTGTTTTGCATCTCTTGGTGTTTCAGCATTTGCACGAACACTCATTGTGCGGATTTCGTCAACCCAAGACATAAACACACCAAAGTCACCAGTCATTTCAACTTGAACAGTTGGAACGTTTCCTTCAATGATTTGACCTTTAGCACCATCAATAGATACCCAGTCACCTTCTTTGATTGTTACACCAGCAGTTGTTGAGAATTGTTTTTTAGCATAGTCAATTTTGATGTCGTTTGAACCAGAAACACAAGGACGACCCATTCCACGAGCCACAACGGCAGCGTGAGAAGTCATACCACCACGAGCAGTGATGATACCTTGTGCAGCGTCCATTCCACCGATATCTTCAGGAGAAGTTTCGATACGAACGAGCATAACTTTTTCGCCTTTTTTAGCCCATTCTTCAGCAACATCTGCACAGAATACTGCACGACCAACAGCCGCACCAGGGGAAGCAGGCAAACCAGTTCCAATAACATTCTTAGGAGCTTTAGGGTCCAACATTGGGTGAAGCAATTGGTCTAATTGTTCAGCACCAACACGCATAATAGCTTCTTCTTTAGTCAAAAGACCTTCTTTTACCATATCAACGGCAATTTTCACAGCAGCTGTGGCTGTTCTTTTACCATTACGGCATTGTAACATCCAAAGTTTTCCGTGTTGGATTGTAAATTCCATATCTTGCATATCTTTATAGTGTTTTTCCAACTTATGACGAACATCATCAAGTTCTTTATAAAGAGAAGGCATAATATCTTCAAGAGCATCTGCTCTTCCAGCAACTTTTGCCATAGGAAGTGGTGTTCTAATACCAGCAACAACGTCTTCACCTTGAGCGTTTGTCAAATATTCACCGTAATATACATTTTCACCTGTTGAAGGGTCACGAGAGAAGCAAACACCTGTTGCACAATCATCACCAGCATTACCGAAAACCATTGCTTGAACGTTAACAGCTGTTCCCCAGTTACCTGGAATGTTGTTCAATTTACGGTAAGTTACAGCTTTTTTAACTTCCCATGAGTTGAACACAGCACCAATACCAGCCATCAATTGTTCCCAAGGATCTTGAGGGAACATTTTGTTGATTTTTTTGCTGATTGCTTTGTATTCTTCAACTAATTCTTTCAAATCTTCAGCTGTCAAATCTGTATCTTGTTTACAACCTTTTCTTTCTTTCATTGCTTCAAGAGCATGTTCGTAAAGATCAATGTCTGCTTCCAAAACAACGTCAGAGAACATCATAATAAAACGACGGTAAGAGTCATATGCGAATCTTTCGTCGTTAGATGCTTTAGCCAAAGCTTTAACTGTTTCGTCATTCAAACCGAGGTTGAGAACTGTGTTCATCATACCAGGCATTGAAACTCTTGCACCAGAACGAACAGAGAAAAGAAGTGGGTTTGTGGCATCGCCAAATTTTCTACCCATAATTTTTTCAACATGAGAAACACCTTCTTTAACTTGTTTTTCAAGTTCTGCAGGGTATTTCTTGCCGTTTGCATAGTAATATGTGCAAACTTCTGTTGTCACTGTGAAACCTGCCGGTACAGGCAAGCCAACTCTGTTCATTTCTGCCAAGTTAGCACCCTTACCGCCAAGCAAATTCTTCATGCCGGCATCGCCTTCTGCATGACCATTTCCAAATGTATATACCCATTTACTCATGGTTGTTTTTGCTCCTAAAAAATATAATTTGCCACAAAAAGAATCCCTCTTGTGGCGGGTTAAATTAAAACTCGTGCAAAGACTATAACAGTTGTCAGCAATCTTCAAGAAGAATCTTTACAAATTCAAAGTTATCCATAAGCCTTATTTCAATTTTAAAAAAAATGAAGGCGAGAAGAAAAATCTTCTCGCCTTATAAAATCATGTGTTTTTTGTTTATTTAACTTTTACGTTGAAGTTATAGGTCAACGTAAACCCAATAGATTGAGTCTTATAGTCGACCTTGACAGTAGTTAGCTTATCATTCACTTTATACTCGTTTTTTACAGAAAACTGAGTATAATCTGCGTAGACACCAATTGCAAAGCTTTCGGTAACTTTGTAATCAACATTCAGCGTTCCGCCGAACGTCTTACAAAACCCATACCAACGATTATCTTTAATAGGAGAATAATCAAGGTTATGGAAACCGAACTTCGGACCAATGGCAACTTGCAAAGGGGAATGTTCAAAAAATGTTGAAACAATCTCCCATTGTGCGCCGACCATAGCCTGTAAGGCGGTAGTCTTTGCATCAAATTGTTCATCGAGCTCCATGCTTCTTGTTCCAGCAAAAACGTAAACGTTACACCCACGCATGTGCCTTCCGAACTTAGCACCTACTTCATAACCAGATGACTTCATGTCATAGCCAGCTATCGCAGAGGCGAACCAGTAATTGTTACGATAGCTCTCCGCTTTATAATCCAACAAGGTATATTCCCCTGTTTTCGGATCGTATTTCGAAGAACCCCTATATTTTGTGGTAACGTCTTCGTTAAGTAACCCTTTGGCTTTCAAGGTCGCATCAAGCGACTTTGAAGCTTTTTGAGTTTGAGCTACTAGACTTCCTGAAAACATTACCATCATTACCATTACTATTGCGTATGTTATCACCTTTCTCATGATTGTATTTTTTTATTAGATTATTCAAATTTTACTGAAAATTCTTCCTTCCGATCCCAAAAAGAATCGGAAGAGAAGAATATATAAATCTTTTTGTTTTTTATTTTATAGTGTATTTCACACTCCCGTTAGGGTTGTAAACAGTGATTGTTGTGTATCCATTTGCGTCGACTGTTTTTGACCAAGTTGACGAATTGGTTTGATTCCAATCACCTTCTTTCAGAGTTACCCCCTCAAGTGCAGCGTTCTTTTTCCAGTTGTATGCTGTTTTTACATTTGCGTCATCTGTGTAAACCCACAGATCTGCATTTGAAATAACAGTTCCTAGATTCCAAGAACCACCAACCTGTGCTACCACAGACTGATAAATCTTGCTTGGATTTGGATTAGCAATGCTTTTTTGAGATTCATTTCCTACTTGGTAGAAAACTTTCTTTTCAAAAGCTACAACTTCTGCAAGAACAAGTTTGTTATCAATTGTTGGTGTGTAAGTCTTATAGAAATATAAGAATTTACCCAACTCAGGATTTTCTTGCTCTTGAATCTTAACATCAACGTGAACGTTGAATGTTAAAACCTCCGTCTTACCATCAAATATTTTCCTTCCCACAACTTGGTAAGTTGTTCTACTGTAACTACTTCCATTTTTTTCAACAGAATTCGTTCCAGTTTTTGAGTAAGAAACATATTCAATAGACATTGTTGGAGCAGGCATATTATAGTTGTTTCCTCCTAATGATATTGTTGCTGTGGTATATAATCCTTTCCAAGAAACCGCTTTAGAACCTGAATTGAAACTTAATGTTAGGTTTTGCCCAACATTAAAGGTTTTGAATTCACCGTTTACTGAACTTGAACTAATCGGACTAGCCGAAAGATTCAAAGCATCAGTTGTTTGGTCAACAATTACATCGGAAATTGCTGTGAAAGAATAAGGTAACAATCTTACGACTGTTGTATCTTTCGTTGTTGTTTGTCCGTTGTAAGTTGTTTTCTTGATGAAATCTAACCAAGATTTAATTGTTCCATTATTCAGGTCTGTATAACCACCATCACCGTTTTTGTCATAAGTGATAACCGCTGGGTCAGGAGTCGCATCTTTCACAAAATATTTGTTATATACTGTGAAAGTTCTCTTCTCACCGTAATAAGTTGCTTCCCACACCACTGTTTCAGTATAGAGCGTTCCCTTATCACCATTGTGCGTATATGCTTTTCCTGTATCAACCGTCCTTTTTTGAGTAACCGTCCAAGTTGAAGTCAACATTTCTAACTGAGTTGCCCCAGCCATGTAGAAGACTTCTCCTTCAACCGTTGTCAACTTACGAGTTAAACCAGATGCCCAAGTCAACGTCCAATCCTTCTCAAGGCGTTTCACTAAGAAAGAACCTTCTGTAAGATTCTTTTTCGTTCCACTGCCCTCTTTCAAAGTTGGAGTTCCTACTTTTGAAATATCTGAAATAACATTGATGTCACCATCTTTGTCAGCAGCCGCTGAAACTTCAAAATCTTTATTAATAGATTTATCTAGCTCTTTGCTGTTATCTTCAAATACTTTATACAAATCACCTGAAGTGTTGTAATAAGTATTATCTTTTTTCTTCAGAATTTTCTCTAGTATTTCCCAGCCTTTTTGTTCAGGGGTTGGCACTTCTGCATTCGGAACAAATATTTGGATTTTTCCTTCTTTGTTTCTCACTGCTTCGTGATACTTACCAGTCGGGTTCGCTATTGAAGTATATAACTTTCCAGCTTTTCCTTGGTGAGTATAATCAACGCCGGCATCCATTGATGAAGCCATTGTTACAGACCAGTTTGCAGAAGGCATAGCCACTTTCTTTGTTGCCTTAACAATGTATGGATATTCCTCAACCGTTGTTACGGTACGAGAAATTGAACCACCAGAATAAGTCCACGTGTAAACCCAAGAAACAGATTGTTTTTCTATATAATAGTTTTCAACCGTACGACTTGTTTTTGCCGCTTTCTTAACATTCACAGTTGGTGTTTTTGAAAAAGTTGCGAAAACATCAGCTTCCATAACAATAATCGCAGGATCATTGTCATAATTGATAGAGACTTCAATATCAACTTCATTATGTTGTTTCAACACTTTTGAACCATCATCATAAACGCTATATGTGTCACTTGATGATGTATGATAATTATCGTCTTTCTCTTTCAAGTTTCCTTGTTCTTCCTCTTCCCCAACAATCTCTGGCTCAGGAGTCGCATCTTTCACAAAATATTTGTTATATACTGTGAAAGTTCTCTTCTCACCGTAATAAGTTGCTTCCCACACCACTGTTTCAGTATAGAGCGTTCCCTTATCACCATTGTGCGTATATGCTTTTCCTGTATCAACCGTCCTTTTTTGAGTAACCGTCCAAGTTGAAGTCAACATTTCTAACTGAGTTGCCCCAGCCATGTAGAAGACTTCTCCTTCAACCGTTGTCAACTTACGAGTTAAACCAGATGCCCAAGTCAACGTCCAATCCTTCTCAAGGCGTTTCACTAAGAAAGAACCTTCTGTAAGATTCTTTTTCGTTCCACTGCCCTCTTTCAAAGTTGGAGTTCCTACTTTTGAAATATCTGAAATAACATTGATGTCACCATCTTTGTCAGCAGCCGCTGAAACTTCAAAATCTTTATTAATAGATTTATCTAGCTCTTTGCTGTTATCTTCAAATACTTTATACAAATCACCTGAAGTGTTGTAATAAGTATTATCTTTTTTCTTCAGAATTTTCTCTAGTATTTCCCAGCCTTTTTGTTCAGGGGTTGGCACTTCTGCATTCGGAACAAATATTTGGATTTTTCCTTCTTTGTTTCTCACTGCTTCGTGATACTTACCAGTCGGGTTCGCTATTGAAGTATATAACTTTCCAGCTTTTCCTTGGTGAGTATAATCAACGCCGGCATCCATTGATGAAGCCATTGTTACAGACCAGTTTGCAGAAGGCATAGCCACTTTCTTTGTTGCCTTAACAATGTATGGATATTCCTCAACCGTTGTTACGGTACGAGAAATTGAACCACCAGAATAAGTCCACGTGTAAACCCAAGAAACAGATTGTTTTTCTATATAATAGTTTTCAACCGTACGACTTGTTTTTGCCGCTTTCTTAACATTCACAGTTGGTGTTTTTGAAAAAGTTGCGAAAACATCAGCTTCCATAACAATAATCGCAGGATCATTGTCATAATTGATAGAGACTTCAATATCAACTTCATTATGTTGTTTCAACACTTTTGAACCATCATCATAAACGCTATATGTGTCACTTGATGATGTATGATAATTATCGTCTTTCTCTTTCAAGTTTCCTTGTTCTTCCTCTTCCCCAACAATCTCTGGCTCTTTATCACCCACTGGAACATAAAACATTCCTTCAACTTTAACAATCTCTGCTTGAACCGCAGCACTATTATATAAAGTTTCAGGTTGTTTATTTTCCCACTCAAATCTCTTATCTGCTTCTAAAATAGCTTTACGGCTATCTTCAAACCAGAAAGAGAAGAAAGCTTCTTGCCCCAAATCTGTTGTTTTTCCTAAAGAATCTAGCGAAACTTTAACGAATTCTAGACCTTCGAAATTCAAATAAGGCGCTTTAGTTCTGTTCCAGTCTTGCCCCTGAGCTTTTTCTTTTTCAATGAAAGGTTCATAACGATAGTTTTTGAGAACACCTGTGATTTTTGCAGGTTCCCCTAACGTTATTATATTCATTGACATTTTGCTAATTGTTTCAACAAGATAGCAAGTATCACCTTGGTTGGTGGCATTACTATTATCTGTTGAAACAGCAAAATCAGAAACAACCAAGCTTCGAGAAGAAACCTTCACTTTATCTCCCGAAAGAGAGAAATTGTGTTGATTTTTTCCTTTGGCTCGGAAAATTATCGTATCTTGCTCAGAAGCTGAACGAGTCGTTATCTTTTCCTTGATTACATATTTGAGAACAGACTCAAAATCTGTAACCGAGGAAGCAGAGCGACCAGCTTCAACAACAGTCTTATCCGCAATACCGTCTTCGGTATTTTGAGCGTAAAACGTTGTATCAGCAGGGTTCTTTGGTTCATCTGGATCTTTTGGATCTTCTTCTTCAGTAAAAACCGATGAAGACCCTTCACCGCAAGCAGTAAAGGTCATCCCTAAACCAATCAATACCATCACTAATAAAATAAATTTTGCAAATACGCAATTTGCACATTGTGTCTTTGTTTTCATTTTTGTTTAATTATTATAGTTATTTATATTTTTATTTACAAAATGTGTGATTCGCATTTGCGAATTATATATTATTCAGTAAAATGTGTTTTGTTGTAATAAAATAAATATCGTAGAAAAGATAAGCATATCAGCACGTTCGCAGCCTCAATGTATCTTGTAAATATTTAAAAACACACATACCTAATTATAATCTGACTAATAGAAAAAAATAATTTTTTACTCACTTAATATAGCACAATTTTGGTAAAAGTCTAATATTAACTTTAGTATTAGACAAAATATTTTTAATTTCACAAATTTGTAACAATTGTTCCTATTTATCCGAAACTATTTAATAAAATTAGAGAGTTAACAATTTCAAAATTCCAACCATTGAATCTTTATATTTTTTTATAATTTACTGTCATTAGACAAAATCTCACCGTTCTCCCATACAAAAAACCTCACACCATTTGATGTGAGGTTTAAAGCCACTTTTTTAGCTTTTACTAAAGCTTAATTGCACTAGGTTTTCCGTTTTTTGCCCAATAGAACAAATCTGCATCTGGCGTGTACCAAACACGATACTTCTGTGCCTGCGCTGGATCTGCAAAGAAAATCAACCATTTCGTTTTACCAGAGACATTCACTGTAACAAGAATCGAGCTAGAACTCCCCTCTGGTCCTCTTGCCGAGCCAAGAATTTTGGCATGACGTGGAAGCGCAAAATCTTTCTTTTCTGCTTTGGAAGAGAAAACAATTTTGTGTCCCTGAAGCGCGACTTTTTCGAATTTTGTGGCAGATGTGTAGTAGGTTGCTTTGTTTTTGAAATCTGCAACGCTGATTTTTGACTCTTGAGAAAGAGCAACAGGTTTCTTCACTTCTTCTTTGAGAACAGGCTCTTCAGCAACAGACGTTTCTTTGACTTCTTCCTTTGAACCACACGAACTAACTGTGAAAACTAAAGCTATCGCGATAGACATTCCTAAAAACATAAATTTTTTCATAACTAAAAAAATTTTTAATGAAACAATAGTTATTACACAATATAAACAGAAAAATTAAAACGTGAAAGTAGTATTATATATTTTTTCTATTTTGTCTAGTATTTTTTACATGTTTTTTATTTAATAAAAAAAAGAGTGCCATATAAGACACTCTTTTTCTTTCTTTAGCTTAGAACTAAAGTTCGCCAGCTGCGTAACGTTTAGCCATTTCAGGTAAGCCGATAACTTTAATTTTAGAAGCTTGTCCAGCTGCACCAAAATCAATGTAACGTGCTTCACATTCTTTCTGAACCGCATCCATTGCAGGTTTCATAAACTTACGTGGGTCAAATTCTTTTGGATCTTTAGCAAAAACTTGACGAATCGCACCAGTCAAAGCCAAACGAAGGTCTGTGTCAACGTTAACTTTTCTCACGCCGGATTTAATTCCACGAACAATCTCAGCAACAGGAACCCCATAAGTTTCAGGAATTGCACCACCAAAAGAGTTGATGATATCAACTAATTCCTTAGGAACAGATGAAGAACCGTGCATCACAAGGTGAGTGTTCGGAAGTTTTTTGTGAATTTGCTCAATCACATCAATCGCCAAAATATCACCGGTTGGAGGACGTGTGAATTTGTAAGCTCCGTGAGATGTTCCAACAGCAACAGCCAAAGCGTCAACACCCGTTTCAGCAACGAATCTAACAGCTTCTTCAGGGTCTGTTACCAACTTTTTCTTATCAATCTTACCTTCAGCACCGTGACCATCTTCTTTGTCACCCATACCTGTTTCAAGGGAACCAATTACCCCGAGTTCGCCTTCAACAGAAGCACCAACAGCGTGAGCTCTTTTTACAACTTCTTTTGTCACATTTGCATTATATTCAAAAGAAGCTGGGGTCTTACCATCCGCTTGCAAAGAACCATCCATCATTACAGATGAATAACCATTCACAATTGCAGATTGGCAAATATCAACGGAAGCACCATGGTCTTGGTGAAGACAGATTGGAAGCTCAGGATACATTTCAAGCACAGCTTGGAACATATGACGAATCATTGGGTCACCTGAAAACTTGCGTGCACCTGTTGAGGTTTGCAAGATAACAGGAGCATTCACTTTTCTTGCAGCATTCAAAACAGCAAGAATTTGCTCCATGTCATTAAAGTTAAAGGCAGGAACGCCGTAATTATTTTCTGCCGCGTGGTCAAGAATTTGACGCATAGATACTATTGGCATTTTTTTCTCCTAAATTTATTTGTTCTTCAATAAAATATAGTCGTTTATTATTGCTTGGCAAGTTTTTTATTTATTTTACACTCATTTCTTATGCTTCTTAATAAGCCACATAATCATTACAGAGCTTAAGAAACTGATTATATTAAAAATTATCATTTGATAAGACTGGAGATAATATCCATAAACACACCAGCACAAAGCACCCATTGCCCAAACAAAAAAAGTGTAAAAAGAAAGTCCTTCAACATTTTTTGTTTTAAGTGTTTGAATCAACTGCGGAAGGGAAGCGCTCATTACCAAAACGCCCGCCAAAACGCCAATTGCTTCATAAAACATATTCATTTTTTTCTCCATATTTATATATAATTTTATTGTTTATCTTTATGATTATGGTAGAATGATTTCATATTCAAGAACTATTTTCAAGAAAGTAAAAATGACAAAGCAATCCCTGAAAGATAGATTAAAAAAAATCAAAATAAACAAATATAAAAGCTTGTTTATTGCAGGCTCTGTTGCGCTTCTACCTTCCCTGTTCAAACAACATCAAACTTGGCAGTTTAATCTTCCTAAAAAGATTACGGCAGACATCATCGTCATTGGGGCAGATACAATTTCTTCACAAGCGTTTTACGAAAATGTTAAATATTTTCCAGAACAAAAAACATGGAAATATAATCATAAAAACAGGGATATAGATGTTTATTACCTCTTTGACCATAAAAATTCCAACTTATATAATGAAGAAAAATTAGAAAAACAGCATTTAGTCAATCGCTATGACACGGCAGTCATTAGCTACAAACAAAAGTTCATCAATGTCACTTCTAAAAGCAATCCTATTCCCAATCTGGTTAATTTGAATTTTAATGATTTAGAAGGTAAGAATTTTTACAAAACTCCTTATCTATCAGAAACTCAAGAGGTTGAAAAAGTGGAGCCACAAGCAAAAAAAGCTGATGATTTTTCTCTGGTCATTAAAAATCAGGTTGAAGTGATGTATAATAAATCTCAAGAATCTGAAGGTTTGGGAGCAAAAGCTTTCTATTTGGAGAATGAAAATTCAATTACGATGGTTGAATATAAGGCTGACCCTTCTTTGCCTAAAGAAAAAAGAGAAAGATTGCAAGAAATTCTTGATACAAGATATAATCGTGAAGATGTTCTCTATAACTATGACCACGAATATCAACATTTTTTGAATGCAAAAAGTGGCATTAACGGTTTAGGAATGACGCTAGAACAAACTTATCGCCGACGACTCCATGACGAACTTTCTGCGAATATAAAACAATTCTGGAAGCAAAGAGAGGCTTATCTTCAATCTGGTTGTCAAAGCAACAAGCTCACAAGCAAAACAAAATTTTATCACGAACTTATTGAAAGAGGACTAATTAAACCAAAACTTGGTGAAAAAATCTCTCCTCAAGAACAAAGATATATTGCAGAAGGGATGCAAAAAGCATGGGACGAGAAATCTCGTCCTTTCTACCAAAAATCCACACTCAAATATGTTCGGAATCGCCTTAAAAATAACCCTGCATATAAGACAAAAGGAAGCGATGAGGCTTACGAAAAACTATTGAATGACATTTATACTTACACAGTTGATGGACAAACCTTCAATCTTCGTCCTTATGTTAAAGAATTTGAAATTAATACTCAGGACGGTCAAGAACTCAGCGCAATGAGAGAAGAACGTGGGTTCATTGAAAATGATGCGATTTCTTATCAAAAACAAACGAAAAGCAAAGCTGATTTTAATCGTTATATTGCAACACAAAAAACCAAACACGCCATCCTTAAACACAAAAGCAGATAATCAGAAATAATATCCTAAACCTAAGAGAACTTCGTCGTTTTCTTTTGAAGTTGTTCCTGAATATTTGTGGTATGTCAAATTAAAATCGACCCTTTTGCTGAGGTCATAAGTTGCACTTACCTTAAAATCCTCATTATATCCACGATTATTTTGCTTTGAATTGAAAAATCTGTCATATGACACAATTATTTTCATCTCTTCTTTAGGCTTAAAAATGATGCCAATTTCAGGGCTGATGTAAAAGTTGTTTATCTTATCATACCGATAACCAATCTTGGGCAAAACATATGGCTTTAGTTTATTATTGAAAAAGCTGTAAGCCAATCCCGCCCCTGCTTCCAAAACAGGCTTCACCTTAAACCCTCTTTCTCCCAAAGCATTTTCAAACGAAACTTTGGCATATTTAGAAAAGATATCATTCGCAACTGAAGCATCAACAATGGAACGCATTTGCACAAGGTCAAGTTTGTTCAAATAAGATTTCCCATCATAAACCATATCTAAAGCAAAAATTTTAGTTTCATAATCATCAAACTGTGCTGGAGAAACATCAGAAATCTCTTGATAAACCGGCATATATTTCAAGACAAACGCATCTTTATTATAATTTTTATAGCCTACATAAATTTTTGAGGAAGGTTTGCTTTGTAAAATTTCTTTGTGCGTTTGCACAATATCTTTTGGTAAAATCTTTTCTTTATAAAGCGCAGTGTGTGTTTCTTCATCAATCTTTTTCTTGCTCAATTTATAATTTAGCAAGACATCTGTTAAATATTGTTCTTGTGGAGAAAGTTCAGCTTCTTTACCATTGGCAATATATTGATTAGCTTGATAAAACGCTGTCAGAGAATAATTATTTCGAATCATTTTGAGTTCATATTCAGGGCTTGGCACAAAAACAACTTGGCTGATTTTGTCTTGTTCTTGAAGATATAAAACATAATCAATTGGGGTTTCAAAAGGCTTTCTTTGTTTGAAACTTAAATCATCATAAGGCACTTTTAAGAGATTAACCAAAGCTGTTCCGCAATTATGAAAAACAAAAGAATAGCCAACAAGTTTTTCTTTCAGCTCCCAAACATGCTTATGCAAAAAATCTTTTTGTGCTTCGCTCATTTGTAAATTAATTTCCCAGATAGAGCGTTGTTCTTTATATAAATATTGTGACTTTTTGCTCACATAAGGCGAAAGAATATACATTCCATCAACAGACGAAACAAGCACATCATAGTAAAACTGTGGCGAGGTGGTTTCAGCATCAATTGCAAAATAGCTAAAAGCATGTTCTCTGAGCTTCCCGTCGGCAGTTTTACCTTCAAATTTTAAAAATAAATGCCCCATAACCGAAGTTGGAACCATATTATTCTCAGAAGCAAAAACAATGGAAACCGTGTCCATTGGAACTTTTTGCTTAAACTCAAGATAGCCTCGACAATATTGTTTCGGGAGATCTTTTTCAGAAAAGCCTGTGTTTTTCAAAAGATAATCAAATCTCGCAGGAAACATACAAATTGCGTGTTCTTCATCATATCTATCTTTGAAAAAGAAGGCTTCAATTGTGGCAAACATTTCAGCTTTAGGATTTTTATATCCCGAAGTCCTGTCCAAAAAAAAGGGGCTGTGACGGTTGACAACACTTTCCTTGCCATCATAGTGCAATAATTCAAGCCAAACCTGACTTTCGTAAAGCTTCTTCTCATTGGCAATTCTGATAAGTCTTTGCTGAGGTGTTTCCGCAAAAGCGTTGGAACACCCCATCAAAAAAAGTAGTAATGCCAAAAAAATTTTATTCGTCATATTCCCAGTTTTTGTCCTTATCTTCCGTAGAAGACTTTGTGGCATTGGTTGTGGCTTTAACGGTTGAAGAAATTGAATCTCCTGTTGTGGTTAAAGCATCTTTTGTTGTCATCAATTCCGCACAACCGGAAAGCATAAACAACGTGATTAGCAGATATCTTGTTTTCATATCATATAGTCCTTTTCTGTTAACACTTGAAAGACGTTAACAAAAATGTCATAAAATTTCAACCTATTATAATATAATAGAAATAGACAAAAAGAAATTGTTGTGATAATATGACTTTAATATTAATTTTTGTCTAGGGAGAGTTTCTATGGACGATTTTACAGAAAATGAAATGCTTAAGATTAAAGCAATCTATGCTCGTGAAACAGGAAGAGAAGATTTTGACAGTGAAAATTTCAAAACATATTTGACAAAAAACACTGAAAGATTCAACAAAGAACTAAGAAACATCTCACCAGACGCTCAACAAACGCCTGAAGTTCCTCTTGAAAACAAGCTTTACAATGAAGCAGATATGGACAAGGCACTTGCTTTCCATGAAAGATATCTTGCTGCTCCTGATGAAGGCGAAACCAACGGCAGTGGTTTTGAAATTCTCCACAACCAAGTTCGTGGCGACATTCAAGAATTTATAGAAGGAAAAATTGACCTCACTACTGATGCAAAAGAAAAATTTGCTCAACTCGTTTTTCTCACCACAACAAACAGCAAGGGAGAATATGACGAACTCGGACAAAATGCCCTTAAGAAACTAGAAACTTATAAAGGTGTTCAAGGAAAAGCATTAAATGTTACTGATAAGGCAATTCAAAGAGCTCATCAACTTGACAATGTTCAACAAGAATCCGCAACAGGAATCCAAAGAGCGGACAAAGAATCTCTTTCTCAAGATGGCTTGGCTCGTCAAAGAAGTTTAGACGGCGACACAAGTGAAGCGGTTATTGACCGTGTTAAAGTAACTGTCTTACATAGTATGAAACTTGTTTCTGATGAAGATTTATCAAAAGCCTTTTCCTCTCAGCAAGAAAACATTGAAGTTTTAAACAATACGCCAAAGTTGAATGCAACACAAGAAGCCGAATTTAATCAGAAATTTGTTGATTTAACAATCGGTGCCCCTCAGCTCTTTTCGCTTATTCCTCCATCTGTTCTCACACAGGCTTATGAACACTTGAAACAAGAAGTTAATCAGGAAAAGACACAAGAAACTTCTGAAAAAGAAATAAATAAAGATAAAGTAAGCGAAAATAAAGCAACGCTTCAAGATAAATCTGCAAGAATGACTGCTCAACAAAAACTTGAGAGTGTCACGGCACGTATAGATGATCTTTCAGCGCAATTTTTCAGTAAAATAGGCTATTTCTATGCCGATCCAACAAACATTGCCGATGTTGAAGAAGGTTATGGAAAAATGTTTGACGCAAGAACAAAAGACCTCTCTGCAGACAAGCCTGAAGAAAAAGCAAAACTAGATATTATTCAGCAAAACCGTAGTGCATTAAAAGAATTTACGGCAGATTATGACAATGTTTGGAACTTAACCAATGTCACTGAAAAAGATGCTGAAAAGCTTAACAAGAATTATGACACCATCAGCAAAATGCAGTCGGAGCTTTCTGTTTCAGATGATGTGATGAAAAATCTTGCCCGTTATGAATTCTTAGATGAAGATGGCAAACCTATTCCACAATTTATTGACCCTGAAACGAAAGAAAAAACCGCAACTTGGAAAGAAGGGGCAATTGTTGACCCCGATGGTAAGTTGGCGGATGTTGTTTTGTTGGCAAAGAATGACGTTTTGATGCAAAACCTGAGTTCATCTGAACTTAGCAAAGAAACCATGCAAAAAGAAATTGACGAGGTTGTTCAATTTAAGCTTTTTGCAATTAATAACGCTCAAGAAGTCAGCCAAGGATTTTTAGAAGACCCTAAGAAATTCGTCGATCCGAAATTCTTCAAAGAATTTCAAGCCAAATTGGCAAATCCTGAAGCAAAAATGCAAATTTCTGCAAAAATTTATGACAAAGCCATTGATAACCAAATTAATCAAGTTGCCGGTTTCGCTAATCGCTTAAGCCAAAAAATCGGCAATGACAAACCGGTTCTTTCAAAGCTTTTTGACCCAATTTCACACATTGATAAGCGTGCTCAAGGTAGAATGACCAACGGAAACGTCAAGACGAAAGGTCAAGCCAGAATCGAAGTTTACAAAAGAACCGCCAAAGGCATGTTGACTGCGGCAACCATTTCGGCTGCAGTTGTCGGCGTTTCCACATTGGGGGCGGATGCATTAGGAATGGCAGACGGCAGAGCCATTATCGGTATGGGACTTGGTATGACAATGGCAATCGGGGCAACCGCTAAGAATATTTATTCTTGGAGAAAAGCACAGAAAGCAGAAGGCAAACCATATGGCATCAAAGCCTTCCTCAAAGATAAACGAATGCTTTCTGCTTGTGCCACAACAGCCCTCGGCTGTTCGGCAATGGGCTTTGCTGCTGTCGGCATGCCTAATGCTGCCATGCTAACAGGTGGTGCCGCACTTGCACTCGGTTCAGGAGGTGCAGGCTTAACAACTTTCCGTGACTTAAGAGCAAGTGGCATTAGTAAAACAGAAGCGACCTTGACGGCTCTCGCTTCCACGGGACTTATCGTCGGTTCAGGCTTCTTAGGAAGAGGCTTGGCTAATGCGGGAATCGACTATTATAATGAACATAACCCTACCAACACAAATTTCCAACATGAGGAAGTGACAGGAAAAACTGAAGACACTTATAAAGAAACCATCACCTACAAAGACGGCATTGTTGAAGATGCACAACGCATTTTGGGGGATAACTGGTATAAAGATAACCCTGAACTTCTACAACAACGTGTTGATGCCATTCAGGCATATAATGCCGAGCACGGCACAAACATCGATCCTCACCGCTATCTCTTAGCGGCTCATGATGCCGGCGCTTTAACACCTGATAATAACTTAAATCACGTTCAAGGCGGAGACAACGTTCACACCGGCGGAAATCATAAAGTGTTTGGAGCCGAATGGTCACAAACCACAGGTGTTTCGCAAACCGAAGTGAATAATTTGGCGAATAGTGTCACCCCTAACGGTGTCACAATTACTCCGGAATCACTTGAAGCTTTCCAAAAAACAGATGAATATATCGGCATGAAGAACGTTGTCGGAAGTGTTCCAAGTAATCCACATCAAAACGATGGTGTTCTTGGGTTTAACTCGCAACGCGATGCCGACGGGGTAACAAATGCAACCTCCGAAGGTGGAAACCAATTTTCGACTTATGCCAACCATGACGGTGTTTTTGAGAAGACTCAAGAGCTCATTAAAGGCGAAGACATTAAAGGAATGGTTCGAAATGAGGGAGACGGGCTTGGGGCTTTGGGCTTCTGGCATAAACCGCTTAACGGCGTGAGAAAGCTTAAAGCAAGAGCAGGAAGCCTTTTAGATAAAATCACCGGCAAAACAGACAAAATTGCCGCTAGACCTCAAAATAATTTGGCTGCGGCAAAAGCTAAGGAAATTCCGGTGGAAAACAAAGCTGCAATTGCCAAAGCAATCCCTGTTGAAAATAAAGCTGCAACAATTGATCCTAAAAAGTTAATTGATAATCGTATGGCGGCTCAGAAACCGGCTCACACCCCTAACGAACAAAAGCTTTTAATCGACGAATATAAACTCATTCACGGCATAGCACCTGACGACAAAGAACTTAATCGTTATGTTGAATTGGTTAAAACGGAACAAAAAACTGAAAATGCGGAACTTGCACAAGCTTCTTTTGGGGACTATCTCAAAGCCAGACGTGAAGAGTTTGATGAGAAGCTAGCAGTTCGTGTTGACCCAATTGGTAAGTTTGATGAGAAAAACAGACCAACAGATGAACACGGAGCAAGAGTTTTTGACATTCAAAAGAAAAACACTTTTCTTCCGCCTCTCAACAAGACAAGAGAAGCAATCTGGAAAAGCAATGCAACTCAAGAAGATGTTAAGAATATGACATTGAAAGATTTTCAAAAAACGATGACTTTTGTTACCAGCAATGGTGCTGATCATCAAGTTGTTCCACAATCTCGAGATACTGAAAAAGGACCAATTCCTTATAAGCGAAAAAACGAACAACATAGAGGTGAACAACCTTCTCCAAAATTAATAGATAAAGGAAATAGCAAATAAGCAAAGCCTTCTTAAAAAGTCTCCACTTAAAACTGGAGGCTTTTTTCTTTTTAAAAATAAATGAACTTTTTTAAACTTCCTCTCGTTATGATTATATAGAGAAGCTTTTATGACTAAAATTTAGATGATTATTTAAACTTTGTGTTTTAAGATGAAGCAAAATGATGATGTTTAAGGACAAAAAAGATGCAACAAAGAAAAAGTGGAAAAAAATTTTTATACTTACTGATTTTATTAATCATTGTCAGCGGAAGTTATTTTCTCTTTCGCAAAACAGATGAAAATTTCACCTACATCACCGAAGATGTGATTAAAACAAACATTCAACAAGTTGTGAATGCCACGGGTGAAGTGCGTGCTGTTGACCTTGTCACGGTTGGTGCTCAAGCCTCTGGTAAAATTGAAAAGCTTTATGTTGCTATTGGACAAGAGGTTAAAACTGGCGATTTGATTGCGCAAATTGATTCAACCACGCAACAAAATGAAGTCGACACCATCAAAGCAAAACTCAACAGTTATGAAGCACAACTGGTTGCCGCCGATGTGGCTTATAAAGTTGCTGAACAGAAACATCAACGTTTGCAAAAGCTCTATACCCAAAACGCCACATCCAAAGAAGACTTAGAAACGGCCCAAGAAACTTTTGCCGAAGCGAAATCTCGAATCACACAAATTATTTCTTCTTTGAAAGAAGCACGAATTTCCCTCAGCACAGCAAAAACAAATTTGGGATATACTAAAATCACTTCTCCCCTTGACGGCACAATCGTTTCACTTCCCGTCAAACAAGGACAAACGGTTAATGCGGCAATGAACACGCCAACCATTGTGCAAATTGCCAATCTTGATGAAATGGAAATCGTGATTGAAATTTCTGAAGGCGACATCTTAAACATTAAGCCAAATGACAAAGTGACTTATGCCATTCTTGCCAACTTAGATAAGGTTTATGAAACTACACTTAAATCCATTGACCCAGGGCTAACTTCCCTCAGCAATGGAGAATATAGCGAAGTTGTGTCTTCCAGCGAGGCAATTTACTATTATGGACGCCTCATTGTACCAAATAAAAATCGAGATTTACGTATTGGCATGACCACCCAAAATGTGATTTATGTTGATGCTGCTGAAGATGTTCTCACCTTGTCGACAACTGCCATTAAAAGTAAAGATGGAAAGAAATTTGTTGAAATTTTGAAAGCCGACGGAAAAACAAAAGAACAACCTATTGTCACAGGCGTTTCAGACGGATTCACTGTTGAAATCAAAGAAGGCTTGAAAGAAGGACAAAAAGTTGTGGTTGCTCAACTTTCTTCAGAACAAATTTCTGAAAAAGCAACGGTCAAAAGAGGTCCAAGAGGGTTTTAAGCCATGAACATCATTGAATTAAAAAACATCAATAAAGTTTTTGGAAATGAAAGTAACCAAGTTCATGCCTTGAAAAATGTCAATTTTTCAGTAGAAAAAGGCGACTTTGTGGCAATCATTGGGCAATCTGGTTCAGGAAAATCAACCCTAATGAACATCATTGGTTGTTTAGATGTGCCAACCTCTGGCGAATATAAAATTAACAACGTTGAAGTCAGTAAAATGAATGCCAACCAATTGGCAGAACTGCGTTGCAAAACTTTTGGTTTCATCTTTCAAAGATATAATCTTCTCACCAGCCTTAAAGCCACGGACAATGCTTCTTTACCTGCCATTTATGCGGGGGTTGATGCTTTTGAACGCACCAAAAGAGCAGAAGAAATTTTAAGCAATTTAGACTTAAGCGACAAATATAAAAGCCGTCCTAATGAACTTTCTGGCGGGCAACAACAACGTGTGAGTATTGCCAGAGCCTTGATGAACGGCGGGGACATTATTTTAGCCGATGAACCGACCGGTGCTTTAGACTCTAAAAGTGGTGAAAATGTGATGAAAATCATTAAACAGCTTCACCAAAAAGGACATACGATTATTTTGGTGACCCACGACAAGAGCATTGCTGCTCAAGCCAGCCGAATGATTGAAATTAAAGACGGTGAAATTGTTGCCGACATTAGAAATGCTGATGACATTTATGAAATGAAAGACAAGCCGTTGCAAGTTGCAAGAGGAAAACTAGCACATCTGAAATATAGCCTGATGGAAGCTTTTAATATGTCTGTCCATGCGATTATTTCCAACAAAATGCGCTCTCTCTTGACCATGCTCGGCATCATCATCGGCATTGCCTCTGTTGTTTCAGTTGTGGCTTTGGGAAATGCCTCTCAAGCAAAAATTATGGAACGCATCAACTCCATGGGCACAAACACCATTGACATTCTCCCAGGGAAAGGCTTTGGGGATATGCGTTCTGGCAGAGTTAAATCGCTAAAAGTGAGCGATTCAGACTATTTAGCAAAACAAAGATTCATTGATAATGCCACTCCAAATGTGAGTGCAAATGGAACATTGCTTTTTGAAAATACTTCCGTTAATGCCCAATTAAGTGGGGTTGGAGCAGAATTTTTTGAAGTGAAGGGACGTAAGATTGCTCAAGGAAGAATCTTCACACCTGAAGAAGTGAGGAATATGGCTTCTGTTGTGGTGATTGATGATAATACGCTCAACGAAATTTTCCCAAATAATCCCAACCCTGTCGGCGAAATTATCATTTTCAACAAGAAACCACTTAAGGTAATTGGCGTGACAGAAAAAGACAACAACCCAGGCCCTATGTCAGATTCAATGAAACTCTGGACACCATACACAACCGCAATGTTTAAAGTGAATGGCAATAATGATATCAGCACTATCACTGTAAAAGTTTCTGATACTGTCAATTCACAAGTGGCGGAAGAAAGCATTGATAATATTCTCACTGCACTTCACGGCAAAAAAGACTTTTTTATGATTAACACAGACAGTATTAAACAAACAGTTGAAAGCACGACAAACACTATGAAACTGCTCATCTCTAGCATTGCCGTTATCTCGCTCATTGTTGGGGGAATTGGTGTGATGAATATTATGCTTGTTTCGGTGACGGAACGAACCAGAGAGATTGGAATCCGCATGGCGATTGGAGCAAAACAAAGGGATATTTTACAACAATTTCTCATTGAAGCTGTTTTAATTTGCATTATCGGCGGCTTCCTTGGGGTCACGCTCTCCATTTCCCTTGGCACAGCCATTAATTATTTCTCCACCGATTTCGGCATGGATTTCTCAACCACCTCAATCATACTGGCTTTAACTTGTTCAACCGCAATCGGCATCATCTTTGGATATATGCCAGCAAGAAATGCCTCTGAACTTAACCCAATTGATGCTTTAGCGAGTGAATAATCATGAAAAAACAAATTGCATATCTTTTTATAATCTGCCTTCTTCTAACAAGCTGTGTTTCTTCCAAACAGGAAAAACCAACGTTATCTGAGGAATTAAATTATACCTCAAATACGGCTTCGGCTTATGTGGTTGATAAAAAATGGTGGCTTGCATACAATAATCAAGAGCTTAATGCCTTGGTGGAACAGGCTTTAAAAAACAATCCAGACTATTTGAAAGCCGCTTTGCAAATTGAAAAAGAGCTTTATGCGTTAAACCTCACAACAACAGACTTATTCCCAACGCTTAGTGGCAACCTTTCAACTTCCGCTCAAAGAAGAATTGATAAACACGAAAACACAAAGAAAACCTTTTCTGGTGAAGCAGGGTTGAATTATGAATTAGATTTATATGGCAAAATTAGAGATGCCAGAGAAGCTCAAAATTTTGAATATGAAGCAACAATTATGGACAAAGAAGCTGCTGAACTCGCTTTGGTGAACAATGTGGTTGATTTATATTTTAATCTTTCATATCTCAAAAACTCAATTCAGATGAGCCAAGAAAATGTTAAAAATTATAACAAAATTTATAACATCGTGCAGGCAAAGCATTTGGCTGGAAAAATTGATGAATTAGACGTGACAAAAGCAAGACAAAGCTTGGCTTCTGAAAAAATTAAATTACTTGACTTAGAAACACAATTTACTGACCTTGAAAGAAGTTTGAAAAACATTGTTAATCTTAAACCAAGTGAAAGCCTTAATTTAGCCTATATCTCCTTCTCACAACAACAAACATTTGCAGTTGACCTTGATGTTCCGCTTAGTGTTCTCGCTGAAAGACCAGACCTTAAAGCAAGTCAATTGCGTTTGGAAAAATCGTTCAAAAACTTGCAAGCTCAAGACAAAAATTGGTATCCAAACGTGTCGCTTCGAGGCGTTCTTGGTTCAAGCTCCGACAAAGCCCGAACCACGTTTGATTTTCCATATCTCTTAGGCAGTGTTGGGGTTGACTTGCCCTTCCTCGATTGGAATAGCGTGAAAAATAACATCAAAATTTCTGAAGCGGATTATCAAATTGAATTGATAGACTTCAAAGACACCCTTAACCAAGCTTTGAATGAAACGGCATATTACTATTATGCTTACCAAACAACATCAGATGCTTTAAGCCTTATTGAGGCAAAACATCAAGACACGCAAAAGCAAACAAAATATTATCAACAAAGATATGATGTTGGCAAAATTGAACTTAAAGACTTGCTTGATGCACTCAATAGTGAAAACACCGCTCGAGTGGAACTTATTAAGCAAAAATATATGGTCGTCAAATATGAGAATTATGTCTATAAAGCTCTTGCCGGGAAATATAGCGGACGATAGTTATATGCTTTACAAAACACTCCCTTATGCATAAACCTCAGCAAAAACAATAATCGCTGTAACAAGAAAAAGTAGCAAAATTGCCCAATTATTATATCCGCCTTTTTTTGCCATTTCTTGCTTAACTTCTTCAAGTGGACGCTGTCCATAGCCAGATTTTTCAGCATCTCTAAAAAACTTTTCAAGATATAACGGAAGTGCTGCAAAAGCACAACCAGCACTCATACCCGCACTAATTGCAGAGCTACTCACATTAATAAATGTCGAAATAAACATAATCACAAAGATGATGCCCGCAGTGTAATACATTTTTCGATATAAAAAATAAAATAATCCGCCCAAAAACGCCCAGATATTGAAAGCACTCTTTTTCAATCTTCCATTTTCATAGTGATTTTTTATCAGTTGAAAAATCTTCTCAACTTGTTTTGGCTTCCCCAAATGAACTTCCAAAAGTTGTTTAAGTTCCTCATCATTTGCAATCAGTTTGCTTTTCACTTCATTAATCATCTTAATTCTCCTTACATTTATCCAAAGGCTAATCTAACAATCAACTTAAAGCAACCAAATTATCTAGATTATCCTATTTACTCTTTTGAATTAGCTTGATATAAGAAATCAAATAAAAAAGTTGAGGAAAGATGATTGATATTAATGACATAACGGTTCGCATTGGAGCAAAAGTTTTATTGCAAAATGCCACCGCACATATTTCAGACGGACAAAAGCTTGGCATTGTTGGGGCGAACGGTTGTGGGAAATCTACCCTGTTCAAAGTTTTGAAAAATGAATTAGACACGGAAACAGGCTCTCTGTTCATCACCCCTGCTCATAAAATTGCTTTTGTTGAACAAGAATTTGCAGATTTTAACGTCAAACTCATCGACTTTGTGTTGAATAAAGATACGGAAAGAAAAGAACTTTTAGAGCAACTTGAGACCGCTTCCGACATGGAACTTTCAAACATTTATGAACGATTGAATATGATTGAGGCTTCTTCCGCTGAAGCCAGAGCCTCTGCCATTTTAAACGGCTTAGGATTTAGCAATTCAGACCTTCAAAAACCGATTAAAGAATTTTCTGGTGGCTGGCAAATGAGAATGGCTCTTGCGGCAACCCTCTTTCAACCCTCAGATATCTTGCTCCTTGATGAACCAACAAACCACCTCGACCTTGAGGCAAGCATTTGGTTGGAAAGCCACTTACAGAAATATGCTGGAACACTACTTCTCATCAGCCATGACCGACATATTTTAAACGCAATTTGCAATTACATTATCCATTTCGACAACCAAAAACTTGTCACTTATTCTGGCGATTATGACACCTTCAAAAGAACTAGAGATATGCAGAAAATTTTGCTTCAAAAACAAGCTGTTAAACAGGAAAAAAAGAAAGAACATTTACAGTCTTTTGTGGATAGATTCAGATATAAAGCTTCAAAGGCAAAACAAGCTCAAAGCAGAATTAAGATGTTAGAAAAGATGGACGATGTTGCCCTCATTGAAGATAATGCCGCCACAAGATTTTCTTTTCCGAATCCGCTGGAACTTGCACCCCCATTGATTAGTGTTGAAGACGGTGTCATCGGTTATGGGGAAAAAGTTGTACTAAGAAACTTAAATTTCAGCATTGGAGAGGAAGACAGAATTGCGCTTTTGGGTGCAAATGGAAACGGAAAATCTACCCTTGCCAAACTCATTGCCGACCGCTTAAAACTTATGGAAGGCAAAATTCATCGCAACAACAAGCTCAAAGTGGGCTATTTTGCGCAACACCAAGCTGAAGAACTCCCGCTTGACCAAACGCCAACCGAATTTATGTCACGCCTGATGAATGAAAATTCTGAAAGCAAAGTGCGTTCTCATCTGGCAAGTTTTGGCTTGGAAAAAGAAAAAGCCCTCACGATGATTGAAAAGCTTTCAGGCGGTGAAAAAGCAAAACTCTTATTTGCGGCAATGAGTTATGAAGCTCCTGCACTGCTCATCTTAGACGAACCGAATAACCACTTAGATATGGACGCCCGAGATGCTTTGGTAACCGCAGTTAATAATTATACTGGTGCGGTCATTCTCATCACCCACGACTTACACCTCATTGAACTGATTGCAGATGATTTATGGTTGATTAAAGACGGAAGATGTAAAGCTTTTGACGGCGATTTGCAAGATTATCGCAATATCTTACTCAACACGGATTCAGACAAAAAACAAAACACCAAAAAAGAAAAAACTGAAAAGAAAAAAATTGATTATAATGAAGCAAAGCTCATCACTTCTCAAATTAAAAGACTGGAACGAGAATTAGATAAGCTTCATCTTAAAAAAGAGGAAATAGAACTTAAATTTGCTGACCTTTCCGATGCTCAAGAAATTGTTTCTCTGCAAAAAGACTTGGCATATGTACAAAATCAGATGAACGAAGTTGAACAAGAATGGCTAAACCTGAGTGAGAAACTATAATGGTCGAAATTTATATTGATGCAGACTCCTGTCCTGTTAAAAATGAAGTCATTAAAGTTGCGGAAAGACACAAGGTTAACCTCAATGTTGCTAGCAATTCTTGGCTCAGATTTGGCGAAACACTGATTGAAATCAAACAAGTGATTCTTCCTAAAACCCCAGATGCCGCTGATAATTGGATTGCAGAAAACATCAAAAAAAATGACATTGTTGTCACCAATGATATTCCGCTTGCTAGCCGATGTTTGGAAGTTGGTGCTTACGCCATTCGGGCAAACGGAACAGAATTTACAGCTGATAATATTGGGATGTCTCTGGGCATGAGAGAGCTAAACAATTTCCTTAGAGAAATTGGCGAAAAAAGCAACACGCACGCAAGTTTCTCTGCCAAAGACCGTTCCAACTTCCTCAGCGGACTAGAAGTTTTGGTACAAAAAGCCAAAAGAGGATAAGCTTATTATATCCTCGGCATAATTAGAGAAGAATGAACTTCAATATATTCAAAACGCCAATATTAGAATTAAACCTAGTCGGCTCAAATTTTCTAACGCTATCAAATTCTCTTTCTGGATATTGCTTGAAGTATTGCTTTCCCTTATCCAACTTGTCTGCCTCTTGTTTAAAGTAGCAACTTTTAAAGAAATATTCTTTATCATCATTAAGTCGTCTTCTAGAAAAAACTTTTACCTCAAAATTTTCTTCCTTCAAATTTGCATATTCTTTTTTACAGAAGAAGGAATATGGCGTTCTTAAAAGAATTTGCTTTTGTTCTTCTGTCATCTCCTCACAATCTGTTATATAATGAACGCTTACAAGTCTATCCGTGTAATAATTATAGATATTATCTATATGATTATTTACGGTATTTTCTGATATATTGGTAACGACTTTTCCTGCACCAGGATTTTTTCTTTCTATAAATAAAGTGTGATTTGCTGGCAAATATATATCACTATAATCAACATCAGGAAAATATTTATCACATCTATAAGCAAATCTAAAATTGTAATATTCTTTGCATAGAAAGATAATTAGAAGTGGTGCAAATAATATTGCTAAGTATATGTATCTATATTTTAGTTTTCTTATCGCTAACATGAAAATAAATGAAATTGGAATGATAAAGCCATAAGAAAAGAAACATTCCAACCCTCTGCAACGAAACGCCCAAAACAAAAAGATTATAAGCATTAATGAAAAAGATAAGAAATATAAAATTCTATATCTTATTTGGGGTGCTTTCATGTTTTTGCTGAGAAACAAGATAATTCCCACGATAAACACAGGTTTATAGATCAGTCGTGATAATTGAATCAGAATCTGGATGAAATTATCATTATGCCTATAAATCATTACATATAAGGCTTTAGGATTTACCAAAACAGCTATCAATCCAATGAGTAAAACAAGCAAGAAAACATCAAAGAGCAATGATTTTCTAGTGTTCTTTTTACTTTCCCCAAAAATGAAGATAAGCACTGAAAGAATAAAGACACCAGAGAACAAGAACTTTGAAATAAAAGAAGCCGCCCACATAACATCGCTTGAGAGAGAAAAGGAGTTTTTAATTAAATAAAAGATCAGAAAAATCAAAGTGGCATATAAAAGGCTGAAAAACGACAATGACACAATATTGAGTATTTTATTCTTCATCTTTTGCCCCTCTCTCGATTAGAATTTTCCTATATTTTGAAGAAAATTGTTCATTCTTAATTGTTTGGTTTTTGTTAAGCCAATATAAAGGCCCCTTGTGTTTTTTTGAAACATCAACATTTTTAGAAAAAAGCAAATCCGCAATTTCTTCAACCGTTTCATAATCATTGGCCGTAAAATCACCCATAAACAAAACATCTATTGCATTCGTGTTTCCAGCGCCCTTAAGGTTTACATCTGCACCTTCTTCAATAAGTTTAAGGATAATCTTATACCTCTCAGGATATTTGTGCTTATTCAATATATTTCCATATATTTGCTGGGTTAATGGTGAATTTTTAATTTTATTATTATGAGGTCTATAAGTAGTTCTCTCAATACCACTCTTTGGAATCTCATAATGATTATTATTCACGGCATTAATATTTGCACCATTTTTTAGAAGGATTAATAAGTCATCATAGGAATATATAAAATTCAACTCGCCCGCATGCCTACAATCTGACCGAAGTTCTCCTCCAATCCTTGCGCCTTTTTCAATAACATATTCCAATGTCTTCGTGTTCTCTCTAGCAAATGCACCATAAAAGACAGGATCACTAATTTGACAATCCTTATGCGTGTATCCATTCAAGTCTGCCCCTTCTTCCATAAGTTTCTCAACCTTTGAAAAATCACAAACATCTTGCTCACAAGCTTCTCTTAATTCATATACCAAAGCTCTATTCTTTAAATATTCTATATTCTTATTGAATAAATCAGCAACACATGCTTTTTCATCCGCAAAAGAGGAACAGTCTAATTTATATGATTGATTTCTAACAAAATCTGGAGAGTTTTTAATCGTTTTAATGTCTTTATTACTATAAATGTATATTTTAGCTAGCCACTCTAAATTTTCTTTTTCTTTTTCCAGTAAGTCTGGATTTGAACACATGGTCATTTCAATTTTATTTCTAGTTCTATTACAGTCAATTTCAGGTATATTATAATCTTCTGCAAAAACCATTGAAGGGTTAATAAGTAAAACATAAAAAAAACACTTGAGAATTTTTTTTCATCTCACAAAACCCCAATTAATAACTCACATTAGAAAGCTCTTTTTATAATAAAGACATATTTTATTTTTACAATATATTTCGGCATAACTACCTATTTTATAATTGAGCATTTCATTGTTTTCTTTTCCAACATTCACATGATGTGAATTTTATCACTTGACAAATACCATTAAAATGTGTTCAGATTTGTAGCGAAGCTAAATGGCTTTCAATGTGGATTTAACCTGAATTGTCCCGCATAGAGGACTAAACAAGGAGAATAAAAAATGCTAAAAACTGCTGAAGCGGTGTCTTTAGGGCATCCAGATAAAACTGCGGACTATATTTCCTCATACATTCTTGATAGAGCGATTGAACAAGACAGTTCGGTCAAATATGCCGTTGAAGTGATGATTAAAGACAACACAGTCATTTTTGGTGGAGAAATCAAAGGGAATGTCAATCTTTCTAATCTTCATAATTTAACCCTCAAAGCTCTGGCGGAAATTGGATATAGTGAAGACTATGCCAAAATTTGGGGCGAATATGCCCTTCAACCTTCAAAAATAAAAACCATTAATTTAATAGGACTACAATCTTCAGAAATCAATCAAGGGGTTGAACAAAATGGTTGGGGTGATCAAGGCGTTTTTGTTGGATATGCTTGTCAGGGAGTGGGCTTAATTAATAGAGAGCTTTATCTAGCAAGAAGACTCAACTCAGCGCTTTATCAAAAAGCACTTAAAACTAAAAATTTGGGTTTAGATATCAAAACTCAGATAACAATTGATGAAAGAGGAAACATAAAAACAGCTGTTGTTGCTATTCCAATGCTTGTTCAAGAAAATCTTGAAGCGTTTATAATCGAAGTTTTAGGACAAAATCCGAAATCTCTCATTGTTAATGGGACAGGACAATATACTTATCACTCATCCATTGCAGACTGTGGTATTACGGGCAGAAAATTGGCTTGTGATTTCTATTCAACAGCGTGCCCTGTTGGAGGAGGTTCACCTTGGACTAAAGATGCTAGTAAGGCTGACTTGACACTCAATTTATATGCACGCAAATTGGCTCTTGAAAATTTGAAGGATAACGATGAATGTTTCGTTTATCTTTCTTCATGCATTGGCAGAGCCGAACTTCCAAGTGCTACGTTCAAAACGATCAAAAATGGCATTGTTCAAGAGACAGAGTTAAGTTTTAATAAAAAACCGTCTGAGGTTATTGCAGAATTAGAGTTGAACAAGCCAGTCTTTGCAGAGCTTTGCAGAAACGGGCTACTTACAAATCTTTAAAATTTTTATTTATTATCTAATTTTTGGGTTTCATTATAAAATATCTCAATTACAAGCTTATGATATGAAATATATTTAGTCAATAATTTTGCTCATCAATTTCGCTAACTGCTTTTTCAAATTCTTTTTGACAAGGTTTGATTTCTTTTTCCCTATAAGGAAATTTGCTATCATATTCTTCAAAGCTTTTATTGTCAGGATACATGCCTTCTGAGAAATGGATAGAACCTCTAATATTGTCTAAAGCCCCCTCAAAAAGTGGAAGTGCCATAATTCCTGCATAATATTTTCCGTCTGGCATAGATACTCTATATTTTTTTGCACCTTCAAAACCATATAGAGTGTAGTGATATTTGAATCCTCCAATGAAAATAGCTCTGTGACCTGCTTTTTTTGCTGCTTCTATGGAATGGGAAATAAGTCTTTTCCCTAAGCCTTGACGATGGAGATGAGGGCTAATGCTTACTGGTCCGAAAGAAATTGTCTTATGCTCTTGACCATCAACATCAATAACTTTGGAATATGAATAAAAAATACTTCCTACAACTTTGCCATCTACTTCAATAACAAAAGTAAGTTCTGGGATAAAATCAGGGTGTTTACGAAGTTCATGCGCCATAAAATGTTCACTGCAACCTGGGCAATATAAATTCCAAAAAGCTTCTCTCGTTATTTCTTCAACAAGATAATAATCTTTCTCTTCTTCATTTCTAATTCTTATGTCCATTTTTTATCCTTCTAATATCTGAATCTTATAACTAATTAAAAAATAGCAGAAGCATTTTATTGAAGTCAACCTTAAAACAATGCTTATGCTTACAAAAAAATATTGACAGAAATTAATTCAGAACTTAGAATAAAGTCTAGATTAAATAGGAATTTTTTATGAATGTGACTTTGAAAATAGCTTATAGCCGAATGTATATGTGTTAGTTTTATAAATTAACCATTGTTTTGTCTGTGAGAGTTTTTAAAAGTTATGTTGGTAAATATTTGTAGTGTGTTTTCTCTTTTCTGGTTAGATGAAAAGTCTTTTCAATTGATTTCAAAATTCATCCCTGCTCATTTAGGCATGGTCCGAATGACAAGCTTTGTCTTGTCATAAATTTTCGCATCCATATTTAAATTTAAAAGTCTTTTTGCAGGGTATATCAGTTGGTAGATAGCTAGGCTCATAACCTATGAAGACGAAGGTTCAAGTCCTTCCCCTGCGCCCAAACAACTTATTTGTTTTAGTATATTTGCAGGAAGAAAAAAATGTCATCAGGTTTAAGAACAAAAATAAAGCTCAATAAAGTTTTTTATCAGGTCATCAATCATTTCAAAAAGGAAAATGTTTCAGTAGTTATGCCAACATACGTTCCTCAAAGAGGTGAAATCTTAAAAGATTTTGCTAAAGAAGGGATTGATACATTTATTGCAGGAGGACAAGGCGATGCTCGTTGTTTCAGTGCTATTCCACAAAAAGGATTAGATGAAGATACTTCTCCATATCTTGCAATCTTTCCGAAAGAAATTACACGTAAAATTGTCGATTTAATTCCAGAAGAAAAACTCAAAAATAGAAAAACAGCTGTCTTTGCCTACATTCCAGATTTAAATTGGAGTGGTCATATCAAAGAAAGAAATTTGAACACAGAAATTGTTGGTTCTGTTGAACAAGATTTAAGAAAATATTTTGAGGAAAAAGGAAATTTGATAACAATTTTGAAAGCGGCAAATTTGGAAAATCATACCATTCCCACTAGGGAAATTTTACCAACAACAAGCCTTGAGGAGATTAAAGAAATATATAGGGAAATTTCCAACGAACAAGGTAAAATTGTTTTGCAAAGTTGCCATGCTTCAACAGGTGCTGGTAAAGGAACACTTTTCATCAATTCCCTTGAGAACTTGATAGAAACGCTAAAAAAAGATAAGGGATATTATAAGGCAACTCGTTTCATTAAAGGAAGTGAAAGCAATTTGTCTTTTTTTTCTGGAAATACACTATCTTCTAGGAAAGGACTGGGAGCTAATAAGATTTTTTTAGATAATTTAGATGCCAATTCTCCACAAACACTTTTTAAGCTTTTTGAAAAGGCAAAAAAAGAAGGCATTTCGGATGAAAATATTGTAACTTTAGTAGGAAGAGCAACACTCAAATCTGTGGGAGATGAAAACCTAACTTCCTCACCAGCCAATGGGGTTGGAAATGACATTGGATATATCTTTCCAGACCCCATAGCTGAACAGATTAAAGAAATTGGAGACAAGCTTTCCAAAACCTTGGCTAAAGCTGGGCGTGTTGGTTTGGCTGGGGCAGATTTGATTATTGATGAACAAGGAAAAGTTTGGATTAATGAAATTAATGATCGTCAGCAAGGACCAACTTCGCAAATGTCCAAAGATGCAGAAGCAAATGAACTACCATCTTTGATGAAGGTAGCACTTGTCGCAAGTTTTGCAGATTTCAATGATGCGGCGACACTGGATTTGTTTAAAGATATTCAAAAAAGCTCAAATGAAATTCATGAGACTTATGCAAAATCTGAAGGAGAATTTTATCTCAAAATCAATGCAACACACCCTAAAGAAAATCCTGAAAAAGTGACAAAGAACTTAAAGTCTGGTTTCTATGATGTTGTAAAACAAAAAAATGGAGAATGGAAACTTCTTTTCGGTTCATATCGTTCTGTTGACTCAGAGACTGACTACCAAACAGACACAAGCAAAGATATTGTGACTATAAAAATTGATGGTGCAGATTTGAAAGTAGGTGATACCATTACTGGTGGCACACAACTTTTCAGATTGACAGGTGTTACAAATTCAAAAACGCCACCTTTTGTGATTGAAGAAGGCAGAACGGTTTTGAGTTCGGAGTGGAAAAAAATTGTCAAAGCCTCTTACGAACATGTTTTCCATGAAGGATATATGAACAAAAATCCTTTGGTTCATAAAAAACTTGCTCAAAGGTTTGTTTTTGTCCCACTTCCAAACATTCTTAAACAAAAGAACAGGGGTTAATTATCCAAAAGAATTTGAACGACCTCATCACCAGACCAATAGATATGCGTAGGGGATATTTTAAATAAAATCCCCTTATGCTTTGAGTTCACTGTTTTGATGTTTCCCAAATCATTATTGTCATAGAGATAATATAAATCATCTCCAACCTCAATTTGTTCGCCTAACTGTTTTGCGAGTCTAATTATACCACCCTTTTCTGCATAATATGTTGCAGATTTTGAAAGAAGTTTGATTTCCTCATTTTTCACACTTTTACCTTCAACAAGTTCAAAATGTTTAAGAAGATTCTTAATGCCTTCAAAAACATTTTTGATATTTTCAGGTTCATACGCATCATGGCTGCCACATTCCACGCAAAGGCTAGGAATCCCTTCTCTATGTAGTCCAGCATTGAGCGTATTGGAATAAGATTTGTTTGTTTCTAAATCTAAAAACTGATTATATTTTATGCCTAGAATTTTGACATATTCATCATATTCTTTGCTAAAAGAAATTGAAAAAGGAATGCTTTCACGAGAAGTATGTAAATCCAAAACAAAATCTGCTTTTTTTGCTTCTTCAAAGAGCGTTGCACTAATTCTTTCGCCAAGAGAGCCATCAAAATCCCCAGGGAAGTTTCTATTCCAGTCTTTTCCCATATAAAAATCAAATTTTCCATTTGTTGAGAAGTATGTTCTTTGTAGCCAAGAAACAGGATTGGCATTTGGAATGAGAATGACTTTTCCTTTTTTAAGATGTTCTTTCAAATAATTGAATAAATCATGCAAAACCCATTGTGTGATTTCGCCACCGTGAACCCCACTTTGAATATAAAAAGTTTTGCCCGAAATTTCAGAATCAATTTCATATTTCAAAATGCTGAGGTCATTCCCCATAGGGGTTTCCCCAAAGTTGATATTTGTTTTTGAAATTTTCATCTTTAGCGTCCTTGTTTGTATGGGTTGTATTGTCTGAATAGTACAACGTTATTGGTTAATTTGTTCTTACGTTCTTGTTCTCTTTTTTGGCGAAGCGGGTTTCTTTCCATATAGTTTTCACCGAAGACATAGTCGTAAGTTGCTTCAACAATTTTTTGCCATTCTGGACTCAAAATTGTTTTTTCTCCTTTGATTTGAAAAGGAGATTTTCCTTCTGTTGAAACGCCTGTGATTCTGAAAAGTTGAGAGCCACCCTTTACTTCCTCTCCTTTTTTCCAATCTCCACCCTCAATTTTGATTGTCACAAACCCTTTATCAAAGTCTGTTTGATAGGCAGTATTTGAATTTGAGTTTCTGTGTGAAGAAAAGTCAAATTTCCACTTTCCATTTTCATTTTTAATATCATAAAATCCAGGAATGACATTGTGTAGAATGTTAACTGTTTCTTTTGACGGATGAGTGGAATTGACTTTGAGATAAAACTCTCCAGATTTTGTGGTATAAATCTCATTGATTTCGTCTGCATTTTGTTTGAGGCTTTGAAAATATGTCTGAACTTTTTCATCTCTAAAATCTGCAAAACTGCTGATGAGGTTGATTTTTGAAATAGAAGGTGCACCGTTTTTTTCTGCATCTTTAGACATTTGAGAGGTAGGTCCTTGTAGACGATCATTAATTTCATTTATCCAAACTTTGCCATGCTTATCAATAATCAAATCTGCCCCAGCAACCCCAACTTTTCCTGTTTTTGCCATCAAATTAGAGAGTTTTTCACCAATTTCTTTGATTTGCAGACGAGTTTTTTCGTCAAAAATAAATCCTAAATCATTTCCTACGCCGTTCGCTTCATTGCTTGTTAAATTGTCATCTCCAACTGCTTTAAAAGTTCCTCTGCCAACCAATGTGACAATATTTTTATCATCTATTCCCTCTGCTCTAGCTCTATCCAAAAGAATGTCCAACGTGTTTGGATTAAAAGGGTCAAGCTCAGCTGTGAGATTAACTTTTCTTGCCCCTAATTGTTCATGGTCAGGAAGCGTATTTGTTGCAAAGAAAGTGAGGTTACTTTCAAATCCTTTCACATATTGAACGGCTTTGAATTGTCCTTCTGCTGAGTTAATAGTCTTTAAAAATTCTTCAAAAGAGTTCGCAAAAAAAGTTCCTTTGCCAGCAGCGTTAGCGACCTTGGAGCGGATATCTTGCAGCACAATTTTACCATCTTCATTTTTGATTAAATCATAAATTTTTTTAAGTTCTGCAAAAGGAGTTTCTTTGCTGATGTGCTTTGTTGGAATAATATATTCAAAAAGTCCTGCTGTTTGCAAAATTTTAACTAAATTTCCTTTCTCCTCAAAATAGTTTCTCAAGCTTTGCTCAACCGTTCCGACAATTTCTGTATTTAAGTTACGCTCCTTGATATATTGGCTCCAACCAATGGAATTGATGAAGGAAAAAATAGCAATTTTACGATTTTTGATCTTTTCTGCAGGAATTGTGTTCACAATTTCTTTGGTGATATGTGCAGGAAAAACCCCAATATGAGGAAGAACATCAATCTGAGTTCCAATTTGTGGAATTTCTTTGAAAAACTGAGCGTTTTTTGGTCCCCCAACAATCAAAGTGTCAACACCATGTTGTGCAAATGTTTTCAAAACTTCTCCTCTCTGAGGCATATAAGTTGGCATAATAACTGCAACATCTTCTTTGATGAAATCTTGTGAAATTTTGGTTAAAAGCTTGTTGGTTTCAATATTTAGTTTTTTAATTTCGTTTGTCATTTGTTTCTTCCTTGATAAATTTTTAAATAAAATTCAGGAAGCTATGTATGAACAACCTTTTAAATGTCAGCTTCCTGTGGGATAGACATTTAAAAGGGGCATACAACAAACAACTTCATAATAAGAATTATGGAGTGAACGTTTTTTAATGATATTTGGTTTTTGGTTTTTCATATATTTTGAGCAATAAAAAAGGTTGTATTTTCTTACAACCCCATTTCCCAAAATTTTAGATGATACTAGAGATGTGTTGTAAGCACGAAAGAACGGTGTGTTGAACAGCAACAACACATCATCATTTTCATTTCTTTTCTTTCATACTTAAACATAAATAAAATCTCTTTCATAAATCAACACTGAAAAGTTAAACGGATTTTTTTCTTTTGTCAATAGTCAATTCATTCGTCGTTGTTTAATATCTCTGCTTTGTCACCACAGAACTTGTAAGTTAGATTAATTTGTAAAAACACTACTAAACCCTGACCTTAGAAACCCTTTGATAACTTCACCATAAATATCCTAGTGTTGCCAAATAAGAATTAAAGAAGTTAATAAAACAGGAATAATAGGTGGAATCAATAAGTTAAATATGTTTCTTGTTGGTGTGTAATTTACTTTATAGGAATAAAATTCTTAACATTTTGTTTGGTTTATTGTATATGAGAATAGTCACCAGAGAGAAGAGTATCTAAACGATATGGCACAAAAATATATTGTATTTGCTGAATACTTCAATAACTGGGTAAAGGCAAATCTTAAAATAACAAACACAGAAGATTAGCCCTCTTTTATTCGGGGTTAGCCCGTTGATTGTTTTTACATTTTTTTAAATTTCGGAGAAAATTGGAGGGCTTTTGCGGCTAATGCGGACAGCATGCGTCGGTTCTTTTAAAAAGCCCTTCCCAAAAAAGTTAGGGGTAGTTTAGGGATAAAAAGAATGCAACCTGTTTTTGAAAACTTGATAAAAACTTCTTTTGCTTCCCGAAAAATAAACTTTACCCATTTCCTGTACGCATCAAACCGAATGTCAGCAACACATACAGCAAAAGGCTTACTCCGAAAAGTAAGCCTTTATAAAATGGGGCGAAAGACGGGGCTCGAACCCGCGACAACCGGTACCACAAACCGGGGCTCTACCAACTGAGCTACTTCCGCCATTAGTTTATGACTAAGAGGTCTTTTACTATACTCATCAATAAAGTCAAGAAAAATCTTATACGAATTTATCACTTTTTTAGCTCAAATTGCACTTTATCCCTAAGCGCATGCCTCTTGTTAAAATGATTCATGCTCAACTTGATCTCATATAAATTCTTATTTTTAGAATAAATAATTTTTTATTCTTTCAAATTGGCATTACAAAACAATCTAGTGGCTTAAATTTAAAAAGAACAAATACAGAACATTGATTTAACGTCAAAAATTATTAACTTTTTATTTTCTTTTGTTGCTTAGAATGGAACTTATATGGGGAGAAACATGTTAAAACAATTAAGCAAAAACATTGGTAGTTTAGCGATTATCATCGCTTGTTTGATTTCAGCGAATGCTCAGGCTCGTGTTCGCACGACGTCTTCAATTGTTGTTGACATTGAAACTGGGAAAATTTTATCTGCCAAAAACTCTGAAACATTAATGTATCCTGCTTCTCTCACCAAAGTTATGACGCTTTACATCACTTTTGATGCTCTTGAAAAAGGCTTAATCAAAAAAGATGATATGCTTCCCGTTTCTTACCGTGCAATGAATGTTTCCCCTTCAAAACTTGGCTTGAGAAGAGGAGAAAAAATTTCTGTTGAAGATGCTGTTCATGCGCTCATCGTGAAATCTGCTAATGACTGTGCTGTTGTTCTTGCCGAAGCTTTAGGATATAGCGAACAAAGATTTGCCGAAGCCATGACAGATGTTGCCAAAGAACTGGGCATGAAAAATACAACCTTTAAAAATGCTTCAGGGCTTCCAAATCGTGAGCAAAAAACCACTGCTAAAGACATGGCTATTCTCGCAGCCGCAATGTATAATCACTTTCCACAATATTATGACTTATTTTCCCTCCAATCCTTCAAATATAAAAACATAACTTATAGAACACACAACCGTCTTTTAGGTCGTTTTGCAGGGGCTGACGGCTTAAAAACAGGTTATACTGCTGCGGCAGGATATAACATTGTCACTTCAGCAGAACGCAAGGGAAAGAGAATCATTGCTGTAACAATGGGACACAACACACTTAAAGAAAGAGACAGATTCATTGCTCAGCAAATGGATAGTAACTTAAACAAGCTTGCTGGCATTAAAGCTCCAAAAGAACTACTTGCTGAAATCGAAATTGTCAGAAAACCAATTTACGATAGCAAAACGGATAGAATCCTTGTGTTGGATGAAGTTAAAGATCAAGAACTTGACGCTTCAGAAAACTGGGGAATTTTCCTTGGCTCTTTCTCTAATTATACCAAAGCACAAAATTATGCCAAGAAACTCAAGGTGAAAGAGAAAGAAAAACTTGCCGATAAGACCATTGAAGTGGAAATTGAAGAAGTTCGTGCAGCAATCGTCTATAAGCCTAAAATTGTTGGTTTTTCTCAAGAAGATGCGTATAAGTTTTGTAATAATTTGAAAAAAAATAAAAAGTCTTGTACTGTTGTTGCAGGCAAAGAAATTCAACTTGCCTATCATAATAAACAACAATAACAGGCTTTAGGTATTTTGACTAAAAAATCTCATATAATTGTCGTAAGCAATGAAAAAGGTGGAACGGGAAAATCTACAATTTCCATGCATCTTGCGGTGCTTTTGTTAGAAGAAGGGTTCAAAGTGGCAACCGTTGATGTTGATGCCCGACAAGGAACGCTTTCAAAATATATTGAAAACCGTCGCCGAAACAATGAGAAAAACAATCTTAACTTACGTATGCCGACACATTATGGCTTTTCAATTGATGATGTTGAACAGAATAACATTGAGAATCTGCACAAACTCATCACTGAACTTTCAGAAATTTATGATGCCATCATTATTGATACCCCAGGAAGCAAGAATTATCTCTTTGATGAGGCTCATAAATTTGCTGACACGCTTATCACCCCTGTTTCAGATAGCTTCCTTGATTTAAGCGTCATTGCCGATATTGACTTTGAAACCCAAAAAATTAGAAATCCAAGCCATTATGCAACGCATATTTGGGAAGTCAAAAAACACTTGGCAGCTCAAGGAAAACCTTATCTGAACTGGATTGTTGTTGGAAATAAGATTTCTCCTTTTCAATCAAACAATCAAAAACAAGTTTTTGGACATCTCAAACAGTTAGAAAAACTTTATGGATTCCGCAGTCTTGTTGGCATTAAAGACAGAGCCATTTATAAGGAAATGTTCTTAGAAGGACTAACTGTTCTAGACATGAACAATGAAACACTGAAGATGAAGATGAGTATGTCGCACTTAGCGGCAAAGCGAGAAATTTTTAAACTTGCAGAATTTATCTCCCCAAAATAAATTTATCAGTCAATAACCTTGCTTTTGACTTGTTTTTCTCATCAATGATGATAAAATTTGACTATCTTTTGTATGAATTTAATTATTAGAGGGACAAATTTTATGTTAAAAACTGTTAAAACAACGGCTTATACTGATCAAAAAATGGGGACTGCCGGACTTCGTAAAAAATCTAAGGTTTGGATGCAACCAAACTATGTTGAAAACTTTGTTCAGAGCATTTTTAACAGCATTGGCGGTGTGGAAGGAAAATCTTTCATCATCGGCGGTGACGGACGTTTTTATAACACTGTGATGATTCAAAAAATCATCAAACTTGCGGCGGGAAATGGTGTTAAAAAATTGATTATTGGTCAAAATGGTTTAATGTCGACCCCAATTTCTTCTCGCTTAATTAAAGATTATCAAACAGATGGCAGTCTTGTTTTAACAGCCTCTCACAACCCAGGGGGAGAAAATGGAGATGCGGGCATTAAATATGCCACTGCTTCAGGCGGACAAGCTCCAAAACAAATTACTGACGCCATTTACAAAAACACTAAAGAAATTACAGAATATAACCTCGTTGAAGGCAATGATGTTGACCTTTCAAAACTTGGTCCAACAACTTATGGCAATATGGAAATTGAATTAATTGACACAATTGACGGCTATATTGCCATGTGTGAAGAAATTTTTGACTTTGATGCCTTAAAAGCCCTTTTCAAAAAAGGCTTTAAGCTTAAATTCGACTCAATGAATGCAATTACAGGTCCTTATGCCGTAAAACTTTTTGAAGAAATTTTGGGTGCCGAAAAAGGTAGTGTAATGAATTCAACGCCTTTACCAGATTTCGGGGGACTTCATCCCGACCCTAACTTGAAATATGCCGCTGAACTCATTAAGATTATGAACAGCAAAAACGCACCCGATTTTGGTGCCGCAACAGATGGTGACGGCGACCGTTATATGATTTTAGGACGCAATTTCTTTGTTACACCAAGTGATAGCCTCGCAATCATCACCGACAACTACAAATTTATTCCCGCTTATGAAAAAGGGATTTTCGGAGTTGCAAAATCTGCAGCAACATCAACCGCAGTGGCTCGTGTGGCTCAAGCTCATAAAATCGGCTATTATGAAACCCCAACTGGCTGGAAGTTTTTCGTGAACTTAATGGACTCAGACAGAATCACTTTCTGCGGTGAAGAAAGCTTTGGTGCTGGTTCAAGCCATATCAGAGAAAAAGACGGCATTTGGGCAGTTTTATTCTGGCTTAATATTATTGCAAAGACAGGCAAATCTGTTGAAGAAATTGTCACAGAACATTGGCAAAAATATGGTCGCAGCTATTATATGCGTTTCGACTTTGAAGAAATTGATTCTGAAATCGCCAACAAACTTATGGCAGATTTGCAAACCAAGCTTTCAACCCTTCAAGGACAAAAGTTTGGCACAAACGAAGTTGAAACAGCAGGTGCTTTTGTTTATAACGACCCTGTTGACGGTAGCTCAACACAAGATGGTTTCCTCATTCGTTTCAAAGACGGTTCAAGAATCGTTTATCGTTTATCAGGAACAGGCTCTGTTGGTGCAACCCTTCGCGTTTATGTGGAAAAACTGGAAACTAAAAACATTAAGGAAGATGCCCGCTTGATGGTCGATGAACTATACCAGATTGCGTCACAAGTGGCAGAAATTGAAAAAAGAACCGGAAAAAAAGAAGCAGATGTTACGACATAAGAAAAGAAACATTCTCATTACCTGTTTAGCATTACTGCTTTGTTGCAGTAATGCTTTTGCAGGTTTATATGGTTTTGACGATGTCAATCCATACACGCATGAAGAAGACCAAAAAGACCGTGGATTTCCACCTAAAACGATGATTAATTATCGTCAAAAAATGCGTGATAATATCAACTTCTTATCGCAATATGCAAAACTTCAACAACCTAATTTTAAAATTATTCTACATGGCGATGAGGATTTATTTTCTCGTCATGCTTTGGAAGATGATGTTGATGAATATAATCGAATTAAAGGCAACTTCACCCCTTCCCTTAAAGAGGATTCAGAAGAGGAAGAAGAGCTTTTGAAAAACATTCAAGCCTTGTCTGTGAGCAACATTAAGTGTCAGGGTAAAAAAACGCCAGATATTATTCAAAGCGGAAAGCTTGCCCCAATTTATATTGAACAATGTGATTATGTTGAAGACATCAATAAAACAATTAATTTTTCCATTGAAACGGGTAAACCAGTCTACATTTTTTCAAACAGAGAAAGTGCGTTTAAGAACATCAAAGGAGAATTAATCATCAAAGAAAATTCTCGCAATGTTTTTGACGTCAAAGATGCTCGCAACATCTCCATTCTTGTTGATGATTCTGCCTTTAAAGATAAATACCAACTCTTGCTTGATGTTGAAAATTCAAATTATGACATTGTTATTATGAAGCCTCTTTTTCAAGGCAAAGTTAGATATACGAAAGAAGAGATTAATCGTCTTAAGCTGAAAAAGAATGGTGCAAAAAGACTTATCATTGCTGAAATGAATTTGAGCGAAGCCAATCCTCAAGACTATTTTTGGAAAATAGATTGGGAACTTGGCAACCCAAGTTGGCTTAAAAGAAATTCCTTTGTGGAAGAACAAAGTGTGATTGTTGAATTTTGGCAACCAAAGTGGCGAGAAATTCTTTCTCATCACTTCAAAAGCATTCTTGATATTGGTTTTGATGGGGTTTGGTTTACTGGAGCTGAAAACTATCAATATTTTGAAAAACTAACCCCTCTCAATTAAAAGGCAATGAGCAACAATGACCGAGATTGAATTTTTAGACATTACCCGTGATGCAATTTTCACCCTTATCAAAGTGGTTTCTCCCGTTTTGTTGGTTGCGCTCGGCATTGGTTTGATTATTGGTATTTTTCAGGCATTGACGCAAATTCAAGAAATGACCTTGGCATTTGTGCCAAAAATTATTGGCGTGTTTGTTGCCATCATCATCTTGTTACCTTTTATGTTTAATCAGCTCAAAAATTTGAGTGATGCTTTGTTTGATAGAATTGTCAGTGGCGGCGGATAAAGGCAATGACAACACTTCTCTCCATACAAATTTACAATTTTCTCTTCGTGTTCTTTCGCATTGGTTCGGCAATTATGTTTATGCCGGGCTTTATGACTTCTTACGTCATTGAAAGATATCGCTTAGCAATTGCGCTTTCAATTTGTTTGGTGATGACCCCTATTTTACAAAGCAACCTTATTATTCCCGTTGATAATTTTGCGGAATTTGTCAAAGTGGCAATGTTTGAAATTATCTATGGCATTTTCATTGGGCTTTTTATGCAGTTTTTGTTTTATGCTCTAAATTTGTTAGGAACGGTTGCTGGTACGGCTGTCGGTTTTGCCAACGCCATCTTTTTTAACCCGACAACACAAACACAATCTATCGTGATTGAATCTTTTTTCAGCATTTTAGCTGTGGCTTTGGTTTTTGCCTTAGATATTCATCATTTGATGATTTCAGCTGTCATTGATAGCTATAAAATTTTTCCGTTTGGCAGTCCGCTTCCTATTGCAGATATTTCAGATTTCTTAAGCCAAACCTTAAGCCAAGGATTTACCATGGGGTTCAAAATTTCCGCCCCATTCATTGCATTTACATTGGTTTTTTATTCTGGTATGGGACTTTTTTCAAGGCTTATGCCACAATTAAACATTTTTTTCCTGTCCATTCCCTTACAAATTTATTTGGGGTTAGGACTGCTTTTTTTAACAACGCCGGTCATTATGATGTGGTTCTTGGGATACTTCCAAGAAGGCATCTTAAAGTTCGTTCATTAGAGAGGTGAAGTAATGGTTGCTGAAGACGACGACGAATCCTCGAAGACCGAAGAGGCCTCCGAGAGGAAGCTCTCAAAAGCGAAGGAAGAAGGCGATGTTGCGATATCACAAGAGGCAAAGAATTTTATTATTCTTTTGGGCGTTTTGTTTGTGGTTTGGCTCATTTTACCTATGCTCTTAAAATGGTTTTACAAATTTAATGTTAAGTTTATTGAAGCGCCTGAAAGCATCACCATTAACATAAAAACCATGCAACTCCTCCTCAAAAGTGTCATCATTGACTTTTTCAAAATTATGGCCATTCCTTTTGCCATTTTCATTGTGCTTGGTATTTTCGCTAGCGTCATGCAAACGGGGTTTATCTTCGCCCCAAAAAAGCTTGAACTGAAATGGGATAAACTCAATTTCATTAAGGAGCTTCCCAATCTGATTAATATGAGAAAAATTGTGGAGAGTGTGAAAGGCATTTTGAAAATTATTGTCGTGGCATTCATTGGCATATATGTTATCAAGCCTTATTTAAACAAAGCAGAACTCTTGCCAACCATGGACACAATCGCAATTTTAAGTTTTATTCATAAAGTTGTGGTAATGTTAATTTTCACAATGGTGATTGCGGTGTTTGTCATTGCCATTGCCGACTTTTTGTATCAGAAGTTTTCACATTTGAAAAAAATGCGTATGACCAAGCAAGAAGTTAAGGAAGAATATAAACAAAGTGAAGGTGACCCTCTGGTTAAATCTAAGATTAGGCAAATTCGTCATGAACGGGCTCGTCAAAGAATGATGGATAACGTGCCGAAAGCAGATGTTATCATCGTCAACCCAACGCATTATGCTGTTGCTTTGGAATATAAAATGGATACAATGGAAGCACCAAAAGTCGTTGCTAAAGGTGTGGACCACTTAGCTTTAAGAATTAGGGAGATGGGAGAAGCAAATGATGTTCCAATTGTGGAAAATCCGCCATTAGCGAGAGCGTTGTTTGCCTCAGTTGAACTTGATGACTACATTCCTTCAGAGCATTTTAAAGCCGTCGCAGAGGTAATTGGATATGTTATGCAGCTTAAACAGTAAAAGACCAGATAAAATTTTGAATCGCAGGCTTCTTGCCCTTGCTTACACACTCATTGTGTTGGCGATTTCTATTGCTGTTCTTTTGGTTTATCCCGAACATTATTCCTATGCTGTTATCTTTGTGATTTTGGTTCTATGCACTTGTGTTTATCTCAGCATTAAAACAATTTCAGCTGCCGAAGAAGCAATCTCTTATGGTGGTTTTGCCAGCGAAATTATCCGCAACAATTCAAACATTCGTCGCATTGACAATGCTCAGGGAGAACCTGTCATTCAAAACAACATCGCCGAAGACTTTTTCAAAAATGAAAATATTTTGAACTTTATTGAAAATAATCTTTCCAGTGATAGTAACAATAAAATTGAATTTAATCGCTTGCAAAGTGCTTGCCAAAATCTGATTAAAACGAAGGTCACCCTTTCTTTAAGTCTTAATCAAAATAGTGACAAAATTTTTGAAAATGAAGAATGGTTTGAAATTGAAGTTGCCCCAATTTTTCTGAAAAAGACAGATATTTTTGAAAAGCCTTTTTCCGTTGAGAAGATTAAAAATGAAACTTATCTGTTATGGAGCATCAATAATATCACTGCTCAACGAAATATGGACACAATTTTCAAAGAAGAACGTAATTCGCTTCATGATTTCTTAGATTATCTGCCAGTGGGTTTATACACTTGCAACAGCAAATATGAACTTGAATATTGCAACCATGCTTTTGCCAAAATGTTAAACACGAATCGTGAAGTGTTGTTGACCAAAAACCTACAAGATTTACTCATGCAAAGCTCTAAGCTTCCGCCCAAAACAACTGCATGGCAAGGACGTTTGTTCTTTAAGAATGATGACGAAGCCGTTGATGTCTATATTGCACAAGAAAATTTCCGTGAAAAAGGACAAATCAAAATCCGCACAGCAGTTTTCAAAAACCTGCCTGATGAACAGAAAATCCAAAATGAATTAAATCAAGTTCTCAATAAACTTAACTGGCTTTTTGGGGCTTCGCCGATTGGTATTTTGCTTATTTCCAAAAGCTTTAACATTATGGAAGCTAATGAAACTGCAAAAGCCTTTTTTAATTTAACCTCACAAAACGCCGAAAACTTAAACCTTTTCTTTTCTGAAGAAGACTTTTCTCGCCTTCAACAAGAATTTACAAGTGAAAGCTATCCTAAAAAAGTGGATATGCCTGTTAAAATTGGGCAAGTGAGTAAAATGGTGACTTTTTATGTGACCAAAATGCAAAATCTATATGCTTCAAATTCTAACAAAACCGAAGGCTGGGTCATTTATAGTTCTGACGCCACAGAACAGAAAAACTTAGAACTGCAATATGCACAGGCACAAAAAATGCAAGCAATGGGTCAACTTGCTGGCGGTGTAGCACACGACTTCAACAACCTTTTAACTGCAATGATTGGCTTTTGTGACTTGCTGTTACAAAGACATGGTGTGGGTGATCCATCTTTTGCTGACCTCATTCAAATTAAACAAAATGCAAATCGTGCCGCTGGTTTGGTGCGTCAGCTTTTAGCCTTCTCAAGAAAGCAACCGCTCAAACCAAAACTCCTAGATGTTGCAGAAAGCTTCTTAGAACTTAAATATATGCTTAACCGCACGTTGGGTGAAAACATAAACATCTCCTTCTATCATGGTGAAAACTTAGGCTTCATCAAGGTTGACCCAGTGCAATTTTCACAAGTTATTCTAAACCTTGCAGTGAACGCTAAAGACGCCATGGAAGGCAAAGGTGAACTTAAAATCAACACTAGAGTTGAGCAAATTCTTGAGCCTTATAAATTTGGGGAAGACATCATCAATCCAGCAGAATTTATTGTTTTGGAAGTTAGTGATAGTGGTTGTGGCATTTCTCAAGAAAACATCAATCGCATTTTTGAACCTTTCTTCTCTACCAAAGAAAATGTCGTGGGTTCTGGAACTGGTTTGGGCTTAGCAATGGTTTACGGAATTGTTCGTCAGACGGGCGGGTTCATCAAAGTTCAAAGTGAGATTGGCAAAGGCACAATGTTCTCAATTTATCTCCCACGCTTTGAGGCAGATGAAGAAAACTTGACTCAGATTGAGGAGGCAAAAGAGGAAAAAGAACTTTCTCTTTCTGTTGGTTATAATCAGAAAATGATTTTAGGCTTAAACGTTTCAAACATTGACCGCTCAACAGAAGAAACCTTTTTTGATGCCACTAAAATTAGGATTATTTTTGTGGAAGACGAAGATTCTGTTAGAACATTTGCCGTAAGAGCTTTGAAGAAAAAAGGCTATGATGTTGTGGGCTGTAATTCAGCAGAAAATGCGCTTGAACATTTAGAAAATGATGCTAACTTCCATTTGATGATTACTGATATGGTCATGCCAGGAATGAGTGGGGTTGAGCTTGCGGGCATTGTGAAAGAGAAAATCAAAGATATTAAAATCATTCTCGCTTCGGGCTATTCCGAAGAAATTGCAAAAAAAGACTTGTCTAATAATGATAATTTTGATTTTATGGCAAAACCTTTTAGCTTAGGAGATTTAACCAAAAAGGTTTTTGATGTGATTAATGAGGCATAAGAAAGAATGGCAAAACAGCTTCCCATTGAATTTGAATATCAGCCCTTTTATGGCAGAGAAGATTTCATTGTTGCGGATAACAATATGGAAGCCATTAAATTTATAGAATCTTGGCCAAACTGGCAAGGATTTGCTGGGTGCATTTGGGGACCTTCTGGCTCGGGCAAAACTCACCTAGCACATATTTTTGCACAGCAAATTTATAACATCACCAAACAAGCTTGTAGAATCCCCACAATCAAAGCTGTTGATGTTAAACTTGAAACACCGCACCGTCTTTTTGCTGAACATAAGTGTTTAATTGTCGAAGATATTTCTTCAGAGATTAATCAAGAGGCAATGTTTCACCTTTATAATCTTTATCGTAATGAAGGCGGGTTCATTCTTTTTACAGCGAAAAAACCTCCTGCTAGAATGAATTTTTCGCTTGCTGACTTACAATCGAGATTAAACATTTTACCAGCTATTGAAATTAAAGAACCCAATGATGAGCTTCTTTCCATGCTCCTCATTAAACTCTTTGCAGACAGACAAATTGTTATTCCGCTTGATGTTTTAAACTTTATTTTGAAAAACACACAACGCTCTTTTGGCTTCATCAAAACCTTAGTTAAAGAAATTGATAACATCTCAATTGCCAAAAAAAGAGCAATTTCTATCCCTCTTGTGAAAGAAGCGCTTAACTATTTGGAAAATAATGGTCAAATTGAACTTTTCTAGTTGATATTGTGTTGGTTAACACTTATATTTTTGATAGTAATATTATGTTACTTGTTTATCTCGTTTTTTATGTTGTATATTCTACGATTAGTTAGGTTTGCACTTTTGTTAATATATTGGGAAAGTTTGACATTATGAAAATAGCGCATGTGAAGAAAAGAACAATCATCTATAATACAATATTCTGTATCCTTTTGATTGGGTTAGGGTGGTATCTTAAAGGACGTCTGACAATTCAGATTCCACATATGGGTGGAGGTGCGGCTGTTCCATATGTCATTACAACAAAAGTTATAGACCAAGACATTTCTCCAACCATGAATTATGTGGGAAGAGTTGAAGCAATTGAAAGCGTTGATGTCAAACCTCGTGTTACTGGTCGCATTGAACAAGTTTTGTTTGCTGAAGGTGGAAAAGTCAAAAAAGGCGAAACGCTTTTTGTGATTGAGCAAGACCAATATATTGCAACATTCAAATTGCGTGAAGCTGAACTTTCCAAAGCACAAGCTGTTTTGAAACAAGTGACGAGAGATTATGAACGTCAAAAATCTCTTAACAAACAAAAATTTGCTTCTGAAGCAGCTCTCGACACTGCTTTGAGTAATTTCTTACAAGCTCAAGCTTCTGTTAAACAAGCTAAGGCTAATCTTGATTTGGCAAAAATAGACTTGGAATATACTGAAGTTAAATCTCCAATTGATGGTACAATCGGTAAAGTTTTAGTTACGCAAGGAAACGTTGTGAATGCAACTTCTCAAATTTTAGCGAGAATCGTTAAACTAGACCCAATTCGTGTAACTTTTTCAATCACGGATAAAGACTTCCTCATTTATCACCGTGCAGACCTTGAAAAAAAGCTTGATAGTTTTCAAACAGATTTGATTTTGGCTGATGGTTCGTCTATTTCCCCAGAAAGACTCTCTAGTTTCATTAATAATGAAATCAATCTCGGAACGTCAACAATTTCATTCTTCACTGAATATGACAATGCCTCAGGGCTTTTAATTCCTGGTGGATATATTAAAGTTGCCATTAAACAAAATATGGATAGAAAATCTCTTCTTGTGCCACAAATGGCTCTTTCTCAAGATGAAGTTGGTTCTTATGCATTTGTTGTGAACAAAGATAATATTGTGGAAGAAAGACGTTTGGTTTTAGGGGCAATTATTGGCGACAATCAAGTTGTTAAATCTGGCTTGAAATCTGGTGACAGTGTCATTATTCAAGGGATTCAGAAAGTTGCAAATGGTGCAAAAGTTGATGCTAATGAAGTTGAATTAAATAAAGGGAAATAAGCATGTTTTCAAAGTTTTTTATTGATAGACCTCGTTTTGCAATTGTTATTGCCTTGGTCATGACTTTGGCGGGGGCAATTTCAATGACCTCCATGCCTATTGCTCTTTATCCAACCATTACCCCTCCTGAGGTTGTGGTTTCTGCGGTTTACCCTGGGGCAAGTTCTGAAGTAATTTCTAAAACTGTGGCTATTCCAATTGAAGAACAAGTCAACGGTGTGGAAAATATGCTTTATATGTCTTCCTCTTCTGATAACTCTGGTCAATATCAATTAACCGTTACCTTTGCTGTGGGCACTGACCCTGATATGGCACAAGTTAAGGTTCAAAACCGTGTGCAACAAGCCATTTCTTCTTTGCCTAGCGAAGTACAAAGACAAGGGGTGAGCGTTGTTCGTAAATCTTCCGACACCCTCGGCTTTTTAACTGCAACTTCTCCAAATAATACGCATGATAATTTGTTCATTATGAACTATGTTGAAAACAACATTAAAAATGAACTTGCTCGTGTTGACGGAGTTGGTGGTGTGAATGTGTTTGCTTCCAACTTAAGTATGCGTGTGTGGCTTGATGCTGACAAAATTACGGGTATGAATTTGACGGTTGCTGATATCACCAGTGCCATTTCAAGTCAAAATTTCCAACCTTCAATGGGTAAAGTTGGCGGTCTTCCTGATGACAAAAAACAACAGATTGTTTATTCAATTCAAACTCAGGGTCGTATCAACTCCGTTGAAGATTTTGAAAATATCATTATTAGAACTGACGAAAATGGTGGTATTTTAAAATTGAAAGACGTTGCAAAGGTTGATGTTGGACAAGAAACTTATTCAACATCCTCTTTCTTTGATGGAAAGCCTGCAGTTGCTATGGGGGTTAGTTTGCTTTCTGGAGCAAATGCACTCGACACCATGGACGGTATCTATAAAGAAATTGACAGACTTTCAGAATATTTCCCTGATGACCTCGTCATTAAAGTTGCTTATGACTCAACAAACTATATTAAGGCTTCCATTCATGAAGTTATCTTCACCATTGCCTTCACTTTCTTGCTCGTGGTTGGTGTGTGCTATATCTTCCTTCAAGACTGGCGTGCAACTTTAGTGCCTTCCTTGACGATTCCTGTGTCATTGATTGCAACTTTTGCCGTTTTAAGTGCCATGGGTTTCAGCATCAATATCTTAACCCTATTCGCCATGGTGCTGGCAATTGCTCTGGTGGTGGATGATGCGATTTTGGTGGTGGAAAGAGTTTTATTCTTGCTAGAAACTGAAAAAGATATGACGCCACGAAAAGCTAGTATTCTTGCCATGCAACAAATTACCAGTGCAATTGTGGCAACAACTGCGGTTTTGATGGCAATCTTCGTGCCAATTGCATTTATGGGTGGCATTACAGGAAAAATTTATCAGCAATTTGCTGTGACAATTGCAACTTCCATTTTCTTCTCAGGAATTAATGCCATTACGCTCTCTCCTGCCCTTTGTGCAACAATTTTGAAACCATTTCATGAAAAGACAACAGGTCCTTTGGCTTGGTTTAATAAAATGTTGGCTGCCACAAGAAAAAGATATGTGGTCATCATTGCTATTCTCGCACGCCGTGTGAGTGTAATTGCTTTGATGATGGCATTATTGGTGGGGATGGTTGTTTTGCTTCTCAAATTTAATAGCTCAAGCTTTATTCCGCAAGAAGACCAAGGGGTTGTTTTCGTTGACTTTCAACTTCCTGAAGGGGCAACAAACAACAGAACAACGGCTCTTTTGCAAGAAGTTTTCCCGCTTATTAAAGAAGTTTCTGGCGTTGACCATGTGATGTTCATTAGTGGATATAGCTTCTTGAGTGGTTCAAGTGATAACGTGGCAATGGGTGTGACTATTTTGAAACCTTGGGATAAAAGAGATTCAAAAGCTGAACACTCAACAGCGATTGCAAATCAGCTTAAGGCTAAGCTTGCCTCCATTCCAAGTGCAACGATTAACGTTTTTGAACCGCCTGCAATTTCAGGGCTTGGTATGACAAGCGGAATTGACTTTAGACTTCAATCAACCATGTCAAGTGACCCAATTCAGCTTGACGGAACGTTGCAAGATTTCTTGAGAAAGCTTAATGCTTCTCCTAAAATTATGTATGCCTTCTCGACCTACACAGCAAAAACACCGAACTTGTTTGTGAATATTGATAGAAACAAGGCTGAAGTTTTGAACATTCCTGTTCTTAACATTTTCAACGTGTTCCAAAATTATCTTGGGTCGACTTACGTAAATGACGTCAACTTTGGAACTCAGGTAAACAAAGTTATTGTACAGTCTGAATGGGATTATCGTAAAGACACAGAAAGCATTTATGACTTATATGTTCCAAGTTCAGTAGGAGAGAAAGTGCCGTTAGCGTCAATTATTGACATTAATAAAATCTTGGCACCTCGTACAGTAACAAGATACAACCAATATCCAAGTGCGGGCATTAATGCTGTGCCAATGTTTGGCGTGAGTAGTGGTGATGCTATGGCAGAAATGGCGCAAATGGCGCATAAAGACCTTCCTGAAGGTTACACTTTCTCATGGTCAGGCATGACTTATCAAGAAGCTTCAACGCAAGGGGAAATTGGTGGGTTGATTTTACTTGCCCTTACCTTCGTTTATCTCTTCTTGGTGGCACAATATGAAAGCTGGACCATTCCATTCCCAGTATTGACTTCTGTTACTGTGGCAATGATTGGGGCATTGTTAGGATTGTTTGTTTATGAAATGCCTTTGAGTATCTATGCTCAACTTGGTTTGGTTCTCCTGATTGGTTTGGCAGCTAAGAACGCCATTTTGATTGTGGAATTTTCCAAGGAAGAAAGAGAAAAAGGCTTATCAATTGTGAAAGCGGCACTTAATGGAACGGCTGAAAGATATCGTGCCTTGTGGATGACTGCTTTGGTGTTCGTGCTTGGGGTGTTCCCTTTGATTATTGGAACAGGTGCTGGTGCAGAAAGCCGAAGAGCAATTGGCGTGACGGTGGTTTATGGTATGTTGGTTGCAACCCTCGTGGGTGTAGTCGTTATTCCATTATTCTACGTCTTGTTTGAAACCCTGCGTGAGAAGTTTTCAGGCACCCTTAACACTGAAAACCCTGACTTAACTGTTGCTCAAAAAGAACAACAACAAGAGTTGGAAACAAGAGATAATATTTAGTTAGCTCGTTTAAACAAAAAAACTCCGCCAAAATTGGTGGAGTTTTTTTGTTATTTAAAAAGCTATTTAATCATTCGTTTTGATAATAAATTCTGTTGTCATAAATTTCTGCAGCTTCAAGACTACTTTCAATAATTCTATCTTTTCCAACACTCACAACATCTCCTGTCGCAGATGAAAAATTTGAAATCTGAGATAAAGACTTTAATAAGACATCACTACGTGGTCTAATTTTTTTATCAGTGCTTTCAAACGCAACAACAAGCATTTTTACAGCATCATATAAATTTGGAGCACAAACAGGCAATGGTAAAACGCTAGCTTTAATAAACTTCTCTCTAAAGAGATAATCTCCTCGAGAAGAAAGCACATAAAGCGCCCCATTCATTGTTGTTTTATTAATTTCTCTCATCATATCAATATCAGTATATCTAAAGCTCAAAGCTTTACTATTAAGTTTTGAGGTGAAAATTCCACCCTCTCTTTGCCCCATTAATACCAAAACAGCTTCTGGCGTTTTTTCTGATAACTCACCAATTTCTTTTGAAAAATTCAATTGTCCTTCTTCAATTTCAAAAACAGACTGAACCACAAAATTTCTTTTCAATGCTTGTTTTTTAACTTCTTTTGCCAAAGACTTATATGGTTCTTGTTTCACATTCACAATTGAGAAAATTCTAATATTATTTCTTTCAAGATTATCTAAAAAAGAATCTGCCTGCTTATTATAGCTCGGAAAGTGATTAAATGAATGTGATTTCTTTTCCAGAAAATGTTCGTTCCACGCACAAGCTATGTGTGGCAGTTTGTTTTTTTCAGCAATCTTGGCAACAATTTCCGCATCTTCATAAACCGACAACAATGCATCAACATCTTTCACATCAACCAGCGTATAAGTGCTCATAAAGGTCTTTTCTTTACCACTGTCTTCAATGATGATTTCATATTTGAATTTGGTGTTTTCTGGGATTTCATTATATGCCATATAAAGTGCTGAACGCAACGCATCTCCTGTGATTTCTTTTTCACCTGAAAGAGGCAGGCTCACGCCAATCTTAATAACCTGCTTTTCTTTCAAAGATTTTCCAATATCTGGCAAACTTTTCTCTTGCGCCAGTTTTTTCACTCTCTTGCGTCCCTCAGACTTTGTGATGTTTCCTTTTTTCCCAAGGGCGATTTGATTGGTTGGAATTGATTTATCATATTGGATGAAGCTCTCTGAATTAATCAAATATATAATGATTGATATGACAATGAGGGTCATCATAAGAATGATGCGACTGGTGGTTTTGTTAATCATCTTTTTATCCAAAAATTGACATTGATTGCATCATTATATGGTAACATATGTTAATAAATCTTTATTAATAAAAAGCTTGCTTCAGCTTATATGATATGTTATACAATCTTCATGAACTTATTATTTGTTTAATTAAAAAAATTATTTATGAAAAAGAATGCAACAACAATCCGCAAAAATCTTCTTATGTCTTTCTACAAGGAAAAATTGGTTAATGAAGAAATTGGACAGTACCTTTCAATCGCTGACCTTGAAGTAAAAATTATTGAGCTTTACAAGCGTCATAATGAAGGAAAAGGACTAGAGACAAACCGTGCTGCAATGAGATATTTGAAAAAATATCCCCTTACCGCTCTGACTTTAGGTATTCTAGTAGGAAAATATCCTGAACTTGCCAAAGAATCATTCAACCATTTTGGAGCAGAATATACTGGTGAACACTATATCGGCTTCAGGAAAAGACTCGGATTGAAGGAAATAGCGTAATAAATGCTAATCTTAAAAAAAGGACACTCATTTGAGGGTCCTTTTTCTTTATCCTTAATTATCGCCCAGACGCAGAGCTTCAATGAAGGCACTTTGCGGCACTTCAACTTTTCCAAATTGACGCATTCTCTTTTTACCTTTCTTTTGCTTATCCAAAAGCTTACGTTTTCTGGTGATGTCACCGCCGTAACATTTTGCAGTCACATCTTTTCTCATTGCTGAAATTGTTTCACGAGCAATCACTTTGCCACCGATTGCTGCCTGAACCGGAATTTTGAACAAATGTCTTGGAATGAGGTCTTTTAGTCTTTCACAAATTTGACGTCCTCTAGCTTCAGCTTGCGTTTTATGACAAAGAAATGCTAAGGCATCAACTGGTTCTTCATTAATCAAAATTTGAACTTTAACCAAATCTGAAACCATATAGCCAGTAATTTCATAATCAAAGCTTGCATAACCACTGGTGATTGATTTTAATCTATCGTAGAAATCAAAAACGATTTCATTAAGCGGAATGTTATAAACCACCATTGCACGATTACCAACATAAGTCAGTTCAACTTGTTCCCCTCGTCTTTCTGTGCAGAGTTTTAACACTGCTCCAAGATATGAATCTGGCACCATAATTGTTGCTTTCACCATCGGCTCTTCAATGGTATCAATGGATGAAGGGTCTGGCATATCCGCAGGATTATGTAGCACTATTTGAGTGCCGTTATTCAAGTTGATTTTATAAGCAACCGATGGAGCTGTGGTGATGAGGTCTAAGTCAAACTCTCTCTCAAGTCTTTCTTGGATAATTTCCATATGCAAAAGTCCCAAGAATCCACATCTAAATCCAAGCCCAAGTGCTGCTGAATTTTCATTTTGATATTCCACACTTGCATCATTGAGTTTGAGTTTTGCTAAAGCATCTTTTAAGCTTTCATATTCACTACTATCCACTGGAAAGATAGAACAGAACACAACAGAAACCGATGGCTTAAAACCTGCCAAAACTTCAGTTGCAGGAAGCTTACTATCCGTAATTGTGTCCCCGATATGGCAATCTGAAACAGATTTAATGCTGGCAGAAATAAAGCCAACTTCCCCAGGGTAAAGGGCATCAACATATTGCATTTTCGGCGTGAAATAACCAAGGCTATCCACCAAGTAAGTTGCGCCATTAGACATCATTTTAATTTGTTGTTTTTTACGAAGCACACCATCTTTAATTCGAACTAAGATAATCACGCCCAAATAAGTGTCATACCAACTATCAATCAACAAAGCCTTAAGGGGAGCATTTTCATCGCCTTGGGGGGCAGGAAGTTTTTTAACAATTTCTTCCAAAAGCAAATCAACCCCAAGACCTGTTTTGCCAGAAACAGAAACAGATTCAGAAGTGTCTAAACCAATCACATCTTCAATTTGCTCTTTAATTCTTTCCGGCTCGGCAGAAGGAAGGTCTACTTTGTTCAACACAGGGATAACTTCATTGTTTGCATCAAGTGCGAGATAAACGTTTGCCAAAGTTTGGGCTTCAACCCCTTGCGTGGCATCAACAACCAAAACAGCCCCTTCACAAGCTGACAAGCAGCGGCTGACTTCATAAGAAAAGTCAACGTGCCCTGGGGTGTCCATCAAGTTAAATTCATAAGTCTTGCCGTCTTTCGCCTTATAAGACAAACGAACAGCTTGTGCCTTAATGGTGATGCCTCTTTCTCTTTCAATATCCATGCTGTCGAGAATCTGCTCTTGCATTTCTCTTTTTTCCACACCGCCCGTCATTTCAATAATGCGATCAGACAAAGTGGACTTTCCATGGTCAATATGCGCAATAATCGAAAAATTTCTAATTAAACTTAAGTCATGTGCCATATTTTTTTCTCTTTACCTTTGTATATTATCATTAAACTTGTGATATAGATAATTGATATTTAGTGATTTAGCAACAAAAATTCTCCGAAGAGGAAAATATCTTTCAATCTGTTCGCTCCTTAACATAACAAATTATATTGTACAATCTGATAAAATATGTTTTAATTGGAATATTGGGTGAATATATGTTTTTATGTAAAAGAGAGCAGATATGAAAAAATTTTTAGACATTGACTTCAACTCTAGCCGTTATGACGAACTGGTTGAACTACGTTACAAGGTTTTACTTGAACCTTTGGGTTTGAAATTTTTAGATATGCACCGTGAAAAAGAAGCTACTTATCTTCATGTGGGTTGTGTTGAAACCCTTGATGACAAGCTTATTGGTGGGCTTATTCTTGCACCTCTCAATGACAAAGAGATTAGATTAATGCAAGTGGCAATTGACCATTGCCATCAAGGCGAAGGCATTGGCAAAGACCTCGTTAAATATGCTGAAAAAAGAGCAAAAGAAGCAAAATATTCAAAAATTATCATGCATGCGATGCTTTCCGTGGTCAATTTTTATGAAAGATTGGGCTATCACCAAGAAGGTGATGTCTTTGAAGAAAAAGGAATCACTTTTGTGAGAATGGTCAAAGACCTTTAATAACACTAGAGGAATGACATATGGACGAAGAAGATACTTTATATGAAAAAAGCGATGAATCTTATGAGCTTTATGGAAAATATGATAATGCTCCCTCTTTTAAAAGAATGAAAATAAATACTCTCGAAAAAGAATTGCAAGAGCTAGAAACAAAAGCAAGTGAGGAAAACAAGCAAACACGCTTAGAAAAAATGAGAGATTTATATAGGCTCTACAAAGAGGAAGGCATGAAAAAAGAAGAAAATGCCATTGTGAAAAAAGGAAAAGCACTTGCTGGAATTCAAGAAGAGAAAAAACCTAAAAGAGCTTCTTCTAGAAAAAAAACTTTAACCTTTGAGCAAAGACAATATCTCGCAAAAATGGATCATCATTATAAATAACTCTGTACAAAATAAAAAAAGGAAGATAATTCAATTATTTTCCTTTTTGTTTTGCCCAAATTTCAAATTAACCCTTGATTTTATGCTCCAAAAACCATAAATATGAAGGCAAGTTAACTTTGAGATGAGATTTAAAAAAAATGAATAGTGAAATGGATTATTATCAAGCCTTAGAAGTGGATAGGAATGCTGATGGAGAAACCCTCAAAAAGTCTTATCGCAAATTGGCAATGAAATATCATCCAGATAGAAACCCAAATGATAAAGAAGCTGAAGAAAAGTTTAAATATATCAATGAAGCTTATGACGTTTTAAAAGACGAACAAAAGAAAGCTGCTTATGACCGCTATGGACATAATGCCTACAAGCAAAGTGGCGGTATGGGTGGTGGCAATCCGTTTGGTGGCGGTTTTGAGTTCAATTTTGGAACGGGTGGCTTTTCAGATATTTTTTCTGACATTTTTTCAGAATTTATGGGTGGGCAAGATAGAGGTAGAAGTCACGCTCATAAAGGAGATGATCTTCACCAAGCTGTTTCTATTTCTCTGGAAGAAGCATTTAGTGGTGTTGAAAAAGAAATTTCTCTCAATAAAACAAAACTTTGTGAAAAATGTCATGGTCATGGCACAAAAGATGGTAAAGAAGCTCCTGAATGTTCTTTTTGCCGAGGCACTGGAAAGGTTCGCGTTCAAAGAGGTTTCTTTATTATGGAAGATGCCTGCCCTCATTGTCATGGTAGTGGCAAGCTCATCAAAGAAACTTGCGACGAGTGTCGTGGTAAAGGCTTCACCAATGTTAAGAAAACACTTAAAGTCAAAATCCCTGCTGGCATAGAAAAAGATTCTCGAATCAGAATTACTGGGGAAGGCAATGCTGGAAGCCGTGGCGGTGAAAATGGTGATTTTTATGTTTTTGTTGATGTTAAAAAGCACAAACTCTATGAAAGAGATGGTTCTAATCTCTTTATGGAAATGCCTGTATCGATGGCCCATAGTGCCTTAGGAACAACAATCGACCTTCCAGGAATTGATGGTGAAAAAGTTGCAGTGACCGTGCCAAGTGGTTCTCAACATGGGGCACAACTTCGAATTAAAGGAAAAGGTATGCCTCACTTGAGAGCACAAAGCCGTGGCGACTTATATGTTATCCTAAAAGTGGAAGTTCCTAAAAAAATGACTGCTCGTCAGAAAGAGCTTTTGGAAGAATTCCAATCTATTAGCAATGAAAATACTCACCCACAGGAAAAAAGTTTTCTTGATAAAGTGAAAGATATTTTTGCTAAGGTTTCTTAAAAAAATATTTATTTAAAAACATACAATCCCCCCTCTCCTTTTGGGGGGATTTTTGCAACAAAAATTTCATAATCTTTCTAGTAATTTTTTATTGAAAAATATAAAAAAGTTTTACGATAAATTGTATAATACTTTCTATACAAACTATAAGGAGTCGTGTTATGAAGAAATCATATTTAACTGTTTTTGCTTGTTGCTTCTTTGTCTGTTTAAATATATTGCCTATTCACGACGCCGTTGCCGGCGTCTATTTTATTACCAAAACCACAGACAAAAATGATGGGGTCAGCAATAAACCTTGTCAAATGATGGGATATAAAGTAAAAGCTGAAGACTGTAAAAACGGCGAAGAAGCTTTTGAAAAATGCCCAAATGGAGATTATTACAAAGGCTGTGCTTGTAATACTTCTAAACTCCCTTATAACACTGCAAATTGTGCTGCACCTTTGGAACTCTCAGGAAATTCTTGTAATGATGAACAGTTTGAAAAATGTGAATGTAATGCCACAAAATATCCTTACACAACAGAAAACTGCAAGGGAAATAATGTTCCTGCTGGAAGTTTTTGTAAAGACTTAAATGATATCACCCATTATGAAAAATGTTCTTGCGCATCTTCATTTCCTTACACATCTTCAAATTGTTCTTCTCCAAAAATTTTAGGCGGAAACACTTGTCAAGACTCGTCCAATGTGACTTATTACAAAACCTGTTCTTGCCCTTCAACTTATGTCACATGCAATTGTGGTGGCGAGGGAACTTCCTGCAATGACGGAACTCAGAAATATGCTTCTTGCAAATCTTGCTGTACTGATACCTGCCCTTCAGGGGTTTTATCTTGTCCTATAGCTGGACAATATGGAAAATATGTTAGCCAAACGAGTTGTGGAAAAAGTTGCTATCAATGCTATAACTACGTTGTTGAAGAATATTTGAGTGGTTACAATAGTAATCTTTGTTGTAATGAACCAAAAAAATGGGGAAGTAGCACACCTTGGGATAGTTGTCATTATCTTACAGAACATAGAGGTACACAATTTACAACGATTGCACGTATTAGCTATAGAGGCACTGTAATAAGCACAAAAGAAGGAAGGCAGTATAGTGGAACAAGTAATGGTCCTTATGCTACGGAAAGTGAGTGTATTAGCAGTATGAAAAGCTTATGGTATCTTGATCGCTACATGGGATACTATTATGAATAATTAATTTTGTTAATAAAAAAGCCCCTTCTTTTGGAGGGGCTTTTTTTTATGAATGTGTTTTTGATTTCTTAAACAGTTTTGCAAGGGTGAATGATTTTTCTTCTTTTTGCTTCTGGATAATCTTCTCATAATGAGCAACGGAAATGGCTTGTGTTACCTCTTTGTCTACTTTAAAGCCATCAATATATCCTTCTGCCCGAGTAATAATTCCTGTAAATTCTTTTACACGTCCGTCTTTCATAAAAGCTAATCGTTCTTTGGCAAAGCTATCATAAAAAAGCTTAAGTTCCTTATCGTCACAGGAGTTGAGATAATTAACTTTTCCACTCCAAGATTTCGTCAGCTTTTTATCTGTTTTTTCATCTCGTTTTTTTTCAACAGAATCTAATGCTTTTTGCAAAAACTTTCTGAATGTTTTCGGTGTATGATTATAAGAAGCATCGAAAAGCATTTGTGATAAGCTCTCATTCTCAATGCGATGAGAATGGAACGACTCATAAAAATAGTCCATCACCAAAACAGCCTCTTTTTTCTTTAAATCTTTCACTTTTTTAGGAAGCTTACCATATTTCTCTGGAAACATATCTCTCAAGTTTTGCAACAAAGGTTCTGTCACGCCAAAATTTGTGGCTTGATCAATGACTGCAACTTTCTCACCATTTGCACGGAGTTTCTCTGCTTCTTTTTTAGTTGTTCCAAAGCCACCTTCTTTTTGGAACGTTTCGGTAATAATCCGTTCAAATCTGTCCTTACGATTAATTTCCAATTGAGCATTAAGCTTACTAAGGTCAAGCTTAGCGATATCTGGCTTAATATTTTCCAAGGCAATCTTTTTTGTTGCGGCAACTTTTTCTTGAGACTCAACCTTTCTGGACTGTTCTTGTGTTAGCTCTTTCTTTTTATTTAGCTTTTCTCTCACCTCAGCTTGTTTTTCACGATTAAGGTTTGCTTTTTCACTGGCTTCTTTTTTCTTTAGCTCTGCCGTAAAATCAGCTGTCTTTTCTTGCTTTTGCTGTTCAGGAACTTTGGTAACTGTGGTCACTTCGGCAATTTTTGGTTCAGGCATTTTTTCCTTGGCTTTATTTCCTCCAAAAGAAAGTGCTCCTAAAAGCGTTAAGCCTGCAGCGACGCCTAAAAGTTCTTTTCTTCTCTTAGCAAAAAAATCTAACCTTGTCTGTTCAATAATTTTTTGCTCTGCTTTTTCATCAACTTTTTGAACTGCCCCATTCAATTTTTGTTCAATTAAATTTTCTTCAATGATTTCATAAAGTTCCAAGGCATCCGCAATTGCCATATCCACTTGCTCTTCATAAGAATAGTGACGATTTTTATAAGGAACAGGGATGTTGATTCCAGTAATGTTAACATATTGAGGGTTTTTGCCCTGACTGATATATTCTGCTTCAACCGACTTCACATAGGCTTCATCACAATCAAAGATGTCGTTAATGAAATTGTCAAAAGCACCATCAAGCGTTTTGCTATTTTTCACATAGCGACGAGGTAATAAAACAGAATCGTAAAACTGAGTTTTTTCATCATGTGGCATTTTCTCCAACATCATATCTGAATAGTGATATGAGCGTTCAGAAATGGCTTGGCAAAGCGTGTGAATTTTAACAGGGTTCTCTTTGTTTTGAGCATATTCACTAGCGAGATGTTCTTGGATATCAATATACATAGGAAAGTCCTTAAAACATTACTTTTTCACATCATACATGATTTTGATTTTTTTGTCTATATTTTTATCCTAACTAAAGGTAGCTATTTATTGATATATTTTTAATATTTTTTAGATATAATCGCGACGATTGAATGAAAAATTTTATGGAAACGGAAATGAAAAAGGCTCTGATATTTTTACTGTTTGGACTAGCTTCATGTGCTTCACACAGAGAACTAAAAACTGTTAAAAGTGTCGACTATTTTTGTGGCACACAATCTGTGACCCTTCATCTGGCTGAAAGGGAAGAAGCTCTTTTACAGCTTGATGGGCATGAATTTTTCTTAAAACAAACCATCTCTGCTTCTGGGGTAAGATATGCCGACAAATCAGAAGATGTTGTTTTCTGGGGCAAAGGGAACGAAGCCTCTTTAGAGATTGATAAGACAATTTATCCGAAATGTTTGGAAAAAGAAATTAATTGACAAAAATTGAATTAAGATTATGGTTTACCTGAAAAATCATTATTAATTCTTAATTTTTATAGGTATGAAAAAGAATATTTTTTTCCTAATTTGTTGCTTAATGCTCATCATTTCGTGTAAGACAACTGAGAATAAAAATGCTCAGTCCGAGTTAAAAACAACTCCGACTGATGAAGTTAGTACAAATGTGCCTGTCGCTCTTTCTGACTCAGCCAAAGAAGCTGCAGAAATTACTGCTCAGATTGAGAAATATACCATTCCTAATCCTAGCGGCAAAGTTTTTACTGCTCAAGATTTTGAAAAAATTGAAAACATCAATTACGTTACTCCTCGAGAAAATGGCTTTTTCGCTGTTTGGTATAAAGGCGAAAAGGTTATTATTTATAATGAAAAAGGAGAAGTGGAACTGCTTCCACCGCTTTATTATGATAACTATTGCAAGCTTGTAAAAATTTACGGCGAGCTTTATATTCAGGTAAATGACGGCTTTGCTCAGAAAACTGAAAAAGTGACCTTTTATCGACACGGGAGAGAAGTGAAAGAAATAAATGGTAAGGCAATTGAACTGATTCCGAAATCCGAGATTAAAATTTTTTACGGCTTGACGGAAATTCCTGCCGACACCGAAGAGTATGCCCTAACTGAATCTGAAATTTGGGCAGATCAGGATTAAAAAATTGAATCTTAAAAAAAACAGCTTTATTCACAGAAGCTGTTTTTTTTATTTTAAAGATTATATAAATAGAAACCTTTTAGGAGAAGACAAATGAAATTTTCTTTTTTGACCCTATTGTTTCTTTTTACTTTTTCCCTCATTGGAAAAGCAGATAATATTCAATGTGATGACTATGGTGACTGTCTTGGTTATACAAATGATGGGCAGAAAATTATAATTCACACCGCAGATGGAGAAACAAGAGGCTATATTGGCGAACAAAAAGTTGATTTATATAAAGACAGCGAAGGCAACGTAACGGGTTATGTTGGAAATCAGCGGGTGAATGCAAACATCAACCAAGAAGGGGATATCACGGGTTTTGCCGGCAGTGATAATGTGAACATTCAAGCGGATGACTTAGGGCTTCTCCATGGACGCATTGGAAACAACGGCATCAATGCTTATGAAAGCGACAGCGGTGAAATTTCCACAAGCTATTAACCTTTCTTATGCTTTTTCTAGAGCAGCAACAACTTGTTCAGTCACTTTCTTAGCATCACCATAGAGCATTGACGTATTTTCATGATAGAAAAGCGGATTATCAACTCCTGAGTAACCTGAATTTAATGAGCGTTTCACAAAGAAAACCGTTTTGGCTTTTTCAACATCTAAGACAGGCATTCCAAAGATTGGCGAATTTGAGTCTGTTTTTGCAACAGGGTTGGTCACATCGTTCGCCCCAATCACATATGCCACATCGGCCGTTGAAAACTCACGATTTATTTCTTCTAGCTCAAAAACTTTTTCATAAGGAACATTTGCTTCTGCCAACAAAACATTCATATGCCCCGGCATTCTTCCCGCAACAGGGTGAATGGCAAACTTCACCTCAACGCCGTTTTTTTCCAAAAGTTTAGACAGGCTTTCAACAATGTGCTGTGCTTGAGAAACTGCCATCCCATACCCTGGAACAATAATCACTTTTGAAGCATTTTTCATAATGAAAGCAGCATCTTCGGGACTTCCTGTTTTAGCATATTTTTCTTCATCATCTTGTTGAGAGGTAACAGCTCTTTTTCCAAAGCCTCCGAGTAAAATATTTCTTAGGGAACGGTTCATTGCCTTGCTCATAATGTAAGATAAAATCAAACCACTTGCCCCAACCATTGACCCAACAATAATCAGTAAAACATTGCTTAAAGAAAATCCCACAAAAACCAACGCCCAACCAGAATAAGAATTAAGCAGCGAAATCACCACTGGCATATCTGCACCACCAATTGGTGCAACTGCGGTTATGCCAAAGACAAGTGCAATCCCAGCGAGAGCATAAAAATAGTTCATATTTTGTGTCTGATAAAAGGCAATTCCTAAAAACAACATCCCTAAAATCAAAGCCAAATTCACAGTTTTTTGCATAAAGAATCCTCTACGTTTGGCAAACCACAAGCCTTGAAGCTTTGAGAATGCAACAAGAGAGCCTGTGAACGCAATCGCTCCAATCACAAGTCCCATAATCAATTCAAAATAAGCAATTGAACCGTTTCTAATTTCCGCTAGGGCAATGAGCACGGAAACCAAGCTTCCCGTACCATTCAAAAGCGCAATCATTTGCGGTAATGATGTCATTTTCACTTTTAACGCACTAAATATGCCAACAATTGCTCCCAAGAGAATTGCTAAAAAAACCCAAAGATATTCATTCGTAACGGGAGAATATAGTGTGGCAGCAATAGCAATCATCGTTCCCATAAAGCCAAAAAAGTTTCCACGACGTGCCGTTTCGGGAGAAGCAAGTCCTCGAATGGAGAGAATGAAAAGTAATCCGGCAAATAAATAAGAAGCTGAAACAATAGATTCTGTCATGCTTATTCTCCCTTCTTCTTATTTTTTTTGAACATAACTAACATGCGATGTGTGACGGCAAAGCCTCCGAAAATATTAACTGAAGCCAAAAAAACAGCAACTAATCCCAATATTTTATTTTCAAAACTCATCTCAGTTCTGCCGGCGATAATCAATGCCCCAATAATGACCACGCCTGAAATGGCATTTGTCACACTCATCAATGGCGAATGGAGTGCTGGGGTCACCCCCCAAACTACAAAATAGCCAACAAAACAGGCCAACGTAAAAATGGTGAGTAGAGTCCAAATATCAATCATTTTTTTCTCCTGTTTTGAAAAGACATGTTTTTTGAACAATTTCATCGTCAAAATTAAACTGAAATTTCTTGGTTGCTTTATCATACATCGGGCTTAGGAAATTGAACAGATTTCGAGCATAAAGTTTGCTTGCAGAAGCTGAAAGCTTTGAGGCTAACTGGCTATCCCCAATCACTTTAACACCTGAAATTTCGACTGTTCCACCATTCTTAGTTCCTTCAATGTTTCCACCGCTCTCTGCTGCCAAATCAATTGCAACACTGCCTTCAGGCATAAGCTTTAACATTTCTTTTGTCACCAAAAGAGGCGCTTTTTTATTCGGAATGAGTGCTGTTGTAATTAAAACATCTGTTGTTTTAAGTTGTTCTTTCACTGCTTCATTTTGCTTGCGTTGATATGCTTCTGACGTTTCTTTAGCATATCCGCCAGAAGTTTCCAAATTTTCATCTGTTTTAACATCAACGAATCTGCCCCCAAGAGACTCAACTTGCTCTTTTACCTGAGGACGAACATCTGAAGCAAAGACAATTCCACCTAATCTTTTTGCCGTTGCAACGGCTTGCAGACCTGCAACCCCTGCCCCAAGGATTAAAAATCGAACCGGCGCAACTGTGCCAGCAGCTGTCATCATTAAAGGAACGGCTTTATCCAATTCGGCAACGGCATCAATCACTGCCTTATAGCCAGCCAAATTGCTTTGTGAAGAAAGAATATCCATCGACTGGGCTCGGGAGATACGAGGCATTAAGTTCAAAGCAAAACAAGTTGTGTTTTTCGCTTGAAGTTGCGACATTTTGTCTGTGTCAAAAGCATAATCAAAATGTGCAAGAATGGTTGTGTTTGCTTCAATTCTTGAAAATTCCTCCTCAATAGGAGCCCAAATTTTCAAAAGAACATCTGTCCCTTGATAAGCATTTTCAACAATTTTTACGCCAATTTTTGCAAAATCTTCATCTTTTATACCCGAAAGTTCTCCTGCTCCTTTTTCAACTTGTAGCTCAAACCCCATTGCCAGATATTTCTGAGCGGTTTCCAAGCTGAGAGCAATTCGTCTTTCTTGTGCTTTCACTTCTTTTGCAACTGAAATTATCATTCCATCACCTACCTTTTTAATGGTCTTAATATAATATCAATCTTCCCTGATAACAACAGATTTTTGGCATAATAAGAATAACTCCTAGTTTTATTGATTATTCATAATCTTAATTGCTTTTTCTCAAAACTGGGCTATATATAACTTTTAAAAGGATGAATAAAAGGATAAATGATGAAACTTCTTGGACAAATTTTTTGGTCTTTTTTCAAAGTGACAATTTCCAGTTTTGGAGGCGGATATGTTTTGATTCCACTTCTTCAAGAGGAAATTGTAAAAAAAAGAGGTTGGATTAGTGATGAAGACCTCATCAACTATTATGCCCTTGGGCAATGCACCCCCGGGATTATCAGCATGAATGTTGCCATGTTCACAGGCTATAAAGTTAAAGGGAAGATTGGCTCTATGGTTGGTGCTTTGGCAGTGAGTTCACCTTGTCTTGTTTTTATTTCTTTAGTTTGCTTTTTTCTTAAAGATTATATGGAAAACACTTATGTTCAACATGCCATTAATGGTGTGAAAGTTTTTATGGTTGCCTTAATTCTTCATACAATTATTGATTTATTCAAAAAATCTGTCAAAGGCAAGAGGGGATTGTGCATTTTTTTAATCTCCTGTCTAATGGCTTATCCACTTGAAATTGGAGTGGCATGGATTATTATTTCCTCCGCTTTTTTGGGATATGTCTTTCATTTTAAATCTCTTGTTGAGAGGTTTAAAAAATGAGCATTTATTTATTAATTTTTTTAGAATTTAGCAAAATTGGACTTCTCGCAGTTGGCGGGGGGCTTGTGACCATTCCATTCCTTTTGGACATCAGCGAAAGACTCGGTTGGTTTTCGGCTGAGCAATTGACAGAGATGATTGCTATCTCACAATCTATCCCCGGACCCATCGGAAATAATATCGCTATGTTTGCGGGCTTTGAAACGGCTGGTTTTTTTGGGGGGCTTAGTGCCATTATCGGGCTAACTGTTCCTGCTTATCTTATTATTTCCTTTGTTTCAAAATATATTGAAAAATATTATAATCATGAAATTGTTCAAGATTGTCTTTTCGGAATGAGAGCTGCTAGCGTGGCTTTGATTTTCACTGCAGGTGTAGAAATTGCTAAACTCACCATCACGAACACCACATTAGCAATTATGTTCATTTCCTCCTTCATTTTCATTCATTTTGTAAAAACAAACATTTTTGTTTATATCATCGGCTCTGCTACACTAGGAATTCTCTTTAAAATGTAATTTCGCGACTCATTTCTTCTTGCAAAAAAAAAAAGAGGATTATCATTGGTTGTATAGGAAGATTTTTTCTTATAACTAGGAGGATTCGTGCCATGAAGAAGTCATATTTCATCTTTTTGGGAGCTTTTTTGCTTTTTTGTTCAAGCTTCACGTTAACTTACAATGCCTTCGCTGGTGTTTATTTCATTACTAAACCTCAAGAAAATGTTGTAGGAGTCAGCAATAAACCCTGCCAATTAATGGGTTATATTTATGACAGTTCAAATTGTGGAAATGGAAAATCACTCATCCAAAAATGTCCAACTGGAAACACTTACAGATTCTGCAAATGCAACTTTTCTCTTTATCCATATACAATCTTAAACTGTACTTCAGAAGAAGGCAAAAAGCTTGGCGGAAATGTCTGTGAAAATATCTATTATGAAACCTGTAAATGTGATGATAAGTATCAATATGACCTCTCAAATTGTCTTCCCCCTAAAATTTTAAGAGGGGAATCTTGTGATGAAAAATATACTGAGTGCATTTGCCCATCTGAATATGACAAAATTTGCACAGGAAATCTCGTTGGGGTTGGAACAGCGTGTGATGGGAAATATCAAAGTTGCCAATGTGGACCAGAATTTATGGAATGTGAATATGGTGGAGCAACGGGGGCAGAATCATGTACAGATGATTATGGCACAAAATATTCTAGTTGCAAAGGCAAACCTCAAACTTGCCCAACAGGACAAGTTCCATTGCAAACTTGGTGGTGTAGCTTTATTAATTGCTCAAACCCTACAAAATAATTACAACTTTTCTATGGAGTAAAACTGATGTCAAATTATTTAAAATATTTTAGTATCTTATCTATCTCTCTATTTGCCCTAACAAAAACAGGGTTAGCAGCTGAGCAAACTTGTGTCACGACATTGACTTGCGAAGAACTTGGCTATACCAAAAAAGTGTCAGACTGTCTTGATGGAAGCGTTAAGTGTCCTCTAGATATAAACAAGGTTTTTTGCCAAGGTTCCAGTGGGTTATTTTACAGTGTTAGCGGAACAAGTGGTGTGAGTCTTAAAATTACAGCTCTGAGAGATTTTTATGGGGTTAAGCGAGGAGAAAAAGGAGGAACCATTAAATATGAAACGAATTTAGATCAAACAGGTGCTTGGATTACGGAGGGTGTTGGTGTTGGAGGTGAAGCGTATGTCTCTGGGCAAGCTAGAGTAGAAGTAGCAGAGCCATATGCAAGTGGTGGTGGGATCCAAATTTCTGAACAAGCAAGAATATATGGCAATGCAAAGATAAAAGTGACCTCAAACTACATGTATATTCAAGGCGAAAGCGAACTATATGATAATGCCACAGTTATTAATACAAATGTATATGGTGCAAAAATTTATGGCAATGCCTATATCGAAGGTATATCAACAGCTTCCTCATTCTTATACTCAAATGTCTCTGTTTTTGGAGATAGCAAGCTCTATAATGTTAGTATGACTGAAGGTGGAAATGGTCAAGTAAAAATATATGGAAATAGTGATCTTAAAACCGTTTCTCTTCAAAAAGCTGCAGCAGACATTTATGACAGCTCTCTAGCGAATTTACAGCTTGTCGGTTGTGGACCAATAAAGATACACAGCTCAACCATTGAAGTACCATCAGGTTCTCAAGTTGTTAGTAGAGTAAAATTTAATTTAAGTAGCAGTGGAAGCTGTTCTTCTGTTGAAAGAGAAATTAAAAATGCAACAATAAAAGTCCTTGGAAATAAGAGTGTAACTTTTAAGGAAACTGTTAAATCTATCACAGGGAATATTACAATTGATACAACGAATACAGCAGCAGCATTAATTTATTTTTGTAAAGAGAGCTATGATTCCGGAACTTACACAGCAGGTGATTGCTACTAAAACTTATCCCTCTAAAAAAGCCTCGTTCAACGAGGCTTTTTTTATTTTAATTAGATTTCTAACGCTTTGCGATAAGTATCAAGCAAGAACTCTTGTTCATCTCTGTCTGCTGCATCCATCTTTCTAAGCTTCAAAATCATACGCATAATTTTAACATCAAAGCCTGCTGACTTTGCTTCAGCAAAAATATCTCTAATATCAGAACTCAACGCTTTCTTTTCTTCTTCGAGTCTTTCAACTCTTTCAATTAAAGATTTTAATCTATCTGTAGCAATTCCACCAACTTCACTCATTTATTTTCTCCTTAAAATTTGTTACTACGAAAATATCAAAGCATTTTGTTTTTTACAAGAGCTAAATGGAAATATTTTTTTATAATATTATGTTTAAAAGAAATTTCTTTTTAATCTTTTGTTTGATATACTGCGGGCAATAATTTCGTTTTAGGTTAAGGATATAACAATGGCAAAAAAAACACATACTAATATATTAGCAACAATAGGTCCATCATCTGGCACAAAAGAACTCTTAGAGAGCCTCTTAGATGCTGGCGTTGACGCTTTCCGAATGAACTTTAGTCACGGAACACATGCTGAACACAAAGAAAGATATCAAATTATCAGAAAGCTTGAAAAAGAGAAAGGAAAATATATTTCTATTCTTGCGGACATGCAAGGACCAAAGCTTCGTGTTGGTAAATTCAAAAATGACAAAGTTTTACTCAAAGAAGGTCAAGCTTTCACATTGGATATGAATCATGCCCTCGGCGATGAAACCCGTGTTTGTTTACCACACAAAGAAATTTTTATGGCTTTGCGTGTTGGGGAAGAGCTTTTGGTCAATGACGGCAACATTGTATTGACTGTTGATGACTGTGACCAAAACCATGCCAAGACGATTGTCAAAGTCGGTGGATATATTTCTAGCCACAAGGGCGTCAATCTTCCAGATACACAACTCAACATTTCTGCTATCACTCCAAAAGATGAAGAAGATTTGAAATTTGCACTCAAACTTGGTGTTGATTGGATTGGTTTGTCTTTCGTTCAGTCTGGTCAAGATGTAATTGCCGCTAAGAAGCTTATTGACGGCAAGGCTTCAATCATTTCAAAAATTGAAAAACCTAGTGCGATTGAAGATTTAGATGCTATCGTTCAAAACTCTGATGCAATTATGATTGCTCGTGGTGACTTGGGCGTTGAATGTCCAATTCAGCAAGTTCCTATGTTGCAACGCAAAATTATCAACACTTGCCGTAAATATGGCAAACCTGTGATTGTTGCAACACAAATGCTCGAATCGATGATTAATACACCAATGCCAACCCGTGCAGAAGTTTCAGATGTTGCAAATGCGGTTTATGAAGGCGTTGATGCAGTGATGCTTTCAGCTGAAACGGCAGCAGGAAAATATCCTGTTGAGGCAGTGCAAATGATGAAAAAAGTGATTTGTGAAGCAGAAAACGACCCGATGTATTATGCAAACATTGAAGCAACCCTTAAACGTCCAAGATGTGCTGAAATGGGAGAATCTATCACGTTCGCCGCGAGCGAAATCGCTAATGTTCTCAATAATGTTGCCGCAATTGTCACTTATACAACTTCTGGCAAAACAACTTTGGCAACGGCACGTGAAAGACCTTTCCACCCAATTATTGCAATTACCCCTGAAGTTTCTGTTGCTAGAAAAATGGCACTTGTGTGGGGAACAACTTCTTTCGTCAATAAAGAGCCCTTCAAAAGTTTTGATAAAGTGCAAGCAACTGCCATTAAAATTGCCACAGAAAACAACTTGGCAAAATCTGGTGAGCATCTCATCGTCACAGCAGGCATTCCGTTTAACAAAGCTGGCATGACTAATATGTTACAGACAATTCTCGTGCCTTAGGCAAAAATATCTAAAAAAAGAAGGAGGCTTTATGCTTCCTTCTTTTTTGACTTCCGAAATGGACACAACAAAAAACCCGCTCAAATTAGGCGGGCTTTTTAGTTTTCTATAAGTTTTATGTTCAATCAATTAACCTTGACGAGCTTTAAGCTTAGGGTTCTTTTTGTTGATAACATATACACGACCTTTACGGCGAATTACTTTGCAGTCTTTGTCGCGAACTTTTTTAGATTTCAATGAGCTGTAAACTTTCATTTCTCTTTCCTTTTTTAATCTTTGCTCGGAAATTATGCTAATTATCTCTATTTGTCAACCCTAATTTTACTTTTATTTAGTAAAAATATCATAATCTTGAATTAAATCATAATTTATATAAGGCTGATTGAGATGAAAAAAAGAATTTTAGCGCTAGGTTTTGTGAGTTTTTTGCTGAGTGGAGAGGCTTTTGCTCAAGCAACAACAACTTATATGGACGAAGTCAAAGCCTTGGGTGTGGTTGCCGGACAAGGGCTTGCTTGTGGCTCATCAAAATATGACACTTTTGAAATGTTGGCTCGTGCAATTATGATTACAAAAGCCCCTTCAAATGCCATTCAAGAACAAGCGATGTATAAATATAATGATGAAAAAGCCAATGCTTATGTTTCTAAGCAATTCGATGGGTTTTATGGTTGTGACACAATTAACCAACGTTTTGATAATCAGGAAATTTTTCAAGCAACGCTTTACCGTGATGGCACTATCAAAATGCCAGACGGAAAGGTTTTAACCCCACGTCAGCCCTACGATGTGACGTTGGTTTATGCGAAAAATGAGGCTCAAAAAAATCAAGCCCAAGCCATTTATGATGGTAAGAAAGGTCAGCAAGCAAAGAACACTCAAATTTCTGTGGAAGGTTTGGACACACCAAAGACTGTTCAATCTGCTCCAAAAACGCAAACCGTTGAACCAGTTTATCAAGATAGTGTGGGAAGAATCAGCCGCAAAAAGCGTTAATCGTTAAAATGACCTCGTTGCTGTTGAAAATTCATAAAGCCTTCATAACTTCTTTGTTGGCTTTTCACATTCACAATTTCTGAAAGTTTTTGTTGATGCTCCTCTGAAAGAATAAACGTTATATTTATTCCCTCTCTATGTTTCATTTTCTCGTTGAAAGAGAAACTTGGGTTTTTTCTGCTTTCTAAACTTTCTAAAAAAGCATTAATATCTTGAGGTTTATAGTTATAAACGATGCCATTTAGCGCAAAAAACATTTTATCAAACGAATCTTGATCAACATTAATTTCTGAAACCTCAGGATTAAGTTCTTGAAGTTTCTGTAAGTCTTTGGCAATTTGTGTTTTTTTCAATGGAATTTTTTGTAAAATATGTACTTTTGTTGCAGCAAGCAAACTTCCCTCTTCCGCTTGTTCAAATTTTTTAATATTGCCGCGATTAACATTGAAATAAAATTTATATTTTTGATTGATATAGGCTTCATATTCAGCATTTGTCTGGTCTTTTGGAAAACGATATTGTTGAGAAAACTTATAGGAAGTGCGATGCCCTTTCTCTTGAAGTTGTCTATCTAATTTTTCTGCAGAAGAATCCCAATCTTTTTTTCCGTCCCAGCTATTAAAATATTCAATCATGGCGGCTTCACACTGTTTAATCTTTTGCAGAGAATGTACTTTTTCCATTTTTCAGTACCTTATTGCTGTTTTAATTTTGTCTATTTTACAGAAAAAAAGAAAAGATTGCAAGTTGATTTTTTTTCGTTATACTCCGAAACAGTTTGATTTTTATTGTTTTTATCAGGAGTTTTAAGAGAAAATGGCTTCATATCAATATATATATGTTATGCAAAATTTGAGCAAATCTTTCCCAGGAGGAAAAGAACTTTTCAAAGGAATTACGCTTTCCTTCTTCCCTGGTGCAAAGATTGGTGTGCTTGGTGCAAATGGTGCAGGTAAGTCTACTTTGCTCAAAATTATGGCTGGTGTTGATAAAGAGTTTAATGGTGAAGCTTGGCCTGCAGATGGCGTAAAAATGGGTTATTTGGAGCAAGAGCCTCAGCTTGACCCAAGCAAAAATGTGATGGAAAACATTATGGACGGTTTAGGCGAAACCAGAGATTTACTCAAAAAATTTGAAGAAGTTTCCATGAAATTTGCCGAACCGATGACAGATGATGAGATGGACCTTCTTCTCAACGAACAAGCAGAACTTCAAGAAAAAATAGATGCTTGCAATGGTTGGGATTTAGAAAGAACCATTCAAATTGCTATGGACGCTTTACGTTGCCCTGCTGCAGATTCAGACGTAACAAAACTTTCTGGTGGTGAAAAAAGACGTGTGGCACTTTGCCGTTTGCTCTTGCAAAAACCTGATATGTTGCTTCTTGATGAACCAACAAACCACTTAGATGCCGAATCTGTTGCTTGGCTTGAAAAATATCTCAAAGACTATGCTGGGACTGTGGTTATGGTAACGCACGATAGATATTTCTTGGATAATGTTACAGGTTGGATTTTGGAACTTGACCGTGGACAAGGCATTCCTTATGAAGGTAACTATTCCGCTTGGTTGGAACAAAAACAAAAAAGACTTGAACAAGAATCTCGTGAAGAAACACAACGTCAAAAGACTTTGTCAAATGAATTGGAATGGATTAGAAAAAATCCTAAAGGCCGTCAAGCAAAATCTAAGGCTCGTATTAATGCCTATGATGAACTCTTACAGGCTTCCACAAAAGACCGTCTTGACCATGCCGTCATTAATATCCCAATGACGGAACGTTTGGGTGACCTTGTAATTGAAGCGAAAAACTTGACTAAAGGTTATGGAGATAGATTGCTCATTGATGACCTTTCTTTCAAAATTCCTAAGGGTGCAATTGTTGGAATTATTGGACCAAACGGTGCGGGTAAAACAACTTTGTTTAGAATGATTACTGGACAAGAAAAACCAGATTCAGGTGAAATTGTCATTGGTGACACTGTTGATTTGGGCTATGTCGACCAATCTCGCGATGCACTCAATGGTGACAAGAATGTTTGGGAAGAAATTTCTGATGGCTTAGACATTATCAAACTTGGCAAAAAGGAAATGGCTTCTCGTGCTTATGTTGGACAATTCAACTTCCGTGGTGGCGACCAACAAAAGAAAGTTGGCAATCTCTCTGGTGGTGAAAGAAACCGTGTTCACTTGGCAAAAATGCTCAAAAAAGGTGCGAATGTTATCCTGCTTGACGAACCTACAAACGATTTAGACGTTGATACATTACGTTCGCTTGAAGAAGGCATTATGGAATATCCGGGTTGCGTTTTTGTGACATCCCACGACCGTTGGTTTTTGGATAGACTTGCAACGCATATTCTTGCTTATGAAGGGGATAGCCAAGTTGTTTGGTTTGAAGGAAACTTTGAAGAATATGAAAAAGACAAAATCCGTCGCCTTGGTGCAGATGCGGCTAATCCTCATCAAATTAAATATAAAAAACTTGAAAGATAGTTTCTTCAAAAAAGCTCTTGTTTCTGACGAGAGCTTTTTTGAAGAAAGAAAAGATTTAAATAGATTTTCCTAATATATTGTTTTTATCTTTTTTTATGCTATACTTAAGTATTCAAAATATTATTATATTCAATTATTGGCTATGCCTTTTATTGTTTCAATAATACGTTTTTATTTAATAAATCATCACTAAAAAAATATAAAAATGATAGAAATCAATGCATTTAAGGCAGAAATTAAAAATTTTATGTCTTTAGAGAACCCTTCAAATAAGGAAATAGGTAAGGCTTTTCATAATTTTTGTCTTTTAGCAAAACTAATCAGCGAAGATTTTAAAGGTTTTAACGGTGTTCCGTGGAAAGAAGAAGCAGAAGAATATAAAAAGGATTTGATTGAAAAACTTACAGCGGATTTTTATATGTTCCAAAATATTATGGTTTTTGCGGAAACTTATGAAGAAATCTATGAAGACAACCCATATCTTCTCAAGATGACTCAAGAAGGATTTAAAATTCTCTCTGATGAATATGAGAAAGATATTAATGTGAAAGATGCCGAAGTTGTGGTTGAAAAGCCTGTCGCTAAGAAAGGTTTTTTTGCTCGTCTCTTTGGTAAATGAACTAAAAAAAATACCTTTAACAATTATTGTTAAAGGTATTTTTTTATAATGTTTTCTAAATTGCTAAAATTACGAAACAAAGTAAACAAATATATATCACAACACCGCTGAAAAATCTGCCGGCAACTTTGAAGTCTTGTCCTGAAGGAATCGCATTTTCAATGATGATTGTTTGCAACAAAATATAGAACACATAATTTAGCGTGGAGGGGGTAATTTCCGGCAACCAATATCTATTTAACAGAAATGCAATCGGCAAGAGCAATAAAGGTGCCATCGCTGCTGGCAAAGCATTATAAAACGTGATATTTCTAAAGCCAACGCTCCCCATAACATATTCTCCATTAAGATTCTTCTTCGGAAAAACGCTAAAATTACAAGGCTGAGCATTGAGAAAACCTCCAACAAAAAAATGCATTAATTCGTGTAAAAATGTTCCCGGGATATTCACTAAAGCGCTCATCCACATACTACTATAAGTGCTATATTTCAGGCGAACCAAAAACACAACCAAAAGAATCATCCAAAAACGATTATTAATTAAAACAGAAGCAAATTCTGGCGAATCGATATAATTTATAATTTTATAATAAAGCGACCATAAAATTTCCATTTCACATTTCTCCGCTCAAAGCTTGAACCCCAGCCAAATAAGTGTTCAACAAAATTTGGCAAGAAGTATTTTTTTGTGCAACATTTTGTTCTTGCAAATTATCACTCGTTAAAAAAGGACTCATAGAAAACAAAGCAAAGCTCAAAACTTTTTTCAAAAGCTTTTGTTCTCTCAACTTTATTCCACCGCAAATTTGTGAAAAATCCGCAAAGAAAAGTTTGGAAAGTTTCACAATCTTTCTCATATATTCATCTGGCAAACACTCAGTTCTTTTTTTCAAATGAAATTCGTAAAAAAGCGACCATAAATTGCCATTTTCATTCACAAACTCTACAAACTTTGTCAAATATTGATTGATATTATTATATGCGTTTTCTGTGAGTTTAATTTCTTGCAAATGTGCTTGAAGATTGTCCAAGGTGAGCATATTTTGAACAATGATGTAATTGTCCATATTGATAAACTGATTATAAATTGTGCCGACTGAACAACCTGAAGCCTCAGAGAGTTTTCTCGCTGTTAAAAACTCAGCACCTTTTTCAATCACCAAATGGCGACCACTTGTTACTAAAACGCTATAAACATCATTTTTTATGTTGGTCATTTGCAAACTTTGTAATAAATTGTAAACTAAATTAACTTATATTTGAGATATACATGATAAATGAACAGTGTTCAATTTTTTTCTTAAACTTATAGAGTGAAAATTATGAAAAATATACATTATCTTTTCTTTACTGCCTTAATCCTTGTGACCAAACCTGTTTTGGCACAAGAAAACGACATTATGAAAAATTTGTTGATTTCTGAAGAAATCCAAGTGAAAGAAACCGCCACACAAGGCAAAAGTGATGCCGGAAAAATGCTTGATACTGCTCCGCAAAAAATCCAAATTGAAGGAGCAAGGACTATTCGCTGGCGACCAAAAACGCAAGAAGAAGATTTAATTAAATATGGAGAAGCTCCTTTTGGGCTGAATTGGGGCACAAGTCAGCAATATGTTCGCAACAATAACGGCGTGATTTTAACCGACATCAGCACCAAAGAAAATGTGCTTTCTTTTTCAGCGAATCTGCTACCAAAAAACATTGCGGATTTCGACAATTATATCCTCAACTTCGGCTATGAAAACAAACTCTGGCACATCATTGCTCACAGTCGTCCAAAAACCGACGATGCTTCCCTCACACTGGGCTTAAATGAATATGATAAATATGCCAAGCTCCTCAGCAGAAAATATAAAGATAAGACAGAGTTTTTCTCAGCAAAAACCAGTGTCGTTGAAGAAGTGAAAAAACAGCCGAACGGCAAAGAAGAAATCATCAAAACCGAAGTCAAAAGTGAAATTGGCGACCAAAATTTTAAAAAAGATATTCAAAGTGGAGACGTTTCGCTTTATAGTCTTTTTGAAGGTGGAGATGTTGGGGTTGCTTTAGCCCTTAATGTTGACAAAGACGGAAAAAGTTATATCACCATTGAATATAAAAGCATGAAACTCATCAAAGAACGTGAAGATAAAACGCTCGAAGCGATTTAATTTTTAACAAAAGGTATTCATTCAAATGTCTAAAATATTTTTTTCAGGAATTGCTGGCAACGGCATGAACCCTTTAGCACAAATTATGCGTCTAAAGGGATATGAAGTTTTTGGCTCAGACGCTAACTTTGACACCCATGCCAAAGGCAACGAAAAAATCAAAGACTTTCTCGTTAACAAACTTGGGGTTAAAATTCTGCCACAAGATGGTTCTGGCATTTCAGCAGACATCAAAACGCTTTATGTGACAACAGCCTCAACCGACAGCAATCCTGACATTAAAGCGGCTAAAGAAAAGAATATTCCAATTAAAACACGTCCTGATTTGCTCTCGCAAATTTTTGATGACTATAAACATAACATTGCAGTTGGTGGCACGAGTGGCAAGACCACGACAACGGCAATGATTGGCTATGCTCTTGACGTGATGGGTAAAAAGCCATGTATGATTAGTGGCGGAATGCTCAAAAATTATGAAGACAAAAATCCAATGCCTTATATGATTTATAATGAAGGTGACATTTGTGTGATTGAAGCTGATGAAAGCAATGGCACGATTTTACAATATAAACCATATGTTTCCATTATTAATAATATCTCTGTCGACCACAAACCGATTGAAGAGATTATGGCAATTTTTGAACAAGTGGCACAAAAGCCAACACATGGTCTGGTCTTAGGAAAAGACTGTGACTATTGTCGCAAACTTACCCCAAACAAAAAAGTCAAAACCGTTTGGTTCTCAACTAAAGATGAAACTGCAGATTTCTATGCTTCAAACATTAAAAATGTTGCTAATGGCACGGAATATGTCCTCAAAGGCAAAACATTTAAACTTAAACTTATTGGTGAATTTAATGTTTCTAACGCCTTGTCAGCAATTGCGGCTTGCTCATTGCTCGGTATTGATGAATTTGAAACAGCAAAAGCCTTAGAAGGATTTGAAGGCACAAAGAGAAGACTTGAATTAATCGGCACGAAACACAATATTAATGTGATTAATGACTTTGCACATAACCCTGAAAAGATTTTGGCATCAACCACCGCTTTGAAACAATATAAGGGTAGATTGCTAATTATGTTTCAAATTCACGGTCCAGACCCTGCCCGTCTTTATGGCATGCAAACAATGGAATCTTTCGCAAAAACCTTGGGCAAAGAAGATATGCTCTTTGTTCCAGAAGTTTTTTATAAGAAAGAAACAGATAATGTTTCAGGCAAAGCCATGGTGGAACATGCTCAAAAACTTGGCGTGAATGCCACTTACACTGAAACAAAAGAAAAAGCGAGAGAACTCATTTTGCAAAATGTGAAAGCTGGTGATAGAGTGATTATCATGGGAGCAAGAGACAATTCTTTAGAGGATTTATGTAAAAGCATATTGGAGGAAATTTAAGCATGGCAATTCTGCAAAAAGGCGATAAAGTTGGAATTATTTCACCCTCAAATGAGGTTTCGGCAAATTTAATTGAAAATGGCATAAAATATCTTATCGAACAAGGGTTTGTGCCGATTGCTGGAAAAAATATGTTCAAAACTTATCGCTGGATGGCAGGAACCCCACAAGAAAGAGCTGATGATATTAATGATTTCTATCGTGACCCGTCCATTAAAGCTATGTTTTGTGCCCGAGGTGGATTTGGTGCTCAAAAAATTTTAGATTTGGTTGATTATGACCTTGCTCGCAAAAATCCTAAACCAATCTTTGGATTTAGTGACAATAATGCTTTGCAACTAGCAATTTATGCTCAAACAGGGCAAGTTGTCTACACTGGTTTCGATTTGCGCTATGACTTCCGTTTTGGCAATCTTGATAAGACTGAAGATAAATCTTTTCAAGACACAATTAGCGAAGCCCCACAAAACATCAATTCTGGTGAAACTGTGATTGGCGGAACGGCTGAAGGCGTGCTGATTGGTGGGTGCTTGTCTTTATTCAGAAATCTCTGTGGCACAAAGTATTTTCCAGACTTAACAAACAGTATTTTGCTCATTGAAGACGAAGAAGAAAAAACCTACAAAATTGACTTAATGCTTGATCAACTTCAAAAATGTGAAAATTTTGATAAAGTTAGAGGCATTATCTTTGGACAATTTGCCAATTGCATCATTGCTGACCCTAAGCACGGAAGTGTCAATGAAGTGATTAAATATTTCTGTGAAGACCTTAAAATCCCAGTGATTAAAAACTTCAATTATGGTCACATTCTAAGCCGTTATATTCTGCCAATTGGGCAAAAAGTTGCTCTCAATGCTGATGCTTGTGAAGTGAAAATTAATTTCTAAAACAACAATTTTGTCAGATAATTCCAGTTCGCGGCATTAAGCTTGCAGACAAGGTTATAATAAACGCCAATCCCTTTCCAACCTAAGCTGTTGAAAGCGAGAATGCTACCGATTGCCCATAAATTTGCCCCAGGAAGAAACATAAAACAAAATTTATATGAAACCTTAGGTAAATCCGTTTGTTTTTCATGAATTTGAGAAACAACCGTGTCAATATGGTAGCCCATAAAATAGCCCAAAAAACCATTGATAATTAAAGAAATTGAGTTACTCACCTCAAAAAAAGATTGATAAACCGTTGTCGCGATAGCATATCCGAAAGCCAAAAGCGGAAAAAAATATGGTGCAATAGTGATAAGCCAATTGCCTTCTCCTTCAAAAGCAATTTGACCACCAGAATTGTCTTCAGCCACTTTAATGTGCTTCACTTTGTGAAACGTGATGAGCGCAAAAAAAGCATGTGTTAATTCATGTGCCGTAATCTGCATACTGGTTTTAATGGAAGAATCTGCCATGGTTCGAGAGATAAAAAAGATGAAGAATCCTCCTCCCATTGCCACATATTTCCATGTTTTAAAATTGAAATAAAGCGGAGAAAATGTTTCCAATAAGGCAGGAATGGAAAGCAAGGAAATGATAGCCATCGGCCACTTAAAGAGTTCAATTATCTTGTCTAGTATATTACTCATTATCTATTTTCACTTAATATGTATCATCAATAAAAAATTACTATACCAATTTTTTCTTAATTTCAAGATTATGCTTGTCTTTTTACATTTTTGTTAATAGTATTTATTTTATATTTAGAATTACAACAATTAATGGGAGTTATCATTATGAATGAAGAATATGAAAGTTTTGACTTTGTCGTCAATGATGAAGATGAAGTGATGTTGCTTTTATATGAACGTGAAGGAGCTCCTTATGAGGCTTTTCTTGAAGTTGACAAAGATGATAATTCAGCGGTTTTGCAACGTAATGAAAATGATGTGATTTTACTTGAAGAAATTCCTGAAGACATCTTTGACAGTCTTGAAGAAGCTGACACAATTTTGGTTTGTGAACTCAGTCGTGAAGCTGACGAGGCCGACACAAAAATTATGCAAGCATATGAGGCTGAAGTTAGATTTTAGGTTGCAATAACCCTTAAAAAAAGCCACCTTTTAAAGGTGGCTTTTTTATATCTTTTCTATCTTCTTCCTGAAAGAATTTTTTGAATATATCTACCTTGGAACAAATTAATTCCCAAAGACTTCCCTCCCTCAATGGCAGCAGGGTCATCAATGCGACTGATGATAATTTTTGAGCGTTCCACTTCATCAACATGTTCGTTGAAATATTTATCTTTTCTAATCACTTCCATAAAATCTGGGTGCCAAACAAACTTCATCAAGTCGCAGTCCATTTCTTTATAATTCACATATTTCAGCTTATCTAAGGTGATGCCGTCAATGCAGGTTTTATAGCCCTGATATTGCAAAAACGTTTGTGCTAAGATAAACGTTTTCACATCTGAGAGAATGTCTAAAATATTAAATTCAAATGTAATTGTTGACTTTGCAGTTGGTGAAAAATGTTCATCAAACATTAAAAAATCATCAGAAAGAATCGTTGAAACATTGATGTTAATGCTAAAATTGCTAATTAAATAAACGTCATCATGCTTGCGAATCATATAAAGCATTCTTCTATCTAAAGATTCCGTCAGATTTTGAAAAAGCCATGTGTTGGAAGTTAAATCCACACCAGGAACAAGGGTGTCGGTTAAATCTTTAATAGAAATATAGACCTCATCAAAGAGAATCTTCGGCAACGAATCACCAATCATAATGCAAACAGATTGACGTCTGATTAAGTTTGAGAAATCTGTATTTGCCAAAACTTTTTGCATTTTTCCCAAGAGTGGTGGCGTGATTTCTTTGAGTTTATTTTTACTAAAATCAATATATTTTTCCATCCCAACATTGCTCAAAACGCGAGATGTTGCAGAGTTTTCTTTGAAAGAAATTTCTAAATTAGTTCTTATCAAACTTTTTAATTCTGCCATCCCTTGAGCTAAGTTGAAAAAGCTGACAAAACTTCCAGAAAGACCATTCTGTTCATCATAAACAACTAAGTCATCGTTGAACATATATTTAATTTTGATGAGTGCAGCTTTGATTTCATTTGCACTTTTTTTGTTGTAGATGACAATTGAATTATTGTTATTTAATAAGAAGATTGCACCCTCATCTTTACGGATTATTTTTTCAAAATTATCAGCAACAACTTGTCTTAAACTCACTCGAGATTGTTTGATTCTATTGGAAAAAAAATAGATTGCATCAAACTCAGCATATCTTCCTGAAAGACTACTCAGAAAGTTAGAAATATGATTCTCATTGCAATTTTCCATCAAAATGCTAGCCATTTTTTCCTCTATAAATAATCCTCAAAAACAATTTTACTTGAGCAACCTTCAAGATATAAATTTGATGTTTGTTTACGTAACCTCATACAATTTTCTTTGCTACATGCTCCACTATCGCAACATTTACCCATTAATTGATTAACTTCTAGGGTATCAAAATATGGCCCTTGAAAATTCTTAATACCATATTTCATGCCCCAATCTAACGACACTTTTGAAGCACATTTTGCTAAAATAATTTTATCTGTTCCAATGCGTTGAATGGCAGACTTAAGTTTAGAGTTACCTTGTTCATATTCTAGCAAAGGCTCCCAAAAAACTTTGATATAATCCATATCAAACTGATCAAAATTGAGCATTTCAATTGCAGATAATGGCACTTCATCAATCAGCACTTTATTGCCACCTCTTCTCAAGACATCTCTTGCTTCAAGATATAAATCAATATTATTCAACACATCAATCAATTTAACTTCTACAATTATTTTTTGACGTGTTTTTAAAAAGCGTTTTGCAAAATCTACAAATTCTTTGGTAAAAACGGAATCTAAATTTAGATTCAAACTGATATAGCTTGGCCACTTGGTGATGTTTGAGGTGAAGAAAGAGGAAAGAATGCGACGATCAAGGAAAGTTGATAAATAAAGAAAAATCCACTTATTTTTCATTAAGTCAAAACGATCGCTTAGTTTAATATTTAAATCCTTAACAGCAAAAAAGAATTCTTGAAAAAGTGTTCTTAACCCTTTTTCTTCTGAATAGGAAAAACAGCTCTGCCTTCTGATAATTTCTGAGAGATTCATTCGTTCTAAACATTTAAAAACGACATCATAATTTTCAGCTTCAAGCCCCATTTTAGGCTTATTTTCAACAACATTAATTTCTGTATTAATATTAAAAATGGCATCGTCAACACAATTAATAAATTTTTCAAAATCATCTGGAAAACGGTATATTTTGGCAAAATCTTCAAAGCTTTCTTTATGAATAAGCGGGTCGGAAGCAAAACCATGTCTTATTTTCTTAATTGCCTCATCGACCTGTTGCAAAACAATATTTTCACCAATAATAATGAAATCTCCATTTTGCAATTTAAAAAAAGAAGCCTTAGAGCTTGAGATGACACCATCAAAAAAATGGGCTAAAACATTGACGAATGAAGGGTGTCTATTTCTTGGCTTTAATCTTGAAACGGCAACATAAATGGCGGATAAATCTTCCATGACAGCACGATTACGCGAAATTCTATCTAGCGTATCCATCAAATATTTTTCAGCCATAAAAGTTTGTTTTTTAAACATACCTTCCCCAAGCATTATTAAAAATAAAGCTTATAATCATTTATTCATAATATAGCAAGGATATTACTTTTTTGCTAATAAATTTAATATTTTATCAGAAATTTCATAAATATTATAGGGTTTACCGATGATGTCTAAGGTTTCATTTTTAGAAACAAGCGCTGTGATGTTTTTGTCTTTGCTATAACCTGTCACGAAGATGACTTTCATCTCTGGTCGTGTTTTTACAAATTCCTCATAAACATCAAGCCCACTTTTATCAGGCATAATCACATCTAGCATTGCTAAATCAACATCCTGATTTTCTTGGAAACAAGTAACGGCTTCAGCATAGCTCTTTGCGGTTAAAACTTGAGCCCCCATATGTTCAAGAATGTCTTTGAGAAGTCCAAGCAAGACAGGTTCATCATCAACGACCAAAACTTTGGCATCTGTTTTTTGTAAAACTTTCATTTTTTCATCATCCTTTTCAACTATTGCATTCGTCATTGGAAAATATATTGAAAACTTTGTTCCTCTGTTTACAACACTTTCAATTTTAATTGTTCCCTTATGTTCCTTAACAATATTATATATTGCTAACATTCCAAGCCCTGTGCCTTCGTCTTTTGACTTGGTTGTGTAAAACGGTTGAAAGATGTGCTTCTGAACTTCTTTGCTCATTCCCGTTCCATTATCCTCAATCGAAAATTCGACATAATCTCCAGCTTTTGCTTTCAAGATTGTATTCCTCAATTCTTTAGAAGTGAGGTTGACATTTCTTGTGGTGATAAGAATTTTTCCATTTTCTTGAAGGGCATCTTTAGCATTTAGCCCCAAATTAATGACCATATTTTGAAATAATTCTTCATTGCCAAAAATTTGTGGTTTTTCAGCCAACAACTCAGTTTCTATCTGAATACTTTTATAGTTATTGATTGAATTTTTCAGAAGCTTCACACAGCTTTCTGTGACCAGATTTATATCTATCACTTTGAAAACACTGTCCCTGTTTTTGGTAAAAATGAGGAGTTCATTAGTCAAATATGCAGCACTTTTACAAGCTTTGGTAATAATTTCTGTATATTTTCTTACAGAACTTTCTTCTGGCAAATTATATTCAATCAACTCTGCTGACCCATTAATTCCTGCCAACAAGTTGTTAAAGTCATGCGCGACACGTCCAGAAAGCATTCCGACAAGTTCCAACTTCTGTCCGAGCGCATTTTTGTTCATAATTTCTTGCTGAGCTTTTTCAATGTTCTTACGTTCCGTCACATCAATTACCATCAACAATTCGAAACTACTCTTCGCAAGCTTAATGTTAACTCTTTTAATATTTACATAGTGGCTTTTCTTGTTCTTTTTGTTGCGAATTCTTATGTCTTGCTCTGAATCAGTTCTTCCCAATTGCTTACGGGCAAGTTCTAGATTTTTCTTGTCAACATATTCCTTAAAATCTGTTCCGAGCAAATCTTCTTTGGTTTCTCCAACAAGCTTCACCAGTGCTTCATTCACATAAGTTATTTTGTTATTTTTCTGCATAAAAAGCGCAATCGGTGCTTTATCTAATAAATCTTTATAATCTTCTTGCAGCATCTCAATATAGCGATTGTGACGTTTCAATGTATAGATATGAAGATATGCCAATAAGAGCGATAAAATAAGAATTGAACTAACAATAATGGCATAGCGATAATAAAACACCAGATTTTTCAATTCTAACCTCACGTGTGAATGGCAGAATGATGTGTTTATGCAAAATTTCGTGAGGGAGATAAACCCCTCCACTGATGACTAAATTAATTGCACTTTCAATAATCTTTGGGTCAGAACGTTTTGAAATATAGCCTTTTGCGCCAAGCTCAATACTTTTCTTTACAGACTTAACCTCTTCAGAAGCCGACATTACAATTAATCTTGTTTGACTTTTCATCGCTTTAACAACTTTTTCCAAGCCTTCTTCCCAAGTCATATCTGGCATATCTAAATCAAGAATAAGAATGTCAATATTCTTTTCTTCTTCCAAAACTTTGATGGTTTGCAAAAAGTTATATGATTGAAAAATTATGACATTCTTGTCAAATTGTTCCATGAAAATGGCTAGTCCGTCTCTAAATAGTGCATGATCGTCCGCTATAAGAATCTTCATTATGCCCTCGCCACAACAATAAGTTGATATCAACACATCATACAATCAAAAAATTAAAAGTTTATTACTTTTTATTAGGCTTATATGAAAAACACTTCACAAGAAGTGTGCTGAATATTAAGAAATCTATTGTGTTATATAATTAGCGTTAGGACAAATACAATATTTTTTTGTTGAGAAAATATAATTTTTTATATTCTTTATCCCCTACATTTCAATCTCAATATACTCAATTCCGGCTTCGTCAAACATTTGTCTTGCATGAGGAAGTTTATCTCTCCACGTTGGAGAAGTAATATCTTCTCTCTTCTCAAGTTGGCGGGTAACGACGGTTTTGATGCCAGATTGAATAATGGCTCTGGCACAATCTGTGCATGGGGTGTGGGTCGCATAAAGGACGCAACCTTTTAAGGAAACACCTGTCAAACAAGCATTATAGACGCAATTTCTTTCAGCATGTTCAAAAAAATCATATTTTGTTGGGCGTTCTTTACGCTCTTCAATGTCATCATTTACCCCTCTCACCAAGCCATTATAACCGGTTGCTCTAATTTCTCGATCAGGGCCAACAACAATGGCTCCTGTTTTCGTTGAAGGGTCTTTCGACCAGCCTGAAATTAAGATTGCCACTTCCATAAAGCGACGGTGCCATTTTTCTGAAAACATTGTGACTAACCCCCAAAAAAGAACTAATATTTCTTGACATTCTAGCAAAAATGAGAGAGTTTACAAGGGAGTTTTTTAATATATTAAGAAAGGAATTAAAATGAGTGCAATTATTGATATCCATGCAAGAGAAATTATTGACTCTCGTGGGAATCCAACTGTTGAAGCTGATGTTGTTTTACAATCTGGCGCTTTCGGTCGTGCGGCTGTTCCATCTGGTGCATCAACTGGTGTTCACGAAGCTGTTGAACTTCGTGATGGCGACAAAAAACGTTACCTCGGTAAAGGTGTTTTGAAAGCTGTTGACAATGTTAACGACGAAATTTATGACACTTTGGCTGGCTTAGATGCTGATGACCAAATTCTTATCGACCAAGCAATGATTGACTTGGACGGAACTGAAAACAAAGGTCGTTTGGGTGCAAACGCAATCTTAGCTGTTTCTATGGCTGTTGCTAAAGCTCAAGCTGAAGAAGTTGCGCTTCCTCTTTACCGTTATATTGGCGGAACAATGTCAAGAACACTTCCAGTTCCTATGATGAACATCATCAATGGTGGTCAGCATGCCGACAATCCAATTGATATTCAAGAATTTATGATTATGCCAGTTGGTGCTTGTTGCATTAAAGAAGCTCTCCGTATGGGTGCAGAAATTTTCCACACTTTGAAGAAAAACCTCAAAGCTGCTGGTCATAACACAAACGTTGGTGACGAAGGTGGTTTCGCTCCTAACTTGAAATCTGCTGAAGAAGCACTCACTTTCATCGTAAAATCTATTGGTGATGCTGGTTACAAAGCTGGTGAAGATGTTTTCATCGCTCTTGATGCTGCTTCTTCTGAATTCTACAAGAACGGTAAATATGAAATGGAAGGCGAAGGAAAGTCTTACACAAACGTTCAAATGGTTGAATTCTACAAAGGTCTTTGTGCAAAATTCCCTATCTTCTCAATTGAAGATGGTATGGCTGAAGATGACTGGGAAGGCTGGAAATTGTTGACTGATGCAATTGGTGACAAAATCCAACTCGTTGGTGACGATTTGTTCGTGACTAATCCTAAACGTTTGGCAATGGGAATCGAACAAGGCGTTGCCAACTCAATTCTCGTTAAAGTTAACCAAATTGGAACTTTGACTGAAACTTTGAAAGCTGTTGATATGGCTCACCGTGCTGGCTATACTGCTGTTCTTTCTCACCGTTCTGGTGAAACAGAAGACACAACAATTGCTGACATTGCTGTTGCAACAAACTGTGGTCAAATCAAAACTGGTTCAATGTCTAGAACAGACCGTATGGCAAAATATAACCAACTTATTCGTATTGAAGAAGAATTGGGTGATATGGCTGTTTATGCAGGTAAATCAATTTTGAAATGCTGTGGCAAAGAAGGTTGCTGCTGTAAAAAATCTGCATAATTCTGCAAGATAAAAAAAAGGCTCTCAATTGAGAGCCTTTTTTATTTTTTAATTCTCAAATTATCTGCAAGCTTTACCTGCTTTTTTTGCTAAAGCTTCAACCGCACCTAATGCTTTTTTAGAAGCTTTTTATAAACTTTAGGTGCTATATCTGTTGAAGAACTTCCAGAAAATTGATCTGCGAATCCTTTTGCCATATCCAATGAATCTGTTGCCAGTTCATTAAGCTCTTGCGCCCCTTCAGCAGCAACTTCCACAGTCTTAGCGACGGCTCTTCCAGAAAGCTTTAGAATATCTTTTCTGTTTACCATAAGTATTCCTTTCAATTTGTTTACACCTAAAATTTAGCATATTTTTTTGAATTAGACAATAGACAAAAAAAACATTAATTGATTTTAAAGTGCTTTATCTTATAGTGAGTTCATCAAAACATAATGACGGACAGAACAGATGAAAAAAGAAGCATTTACAGGCAAAAAGACATATCTTTGGGGAACAGGCACGGAAGGTCAAGCTATCCTCTCTTGGTGGAACAAAAACTTCCCTCAACAAACTTTGGGAATCATTGAAAACAATGCAATTCCTCAAGATGCAGAAATTATCATCAAATCTCCAGGGGTGAGTTCATACCTTCCACAAGTTGTTGAAGCGAAGAACAATGGCATTCAATTTACTTCCATGATGAACATCTTTTTAGCGAATCTTAAAGTAGAGAATCGTCCAAAAATTATTGCAATCACTGGAACGAAAGGTAAAAGCACCTCTGCTTCTATGATGGCTGAAATGCTAGAAAAAATGGGCTTCAAAGTTGGGCTTGGGGGAAACATTGGCATTATTCCTTTAGATTTTCTTGAGCAAGAATTAGACTATATTGTTTTGGAACTTTCCAGCTTTCAAATTTATGACATCACCTATCCGCTTTTGGATTATGTGACAATTACAAATATTTCACAAGCTCACACAGATTGGCATTTGACTTATGAAAATTATAAGAAAGATAAATTAGATATTATCAAATTGGCTAAGTATAAAATTCTCAATTATCATGATGATTATTTGCGTCAAGCCAAAGCAGACAACATCACTTATTATAATGATGAAAAAGGTTTCTGGGTAAAAGACGGAAAAATCTTTGAAGGCAAAGAAGAAATTGCCTTGCCAAAACTTAATGTTTTTGGCGACCATAATCTTTCAAACATTTGCGGACTTCTAACCATTCTGAAAATGCTTGGGCTAGACTATAAAAAAGCTGTGATGTTCTTGGCAGACTATCACCCTCTTGACCACCGTTTGCAAAAAATTCATGAGAAAAATGGCTTAATTTTCATCAATGATAGTATCGCAACCGTTGCTGATAGTGTGATTGCGGGGGTGAATGCGTTCAAAGAAGATGTTGCCTTAATTGTTGGCGGATATGACAATGGCCCAGACTATTTTGAACTTAATAAATTTATTGCCAATGAAAAACGAATCAAAATTGCTATTTGCCTTCCCGATACTGGCAGAATGTTGACCTCTGAAAAATGTGTGCAAGTCAACACAATGAGAGAAGCGGTTGAGTGTGCTGTGAGCTTTTTTAAAGAAGATAAAGGATTTTGCAATCAACCTTCCGATAAAATCATTTTGCTTTCACCAGCTGCTCCAAGCTTTAACATGTACAAGAACTATAAAGAACGTGGTGAAGATTTTGCCAAACTTGCAAAGGAATTATGTTAATGAAGCTCTCTGATTTACTTGATGGCTTACCTGAGATTGATGTTTCAGGCATTGCCTTAGATTCAAGAAAAGTTCAAAAAGGTAACCTCTTTTTTGCCATCACGGGAAACTTGAAAAATGGAAGTGAGTTTATCCCTGATGCAATCAAAAATGGCGCTGTTGCCATTATTGGTGATGAAGATTTATCAGAGCTTTCCGTGCCATATTTCAAAGTTGAAGAAATTCGCAAAGTTGTGCCACTTATTGCCAGTCGTTTTTATCATCAAAAACCTAAATATGTTGTGGCAGTTACTGGTACAAACGGAAAAACTTCAATTGCCTCTTTTGTTGCTCAACTTTTTAAAAAACTAGGGCATAAGTCTGCAACAATCGGAACACTTGGCGTTGTTTCAGATGACTATAATTATGACTTTGGCACAACTACGCCAGATGCAGTTGAGTTTCACAAATCTTTGCAAACATTGGCACAAAATGGGGTTGAAGCAGTTTGCTTCGAAGCCTCTAGCCACGGGCTTGACCAACACCGCATTGATGACACAAAAATTCAGGCAGCTGGCTTTACCAATCTCACGCAAGACCATTTAGACTATCACAAAGATATGGAACACTACGCTCAAGCCAAAAAACTTTTGTTCACAAATATTCTCCCTAAAGACGGTATTGCTGTTTTAAATGCTGATGACGATTATTTCGAAACTTTTGCTGATTGTGACCACAAAGTTTGGAGCTATGGCTTCAAAGGAAAAGAAATTAAAATCACTGCAAATGATAAGCATGATGTTTCATTACAAGTTTTCGGAAAAGCTTACCACTTTCACACAAATGTAGTTGGAGACTTTCAAATTATGAATATGCTTTGTGCGGCAGGCTTAGTTATTGCTTGTGGCTTTGAAGCAGAAAAAGTTATTCCCCTTTTGCCAGAACTTCTGCCACCTGAAGGTCGCTTAGACTTTGCAGGAGAACTCAAGAATGGGGCAAAAGTTTTTATAGACTATGCTCACACGCCTGATGCTTTGGAGAAAGCTATTCTTGCCTTACGCCCTTATACCGCAAACAAACTTTCTGTCGTCTTCGGATGTGGCGGAGACAGAGATAAAACAAAACGCCCTAAAATGGGTAAAATTGCCCAAGATTTAGCAGATGTTGTTTATGTGACAGATGACAACCCTCGCACAGAAAATGCAGAAATCATTCGCCAAGAAGTGATGGTGGGTTGCCCTCAGGCAAAAAATGTTGGGGATAGAAGTGTGGCAATTAAGATTGCTATTGAAAACTTAAAAAATGACGATATCTTACTCATCGCTGGCAAGGGGCATGAAGCCTATCAAATTATAGGAACGACCAAACACCACTTTAATGATAAAGAAGAAGCCGCTGCAGCAATTTTGAGGTTTAATCAACAATAGGGAAGAGAATGTTAGCTAATTTTAATTTTCAAGAATTTGTCGGGGCTTTTTTTATTTTATTTGCAATCATGAATGTTCCGGGGACTGTTCCCGTTGTGCTTAATTTGCAGAAAAAACGCAATTTCATCAAACCTGCCAAAGCTGGTTTAGCAACCTTTATCATCTTTGTTGCCTTCTTCTATGGAGGAAATGCTTTCCTCAACCTCTTTGGCGTTGATATTTCATCCTTTGCTGTTGCAGGTTCAATTATCATCTTTATCATTGCTTTGAGTATGATTTTGGATATTGAAATTGGCAATTCAAACAATGAAGCCGTTGATAAAGATGCAACCATTGTGCCTGTGGTTTTTCCTTTAATTGCAGGTTCTGGCTCGCTCACAACATTGCTTTCCATTCGTGCACATTATGCAACAGAAAACATTCTCTTAGCCGTTTTGGCAAATAGTTTAGTGGTTTATATTATTCTAAAATCTGTAAGAAAAATTGAGAAAATCGCTGGGATAGTGGTGCTTTCGACCATTCAAAAAGTTTTTGGCATTATCTTGCTAACCATCGCCGTCAAGCTCTTTACAACAAACTTAGCAACGATGGTTCACAACTTACATTTATAAAGTGGCTAAATTCTAGCCCCTTCATAACAGTCTGGAGATTCTTCGTCTTCGCAAACAATGCTCGTGTCATAAAGCTTTGTTCTATCTGATTCAAATTGACCTGCAACGCAACCGAACAAAGAAAAAACGAGTGACAGCAAAATATATTTTTTCATAATTTAATTCCTATAAATTGGTGTAAAGACAAACAAAAACAATCAAGAACATAGATGCTTTAGCAACAAAACTCAACCATACACTTTTATCATATGCCTTTGCACTTCTCCATGTGGCAAGTAAGATAATAAAGCTGTATAAAACGAGTGCCACCAGTGATGCAATATTGAAAACCGTGACAACAATGACACTATTATCAATCCGCAAAGGGTGAAAATATTTGGTATAAAAATCAACAATGCTCACACTTCCCAACTTTGCAGAAAGCAACTTCCCAGAAATAACACTGATAACATTGACAATTGTTAATCCCAAAACACCAAACTTCCAGAAAGTTTCTCCAAGACTCAACTTTCCTTCAATTAGTTTTTTTAACATTTCAATCACCTTAATTTATTATATAGTCAGAATAAGTTTAGTTCTTTTCTCAAATTACACAAGAAAATTAAAGAATCGATTAACAAGTAGCGACACTGACTGCCAATCCGCCTAGTGCTGTTTCTTTATATTTATTGTTCATATCACGTCCCGTTTCCATCATTGTTTTGATGATGGTGTCAAGGGGCACAAGTGCATGCTCACTGCTCTTCATACCCATTCTGGCGGAAGTCACTGCTTTAACAGCTCCCATGGCATTACGTTCAATGCAAGGAATTTGAACCAAACCAGCAACAGGGTCACAAGTTAAGCCCAAATTATGTTCCATCGCAATTTCTGCCGAAGCTTCAACTTGCAAAATGCTTCCCCCCATCGCTGCACAAAGCCCCGCCGCAGAGATTGAGCAAGCAACGCCCACTTCACCCTGACAACCAACTTCTGCACCAGAAATTGAGGCATTGCTTCGATAAAGGCTACAAATTCCTGAAGCGGTTAATAAAAATTTTAAAATACCATCTTCCAGAGAATAAGGCGATTTAGAAGCAGCAAAACGTTCAAAATATCTTAAAACAGAAGGCATTATGCCTGCCGAACCCATTGTTGGGGCTGTCACAATTTGTCCACCAGCTGCATTTTCTTCCGCAACGGCGAATCCCCAAAGGCTGAGCCAATCTAAAATTAACAAAGGGTCATATTCATTGTTGCGAAATTTTTCTTCTAATCTTTGATATATCCCATTTGCTTTGCGTGGTAAATTTAACCCACCATTTAAAATTCCTGTTGCTTTCATGCCTCTATCAATTGCATTTTGCATAATCTCTCTAATTTTAAAGATGCCTTCTTTTACTTCAGATTCAGGTCTTAAGGCACATTCATTTTCCCAGATAATTTCTGCAATCGACTTCTTTTGTGCTTCGCAAATTTTTTGAAGTTCAACAAAACTATTAAAATCGTGAGGAATTTTCAGAGGTTCTCTATCTACCCTTTTCGCAATAGCATCTTGACGCACGACCGTTCCACCACCAATGGAGAAATATGTTTCTGACAACAAAAGTTGCCCTTCTTTGCTATAAGCCTCAAATTTCATTCCATTAGAATGTTCTGGCAAAAACACATCTTTTTTGAAAATGACGTTCTCATCTAAGTCAAAAGCAATTGGCTTTTCTTGAGCTAAGTGCAAAATTTTATCCAACTTCACTGCATTCACATAAGGAATTTCAGGATTAACTTTCTCTGCCTCAAGTCCCATTAATCCATAAACAATTGCCTTAACTGTTCCATGCCCAACGCCTGTCAATGCCAGAGAACCATAGATGGTGACATCAATTTTTGTTACCCGTTCAAAAAGCTCTTCCGTATGTAAATTATCAATAAATCTTTTGGCAGCACGCATCGGCCCAACTGTGTGCGAACTGGAAGGTCCAATCCCAATTGAGAAAATTTCAAAAAAGCTGTAATACATGGCTAAATATATGTCCTTATATCTTTATATGGCTTTAACCCTAATTCTTGAAGAAACTTTGCAATGCGGGCAGAATCTTTTCCCCATTTGCCGTTCTTTTCAATGAAATCTGCAGCAACTTTTGGCGATTTAGAAAGCTGAACTTCAATCGTTTCTGCCAAAAATTGCTTCATCACTCTATCAAAAATTTCAAAATTAATGTGCAATTTACCTTCTTCGTCAAAAGAAGTGACACCGTGTTCAAGCAGATAATTAAATTGCATCAAATCTGCAACACGATGTGGATGGTCAAACTTTGCTTCAGCTCGCATAAACAAGCGACCAACAACCCAAGAAGTGTAAATTTCTTTCAATGCTTTAGCATCAATAACCCCAGCTTTAACATATTCAGGCATAAAAGCGATAGAGATAACATCTGCTTTATGTTCTTCAATGATATGTTTATATTTTCCCAAAGCATTTTGATAAGCACTGTTTGGTCCAAATGAGTGTCCGTTTTCATGACCAATCACAAATAAGTGGTCTGACAAATCTCCTTGGTCATAAAATGGGTGCAATTCTTTTGCAACCAACTTCTCTAAAATCTTAGCCGTTTTTTCGGTATCTTTTGACATTCTAACTTGGCGATGATAAGCATTTCGACGACCATTGCCCTGTTTGATTGAAAGCTTGTCATTGTTCGGCAAGTTTTGAGCCGTTGTAATTCCACCACGACATTGTGCATAATCGCCTGTCAACGCAACCAAATCAACATCAACCATCGTTTGTTTTAAACCTTCGCCACCACAAACATTTTGTTCATATTTATCTGCAAAAGGCATTAAACCGACCAATTCGCTCATATGGTCTTTAAATTCTAAAATCAGTTCCGTGCCTTTTTTGTTGATAATTCCAACCCGAACGCCGAGCATATCTTTTGACGTTGCTTCAATATGATGTTTTTCTAAAAGTTTTTTGATTGTTTCATTTTCAAAAATAGTCGTCGTCATTTCGTCATCATAATTTTCACGTCCTAAAGTAAACTCTAAGTCTGTGTCTTGAAGTGTTGCCCATTTTGCATCTGCTTTTGCATCTAAGGGTTCATCTGCCACACGCAACGCTTTGGCTTGCAACACAAGGTATTCAGCAAAATCTTTATTGGTGACGACTTTCGCCGCTTTGTCTAATTCATCGGCCGCCGCAGAAAATTCTTTTGAAAAATATGCAACATAATCAATTGCTTCAAGCTCTTTGTCTTTTCTTCTGACCATTGTTCTAGCACTGAGAATTTTCTTCAATGTTTCAATTTTATTTTGAGCAAACATTTCTAATAAAATTTTATGAAATTCTTCAACACTCATATCATGAGGATAGAAATTTCTTCCGGCATATCCTTTAATGCCTTTAAAAATTTCAATGTGTTCTTTATCAATACCATTACTTCCTTCAACGCCATTCAAACTGTTGAAAAAAGCCAAAGTTTTTTTAGCATATTCACTGGTTTTTGCCGCCTCACTCAAAGCATTTTTTTGAGCATGGTTTAAATGATGATCTTGTTCCAAAGTCACGTCATTAAGGATTCTTGCTGCTTTTGTAAGATATTCTAAGGCTTTCTTATCCCCTTCAGGCAAAGCTTTATAACCTTCAAAATCTTTTGACACTAATTCAATTTTTGAGGTTTTATTTTGTAAAGCATCATCTAAAAAAGCTTCATTCAGTGCGATTTCATGGCCATTAATTTTCATTTTCTTTTATCTCCACAGTTTTAAAACGATAGACTTTAATGCGATTAGACCAATAGCTTGGACTCAAACCTGTTTTAAGCTTTAAGGCGTTCAGAAATTCTCTCTTCGTTTTGAATTCTCTCCAAACGCTCGGCAAAAACAACCCTTGCCTATCTCCCTCTCTGATAACAATTCCATCAATTCCTTGTTCAATCTTTTCTAACAAATCTTCTTCGTTTATATATCTTATTTGTTCCAAATTCGTTAAGAGAGAAACTGAAAGCGATAAATTATTTAACTCAGCAGAACTTACTTTTTCAAAACGTTCATCTTGCATTGCTGCTTGATAAGTCGATGCAGAAACATCTCTTGCAATCGCTTGATAAGGAATGATTGTGCCAACACAGCCACGTAATTCATCTTTCTTATAAAGCGTTACAAAACTTGCCCCTTTATTAAACAAAGCATCAGAGTAATCTTTACGAGAAGGTGCATATTTTTCATTTCTTAAAACGGCATCTTCCAAAGCAATTTTCGCAATAGAGAGCAATTCTCCTCGATAAAGCCCTGCAAAATTCACCAAAGACTGATATTCGGATTCAAGTGTTTTTTGAACGATTTCCACCTTAGGCTCACTAAAAGAAAAGCTCCAAGCTCCATAACCCACAACCTGATTTTTATCTCCAGTTACATCCCCTGAATTTTGCATTTCAATTGTTTGCGGATAAAGAGAATATTCCTTTGCCAAGAGCAGTGCCGCATTAATCCCTGTTGCGCCACAAGAAAGCTCATCAACGACTTGCGCTTCTTTATTCAGAACTAAATTATTCGTGAACCCATCTAAATCTTGGGCTTTTTCATAAGTATAATAATGTGAAAGATCTGCCGAAAAAATAATCACAGTGTCTTTTCGTTTCATATAATACTCAAGCCCTGAAGCCAATTCTTCAGGAGAAATTTCACCATAAACGACTGGAACGATTGTGAATGAGCTCAAAGCTTTTTGCAAAAAAGGAATCTGCACTTCAATGGAATGTTCTTTCTTATGAGCAGCATTAAACACTTTGAAATTTGATTCTTTTGCTAAATTGGCGACAGCTTTTTGATTAATTTTAACACGTCCAAATGGTGTTTTGAAACTATCATAACTGGGCAAGGCTGCGCCATAAAGGTTCACATAATGAGATGGACCAACGACAACAACACGTTTAATTTCTTTCTCAAATTTCTTTAAAACGCCATAAGCTTTGCCTGCAACTGCCCCTGAATATTTATATCCAGCATGAGGTACAATTAAAATTTTGGGCTGAATTTCCGCATTGTCATCAGTTCTTAAATAATGACGAATCGTTTCATCAAGCTTTGTGCGGTCGGAAGCGTAGAAAATTCCTGCAACAGCAGGTTCACGTGCATTTTCATTGTCTTTTTTTTCCACTTCAAAATTGTTGATATAAGTGTCATTTGAGCCCAGCATATCACTCAAAATGAAATAATTGAAACCTGCCAGAAAAATCAAGAATAAAGAAATAAGTGTATATTTAACAACTTTTTTTTCACCTGCAACTTCAGGTTCTTTCTTCTTCAATTTTGACATCTCTCACTCCATTTTTAATTAAAAGAATGAGCCAATTATAATAGATATATTTATTTTTTCTAGCGTTTTATTTAGATTTAGACCTAGCTGCTAACAACCCGCTCAGCACAGAAGAAATATCATTTGCCGTCCTTTTATTGACATAAGTTTTATTATGCTGACTGGAGAGCAACACATATGAAAAAGGCTTAAGTTGATAAGCAGAATCTTTTTCATATTCTTTTTTATCGGCAGAAACATCAGCGCTATCAAAAACGACATGCCATTTTTCTCCTGATGGGGGTTGAGGCAATTTATAATCAACAGAACTAAAATCTCCAGAAGTAAGCACCATAAAATCTGCCTCATCTCCACTTGCTTTGCCATTCATAACATATGCAAGGGTTCTAGCATGACCTACATTCCAATCATGTCCTTCCATCTCCGTTCCGTCTGGACGCATCCACTCCACTTCTTTGCGACCATTTTCTTCACAAATCTTATCTGTGAATGTGTGCAAATTATTCAAAGCAGGATGTGTTTGTCGCAAAGCATTTAGACGGCGCACAAAAAGATATAATTCTTTTTCATCAGAACTGAGTTCATTCTTGTTCCACTTTTCCCAGTTGTGATAAACCCCTTCATTATCAATGCAATAAGGATTATTATTGCCCTTTTGCGTTCTAGCAAGTTCATCTCCCCCATACGTGAGTGGAATTCCTTTAGAAAGAATGTTAAACGCATGAACGGATTTCATTCTTGTCAAATGTTCTTTTTCATCGTGAGATTTATAATGGAAAGCATCTCGACTTCCGTCACGATTTTCTTCCCCATTTTCCCAATTATTTTTACCATATCTCAAAGCATCGGCAAGCGTGAAGCCATCATGTGTCATGGTTGTTCCAACTACGTTTGTTTCACCTGTCTGAAAATTTATCATTTCAGAACCAGAAATCTGAGTAGCTAAAGCGCCATTCTTTCCACCAACAACACTATAAAATTCGCCAGCATTTTCTCTGCGTTCATCTGTCCAACATTTTGCTCTGGGCGCATAAGCTGCAAATTCATTTTTATAAATATTTCCTCTAGCGTCCCATGGCTCAAGATAAATGGAAACGCCCATATCCATTGCTCGATTAATGCCTTTAACAAACGTTCCCTCTGGTAAAAATTGTGCATATTGATTGGAAGCACAAACACCAGCTAAATCAAACCGAAGAGAATCTATTCCTGTTGCAACTGTCCAATCAATGAACTGATTAAAATATGCCTCGCCAGCAGGTGTTTCCAAGTTCAGGGTATTTCTACAACCTGTTCTATCAACAAACAGACTTTTATCATAATCTTCCAAGTAATAAAAAGAGGGAGCATCAATCCCTTTGAAGGAGAGTGTATTTGCTGAATTGCCTTGTGCTTCATATTCCCCACTATGATTAAACACAACGTCTAAACAAACTTTTATATCATTTTTGTGTAATTCATTAATTGTTGCTTTTAGGCTATTTAGATTCCCATATCTTGGGTTAATTGCCAAACCAACAGTATTATATCCCCAAGCATCAATTTTGCCTTCAAATGCTTTTAGTCTTCTGTCTGTGCAATTGATGAGCGACGGCAAAAACTCAATTTCATTAAAGCCTAAATCTTGAAAATAAGCAATTATTTCAGGATTTCTAAAAGCTGCAAATTTTCCCCTTGATTCCTCGGGAATAGCCTTATCGATTTTTGAAAAGGATTTGATGTTTGTTTCATAAATGGACGTCTTCCCTTTATAAAAGGAAGGCTTTTTCTTTAAATATGGGAAAAGTTGAGCATCTTTTTCAGAATTATTTTCCACCACAACACTTTTAGGCATAATGGTAGCATTATCTTCGTGATGAGAGGTTTTAAGTCTATCATCTTGCCAAATTTCGTCAAAAGATTTTGAAATTTCATGAGCATAAGGGTCTATTAGGAGTTTATTTGCGTCAAAATAAAGCCCTCTTTCGGGAGCAAATTCGCCATGAGCTCGATATCCATATTTCTGACCAATTTTTATAGATTCTACTGTCGCAGCCCAATAATTGTTCTCATCCTTTTTCATCTCTACTTGGATTTCTAATTTTTCATCTTCAGAGAATAGACAAAGTTGAATTCTTTTTGCCGTTTCAGAATATAGTCTAAAAGTAGTTCCTTCTTTTGAATAAGAACAACCCAATCTTGGTTTTTGTGCCATTGCGCCCCACAGGTTTAAGATTATTCATTTTATGAAAGGAAGTATAACACCTTTTTTAGACAAAATCAAAAGGAAAAGCCTCTAAAAACGTTTCAAAAGAAGAAAAATGTAAGACATCTTTTTTATCTATGTTTTCTCCCCAAATGGGCTTACCTACAAGAATTGGCAATGCATTTATGTTTAAGGCACATTCTAAGTCTTGATGTGTGTCACCTACAACCCAAACCTTTTCAGAGCTGATTTCTTGCGGGGTTAGATATCCTGCCAATGTGTGCCAACCATGTTCAGGAAAAGGCTTGTCTCTTTTTGCCTCATGACCACAAACAATTTTCTCAAAAACACCTTGAGGATAAAGCGAATTATATTCAAGTTCAAACAGGTTTCTATCTTTATTGGTCATAATCATCAGAGTGATATTTTTTTCTTGTAGTTTTTTTAGAAGCTCATCAATTCCAACTGGCTTTCTGATGAATTGGCTCACGTTTTTTTCATATTCAATTTTATAATCGTCATAAGCCTGATTTGCCAAATTTTCTCCAAAAACATTAGGGAAATTATCTCTAAACGACAGATTTCTATCTCGCTTTAGGCGTGAACTTTCCCAGTTTGGCAAATTATATTTAACTAAAACCTTCTCAACCGCATAAACAATTGCTTCTCTGGTCATCGCCAAAGTGCCATCCCAGTCAAACAAAACATATTGTAAGTCTTTCGTTGTTAGCATTATCTTCTCCATAAAAAATATTCTCAAAACCTTAAGTTTGAGAATATTTTACACCAGCTAATGGTTTAATAAAGTAAAGCATAGCAGATTTCAACAGCTTATCAAAGAAAGAGACCCTCGTTAAACGAGTTAAGCGAGAAATCTTTAAGGCAAAAACAAAAAACCTCAACTTCTTTCTTCTCCCCATATTCAAAATATTTACCCAACGGATATACATTCTGTTTTTTACCATTGAGGCAAACACTTGTTCACTACAAACCGAAGAACATCTTGAAATAATGATGTTTTTTTCTCTTATCATTGTGGCGACAAGATTTCTTTCTTCAGGAGTTAACAAGGAAATAGCAACAATTGTTGTCACGATACTATCTCCAAAGACATCAATTTGAGTTTTTACTTTATCGATAGCACAATAAAGTTTTTCTTTTTCTTCTTGTGACATAGTTTTTTGATTTAATAGTTTTACAATAATTTTAATATTTTTTTATATTACAACCCTCTCTTTAGATGTCAATTATGAATAAAGTTATATTCTAGCTATTTATTTTTATTCATAATGGAATAATAACACTCCCTTATCATTTCTTACATTTCCTTATCGTCATTCCCATCACCTTATTGTCATTCCCGATTTCTCGGGAATCCATTAAAAAAAATACTTTTGTCATTCCCAACTTGATTGGGAATCCACCTTATGGATATTCGGGTCAAGCCCGAATATGACAAAGTCGCTGTACCATTGCGAGCGGAGCGTGGCAATCCAATCAAACAAGAAATTCATTATGGCAATATCTCTCCGTTCGCTTCGCTCAGTCGAGATGACAAAGAGAGAGAGTTCAGTCGAGATAATATTAAAAGAGTTCAACGAAGATGACGAAGAGCAAAACCTTGTTTATTTTATTATTCCATTTCTCATTGAAAATCATTACAACAAGAAAAGGGATAAGTATTCACCTTATCCCTTTTCTATTCCTTCAAATTAAAAGTTTATTTCTTGCCACCGATTGAAGCAACACCCATCATATATGGACGGAGTTTTTCAGGAATTTTCACTGAACCATCTGCTTGTTGGTGGTTTTCAATGAACGGCACCAAAGCTCTTGGGGTTGCAATTCCTGTGTTATTTAAGGTATGGGCAAATTTCACTTTGCCATCGGCATTTTCACGATAGCGAAGATTTGTTCTTCTTGCTTGCCAATCTGTGATGTTTGAGCAACTATGTGTTTCTCTATAAACACCTTGGCTAGGCACCCATGCTTCCAAGTCATATTGACGATATTTTGGCGCACCCATATCGCCAGTGCAGACTTCCAAAACTTGATATGGTAATTCTAAATCTTTCAAAACTTCTTCTGAAAGAGAAAGAAGTTTTTGATGCCATTTTTCGCTTTCTTCAATGTCATTTTTACAAATGACAAATTGTTCCGTTTTCATAAATTGGTGAACACGCACCAAGCCACGAGTGTCTTTTCCCGCAGCGCCGGCTTCTCTTCTGAAACAAGGTGAAAAACCGGCATAAAGCACTGGTAAATCGTTTTCCGTCAAAATTTCATCTGCGTGCAAAGAGTTCAAAACCAATTCAGCCGTTCCCGACAAATAAAGTTCATCTGCCGGCAAATAATAAATTTCATCTTTTGCAAAAGGCAAGTAACCCATTCCAAAAAGAGGCTTTTCTTTAGAAATCGATGGTACGGTAATCACATTAAACCCATTTTCACGAAGTTTGTCTAACACAAACATATGAATCGCCAATTCCAAACGAGAAAGCTCATTTTTAATTGCATAAGTGCGAGAGCCAGAAACCTTAGCAATACGTTCCATTTCGCTCCAATTGTTGAGTTCCATTAATTCAATATGGTCAAGCGGTTTGAAGTCAAATGTTCTTGGCGTGCCGACTTTTCTTCTGACCACATTTTCACTGTCGTCTTTGCCAACCGGTGCGTCATCGCTTGGAAGGTTAGGCATTCTCATCATAATATTGTCAAATTTTTCTTGAAGCACAACGAGACTTTCTTGTTCTTTTTTCAATTCTTCGCCAAGTTCTCTACTTTTTTCAATAATGCTTGGACGTTCTTCAGCTGAGGCTGTTTTAATTGTGTTACTTAGTCTGTTTTTTTCTTCAGCAACCGCTTGCGACGATGTTTTAAGTTTATTTATTTCTAAGTGCAAAGCAATGAGTTCGGCAACACTAATGCCCTTAAACCCTTTTTTTGCCAATCCTTTTTCAACCAATTCCTGATTTTCTACAATAAACTTAATATCTAGCATCTTTATAAACCTTATTTGTTGTTGATTATAAACCTAAAACAGAGTATCAATTTTATAATTAAATACAATAGAAAAACTAAGGATTATCACAGATGTTTAAAGGAAAAACCGTTTTAACAGGGGTCAAACCGACCGGAACACCTCACTTGGGAAATTATCTAGGGGCAATTAAGCCTGCAATTGCACTTGGCAACCAAGCAACGAATCATTTTATGTTCATTGCGGATTATCATGCGATTAATGCTGAGAAAGACCCTGTTGTGCTTAATCAAAAAATCAAAGAAGTGGCCTGTGTTTATTTGGCTTTCGGACTAGACCCAAACCACACGGTTTTTTATCGTCAATCGGATGTGCCTGAAATTACGGAAATCACCACAATTCTCTATGCTTACACGCCAAAAGGTTTGATGAATAAATCTCATGCTTATAAAGCTTGTGTTGATAAGAACCGAGAAGCCGGAAAGCCTGATGATGACGGAATTAATATGGGGCTTTACACTTACCCAACCTTGATGGCAGCGGATATCTTAACTTTCAACACAGACATTGTTCCTGTTGGTCGCGACCAAATTCAGCATGTTGAAATCGCTCGTGACATTGCAGGCGCATTCAATGCCCATTACGGCGAAGAAGTTTTAAAACAACCAACATACTACATTGAAGAATCTGTTGCTGTTGTGCCAGGGGTTGATGGCAGAAAAATGAGTAAATCTTACAATAATGTCATTCCACTTTTTGCTGATGATAAAGAAATTAAAAAAGCTGTTTTTTCTGTGCCAACAGACTCTCGCCCAATTGAAGAGCCAAAAAATCCTGATGAAATTTTGGTCTATGAAATCTACAAATCAATTGCCACGCCTGAGCAACTCAAAGAAATGGCAGATGGGTTGCGTGGCGGAAAACTCGGCTATGGACACATTAAGAACATGCTCCTTTCTGCTGTGCTTGACGAAGTTAAAGAAGCCAGAGAAAAATATAATTACTATATGGAAAACTATCACGAAGTTGAAGAAATGCTAAAAAAGGGTGCTGAAAAAGCCCGCCCAATTGCACAAGCAACGCTGAAAAGACTTAAAGATAAAGTTTTCGGAAGATAGGCTCTATCTTGTTATTTCCACAAAAAAAGGAGGGTTAACCCTCCTTTTTTTAATTTTTGCTAATTGGTCCCATATCTCTGAAATAGACATCATCTTTCTCTGTCGACAAAACAAGGAAGCCTTCTTCAATGCGATATTTTTTAACTGCTGGCAAGAATTTCAAAAATTCATATTCAATTTTCATCATCTCAGGATCTCCTGCCATCATGGTTGACATTGCAGGTCCAAAGGTGATGTTCTCACCATCAACTTTATAAACACCATTGTAATTGTTGATGATTTTTCCAAAGTATCTATCTTCAGAATCATCAAACGAAATTCTTAAATCACTATCATTAAGTGCATTCACAACCTTATATTCGTGTCCTTTAAAAGCAGCTCCTTCAACTTTATCTTCTTTACAAGCAGAAACAGCAAAGAGCATAAGAAACACGGCCAAAATCTTTTTCATTTTTTCTCTCCTTAATATAGATATTTCACAACGAAATAACATATAATGCACAGCACAATGCTAGCATTAATACCGGCAATAACATCATCAAGCATCACACCCCAAGCATCATGCCTTTTATCAAAGTGCTTAACCAAACCCATTTTTTTTATATCAAAAAATCTAAACAACAGGAACCCTAATGGATATATCCACCAATATGTCAAATTCAAGTGTAAATATGGTGTAACCAGTGAAAAAGTCAGAAGTTGTCCAACTGTTTCATCAATCACCACCTTTGCAGGGTCTTTGTCATTTGCTTCCTGAATAACAATATGTGTCGCCCAAACGCCAACAGCAAAAAAGAGAAGTGAAACAAACATAACCCCAGAAAAGGCCGTCCAATAGCACAACAAAATCGCCAAAGGCATCGTTGCCAAAGAACCTGCTGTTCCTGGTGCTTTTGGAGAAAGACCACTTCCAAACCACGTTGCAATAATATTTGCTAATAATCTTTTATTTTTATCCATTTTTTAAAACTCTTGCTTTAAATCACGCTGAAACATTCTTTTGATGGTTTCTTTAACGTTCTTTTTCTCATAAATCACTTCATAGAGCGCTTGAGAAATTGGCATATCAATCTTTTCTCTATCGGCAATTTCTTTAACTGCTTTCAGAGTATAAACCCCTTCTGCTAATTTTTCAAACTTTTCTCCTTTAACAAAAAGTTCGCCAAACATTCTATTTTGACTATGTTTTGAGAAGAGTGTTGCTTCATAGTCTCCAAGATGTGCCAAACCATAAACACTTTTAGCATTTCCGCCAAAATGTTCAATAAAGCGACCAACTTCAATTGGAGCTCGAGCCATCAAAGCTCCTTTCAAGCCATACCAATCCAAACCGTCAAGCATTCCTGCTGCCAGACCAATCACGTTCTTCATGGCTGCCCCAATCTGATTTCCTATCATATCAGAGCCATAGTAGAAACGAATTAAATCACTTTGTAATAAATTGACAAGTTTTTCTGTTGTTTTAAGATTATAACTATCAATCACCGCACAAGAAGGTACGCCCTTAAGGTAATCTTGAACGTGTCCAGGACCTGCCAAAATTGCCACTTCAATTGCTTGTTTAATTTCTTCTGAAAAAATTTGTTCAATTGTTTTTGCTGTTCCTTCTTCCAAGCCTTTAATCGCCAACAAAAATGTTTTTCCCTGAAGATTATAGCCATTAAGCTGTTTTGCAAGAGAGCGAAGGTGTTGACAACCAATTGAAACAATGATGATATCTGACTTCAAAACATCGTTTAAGTCTGCCGTCAGGGTCATATTTTTCGTTAAAGAGAGATAGCCGTTTTTTCTGGTTTTTTGCATTTCAATAAATGTGGGAGAATCTTTCAGGTCGTAAAGAACAACTTCATCAAATTGGCAGTGATTTGCGGCATACCAGCCAAGAAAAGTTCCCCAACGTCCACAGCCAATAACAGAAATATTACTCATAAAATTTGGTCCTAAAATTAATACATCATAAATTATTCAAATAATTTATATCAGTTTTAACAAGAAAGCAAACATCTTTACATAAAAACTAACAAAGGAAAAAGATTAGGAAAAGCTTAGATTGCAATTTTTTTGGTGTGCTGACGGGTAACAATTGCATTTATATAGTCAAAAGACTCGAATGTCTTATATGCCATATCGAATCTCTCTGTTTCATGCTGATAAAAAACTTGGTGTGCAATTGTTTGAATTGACGTATCAATTTGTTTGAACGCCTGATTATAGTCATCATTATAAGTGTTTTTTGATTTTTTTCCGACAAGCGAATGGTATGCGGCAACAACTTTTGCTGTTTCATCTGCTGAGTTGTCGTAGCCTTTTTCTTCAAAATCACGCATAATTTTAGCAATTGTTTGATAAAAACATTTGTTTGCAATTATGCTTGCTTGCGTTTTATTGCTACTATCAATTATCACAGTATAAGACCCTTTTGCTGCTTACGAATGATGGCGCATAATATCACATCTTTTTAAAAAAATCAAGAACTAGATTATTTATATATTATACTATATTAATATTTACGTCATTTAAGCAATAAAAAAGAGCCCTACACAGGCTCTTTTTTATTCATTTTATCCTTTTTTATCCAATTTTTTCAAAAGGATTCACTCTATCTTCATCAACTTTTCTCAAGTCAAAAACATTAAGAATCATAGCTGATGTAAAGATTGAAGAATATGTTCCAATAATCACGCAGAAAGTGATAACGAATGAGAACACATGCAATGCTTCACCACCCCAAATTAACAAGGCAATAGAAGCACCTAACGTACTAATTCCTGTAAGCAATGTTCTGGCAAGCATTTCATTGATACTGGTATTAATCAGTTCAAGCTGTAGCATTTTCTTATGCTTTTTCAAGTTTTCACGAATTCTATCATAAGTCACAACTTTATCATTGATGGAATAACCAATGAGCGTGAGGAGCGACGCAAGCGTTGTCAAGCTAAAGTCCATATCAAAGAAAGAGAGCAAGCCAGCAGCAACAAGTCCATCTTGAGCAAGCCCAAGCATTGTTCCAATTGCAAATTGCCATTCAAATCTTATCCAAACATAAGCAGAAAGAGCTAAAATAGCGATGATTGCTGCCACAGCACCTTTTACTTTAAGTTCATCCCCGACTTGTGGTCCAACTTGTTCAACTTTACGATATTCAACATCTTCACCAATCACTTCTTTAACTTGATTAACCGCAAGAAGAAGTTCTTTTTCATTCAACCCTTCAGCTTGTGCTCTAATCATTAATTCGGTGCCTGTTTCGCCAATCGCTTGAAGCGTGACATCTTCCAACTGAGTTTGTGACAATTTATCTCTCAACACATTGAGATCAAAAACTTCTTCCCCTTTAATTTCAATTAAGACACCACCAGAGAAATCAATCCCATAATTAAATCCCTTAATTGCGATGCTTGCGATTGAAGCAAAAATCATAATTGCTGATAAAATATAAAATGCTTTTCTTTTTCCAACAAAGTCATAATTTGTTTCTTTTGTAATCCAACTAAAAAGTTTCATTTTTTCATATCCTTAAAAATTAAATTGGTAACTTGGTCGGCTTGCATTTCGCAATCCAAGTCGCAATAATTAATCTTGTAACCGTAACCGATGTGAAGACCGATGTGGCAATACCGATTGTTAATGTGACGGCAAAGCCTTTAATCGGACCTGTTCCGAAGGAAAACAAAACAATTCCAGCAATCAAAGTTGTCAAGTTAGAGTCCACAATCGTTCTCCAAGCCTCATTAAAGCCAACTTCTGCCGCATCTTTTGTAGAGCGTCCATTTTTGACTTCTTCTCGCATACGTTCAAAAATCAAAACATTTGCATCCACCGCCATCGCAATGGTCAAAATGATACCGGCGATTCCAGGGAGTGTAAGCGTCGCACCAAAGAAGCCAAGAGAAGCAACGAGCAACATCAAGTTCATAAATAATGCAATCGTTGTAAACAATCCAAACAGCCCATAAGCACTAATCATAAATGCAATAATAAAGATGAAACCCACAATTGAAGCGTAAACACCAGATTGAATTGAGTCAGCACCCAAGCCTGCACCCACTGTTCTTTCTTCCATAATTTCAAGAGGAGCTGGTAAAGCACCTGAACGAAGCATCATTGCCAATTCATTCGCTGATTGAACAGTGAAGTTTCCACTGATTTGACCAGAGCCTTGAATTGCACTGTTAATGCTTGGAGCGGTGATAACTTCATTATCAATGATAACAGCTAATCTTTCACCAATATTATTTTTGGTTACTTCACCAAATTTGCGACCACCCATTGTGTCGAACTTAAAGCTCACCACTGGTTCACCACCTTCGCCAAAGCTTGGTTGAGAATCAACAAGATGCTCTCCTGTCACAGCAGCTTTTTTCTCCACAACATATTGAACCCCGTCACTGCCCTTCACTACACGAGAACCAGAGCTAATTTTTCCACGACGAGCATCACTTGCTGAAGTACGACTATCTACCAAATGGAAAGAAAGTTTTGCTGTTTTTCCAAGCAATGTTTTAACATATTCAGGATTTTGAATCCCTGGTAATTGAACAACAATTCTGTCTGTTCCTTGTCTTTGAATGACAGGCTCTTTGGTACCAAGTTCATCAATACGCTTTCTAACAATCTCAATTGACTGATTAACAATTTTAACTTTCAGCTCATTAATTGCAGGTTCAGAATATCTCACTTCAACGAAGTCATCTCCTGTTTCACTCACGACCAAACCATCTTCAATTTTTTTGAAAGCATTAACAGCTTTTGAACGAGAAGTTGCACTGTCAATTTTAACCTTAACAAAATCCTCGCCAGCATTTAACTGCTGATATCTAATTTTGTTTTCACGAAGTGTGGCACGCATAGAATCTTCAATTGAAGAAAATCTTTCTTTAACCACATCATCTGTTTTAACTTCCAAAAGAAGGTTTGACCCTCCTTGTAAGTCTAGACCCAAGTTCACAGGATGCCACCATGACGGCATATTCACTTTACCAGCAAAGAAGTTAGGTAAAGCATATAAGACACCAAAAACGCAGATAGCAAGGATCATATAGATTTTTGCTCTTGATAAATTATACATTCTTCTGACCTTTTATTTTATTCTTATTATTTTTTAGATTTTTTTGTCTTAGCAATAGACTTTATTGGAGCAACTTCTGCAACAACTTCACGCACAGACATTCTATTCACAACAACTTCAACGCCTGAAGAGATTTCAACAGTAAGTTCCAAACCATTCACTTTAAGAACTTTGGCATATATACCACCACCTGTGATGATTTTGTCACCAATTTTAATTGCTTCTAACATATTTGTATGTTCTTTCATCTTTTTTTGCTGTGGACGAATAAGCAACAAATAGAAAATCAAAAAAATCAGCCCCAGTTGGATAACTGTTGCCATAACACTTTGTGAATCGAGTGACCCTGCGGTATTAGCAAAAGCTTCGGTTATTAACATATTTTTCTCCTAAATTTTATGTTCTTTGCAAAAGAATATACATCAATATTGTTCATAAACAACAATAAAAAGAAAAATATCTAACACTTTTTAAATTTTACTTTAAATAATTCATCGGATTGACTGGTTTTTTGCCGATATGCACTTCAAAATGAAGTTGAGACGTACCTACTCCTCCAGTGCTTCCCACTGTTGAGATTTTTTGTCCTCGACGAATACTCTGCCCTTTACGAACAAAGATTTTGTCATTATGCGCATAAGCTGTGATAAAGCCATCAGGGTGCTTAATAAGAATTAAGTTTCCAAAACCTTTCAGCTCATTGCCCGCATAAACGACCGTTCCTTTATCTGCGGCTAAAATAGATGTTCCAGCGGGAGCTTTAATATTAATCCCGTCATTTTTCCGACCTTTACCAATCACACCATAATAAGAGATAATTGTACCTCGAACTGGCCAAGAGAATTTTTCTGCTCTTTTTTTCGTCACAGGCGTATAAGCCTGCTGTTGATATGCTCTTGTTTGACGAGAATAATTTCGTTGACTTGAACGATAAGTTCCTGTTGACGCCTTTTTTGTAGAGGACTTTGTTGCTGAACCAGACGACGAATAAGACGCGCTACTTACCGATGCTGGCAACACAAGTTTGTCACCAATCGCAAGTGCATATGGCGGACGCAAGTCGTTTAAGCGACTTAAAGAGGTGACGTCAACATCATATTTTCTGGAAATAGAATAAAGCGTGTCTCCCTTGCTGACAATGTGATAATTATTTGTCGGTAATTTTAAGGTTTGACCAATTCTCAGCGCATATGGCGGAGCAATATTGTTTAGTTCAATTAAATCTCTCAAAGGAATATCATAGCGGCGAGAAATACTATATAATGTATCTCCCTTAGAAACTCTTACACTGTCTGGATTGCCAAAGATTGGACCGCCAAAAAGATAACCGTTTTGTGAGGTCGTACAAGCCGACAAAAACAGAACAGCTAATAAACATATGTTTCTTAACATTTTTTTCATTCAATAACCGCCTATTCTCTCAAATTAGCCTAACTAGTTTAATATTTTACTAAACAGCACAACATTATTATTTGATTTTTTTGTCAAATTATTATATATTTGCCCAGTAAAAACTTATTTGGGAAAAAGCATGAAACATCTAGAATCATCGGCTTTAAGTGAAGAATCTAAGCTTTTAGCGACTTCAATCCTTTCACAAAAAGGCAATCCAAAAGAAATTTTAGAATCGAGATTTAGACAATTTTACGAAAAAGAGTTGCTTTTTTATGCTCGAGATTTTCTTACGCCTGAGGCTAATGAAGAAAACAGAGCTTTTAGTAAAATCATTAGCTTTCTCGCTCTTGCTGATCAAGACTTTGAAGATAAGCTCCCTATTGTTGCAGAAATTGGTGCGAAAAATAAATATCTAGCTCGAACAGCTTTCAATATTCTCTCCGATGATAAAGAAAAACTTAAAGCCCCTAATATCCTTGTCGCTTTGCTTGAAGCAAAACAAAATGGAAATTTAGACGAAGCCATCTTTTCTTCTTTAAGCCGTGAAGTTATCTCTAAGAATGGTGCAAATGGTGCCCTTTATGACATTGTTCAAGACACATTAGAAACAGATAAGGATAGAAGTTTACTTTCTTTACTTGCAAAAGACCCTAAAATTAACCCAGAAAGAATGATGGATTTATACAGTTTCAAAAGAGACACGAGTCTTAGTCATGAACAGGACTATCTTGATGAACTAGATAGCATCAGAAACGATGAGGAATTTGATGATATTTTTACAAATGATGAAACCTTAAAACTAGCTTTCCACTTGGTAGACTTATATCGAAGAGATCCTGTTTTAAATAAAAAAGCAATCAAACTTTTGGGCTATCTTAATAAGGGAGATAAACTCAAGTCTGAATTAGAAAACATTATTGAAGGCTCAGAATATGACCCAGACATTGTTAATGTTTTTATGGATAAATATAAAACCGATGAAGATACGCTTATCTCCCATGCCCATTTATTTATGAAAATTGCAGCTCAAAACCCTAAGTTCGCAGAAACCTATGTCAACTATACTGCAGTAGGAATCAGAGGATCTGGTTCTGATGATAATATTCAAAACATTTTCTATGGTTATTATGGTGCAACAACCCCAGATGTTGTTTCCAAAGATGGCTTATTTGACGAGCGCTATCAATATTTGATGAAAACAGCGCTTTATGAAAGCAAGATGAATATTCATGAATTAGTCAAAGTTGCAGAAACTGTAACTGACAATCTTTCTTCAGATCTTTACCTAAATTATGATAACGATGATGATTATGATGACGACGACGATGATGATGACGATGAAAGATTTTCTCAAAACAACACTGATAACAACAATTATAGTGGAAATGCCGGTTCAGCAAGCGGTTACATTGATGAGGATATGCCTGAATTTGATAAAGAAAAAACCCAAATTTTCAATGACTTTCTTGAAATGGCTGTAAATAGCCCGCTTTTACAAAAAGATAAGAAGTTTCTTTCCAAATATATGTCACATCTCTATATTTTGAGTCGTGGTTCAGATTTGCCAAAAGAATCCATGCTTAAAATTGAACATCTTATCTCAGAAAATGCAGATAAAATGAGCATCACAGACTATATTCGTTTTAGCGTAGATAAGGCAATTAAATATGAAAAAGAATATGACAAAGAAAATGACATTAATGACTTTGTTACCCCTTATGAGGTTTATGATAAAATTCTCAATCTCACAAAAAACATCATTAAAAAAGCACCTTTAACAGATACAGAACAAAGAAAAATCGCCTTATCTTTAAAGAAACTCAATGCAAACAAAAACGACTTTGACATTGAAAAGCACGAAATGCTTCTTTCAAAACTTGAGAAGCCAAAAAATTCACCACTTGTAATTTATAAAACTCAAAATAAGAAATCGAGATAACCATGTATTATAAAGATTCTTCAGCTCTAAGCCCTAATAGCAAACAAGCCATTGACGCTATTTTAGCAAAAGAGGGTAACATTCAAGATTTCTTTGATGATAGATTCAGCTCTTTTCACCAAAAAGAAATCCTTTTTTTCATCAGAGATTTTGTAGATTCTGATTCTAAAACAACGAAAGATTTTAATTTGGTGTTAAAAAATCTTTCTTTAACCTCTGATGTGCTTGCATCACAACCAAAAACATTATTGCAACTCATCACTCATAAACCAGCGTTTGCTGAAAGTTGTGTTGAAATTTTAAGAGATTCACAAAGCTTAGATGATAAAACTTTGATAATTCCTCTTTTGGAGGCTGCTCAAAGCAAAAATCTTCCTGAAGAAGACTTTGCTCGCTTGAGTAATCAACTATTGGTTTCTTGTCAAAGTTCGGAAATCCTTTCTGAAGTACAGGAATATGCTCTTAGACATTCTTTTGATGAACAATCAAAGGCTTTCGTTCATTTCTATCTCAATGCCCACACAGGCAACTCACAAATCATTGATGAAACTCTGGACTTTATGTCTACCATTGAAAAGAATGTTAAGACTAGAAAAATTGGCAACCAAAAACTGCTCCATGAATTTCTTAGAGATAAAGAAGAAAATAAAAATCTTTTTGAAATTGATTTAAGCAATGAGGAAACAGAAGCTTGCATCCTTTTCTTGCAAAAAACAATTAAAGGAACTGAAGAGCCTGAACAACAAACGCCAACAACTGTTCGCAACGTGGCTTTAGACTTAATTGCGTTAGGCGTAGATTTCCCTGAACTAAAGAATGAAATTGTTGAGATGCTTGAAAAGATGAAAAATCAAAAGCATTTTGTGACATGTGCACAAGATTTCATTGATATTTCCACGAGATATCCAGAATTCATCGTTCCTCTTTTGGCAAAACATAAGCAAGATGATTCTCTTGGTGCTTCTGCTCTTGCTAGCTTGCCAATTGTGGCACAATTTGATGAAACTTATAAACCAGATTTCTTTAACACAATGGCAAAATCTTTAAGAGATTCAAAGTTTTATCACGCCACCCGACAAATTTTTAACCACACTGGTCTCATTGAAGACGAGACAGGAAATAGAGTCTATGTTAATCTTTTTGACAAACATTTTGCTTATCTCATCAAGACGGCTCTATATGAAAGCAAAATGGCTCCCCATGAAGCTACTGCTTTGGCAGATGATATCAGAATGAATATGGAGAACAAGCTTTCTCGCTTGCATAAAACAAATGACATTACCTCAAAAGAGTTAAAATCTTTTGGTAGATTTTTGCAAACCGTAGATAATAGCCCACTTATCAATCAAAACCTTGAGGTGAAAGACTTGTTTTTAGCCTCAACGCTTATTGCATCAGAAACCGTAAATCTTCCTGTGGAATTGCATAAAAACATGAATAAATTTTTAGAAAGCCACGACATCAACAACGAATCTTTCATTAAAGCCCTCGTGAAAAAGACACGAAACTATGAAAAATTATATCATCCAAAGATGAACAACTGTGAGCCAGCTAAGCTTTATGAAAAAATGTTCACATATATTGAAGGAATCCTTGAAAAGACTTCTTTTTCTGATGAAGAAAAAAAACGAATCACGGGTTCTCTTGACACTTTGACTGACACAAATGTCATCTTTAGTCGGAAAAAATTTCAAAAAATGCTAAACAGTCTTAACAAGACGTCAACAGCTAATAATATTCCTCCTTATTCACCAAATTTCAAAAAAGGCAGAAGTCTTTGATAAAATTGACTAGATTTTAAGCAAAAATGTCGCTATATATAATAGACAATAGAATTTGATAATTTTTATCATTAGTGAATATGCAAGGTTAAGAACGAAAAATGAATAAGGTCATAACACCTGAAATTGAAGATTCCAGCGGCGACAAATATAAATATGGCTTTTCAACCGAAATTGAAATGGAAACCGCTCCCAAAGGTCTTAATGAAGACATCATTCGTCTTATCTCAAACAAAAAAGAAGAACCCGAGTGGCTTTTAGAGTTTCGCTTAAAAGCATTTCAACACTGGAAAACAATGAAAGAGCCAACTTGGGCAAAAGTTGATTATGATAAAATTGACTATCAAGACCTTTATTACTATTCAGCGCCCAAGCAAAAAATTTCACCAAAAAGCTTGGACGAAGTCGACCCTGAAATTTTGAAAACTTATGAAAAACTTGGAATTCCTTTGAAAGAGCAAGAAGCTCTTGCTGGGGTGGTTGCTGTGGATGCCGTTTTTGATAGTGTTTCCGTTGCCACAACTTATAAGGCAAAACTTGCAGAAAAAGGTGTTATTTTCGGATCAATTTCGGAGGCCATTAAAGAGCATTCTGATTTGGTCAGAAAATATCTGGGTTCTGTTGTGCCTTACACAGACAATTTCTTTGGCTGTTTGAATAGTGCGGTTTTCACAGACGGCTCTTTTGTTTACATCCCTAAAGGGGTGAAATGTCCAATGGAGCTTTCAACTTATTTCCGAATCAATGCAAAAAACACTGGGCAATTTGAAAGAACGCTGATTATTGCTGAAGATGATAGTTATGTGAGTTATTTAGAGGGTTGCACTGCACCACAGAGAGATGAGAATCAGCTTCATGCCGCCATTGTAGAAATTGTTGTGCTTAATCATGCAGAAGTGAAATATTCCACCGTTCAAAACTGGTATCCAGGGGATAAAGAGGGCAAAGGCGGGGTTTATAATTTTGTGACGAAGAGAGCCGCTTGCCGTGGCGTGAATGCTAAAGTTTCTTGGACACAGGTGGAAACAGGTTCTGCCGTGACATGGAAATATCCATCTTGTATTTTGCAAGGCGACAATTCCGTTGGAGAGTTTTATTCTGTTGCCATCACGAACAATCTACAACAAGCTGATACGGGTACAAAGATGATTCACATTGGCAAGAACACAAGTTCAAAAATCATCTCCAAAGGCATTTCCGCTGGTTTCTCAAACCAAACTTATCGAGGCTTGGTCAAGATTTTACCAACGGCACAAAAAGCCAGAAACTATTCGCAATGCGACAGTCTTTTAATTGGAAAAAATTGTGGTTCACACACCATTCCATATATTGAAAACAGGAATAATTCTGCCATCATTGAACATGAAGCAACCACTTCAAAAATTAGCGAAGAGCAACTTTTCTATTGCCTGCAAAGAGGCATTGATGAAGAAACTGCAGTGAGCTTGATTGTGAATGGTTTCTGCAAAGAAGTGATGCAACATTTGCCAATGGAATTTGCCATTGAAGCAGCAAAATTAATTAACATTAGCTTGGAAGGAAGCGTGGGATAATGAAAATTGATGAAAAAATTTGTAAAAGAGCATTAGACACTTGGGGCAAAACTGCTCAGATGTCTATGGTTTTTGAAGAAATGTCTGAACTTCAAATTGAACTCTTGAAAAACATTAATCGGGGCAAAGATAACATCGAAAAAATCATCGATGAATGTGCTGATGTCAACATCATGCTCAGACAAGTTGAACTTTGTTACGATATTAGTGAAGAAGTTCAGAAAAGAATCGACTTCAAACTCAACCGTTTGGTCGGCAGACTTGATGAGTGGGACGAGAATCATAAAAAATAACAAGAAGAAAGAGAAAAATGAGTGTTTTATTAGAAATTGAAGACCTACACGCTGCCGTTGGTGACAAAGAAATCATTAAAGGGTTTAATTTGACCATTAATGAAGGCGAAGTTCATGCCATTATGGGTCCGAACGGTGCTGGAAAGTCGACTTTATCATATGTTCTGACAGGACGTGAAGGATATGAGGTAACAAAAGGAAGCATTAAATTTAAGGGCAAAGATTTGCTAGACCTTGAGGTGAGTGAACGTGCTTGCGAAGGGCTTTTCCTTTCCATGCAATATCCTGTTGAAATCCCAGGGGTTCCAACTACAGCTTTTCTGAAACACGCCGTTAATGCAAAACGCAAATATCAAAATTTGCCTGAACTTGACACCATGGAATTTATCAAACAACTTCGTGAAGATGGCAAAGTTTTGGGTGTGGACAATGAAATGCTGAAAAGACACGTTAATGTGGGCTTTTCAGGGGGCGAAAAAAAGAAAATGGAAACCCTACAAATGTGCGTTTTGAAGCCAGATTTAGCCATTCTTGATGAAGCAGATTCAGGGTTGGACATTGATGCAATGAAGACTGTTTCCGATGGTGTTAATTCCTTGAGAGACAGCAAGAGAAGTTTGCTCATCATCACCCACTATCAACGCCTTTTGAACTATATTGAGCCAGACTTCGTGCATATTTTTGCTAATGGTAAAATCATTAAATCTGGCAAGAAAGAACTTGCGCTTGAGTTAGAAGAAAAAGGCTATGCGAATTTTGTGAAAGAAGCTGAGTAGAAGAATGACAAAACTGCTTGACATTGAATCCCCAAAAAAAGATGACCTTTGGCTGGAAAACCTAAGAACGGAAGCCTTGAAAACGTTCCGCTCTGTTGGACTTCCTCAACCGAAAACAGAAATTTGGAAATATACCAAACCTCGTGACCTTTTTGCAGATGACTTCACAATCAACGCTCCTAAACAGGTTCAATCTTTTGACGTTGACCTTGGCTTTCCTGCTTATAAAATTGAATTTTTCAATGGTAAATTAGAAAAAGCGCCACAAGATTTACCAAAAAATGTAAGTCTTTGCTCTATTTTGGAAGCAAGAGAGAAAATTGGCAGCTTGCTCAAATTATCAAAATATCCTTTTGCAGCCTTAAACACTGCTTTTTTGGAAAACGGCATCTTCTTAACCATTAAGAAGAACACGCATTTGGACAAACCACTGGTTTTGGTTAATAAAACGGCCTCTGGAGAAGAAAACTTTTTCTATAATCTTCGACATTTAATTGTTTTGGAGGAAAATGCTTCTGCTGAAATCTTGGAGCATTATGCTTATCAGGGAGAAGAGAAATCTCGTTATTTCTGTAATATTGTGAGTGAAATTCACTTGCAACAAAACGCTATTTTACATCATTATAAAGTTCAAGAAGAAGCTTTTAAGGCTTGTCATCTTGCCCTTAATTTGGTCAATGTTGGTCGCAATGCCCATTATGATGCGTGTTGCATACAAAAAGGGGGGAACTTAGCCAGAAACGAAAGCAAAATTTTGTTAAGTGAAGAAAGTGCCCAAGCAAATATGAATTGTGCTTATTTAATGAATGGCTGGGCAACCATTGATAACACAACTTATGTGAAGCACCTTGCCCCTCACACATTTTCTGACCAACTGGTTAAAGGTGTTGTCGGCGGAAATGCTAAAGGCGTTTTCCAAGGAAAGATTCACATTGCCAAAGATTGTGTTAAAGTTGAAGGCAACCAACTTCACCGCGCTTTGTTGCTTTCTGACACTGCCGAAATTGATTGCAAACCGGAACTGGAAATTTTTGCTGATGATGTGCGCTGCACACATGGGGCTGCCACGGGTGTTTTGGATGAAATGCAGTTGTTTTATATGCAATCTCGTGGTATAAATGAAAAAGATGCAAAACAAATGTTAATAGATGCATATTTAGATGACGTAATAAATAAAATATATAATAATGACATCAAAGATTGGATAAAGAACAGGATTTAACATATGCAGGAAAAAGTCTATTTCACAAATGCGAGCGGTAAAGAACTTGCGGGAATTATCGATAGAGATGAGAGCAAAACAAATCAAGGTGTTGTCATCATCCTTGGTAGTTTTAATTCCTATAAATATTCAGCCAAACAAGAATTTCTTGCTGAGACTTTTAAATCTTTTGGGTTAGCTGTTTTCCGTTTTGACTATCAAGGTCGCGGGGAAAGTGATGGCGACATCTCTTTTGCAACGATTTCAACTGGCTTAGAAGATGTTCGTGCTGCTGTTGACTTTATCAAAAATCAGCTCTGGGTTAGCTTGGATAAAATTTCACTTTTTGGCTCTGAATATGGTTCTGCTTTAGCAATTTTGGAAGCTGAAAAAAATAAGCAATATAAATTTTTAATTCTCACTGCACCTCGCCCTCAATTTGAAACGTTTTATGACGGAGCAGATATTGATGAATGGCGTAAGAATGATTTTTATCATACCAAAGGACTCAATTTACACATCAGCCTGCATGATGATGTTGAAAGCTATGATGTTTTAAATGTGGCAAAGAGAATCACCATTCCAACGCTCATTATTTCTGCTGAAAATGAGGAAGCTCGTGAACTCGGGCAAGACAAACGTTTGAAAAGAGTGATGAAAAACGCCACAGTTAAAATCGTTGAAGAATGTAATAATGTTCATTGTGCTGACGCCAAAACACAAATCTATAATTTCATTAAAAATTGGTTAGATGAGAAATGTTTGATACGCAAAAAGTTAGATTAGATTTTCCGATTTTCTCTCAAAGAATTAATGGAAAAGAAAATTGTTTTTTAGACACCGCGGCTTCTGCTCAGAAGCCGTTGATTGTTCTTGAAGCAATGAAAAAAGCCTATCTTGAAACTTATGCAAACGTCCACAGAGGGGCATATTTCCTTTCAGAAGAAACAACCTCAAAATATGAAGAAGCCAGAAAAACTGTTCAAACCTTTGTCAATGCAGCTTCTTCAAAAGAAATTATCTTCACCAGAAATGCCACTGAATCCATTAACTTAGTTGCTTCAACTTGGGGCAAAAGATTTTTGAAAGCTAATGATGAAGTTTTAATTTCAGAAGCTGAACATCATGCCAACCTTGTACCTTGGCAAGCGCTTCGTGATGAAGTTGGCTTTACGTTGAAAATTTTTAAAATTGCTGATAATGGAGATTTTTCCGAAGAAGCCTTTTTAAAACACCTAACACCAAAAACCAAGCTTGTTGCCGTGACAGCAATGTCTAATGTTTTAGGCACGATTTTTCCAATTCAAAAAATTTGCAAAAAAGCACATCAAGTTGGGGCAAAAGTTTTAGTCGATGCTTGTCAATTTGCTGTTCATCATCAAATTGATGTTCAGAAGTTGGACTGCGATTTTCTTGCCTTTTCAGGACACAAAACTTATGGTCCGACAGGCATTGGTGTCCTTTATGGTAAATATGACCTTTTAAAAGAAATGCCTCCTTATCAATTTGGTGGAGATATGGTTGATGTTGTGACTTATCAAAACACGACTTATGCCCTGCCCCCTGCCCGCTTTGAAGCAGGCACACCAGCCATTGTTGAAGCAATCGGCTTGGCGGAAGCTTTAAAATATATGCAAGCTCTTGGGCTCGAAAAGATTATGCAACATGAGCAAGAACTCACAACTTATGCAACCCAACGTTTGAGCGAAATTGGGGGCTTGGTACAAATTGGCACAGCTCCAAATAAAGGGGGGGTGTTTTCTTTTATTCTTCAAGACATTCACCCACAAGATGTTGCTTTCATCTTGAACAAAGAAGGTGTTTCCGTCAGAGTGGGACATCATTGTTCATATCCTCTGGTTAAACGCATGGGATATGAGTCGGTGATGCGTGCTTCAATTGGTTTATATTCAACAAAAGAAGACATTGACACACTTGTTAAAGCACTTCTTAAAGCAAAAACTTTTTTCTAAATTAAGGACAAATAAAAATGACTCTATGGTGGCTCTATGCTTTTATCGCCAGTTTTTTTCTTGCAACATATATTTATTGCAACCAAGTTTTCAAACTCCCTGCTCCGCTTCTGATGATTTATAGAGGGCTTGGTGTTTTCCTCATTATGCTCCCTTTTGCCTTTAGCTTAGCACCAAGTTTGGGTTGGCATTTTTATCTTCTGACAGCCGTTAACGGTCTTTTCATTGGTTATATTGACAATCGTTTTTTCCGTTCAGCAAAAGTGTTTGGAGCTGAGGCGACAAGCGTTGCTCAACCTTTGAGTCTTGCTGTTACTTTCTTGGCTTGGTTTGTCGCAAAGCCTCAACAAATGTTTGATTTATTGGCAAACCCATTTCATTTTACAATTATCTTTTTAAGCCTCTTTGGAATTTGTTTTTCTGTTATTGCTCTAAGAAATGGTCAGACCAGCAAAAAAGCACTCCTCTATCTCTTGCCTTGCATTATCATCGCTGGACTATTAGACACGAACAATAAATTGATTATGGATTTGGGAAGCAGTTCTCCTTTGGTCGCTGTTTTTTACTACACAATGTTTTCTGGTCTTTTTTCAGGAATTTACAGCCTTTTCAAATATGTTCAAAAAAGAAGAGATTTACATGAAATTTATAAATTGAAAAATATTCAGAAGGGCTTTGCCGTTATCTTTTTCATAATCGGTTTGGTCGTTTTTAAAGGCTATGCAATGGGCTTATCCCCTAATCCAGCTTACGTTGTGGCAATTGTTTATCTGGCTCCGATTTGGATTTCTGTCATTAATTCGGGATATGCTTTGATAAATAAAACAAAAGCCTATAAAAAAATGAATTTTAAGGTTACATTATTGCTTGTTGCTTCCGTAATTGCATTAATTTTGGCAGCAAGTTAAATTTTGAGGAGAAAAAAGATGTCTGAACTTGATGAAAATGAAAGATCTTTAATGCAAGCGTTTGAGTTTCAAGATGAAGCGCTTGATATGGAAAGCTTGAAAAAAGACTATATTGCCTATGCGGGAAAAGAACTTCCACAAGGGACAAAAACTGCGGAAAAAGACCTAATCATCAATGCGCTTAAAACCGTTGAAGATCCTGAAATTATGATTAATATTTATGATTTAGGGCTAGTTTATGACATTCGCCAAAACGAGGAAAATGGTGACATTTCAGTTGATATGACAGTCACCTCACCAATGTGTCCTGTTGCTGGTGTTTTACCACAACAAGCGGCTGACGCAATTGCTACTATTGAAGGCACAGGCAAAATTGAGGTGAAAGTTGTTTGGGAACCAGCTTGGAGCTTTGAACGCTTAAGCGAAGACGCTAAAATGATGATGGAAATTTTTTAATTTCCCCTTTTGCCTTATTTATCTACCTAGTTTTGTTTTACCCAAATAGTGACCAAGGGTGATTTTTGTCACGCCTTCTTTATTTGGTTCAACGTTTCGACGATAAACAACATTCTTCATTTCCCATTCTTGAGGTTTTTGGCGAGCTTTAGCTTCCAAGCCTGAGAAATATTGAGAAATGGCAAAATTAGACAAGGTTTGTTTATCCAATTTTTCCAAAGAAAATTTGAAGGAATTTTCAGGAGCACTTTGCAAGTGCTTAATAATGTCAACCTTTTCCATTTTTGCAAAAGTATCCGCCTGCTTTTTCATACTAACCATTGTGATTCTTGGCATATCAAAAACATAAAGCGAAATCTTTTTCTTTCTTCTTTTAAAGAGACTAAACAATCCTTCGTAATTGAAAGAAACGTGTTTTGCTTTGCCTTGTTCATCTTCACCAACATAAAAAACAGAATGAAGTCCGCTTGCACTGTTGGTTGGTGAGCGAATCAGCATCAAACTTCCTGAAGTAATATCACTTGATAAGACATTGCTTGACAAAAAAGCTTTTTGTAAGCGATGCTTTTCCTTATTTTTTTCTTGAGTTGTTAGCTCTTTGCCATTTGCTTGCGCAAATTGCGTTGCATATTTATTTAACTTAATCGCAACTTCTTTATTTTTTTCAACTTCCAAATCTTTTGCAGTTTTGTGAACGGTGAGTTCTTTTGAACATTCTTCAAAATCTCCTGTTGAATAATTTTCAAACAAATGATTTTTGAGAGGCACGCATCCGCAAGCTTTTTCGGGAATAATGCCAAAATCTAATCCAAGTTCTTGACTAACTTTATTATAAATTTGTTCTTGAGCAGCCACACAATGCAACCCAACAATTCCGCCAAAGCGAGTGTTTCTCTCAATATTATAAACATATGGATCTGTTTTTGCCATTTCTTTAATGCGCAAAGAATTTGCCATAAGTTCTGTCAGAAGCCTGCTTTGAAAAACCTGTCCAATTTTATCAATTTTATTAATAACAAAAGTTTCATTAACCTGATTTGCTTTTTTCAACACATCAAGTTCGTTCCAATCTTTAGTCTTTGGATTTTTAGCCATTTATTATTCCGAAAATATATATTAGGTTATTAATTTAATTTGGATGATATCATCAGAGCTTTAAGATTTCAATAATAAATTAGAGAAAATTAATTTCTTTTATGGAAATTTCTTCAAAAAGTTTCTTTGCCACTTCAGAGTAATGTTGATTGAGTTTCGTAACCACAAATTCTCTTTTACCAGCTTTTGACAAAACGCTTTCGATTTCGGGGTGTCTATTGAGATATTTTGCCAATTTCTCGCCCATAAAATCTGCTTGAGAAATGAGGTGAACGTTAGGGAGTTCTTTTTCAAAAAACTTTTTCAAAAGTGGATAGTGGGTGCACCCTAAAATCAGACTATCAACCTCCGTCATTTCTCGGGCATATTGCTTTGCATAGGTTTCTGCCAACGCAAAGTCATTGCTTTCAATGGCAGGAACAAATTCTGGTGTTGCTAGTTCTTTAACGTCAACTGTTGGATTTATTTTTTTGATTTCAACTTCATAAATGTGCGACTGAATGGTTGAGTTGGTCGCAATCACCCCAATTGTTTTTGAAGAACAGGCAATTGCCTCTTCAACCGTTGGCACAACGACCCCTAAAACTTTAACCTCAGGCGCATAATCTGGAATAAAAACCCGTTGCAAATATCTGAGAGCAATGGAAGAAGCCGTATTGCAAGCGATGATTATAAGTTTACAATCGTTCTTGATGAGAAATTTAATTGCCTCAATCGTATAATCTAAAACTTCTCGAGCAGATTTCTCTCCATAAGGCAAATTTTTGGTATCACCAAGATAGAGATAGTCATATTTTCCTAATCTCTTAACAAAAGATTTTGTGATAATCAGCCCGCCTAAGCCTGAATCGAAAACCCCTATTTTCATTTTCTCATGCACTTTCATAAATCTGTTTATAGCCCCCTTTGATGTTTGACAAATATAGCATGTTCCTTTAATTTGTCATTTATAAAATATGTTTTTAAATGAGAAATTAAAATGACTCTTGAAGAATTATCAGATAACTTTGAACTTCTTGAAGACTGGGAAGATAAATATCGCTATATCATCGACTTAGGCTCAAAACTTCCAATCTTTGAAGAAAAGCTCAGAACAGAAGAATGGAAAGTTCAAGGCTGTTCTTCTCAGGTTTGGCTCGTGCCAACAGTTCAGGAGAACAAACTCTTCTTTCAGGGCGATAGTGATGCCGCCATTGTGAAAGGATTGTTGAGCATTGTATTGATGATTTTTTCAGGAAAGACGTCTCAAGAGATTGAAAAGATTAATGGAGAAACTATTTTTACCTCTCTTGGCTTGCAAGAAAATTTAAGCCCAAGCCGTCGCAATGGCCTTTTTTCAATGATTGAAAAAATTAAATATTACGCCAAAAACCTCAAAGGGTGAGAAGAACAAAATGAACATTCATGAATATCAGGCAAAAAAGATTTTAAGCCAATATGACATAACAATCCCTAAAGGGGCGATTGCCTACACACCCGCAAGTGCTAAAAAAATTGCTGATGAAATTGCGCCTCGTGGCCCATGGATGCTCAAGTCTCAAATTCATTCTGGTGCCCGCAATAATGGTTATTTCATTGAAAATGAGGCGGGTAAAAAAGGCGGAATCAGAAAAGTTGAATCTAAAAGAGAACTCATTAAGGAATCTGAAAAAATGTTTGGCAACACGCTTGTTACCATTCAAACAGGTCCTAAGGGCAAAATCGTCAATAAGATTTATGTTGAAGCTTATACCAAAGTGAAGAACTTGTTTTATGCTGGCATGGTCATTGATAGAATGGAACCAGCGGTGACCCTTTTGGTTGGCAAAACAGAAGATGACGACATCATCAAGGTTACCCTTAATAATCCTGAAAAAATTCTCAAAATTAAACTGAGCTTGGATCAAGGTCCAAATGTTGCTCAGGTTCGACAAGTTTTAAACTTTCTTGAATTGCCAAGCAATGCTTTTAAAAACCTCAAAAAGTTCATCAATGGCATTCACAAGGCATTCATTCAATATGATGCTACCCTAATTGAAATTAACCCAGCAGGGCTAACAAAATCTGGTGAAATTATTGCCCTCGATGCCAAAATGTCTTTTGATGATGCTTCTCTTTATCGCCATGACGATATTAAAGTGTTGAAAGATGAAGGTGAATATATTGAAAGAAACCTCAAAGCCTCAAAATATGGCTTTGATTATGAAGAATTTGATGGCAGTGTTGGGCTGATTGTAAATGGTGACGGCATTTCCCTTGCCTTAATTGACCTCCTTCAACAACAAGGGTTTGATGCGGCTTGTGCCTTAAACGTTAAGGGTGGTGTTGATAAAGATAAAATTGCTGCTGGCGTTAAAATCATTATGACCAACCCAAAAGTTGAAGGCATTTTAATCAACATTCTTGGGGGATTTGTACGTTGCAACCTCATCGCTGACGGAATTGTTTCTGCCACCTCAGAAGTTGGGCTTAATTCTCCGCTGGTGGTTCGTTTTGAAGGTGTGAATAAAGAATATGCCAAAGAAATTTTGGAAAAATCTAAGCTTCCAATGGAGATTTCTGAAGATATGCTTGGCTCTGTCGATAACCTCATTAAAATTATGAAGGAGAATGATTAATGTCTATTCTCGCTAATAAAGATACAAAAGTCATTGTTCAAGGAATCACTGGTAATCAGGCATCTTTCCACACCAGACGTTCCATTGAATATGGCACAAACATTGTCGGCGGTGTCACCCCAAATAAAGGTGGAACAGAATTTCTTGGCGTTCCCGTTTTTAACAAAGTTTCGGAAGCTGTTAAGGAAACCAAAGCCACTGCTTCCATTTTGTTCGTGCCCGCAAAGTTTGTTGTTGATGCTGCCCGCGAAGCCATTGAAGCAGAGCTTGAACTCTTGGTTTGCATTTCAGATAACATTCCAATTAGTGATATGATTAGAATTAGAGAAATGCTCAAAGGAAGCAAAACAACCCTTATTGGTCCAAACACGCCAGGGGTAATTACGCCAAATGAAGCACGTCTCGGCATTTTCCCTGAAAACATTCACAACAAAGGACATATTGGGGTTATTTCTCGCTCCTCAACTTTGACTTATGAAGCCGTGATTGAAATTAATCGTGCAAAAATGGGACAATCTACGGTTATTGGTTTGGGTGATGATATGGTTATTGGCTCGGACTTCACCACAAGTGTAGAAAAATTCATTCATGATGACGAAACCAAAGCTATTGTTATTATTGGTACGTTAGGAGGCACTTACGAAGAAGAGCTTTCTGAATATTATCAAAGTCTAAAAAAGAAAAAACCCATCATCGGCTTCGTTGCTGGAAGAAGTGTACCTTATATGACTAATGTGGGTTATGCGGGTGACATCATCACTAAAGGACATATTTCTGCACAAGATAAGAAAAATAGCATGAGTAAAGCAGGCATTGTCACCATTGACCGTATTAATGACTTACACCATGAACTTCTTAATCTTGTCAAATAATGATTCCTTTCTTTGAAAAATTCATCAATTTCATCCTCCCACCTCGCTGCATTAATTGTGGGAAAATCCTAAATGACCAAGATGGACTATGTGAGGAATGTTTCTCACAAATTTCTTTCATCAGCCGTCCTTTTTGTGAGAAATGTGGACAGCCTTTTGAAGCACATTCCTCAGACGTAAAACTTTGCGGAGCTTGTCTTAAAGAAAAGAAACCTCTCTTCAGACTTTTCCGTTCTGTTTTTCTTTATGATGACTTTTCAAAGAAGATGATTCTTTCTCTTAAATTTATGGATAAGACAGAAAATGCCAAACATTTGGCAAGAATGATGAATAATGCGGGGGAAGATATTTTTTCAGAAGGGGTTGACGTGATTATTCCAATTCCTTTGCATTACAATCGAATGTTAAAAAGAAGATATAATCAATCAGGTCTTTTAGCACAGCATTTGGCTAAAATTTGTCATGTAAGCATCGATTATTCTTCCGTCATTCGCTGTAAAAATAATCGTCCGCAAGTGGAATTTTCTGGAAAAAGACGTCATCAAAACATTAAAGGTGTGTTTCAAGTGAAACGTCCTGAAAAGATAGAAGAAAAGAGAATTTTATTGGTTGATGATGTTTACACCACAGGTTCAACCATGAAAGAATGTGCAAAAGAGCTTCTCAAGGCAGGGGCAAAATCTGTTGATTTTTTAACCATTGCCAGAACATCTCACTAAAAAAGACTGTCTGGGCTTTTAAGCACAAACAGTCTTTTTTTCAATTTCCTTTAAAAAGGGATAATATTTCCACTTTTTTTGTATCTGACAAACCTGACCAACCTTTCCAATGTTGGTAATAATTATAAAGGTCACACTCTCTGATTGAGAATTTTCCGCATCCTAACTTATTCAACCTTGCCACTTCATCTTTAATTTCATTTTTGAAAATTTGAACAAAAATAAAAATAAAGAGACTTACAACTAAAATTAAGAGTAAAGGGAAAAGACCTAGCATCAACAAAGGTAATAAAGGATTTTCCATAACATTCTAATTTAATTGATTAATAATAAACTCATGAAAAACACTTTATCACAAATTTTTATTTTTGTCTATTCTTTTTCACTTTCCTGTTTTTTCTGATTTTTTTGTCTTTCTTCAAGCTGTTTCTTGCGTTTAGCAACATTTTTCAAAAGTGCTTTTGATTCTCGCTCGAATCGCATCTCTTTTGGACCTTTTTTCTTTTCTTTCTCTGTCATTTCCTAACCTCACTAAATATTTTATATGAATAAGATAAAACAGTCTTGATTTTATTTAAAGACTTCTATATGTTTCACTAACAAGATAAAGTCTAATAAGAATTATATCTATGCCGCCGTAGCTCAGTGGCTTGAGGCGGAAAACAATCAAAGGAATGATTGTTTTCAACGAAAGGTGATGATTTGTTAGTTTGCGACTTAGCGAAAGCTATCAAAGCAAACGTTACAAACGGAACTGGCAAGCACATAACGTGCTCTTTGTTGTTGAAACAAGAAGACTTTTTAATTATTATTAGATATCAAAACATATGCCGCCGTAGCTCAGTGGTAGAGCACACCCTTGGTAAGGGTGGGGTCGCAAGTCCGATTCTCGCCGGCGGCACCAGTTTTATAAATCGCCCCAATGGGGGCGATTTTGCTTTGGAAAGGTTAGACCCTAGAGAGTCCGATTTGTATATTCCCGAAAACTCAATCCCTGAGCAACTTATCGGACTTTTATTAATGAGACATTGCAAACCTTAGACTTTATATCCCAACATCCTAGCTCAATTATGGCGTACCTGTTTTTGATATTTTATATAAAAAAACAACCTCACGATATTAATATCGGAGGTTGCTAATTTGACTTTTGTTTTTAGATTTGTATAGACTCAAAGTTTTTATTAAGAAAGATACACGGTTCTTCTGCATTATCCATCATGCCATTTATAAGTAGGATAACAGTTTCATAACCTTCTCTTTCCATTATATTAGGCCATACACATTCAGGTTTAAGTTTGATAACCTGTTCTTTTGTTAATCGCTTTTTTGCAAACCAGTATTTGTTTGGAAGCTTTTTAGTGGCACCAAAGAATGTTTCTCCTCCATCAATAATATACTTTCTTTCTTGAAAGTAATAATATGAGGGGTACTTCATTTCCTTTTTGCGGATACTCCTTTTTAGATGTTTGATACATTCCTCCATAGAAGGATACCAATCATCATTTAGAAAATATTCTCCACCCATACGAGCCCAAGGATCGCGATAAATGAGTTTATACTCTGTTTCCTTTGTCATAATATTTATTTTTAAGTTTATAATTATTATCAGAATTGTAATTTATTGTGCAATACATAGCCGATCTGTTTGGAACAAAGAGGCAAGCTATAACAAAGCATCTTGGAAATATATTCAAAGATGGTGAGCTAGAGAAAGATTCAGTTAGTTCCATTTTGGAACATACTGCTCTAGATGGCAAAAATTATAATACCTTATTCTACGTCTTAAGGGATCTCCTTCGTGAGCCCACGCATCAAAATGAAAGTAACAATATTTATTAGAGTCTAATTTATTCTTTAGTATTTTAAGAACCGTTGATTTTCCGCTCCCCCATTCACCTTCAAGCCCAATAGTAACTCCAGCCTCTTCATTGCCTTCCATAAAATGAAAAATAGCCTCTGCAACACGATTGTGAGTGCGATTAGAAAATTTATCCTGCGATGCTGCCTCTTCTCTCAGCAATCTAAAAACTTTGGATTTATCTGTGCTTTTTTCTTTTTGATTTGTATCAGTCATCAGTATTCTCTTTGTTAATAAATAAAGTATTTCTGTATACTATCTCGTCGTCTAGAAGAGAGTCAATATAATTTAATATCAAAGATTGTAGTGCATAATTAAAAATAAACCCACCTGTTTGCTGATTGTTTGCTGGCTACACTAAAGGACTCACGAGCGTCCCTCGCAAGTCCTTTGTTTTATTGGTGGGTATGAGAGGTCTCGAACCTCTGACCCCTACGATGTCAAGGCAAGGAGTGATTTTTATCCCCCTTATTTTACTTGGGTTTGAAGTGTATTAAACATCTTAGTGTAAAAAGTGTATCACATAAGCCATCACAACAGGTTCTAAATGCCGCCACTAGGTGGTTTGGTATAGATAATGTAATTGCAATCAATCTTTATAATATTTATTAACAATTATTACTATATAATGTTAAAAAGGTATTTTTTATAGAGGGTTTGGCCGTGGCAAAAAAAGAAGCAATGACAGATTTATGGGTTTATGATTTATTAAAAGAAGCGGATATCTTTTTAGAACCTCAAGGTAGCACAATAAAAGAAATAAATGACGCATTAAAAACAGCATCTAAAAGAGGAACAAAAAACGTTGGTTTCCCTGAATATGTGGGTGTTGTCAAAGATTTTATAATTGTAATTGAAAATAAAGCCGATGTAACCAAGCACGTTAAATTTGAAGATGAGTTAATATCTCAAAAAACAACAGATGTTACAAATTATGCAGTAAATGGGGCTTTATTCTATGCTAAACATCTAGTAAAAAACACAACATATAAAAAAATTCTTGCATTTGGTATTTCTGGTGACAAAAAACGTCATAGAATAACTCCAATATTTGTTGATACTACAGAATACTATAGAGAATTGCCAGAAGTAGAATCTTTTATCAGCTTTAATAATAAAAACATAATGGAATATTACACTCACGAAGTATTAAAAGAAAACACTGATGTAGAAAAAGAGACCGCAGAGATATTAAAAGATGCAGCAGAACTTCACGAAGATTTAAGAAATTATGGTAGTTTGAAAGATGTTGATAAACCGCTAATCGTTTCTGGTATTCTTTTAGCCTTAAACGAAGGGGCAAAAGGTAATTTTGCTCTAACTAATCTAAATGGAGACAACATTAAAACGGATGGGCAAAAGATTTTTGAAGCCATTGAGTCAAATCTAAAAAGGGTTAATGTTAGACCTGAAGTAAAAAAAGATAAAATACTATCTCAGTTTTCAATTATTAAAGACACCGTTAAACTAAATGAGATAAATAAGACATTAGGCAAAACGCCTTTAAAACATTTTGCAGAATTTTTAAATGAAAGAATTTTTAAATGTATAAAATATACTAAAACAGCCGAAGATTATCTAGGTAGATTCTACGGAGAGTTTATGAGTTACAGTGGTGGAGATGGGCAGACACTGGGCATAGTTTTAACTCCTAAACATATAACGGAACTATTTTGTGACCTTGTTGATATTAAGCCTGATGATGTAATTCTTGACCCTTGCTGTGGAACGGCTGGGTTTTTAATTGCCGCAATGCACAGTATGTTTAGGCAGACTGACAATGAAAATATAATAAGTGATATAAAAGAAAAACAATTACACGGTTTTGAATTGCAGCCATATATGTTTGCAATAGCAACTACTAATATGATTTTAAGAGGCGACGGCAAAAGCAATTTACTAAACGAAGATTTTCTAGAAACTAAAGCCTCAAAAATTGGTCTTAAAAGCTGCACGGTTGGGTTAATGAATCCACCATATAGCCAAGGCTCTAAAAAGAATCCTCATCTATATGAAATGTGCTTTGTTGAACATTTATTAGATTCTCTAGTAAAAGGCGGTAGGTGTGCTGTAATTGTGCCTCAATCTTCAATGACAGGCAAAACCAAAGAAGAACAAACTATAAAATCTAATATTCTTAAAAACCATACACTAGAAGGTGTAATTACCTTAAATAAAGATACTTTCTATGGTGTTGGGGTTATGCCTTGTATTGCAGTATTTACTGCTGGAAAACCACATCATAAAGATAAAATATGCAATTTTATAAACTTTGAAAATGACGGCTTTAAAGTGTCAGCCCATATTGGCTTAACCGCTACAGAAGCGGTAAAAGATAAAAAGCAACATTTACTTGATGTTTGGTTTAATAGAGTAGAGGCAGAGACTAGATTTTGTGTAAAAACAACAATTGAAGAAAATGACGAATGGCTACATAGTTTTTATTATTTCAATGATGAAATCCCCACAGATGCTGATTTTGATAAAACCATAGGAGATTATCTATCTTTTGAATTTTCAATGATTATGCAAGGTAGGAAATATCTATTTGAAGAGGATAAGTAAAATGAAGCTTTCAGATAGAGAATGGAGAGAGTTCAAAATCGAAGACCTTTTTAAAAGTGTTAACATTGCAAAAAGTCTAGACTATGGAAAACTAAATAAAGGTGCTACAGTTTTCATTGGTAGGCAAGAAACAAATAATGCTATTCAAGGTTTTGTTGATGCCACAGTAAGCGAAAAAAAAGACTGTATTACAATAAGTATGGTTGCAACTAAAATGATGAGTTTTTGGCAACAATATGACTTTGCAACAAGTCAAAATATTCTTATACTAAGAAACCGAAAATATAATGTATTTAATACAAAGTTTATTTGTTCTATATTTAACAACTACACATTAAAAAAATATAACTATGGTAATCCTGTAAAAATATCAACATTTCCTAAAGAAAAAATATTATTACCTACAAATAGTGAAAGCCAGCCTGATTATGAATTTATGGAAGACTACACTAAAAAGGTTATTAATGATAAGAAACAAGAGTATATTGAATATGCAAAGAACAAACTAAAAAACATAAGATATAAAGCCATAGAGCCTTTAGAAGCAAAAAAATGGAAAGAATTTTTTATTGAGGATATTTTTAAAGTATCTTCGGGTAAAAGGCTAACTAAGCAAGATATGCTAGAAGGGGACGTACCTTTTATAGGTTCATCAGACTCAAATAATGGTATCACAAACTTCACGTCTAGCAAAAACTCTTCATTAGACAAGAATGTTTTAGGTGTAAACTATAATGGAAGCGTCGTTGAAAATTTCTATCATAAATATGATTGTCTTTTTTCTGATGATGTAAAAAGATTTCACTTGCTAAACTATACAGACAATGAATTTGTATTGATTTTCTTCAAATCAGTCATTCTTAAACAAAAAGAAAAATATAGCTACGGGTATAAGTTTAATGAAAAAAGAATGTTAAGACAGTATATTATGCTTCCTATAGACAAGATTGGAAGACCTGATTATGAATATATGGAACAGTATTCAAAAAATATTATATACAAGAAACTTAATGAGTATCTTGATTATACCAATAAATAAAAATTCTGTTGACTAAATCTCAATAATTTTGTATTTTAAGGATAGTATTCCTTGTTTTTATAGGATTATTATCTATATAATAGGAGGTTAATATGAGTTACTTGGAAAGAAACATCGCTAAGTTATTGGAAGAGACAATTGGTTCAAGACCTCTTGTATATCTTAATGGGCCAAGACAAGTAGGCAAATCTACATTAACTCACAATATAAAGACAAAAAAAGAAATCAATTACATTACCTTTGATTCTCCACTAATATTGGCAAGCGTTAAGTCTGACCCTGTAAGTTTTATGAAATCTCTACCACAAGATAAATTAAACATCATTGATGAAGTTCAGATGGCACCTGAAATCTTCCCTTATCTAAAAATGTCTATTGATGAAAAAAGATTAGAAGGGAAATCATCTTGCTTATACCTTTTAACAGGTTCAGCGAATCTATTAGCACTACCAAAACTATCAGATGCACTTGTAGGCAGAATGTCAGTATTAACCTTACTTCCTTTCTCAACAGCTGAACAAAGCAGTGAAAACGTTAACTTTATTGAAAAATTGTTTAATGAAGAGCTAGGGTATAGGAAATATAAAGAAAAAGATATTATTGAGTTAATTAAAAACTCAACCTATCCTGAAATAGCAGTAAATAAAAGTATAAATAGAAATCAGTGGTTTGATGACTATTTGACGACTATCCTGCAACGAGATGTTCAAACTGTTGCAGATATAAGAAACCCAGAAAAAATTGTAATGATGTTAAGTGTATTATCACAAAGAGCTGCTGGCTTAATAAACAATACAGAGGTATCTAACGAAATTGGACTAGATAATAAAACCTATGACAAATATAAAGCTTCTGCCATCAATACATTCTTGATTTTTGAAATTAAACCTTGGGCAAAGCCAAATAAAATAAACAAGAGATTTACTAAATCTCCTAAATTATTTTTTACTGACACAAATATGCTCACATATATTATGAAAAGAGATATTGAAGAAATATATGTAAAAGATAAAAGTGTTTTTGGACATTTATTTGAAAACTTTATTGCAACAGAGATTATGAAAAATACATCTGCATTATCAGATGTAGAAGTATCGCATTTCAGAACATCTGACAATAAGGAAGTAGATTTTGTTTTAGAAAAACATAATGGAGATATCGTTGGAATAGAGGTGAAACTTTCTGGAACAGTTAATACAAATGACATTAAGGGGCTTAATGTTCTAAAAGAAGTTGTTGGAGAGAGATTCAAAAAAGGTATTGTAATTTATACTGGAAATGAAATTGTTCCATTAGGTGAAGATATATGGGCTGTGCCTATTCAATATTTATATTGAATATATCAAGATTAGTTGAATATTTTTCACCTTTATTTTTTATATCTTCACATTCTCAACAGCATTTGAAAGCATCTTAGGGTCATAGTTAAAATATCTTTGTGTTGTTGAGATATTCTTATGGTTTGCAAGTTTTTGCACTAAGCAGATATTAATTCCACTATTAACCAACTTTGAAACAAACAAGTGCCTACCAAGGTGAGATGCTCCTTTGATGTTAAACTTCTTGTAAATTGAACTAAACAAAGCACTAATGCTCACTCTATTATATGGTTTATTAAGTTTTTGAGAAACAAACAAATAGGTTTCAGGTGTAATTTCATTGTTTATGCTTTGTAGATACTTCAAATATTCAGCAAATTCTTTTTTAATCTGGCTATTCAAGTAATAAGAACATTTGTTTTTACCCTTATTTTTATCTTCACCAAGATATATAACATCATTTACCTTAAAATCTGGCGTATAAACATCTTTTATCTGCAAGCAGCAAAAGTTAATAGCCCTCATTCCGTTCAAAGAACACAAGAACATCATTCTAATTTTTTCACAATGCCTCATCCCCGAAATATAAGTGAAAATATCTTTTAATTTTTTATCATCAACAAATTCTCTATTAATCATGCATAACTCTCCATAATCTTAAACTTTATCACTAAATCTATACTGTATTAAGATTATAAAAAAATCAAATCACATAATGCTGCGGACCGCCCAGTAAAACCAGGGATTACAGGGATAATCTTAATTTTTATTCATTTATTAAGATTACAAATAAAAGTGGATAAAAGGCAATTTTCTGGACATCTGACCTATTTTTGATAATTTATCAAAAATAGGTGTGTTTTGGAGAATAACAATGCAGAATGAAAATAGTTTTGAAGATGAATATGATGATAACGCAAATAAAATAGAATTAAAAAATAGAGATTTTTCTGGCAACTTAGCAAAGGCAAAAGAATTTATTAAAAGAAATAAGCCAATATCATTTTTAGAGTGTTCATTTGATAACGCAAATTTTTCAGATATGGTTTTTAAAAATGAAATAGAGTTTAAAGATTGTATTTTTTATAAATCAGCGGATTTTTCCAATACAACATTTAATAAAGATGCATCTTTTGAGAACAGCACTTTCAATGGATATTCTCAATTCAAAAATAGTAAGTTCAAAAAGAATCTCAATTTTAAAAATGTTTTTTTTGATAGAATATTTGATTTCAGAGAAAGTCGCCAGAACAATCCAGAGTATCACGGAAAAAACCTACAACGACCAACAAAGATGATTTTTGATAAAGCAACATTCAAAGGAATTGCATATTTTTCTGGCAGAGCATTTGCAGAAGAAACATCATTTATTCACACAAATTTCTTAAACTCTTTTTATTTTGATGATGCAACAATTGGCAACAAAAGCAATTTGAATGAAATAAATATGGACGGATATGAAAACATACAGAACATTGAAACCTGCATAGACCATTTAAAGAATTTATCAAAAAATGCAGGCATTCTTAGCCTTGTTAAGAAACTTGAAAAAATTGAAGAAGAGATAAGTAATTATTTCATAAATTCACATAATATAAACTATAACTACATAGAAGCAAATGATGAAACAAAATACTTATCAAGGACTGATACCGCAAGAATAATTGATAGCACATATAAGAGTATGGAAACGTGGGCAGGTGCTAATAGCAAAGAACTTCCATATATTGATTTAGGTAAAAGAAAAGGGTATAAACTTGCTGATATAAAGAGATATATGCAAAAAAATCCTCCTCATATGAAACTAACAAATGACACCTTAATAAAAGAAGTAATGGAGATTGCCATACCATATGACAAGATAGTATCTTCCAATCAAACAAAGAACATTTTAGATGCGATAAAATTAATGAGTGAAAATGGCTTTACTCATTTACCTGTTGTTAAAGATGACATTCTATTAGGTGTGTTCAGCGAATATACCTTTATGAAGCAGATGGCACAGAATTGGATTGATAACAAAATGGCATCTAATACAAATCTTGAAGAATTTAGAACATATATTGATATAAGTGAAAATAGCGAAATTTTTTTGTTTGTTAAGGCAAACCACCCTATCTGGAAGGCTAAACAAATGTTCCTAAACTCATTAAATAAAGAAAAGCGGCTTGGGGCTATTTTTATTACAAATAATGGCAAACAGGATGGAAAATTATTGGGAATGCTCACCTCTTGGGATATTGCTGGAATATAGATACAAAAATAAAGGGGCATTTTATTGCCCCTGTTATTTACTATTCTTTTTCTTGTATGAAATTAATAATATCTTCATCAAATATTTTGTTTTCCACTTCATCTTTAATGTGTTTTAGAAAATCAACTTTTTGTGCATCTGTTTTTATATCCTTACTTTCTAAAAGAAATTTCAGAACAGGTTTTTTACGATTAGCTCTCAATGTAAACAATGGCTTGTTTGCATCGAATAATTTATTAGTGCATTTTGGAAATTTCCAATCATTATTGATATATCTTTCAATATTATACTCAATGTTTGAAACGATTTTTCCTCTTACACTTTCAAGTTCAATTGCTGCTTCATCGGCAGCTGTTCTAATGATTGTGTAATTAAATTTATTTGTTGTTTTTTGCATTTTTTTCTCCTTATGCAATATTAAGCATCGGCGACATTGCTGATGTAAGAAGAATATCACATAAAAAACACAACAAGAAAAGAGAACCCCAGGAATTTGCTTTTTGGTTCCTGATTTACCCCGATTTTTATAATGTATTATTAAATAGATGTAACAAATGTTGTAAAGTTCAATAAAGAAGAACAAAAACCAGTTCATAAAAAGATTATTCAAGCCATTAAAGAAACACCTTTATTCAACTACAGCAATCTTTTTCAAAAATCGATATAATGTGTTTCGTTCAACATTCATTAATTTTGCGATTTGAGATTTAGGAACACCTTTTTCCAAAAGTTCTCTAATTTTTAGTTCTTTGCCATCTAATTTGGTTTTATTCGGTTCATTGTTTTTAGGTCTGCCAAGTTTAACCCCTTGAGATTTTAATCTGGCTAATGCTTCTTTTGTTCTTTGAGAAATTAGGTTTCTTTCAATCTCTGCAGAGAGCCCAAATGCAAATGCTAGAACCTTACTCTGAATATCAGCCCCTAATCTATAATTATCCTTGATTGTCCAAACCTGAACATCTTTATTGAGGCAAAAATGTAATATTCCCATCACTTGTAATAAATTTCTACCTAACCTTGATAATTCAGATGCTATTAAAACATCCTCTTTTTTTAATTTTTTAAGTAATTTTCCTAATTTTCGCTCATCTAAATCTTTGGTAGATGAGATTGTTTCTTCAATCCATCTATCAATTTTAATATCATTTTTGATTGCAAAATTTTCAATTTCAAATCGTTGATTTTCAACCGATTGCTTATCTGTGCTCACTCTTATGTATCCATATATCATATCATCCCCTTTGATAAAAATATTTATCAAAAAGGGCATAAAAAACACCTAATTAACACGTTGAAAATAAAGGAACATTTATATATTACATAGATTTAATCTATAAAATTCAGAGCAAAATGTAAAGCAAATTATTGCATTCATTGGTATTCTTTATGTTAAGCAATAAAAATCAAAATGTGTATCATAAAACCCTTCGTTTTTGAAGGTTTTTAAGTGTTAATTTTAGAAAATTGTATAGGCAATGGGGCCGTAAGAGAATGCTATATTCATCCCTTTGATAAGAGTAAATGTGTCAAGGTTTTGAGTAGTAGTAAGGATTACAGAATTCTAAAAAGAGAAATCAAATATTATCCATATATCCAAGCGATTTTGGGTGATTTCATCGTTGAATATGAAAATGAACTTGTTCAAACGAATAAAGGGTTAGGTTTAGTTTGTGAATTGCTACGAGATGATAACGATGAATTATCAAAACCGATTAGCTCATATAAAATGGATAAAGAACTGAAAACAGAATTGGATTTCTTTGTATATAATTTAATTCAACACGATTTATTTTTTTATGATTTTAACCTTAAAAATTTTGTCGTTCAGATTAAAAATGGCGAGAAGAAATTAAAATTCATAGATTTGAAGAGTTTTGAAAGCAATAAATCTTGGTCTTTCTTAAAAATGGAAATACTAATTCCCCAATTAGCAAGAACTATAATGATAAGAAGAATCAAGAGATTATACCAGATGCTTGGAATAGAGTTGTTTCAAGTATCTGGCAACCCAACTAAAAACCAATGGAGTAAGATAAAATGATAGCATTAGCAAAGCAACAGAACAGTATGGTTTATGTGTATGATGCCAACAACAGAACTTTATGCACCATATCTGGCGAACTCGTAGGATTTACATCAACAACCGTTGCCGTAAAATCTTGCGGTTCGATCAGAGTTTATGATGAAAAAGGTCGTTTTTTATTTAATAAGTAAGGATTGAACCGATGAACGAAGAAGAATTTGAACAACCAGTTGAAACCTTAATAGATAAAATCAAAAAATTACCAATCTGGTTATTTATTCCCCTTATAATTTTGTATTTCATATGCAAATTATTTGGGGTTATTTTGTCATCATCAAAGAATATGGAAGTTTAGGATTATAAAAATGAAAAAAGAAGAACAAAAACAGAAAAGTAGTAAAAAGAAATTATGGTTGATTGGTCTTGGCATCTTATTTTTAGGAAATATTGCATTCAATTTATTCAATCAAACTGAGGGTTCAAACAAATACGGGAAAGAAGGCTTTGTGGCACGTTTAACCTGCGGGATGAATGGAAAACACCTAAATATTATGCCTTGCCTTCATAATACAATGATAGAGGTTAGAACAAATGGAAAATACTTCACCTTAAATAGCGTTGAAGCAAACCAATCATCATTCTCTAACTCTTTTGGGGTGGATATTCCTCTAACTGAACATTTTGCAATTCAAGCCCAAAATGGTGATAATACATTTCTACTCACCCTAACCGTTTTTGATAAAGCAACGAAAGATATCGTATATCAAAAAAGTGTTCCGCAATATGGTGTTGTTTCCGCTTGGAACAAATAGACAATTCAACAAAACACCCATTTAAAGGGCTCTTTCAAAATTTATAACTCAACAAACGCCATAATAAAACAAACCCTCAATTCAACTATTGGGGGTTGTTTTTATTTAGGTTGTGTTTTTCTCTGGATTATTTAATTATAATATCTTAATATACTGATAAAATAAGGTTTTATATTAATGACAATATTCAATTCAGAAATAATAATAAAAGAAAATCATAAACTCAAAGACTTTAAGAGTTATTATGTTGGTTATATAAACAACCAGTATGATTGGGATAGTTTACTTGATGTTATGATGAAAGCACTTATTGAATATGTATATGGCTGTTCAAGATGTGTTTTTGATGCCAAGAATATTAAGATTACCTTTCAAAAAGCGATAAACAGACTGATAAAAGATAAGAATTATGAGTTAAAAAGAACTGGAGATGTAGGAGAACTACTTCTACACATAATACTTAGGGACTTTTTTGGCACACTACCCTTAGTGCAAAAAGTTCATTTCAAATCCAGTGATGAAGATGCAGCAAAGGGGTTTGACATAGTTCACATAAAAGAAATCAATGGAATTTTGAATTTAGTTTTGGGGGAAGCAAAGCTACATAAAGATTCAGGGACAGGTCTCACAGATCTATTAAATGATATAAAGGAACATTATAATTCGTGTTTTTTACAAAAAGAATTTGTAATAATATCGGAGCAAATTGAAGATCATACTCTATTACCCAAAAATATATCTAAGAGTTATGATGAAGTAAGAGAGAAATTTAATAAAATTATGCCTGATATTATCAAGGCACAAAAAAGTAACGCTCATTTAGATACAGTTTTTGATGACACAATGCTAGTGCTTTTTTGTGCTTTTAAGGCAGATACTTGCAAAAAATACAAAGAAGTTACAGAAGAATTTATTGAAGAAATAAATCAACACTTAGAGGACGTATATAATTCATTTAAGAAAAGAAATAAATGTAAATTAGGCAACATTGTTTTTGTCTTGTTTCCATTAATTGATCACGATGAATTAATAAGCAGATTCTTGGATAAAATGAAGGATGAATATGGAAAAATTTGAAAGCATTATCAAAAACATTGATGATCCAAATGTTGATATTGACATTAATGCTACATTCAATTTTGCAAGGTTCGCAAGTTCCTTACTACTAAGTACAGATAAAGACGAGCAAGACCAGGGAAGAAAAATAATTATTAGAGTCCTGTCCAATTGGGAAAAAGTTAGAGATGATTGTAAAGATATTTGGTACGACTTAATCAGAAAGGCTGGTTTTTATCCATATATTAAACAAAAAGGATTAGATAATAACAAATCTCTATATTCTTCAATAGAATTTGAGGCTTTTGCTTCTGAACATAACGATAAATACTACCACTTAAAGCAAAAACAACTTTTTGACACCATTGTTAATGATAAAAAGAATTTATTAGTAAGTGCGCCAACCAGTTTTGGGAAAAGTTTTTTAATTGAAGAAATTGTTGCAAGTAAGAGATATGAAAACATATTGATTATTCAACCAACTCTTGCCTTAATAGCAGAAACGAGAAGAAATCTTAAAAAATATTCCGACCACTATAATATCGTAATTAGAACGACTCAAAGGCAAAAAAGTAACCAACCTAACATTTTTATTTTTACTGCTGAACGGGTATTAGAATATGATGACTTTCCTAAACTGGATTTCTTTGTTCTTGATGAGTTTTATAAAATAAGTAATGCTTTCCTTGAAGATAGAAGAGATATATTAAACTCCGCAGTATTTAACGTATTACATAAACATAAACCACAGTTTTATTTTATTGGACCTTTTATAGAAAATGTATCTTCGGAGTTTTTGCAAAAATATAATGCAGAGTTTTTGAATGTAAAATATTCCTTAGTTGATGTTGATACATTCCATCTTAAAGATAAAAAAGGTAAAACATATAAGGTAAATGATAGAGAAGGAAAGGTTACTGAATCTCTCAACAACATAAATCCAGAAGAACAAACAATCTTTTATTGTTCTTCTGTGAATATGACTTTTCAAGTTGCACGAGTGCTAAAAGAAAAAATTCAAAAACCGAAAAAATTATTAGACCTTAGTTTAATAGAATGGGCAGAAAAAAACATATGGAAAGAATGGGAGTTTCCCGACTTTTTAAAATATGGCATAGGAATACATAATGCATCTTTGCCCAAGCACATCACAAACACTATTATAGATTATTTTAATAATGGTTATATAAAATACCTTGTGTGTACATCAACAATTATTGAGGGTGTTAATACGAGTGCTAAGAATATAGTTATTATGAAGAATCACAAAGGATCTAATCCAATAAGTATGTTTGACTACAAGAACATAAGAGGCAGAGCGGGAAGATTGATGAAACACTTTGTTGGAAATCTTTATGTATTTCACGAAATTTCTGATAAAGATGTAAAAGATGTGGATATCCCTTTTATTGACCAAGATAAACCTTTCTCTCAAGAAATAATGATACAATTGCCAGAGGATATGATTAAAGACAAAAATTGTGAAGAGTTCAAATTTATCAACTCTTTATCCGATAAGTGTAAAAAGACTTTTAGGCATAATGGGTTGTCTGTTGAAGGGCAATACAAAATTTATCAACAACTCAAAAAAGATATGGATGATAGATCAAAAAGAAGTTTAATATATTGGGAGAACCCTATATTTCCAACAAAAGTATGTTTAGAATATGTTTTTAACATTTGTTGGAATGCATTTCAGAAAACAAATAGACCAGATCACTGTATAAAATCAGCCAAACACCTTGCAACCTGTGTTTCAATGTACAAGGGATGGCATTCCTTTATGTTACTAGAAAGTGTTTTGAATGACCAACAAAAAACTTTAACAAAAAACAAATTAATTGTGAACATTTTTGACGTTATAAGTCACTGGTTTCAGTATAAAGTGCCAAAATGGTTAACCACATTTAATGAAATACAGAAATTAGTGGCTGATGAATATAAAATGAAAGAAGCAAATTATATTGCTTTAGCATCATCATTAGAACAAGATTTCCTTGGACAAAATACATCTCTACTAATGGAATATGGTATACCCTCATCTGCTATAAGTAAAATAAATAATAGAATACCTAAGGACATAGATGAAGATGAGGTAATAAACTGGTTAAAAGAAAATAAAAGTAAAATTTTAGAAAATAGTAACTTATTACAATACGAAAAAGAGAAACTAGTAGATATTGCATAAACATTATCCAATCTCATTTTAAGGTTTTAAAAATATAAAGCAACAAAGAGGCACCAATTATTTGGTGCCTCTTTGGGTTACTAGTGGGCGAGGAATAAAAACATTTCCTTGATTGATTAAAATATCTACAATTTCATCATTATTTCCCTCTTTTGCAAAATCAATCACTGAACACTTTATTCCTTTTTTTGATAGCCTAATATATTCATCTGGGGTTGCTCCTTGTGATAATAAAACACATACTTGATATGTATCTCCACGAAATGCTCTAATCATAACAGGGGTTAATCCGAAGTAATTAGGAATACTGCGATTTGCTCCATTGGATAATAAAAAATCTACCAAATGACCTGCATCGCTCTGGCAAGCAATTAGCAATGGAGTGTTTCCTTCAATGTTACATTGTTTATTGATATCTGCTCCACTTGATAATAAATTATTTATGATGCACACTTTTTCAATTTCTGCTAATTTTTCATTCAAAAGAACACCTATAATAGGGCTATCATCTGCTGGTTGCCCATTAACACTATCAACTGTTATTCTACTGATAATATAGTTGCTATCGCTACAATACCTACATAAATTACCTAGTTCTTCTTCTGAATGAAAATCATATCCATCATATATTGGATTAAAACTCGCAATATCTCTGATGATTTCTCTAACTTGTGGCACATAATTACTATCTTCAAACTTTACCTTCATATAAACTCCTTTGGTTCTATTATTATTTATATGATTTCTCAAAGAAATTACTGCAAATGATTGTTGGTTCCTCTATTCTCCTTTTTGCTACATACTTATCCTTCTTTGTTATGAAAGGTGAAATATAACTTTCCCATCCATCAACATCATAAACTTTACTGATATCAAAAGATGCTTTGACATAAATAGATTGAAACATTTTTTTGATATAACCAACAAATAGACATAATTCTTCTATATTAGGTTGGAATATCATCATATGTATATGATTTCTTTTGCTTGATTGTTCTTCAATTATTCCTTTATAATAATTCTGAACACCTTTTAGACTCAACCACTTTGAACCCAATCTCCATTTATAAAAATGTGATAATATTGAATTAAAATCTCTTTCTAATTGGATTGCATCAATGCTAATATTTGGGTTTAATGTTAAAGCGAATAATCCATCTGGTGTGTTATAAGTGTTCCTCTTATCAAGATTTTAATCCACAATGATTTTAATTCTCTGATGGTTTTTTCTGATTCTTGTGTAATTCTATTTTCAAATGTTTTCTTTATCATATTTGTTCCTTTATTTTAAATATGGTTGGATTAGAGATGATAAAATCATCCCTTTAATTTTCTTATTTTTTATGTGCTTTAATAATTATGGGAAAAGTAGTTATTTAACATTCAGTTCCCATAACGATTAAGGTTCAGCAACTGCGAATTTCTCGCTTAAACTCCAATATTGATGAGGGAGTTTAATCTCACCAATATATGTTGCCGATTAATTTATAATTCATTGATTTCTACATTATTTGATTTCTATATTACTTGATTTCTATATTTCAACTTTACACCAAAACTGAAAGGTGATTTCTGATATAAAATTGCCTTTCAAAATTATTTATCTAAAAAGATTTCAAAAATACATTTTAACAATTTCAAAAAATTTTTTTATGAAAGCATTTACAAATTTAATTATCACAATATAGTGATTTTAGGAGTTAGGCTCCTGTGTGGATTTAACCAACTTGTTCAGCACGAAATGAACTAAAATGGAGAACATTATGAAAATAAATGAAGTGGTGATTGCTGAAACACCTAAACAACAGCATTTAGAACTTTTATTCAAACATCTCGACCTAATCTTAAATAACAAAGAAATCATCATTAATACCCCTGAATTTTATAACGTTCAAATTAGAGGTATTGGTATATGTGCGATGTATATGGGAAGCACTAATATATATCTTGGAGATTTATTGAAACTATGGAATGAAACTGAATGGTTATATGCTGATGATAATAAAAAATACTATACTTACTTTATTGGTGGAAGCCCACTAACAGGAAACAACAAAAGAAAAGGCTGGGATATAATAAACAAACAGTTTGTAGAATTCTCTGGAAAAAATTTCATCAATTTGGCATTTCCTGCGTGGAATTTAATTAAAACGGGAAAGATAGGATATCCAAAACAAATGGCAGTTGGAATATCTCAAAAAAGAAATAAATCTATTCTTTCAATCATCTCTCTTATTAGAAAATTAAAGCAAATTTTAGATTAAGATTTCTTTTCGTAATCTTTTGAAGATAAATACATTAATAACAAAGGATTATATATGAAGTTAGAACTATTTAAGCAAGTTATGAAAAACATTGAAGAACTTTCAAAAAATTTAAAAAAAGAAGATAAGAGTAAACGATATATCAATAGATGTTATGATTTTTTATCAAAAGACTTAGGAGTGATAAGAACAAGATATGAACTATCAAAAACACTAAATAAGAACAAATATTATATTGGAATGGTAATCTGTAAAGACAGACCAGCACCAGTAAAATGTATTGGTAGTTTGGTTAAAAAACTTGAAGAATTATCCAAAGAACACAAGGATATAGAAATTACAAATCTGATTACAGAAGGTAAAGACTTGATAAATCAAATGATTATAACTTAGCCTCGGTAAAAATATTACGTTTTTTTATTTTCCCTGCTGCCTTTTCCAAAAATGCCGCATACAATCTCCCTAACAAGGGAGATTCTTTATAATGAATAAAAATAAAATATTTGAAATAGCAAGATTAAATGATGAGTTTAGAAGAGATTTGAATCAAGGCAAAGTGATTTTAAGCCCAAAAATTGGTATAGAATCAGCAAAAGATATTACAAACATACTTAACTTAATAAAAAATTATAAAAATTTTAATCATTATAATGATCCATATAAAGAGAGGGATTTTGGTTCACTTTCCTATAATGGTAATAAAATATATTGGAAAATTGATTATTATGACGAATTTTTTGAATATCATTCCAAAAATCCATCTAATCCAAATATAACTAATAGAATCATAACGATTATGTTTGCTGATGAATATTAAAAATAAGGGCAAATAAGGATGGTTTCAGCAAAATACCTCTACTCTATTCCAGCATCTCAATATTTGTGTAATTATTTCCGTTAACAACTTGGATTAACAACGTAGAGAGGTGAAGAGAAATAATGGAAGAGCAAAACAAATATTCAATCGGAGATGGATGGTTTATAGTAAAAGTTCCAAATAGAGATTGGAGGGTTGAATATAAGCACCCTATGACAGGGCAAAGAAAGAAAACATCTTTAAGAACAAAAGAATTACCAATAGCATTAAGAGATGGCTCTGAAATGAAGATGAAATTATTGGCTCAGAAATATGCAGGATTTGGTATAGCAAAAAGCTTTAAAGAAGTAGTTGAAGAGTATATTAATGAATTCAATCCACCAAAATACAATATAGATACAATCAGAAGGCATATAATCCCTTTTTTCTGTGGTGTGCTAGGCTTTCCAGAAAAATCAAACAACTTCTCATTACTTGAAACAGGAGATATAAGAGCATATCAAAATTGGAGAAGAAATAATGGAATGAAAGAAAGCACGATTAGAAGAGAATGTGATGTAATAAGTGCCCTTATCAAAGTTGCATTGGAGAAAGGTTATGACAATAAATCAAAACCTTTAAAAATCCCAACACTCAAAGTAGTAGCAAATACAAGAGATGCTTTTAAAATAAACGAAGTTGAAGAATTATTATTGAAAGCATACAGTAACTTTAAAAATGCAAGACACGCTAGAATTAAAGAGTCCAGAAGAGTTCTATTCACTTATCTTATATTCTTAGTAGAAACAGGGATGAGACCTGGTGATGCTCTAAAATTAACTTGGAGAGAAATGTATTTAGATGAAAATGTTCCATATTTCAAAATAAATGCTTATAAGAATAAAAATAAAAAGAATAAATTAATTCCTATATCTGAAAATTTGAAAAATTTCCTTTCAAATATTAAAAAATTGCAAAAAGAATTCTGTTCCACAAACAAGATTAACTTTTCTGATGACTACTCTATTTTTAGCCATTGTTGTGCTTATTCAGAAGCAACCATATCATCTTATCAAAAAAAAGGCAAAGTTGCCCCAAATGCAAAAATCATTAGCGTAGGAGAAGTTAAAAAATCTTTTAGGGCGTTATTGTGTAGTTGCGATTTTTATAATGCTGATACCTGTAAAAATAAATTAACCTTGTATAGTGCCAGACACTTTAAAGCGACTCAATTAAAGTTAAGCAATTTAGATGATAGTTTTGTTGCTGGAATGCTATCTACATCTGAAAGAATGATTAAAAGACACTATGACCATAATGATATGACAGATTATAAGGATAAATTACAACTCATCTGGAAGACAAATAACATAGTGTGCCAAATTATGAATAATACTGAACAAGAAACAAATTAATATAAAAATAATTTCATCATTAATCAAATAGATAGGATATATATTCTATCTATTTTTTTTGCTATATTGATAATAAGTAGTGTGCCAAAAGTGTGTTAAAAAAACATCGCCTCTTACTTTTAAGCATATAACATAATGCTTTGTAAGCCTTTGCTAGCAATGGTTACAGAGTATTGATACACTTTATGATAGAGGCATTTCTTTTAAGCATAAAAAAAGAGGCTCAAAAAACTCTGAACCCCTTGTAAATTGGTGGGTATGAGAGGTCTCGAACCTCTGACCCCTACGATGTCAACGTAGTGCTCTACCCCTGAGCTACACACCCAAAATATAAAACTGTGCCATAAGAGCACTGTGCCTTGAGTACCTAACTTCGTTTCGGCTGTTTCCAGCCTCTCTCAGTTTGAAAATACATACCTCAAATATGGTATGGCTTTTATATTATATCACTTCTCAAAAATCAAGCATATTTTCTCATTATTAAAACATTAATTATTTTACGATATCCTGTTTTGACTATGTTTGGAGGATTGTGATGTTTGATGCACATTTTGAGTTTGAAATTGATTATACATCTCTTGAGGTTTATGACGAATTCAACATTGACCACATTCAATATCCTATCGTTTTATCTTCTCCTCACAGTGGAACTGTTTTTCCAAAAGTCTGGCTTGAAAATATTTCTCTTTCCGTACAAGAGCTTAGGGATTCTGAGGATGTTTTCGTAACAGAGCTTTTTATGCCCGCTTCAAATGCAGGAATTCCGATGATTTCAGCGAATATTCATCGCACATTCATTGACCTTAATCGTGATAAAATTGAAATTGACGATACAATGTATTATAATCGCCCACATCAAGAAACTTCTTCTAATCCAAGAAGATGTCGAGTGGGATTAGGACTCATTCATAGAACCGTTGCCCAACACAAAAAAATATATGAAAAATTGCTTTCTTCTAATGAAGTTGAGAAGAGAATCGAGAAAATCTATGAACCATATCACAAAAGGCTTAACTATCTCGTTGAAAAAGTTAGAAAAAAATTTGGGTTCTGCCTATTAATTGATTGCCATTCCATGCCAGATAAAATTTGCTCCATTATGAGTGAAGATAAGAAAGTTGATTTTTGCTTAGGCAATCTTTTTGACGAAAGCTCATCTCCTCTTATCAGCCAGAAACTAAAGAATACGCTGGAAAAATATCAATGGAGAGTAGAGTTAAATCGCCCATATGCTGGTGCATTTATCACGCTTAATTATTGCCAACCAAGAAAAAGCATTTATACGCTTCATTTTGAAGTTAATAAGTCACTTTATGCAGATGAGAAAACACTAATAAAAAACAATGATTTTCAACTAATTAGCTCAAATATTAGCAGTTCAATTATTCGATTAGGCAATTTTTTACTAGATTTTAAATAATTTATGTGTTAGCTTCCGTTTTGAATTTTTAATTTATATATTTATTACTTTAACAAACTATTGAATTTTTACATTGTTATACAAAGATAGTTTTTAGGAGTATTTTTTTATTTAACTAACCTCAAAATTTTACTTTTCAGTACATTGTCATTAAGCGAATTGAAATTGGCACATTTGTTGCATAAGGGATATTTGTGGACATTTTGGGGGAACAGAGGGATGCGGCTGGACGTATCAAAAATTTTAATGTTATTTCTAATACTGCTGATATTTATTCAGCCTGTACAAGCTAAGTCTGTGGAAAAAATTGTTGATGACAGATTTGTTTGTGTAGATGCCACGGCAAAGTTCGAACAAGAATTTCAAATTAAAAAACACCTTCTCACAACAATTTCGAATGTTGAAACTGGAAAATGGGACGAGTCACTTCAAAAGAGAACGACTTGGCCATGGACGGTTAATGCTCAAGGAAAGAGTTTTTACTATGCTTCTAAAGCCGAGGCTATCAGAGAAGTAAGCAAGATGCAAAGACAAGGCATTAAGAGTATTGACGTTGGCTGTATGCAAGTTAACCTGCTTTACCACGGTGATGCTTTCGCTAATTTGGAAGAAGCTTTTGACCCTGAAACAAATGTGAAATATGGCGCAACTTTTCTCAAGAAGCTTTATGATAACACCAATGAAGACTGGATGAAGGCGGCAACGCAATATCACTCTAAAAAGCCTCATAAAGCTAAAAGATATGGCAATAAAATTGCGGCTGTCTATAAAGACATTCAAGGAAGCTTAACCACAACAGCTTTGAATGAAACAATTAACAGCAAACCGACGGTTCAAGAAGCTAAGGTTAAAAAGATTAAAGCACAAACATTGAAAGCTCAAAAAGTAAAGAACACTCAAAATCTTGCAGACAGAGCGAACAAGGCAAAAGAGTGGCGAGAAGCTAGGTTAGAAGAATATCGCAAAAGCAAAATAAAATAATTGCTAAGCAACGTTTTTTTTGGTAGTTAATAAGAATAAACCTTATTAACTACTTTTTTTTGAAATGATAAACAAACCACAAAACACCGGCTTCTTTTGGCAGCCTTTAGGTGGGAACAATATCGACCAATATAGCGGTCATTGTTATCACTATTTTAATATTGAAAAGAATGAACTTGATGAATTAGAACAGACCTCAATTCTCATCGATTTGGGCAAGTTCGACAACCATCAAGCTTTTGGCATTGAAAATTCTTCCGCTGCCATTCCTGATGTTAGAAACCTTCTTGCACCAACAGGCAATCTTCAGGCACTTTTCATCACTCATTCTCACCCGGACCATTTGAATGGCATTTTACACTATCTTAAGGCAGGATATAAACTTCCGCCACTTTATGCTGGAAAATATACCTTTATGATTTTAGATGACCTTTTGAAAGAATTTGGCGTTGCAAAAAAAGACTATCCTGTTTTTAATATCATTGAAAGTGGAGATAAGCTCAAAATCGGCAGCATTGAGATTGAAACGATTGCCTCCAGCCATACTTGTTTTGACTCCCTAGGATTTATTCTTAAAACCAAAAATATTTGCCTTTATCACACAGGGGATATGAAAATTGATAACAGCACCTATTTCAGAAAACCAACTGATTTAGCGCGCCTAAAAGCCTTAAAGGATGAAATCAAATATGTTGTGGCAGATTTCTGCCAAGTTTTTCAAAGTGGTTACACACCAAAGGAATCTGACACGTTTAATAAGATGGTTAGCCTCATTGAAAAAAGCAAAAAACAAAAAATTCTCATTCCAGTTTATCCAACTCACCCTGAGATGTATCTTATTGCCTTCTTAAGTGCGCTTAAAACCAAGAAGAATGTTGTCTTTTACGGCAACAAAGATTTTTACACGTATCTCAATCTCATCATTGCTTATGGCATTTCTTTTTCAAAAATGGCAGAAAACAAGATTAAGGTTTTATATAAGGTTAATGATGAAATTGATAAACTGGGTGATGATTATGTTGTCATTGGCACGTTTAACGACCTTCATGAAAAGTTTTCGGCAACTGAGAAAAACTGCTTTGGCATTATCACAGCCAAGACCTTTTTCAATCATTTATGCCAACAATTGAATGAACAAAAAATTAAATATGTGAATGCTGTTCAACTTCCTGAATTGCAAGGCTATGGGCATGGGTTCATTAAAGATTATCAAGAGATTAATCGCATTTTGGAACAACCAACCTTTATTCCCACGCATGCACCCGCTTTTGTGATTGATAATTTCAGAGAGCTTGCCGAACATGTGCATTTGAATTTGATTGAAGAAACACCATTAAACAACTCAATTTACAATCTTTTAGAAGACAAAATTGAAAAAGTGTGGTCAAAACCAGCGAAATGGCTTATTGTCATTTATCAAGGAGAAAGTGCCAACTTGGTTGAAGTTTTTCAAACCCCAACTGCGGGCAAAGGAAACCTTAAGAATACAACAAGCAAGAAAAGAAACTTCCGACAAATTAGGTCATATCTTAATAAAATAAAAAAAGGTGAAGAAATATGTCACAACTGATTTTTGAAAAAATCTATCATGTAAGAACTTATGAAGTGGATAAGAATTGCAATATGCGTATTGTCACCCTCTTTAATATTTTTCAAGATATGGCAGATCATCATGCCGAAGCTTTAGGGTTAGGCTTAAGTTTTTGTTTGGAAAAAGGCTTTGCGTGGGTTGGTTCAAACTATCACCTACTTATTAATCGCCTACCAAAAATTCATGAGAAAATTCGTATTCAAACTTGGCCTTCTGAAGAAAAAAAGTTTGGCGCTGTGCGTGATTTTATTGTTTTTGATGAACAGGGAAACACACTTATCACAGCTTCAAGCCTTTGGGTCTTAATTAATTATGCTCGTCGACGTCCAATTCTTCTGAAAGAAAACTTGCCAGACTATACTGTTAATCCTGAGAGAACCCTTGCAACAGAGTTTCCTAAACTCCCTGAAATTTCAGAAGCTGAAACAAAGACAGCCTTCACAATTAGATATGATGACATTGACCTCAATAATCACGTTAATAATGCCGTTTATCCACTTTGGGCAACAGAAAGCGTTGAGAAGGATTTTCATCTTGAACATACATTAAGAGAGCTTGAAATCGAGTTTAAGAAAGAAGCTTTATTAGGAGAGCATATTTCTGTTGAAACAAAGCGCGATAATCTGACCTCTTTTCACAGCATTAAAGCTGTTGAAGATGGCAGAGAACTTTCTCGGGTAAAACTTACATGGCAGAAAAATTAAAAGAGCCTCATCAAGTCATCATAGCCATGAGACAACATATGCTCAATCAGAACTTTTGTCCCAAGGGTGATAAGAATGACTCCAGCAAAAACTTCAATATATTTTGTTGGAATTTTCTTGAATAGACGATTTAATCTGAAGCCAATATATGAATTGATGAAGGTAACAACCCCAATCATCAAGCCAGCAAGCCAAATAGACACGGGAATAAAATAAAGCGAAACTCCAGCTGCAAAAGCATCTATACTTGTAGCAAAAGCGGCAATAAGTAAAATTTTAAAAGTGATTTTTTTCTTAGATGAAATTTCACAAGCAATTTCCTTGTCTTCCAAACCATCTAAAATAAACTTAACACCAAGTGCTAAAAAAACAAAAAAGACAATCCAGTGATCAAAAGCTTTGACATATCCGCTAACGGCACTTGTTCCATAATAACCCAAAACAGGCATAGCAAATTGTGCAAATCCATTTGCAAATGCCATTTTATAAGCATTTTTAACTTTATTCTTCTTAACAACTAATCCACATGAAAAGGAAACAAGAAACGCATCAATTGAAAGTGCAAGCGCAAGGAGAAAAACCTCAAACCAAATCATTATACTTAAACCCACGCATGATTAAAACCAACCTTTTTCTAATCTATATTTGAGTAAATGACAAGGCTTTTTTGCCTGATATTTTGTTTTAAATTTCGCAAAAAAAATAAAGAGCCTTTAGAAGACTCTTTATTTTAATCTGACACAATCACTGATTAATGATTGCAATGTTTCCTGCAGCTTGTCTGCCTCTGTCATCATAAGTTTCGTATGTTACAACTTGACCTTCATCCAGATGTCTAATTCCTGTCTTTTCCAATGCTGAAATGTGGACAAAGACGTCTTTTGTTGCATTCTCTTCAGGTATAATAAAGCCATAACCTTTTTTAACATTAAACCATTTAACAGTGCCTTTATTCATAATTTAATAATCCTTCTAATTCAAATCACTCTAACTGTTATCACAATTTTTAAGTTGCAATCAATTTCCATTAAAGATTATTAATATAAACCAAATATGTCAAGAGTTTTTACTACTTTAAGTTTATTTTTTATAAACAAATAACACTATACTAGAAAAACCATGTTTTCTAAAGCTTCTTAAACTATTGATTTATTAGGCTTATCTTATAATCATATAAATGAATATAATCATTAAGTGTATAATATCAAGGGATACACATTAAATTTAATAAATTTATAACAAAAAATAAAAGTATATTATAAGTTGTAGAAGATTTTTTTATATTAACTATCTCTGGGAATCAAACAATTTCTTGCAGTTGCAGAGAAATCACATTTTTTAAATCATCAATCGAAAGTTCTACCTGATATCCAACTTTGCCAGCACTAAAAATGATTGTTTGAAAATTTTTTGCTGTGGAATCGACTGTCGTTTGAAATTGTTTTTTCATTCCGATTGGTGAACAACCTCCATGAATATAACCAGTAAGAGGCAAAAGTTCTTTTTGTTTAATCATCTCAATTGCTTTTTCCCCAACGGCAGCAGCGGCTTTTTTCAAATTCAGCTCTTCTTTAACGGGAATCAAAAAAACGTAATGATTTTTAGACTTTGCAACGGTAATCAGCGTTTTGAAAACTTGTGCAGGATTTTGATTTAGGGCAATCGCCACCTCTTCCCCACTTAAAGCACCCGTTCCAAGATAAGAATGTGCTTTATAATCCACCTTTGCCTTATCCAAAATTCGCATTACATTTGTTTTTTCCATCACGCATTGTCCTTTTTTTTGCCACTATAAAACAATACCTAAAAAATACAAGAAGCTTACTTAAAATTTTTCCTCTTCCTTATCAGTCTGCTTCTCAACTTTTTTCTATCATTCCCGAGAGATTGGGCCTCCACCTTCTAACATATATATTTAGCCAACATAATATGTTATAAAATCCTCACATTGGGTGGGTCAATAGGAAGTCGATATTCGGATCAAGCGGCATATGACAGATTATGAACACATTGACTATGGGAACATTAAAAACAACCTGAATTTGATAACATTAATAACAGCTAGACAATAAGAAGATTTTAATGAGCCTAAATAGATTCTGTCATCTCGACTGAGGGTTTTTCCCGAATGGAGAGATATTGCTCATTAGGAACATTTATTTGATTGGATTGGATTGGATTTGATTGGATTGCTTCACTGCGCTCGCAATGACAGGATGAGAGTTATTCTATGATCCAATCTAAGAAGAAGAAGAAGAAGAACAACAACAACAACAACAACAACAACAACAACAACAACAACAATAGATTATTCAAGATTTAATAAGAACGAATAAGTTTTCTAATTTTTAGAGGAGCAAAGATATTTCATTTTCTGTCATTCCCAA
>JAQWBS010000010.1 GCA_028706255.1 Alphaproteobacteria bacterium
TGAAGCTTGAACAAAAAAGCAAAAAAGCTCCCAAAAAGATGAAATATGACTTCTTCATGGCACGAATCCTCCTAGTTATAAGAAAAAATCTTCCTATACAACCAATGATAATCCTCTTTTTTTTTTTTTGCAAGAAGAAATGAGTCTTGTGATGTTTTTGTTTTTTTATTTTAGGTAACTTTTTGGGATATGGTTTTTTCATTAACTTAGGTTAATAAGGTTATCCACTTTTGCAAAAAAAAATTACATATAAAAAATAAAGAGATAGAGCTTTTTAAAATTTTTTTTGTTTTTATTAGTTGTGGTGAAATGATTAATTTATCATACTCTTCCTCATAGCGAAGATTAAATCCAAACTTATAGAAAGCACTATATATAGTCTTTTAAATTTTTATTAATCTATATGTGGTATATTTTTTAAATATTAATTGAGGTTGCCAAACAGGTGAAACCACTGGGAGATATTGTTAGATATGTCAGATGCAAACACAAATAAGATTTTAGATTTTGAAAAAGTTCCTTTTGAAAACATAAAAAAACGTGATGGGACTTTGTCTCCTTTTGATAGTAACCGAATTTTCAACGCCATTCTCAGAGCCGGAACTTCAACCTCCGAATTTACAGAACAAGAAGCTTGGTTGCTCACCGCTCAAGTTTTGAAAGTTTTGAAACATAAATTTGCGGAAAGTTTGCCAACGATTGAACAAATTCAAGATGTTGTTGAACAAACTCTAATCTCTGCGAATCACTTTTTGACAGCAAAGGCGTATATTTTGTATCGTGACCAAAGAAGTCGCACCAGAAGTGACCGTAAGGTTATGGTTGATGTTGAGAGTTCAATCAATGAATATTTGGAAAAATTAGATTGGCGTGTGAATGCAAATGCGAATCAGGGCTATTCTAACGGAGGCTTAATTCTTAATGTTTCCGGAAAAGTGATGGCGAACTACTGGCTTAGTCACGTTTATCCTTCTGAAATTGGTGAAGCTCACCGCAATGGTGATATGCATATTCATGACTTAGATATGCTTGCTGCTTATTGTGCGGGTTGGTCACTCAAAAACTTACTTCATGAAGGCTTCAATGGTGTCCCTGGTAAGGCTGAAGCCGGTCCGGCAAAACACCTTTCTGCCGCCGTTGGACAGATGGTTAACTTTATGGGAACTTTGCAAAATGAATGGGCAGGGGCTCAGGCTTTTTCTTCCGTGGATACTTATCTTGCACCTTATGTCAGAAAAGATAATCTTTCTTACGAACAAGTTTTGCAACAAATTCAAGAATTAATTTATAACTTGAATATTCCTTCTCGTTGGGGGTCGCAAACTCCTTTCACAAACTTCACTTTTGACTGGGTTTGTCCGGAAGATTTGTGTGATAAGCACCCGATTATTGCCGGTGAAGAGCAATCTTTCACATATGCAGATTTGAAACCTGAAATGGATATGATTAATAAGGCCTATATTACGGTAATGATGGGTGGCGATATTAAAGGACGTCCGTTTACGTTCCCAATTCCAACTTATAATATGACCCCAGATTTTCCGTGGGAAGATGAAAACACCGAGCTTCTTTTTGAAATGACTGCAAAATATGGCTTGCCATATTTCCAAAACTTTATCAATTCTGTTTTAAAGCCAGGGCAAATTCGTTCAATGTGTTGTCGTTTGCAACTTGACTTGCGTGAACTTCTCGCCAGAGGAAATGGTTTGTTTGGGTCTGCTGAGCAAACAGGCTCTGTCGGCGTGGTCACCTTCAACTGTGCAAGACTTGGTTTTGTTTATAAGGGAGATGAAGCCGGTTTATTTGGACGCATTGACGAGTTAATGCAAATTGCAAAGACAAGTTTGGAAATTAAACGAAAAGTAATTACACGTTTGATTGATAATGGACTTTTTCCTTATACAAAACGTTATCTTGGCACATTGCGTAATCACTTCTCCACGATTGGCGTGAACGGAATTAATGAGATGATTTTGAACTATACTGACGGAAAATATGACATTGCCTCTCCATTTGGTCAGCAATTTGCAGAGAAATTCTTAGATTATATCCGTGCGAAGATGGTTAAAATTCAGGAAGACACAGGACATATGTATAACCTTGAAGCAACACCTGCCGAAAGTGCGACTTATCGTTTCGCTCGTGAAGACAAGAAAAGATTTAATGGTATTATCCAAGCGGGAACGCAAGAAAACCCATATTACACTAACTCTTCTCAACTTCCTGTTGGCTACACAGATGATCCATTTGAGGCTTTAGATTTGCAGTCTACCTTGCAGTCTAAATATACAGGAGGAACAGTGCTTCACCTTTATATGAGCCAAAGACTTTCTTCTGCCAAAGTTTGTCGTGATTTAGTTAGAAGAGTGCTTACAAACTATCGTTTGCCATATGTGACGATTACACCAACTTTTTCGGTGTGCCCAAAACATGGCTATTTATCTGGGGAACATAAGTTTTGCCCAATTTGTGATGAAGAGAAAAAAGCTGAAAAATTGAAAGCTTTAGAAAATAATAAAGAAATTGCATAATTAAATATTTATAAGGGGATGTGAAATGAACGTGATTAGTTTTGATGAGATTAAATTGAGTGATGAAGAAAGACAACCTTGTGAAGTTTGGACCAGAGTGATGGGATATTGCCGTCCTGTTTCAGAATTTAATAAAGGTAAAAAGTCTGAATTTTATTCAAGAGTTTGCTTTACGGAAGAAAAAGCAATGGTTAGAATTACGGAAGAAGCTGCTTTGGCATATGCCGCTGAATAAGGCTTTCTTCTAAATTAAACAATGGAGTTGTAACTCGTGTCATCAGTTTTGGAATTTGAGAATAAATGTCTTAAGGCTGATGCAGGAAAGTGCAGCTCCATTTTTATTGGGGGCATTGAAAAGTTTAGTGTCGTGGACTATCCAGGGAAAATTGCCGCCGTTGTTTTCTTAAAAGGGTGTCCTTGGCGTTGTCCTTTTTGTTATAATACACATCTTCAAAAACTAGACAATGAAACCAATTTCTTTTGGCATGAATTTAAGCATTTTTTAGAGAAGCGAAAAGGGGTTTTAGATGCTGTTGTTTTCAGCGGTGGTGAACCTTTGATGCAAAAGCGAATCGTTGAAGCTATTGTCGAAGTGAAAGCTTTGGGTTTTGAGATTGGGGTTCACACGGGCGGTTTTTATCCCGAAATCTTAGCGGAAACTTTGCCACTGGTTGATTGGGTTGGACTTGATATTAAAGCACCGTTTGAGAGCGAGCATTATAAAAAAGCTGTTGGTGGTGTTGAGAGCCTGCCTAAGGTTTTGCAAAGTTTGGATATCTTACTTAAAAGTCGAATCAATTTTGAAACAAGAACAACGTGCGATCCAAGGCTTTTGACTGTTGAAGATATTTATTGCATTGCCAAAGCGTTAAGCGCTCGAGGTGTTAAGAAATATAATCTGCAAAGATATCGTCAGGTTGAAGGTGACACAACTTCTGATGAAGCATGTGAAATATTTTTCAAGGATGAAAAGTTGATAGATTTTTTAGAAGCCAATTTTGAAGTTGTTGAGTTTAGAAAATAATCAAAAGGAAGTGTGATGACAGGAAAGTTAAGACCAATTGCCGTGGCCTTGCTAAAATGTGGTAGTAAGCTTTTGGCAATGAAAGGATATGACAAAGTCAAAGACGAAGTGTTCTATCGTCTTTTGGGCGGTGGAATTGAATTCGGCGAGACATCTGCTGAAACAATCAAAAGAGAATTTATGGAAGAGCTTGGACTTGACGTGGAAGTTCAAGAACGGCTCGATGTTGAAGAAAATCTTTTCACATTTGAAGGGAAGCTTGGGCATGAAATTGTGTTTTTATATAATGCTAAATTTAAAGATGAAGCTCTTTATGAAAAGACTGATTTTGAGTTTCTTGAGGAAGGTGCAACAATAGAGACTGTCGGTTGGGTAGAGATAAGTGATGATGTGCTCATTTATCCTGAAATTGTAAAAAAATATTTATAAACATAAAGAAAGGCTCTCACCTGAGAGCCTTTCTTTATGTTTAAGTGTCAAGAAACGATTAAGGGAGGTATTTTCTTTCTAGTTTTTGTGTCTCAGTACAGAGTTCCAAATTAGATGTTATCCCTCTAACAACCGTTGGGCTTTGGTAACAGAAATAGTTTGCAATTGAATAGTCACCTTCTGCCATACATTTGTAGCATAGGTTTTGGTTGTCTTTGGTCGTAACGGAAGAGATACCACTTCCACAAGAACTTCTTTGCCAAGCCACACATATTTTGCCACCGGCAATTTTTGTTCCGACTAAGGTTGCTCCGCAATCGGTGCTGGTGTAAACTTTAACACTAGATGAAAAATATTTCAAAACTTCAGAGAAATAAGATTCAGGTAGTCTTGTTGCAGAAGGACCATATCCTGCGTAAGTGCAACTTCCTGCCTTTTTAAGATTACATGTTCCATCACTATTTGAAGAAACTTCAATTTTAGCATCTGCTCCGATATTTCCTTTTCCAAGAACACTTGAACATTGTGGGGCATCTGTACAGTTTGTATAACAACTTGTGCCAGAAGCTAAATCAGGAACTTGTATAGATGTACATTTTTTAGCATTATATGCGACACTATTATATGTTGCAGTATCTATATAACCCTTGTCTTCACATGTTCCTTTTGATGGTTCAGGTATTACAGGCACCTCGACAGGGTCGCCACAGAAGAAAAGGCTTTCGTTTGTTGGGCAAGCAACTTTGTTTTTGCCCTGACAACTTGCAGCAGTTTCTGTGTATCCTAGTGCGGAGCAACTTGGAGCTGTTTGTGCATTTGCATTACTCACTAGAAAAGCCAAGAATGTAAATGCTGTTATGGTAATTGTTTTTTTCATTTTATTGTTCCTTTTATTATAATGAGTATTAATAAATAAAGCTTATCCCGCACTAGGGCAAGTGAACCCCTCTGTTCTTCCATATCCTTCATATGAATTGGCACATCTTACACAGTGTCTGCCATAGTCTGCTTGTTCTGTATAGCGAACAATACAACGCATTGGGCTTGGGAAATCTCCAGCATACATAAACGGACAGTTAAGGAAATTTGAGTCGGTTTCATAGCTTCCAGGATTAAATCTCCAATATCCACTAGGGCAGCTGGTTGGAGGGTTTCCACCAATCATACAGCTTGTGAATTTTGGATTCATATTATCCTCTGCACAACCTGCGCCCATTAAGTCCCCAAAACAGTTTTGATCATCATATCTGAATTCTGAACCACAAGTGCAGTTTGCATAGCAATATTCATCAGGATTTGTTGGGTTTTTAATTTTATCGCACATTTTTTCAGGTGAAGGCAATGATGCATATCCTTGTTCATAGCAACTTTTTACAGGAGCTTTAATACAATATTCTTTTGTGGTGTCAAAAGGACATTTGATAGATTTTAATCCATCACAATTCATGTTAAAGCCAAGCTCAGCACAAGGTGGAATGATGACACACGTTTTTGAGCCAACAATAGAATGTTTTCTTTTGTTAACGTCTAGGAAATATTTCAAATCTCCATTCGTCCAATAAGTGTTCAAATTGACAGTTCCTGTTGGACAGTTTGCTTCTTCACAAGAGGTGAACCAATCGCCATTAGTGTCTGTACATTTTTGTGAACCTGCAGCTCCTTTGTTTGTAGAACATTTTTGGAATATGGCAGGGTCACAGGCACATTTTTCATATTTTCCATCACAAGATTCTCCCATCCCAACCATACCAGTAGGGCAAAAATCGTAGTCTTCAGGACAGTTACATTCAGGGAAGTTTGTGTTGTCACAATTTGTGTCGCCTGACAAAACTTTTGGTGCAGGGCAATTTTCTTTAGTATATGGGAATTTATCTTCGTCACAGCCACATTCGGTGTAGAGTATATTATTGCAAATCTCCCCTCTGAGCTTGTCAGCAGGGCAGTTATGTAAGCCATATTGAAACTTTGCAGCACATGCACAGAACTTCCAATAAGTTCCATCACTTGGACATTGACCTGTCAGTTCTCTGCCTAAAGTGCAGGTTTTTTCGGTGTGAAGATATCCCATTAACTGACATGGTTTTGGCATATCGCTGCCTTGTAAGTCAGTTTTTTTGGTAATGAAGTGTACCGCTGCTTGGGCTTTATCTATATTGGTGAAAAAGAGAGCAAGCATCATTAGGAAAAGACATATGTTTCTATTTTTTATTTGTTTCATTGCAGCCCCCTAATTATATTAATAGTTATTATTTCATTGTAGAAGACATAGTTTGTTTAGACAATCTTGACCTTAGTTAATTTTTACTCTTAATAAATGTAATCTGTGAGATTATATTTTAAACAGGATGATAAAAAACTTGTAAAAGTTTTTGAATTTGATAAATATGTATAGATGTGTGTTTTAAAAAGGATTTTAGGTTGATGTCATCAAAAGAGAATAAGTTAAAGGTTAAGCGTTTAATAAAAAAAATGGTTTCTTGGGCAGGAATTTTCTTCTTTGCTCTAGCTGCCTATATGATCTATCTTCAATTGTCAAAATATGAGTTAGATGATATTAAAAATGCCTTGTTGAGTATTCCAACACATAATCTTATTTTGGCTTGTGTTGCCTCATTTTTGGGGTATGTTGCACTTTCTGTTTATGACTTTTTAGCAATTACTTATATTAAGCGAAAACTTGAACCTTGGAAATGGATTTTAGCAGGGTTTGTTGGGTTTTCTATTAGTAATAATGCTGGACATGCGATTATTTCAGGTGGTTCTGTTCGTTATCGTTTCTACACGAGATGGAGATTTCAAGGAACAGAGATTATTCGTATGGTTACCTTTTCTGGGTTTACCTATTTGTGGGCTTGTTTTTTTCTAATCATTTTGGGATATATCTTAACGCCTGACCATGCTTTTGGAGATGGTTCTGTTTCAAAGTTCACTACAACAGCCACAGCAATTGTTGCGGCAGTGGGTTTGACAATCTATTTTTCTGCAGTTATTTTCTATAAAAAACCAATCTTTATTAAAGGGGTGGAGTTTTCAATGCCAAGCCTGAAAATGGCTCTCGCTCAAGTCTTTATTGGTGGTGCAGATATTTTGCTTGCGTCTTTGGTGCTTTATTTTGTTTTAACGCCATTCGTTGAAATTCCATTCCAAACGTTTATAGGGGTTTATTTAATTGCTCAAGTATTGGGGGTTTTCAGTCAAGTCCCTGGTGGGCTGGGAATTTTTGAAAGCTTGTTCCTTTATATTATCCCTGGAGATCATAATCAGGCAGTTTTGTTTGGGGCATTGATTGCTTACCGAATCATTTATTATCTCTTGCCTTTGGTTGTTTCTGCGTTTTTACTTATTTTCTATGAAAGACATCTTTCGGTTTTGAAGGCAAAAATTATTGCTAAAAGAGATAACTTGATGCAAAAGATTAAAGATAAAGATATCAAGTTGCATCGTAAAAAAGAAAGCTAATCTACAAAAACACCCTGCTTGAAAAGGCAGGGTGTTTTTTGAGGGTTAGTTTTTTAATTATATCTGCGTAATAAACCAGAGAGCGTGCCTTGAACTTTGACACGGGAAGCATGAAGCTTTCTGGTTTCATATTCTCTATTCTGAGGGATGAGCGAAATTTCATCTCCTTCTTGCTTGAAAATTTTAAGGGTTGCTTCAGCATCGTCCACCAAGGCAACAACCGTTTCCCCATTGCGTGCAGTTTGAGCCTTTTTGATGATGACAGTGTCGCCGTCCATAATGCCACCTTCAATCATTGAATCTCCTTCGATGGTTAACGCATAATATAGGCCTCGTTCAACCATCTCAAAAGGAACTGAAACAACTTCAAGTTCGTTGGCAATGGCTTCAATTGGTGTTCCGGCAGCAATTTTACCATAAAGCGGAATTTGTGCCGCAGCATTTTGCAAGGCTTCTTCTTTTTTTCTTTCTTCTTCAATGATTGCGGAAGGTTTGAGTTTTGGCAGGCGAACAATTTCTAAGGCTCGTGCCTTATGAGGAAGCTTTCGAATGAAATTTCTTTCAATGAGAGATTCCAAAAGGGAGTGAACCCCAGACTTAGATTTTAGTCCGACAGCTTCTTTCATTTCTTCAAAAGAAGGGCAACAGCCGTTTTCTTTGATAGATTTATTGATGAACAGCAATAAGTTATATTGGCGTGGGGTTAGCATGATTTCATTCCTTAAAATATATTCTTTATAAATGTTCTACTTTAGTTCTTTTGAAAAGTCAAATTCATTTTGATGAAATCTAAAATAGCGGTTGAAAAATAAAAAGGATAGAAGTATATTTGAGGCGAATTTTAAATGTTTTTCAGAAATGAATGGAATTAGATATGACAACAGACACAACGGCTAAAGAAAGCAACAACATTCACAGAGACTCTCGAATCGTCAAACTCAAAGCTTTACAAGAAAAAGGATATAATCCTTATCCTTATTGTTTTAAACCAAATGCTTTGGCAAATGACCTTCAAGAAAAATATAAAGACTTAGAAGCTGGTGTCGACACTGAAGATAGATATATTCTTGCTGGACGTGCAATGGCTGTTAGAAATAGCGGAATGTTTATTGATTTGAAAGATGAATCAGGAAAAATTCAAGTGTTTTGCCATAAGAATCATTTGTCTGAAGAAAACCTAGAACTATTGAAAAATCTTGACTTTGGTGACATTGTCGGTGTTTATGGTTACATTCGCAGAACCCCTCGTGGTGAACTTTCTTTAGCAGCAGAAAAATTTGATATCATTTCAAAATCACTTCTGCCTTTGCCTGAAAAATTTCATGGCTTAACAGATATGGAAGCAAGATATCGTCAACGTTATGTTGACTTCATCGTGAATGATGATGCAAGAGATATTTTCAAAAAAAGATGCCAAGTTGTTTCGGCTGTTCGTCGATTTTTGGATGAGAGCAAGTTTTTGGAAGTTGAAACGCCAATGTTGCACCCAATTATGGGTGGGGCGAATGCGAAACCTTTTGTAACGCATCATAATACGTTAGATATGGACTTATTCTTGAGAATCGCGCCTGAACTTTATTTGAAAAAATTAGTTGTTGGTGGATTTGATAGGGTTTTCGAAATTGGTAGAAACTTCAGAAACGAGGGTATTGATAAAAGTCATAATCCAGAATTTACGGGTATGGAACTTTATCAAGCTTATGCTGATTATAATGATATGGCAGATTTGATTTCTAATTTGTTTGCATCCGTTACCAAAAGTGTGTTGGGGACGACAACTTTTGAACTTAATGGGCAGACAATTGATGCTTCAAAACCTTTTGCAAGAAAATCTATCATCGATTTAGTTAAGGAATATGCGGGCATTGATTTGCTTGAAGCACAAGATTTGGAAACAGCTAAGAAAATGGCTAAATCTGTTGGCGTTGATGCTGATGAGTGTATTTCTTGGGGCAAAGTTGTTCAAGAAGTGTTTGATGAAAAAGTTGAAGCACATCTTATTCAACCAACTTTGGTGATGGATATGCCAAGAGATATTTCTCCGCTTGCTAAAACCCACAGAAGTAATCCACGTTTGGTTGAACATTGGGATGCTTATGTTGGCGGAATGGAGCTTGGTTGTGCCTATTCCGAACTTTCAAATCCTTTGGAACAAAGAGAAAGATTTGAATCTCAAGGTGATGCTCGTGAGGCAGGAGATGATGAAGCTCAAATGTTGGATGAGGATTTCTTGACAGCTCTTGAAATTGGTTTCCCTCCATCAGGTGGTATGGGAATTGGAATGGATAGACTTGCTATTGTCTTGAGTGGTGCAGAAACTATTCGTGACGTGATTGCATTCCCAACCCTTCGTAAAAGAGATTAATTTCGAATAAATCCATAAAATTGAAAAGAGCTAGAAATGATTAGAAGCGTTTTTAAAGAATTGTTTGGGTTCACAAAACATTTAGTTGTTCTTGCGGTGTTTCTGGTTCTTACCTTTTTTATTTTAGAATATTTAAAGGCTTACCAAAAAGGTGAGGAATTTAGTTTTCAAAAAGTGATTATTGAATTTTCCGAGCCTTCTCAAGTTTCTGTTCCTGAAAAACTTTCTGATGAGGAAGTCTTTTTTAATGAAGCTCATGATTTATTGAGTGAAGTTAAAGATGTGCCAGTTGAACAAGAAGTCGTCGATGCTAAAGATGAAGTTGAATATGAACTTTATGAGGAAGAACTTCCACATGATATCATTTTAGATGTGTTGCACGCTGAGGAAAAGCCTCAAGAAAAGCCAGTGGTTGTTGAGAAAGTGGTGAAGGATATCAAACCCGAGCCTGTTAAGAAACAACCTATTCATTTTGCAAAAGAACCTGTGATTGCCATTGTCATTGATGATATGGGCATTAGCAAGAAAAGAACCAAAGATATTAATTTATTACACTTCCCAATTACCTCTTCTTTCTTAACTTATGGAACAGATTTAGACGGGCAAGTTGCTTCTTCTATGGCAGCAGGGCATGAAGTGATTGCACATATTCCAATGGAAGCCAAAAGCAATGTTGATGCGGCACCGGATGTCTTGAAAACTTCAATGAGTAATGAAGAAATTAATAAGGCTTTTAAGACGATGCTTGATAAGTTCAAAAATATCAAAGGCATTAATAATCATATGGGAAGCAAATTTACCGAGAATGAGTCTAAACTTGATGAAGTTATGAAAATTTTGAAAGAAAGAAATTTGTTTTTTTTGGATTCCAGAACTTCCAGCAAATCTGTTGCGGGAAAAGTGGCAAAAGCTTATGGCGTGCGTTATGTTAACCGTAATATTTTCTTAGATAATATTAATGAATATGAATATATCAAAGGACAATTAGAGGCAACAGAACGTGTGGCACGAAAAAGAGGCTATGCCATTGCTATTGGTCATCCAAAGTCGCAGACTTATCAAGTGTTGAATGATTGGCTTCCAACGGCTGGAAAAAAGGGCTTTAGACTCGTTCATTTGAGTGAAGTTGTCGATGTTTTGAATAAATAGCAAATTTTTCAAATTATTTTGGAAAAAATGCTTGACCTTGTGATTTTTTGCCTGTATACACATCTTCGTAAGTTATGACTTGCACATTGGTCCCATCGTCTAGAGGCCTAGGACACGTCCCTTTCACGGATGAGACACGAGTTCGAATCTCGTTGGGATCACCAATAACAAAAACCCGCCTTTTTGGCGGGTTTTTGTTATTGATATGTTCCCCGAGATTTGAACTCGTGTGACACGAGTTTGAAACCGAGGAGCAGGTGAGACGGGAGTATCACCGAACCTGCGACGAAGGTTCGGCGTTAAGAAAATTGCGTAGGCAATTTTTAGCCAATCTCGTTGGGATCACCAATAACAAAAAGCACCCTTTTATGGGTGCTTTTTGTTATTGGTGTCCCTCCAATCAAGCATCGCACGTTGTGCTTGCTTTCTTGGAACGAGCGAGATTTCTGTAAAGCTCAAAAGCTTCCTTACAGAATCTTTTTCATTTAACACAAATCCGTGATACGCTTTTTAAAATAAGACCATCCGATTGGGTGGTCTTGGAACACTTAACTATTTGAAAGCAACTTATCTTATTGCAATGGCAACTTTGTTTTTAAATTTTAAGACTGTCACTTTAAACACTTTGTCTTTAGGGTGTTTGGGAAAATGGATGCTTTTTGCAACATCTTTATTGTTCTTTTTAAAGTGAGAAACACTATTGTTTTTCTTTTTCAAAAAGGAATATTCATTAATCACAAAATTAAATGATATAGATCCATTTTCAAGATATGAGGTTAATCCTATCGTACGTTGATTTCTTGATGACTTTTCAAGATATTTTTCCAACTTCATATAAGCTTCTGCAGATACAAAAGACACAATTCCATAGGTGCGGATAGTCCTATAAACTTCTATTTCTAAAATAAAATTGAAAGAAAAGTTTAACTTCCAGTCATTTGGCAAATGATAGCCCCCGCTATAAAAATATAGCTTTATAAGCTCACCATCATTGGAATTTGCCAATTCTATTTGAAATGCTTCTGTTTTTATGACAGGGTCTAATGACTTGATAAGTCTTATCACTTTCCTTCGGTTTTTGAGATAAAAACGTGTTTCCTTTTTGCTTTCCATAAGAATAATATTTAAATTGTTAATATTAAAAATTTATTTCAGCTTTTCTTATAATATATTTTGTCTATTTACGCAATAAAAATAAATGCCATGTAAATTAATTAATTTTGTGTGTCAATTTTATTATTTTACAGGTATGTTTTATAAAGTAGTCTTTACTTGGAGAATTTCAGATGTCAGTCATTGATGAGATTGTGAGTTTTAATAAAAGTTTTGTTGAGCGAAAGGAATATAAAGAATTTTCAACGGATAAATTTCCGAATAAAAAATTGGCTATCCTCTCCTGCATGGACACAAGGTTAATTGAGCTTATTCCTGCGGCACTTAACATCAAAAATGGCGATGCAAAAATCATTAAAAATGCGGGAGCTTTGATTTCTCATCCTTTTGGAAGTGTGATGAGAAGTTTGCTTGTCGCCGTTTATGAATTGGGCGTGGAAGAAATTATGATTTTAGGACACACCGGTTGTGGCATGCATCATCATGATACGGATAAGCTTGTTGATAAAATGATTCATCGTGGGATTTCAAAAGACAAAATAGAGATGTTGGAATATTGCGGGGTTGATGTTCATCATTGGCTTAAAGGATTTGATTCCGTTGAAGAATCAGTCCGGAATACGGCAAAAATTGTTAGAAATCATATTTTGATGCCGAGAGATATTAACGTTCATAGTTTTGTGATTGATGTTGAAACAGGAAAACTCACAGAGGTTAAGTAACAGGAGCATTTTTTGATGATAAAACATAATCCGTGTGTTGTTTGCTTACTTGAAAAAGATGACCAAATTTTGATGGTTAAAAATTTACGAGGCATTCAAAAAGATTTATATAGCTTCCCTGGGGGGAAGTTGGAAGAAGGCGAAAGTCTTTCCGATTGCGTTTTTTGTGAAGTTAAAGAAGAAACAAATTTAACGCTTAAAAAAGCGACTTGCCTTGGGAGATTTGACATTGAATCCGTGGAACATGTTGATTCTCCCGATAGGTTTTCCGTTGGAGAGAATATGCACGTTTATGTTTTTGTTTCCAGTGAGTTTTCAGGAGAGCTTGTGCCGGCAAAAGGAGAAGTTGAAGCTTTTTGGGTGAAGAAAGATGAAGTTCCTTATGATAAAATGCAGGAAAATGACAAAGCTTGGTTGCCTTTGGCATTAAAAGGCGAACGATTTCATAAGAGCTTTTTGAGAGATAAGCAAGGTAAACTTAGTCTTGTTGAACATGATGATAAAGATGTCGAAAGCCTGCTTGGACTTCGTTTGCGTCAATATGAAATGATGAAAGGGATTACGGGAAGGTAATCTATTCTTTATAGGAGTTAATCGTTTGAGTAAAATAAAGTTTTGTGTTTGGGATATGGGTGGAGTAATTTACGATTGGAGCCCACAGCCTTTTTATGATTGGTGCTTTGAGATAACAACTGATAAAGGCGAAATGAAGAAAAATCTTAATTTTCTTGATTTTGATACGCACATGAGTGGTTTGGAGAGTGTTACGGATTTTGCTTTGAAAATGTGCGACTGTTATAAAATATCTTATTTTGATGGAATTGAAAAAGAAATTGAGCGAAAGATGATGGAGGGAAATGGTGCCGAATTTTCCGTTACACTCAAAATGATGAAAATTTTGAGGGAAAAGGGGGTGCAAAATGCTCTGCTTTCAAATGCTTTTCCAATGTTCAGCAAAGCTTGGAGAAATGATGAATTAATGTCCAGTGAAAATAGCTTCTTTTCTTTTAATCTTGGTTTAGTTAAGCCTAACCCAAAAATCTATGAAGTTGTTAGAGAGAGATTAAATGTTTCATTTGAAGAACTGATTTTTGTTGATGACAAACAAGAGAATGTTGATGTTGCTTGTGCTTTAGGAATCAAAGGAATTGTTTTTAATGAGGCAACAATTGAAGAACAGATAAAACAGATTGCATCTCTATAAATGTAACAAAGGGTTGTACTTTGGTTGTTTACCAATTATAGTTCAGCCCAAGAGTTGCGGAGAAAGCGTCATATTTGTTGCTGCCCATATAACTCACATTTCCATAAGTTGAGAGATTGTTTGTGAGGTAAGTTCTGCCTCCAAATTCAATTTTTCCAAATAAGCGGTCATGATAGCCTTTGGTCTTTTCTAAGCCCGTGATATAGATGTTATCTTCTGCTGTGAGTGTTTGGATAAGGCTTGGTTTGAAATATAGTAAACTCTTGTTGCCGTTTAAATCAAAGTATTTTTCAAGCATGAGGGAAGCCTCAATCTCGCCATGGTGTAAGGCATCATATTTTGCTTGCTTGCCATAATTATCTTCAATTTTATTCAAGTCTAAATAAGTGTAAGAAAGGGCAATGGCCTTTGAAAGTTTCCAACTTGGCGCAAGGTCATAAGTTTGTCCGAGTTCAATGTCTCCACCAAGTTGAAGCGCATTGTTTTTGGCGTGAAGATTATCTTCCGTTCTAATTTTTGCTCGTTGCATGCCACCGTAAATGGAACTTAAGAGCCAATAATTATTCTTGTCACGGCGATAATAAATTCCTGCTAAATAACTATTGATATTTGTTTCACTTGAGTTGGAAGAAAAATATTTTTCACCTCTGCCATTAAATTTATGTTCTCCGTTTCGGAAAGAAAGGAAAAGCCCGAGTTTGTTATATATATCATTTTGCAAATCAAAGCCGGCATCAAGCCCACTAATTTCGCTTTTCATATCAACTGGGTTATGTTGGCTTGAATTGTAAACAACAGGGTTGACCCAACTTTGAAGCATTCTCATCTTGTCACAAGTTCTGCCGTTATAAGTTAATACACATTTAGTGACCTCTGGTCTGCTGATTGCGGTTTTGTGTTTGAGAGATGATTGCAAGGTGCGGGTTTGTTCCAAAGAAGCACTCATCATTCCCAGATATGGAATAATCTCTGCAGAAGCAACAGGGGTTGTATTTTGAGGAAGTGCTAAATACCAAGACATAGTGGTTGCATCAAAACTTGTAAACCATTCATATGGTGAACCGATAATGCGGTAAATTGAGAAAGTTCCTGAAGTGTTTAAGTTGTCATTCAGCACTTCTGCAAAGAGAATTTTATCATTTGTTGAGCTATTATTCATTGTTCCAAAAGAAAACCCTGAATTTCCTTGAGTGTCTAAGGCATTCAAAACGAGACTCACGTTTCCTTCAAAATCGCCAGAAATTTTGAGAAGGTCTGAGGTGAGGGCATCAGGATTAAAGTTGATGTTTAATAATCCACTTCCGCCTTGGAGAGAGTTAAAGAGAATATCACCTATTTCGTTGTTGGCAAAGTTGAGTGTTCCTGAGGTGAGTTCCACATCAAGATTTTGGAGGTAGTCGTTTTGTGCCACGTTCAAAGTTGCCCCTGAAAGTTTTAAGCTACTGACATTTTTCGCTTGGCTATTGAGATTGATGTTGCCGTCATCACTTCCTGTGACATTAAGTTTGTAATTATTTCCATCGATACCACTGTTAAAACTGAGTGCTCCGCCGCTTGTTGCACTTAGGGTTAAGGTTTTACCATTGTCAACATAGACATCATTCGCAGAACCATTGCTTTGGGTGTTATTGTTGAAAGAGCTTGTGATAGAATCTGAAGCTGAAATTGAAAGGTCTTCTGCGGAATAGATTGCTCCGCCAAGTCCTTCAGCAGCATTGCCTGAAAAGGTGCTGTTTTCAACGGAGAGAAGTCCGTTTGTGTTGTTCGCAATCACCCCACCATTCCCTTTGGCATTGTTGCTTTCAAATGAGGAATTGATAACCATTAAATCTTTGTTGTTCAAGATGACTCCACCGTCACCAGCAATTGAATGTGTGTTTCCATTGTTGCTGTTGTTGTTGAAGCTACTGTTGGTGACAGTGCCAACATCATCATTGACGATGACCCCTTCATTACTCGTTCCATCCATTGTTGTGCTGTCAATGCCCGTTGTTGTTTCAATATAAATTGGATAGACATCACCTAAATCATAGGCAATTTTCAGTGTGCCTGCATCATAGCTCAATCCATATTTATGGGCATTATGAATGAGTACAAAACTGTCTATGTTGCCAATGTCGAGATATCCTGAAGTTTTATTGTTAAAGAGTGTAATTTCTTTGTCCATTTGAACAGCACCATCAATTTTGATGGCTCTTAAATTGATAGATTGAGAGGCATCAGCAGTGGTTGCTGTAATTTGGTCTGAAGTGCCGTTCTCAAAATTTGCGCCAAAGATGATCGAGGAATTGTTTGTGGAAACAATAGAGGCAAGTTTTAAGTTTTGATAAGTGTCATAATTTAGATGTAAAACAGAATTATTCAGGCTTAAAGTTGTCATCGCTGTTGTGCCAGAGGCTGGTAAAAATAATCCATGTCCTTCATTATTTGTGAAAGAACTATTGCCATGATTATATGACCCGAGTTTTAAGATAGCATCTTTCACATTCACTTGTGCGGCGTTGATGACGGAAGCATTGAAAGCAACTTCACCGGTTGGCTTGCCATTGCTGTCTTGTTCGCCTGTGATATTAATTTTATAAGTGTTGCCATAGAGCACTGATTGTCCAGAAACTCGCCCGCCGACAATTTCGTCATTAAAGGTTATGCTTCCGCCTTGATTGGCGAGCATGCTAATTGTTCGGTCGTTGGTTGTTGACGTGTCGAGGAAAATTGAATTATAACTTTTTGTTCCATTATTATTCAGATAGTTGCCGGTGAATTCAATGTTCTTTCCATTTGTTGAAAAAACAAGGTTATTATTTGCATATATTGCCCCGCCAACAACCAAGCGTCCCACTCCCTTTGTTTCAACATAGTTGTTAAGGAAACTGGCACTAATATTTTCAAGAATGCCATTGGTGTAAATTGCTCCACCTCTTGCATCTCTAACGGCTGAAGAAGCATAGTTGCCGTCAAAAACACCTTCAAGAAAAGATATTTTATTGTTGTTATTGGTCAAATGAATTGCTCCGCCGTAAGCATAAGCTTGAGCTAAGGCTGAGGTGTGATTTCCTTTGAAATTTCCTGAAATGTTATTAATTGTGCCGAGGGATATGTGAATTGCACCGCCTGTGGCACTGCTTGAACTTGAGAGTTGGGCATAGTTGTTGATGAAGTTTCCTTCAATTGTGCCTATTTTGGCATCATTACTGTTTAAGGAAATTGCCCCCCCATTGGAAACGCCTGTTGAATAAATATAGTTTTCAATGAAATTTGCGTAAATGCTGGTGATTTCCCCTTTATCAAGGTAGATTGCTCCCCCTTGAGACGTTTTTCCTGAAAGATAGCTTATGGCATAATTATTGATGAATGCCCCTCTGATTGACCCAATTTTTTCACCTGTACCTGTTGCATAAATCGCTCCACCTTTGGCGTTGTTTTTCTCTGAGTAAGCATAGTTTCCCGAGAAAGTTCCTGATAGTGATGTGATTTTTTTTGTTGCATCGCCAGTGGTATAAATTGCTCCTCCGAAAACCTCTGAATCTTGGCTTCGGGCATAGTTACTGATGAAATCGCCTTTAATGTTGCCAATGTTCCCTTCTTCGTTATAAATTGCACCGCCTTGTGTTGCTCCCATTGTAGAATTAATGAAGTTTCCAATAAAGTTGCCGTTGATGTCTCCGATTTTAGAAGAATAGATAAAAATTGCTCCACCTTTGTTTCTTGTGTAACCAAGTGTTCCTGTGTAAATTGCATAATTATTTATGAAATCTCCGGTGATTGAAGCGATGCCGTCGGGGTGGCTTAAAATATAAATTGCACCGCCTTCAACATTTCGATTTCCGATGATTCCATTATTAATGAAATCCCCTTTAATATGACCAATTTTACCCATGTTGTGAATGGCTCCGCCTTGGACATCGTCTATTTCGGATTCTGCTGTGTTACTAATAAAATCACCGGTGATATTGCCGATGTCAGATGTGAGGCTTGTGGCATAAATTGCGCCGCCTTGAGCCTTGGCGGTGGTAGATAGAACATAGTTGCCAATGAAATGACCAATAATCTCGCCAATGACACTTCGGTTATAAATTGCTCCGCCTAAGGATGATGCTTGAGAGAACGTATAATTTCCTAAAAAATTAGAGGTGAGTTTGTTAATGATTGCTTCATTTCCTAACGCCCCACCCATAGCAGTGGAAGAGGTTTGAATATAGTTGCCGATGAAATCTCCATTGATGTTTTTGATGGTGCTATTGCCTCTGTTGAAAATTGCTCCACCTTGTCCGGTATGTGTGCTTGAGATAATGCTATTGCCGATGAAGTTTCCAAGAATGCTTTCAATGGTGCTGGTAAAGGAATAGATTGCCATCCCAAAAGCTTGACCTGAAGATGTTTCTTTTCTGAATTGGTTGTTAATGAAGTCGCCAACAATATTTCCTGCAACACTATTGAGTATGTGGATGCCTATACCTGCACTAATGGTTGAAGATGAACCGTTTTTGTTGTTAATAAAGTCACCATATACGTCGCCAATTCCGATAGCACTTGTAATCTGGATGGCACCGTTTTCTTTATTATAAAAATGATTTTCAATTGTTGTTGAACTGGCAATAATTGGTGTTGTTCCAGTGTAAATATTTCCTGTTTGTTCAGCTTTTTCTATGTAATTTATTTTATAGTAAGTTTCTACCAGTTCTCCACGAACGATACTTGGTATTTTGAAATGATAGTCGTCGAAAGTTTCCCAATCAATGACCTCACTTGTGTCAATAACAAAGAAAAGCTCTGTATTGTCATAAAGGCTTTTTATGGTGGACGGATAGCTGGTTAAATCTGTTCTGTTCAGAGTTGGTGTAAAACCCGTGAAGTCATATGGCGTATAGGTGTAAGTATAATGGGTCGTTGAAAGAACATCATCTTCAAAGGTGTAATTTGTGAATTTTCTAAACAGATTTGGATTTTCATATTCAATTGGAAGCAATGGATCAAATGAAATTTCGTAAGCACTTTCTTGGCTGGATTCGCCTTTTTCGTAGAGTTTATCAAGTGTTGTTTCAGGATTGGAAAAATCCACACTTGCGAATGCTGGTATGGTACTAAAAGTCAGTGCTAGAATTAGTATAATAGTATTTAATTTCATTCTGTTATGTTCTTGGTTCTTGTTCATGTTTTCTACACTTTAAACCTTTAACATTAGATTAATTTCAAACGATATTCTTTATCGTTATTATTCTCAATCCTTGAGAATACTATATTATTATATATTGTTTTTTGAAATATTTAAAGGTTTTTTTGAATGGTTTGGTGGTTTTGATTCGGATTCTTTTTTTATATAGATAAGGGCCAAAAATTTCAGAAATTCTGCTCATCTTTTCCATTTTTTATAGTAATTTGATTGTTAATAATATTTATTTCTATTAATAAATAGATTATTTAGACAAAAAAGTAAAGATTTTTTTTGTCCTCTTTAATATTTTAACAGGGCTATTATCTTGTTATCAGAAAGCTTATTGGAGGAAAAGAGATGTCTGAAAATGTTGATATTCAAATTACGAAAGAAACCAAAGAAGACCTAATCTATAAAACAGGTTGGTTGACAATTCTGCCAATTGGGATTTGGTATGTTTTTTATTATCTTTTTAATGTTGGAGCATTAAGCTTTTACGGCATTATCTCTGGTTATTCCGAGATGCGGGTGGAAATTGATTTTTTCTCAACAATTTTTATTGGAGGTCTTTTCTTTGCTTGTTTGATTCTCATCTATAATTTGGTTCAAGAAAAAATTAGAGTTTATAAGCTCTTGGTTATTGCTAGTATGTTTTTCATTGATATTGTTTTGTTTCTTTTTAATTGGATATTGGGTTTAGGAGTGGCGGTTTGTTTGGGATTTAGTTTGTCTTTTCTTTTGAAAAAAAATGTGCTCAGAGGAATGTCGCAATATCGTAAGAATATTATCATCATTACTTCTTTTATTGCCTTGTTTGTTTTTTCTTTTGGAACAGGATATTTTTATTCTAAAAAATATTCTGATTATTACTGTGTTAACAGTTCTTTTGAAACAGGAAAAAAATTGGTGCTAGTTGCCAGACTTAATCAGCTAACAGGTGTCTTCGTAGATTCTGAAGATATCCATAATAATTTTTTTGATAAAAATAAGTATTATGTCAAAACCTTGATTGGGCAAGAGCTTCATCGTTGCGATATTGAGGAAAATGATGGAGCTTAAGAAAAGAGTTTTAGAATGGAATTTGCAGCTTCTGAGGCAAGCGAAAGCGAATTAATGCCAAGCTGTTGGCGAACTTGTAAGGCTAACATATTTGCAGATTCTTCGTTCATATCGGCAAGGGTTAATTTATCCGAACCTTCTTCCAAAATGTTGATAAGATTTTCAGTGAAGCTTAAACGATTGCTGATGGTGCTATATGTGTTGCTGAAATTTTCTGAGAAAATTCGCAACTTATTAATAGCTTCATCAACTTGATTAATAGTTATGGTCACATCTTCCACGCCATACCAATTCACTTCTTCAAGCCCTAGTCCTTGTGCTGTGGCATCTTTGCCTTCAATGGTTAAGCTAGAACTTCTATTTTCGTTGAAAAATAGTTGAAGGTTTTGGTTAAGAAGCAAATTAACGCCATTATAACTGCTGTCTGAAATGAGCATATTATATTGCTCAAGAAGTTGGTTGTAAGCCAAAGAAGCCTCGGGGTTAACCACTTCAAAAGTGCCTATGTTGTGTGTTTTTTCTCCTTCTTTAAGCTCTTCCAAAAATTTGTCATAGCTATATGTCGATGACGTGAAATTGCTATTACCACTGAGGCTATTGATATTTCCAGTAAGCAGGTTTGAAGTTGTGCTCTGATAAACTTCATATGAAGTTTGTCCACTGTTTTTGATGCCAATGATTGCTCCTGCAGAAATATTTGAATTTGTGCCTTCAAAGGTGTACCAGTCACTTTCAATGAAGACTTTGGCTGTGCTTAGAAAATTTAAGTTTCCACGAAAGCCACGGGCATAAGTTCCCGTCACTTGAATATCAATTTCTCCTGATAAACTGTTATTATTTAAATGTTCAATTCCATGAGAAAGTGAACCTGAGGTTTTGATGTTGATTGTTCCTTGAGAATATATATTTCCAAATCTTAAAGCAGAAGAGGAATTTCCGGTTGTCTCAATATTAATGATAGCACCTTGTGTGATGTTGAGTGTTGGAATGTTGTTATAGCCATTGTGAAAAATGCCTTGCACAGAACCTCCTGATGCTTTGATGTTGATTGTGCCGCTCATTTCCACAACAGAATTAATTTTACTGGAAATTGCTCCAATGTATGCACTTTGATTATTTGTGCGATGACTTGTTAGTGTTACATCAAGATTTCTAAGTTTTACGCCTGTTTTGTTGTTGATGTAAACGACTGCAACATCTTCCCCCGTATATTCCGTATTCATTGAAAGAGTTAAGTTCTCAAGCGAGGAATTGTTTCCCATAGTGACACCACTTTTAAACTGACTTCCCATATCAAAAGAAAGAGAGCCAGTGTTACTTGCATCAAAATCTTCGTCATAACCATGTTCTTCAAGATATGTTTGAATTCCCGCAAGTTTCACACCGTCTTTGACGGTTAATGCTTCATCTCCCATATCAATGTCCCCGAAAACATAAATTGTTTCTCCAGCAACAGCTGAATTAAGCTTGGAAATCAGAGAGGCTTTAGTAGTGGCAACTTTGTTCATATTAATGTTGCTATCTTCAAGCCAATTCAAATCAATGGTTGTTTTTTTGGTTGTGTTTTCTTGTCCCGCAATTGCTGAGGCTTTCAGAAGTTGTAGAAGTTTTTCGCCACTCTTAAGTGTGGTTGCTGCTGTTTCAATCGTTTTTGCTCCTTGTTCCATTGTTTCAAGAAGAGCGGAAAGATCTTGCGAACGATTTTCTAAGTTTGCAGCGGTGAAAAAGGAATTTGGATTATCAATTGCAGAAGTAACTTTTTTACCTGTTGCTAATCTTTTTTGAGTAATAGCAAGTAAGTCTGTTGTTTTTTTATTCGACAACAGATTATAACGCATTGCAGATGATAGAGTTACGTTATTTGATAAAGTTCTTCTCCTTTAGTTATTGATTCATAATAATATACGAATGAAAGTATAGCATTTTTTTTAGTCCTTGTGCGGAATTTCATTGAGTTGTCAACGTATTTTTATAAAGTTTAGCCTATGTGTGCTATTATTTCACGACATAGGCTAAAGTTATTGAAACCGAAAAGGTCTTTTTCTAAGTCTTAACGACCAAGTAAAGGCGACCAAGCTGGATCTGAGGCATCGGAAGGCGTGACAACTTGTCTTTCATTATATCCTGTTAAGTCGATAGAATATAATTTGACAGAGCTTGTGCGCGTAAATCTTCCAGGCTGTTCTTGTCTAAAGAACATTAAAACACGGCCGTTAGGAGACCAAACAGGTGCTTCCACGAGATATCCGCTGGCAAGTTGACGTTCTCCAGTTCCATCAGGATACATAACACCGATGAAAAACTGTCCGCCAGACATTTTTGTGAAGGCAATATAATCTCCACGAGGTGACCATGTTGGCGTTGCGTAGCGTCCTTGTCCAAAACTAATTCTCTGAACATTGCTGCCGTCAGCATTCATAATATAAATCTGCTGATTTCCGCCGCGATCGGAGTTGAACACAATCTTTGAGCCATCAGGTGAATAGCTTGCAGATGTGTCAATGGCAGGATGTTTTGTGAGTTGTTTAGTTGCTTTTGTTCTCAAATTCATTTCATAGATTTCGGAGTTTCCATTAGCAGCATAGCTTAAGAGAAGCTTGTTGCCGTCTGGAGAAAATACCGGTGCAAAAGTCATGCCTGGAAAATGTCCGACAAGCTCTTGACGTCCGGTTTCAATGTCCAAAAGATAAACTCTTGGAGTTGAACCTGCATATGACATATATGTAATCTTTTGTGAGTTTGGAGAAAATCTTGGGGTTAAAGCCATAGATGCTCCTGAGGAGAGATATTTATGGTTTTCTCCATCTTGATCCATAATTGCCAATCTTTTAACTCTTTTTGTTGCTGGACCGCTTTCTGCAATATAAACAACACGAGAGTCAAAGTAACCTTTTTCCCCTGTCAATCTTTCATAAATTGCGTCTGCAATGATGTGTCCAACACGTCTCCAATTGCTTTTTGGGGTGGTGAATGTTTGTGCAAAAAGTTCTTGTCCAGCAGGGATATCCCACAGGCGAATGTTTACACGATAGTTATTTCCACTCTCAGAAATTGAGCCTTGGATGAGGGCGTGAACTTTAATTGCACGCCAGTCAACAAAATTCGGATTTTCATCGATGTTTGAGAAAACTTGAATGTAGCTTTCTTCCTTAACCATTCTGAACAAGCCTGAGCGTTCCAAGTCACCAACGACAACTTTCTTGATTTTATCTCCTTGCATTCCAAGTAAAAAGCCGTTATTAGACATTTCAGGAAAGGCGATTGGCATTGGATCGCTTTGAGCACCAACAACATCAATTGTGAGTTCGGCTTTGCTTAAACTTGGAAGAAGACAAAGAAAAAGGGTTAACATATATCTGATTTTCATTTTGAATTTTTCCTTAAAAAAAGAATCTTACAGTTGTAAAAATCATATAGAAAAAGTATTAAAAATAGATTAGTGTTTATTAAAATATGCAAGAAAAGGAAGAAATTTTGGAAGTTTTAGAATTTAAAAATAGTTTGAAGAAAAACACGGCTATCCTTGGTTTTGATTATGGTTCAAAGCGGTTGGGTGTTGCAGTCTCCGACTTGTTGCGAATCATTGCAACTTCTTACAAAATTGTTTATCGAACAGATTTTGAAAAAGACATTCAAGAAATTAAAAAGATTATTGAAGCAAAAGAAGTTGGTGGAATTGTTTATGGGCTTCCGCTTCAAATGAATGGAGAAGAGGGCGACATTGCCAAAGAAGTAAGAACATTTGCTGAGAAAGTTTTTCAAGCCACAAATTTGCCTTACACTTTTTGGGACGAAAGACTTTCCTCCTCTGCAATGGAAAATTTTTTAATTAAAGAAGTGGATATGAACCGCAAACGTCGTAAAGAAGTTTTGGATTCCTCAGCGGCTTCTTTCATTTTGCAAGGCTTCTTAGATAGATTAAGTTTTATTTCGTGAGGCTGAACCGATAAGCAACAGCTCTCAGTGTTTTGAAAAAGAGTTCACCCGTTAGGAGCTCTTTTTTTCCGACAGGATAAACATTGTCAACAAGGTGCATGACATCTTCATCAAGTTCAACCTCTTGAGGCAAGAAACGACGGCGGAAAGCGTAAGCCGACGCAATTTTTCTTTCTTCATCTCTGGTGTCATAACCAATTATTTCTAAGAGTTCATCTGCGTCATTACTATCAATTTTGTCAGAATCATCTAAGTCATACCAAAGACTGATGCTTTTTTCCGCAAGTTCTTCCCATGGAAAACAAAGATTAGGGTCTGGTTTTCGAAGTGGTGCAATGTCTGAATGAGCAACAATGTTTTGTGGCTTAATTTTATGTCTTTCAATGATATCTTTTAGAAGGAGCACAAGCGATTCAATTTGCTTTTTGCCATATGCTGATTGTCCTAATGTTTCATTAGAAAGCTCAATTCCGATGGAGCGGTCGTTGATGTTTTCTTTCTCATTCCAAAAACTAATTCCTGCGTGGAAAGCTTTTTTTTCTTCTTCAACTGTTTGAATAATCTCTCCGTTATAGCCAATGATGTAATGGGAGCTTAGGTTTAACTCATCAAGAAGTCGAGCCATCTCATCACTGCTTTGTCTCGAGCAGTGCAAAACAATCATATCAATATATGAATTTCTGTCGCTAAAATGAGGAAGTGGTCTTTTTATGATTTCCATAAAAACGCTCTCTGAAAATTTGGGTTACATCACTTAATTTGTCTTATTTTACTCTTTAAGTGTTCAAAAAGAATTAATGTGGTTTAAAATTTATATATTTATCCTCTTGTTTTATTTATTTTATTTGTGATTATTCTTGGTCTTTGAGCCGGCTCTTTAAGATAGGTATAAATTTCACTGACATCTTTTATAAAGGCTTGGTTTTCATTTTGCGGGGTCATTTCCGCTTTAATATGGTTGAAAATGCCGTTCATATATTGTTTTGCAACGGTTTTGCTGGCTTCAAAGTCTAAGTTTTTGGTCCAAGTGGCAAATCTAGCAAGGGCGTCTGCTCTTGTTGTTTCGTCTTCTCTATTCGGATTTTCACCTTTCAAGATTGCTTCTTTAACTTTTGGAGAGATTTTAGCTTCAGGTTTATATTTCGGGTCCATCAATTCCAATCTGCCAAGGAGACCTTTTTGAGAAACTTCAAGAATGTTCGACATCTTGTCCGCATCAGTCAAAATTCGGCTGAAAAATAATACCTTTTCTTTTTCAGGTTTGCTGAGGTTTTGAAATTCTGAATCTTGATTAATCGCTTCGTCAAAATTTCTGGCATCGTGATATTTAATGGGGAGCAAAATGTTCGGGTCTTTTTCTCCAAGTTCTTTTAAGATTACATAGCTTTCTCTTGCATGTGTGAAGTTTGTTTGCTTTTTCTGTTCGTTATTCAAGAAAAGCCCCGTAGAAAAGTCCACTTCACGAAGGCGGCCAATGTCGTGGAGGTAAGCATTAATATCCATCACTTCAAAAGCTCTTTTTTGGTCAAGTCCTAAGGTGTCAATTTTTGACAGAAGTTCATTTTCTTTTTTCAAATCTTGGGTGCATTGATAAACCATATAGGGATGAGGAAAAGATTTTCTATAAATCCATTTTTTCACTTTAAGTTGCTCTTCCGCAGTTTTAGAATCCGCCGAAGTTGTTGCTTCAAGTTTGAGACGTGTTTCTCGCAACATTGTTTTGAGAATGCTTTTAGCCTTAGGAAGAGAAAGTGTCATCTTTTTAAAACCTCTTATGTTTGATTTTTTGTTTCCCTATTATACAAACTTTCAGATTTTTGTCTATCTTTTTTGATTTCTTTGTTTCATAATTTGTTGATAGGCTTCATTGATTTCTGCCATACGCATATTGCTCATGGCGATATCATATTCACTGCCACCTTTTGCCATAACTTTATCAGGGTGGTTCGCCGTGGTCAGCTCACGCCAAGCAATGCGAATGTCATTGTTGCTGGCGGAATAAGAAACACCAAGGGTTTTGTAATAGTCTTTAATTTCATTGTTTGAAGTGTCTTTAATTTCATACCTCTTGCGAATGGCTTCAAAATTTCCTTCAGGCAGGTCAATAATCTTTGCAATATTTTTTAAAATATTTAATTCTTCGAGGCAAATGCCATCGGCGGAGATGATTTTGAACAGATTGTCAATGACATCTTCTTTTTGGTCAAGGTCGTCTTTGATAATGTTTTTAATCTGCTTGGCATAAGGTTCATAGCCTTCAGATGTTTCTTGAGCTTCTTCAAAAATTTTCTTAAGTTTATGGTCGTCGGAGGAGATGAAAAAAAGTTTTTTGAAGGTGTTGACTTCGCCTCTGCTGACAATGCCGTCTGCTTTTGCCAGTTTTGCGGCAAGAACCGTCATCGCTTGAATAAAAGCAACTTTCTTCGCTTCTTGAGAATGGCTTGCCATTTTTAGAAAATTGGCTCTTGGCCAAAGCACATTCAAGGGCTTAATTTTGCTGATGAGTCCACTATCAGAACGCAAAAAATCAATGAAAAACCCTAAGATAATTCCGGTGAAAAGCAAAATTTTGCTTTGCAGACTAAATCCTAAAGTGAAGCCTAAAAACTTAAACAGATTATCATCAAAAAAGGTTTTGAAATGACATTTGAAATGTTTGATCTTTTCATTGTCTTGCATATCAAAAATGAAATGTCCAAGCAACGCCAAAGCAATTGCTCCAATCCATCCAAAAGCCCAAGCGCCTAAAACAATTCCCCAAACTTTTCCAAAAAAATGTGAGAAAAATTTGTCATATAAATTATAATATTTATATGGCAACATCAGACGCATATTGTCATCAAGATTATTCAACCGGTGAAACAAGAACTTTAAAATAACGGTGCGGTCTAATAGAATATGCCCTAAGCATAATCCCCAGAGGAAACCTGAGATTCCAAAAAGTTTAAGTCCAATAACAGAAAATGTTAGTTTACCCAAGGGCGACATAAAATCCTCGATATAAATTTTCGCAATGGGGTGATTTTACTCTCTTTAAAAGCAAAAACAAAGTCTTTTATAGTTTAATGGTTGATAACTGCGTCGGAAAGTCGTTTTGTTGCTTGATTTCCTTGTTATGTCCACTTCGGCGATAGCTGAAAAAGTTTTTATCTGTGTAAGTGTCAATGTCAGAAAAAGTCACCGAGTTGAGAGAATATCTTTTGAGAATGTCTAAGATGAAGCTTTTGCTATCAAACTTAAATTTATCTCCAAAGGCAGGGAAGTATTTAACAAAATCTGGGCTTTTAGCGGCAAATTCATCGACCATATCTTGTCCCGCATCAAAGGAATTTTTAAGCAAGCAAGGGCCGACGGCGGCGTCAATATTTTCTATTTTTGCCCCTTTTTCAAGCATGAGACTGATGGTGTTTTCAATGACTCCTCTTAATGCACCACGCCAACCAGCATGAGCCGCACCAATAATGCCATTTTTCCAGTCGGCAAGCAACACAGGGGCACAATCTGCTGTTCTGAGGCAAAGGATAACGTCTTTTTTGTCGGTCACTAAGCCGTCGCCAACGGTTTGATAAAAACCTGTTTGTGTGACGTAGTTGGCAATGTTGGAAACGCCTTGTCGTTGCAAGCATAAATTTTCTTTAGAAAGGTTCAAATGCTCCCCAATGATTTGATAGTTTTTTGCAATACTTTCTTTGTTATCTAAACTAAAATCATTCGTGTTTAGGCTTGAATAAACGCCTGTTGAGACGCCTCCATGAGAGCCAAAAAAAGCGTGTTTTTCTTGAGGGAGATTTTTTGCTTTATAAATCATAGAAAAGATTTCCCAACTTTAAAAGGTTCTAGCTTGAAATAAGCCGCAATGGTTTGAGCAATGTCTGCAAAAGTTTGTCTTTGCCCAATGTTTTCTTCTTTCACCTTATGCCCAAACATAATCACAGGCACTTGTTCTCTGGTGTGGTCTGTGCCGATATATGAAGGGTCGCAGCCATGGTCGGCAGTGATGAACACGAGATCATCTTCTTTGAGTAATGGTTCAATTTCAGGGAGGCGTTTGTCGAAATATTCTAAACCTTTGGCATAGCCTTCAACATCTCTTCTGTGTCCCCACATCATGTCAAAATCTACAAAATTGGTGAAAATAATTGAGTTGTTAGGAGCTGTTTTTACTTCTTCCAAGGTCACGTCCCAAAGTTCTTCTAAACCACTTGCTTTGAGGGCTTTGGTGATGCCACAATTGGCATAAATATCGGCAATTTTTCCAATAGAAATCACATTGCCACCACTTGTTTTCATCTTATCTAAAACAGTTGGAGCAGGCGGGGTAACGGAATAATCATGGCGATTTTTCGTGCGAACAAATTCACCTTTTTTCTCTCCCAAAAAGGGACGAGCAATGATGCGGGCAATGTTATACGGCTTTGCAAGTTCAAAAGCAATTTCACAAAGTTTGTAAAGATTTTCTAATCCAAATTTTTCTTCGTGGGCGGCAATTTGAATGTTGCTATCGGCAGAAGTATAAAAAATGGGCTTTCCGCTTTTGAGATGTTCTTCGCCAAGTTCTTGAATAATCTCTGTCCCTGAGGCGGCTTTGTTGCCTAAAATGCCTTCAATTTTGGCTCTTTTACAAATTTCTTGCACAAGGCTTTCAGGAAAAGAAGGATATGCTTTCGGAAAATATCCCCAATCTTTGAGCACAGGAACACCAGCCATTTCCCAGTGACCAGAAGAAGTGTCTTTAGCAACACTCAATTCGCTCATATGTCCGAATTTTGAAGGAAGCGTGATTTTTGCAGGGCTGTCTTGAACACCAAGCACAGGGTAAAGTCCACAAGCCCCTTTTGCTACTTGAGCAAGTCCGAGTTTCTGAAGATTAGGAATCTGAAGTCCACCACTCAGGTTGGCAATGTGCCCAAACGTGTTGGCCGTCAAATCACCAAATTTTTCAGCATCTTTCGCCCCACCAATGCCAAAGCTGTCCATCATCAAAATAATCACACGTCCCATTTTTCTTTCTTCCTTTTATATATTTATTTAATTTCTTCCAAGATAGCTGATTTTGGTTTGAGTTTTTTTGTGCCAAGGCGGACAAGAAGTTTGAGTTCTTCTTCGGCTTGTTTAAATTGTTCCTCTGTTTGAGCATGAATTGTGGCAATTGGTTTGCCTTTGGGAATGGCATTACCAATTTGACAGAAATCACTATATCCTGTGGCAAAGTCTAGCTTTTGGTCTGGGTGACTACGTCCACCTTTCATCCCAACAATACTCATGCCGATTTGATAAGTATCCATTTCTTCAACATAACCTTCAACTTCGTCAAACACGGGGCGAATGATTTTTGCTTTTGGTAAATAGGTTTCATATTTTTCAACAAAGTCTGTTGGTCCACCAAGGGCGGAAACCATTTTTGCAAAAATTTCTAAAGCCGCACCAGAATCAATTGATTTCTGCAATTTTTCTTTAGCTTCTTTTTCATTTTTAGCAAGTTTTGAAGCAACTAATAAATTTGCACAAAGCCCAAGGGTGATTTCGTGAAGTCTTTGGTCAACTTTTTCGCCTTTGAGATATTCAATTGTTTCTGCAACTTCCAAAGCATTTCCAACGTTTCGACCAAGCACTTGGTTCATATCCGTAATAATTGCTTGTGTTGGCATACCTGCACCTGTTCCCACACGTGCAATCGATTTTGCCAAAGTTCTGGCGTCATCAATGTTTCTCATAAAAGCACCATTGCCACATTTCAAATCCATCACCAGATGTTGAAGACCAGCAGCAAGTTTTTTAGAAGTGATTGATGCCGTAATTAAAGGGATTGATTCAACTGTTCCGCAAACGTCACGAATGGCATAAATCTTTTTATCGGCGGGAGCAAGATTTCCCGTTTGCCCAATGATGGCACAGCCTACTTCTCTGACAACTTTTTTGAATTTGTCATTGTCAGGTAGCGGATTATAATTTGGAATTGCCTCTAATTTATCAACTGTTCCACCAGTGTGCCCCAAGCCACATCCTGCAATCATTGGAACATATCCGCCACAAGCAGCGAGCATTGGCGCAAGCATTAAACTCACTTTATCACCAACCCCACCAGAAGAGTGTTTGTCAATAATTGGTCTGTCTGAAAGGTCTGCCCAGTTCATAATATCGCCAGAATCTCGCATCGCTAAAGCTAGATTAACGGTTTCATCCTCATTAAAGCCATTTAAAAAGATTGCCATGGTTAAAGCTGCAACTTGACTATCAGCAATGTCACGAGAGGTAATTCCTTTGATGAAAAAGTCGATTTCTTCTTTCTTTAAAACTTTTTTATTGCGTTTATTGAGAATCACTTCTTGAGGAAACATAAAACTACACTCCTGTTTCAATGGTTTTGATGAGGTCGTCTAAGACGGAACTTGCCCCAATTCTCAAATTTTTAGGAGAAATCCAACGACTTCCCATAATTGAGTTAGCAAGAATTAAATATTTTTTCACGTCATATGCCGTTTTAATGCCGCCACTTGCCTTGAAACCTACAGCTTTTTTTCCTGTGGAAATTGTTTCTAAAATCGCATTTGCAACTTCTGGTGTGGCGGAAACTTCGGTTTTGCCTGTTGAAGTTTTAAGGAAGTCAATCTCAAAATTAATACACATTTTGCTTGCTTCAATAATGAGAGAAAGTTTTTTTAGTTCTCCCGTTTCCAAAATGATTTTTGAAACGTGTTTTTTGCCACACTCTTCCGTCACCATCTTGAGAAAGTCTTTACAAAAAGAAAAGTCTCCTGCCATAAATTTTTGATAAGGGAAAACAGCGTCGATTTCATCTGACCCAAAATTGATTGCTTTTTGAATTTCTTTTCGTGTTTCTTCAATGCTCATTTTGCCTTCTGGGAAATTGACAACTGTGGCGGTTTTAACGCCTGTGCCTTTGAGATAGTCAATGGCAAAAGGAATGAAGCGAGGATAAACGCAAACAGCAGCCACATTCCCATAAGGGGTGACAGCTTTTTTGCATAAGGCTTCAATTTTGGATTCAGTGTCGTCTTTGTTTAAAGAAGTTAAGTCTAAGAGTTTAATTGCTAATTTTGCAGCAGTGACATCATCCATTTCTATATCTCCTTAAGAGAAATTTTAAGAAGGCTGATGAGATTTTGCGAAGCTTTGTTGCCTTCTTTCATTGTTTCATCATGGCTTTGAGCTTGTTTTTGTAAGCCTGTGCCAAGATTTGTAATGACGGAAAAGCCTAAAACTTTCATACCCGAATGAACGGCTGAAAGCACTTCTGGAACGGTTGACATGCCAACTGCGTCAGCTCCCAAAACTTTGAATGCTCTGATTTCAGCGGCTGTTTCAAAGTTTGGTCCAAGCACCATAAGATAAACCCCTTCATAAAGTTTGATGTTTTCTTGTTGAGCAATTTTTTTGATTTTTGAACGTATGTCACGGTCGTAAGCATTACTGACATCTGGAAATCTTGGTCCAAGGGCATCGTTATTCACACCAATTAATGGGTTTTTGCCACTGAAGTTGATGTGGTCAGAAATCATCATAATGCTTCCTGCAGGCATATCTAAATTGAGAGAGCCAGCGGCGTTGGTGACAATAAGTTGTTCAATGCCAATTTTTCTAAAAGCCTTGATGATGAGGTCAATCTTTTGTGGTTCGTGTCCTTCATAAAGATGAATTCTGCCTTGCATACAAAGAATTTCTTTGCCTTCAAATTCGCCAATGATGAGTTTTCCTGCATGACCACTGACTGTGCTCCTTGGAAAACCATCAATTTCTTCATAGCCTATGGTGACTGGATTTTTAATTTCTTCAGCAATTTTTCCTAAACCACTGCCTAAAATGAGGGCAATTTTGGGTTTTTTGTTGCCAATTTTTGCTTGAATTTGCTGTGCAATTTTTTCAATCATTCGTTAAAATCCTTGTTTTTTTGAAAAATTTTCAATAATTTTCATAATTGCTTTTTTTCCTTAAAAGTTTTATTAATTAATTTATGTTTATAATATATTGATTAATATATGATTTAGCAAAGATTATTTTGAGTTTTTAAAAGGAGAGAGAACTTGAAGAAAATCATTTTAGCGGTTGCAGCCCTGATAGTGGTGGTGATGACCGGATTTTTCTTATATGTTTCAATGATAGATTGGAACTTGCATAAAGACAAAATTGCCAATCAATTCTCAAATGTGACGGGTAAGAAAGTTGTCTTTAGTGGACCAGTGAGTTTTAATGTCTTTCCATCGCCTTATCTTAAAGCTCAGAATGTTAAGATTTATCATGAAGAAGACACAACTTTGCAAACTCCTTTGGCAACGATTAAAGAACTTGTTGCTGAACTCTCTCTTTTCCCTTTAATTAATGGCAATTTTGATGTTAAAAAAATGTCGCTTCTTGAACCTGAGATGCTCATTGAACTTTTGCCTGAAGGAAAAATTAATTGGCAAAGCAAAAAAGAAATTATTGACTATGATAAGCCAGTTGAAAAAATCGAAGTTTCGCTTGATAGTGTGATGATTGAGCAAGCCAAGTTGAATATTGTTTCAAAAGAATATGGCGTTGATTTGAAATTTGATAAGCTTAATGCTGAAGTTGTTGCAGACAGCATTTTTGGTCCTTATCGCATTGAAGGAAGCTATATGAATGACAATAGCCCTGAAGGATTTGCTTTGTCTTTGGGGCAACTTTCAGATAGCTTTGCGACTTCACTTAATTTTGTTATTAGACACCCAAAATCTGATTCATATTTCAGATTTGATGGCTCTTTTTTCTTAAAGAATAGTGTGTTGAATGGAAGTGCAATTGTTGAATCTGCTCGTCCGAGCGATTTTATTTCGTCATATTATCCGCATTTGAATTTTGACAAGGCATATGAATTTCCTTTGGCTTTATCTATGGAACTCAACACGAATAAAACTAAAATTGATGTTTCCAATTTTGTTGTTAAATATGGTGGCACGGTTGGTGCAGGAAATGTGTTGATTCCGCTTAAGGCAGATGAATTTAACACGGATGATAGCGAAGAATTGGAACGTAAAAAGGTTGAAGTTGCCTTTAATATGACAGATTTAGATCTTAATCCATTTGTGTCATTGTTGATGAATTTTGCTAAAAATCAGGCAGATTATAAGAATAATCTTCCATATGATGTTTTGTTTGATTTGAAAGCTGTTAAAACAATTTATAAAGACCAAAACATTAGAGATTTTGCTTTGAGCTTTGATATTTTACAAGACAAATTTGCTGTTAATTCCCTGACAGCAATTTTGCCTGGAGAAACGAGCTTGAGCACACAAGGAAATATTTTCTCTAAAGAAGAACAGCTCACTTATAACTTTGATGTAACTGCAAATAGTTTGGATTTCTTGAAACTTTCTGCTTGGTTGGGATATCAAATTCCAACGGTTAATAATTCCACTTACCGAATTGCAGAATTATCTGCTGGGATTTCTGGAAATAAAAAACTTTTGAAAATTTTACCGTTAAAAGCAACTTTGGATAAAACAAATTTGAATGGCGAGATTGGGGTGATTTTGGATAGTCGTCCTAGCATTTATGCTGATGTGACAATTGATAGTTTGAACTTTGATAATTATGCTCAAAAACTTCCTGAAGACGTTGCACAAAAAGGATTTGTAGCAAGTTTGAAATATTTAAGTTCAAAGTTTTTATTCTTAAATGATTATGATATGAAAATTAACACCTCTTTAGGCTTAGGAATTTATAATTCCATTCCTTTTGAAAATGTGGATATGGCATTTTCTTTGGAGAAAGGAAATCTGAATTTAGAAAAATTGCATATTTCTAGTGTTAGAAATTCGGGCGTTGATTTGAATGGTAAAATTTATGGACTTTCAAATGATGGATTTATGTTTGAAAACTTGAAATATGATTTGAGTACTCAAGATTTTTATTCACTTTTTGTAAAAGACAAAGTTTCTCACTTCATTCAAAAGGCTAAAGATTTGAAAAAGTTTGAGGCGAAAGGGGTTGTTACTGGAAATTTGGATAAATTTGCAACAAAGAGTGCTTTTAAAGCAGATGACCTTGACGTTTATTACACTGGTGAAGTTCAAAAAGAAGGACAGAACTATAATCTTGATGGTAAAATTGGATTAAAATCTCCAGACTTTATCAAATTTGCCAATCGTTTTGGAATGGCTTATACCCCAGATGTGCTCACGATGGGAATTTTCAGATTAAATAGCCAACTTTCAGGAAATGATGAAAAGTTTTTTATGAAAGATATGAATTTGCTGATTGGAACAAATAGATTCAAAGGAACAGTTGAATATAATAAAATTGAAGATAAAAATAATCTCACCTTTGATTTAAACGTGAACAAGTTGGAATTGGATAGGTTCTTTTATAATCAAGCAGGGGTTAAGGAAACAGGTCCGAAAATTTCGCTTGAAACGGCAAACGTTGCAGATTTTATCGTTAAACCAATTTGGGATAAAACGGTGATTGATTATTCCCCTTATAAAAATTACACACTTGGTGGAAAGCTAGCGGTTACAGATTTAAGCTATGGAAATGGCACTGTTTCTGATGCAGTGATGGTTATTTCACTTGATAATCAGTTGTTGAAAATTCAGAATTTTTCAGGAAAATATCAAGGCGGTGAGCTTTCTTCAAAACTCATTGAACTTTCTATGTTGGGAAGCACTTTCTTACGAGGGGATGTCACTTTAAAAGAAGTTGAAGTTCGTCAAAATTATTTCTCTGGTTTGAAATATGGTTTATCTGAAGGCGTTTTGACAATGCTGATAAACTTTGACACCTTGGCTTCTTCTTGGAATGATGCTTTTTCAGCACTTAGCGGAAATGTTGCGTTTGAAATTAAAAATCCAAAAGTTAAAGGTTGGGATTTTGCAGGAATTAGCGAAGATTTGAGTAAGCGAAAAGTTTCCGAAGGCTTGGCTGTGTCTGTTACAGAGAAGTTGCAAACAGGCGAAACACCTTTTGATACTTTTGCAGGTAAAATTGTTTTAGAAAAATCTGCTTTTAGATTTGTCGATAGTTCTTTTAGTGGAGATAATTTGCTTATTGGGTTGATTTCATCTGGCAGTCTTTCGACTTGGGAAATGAAGTCCGATTTTATGGCAGAACTTTCTTTGGAAAAAGCGAAATATTTAATTAATTATAGTTTTTCTGGTCCGATTTCTAATCCGAGTTTGTTCGTTGATATTAATCCAACAAGCAAGGTTTTTGATGATGCTAACAGAAAAATTGAGGAGGAAAAGAAGGCCGCAGAAAAAGCACTTCGTGAAAATCGTTTGTTCCTCATTGATAAGCAGAAAGAAAAGGCTAGTGCATTTCTCACTGAAATTGAAACGAAAAGACAACAAATTGAGAAGCGAAAAGCGTTGAATAAAAATGAAACCATTCTTTTAGGATATGACAAGCTTTTGAAAACTTTAGGTAGTCAACAACAAAGCTTGGAAGGGCTTTTGCAAAAAACTGCAGATTTACCGTCTATGGAGCTTTCTGAAGAATTGGTCAAAGAGGTTAAAGCAGTTAATGATGTGGCAGAAAAGAGCCTTAGTTCTTTTGATAAGGAATATAATAGTGTTTATTATCAGGATGCGAAAGGACTTTTGAATTCTAAATATAATGAGATTGCTGATCGGTTTGTGAAAAATCGTAATTTAGTTGTTAAATTTAGAGATGATTATTATCAATATCCTGAGCGTATGACAGTTGTTGGAAAAACGTTTGTTTTAGATAATGATTTACAAGTTGATGATATGAAATTGAAAATTGAAAACACTTTCACAGAGATGAATGCACTCTATGATGTTGCGAATAAAGATTATGTTTCTCTTCAATCTTTGAATAATATTGATGAGATTAATTCATACACTTCAAAGGTCAATCGTTTGCTGACAGATTTTGATGAAAAAGAAAAAGAAATTAGCAGTTCTGTTGAGTCACTCTTTGACTATCTTGAAGCTTTAGTTTCTGGATATGAAAAAGAATATGATGAACAAGCTAAAACAGCAGAGATTCAATATAAGATTGAAGAGAATAAAGGAATGATTTCATCAAACGGCAAAACCACAACACTCGTTAGGGAAATTGATGAAATTCAACGTTCTGAAGAAGCCGCTCTTTCTGAGGGCGTGAGAGTTCTTGATTTCTCTCAAAATGTCAAAAAATCACCCGAAAAAGTGACGGCTCCGATAGTGGTTAATCGAGAAAAAATCAATCAGATTTTAATTGAAAAACAAGAGGGTGGAATTCTTAAGAAAATAGACGATGAAGTTTCTTCTTCAGGTGGTGTCATTATTAAGAAATAAAGCTTGAGAATAAAATCAATTATGCTATAAAACTCCTATATCAATTTATTATTAATTAGGAGTTTTATATAATGAAAAAAAGACCTGAAGTTTGTATTCTTCCTGTTGCTGGACTATCCACGCGTAATTTGCCTTCCACAAAGGCTTTGCATAAAGGATTTTTGACCTTAAATAGCAAGCCGATTATTCAGTATGCTGTTGATGCTTGCGCTGAAATCGGCATTAAAGAGATTGTGTTCATTTATAGTGACCAGTCTTGTAAGCACCTTTTTGAAACGCACTATGCGACAAACGAATGGTTAGAAAACCATCTCCTTGAAAAAAATAAGTTAGATATTTTAAAAACACTTCGTGACATTGTTCCAGCAGGAATGAAATTTTCTTTTGCTGAACAAAAAGAGCCAAAAGGAAATGGACATGCTGTTTTAATGGCGAAGGACATCGTTGGTGATAGAGATTTTGTGGTGATGTGGGTTGATGATGTTTATGTGCCTAAAAAAGGCTCTGAAGGCGTTTTGAAGCAACTTCTTCACGTCTATGATGAATTTGGTGGCATTGTCCAAAACACTGGTGTTTTCCCAGATAGCGAAATTGTGCGTTATGGTGTTTTAGAAGGTGCAAGAAGAGAAGGGAATATCATTCATGCAAATGGCTTAATTGAAAAACCAGCTGCTGATAAAATTCCTTCAAATTTTGGCGTTTTAGGGCCATATCTTTTGCCGAATGAAATTATGAGCGTTTTACCTGAAGTGACAAAAGGCACAAATGGTGAAATTAACTTGGCAGATGCAATTGGGTTGGCTGCGAAACGTGGGATGAAGATGACTGGTGTGATTACGGACGTTATGCGTATGGATTGTGGCACAAATGAAGAGTTGGCAAAATCTAATATTAAGCTTTCTTTGATTCATGATGAAGATTTGCGTCATTATGCCAAAGAAATTATCAAAGAAATTGAACAAGCATAATGTTTAAGGTTATCTTGATTGGATAACAATAAACGAAAAAGGTTTGCTGAAGGCAAACCTTTTTCGTTATGAGAAGATGGTTTTTAGTGAAAAGCTTTCTTTTTTCTCCAGCCTTGTTCAGGGGGAGTGGAAAAGCCTTTTCCTGTTTTCATTTGATTTACAAGCATTTTGTTGCGTTGGTACGCTGCTTGTGATAAATTTGATTTAATTTTTCGTATTCCTATAGCTTATTTATTTTTACGGCTGTCATGCTTTTTGTTTTGTGACTTTACTCCGTTAGTGTTTCCAATTGTTTTTGGAACGAACGGTGTTGGTAAGTTTTTAACGGGAGTTTGAATTTTTACGCTACTCATAATTTGTTAAATTTAAAATTGTTAATAAAATAATTTGAATTGAAAAAACTTTATATCTTAATTTGACAAAAAAATCAACAAAAAAAACTCCAAGAATTTTGGAGCTTTTTAAGTGTTTTTATTTGAGAAGCTTATTTCACTTCGCCGATATACATACCAACGGCTTCAGCCGCTTTGACATAGTCACTGTTCACATTGAGCAATGTTGTGCCTTCTTTGACCACATCATCAATTTTGAACGAATCAACTTTGCCGTTTTTCCAAACAACCATTTTATGGTTTTCACCACTTGCCAATAAGTCAATAGCTTTTGCACCAAAGAGAGACCCAAGAAGTCTGTCAGAAGCTGTTGGGTGACCAGAACGTTGGATGTGTCCTAAAGTTGTTACGCGTGTTTGAAATTCTTTATATCTTGAATTGATTTCTGCACTGAGATATTCACCAACTCCGCCATAAACGGCTTCACCAACGAGATTTTCTTTGTGGCTGATATGTCCGCCTTTTTCTGTTTTCACACCTTCGGAAACAACGATAATTGCGTGGTTACGACCAGTTGCTTTAATTTCTTTCAATTTTTTAACAATCGAATCGATGGAATATGAAATTTCGGGGATGATACATACATCTGCAAAGCCTGCAAGTGCAGAGTGAAGGGCAAGGTGACCCGCATCACGACCCATCACTTCAACAATCAAAGCACGGTTGTGTGAGCGAGCTGTGAGCTCTAAGCTGTCAATTGCATCTGTACAAACTTGACAAGCTGTGTCAAAGCCAACAGAAGATTCTGTAATTGGAGTGTCATTATCAATTGTTTTAGGAATGCCCACAACTTTAACATCTGTGCCTTTGCAATAGTTGCTGACAATGTTCATTGAACCATCACCGCCGATGACAACAATGGCATCAAGATTCAAATCTTTAACCCCTTGAGCGAATCTTCTTGTCATTTCTTCAAGTGAGTCCATTTTAACTCCTTTGTTAAGAGAGCCGAGATATGAACCGCTCAATCTTGGCCATGGCGTTGTTGAAAAATTGTCAACGGTCAAAATTTCATAGGCGTGTGGATTTTCTGTGATGCCATCTGTTCCGTTTTTGATGCCATATACTTCCCAACCTTTCTGTGTTGCAGAATTAACAACGGATCTGATGATTGCATTTAGACCTGCACAGTCACCGCCACTGGTTAAAACACCTAATCTTTTTATGTTTGTCATAAAACACTCCTATATTATGTTGAAACTTTTCTAATTTTGTTGTATAGTAATACAAATTTTATTTGATAGTTTCCACTAAAAAAGTAAAATTTTCATATCTTTTTTAACAAAAGGGTTAAATAAATGAAAAATAATGACAGTTTGAACAAGTTGCAGTTGCATTTGTGTGAACTTAAGCTTGAAGAACGCCGTGTTAACTCTGAAATTCGTAGCATGTTGAATCAGAGCAACCGTGTGGACTTTTTCCAAGCACAGAAGCTTAACTCAACAAGAGTGGGCTTAAAAAATAAGATTAAGACCGTCGAATCCAGCATTATGCCTAATATTATTGCCTAGAAAACGTTTTTTCTTGCAATCTGCTTTTTGCTGTGATATTTATTTCGGGAATTTTTAATTCAAATAAATCAAAAACTAAAATTGAAAAGGTGGTGATTTAAGTGGTTCAAGTTACTGTTATCGGTAATGATGTAGGGCAATCTTTGAAAGTTTTGAAAAAGAAAATGCAAAGAGAAGGCGTTTTCCGTGAGATGAAATTAAGACGTCATCATGAAAAATCTTCAGAGAAGAAAGCTCGTCGCCAAGCGGAAGCTGTTAGACGTGCTCGTAAGCAACTACGTAAACGCTTAGAAACTGAAGGATATTAGAATTTTTTCTAATTGAAAAAGAAAGGCTTAGATGAAAATCTGAGCCTTTCTTTGTATTTTATGAATTTATTTTATTGCATCTTTAATTTTTACATTATACCATATACCCGTAGAGGGTATTCTTTGTTTGGTTAAATTTTGGAGATTTGATATGAAAAAAATTAAATATATGACTTTAGCATTCGTCGCATTTTTGTTTTCTGCCACAACTTCAGCGCAACAAGCTATGGCTGTTGAAGCACAAGCAGAAACTTATAGCATTAAATATGAATGGCCACAAAAACCAAAAGTTGGTGATCATGTGCTAAAAGTTAAAGTGTTTCAAGAAAAAGAAATGGTTACAGATGTTGAGGTGGTCGTGAGCTATGACATGCCTTCCATGAGAGGACATCATGACACCACTGCTAAAATGATGCAAAATAAGAAAGGCGAATTTTTGCTACCAATCAACTTTGCAATGAGAGGTGGTTGGGAAATTGTTTTAACGGCTGAAAAAGACGGCAAAATAGTGGCTAAAGAAATCATTTTGTTGGATATTTAGAAATGAAGAAACTCCTTTATACATTTTTTGGTATAGTGTTTTTATTGCCAACCTCAGTTAAGGCTTCAAACAGTTTGTTGTATCTTGAGGCTCAGGGAATCGTTGGCTATTCATCAATGGATAAGGGAGTTGTTTATCGTTCTGCTCATCAACATGATACAATGCAAAAAAACGGTGTTGGTTTTGACTATCTTCAAAAATTTTCGGGTGATTATGGAGACATTGGCACTGGTGCTTTGCAGATGAGAGTTGTTTGGGATGATGATAAACAAAAATTTCAGGCACAAACTTATAATGCTTACCTCAAAGGAAAAACAGAACTTGCAGATGTTTGGGCGGGACATAACCGAATTGCTTATGGGTTAAGTTCTTATTGGGATACGCATGCTGATTTACTTCAACCTCTTTCGATGTATGGGTTTGGAGAAGATAGAGATTGGGGCGTGGGGCTAAACAGAGATTTTGAGAAAAGCGATTTTGCTTTTGCGTTGACCACAGGTTCTGGCATGGGCTTGCGGACGAAGGGAAATTGGTTGGTCACCTCACGAACTTCTTACGGGGTTTTGTCACAAGATAATTATAATATCGGCTTGTCAGCAATGGTTGGTGAAAAACTTGATACAATGGGTTATAAACTGATGAGTTCTGACTCTAAAAAAATTGCACTTGGGGCGTTGGATTTTGCCTATAATCATGGTCGATTTGAACATAAGGTTGAGGCTGATTATGGGCAAAAAGCTTCTTCAGAGGCATATGCAGGGTTTTATCGATTAGGTATTAACTTTTTAGATGAGAATCGCCTGAAGCTAGAAGGGCAATATGCTTATACGCATGAAGAAGGAAAAAACAACCAAATTCTTGGTGCAGGCACAACCTATAAAATTAATGCCGATTTAACGACAAGATTAATGTATCAAAAAGAAAGAGAAATGAATAATGAAACAGTGGTTTTTCAACTTTACTACTATTTTCGTTATTAGGGAGAGGAATGATGAAAAAAATATTACTGACATTGTTTTTTTTGATTGGCGTTCAATCGAATGTTTTTGCTGCGGTGGGCTGTGATTTGAATGACCCTGACCGAGATGTTAAAAGATTATTTCCAACATCAACGGGGTATAAAACAGATTATAAATCTTTAGATAGAATGGGCGGAGAGGAAACACTGAAAGAAGTTGAGGCTAAACTTGGCGACAAATTTAGTGGTATTTATGAAACGATTGATGTGCCATATACTGTTTATACTATTTTCAAAGGTAAGGAAATTATAGGTTATATTCATGGGATTAACCAAAAGGGAAAATATGGCGGTTTACAAGTTTTTCTGGCATTTGACCCAAAGGGAAATGTTTTAGATTTTTATTATCAGAAACTCACAAGTCGTGAGGCTGTTCAGATGCGTTCGAAAGAATTTGCAACTCAGTTTAAGGATTTATCTTTTGTAGATTTTAAAACATATAACCCAACAACTCAAGCAAATATTCCAGCCCAAATTTCTAAAGTTGAAAATGTCGATTTTTATTCAACTTTGCGTGCGGTTAAGAAAAATTTGATTTTGATGAATATTTTTGTTTATGACAATCAAGGAGAATAGAGATGAATGTGTTTCAACTCTCATACAAAAACCTATTTCGCCGCAAAGTGAGAACTTTGTTCACGATTATAGGCATAACCCTTTCAACTTGGGTTTTAGTGACCCTTCTTGGCTTTAATAAGGGTTATGAGAACTCTCTTAATGATAATATTGAAGGCATGGGCTTTCAGATTGTTTTAACCGCCAAGGGCTGTCCTTATGAAGCAGCAACACTAATGCTCAAAGGTGGAACAGGACTTCGCTATATGCCAGAAGAAATGGTTGCAGATGTTGCTTCTCGTAAAGAAGTGGCACAAGCAACGGCTCAGTTGATGCACGTTGAATTTGACCCGAACAAGGGAGAAAATGGGGGTTCAGTCGTTTATTTGGGAATTGACCCGACAACTTTTGCAGAAATGAAGCCATATCTTGAATTTACGCAAGGGAAATGGTTTGAACAACAAACAGGAAATGTTGTTGTGCTCGGCTATGAAGCAGCAGAATTGGAACAAAGAGAAGTCGGTGACTTAATGTTACTCTCAGGAAGTGAAGCTGAATATGAAGTTGTTGGTGTTTTGAAAAGAACAGGAACGCAAGATGATGGGATGATTTTTTTGCCGTTACAAACTGCTCAAAAAGCTTTCAATAAGCAAAATGAACTTACCATGCTTGGTATTAGACTTAATAAAGATGTCAACCAAACAGCCTTTGAAGAAGAACTTTATAAATTGCCAGATGTTCAAGTCGTTTCAATGGCACAAGTGAAAAATACGATTATGGGCTTGGTTTCTAGTGCAAAAGTGATTGTGCTTTCCATTGCCTTTATTGCCTTTATTATTGCAATGTTCGGGGTTTTGAACACGGTTTTGATGAGTGTGTTTGAAAGATATCAAGAAATTGGCATTTTGAAAAGCATGGGGGCAATGCCAAAAGATATCTTCAAGATGATTTTGATTGAAACAACCATTTTATGTTCTGCAGGTGGACTCTTGGGAATTGGTTTCTCTTATCTGTTCTCAGGGATTTCAGAAGTCGCAATTAGATATTTCTTGCCTTTTGCCCCAAATGGAAAACTCATCTTGATTGATAGTCAAATTGCTTTGTTTGCCTTTGTTTCAATTACGTTGATTGGTATTGTTGGTGGAATGTATCCTGCGTGGAGAGCTTCCAAGGTTAGACCACTAGATAGCATTAGGAGTGAATAAAAATGAAAAGCATTATTTCTGTAAAAAACTTGACCAAGATTTATGAAAGAGGTTCAGAAAAAATCCATGCAGTTGACGGGGTTAATCTTGAAATTAATCAGGGCGATATTGTTTCTGTGATTGGTGAATCTGGAAGCGGGAAAACAACGCTGGTCAATTTGATTGGGTGTCTAGACAATCCAACCAGTGGAGAGCTTTATCTTGATGGGCAACAGATTTTTGCTCAAGGTGTTGAACTTAGTGAAAGCAAGTTGACGAGAATCAGAAGTGAATTTTTTGGATATGTTTTTCAAAAGTTCTTTCTCATTCCGACCTTGACGGTTAAGGAAAATATTTTGCTTCCAAGTATTTTCCAGTCAAAGGTCAAAACTTCTGAAAAAGAGCTTGATGAGATTATGACGTTGCTTGGCATTTTGAAGCGAAAGAATCACTTACCAAGTGAGCTTTCAGGAGGTGAAATGCAACGTGTGGCAATCGCGAGAGCGTTGGTCGGCAAACCTAAGATTTTAATTGCTGATGAACCGACAGGAAACTTGGATAGCAAAAGAAGTCAGGAAATTAAAGACTTGCTGATTAAGCTAAACAAGGAATTTGGGATTACTATTATTATGGTGACTCATAGCCCCGAACTTGCAAAAATCGGCAATCGAATGATTGAAATTAAAGACGGTAAAATAAGTTAGAATTATTTCTTATTAATTTTTGCAAAAGCGAGTAAGGAAAAGATAGTTTGGTTGATTATCTTTTCTTCTTTTTTTACATACAAAGTATGGTTGTTTGCTTGTGTGCCAAGATAATCATAAATTTTGAGATGCTCTTCATTAATGATAGACTCATATTGATTCGGCTTCAAATTAGGATTACTTCTTAGATAAAGTAAGTCTATTTTATTTTGATAAACTTTATTTGCTTTATTTACAAGCGTTACAATCTTTTTGAGAGGTGTTGGTTTTGTGTGTCTGGTTTCTGCGTAAACAACAAGAACTCTATTTCCTTCATTGTCTGGTAAAACAATAAGAGGATTAACATAATACTTATCTTTCAATTCCTTAATCATATCAACCATTTGCAAAAATGCACCTGAAGCTGCATAATTATCACTTGGAGTATAAAGGACATTTATTTTTTTATTATTTCTCATGTTTACAGGCCGCTATATCTCATTATATGATTTTTATCTCCTCAAATAATTCCAATGCTCTGTTTATGGCTTTATCCATATCATAATATTTATAATCACCCAAACGACCTAAGAAATATACATTATTTAATTTCTTTGCTTCTTCCAAATAGCGAGCATATAATTTGGCATTATCATCATTAGGTATTGGATAATATCTTTCGTTCTTACCTCTTTCAAAACTTTCGGAATATTCTTTGGCAATAACAGTCTTTGAAGAAATATCATCAAGATAATATTTGTATTCATGAATACGTGTAAAATCATAATTACACGGATAATTTACCACCGCATTGGATTGATAATATTCTTTGTCATATTCTTCCATTTTGAAATTAACGCTTCTATATGGAAGTTCACCAAATTTATAATCAAAAAATTCGTCAATTGGTCCCGTATAGAACAAACGATCATATTTTTCATTAAAATCTTCAAATTTTGTGTTTAATCTAACCTCTATATTTGGATGATCTAACATTTTGTTAACCACCGCAGCATATCCGTCTAGAGGTATTCCCTGATATTTGTCTTGAAAATACCTTTCGTCACAACTAATATATACCGGCACACGGGCTGTTACTGCTCCGTCAACTTCGTCCGGTTTTACCCCCCATTGTTTAGTTGTATAATGCAAAAATACCTTTTCATATACATAATTGGCTAAAAACTTCAAATCTTCATCGTCTTGTTTTTGAAATTCAAGAATTGGAACCTTTTTGTTATATTCAAAGCTCTTTAACAGCTTTTCTTCCATTCTTCTTGCCATTGTTTCTGGAAATACATCATATAATGTACGAAAATTAAATGGAATTGTTGTTTCAATACCATCAATTATAGCAATAACTTTATGCATATAGGTATTAAAGCCGGTAAAACGTGTTATAAAACTCCAAACATTCTCAAGGTTTGTATGGAAAATATGAGAACCATATTTGTGGATCATAATTCCATTATTATCTCGATAATCATAAGCATTTCCGCCAATATGATCTTTGGCATCTATTACAATAACTTTTTGATTTAATTCTTCAGCTAGTTTACGAGCTATTGTTGCTCCACTAAAACCTGCTCCTACTATGAGATTTATTACATTTTCCATTTCTTTTTCCCAAAACCTATTGCTGTTAAAATTTTTCGTTTTATTTGCTTAAATTTATATTTTCGATACTCTTTCTTATTTTCTTCCACAAAAAGTATTGGAAGTTGTTTAACCTTCAAGTTCTTATGCGTTGCAATAAACACTCCCATTAAACGTTCTGCTAAAAAGCCATAAACTCGTTGCTGATAAGCATCTCGTTGTAAAACATCAGCTTGAATTTGTTTTTCTACTTCAAATAAAATACTGAATAACCATTCTGCATAAGCATCAAATGTCGGCTTACTGGCAATCAACACATTCCCTATGAACATTTGAGAATTGTTTTTAAGTTCGTTTTCC
>JAQWBS010000011.1 GCA_028706255.1 Alphaproteobacteria bacterium
TTTTAGAACCCTTTATTGAGATTAATGCGATTCAAGAGTTCGGTGGTAAGACGAATGTTCACTATGCTGGCGGGGACACAAAGAGCGATGTGAGTGGCTTTAGTGTTGAAGTTGGCGGCGGTTTGAATGCGAAACTAGACGACAATTGGAATGTCTATTCTGACGTGATGTACGAGAAAGGCTCAGTGGTTAAAGCTATCTCCACCAACCTCGGTGTTAGATATAATTGGTAACCATTCGATTGCCTAAAAAAAGCCCTGAATTAATAGGGCTTTTTTTTAGGGTTGATAGATGAGGGGTGTTATATTATCATATGTTTTAAATATCAATTGGAGAGATAAAGTGAGTGATGAGCTATTAGATTATGTTGATGAGAATGATAATATTTTAGGACAGATATTACGCTCCGAAATCGATAAAAAAGGGTTTTGGGGACGAATTGCCGGAGTACTTGTCTTTAATTCAAAAGGAGAAGTTTTGCTTTGCAAAGAAGCAGACCATAAGGCGAGTGGCGGTAAGTGGAAGTTTTCTGCAATCGGACATATTACATCCGGCGACACGGCTGAATTAGCGGCAGTCAGAGAGGCAAAAGAAGAAGTTGGGATTGATATAAAAATTGATGATTTAGAAAAACTCATCTCTTTCAAACATGTTAGAAAAGATGGAAAAGGCAAGAGAATTATGCATATCTTTAAAGTCGTATATGATGGAGCGTTTGTCATAGATAAAGCGGAGTTTTCAGAATGTAAATTTGTAAGCCCCAAACAAATAGACGAGGAAATGACTTCTCAGCCGGAAATGTTCAGTGGCGGATTTATAACCTTTTGGAAAAATTATCGTAAGTAAGTAATTTAAGTTAATTTAATAAAAATGCTTAAATTTCAAAGTGTGTAGCAACTTAACTATTGTCTACACGCTTTTTTTTATGTATAAGATAGAAAAATAGGGAGAAATGAAAAATGGCAAAAAAGGTAAAAAGTTCTTTTTTTATCACCAGCGGGCAGGTTGCACAAAACCGCCGTGCTCATTTCGACTATGAAATTTCTGAAAAATTTATCGCCGGAATAGAGCTGAAAGGGACGGAAGTTAAATCTTTACGTTTGGGGCATTGCAATATTAATGATGCATACGGCATTGAAAAAGACGGCGAAATTTTCATCTCCAACATGAGTATCAGTGAATATGCCAACAAAGGTTATGAGTCACACGCAGAGAGAAGAGAGAGAAGATTGCTCTTGAAAGCCAAAGAAATCAAACAAATTATTGGGGAGCTTTCAAAAAAAGGTTCAACCCTTGTGGCAACCCGAGTTTTTTTCAACGATAGAGGCTTAGCAAAAATTGAGCTTGGTTTGGGTAAGGGTAAAAAGATGTATGACAAGCGTGAAACCCAAAAAGAGCGTGATTGGACCAGAGAAAAACAACGCATTATGATTAATGCAAATCGGTAACTTATCTTTATTTCAAAAAAAAAGCCTAGTTTTTTAACTAGGCTTTTGGCTATTTAATTTTTAATCAAGCAAATCATCAAGATCGTCATAAAGACTATCATCTATGCTTTTTTCAGAAGCATTGCTTTCATCAGAATTTTCAGCAGGAACATTATCAGGTGTTAAGCCTTTAACGACAAGCTCTTCCTCTAAAATGCCGTCTATGAGCTGTTCTTCAGGAATTTGAGTTGGTTGTTCAGGTTGAGATTCTTCTGTTGTTGTTTCAGGTTGAACCTCCTTGCCTTCCTCAATAACTTCTTCATCAATTAAATCTTGAGGTTCACCTTCTTGCACAATAAATTTTGTGTTTTTTGCCACTCTCTTAGCAATGCTGTTTCTTTCTTCCAGTTGTTCAGCAGTCAAGAGTTTTGTGGTATCAACAGTGCTATCCACACATTTAAGCAACCAAATGTCATAAATTGGATGCTCAATCGCATTCAGGGCAGGGGTTGAAGACATCATCCAACCACGAAAAATATTTTCTTTTGTGCCGTCAATGTTGCTATCCACCACATCAACAAAAGCAAAGTTTTCAGGGGTTTCTTCAGGAGGTCTGGTTTGGCAATCTCTGACAACAATTGAAAAGCTGCCGAAATCAACACTTCCACCCACAGGAACATCAATCATTTTCACTCTGCCAGTGACCTTATCCATTGCTTGCATTGTTGCAGTGTTGGTTTTAATCTCTTTTGCAACAGCTAATGAAGAGAGAAAAGAGGCACAAAGCAACGTGCAAGTGAAGCTTTTAGAAAAAAGGTGTTTCATTTTTAGTTCCCCGTCATTGAGAAAATGAGCTCACCAACCATATCTTCAATGGTTTTAAAGTCTTTTGTATTCTGAGGCACATCGCCATTTTTCAAGACGTCTAAGTCTTTCCCTGGTTGAATTTTAATGAACTTATCTCCCATCAAGCCGTCAGCTGCAACTTCGAAAAGGCTATCAACTGGAAGTTTAATTTCAGGAGAAACAGAAATTGTGACAAGAGCTTGATAAGTTTCCGTGTCAAGTTTTTGAGACATCACAGTTCCCACATTAATACCATTAATTCTAACGTCTGAGCCAACATTTAGTCCGCCCACTTTCAAGAATTTAACGGTTAGTTCATATCCTTTAACGGTGCGTAGATTGGAAATTGAATAAGCAAAATAAAGGAATGAGGCAGCAACGCATAAAACGAGAATTCCCATAATTGTTTCAATTGGTCTTTTGTTCATAAATACACTCCTAAATTTTTATTTTGTTCCGCAATGAGATTTTCCAATCTCAACAATTCTTTCAACGAGTTCATCAATCACCATAGAATCTTGGGTGTAGGAGAATTGGTCGTTGTTGACCATAAATTCTTCATCGCCTCCTGGTTCAATGGAGATAAACTTATTTCCAAGCAAACTCATACTCGCAATTGAAGCGCTGCTATCAAGTGGAATCTGAGCAATATTGTCAATGGAAAGCGTGATGATTGAGTGATAATTCTCATCAAGTTTTGAGCTTAAAACTTTGCCAATTTCAATGCCACTCATTAAAACTTTGTCGCCAATGAGCAAGCCATCTGTTCGTCCAAATTTGGCGGTGAGGACATAGTCGCCCGAATCTTGAGAATATACGACAGCACTTTTTTGGGTCGTAAAATAAATCAAGAGCAAAATTAAAGCGAAAGATACCCACAGACCAACTTTGATATATCTGCTTTCTTCTTTTGAATATGTTTCTGCCACGTCACTTACCTTAGTTGTTATCAATAATATCTATAAAATAGTTCAAAAGATTCATTTTGTCACCATAGAAAAGAAAAAGTTGTTAAAATTTAAAAATAATTTGCTAGAATGGAGTAAGGTTTTTATAGAAAAGAGAGTTATTATGATAGTTGCAGAGAATTTGACGAAGACTTTTGATGAAATAAAAGCGGTTGATGGCATATCATTTACAGCGAAAAAAGGGGTGATTGCCCTTCTAGGGCAAAATGGGGCAGGCAAGACCACCCTCATTCGGTTGCTGACAGATTATCTCTCCTCTGACTGTGGAAAAGTTTTAATTTGCGGAGAAGAGATTGCTGAAAAAAGGCAAGAAGCTCTGTTAAACATTGGATATGTGCCAGAAAACAACCCGCTTTATCCCGAAATGACGGCGTTTGATTATGTTAAATTCGTTGCGGACTTATGGAAAATTAAAAAAACAGACTTCCAAAAAAATTTCAGACTTCTCGCAGAAAAATTAGAAATTAAAGGTGTGATGACACAAAAAATTTCCACGCTTTCTAAAGGCTATAAGAGACGGGTAGCAATTGCTGCTGCTTTGGTTCATTTGCCGAAGGTGGTCATTTTAGACGAACCAACAGATGGGCTTGATCCTAATCAAAAACAATTTGTGCGTCAATTCATCAAGGAATATGCTAAGTCGAACTTAGTGTTAGTCTCCACACACATTATGGAAGATGTGGAAGCGATTGCGGATAGAATTTTGTTGGTGGAAAAAGGCCGTCTTTTGCTAGACACAACCGTGGCAGAATTTAAGAAAAAATCTGGGGGCAAAGATATGATAAGTGCATTCCATAATTTGACAGCTCATAAGGAGTAGGAAAGATGTTTAAGCCCTTTTTAAGTTTGTTTAAAAAAGAATTTTCCAGCTTTTTTGCTTCAAATATTATCTATTTTTTGATTGTGCTTTATGTCTTTTTATCCATGATTAGCACCTTTTATTTTGGTGCTTATTTCCAAACTGAAAGCACAGGCTTGCAAAGTTTTTTCTTTGCCCAATCATATCTTCTGATGATGATTGTTCCAGCAGTGACCATGAGAATTTGGGCGGATGAAAAAAAGAGTGGTACTTATGAAATTACCATGACTTTCCCTGTGTCTTTCGCCGCTCATGTTTATGCTAAATTTTTAGCCACTTTTTCTGTTTTGTTTGTGATGATTCTTGCCACAATTCCTTTCTGGTTTTATGCAAATTTTGTGATGAACATTGATAATTTGGTTGTGTTAAGCTCTTATTTTGGGTTGTTTTTACTTGCTTTAGTGCTTTGTGCAATTGGTTGTTTTGTTTCGGCTTGCACCTCTAGTGTCATTTTTGCTTATCTCTTCTCCGTTTTTATTTCTTGGTTCGTGATGAATTTTGATTTTAATTTGCTCCTTCCACCACTTGCCTTAGTTTCTCAAGAAGTTTATTTGCTATTGCAAGGAAGTTTAAGCCCTTCATCACATTTGGGTAACTTTTTCTCCGCTTATGTGAGTTTTGATGATTTCATCTTTTTCTTTACATATGTTGTGTTGTTTTTAGCTGTGAATAAATTTGTTTTGGAAAATAAGAATGCTAAGGAATCTTATTGGAATTTTATTTATTTTATTTTGATGTTTTTGGTCTTCATTTTCATCAATCTGTCTTCTGCATTAGTTTTTTCTGCACAACGGGCAGATTTGACAACAGATAAAAGATATACTTATTCTCCTGCAGCGAGAGAAATTGTTTCTGATCTTCCTTCTCGCACAGAAATTAAGCTCTATATCTCTGAAGACTTACCGCAATATGCTCAAGAAAATGCGCAATATATGAGCTTTATTATCAATCGTTTTAAGAATTTGGAAAAGCTTTCAGATGGGAAAATTAAAGTTTCTATAAGGGCGGTTAAAACACATAGTCTGAATGAGCGAGAAGCGAAAGAAAATGGGTTGTTGTCTTTCATTTCTCCCAATGGGGAAGCAACGCTTTATTTTGGAGCTGTCTTTGCTGATTATAGTGGAAAAACGGCAATTATACCTCGCTTTATTCAGGAAAGAAAAGCTTTCTTAGAAAGTGATGTTAGCCGCATTTTATATAATTTTGCTCATCCTAAAAAGAAAATTGGTTGGGTTGATGCTTCTGGCTCTGATGAATTTTCTGACGTGAAAGATTTGTTGGCACAAGATTATGAGGTGACAGAAATTAATTATCGCACGATGCAGATTTTAGCTCCTCTTGATGCCGTTGTGGTAGCTAATTTTCAAGACGCTTCAAATGGTTTGGTTTATGCTTTAGAACAATATCTCTTTAGAGGGGGAAAGCTGTTGTTATTTGCTGATAATATGAATGAAAATCAGCAGATTTTGAAAGATGTTTCGGTTTATTCAGCTGCCTTCTTGAAAAATATCAATCTTTCATTTGATAATTTGAATGTGGTTGTCGATGAAACTTTGGCAAAGCCTTTGATGATTGAAGACCTCAAAAATAATAAAAGAATGATTGATGATGTGCTAGATTTGAAATTAACAGCCCAAAACATCAATCAAGAAAATGAAATAACAAGAGGGTTAAGCAATCTGAACTTCATTTCTCCAGCTTTGATTTCAGAAACAAAAGAAAATGCGACATTGCAAACGACTGTTTTGTTGAAAACGTCAGAAACAGCAGGCACAATCAATGCAGCTATTGCAAAGGCTGTGGTGAAAGAATATGTCAGTGCGAATTATGTGAAAGAAAATAAGCAATATAACTTGGCATACTTAGTTCAAGGTACAACTGCTTCAATTTTTGAAGATAGTCTTTTAGGGGCGAATAATCCTCATCAGGCAAAACTTGCTCGATTTATGGAAGTTTCTCTGAAGCCATTTTCTTTAATTGTTGTGGCAGATACGGGGGTGTTGCAGTTGAAAAACTATGGCATTAAAGGAGAGGGCTTTGATCACGCTTTGCTCATTGAACCAAATGATAATTATCGCTTGCTCACACGAAGTTTAGATTATCTTGTTGAAAACAATCAATTGCTTGCTGTGAACAATCGTTTGCCAATTCAAAATGACGAAAATCTATATATGAAAGTTTTAGCAAAACAAAAATCTATTTATTCGCAAAAGATTGAAGAAATTAGAAGCAAAACTTATGAAAATGAGATAAAGATTAATCTTTTGAAGAAAGATGAAAGCGAAATTTCTTTGCTTAAGGTTAAAGATGTTGAAATTTTGAATCAAGAAAATACAACACTCAAAGAAGAGATGAAAAAGCTCGAATATCAACTTGATTCGGCGGTTGAAAACAGGATTAATCTTTTTGTGTTGGGTTGGTCTGTTATCTATCCTTTGTCTATTATTTTCCTACTGTTTTTATTTATGAAAATGTATTATATTATCAGAAGAAGAAAAATTAAGGAGTTTTTTGATGAAAATTAGAATATATAAACTTTTATTTTTGTTGGTGGCATTTGCTCTATCCTTATCAGCCCTTTTGATTTATAAATTTTATGAAAATCGTGTGGAGGTGGGGAACTATCTTTTTAGCGATGTTTTGGAAGATATGGAAACCCTTGGCAGAATTGAAGTGAAAGTTGATGGAAATCAATATGACTTGGTATTGGAAGAAGATTTGTGGCGTCTGCAAAACAGCAATCATTATTATGCCAACTATTTCGTCTTGAATAATCTATTTACAGACATATATAATTCTCAAATTTTCAGCAAAATTGAAGAACCTCAAGAAAATATGTTTGAAGATGTTGTCAAAGTTGTTTTTTACAATAAAAAAGGCAAAAAAATCGAAAAAGTTTCTGTTGGCAAAAGATATAACAATGATGTTTATAGTTTTGTTAAAAAAGGCGATGAAGTTTTTGTTGCTTCTGGCGTGTTTAGTTTTCCAAAAGAGAAAATTTCATGGATTCAACAACCTTCTTTTTCATTGAATAAATCAAATATTGGTTTCATTAGTCTGGAGGAAGAGGGAAAAACTAAGGATATCGCTTTTAAGGAATTGCCGTTAATGGCTAGAGAATATTTAAGCTTTACTTATTTTGAAGAGGTGTTGCCAGAAAAAGCGTTTGATTCAAGCAAATTTCCACAGCAAAAAAAGCTCACTGTGGAAAGCAAAGATGGTTTGCTTGTCGTTTATGACATCTTTATTGGTGAGGAATATTGGGTGAAACTTTCCGTCGGCACAAACAAACTTCCAACGGCGCAAGTTGCGGAATATGTAAAAGAAAACGCATTCCTCTATAAAGGCTGGTATTTCAAAATGCCTCAAGAATTTGCACCATATATGTTCAAGTTTTAAGGAAAAAAAATGACAGAAGTGACACATAATCTTGAAAAGCAGCTTTTTGAATTTTCCGAGGGAGAATTTCAGGCTTATTTGGGATATAAACAAGAAGCAAATGAAATGGTCATCTACACAACTCAAGTTCCGAAAGAACTCGGGGGAAGAGGAGTTGCTTCTTTGCTGACAAAAACCGCTTTGGACTATGCTGTGGCAAACGGCTTAAAGATTGTGCCACTTTGCTCTTTTGTGGAAACATATATTGAAAGACATAAGGACTATCAAGACTATTTATAAATTTTAAGGATTTATACATGAGTTTGAGATTGCTGAACCTGAAAAAAATAATGTCCGACCTCTCTGCCAACATTTTCATTGTGGTGGATAAAGAGGGGAATATTTTAGATTATAATGCCAAAGCACACGACTTTCTTGGTAGTTCAAAGATTTTTCAGCAGAGCTTTTGTGAGTTCTTTGATGATTATGTCGTGTCAACAATGAAACAATATTTTCAAGACATTCAAAATAATCAGCTTCCCCATTGCTTTGTTATTGATATTAGAGAAAAGCTCTATGATTGTTGCATTTATCCTTACAGTTTTGGCTATGTCTTTTCCTTTGATGATATTACAGAGTTTAGAGATTTTGCGAGCTATACAAATGAGCTAACGAAAAGAATTCAACATGCGGGTAAAATTTCCGCCATTGGTTATTTTGAATTTGATGTGAATGGAAAACGCCATTTTTTCTCTAAAGAAATCTATAAAATTTTAGGCACAGATAAGTCGAAAGATATGCTGGGAAATGTCATCGAGAAATATATGCACCCTAAAGATGTTGCAAAATATGAACGAAACATCAATAAGCTTTTAAAGTCAGAAAAGAAAATTGAAACAAACATTCGTTTTGTCAGAAATGACGGCAAGGTTATAAGTTGTCTTTTAAAGGCAAATGTTGTTTTTTCAGAAGTTGAGAACAAAGTTGTTTGCACGTTGCAAGATTTGACAAACTATATGGATTCTCAAAAGATGTTGAAAGAGGCTAAACGCAAAGCAGAAGAAATTAGTCGCGCGAAGTCATATTTCATTGTTCAAGCAAGTCATGACCTAAGGCAACCCATTCAGGCAATTAGGATGTTTTTGCACCGTTTTAAGCAAGAAAAAATGGACAAGAAACAAACAGAGATTCTTTCAAACATTGATAGCTCTGTTGAGGGGTTAAGTTATCTTTTAGATAATTTAATGGATATTTCAAAATTAGATTATGGTGGCATAAAATCTCATTCCTATCAGTTCGATTTGAAGCAACTTTTGCAAAAACTCCAAAAGGAATATAAGGAAATTGCAAAAGTGAAGGAGATTGAATTTAGTGTGAAAATGTTCAATGCCAAAATTTACAGCGACCCTTTCTTTGTGGAGCGAATAATTAGAAATTTGTTGAGCAATGCTTTCAAATTCACAAAGAACTTCGTGGAGTTGGGCATGGAAAAAATTGATGAGAAAAAAATAAGAATTTATATTCAAGATAATGGAATGGGGATTAAGAAAAGTGAACAGGAATATATTTTTAATGAATTTTTTCAAAGCAAAGGCTTAAAAGGACACCAAAAAGAGGGGATTGGACTAGGCTTGCCGATTGTCCATCGTATGGCAAAAGCTTTAGGAGCTTCAGTCTCTCTGGAAAGCAAAGCTAACAAAGGAACAAGGTTTACTGTTGATTTGCCAATAAAAGAAGAAGCCGCTTAAGAGCGGCTTCAAAAAAGATTAGGAAATTAGGACCCCGTATGTGCCTCAACGTCCATTGCACGATACATCACGCGGATATATTCTTTAGAGTTTTTAGTAAATTCTTGCAGGCAGTGTTCAAGATAATATTCAGGGAGATAATCTGAGGTTACCCCTGGATTAGCCTGTTGCTCAAGTTTGTTGCTTTTTTCAACTGTATCAGCATAAGCATTACAATAAGAGTCACGATAAATCAGCCAAGCATTATACATTCTTTTCAGATTTTGAGCGGTAATGATATCATTAAATCTGGAGTCTTTGGCAATTTCATTATAGGCTTTTTTCAGCTCTTCTGTTTCAATAAGCATTTGGGAATGCTTACATTTAGCCATTTCAGATTGACCGACAATGCGGGCTTTAACCATACATTCTTCATAATCGAACGCAAGAACATTCTTAGAGATTGAAAAAAAAGCGAGTGCTGAGAGGGTAAAGATGAAAAATTTGCTCTTAAACATTATAAAAATTCCTTATATATTAGCTTTGTTGCCTAAAATTTTATTTCTTTTAAATAAAAAGTCAATTGAATATAATTAATGTTTGACAAATAAAACAGCATTTGATAGAAAAAACACAGTTTGCGGGTGCGTAGCTCAGTTGGTAGAGCAACTGACTCTTAATCAGTGGGTCATGGGTTCGATCCCCTTCGCGCCTACCATAATAAAATCCCCTTTTCTGAAAAGAAAAGGGGATTTTATTATGGTAATTATTGCTAATTGAGAAATGTTTTGCCCTGTGAGATTGAGAATAATATAGGGACAAGAGCAAGCAATATTGTGATGCTAATAAATAGCATGTTGGCTGAAAGAGCAAAATGAATTTTCTTATCTTTGATGGTTAAAAAAGGTAAAAATAAAATGATAGCTATGTATAGTAAGGTTACATCCTTTACAACAAAGTAGCCGATAATTGAAAATGTTGCTAAAAACATTATGGTCAGAGTAGATTTAATGCCAATTTTTCTCTTGGGTATATTGTCTTCTAGTCCAATAATAAATAAAGAAACGAGGCACATGCTACTGATAAGTGATATACTATAATATGAAACAAGATTTTCTATTATCGCTTTATTATTACGAATAAAATCACAAGAAGAAGATATCTTACTTGGAATGCAGTAGTTTTTAAGTACAAAATAGTGAACAGCTATAAAGATTGTGGTGGAAAGACATGAGAGTAAAAGCATTGTTTTTATCATTAGTTCTTTTCTTACTGTAAAATTGAATATGTATATGATAAAAGACCAACCTGCTAGAGCAATTATTGGTACAATAAACCTAGAGAAGTAGACAAAGCTGAGTTTGTCATTTACTCCACTGCTTCTCATAATAATCAAAAAACTATTTATTAGAAGGAGTGTTATCAGTATTTTAGTTATTAACATTTTGGTTTTCTCGTTAAGAATATTCTTTCCCATACTGATTTTTCCTTATTAGATTTCGGGCTTTTCTTGAAAATTTATACCTAATCTATGCGTTAAATGTTTACTTGTTGACGAGTCTGAGTATATACCATTATGATATTCCTTCAACAATTCCTATAAAGTTTTTCATTTCTTCTGCAGTGGGGTTTCTATATTCTGTCATATTATTTTCCTCGTAAAAGTTGTTATAATTTAGGTGTCCTAAAACACCTCGGCTTTAATAGTTCAAGTTGCTAAATGTAATATATTGATGAATTCTATTTACTTACTTTGCATAAGTTCCATCAATCCTTCATACTCCTCATCTGTAAACTTCTGCTTGTTAGTTTTGATATAATGCAAAGCATTATACCCTTCATTGTTTTTGTGGGAAATGGATACCCCGTTTTTGATTAAGTACTGAACGGTATTCAACAATCTATCATATCTAAAAGTGTCAATGTTTTTGAAAATATATGTTAATATATTATCCCCTGAAGAAGAAAAATAATTAATATTCATATTTTTATAAGATAAAATCTTTTTCATATATCTAAAATATTCATTATCTATTTCTGGGGCTTTTTCTGCAGATAGTCCACTAGTTGATTTTATAGCCAAACTAAACAAATATTTTCCATTATTTATATAATCCAAATTAGGATTAATTGTCATTATCTCATCAAAGAATTCAAAACTTTTGAAATTATCAAAAACACTTACCACATAAGGACAATCATTTCTGATGGGAAAATTAAAATCAACCCCATGCTTAACAACATAGTTAAATATCTCTTTTTTTCCAGTATATATAGCTGAAAAATAAACAGGACCCATCGTGCAATTCTCATAAAAATTACTATATCCGTTTAAATCTGCTCCATTTTTTAACAAATTGTTTGCATGTTGAAAATTGCATCTTAATCCTGATTCCTTATTAGCAGGTAATGTGCATGCTCTTTTTAATTCATTGGAAAGTAAATGATTCTTTCTAATTTGTATTGCCTCTTTATATAGGGAAATTAAACAATCTTTTTTACTCATGGTTTTTGAGGTGCATTCAAAATTATTTCTTCTCTTTAGCCATTCATTTTGTTCATAAACAATAGAGTCTGAACTAGCTCCAACAAGTAATGTTTCCCAGCGTATAACTTTTCTATACCAATCATTCATTTCTACATCAAGTTTAGCTAATTCGTCATCGGAACAAATGAGCTTTTCAACTTCATTAGAAGCTTTATTGCAATCAAAACTTGGAGGTGTCTTAGCGTGAAGATTTGAAACAGAAAATAGGAAGAAAGATAGAAAAATAAAGAAAATGTTTTTATTCATAAGATACGACTCCATAAAGGTTGTATTTGTTTGAATTTTAGACTGATAGAGTGCAATATTCAAACGTTATTTTTCGATGGTTATGGGAGTGTTAAAAAAAATATTTAAATTAACCTGATTTTTAATTTTCTGATGTTATCTTTTAAGATATATTGAGGAGTCTCACATGGGAAATATAAATAAACGGTTCAAAATCATAGAGAAAATCAAGTCTTTTGTGATTAAAGAAAAGAACTATGATAAGGCAAAAGAAAGTGACGATATCACCAAGGAAATTGCCAGCAAAATTCAAATTTCATCATATAATTTGGTCAAGGCTATTGATAAGGACAATAGTTATACGCCACCTTACAAATTGATTGCAGAGCAATTAAGCGTTGATGATGCCCTTATTTTTAAATCAGCGGCATATCATTTGGTAAAGATTGCGACAAGACACAAAAAATATAAAAATGACATTTCTAAAATTCTTTCAGAGAAGCAAAAGGAATTTAACAAAACGGATGATAAATTTTTATATTTGGAAGAGCTTTTGAAGAATATCTAAAAGAAAAAACATATAAAAAAACGGCTTAAAGAATAAGCCGTTTTTTCGTGTTTGAACCAGAACTTATTGTGGTAAAGTAGAAGTATCAATCTCTTTTCCATCAAGTGCATATTCAGTGATTTTGCCGTCTTTACGCAATCCACCAATCACATCAGCAATTGATTTTTGGGTCAACATTGCTTTAATTTGAGGTTCAGCTTCTTTGAAAGAGAGTGGTTTGCTTTCTCTGATGTCTTGAACTTCAACAATGTGATATCCGAATTGTGTTTTAATAGGCGCTTTTGTTCTGTCGCCTTTTTTCATTGCAAAAACTGCATCGCTAAATTCTTTAACCATCATATTTTTATTGAAATAACCCAAGTCAGATTGGCTATCTTTAGAGTTTGCTTTTGCCAAGTCTTCAAATTTTTCGCCTTTATTGAGTTTAGCAATAATGTCTTTCGCTTTAGATTCGTCATCAACAAGAATGTGTCTTGCTTTAACTTCTTTTTCTTGTTTAAATTCTTTTTTATATTGTTCATAAAGTTTTTTAACTTCAGCATCTGTCACAGCTTTGCTAACTGCTCTCTCTAAGAACACACGACGAGCAAGTTCATCTTCCAAAGCTTTGATTTGGTCTTTATAAGTTGCAGTATCTTTAATCTTTGCAACATTAGCGGCTTGGAGAACGAGGTCTGAATTTACAAAAACATTCAAAGCCTTAGGATAAAAATCATCAAATTTCATTTGGCTTTTAATTTGTTGATTTTCATCATAACCTTTTTTAATTTCAGAAACCGTAATCTTTTTGCCGTTTACAACGGCAGCAACCCCATCTTTACCTTCGGCAGCTGTCACGTCCATTGGCTTCGCAAGAATAAGAGCAATAACGGCGATAGCAGTAAACTTATTTCTCATAATTTATTATCCTCCAAGAATTAATTTTATAAAAATTTCTACTCATCTTTATATAACAGTTTTGTTAATATTTCCAATATATTTTTTTCTTAGTTCATAACTTTGGTTCAACCTATTGACTTTATTTGTGATAAACACTAAATGTTAAAATAATTTTGAATAATAATAAGGTAGAAAATAAATATGTTAGGGAAAATAGCCAGAGCGGTTTTCGGAAGTGCAAATGATAGATTTGTGAAGAAACATTATAGAACGGTTGAACTAATTAATGCGTTAGAGCCAGAATATGAAAAACTGAGCGATACGCAGTTGAAAGACAAGACCGAAGAATTCAGAAAACGCTTGAAAGAAGGTGAAACCTTAGAAGATATTCTGCCAGAAGCTTTTGCAAACGTTCGTGAAGCGGCAAAAAGAACTTTGGGGCAAAGACACTATGATGTTCAGCTCATCGGTGGTATGGTGCTTCATAAAGGCATGATTGCCGAAATGAAAACGGGTGAAGGTAAAACCTTGGTGGCAACCTTAGCGGCTTATTTGAATGCAATTGAAGGCAAGGGCGTTCACGTTGTTACTGTCAACGACTATTTGGCAAAACGTGACGCAGAATGGATGGCACAAGTTTATAATTTCTTAGGGCTGAGTGTTGACTTTATTGTGCATGGTAAAGATGATGATGCCAGAAGAGCAGCTTATAATGCCGACATTACTTATGCGACGAATAATGAACTTGGCTTTGACTATCTGCGTGATAATATGAAATTTAGCCTCGCTGAAATGGTGCAAAGAAACTTCAATTATGCCATTGTCGATGAAGTTGACTCCATTTTAATTGATGAAGCGAGAACCCCACTCATTATTTCTGGTGCGGCGGAAGATTCTTCCGAAAAATATATTATGGTCAACAAAATCATCCCAAGATTGAAACCTGCTGATTATGAAAAAGATGAAAAAGCAAAATCTGTTGTGTTAACAGAAAGCGGAATGGAAAATGCTGAACAATTATTGAAGGAAGTTGGCTTAATCAGCGAAGGCGGGTTATATGATTTGGCAAACGTTGGCTTAGTTCATCACCTTAATCAAGCTTTGCGTGCACATAAAATGCACCTTAAAGATGTTGATTACATCGTTAAAGACGGCAAAGTAATGATTATTGATGAGTTCACAGGACGTATGATGGAAGGTCGCCGTTATAGCGACGGGTTGCATCAAGCCATTGAGGCCAAAGAAAATGTCAAAATTCAATCTGAAAACCAAACGTTAGCTTCAATCACTTTCCAAAACTATTTCAGACTCTATCCGAAATTGTCAGGTATGACGGGTACGGCAATGACGGAAGAAGCCGAATTTAGCGATATTTATAATCTTTCAACGGTGGAAATTCCAACAAATCGTCAAATTCAAAGAATTGACCATCATGACGAAGTTTATCGCACGGAAAAAGAAAAATATGATGCTATCATCAAAACCATTCAAGATTGTTACGACCGTGGGCAACCTGTTTTGGTGGGCACAACTTCCATTGAAAAATCTGAATATTTAGCAGATTTGCTTAAAGCTAAAACCAAAGTAAAATTTGAAGTGTTGAACGCACGTCACCATGAAAGAGAAGCGAGTATTGTGGCTCAAGCTGGTGTTCCAAGTGCTGTCACTATTGCAACAAATATGGCGGGTCGTGGAACGGATATTCAACTTGGTGGTAACGTTGAGATGAAAGTGAAAGAGCTTTTGAAAGGCGATGAAACCAATTTGGAACTTTCAAAAATCAAAGATAAAGTGAAGCAAGAAGTTGAAGAAGGCAAAAGAAAAGTGCTCGAAGCTGGTGGGCTTTACATCTTGGGAACAGAAAGACATGAAAGCCGACGTATCGATAACCAATTGCGTGGTCGTTCAGGTCGTCAGGGTGACCCTGGAACTTCTAAGTTTTTCCTTTCTCTTGAAGATGATTTGATGCGAATTTTCGGCAGCGAAAGAATGTCTAATATGTTGCAAAGACTTGGTCTTCCAGAAGGTGAAGCGCTTATTCACCCATGGATTAATAAGGCTTTGGAAAAAGCTCAGCAAAAAGTTGAAGAACGCAACTTCGATATTCGTAAAAACTTGCTGAAATATGACAACGTCATGAATGACCAAAGAAAGGTGATTTATGAACAAAGAAAAGAATTAATGGAAACCAATGATGTTTCTGAAACTGTTGAAGAAATGAGAGATGAATATATTTCTGACCTTGTTACGTCATATGTTCCTCATGGCTTAGATCCTAATGACTGGCCAAGAGAAGAATTAAAGCAAGAATTGGCAAGAATTACAGGCTTTGTGCTTCCAATTAATAACTGGGCAAATGAACCTGAAATTGATGCTGATGACCTCTTGGAAAAAGTTGTTCAAGGTATTGAAGAAAGAATTAAAGAGAAAAACGCTTCTGTGCCTGAAGAAATAGTCAAACTTGTTGAAAAAAATATTTTGCTTCAAGTGCTTGACCAAGTATGGAAGGACCATATTGCAACGCTTGACCATATGCGTCATACTATTGTGTTGCGTGCATATGGACAGAAAGACCCTCTGAATGAATATAAGAAAGAAGCCTTTAATTTGTTTGCAGATATGCTGGCATCTTTGCGTGAAAAAGTGACAACTTATGTTTGTCGTGCAAATATTCAAACTGAAAATCTTGATAGTTTGCGTGAAACAAAGAGAGCAAAACATAATATGCGTGAAGTTCACGAAAGTCTTGATGGAACGGGAGAAGAAGAACAAGAAAATGCTCCTTTCCGTCATGGACAAGGTGAGTTTGATGCAAAAGATCCAAACACTTGGGCAAAAGTTAATCGTAATGATCCTTGCCCTTGTGGAAGTGGCAAAAAATATAAACACTGTCATGGCAGATTTGCTTAAAGACAAAAAGAAGAAGCCTTGGAATTTCCAAGGCTTCTTCTTTTTGTCACTGATAAAGTGATATTCTTTCAGTTTTTACTTCATTCAGACTAACGAAATCTTCAAACGAGCGAACAGTGGACGGTGATGCATTAATCAACACAACTGCTTTACCTTTTTTGCCAGACACTTCCATTGCCTTTCTTAAGACATATTCATGGTCAGAAGCTTCTTCCACCAAGTTGTCGGCAATAATAAGCTTAAGCTTAGTTCCTTCCGCTGTTTGTTTAGCATTTGTCACACTTCCAAAATTTGGAAAGATAAGCGTGGCTGTTGGAACAATATCACCAATTGCTTCAAAAAGATTTTTCAAGAATGGCTTGCTTTTCAGCGCCTTTGAGGTTTGAATAAAAACAATGGCGGCAGCTGGTTTTCCATATTGCTTGGTAAACTCTCCAAAATCTTCCATAATTATTTTACTCAACTCTTCTTTACTTGCATCAAGCTTGAAGTTCAAAAGAGAAAAAGTGATGACAGCATCTGATTTCTGGGTGATAAAGCCCATATGCCCTTTCTTTTCCACTCTGTAAGCACAGCTTTTTTCTGTCTTGGACTCTGTTACACTGCCGTTTCCTGCATCTAAGAAAATAGGATACAAAGTTCCGGAGTTTTTAGCAACAGGATGAGGCTTTGCCTTTTGCTTCGCAATCGGCATTGGCGAACTATTGTTTTGCCTTAAGTCATCTTCAATCTGTTCTTTGATAAACGCATCCAAATCAAAGTCATCAGAAGCTTTTGAACCAGAGGTTTTCTGTTCAAGGGCTTTGAGCCTTGCTTCAACAGTTTTGTCCCTTTGAGCAATCATCTTCTTAACCGAGGCAATTTCTTTTTCCAATTTGCTAATTTTAGCATCTTGATTGACATCGCTTTGCTTAAGAGAATCAAGCTGAAGCTGATATTGTCCAAGTTTTTCATCTAGTAACTTATCAATGTCAGAAACAATGCTTTCTCTTAATTCTTGGTTTCTTTTTTCTTCTTGTTTGGCTTTATAGGCACTATTGTTATTACAACACACAAAAAGCGTTACGACAAAAGCAAAAATACTGAAGTTTTTTAATAATCGTTTCATAATAAAGTGTATTAATTAATAATATATATTCTGAGCGAGAGCTTATCATATTAGACAATGTTTAACAACCTAACTTTTGTCTAATATTTGTATAAAAAAACGCCGCATAATGCGACGGCGCTTTTTAAAAATTGGAAAAATATTTATTTTGTTTTCCCTTGATTAGCCACGGCTTCTTGCTTGGCTTTAATGGCTTCTTGGTCACCAAGATAATATTTCTTTTCAATTTCAAAATTTTCATCAAATTCATAAACCAAAGGCACGCCAGTTGGAATGTTCAAATTGATGATTTCTTCATCAGAGATGCCTTCCAGATATTTTACTAATGCACGCAAACTGTTTCCATGAGCTGCAATTAAAACTCTTTTGCCTGAAAGCATTTCTTTTTTGATGACGTCTTCATAATATGGAATCACACGGTCAATGGTGATTTTCAAGCTTTCTGTGAGTGGAAGTTGTTTTTTGTCTTCATCACGATAAGGTGCTTGGTAACGAGGGTTTCTCTCATCGCTTTGTTCTAAAGCTGGAGGTGGAACATCAAAGGAACGACGCCAAATTTTCACTTGTTCTTCGCCATATTTTTCTGCTGTTTCAGCTTTGTTTAAGCCTTGTAATGCGCCGTAATGACGTTCATTAAGTTTCCAAGATTTCACAATCGGAAGCCAGTTTCTATCCATTTCATTCAACACAATTTGCAAGGTGTGAATGGCACGTTTGAGGTAAGAGGTGTAACAGATGTCAAAATCAAAGCCGTCTTCTTTTAAAAGTTTTCCACCTTCTGCTGCTTCTTGCTTGCCCTTTTCGGAGAGTTCAACATCATACCAGCCAGTGAAAAGATTGAGTCTATTCCATTCGCTTTCACCATGTCTGACCAATACCAACTTCATCTTTTTTTCCTTTCATTAAATTATAATAATAATTATTATCACTTGAGAATTTTAATTACAATATATTTTTATATATTTAGTCAAAAAAAACAGTTCTTCAACAGGATAGATTTAGGAGGAGAAATTTATATTGTATATTAGGGAATATGAGGCTAAAATTTGGGAAAGATATAATCAAAGGAGATGAAAATGGAAAAGCTTTATGATGTTAATTTGAAAAAAATTATGCCGACAAAAATTATGTCGATTAGAAAAATTACCTCAGCAGAAAAGCTTTACGCCGATTCAGAGGAAGTTTATCGCAAACTTTTGGCATATATTCCTGAAAACGGTGGAACACTGACCAAAGAAGTTTTCACAATTTATCATAACCCTGAATATAATCCTGAATTTATCGATATTGAATATTGCTTTGTGGTTGAAGAACTTATTAAACCAACAGCCCTCATCAAAGCTCGTGTGACTGAAGAACAGTTGATGGCTTCCATCATTCACAAGGGCGAAATTAAAAACACACATTTTGCTTATGATGTGATTGTGGATTGGGTGAAAGATAATGGCTATCAAGTCATTGAAGGCGGACTGCGTGAGAGATATGCTTTGCCTCAAAATTTTGACCCGCATAATGTTACCATTGAAATTTTGTTGCCTGTTGAGAAAAAGACGGAGGAATAAAAATGTTTTTTGACACTTATCAAAGCCCAATTGGAAAGCTCTGGCTTGTTGAAGCGGACGGTTTCCTCACACAGCTTAGTTTTTCGAAAGAAAAAATCCCTGCTGCTGCAAAACAACAAGAAACTTCTTTGCTTGCTAAGACGAAGCAACAATTGAAAGAATATTTTGCTCAAAATCTTAAGGTTTTTGATTTACCGCTTAGTCCTAAGGGAACGGAATTTCAGAAAAAAGTTTGGCAGGCATTACAAACTGTTCCTTATGGTAAAACGGTTTCTTACAAGGAGATTGCAAAGGCAGTCGGCAATGAGAAAGCCGTGCGTGCTGTTGGGGGTGCAAACAACCGTAATCCCATTGCCTTAATCATTCCATGTCACCGCATTATTGGAGCAAACGGCAATCTTGTCGGCTATGCGGGAGGACTAGAAGTCAAAGAATTTTTACTTACATTAGAAAAGGAAGACTAAGTTGCTTTTGAATATGATTATTGCAACAACGATTGCTTGTTTATTTACGGGGTTGGGTGGTTTTTTTGTTTTATTCAAAAAAGAATATTCCAAAGCACATATTGATTTAGCCTTGAATGCTGCGGCGGGAATTATGCTTGGGGCTGCGTTCTTTTCGCTTCTCTCTCCAGCTTTTGTCATTGCCCATAAGATGGCGGAACAGCATATTGTTTATGGTCTGTATTTTGTTTTTGCTATTGCTTTGGGAGCGGCAATTCTTTGGATTTTAAACGTGATAATTCCGCACACCCACGAACAAGAAGTTTTGGAAAACAAAGCCAAAGTAAGCCTTAAAACGGCGGTTTTATTTGTTATCGCTATTTCTTTGCATAAACTTCCTGAAGGTTTAGCAATGGGCGTGGCTTACGGGGCAGGTGAGGCGATTAATCCGAGAAGCTTAGTCATTGGGATTGCCTTACAAAATATTCCTGAAGGGCTAACAGTGGCAATTTCTCTGGTGGCGGCAAATTATAATCGCTTGAAATCCGCTCTTGTGGCAACGCTTGTCGGCTTTGTTCAACCGATTGGTGCGATTGCGGGCTATTTATTGATGAGCATTAGCGAAGCTTTGTTACCGTTTGGAATGGCTCTGGCAGGAAGCACGATGCTTTTCGTGATTATCAACGAGATGCTCCCTGAAACTTATGGCGGTGAAAAAAATCGTCAATCTTCCATTGCTCTGTTCTTAGGGTTTATCTTTATGTCATTTATGGCGGTGATTTTGAATTAACAATCGTTTTTTATCATATTCGGACTCTTTAAGTGTCATATTCGGGCTTGACCCGAATATCCAGAAAGATGGATTCCCAATCAAGTTGGGAATGACGGAGGGGATGTTGGGAATAACAAGGAGTTGTTCTTTTATTTGATTGCCATCGCTCCTTGTAATGACAAAGAGGTTAGCCCTATATACAAAAAAACCGTCCCAAAGGACGGTTTAGTTTATGGCGGAGAGTATAGGACTCGAACCTATGCATCGGATTCCCGATGACAGATTAGCAATCTGCTGCATTACCACTCTGCCAACTCTCCACAAAACTAGGATATGTTTATATTATCTTTCCTGCCACGTCAAGGAATTTTTTGCCTCTTCGAATATATTTTGTTGTTTTTTTTACGATTGATAATATAGTAAAAATCAGAGCATTTATTATATTTAGACTTGGATGTATTTTTTAGGAGAAATTCAAATGATTAGATTTATACTTCTTTGTGCAATTATTGGTGCAGGTGCTTATTATGCTTTTGATAAAATTGCTCAAGATAAGGCAAATGAACATAATTCTGTTGTGGAAATGAATGTTAATGAAAATTCACCAGCAGCACTCAGAGCAGTTAAAGCTGTTGTTAGTGAAGATTATGATTATGAAAAAAGAGCAAAATAAATTTATTTAAGCTTAATCGGACCATTATAGTTCATTTTTGACAAGTCTTCTGTCTTTTTAGGATTATCAGGAAGTTCGTCATATTTTTGTAAATGTTCAAGGTCTATAATATATTCATCAAAAACTTTGCGATATTCCGGTGCAGTCACGTCTCGCACCGGATATTTTAAATATCTTCGTAAAGATTTATATTCAAATTCATCATTAGAAACAACCCAGTTATCAAAAGCTTGTGTTTCTGCGTGAAGTTTATGCCCATAAGTGGCTGAAAAAATGCCAATAAGAAGAATTTTTATTGCAATTTTCTGAAATCTGTTCAATATTTTCATATAAGTCACTATTTTTGGTTATTTTAATGAATAAATTTATTGTTTTTTTGATAGCATCTTTTTTTCTGAATGTAAATGCTTTTGCTGCCGATGACTTGCCACGTTGTCCAACTTTTTCAAACCCAAAAATTGAATTTTATTCTTCCCTTGGTGAGTTAAAATATGATTTTTCAAAAAACAAGGAAGAATTAAGAATTCTAAATGGCACTCCTGTTTATGGTTTTGCCCAAAGGAGGTTTGGTTCGTCTTATCGCTATAAACTTCATTATAATCGTTTTGGAAAAGGTGGGTGTGTTGCTCCAGAAAGGATTATGGTCTTTATGGGTATTGCTCAACCAATAATTTATGTTGCAAATGAATATAAACAGGGCGAGTGCATTCATAACTTTATTTTAAGGCATGAACAGGCACATATGCAGATTTCTGTTAGAATGCTCAGTCAGTTTATGAAAGTTGCTCCAGAAATGTTTACTTATGCGATTCGCAGCATTAAACCTATCTATGTTAAAAATCAGAGTGAAACTGATGCGGCGGGAAAAGTTTTAGCCAAGGAATATGCCAGAATTATCAAACAAATGCGAGATGTCTTGCAAGAAGAAACAGATTTGGAACAAGATAAAATTGATGTTGATGAATTGACTAGCCTTAAGTTTGAAGTTTGTTGGGAACATATGAAAACAAAAAATCAATATAGCATAGAAAAAGAGCCTCATTAAGCAGTAAGAGGCTCTTTTTTAAGGGATGTAGTCTTAGTCTAAAAGAGATGAAGAGGCATCCATCAGGCTTTGGAGCGCACTTGTTGCCTCATCTGTTGCCACATTTTCAAGTCCAGCAGATTGCAATGCAAGTTTTTTCAAACAAGAATTTGAAATGTCTTCAGCTGTTTCAGTGATTCCTTTAGAAAGTGCCGTGCCATTTTTAACCAAAGTTGTTGCTTCTTCAAAAGAGCAAGATTTAAGCTTTGCCAGAGTCGAAACATCTGTTTTGCCACTTGAAGCAGTGTCTAAAAGGCTACATGCGCCCAAAAGCATGGCAGAAAGTGCAATAAGTGCTGTTGATTTTTTCATCTATTTATCCTTAAGAAAAATTTGTTAAAAAAGTTGTTCACAGAGATAGTGACTCTAAATGACTATAAAATCTAGCTAATTTTTTTAATTGTGAATTAATCTGGTTTCGCTCTTTTTTTCAAGCGAATTATCCCTATAATTTCAGTAAGTAAAAATTATCATAAAAATTCAAAAAAATTAATTATTTGTTAGAAGTTTAAATCATATAAATTGATTAGATATACAACATATAGTATCGAAAAAAATAATATCAACAATATGTAGTGTATTTTTATTGACAGTCGTTGACGTTAGAGATAAACCTATTTTTGTGTTGAAGCCAAGTTTTTTACTTGGTTTTTAGTAAAATCAATCATGTAAGTTAAAGAATCTGGATTCACATTTTGTGAAGGCTCAGAGGGAATAAAACGGGAGTTTTTTATGTCTGTTAAAAAAATTAAAAAACGCAACGGCGTACTGGTGAACTATAATTCTGAAAAAATTTTGAATGCGATTAAGTCTGCTTTTGGTGCTGTTTATGGAGAAGTTGAATCTCACATGGAAAAGGTTAACGAAATTGTTAGCCAAATTAATGCTGGCTACAAAGGTTTTTCAGACGACAGAATTATTACTGTTGAAGAAATTCAGGATGATGTTGAAAAAGCCTTAATGCGTTTTGATGAATTTGAAGTTGCGAAGTCATACATTATCTACCGTAAAAAAAGATCAGAAATCAGAAAGAAAAGTGAAGAACTTTTAGGGGTTTATAAAGACCTTATCAAAGTTGATGCCAAAGACAATGAAATCAAACGTGAAAATGCCAACATCGATGGCGACACAGCCATGGGCACAATGCTTAAGTTTGGCTCTGAAGGCTCAAAACTTTATTATGAAACAGATATGATTGAACCAAGATTTGTCAAAGCTCACCAAGAAGGCTTAATTCACATTCACGACGAAGATTTTTATGCCTTAACCCTCACTTGTTGCCAAATTGACTTGTTGAAACTTTTGAAAAACGGATTCTCAACAGGACATGGTTATATCCGTGAACCTAATGACATTAGAACATATTCTTCTTTGGCTTGCATCGCCATTCAGTCTAATCAAAATGACCAGCACGGCGGACAATCAATTCCTAACTTTGATTTTGCAATGGCTCCTGGTGTGGCGAAAACTTTTATTAAAGAAACTGCAAAATGCTTAGACATCTTTGATTGCTCAAAAGAAGAAATCAGCGCTATTAAAAATAATTTGAAAGTTTTGTTTGCTGAAAAAGGTTCTCTTTTGAATCCAAACTTGAGACCAACAGTTGAAGCTTTGATTTCACAAAGTGTTGCAACTGTTACGCCTTCAAAAATTTATGAAAAAGCTTATAACTTGACGAAAGAAGCTACTTTCCAAGCTATGGAAGCTTTAATTCACAACTTAAACACAATGCATTCTCGTGCGGGAGCGCAAGTTCCATTTTCTTCTTTGAACTATGGAACAGACACCACAGAAGAAGGTCGTTTGGTGATGAAAGCTATTCTTCAAGCCACATGGAATGGGCTTGGTGGTGGTGAAACCCCAATTTTCCCAATTCAAATTTTCAAGGTGAAAGATGGAATTTCTGGCAGACCAGAAGACATTAACTATGACCTTTTCAAAGAATCTTGCAAAGTTTCTGCGAAAAGACTTTTTCCAAATTTCTCTTTTATTGACGCTCCTTTTAATGTACAATATTATAAGGCGGGACAACCTAATACTGAAGTGGCTTACATGGGTTGTCGTACTAGAGTTTTGGGAAACACATTCGACCCAAGCAAAGAAATTACGTTTGGTCGTGGCAATCTTTCCTTTACCTCAATTAATCTTCCAAGAATGGCGATTCTAGCTTCAAAAGGTGAGGGCGATTTTTGGAAAATTCTTGATGACACTATGGATTTAGTGTGTGAGCAACTTTTGGAAAGATTCGAAATTCAGGCAAAACGCCGTGTGAAAAATTATCCGTTCTTGATGGGTCAAGGCGTGTGGATTGGTTCAGATGCTTTGGGTCAAGAAGATGAAATAAGAGAAGTCATTAAACATGGCACGCTTTCTGTTGGCTTTATTGGTTTGGCTGAATGTTTATCTGCTTTGACAGGCAAACACCATGGTGAATCTAAAGAATCTTGGGACTTAGGAAATAAAATTGTTGCTCATATGCGTCAAAAAATGGACGATAAGGCAAAAGAAACAGGCTTGAACTTTAGTTTGTTGGCAACCCCTGCAGAAGGATTATCTGGCAGATTTGTGAACAAAGACAGAGCAAAATTTGGCGTGATTTCTGGTGTGACAGATAAGGGATATTACACAAACTCATTCCATATTCCTGTTGGCTATCACATTAACGCCTTTGATAAAATTGCTTTGGAAGCACCTTTCCATGCTTTAACGAATGCTGGTCACATCACATATGTTGAAATGGACGGTGACCCTGGAAAGAACTTAGAAGCTTTTGAACAAATCGTTCAGGCGATGAAAAGCGAAGGGATTGGTTATGGCGCAATTAACCACCCCGTAGATAGATGCCCAATTTGCGGCTATGTCGGAATTATTAATGATGAATGCCCTGGGTGTCACAGACACGAAGGCGAGGCAGTGCTCCTTTCAAGCTTGCCAAAGATTAAACAAGAACAAATTCTAGGAGGAAGTATCTAATGATTAAGCTTAAAGTTGAAAATGGTTATGTCGGCGAAAACGTTGGTTTCGAAAGAATTAGAAGAATTACCGGCTATTTAGTAGGAACTTTGGATCGTTTCAACAGTGCTAAACGTGCTGAAGTTGAAGATAGAGTGATGCACAGTAATTGTTCTTGTGAAGAAGTTGTAGCGATTAACGAAGCTGCATAATGAGCGACTTAAAACTAAGAATTGCCAGCGTTGTTGATGATTCTGTTGTTGATGGACCAGGGGTGAGATATGTCATCTTTACGCAAGGGTGTAAGCATAATTGCCCTGGTTGTCACAATCCGCAATCTCATAGCTTTTCTGCGGGAATGTTTGTTGGCTTCGACGAGATTTATGAAGATTTATCAAAATATAAATATGTCAAAGCCGTCACCTTTAGTGGTGGAGAGCCTTTAGAACAGCCAGAAGCTGTTGCGGAATTTGTAAGCAAGTTGAAAGAAAAGGGCTATCATATCCTGATTTACACAGGCTATACCTTTGAGCAAATTTTGGCAGATGAAAAGAAATTGCGAGCAATTGAAAAAGCTGACTTGCTGGTTGATGGCTTGTTTGTGTTGCGTTTGAGGTCTTTGAATGTTAATTTCAGAGGGTCAAGCAATCAAAGAATTGTTGATGTGCAGCGGTCTTTGAAAAACAAAGAAGTTGTGCTCTCTGAATATAATTAAAAAATTTGAACGAACCCCTAAACAAGGCTCGTTTCTTTTAACTATGTATTGTCATTACTACGCCTCCTGTCATTCCCACCCTTCTCTTTGTCATTCCCGAGAAATCGGGAATCCACTAAAAAACACCTCCTGTCATTCCTGAGAAAACGAGAATATATCTTATTTAAAACAAAAAAAGCTCCTGAATATTCAGAAGCTTTTTAACGTTAGGGAACAACATAATTAAACAAACAATTTTTTGTGGTGTAGTTCAAAATACAACTGCGCTAGGAAAATAGTTTCTTGAGAGCAGTTAGTAAAGAACTTGTTGTGCGAAGATGCTTCCAACTTATATTCTTCTAAGACATAACTCAAGAAAACATATAAACTGTTATAGTTATCAAGAATGTTTTGAGCTTTCTGTTCACTCATTTTTTTCCATTGACTATTTTCGAATTCATATTCATACCAGAAAAGACAAGGAACAAATCGTTCCCGATTGATGCAATTATAAACAAACGTCTCTATGTTATTAAGTTTAACATATGCAACGAGGTTTTCATTGCTCTTCACGTCTTTAATTGCATTTAAATCGATGACAGGAGGTTTATATGCTTGCAAAGTAGCTTCAGCTATTTTATATCTTTCATCTTCTTTGAATCTTTCAGGAAGAAGATTGTTCCAGACAAGATAATTGAACAGCCCATTATCTATAATTTTCGGTGTTTTCTCAAGCCAAAGCATAAAAGCATCAGAATCTCTTTCCATCATCGGAAGAACATAGTACTCATCTTCAATGCTAAGATGTTCAAAAATTTTGCCAAGAGCTGATTTGTCATACTTTGACAAATTCTCAAGAAAATAATCGTCATAATCTTCGCAGAAATCTGTAACGATTTGATGTTCTTGTGAAAATTTTTCCAACAAGGCAATCTCTTCATTATTAAGCTCGGTTTCAGAAACGCCTGTCAGTTCAATTAAAGCCAAAATCAGCAAACCTTGAGCTTCGGGATTATCCCAATGCTTTTGTCCATCCCCTTCACAGAAATATTTGACAATGAAATAGTCCGTTGAAAATTTTTCTTCAACTTTTTGAAAAACTTTCAAAGAATTTCCATCTTTAAAATTTTCATCTTTAATGAGCGGAAAGATTGCCTTAAGCCCTATTTTGTCAATGGCATAAAGGATTTCGTCTTCATCATAAAAGAATTCAGGTTCTGAAGGATAAGTTTTTGTTCTTTTTTTGATGTTTATTTCTTCCGGCAAAATTTTTTTATAATCTGCTTTGAGAAGATCAATAAGTTCATCAAAATAAAGGATTTTAACCTCATCTAAAATTCTAGCAACAATGCTGAAAACAGCAATGTCATCAGGAATTTGTGTTTCTTCAAGAATTTTCATAAAGCTTGTTCGCTTCTCTCTTGCTTCAGTAAGGATTGTCAAGACAATCTTTTCGATTTTTTCTTCTTTAGATTCCTCAAAAGGATTTTCATCAAGGTCTTTATGACCTACTTTAGCCCTTTTCTTTTGAATTTTTGGTGTAAGTATCAAGAAGAGAACAATCAGAGCAAGCACTGTTAAAACAACTTCAAATGTTTCCATATATATACAAAATTAAAATTAATAATAAACTATCATTGGACAGAATATTATTAATTTTGTATAAAGTCAATAAAAACTACATTAATTCGGGTATGGTTATTAAATCTAAACCATTGTGGCTAGACTGGTCACTGAGAATATAGTTGAGTTGATAAGCATTTTTTTCAAAGAACTTATATGTTTCTTTTCTCTCTGAAGAAAGAAATTCATCTTTTCCGCCTTCAACCCAGAAAATTTTGGTTTTATAGTTGTTTTGAGGAATAAGAACACCTTGTGGAACATCACCACAAAGGGAAATGGCAACATCTGCGCCAAATTCAAGTGCTGCAGAAATGGCGATGATTCCGCCTTGAGAATGTCCGACAAAAATGATTTTTTCATAATCTTTTGAAGCTTTTGAAACAATTTCTGAAACATAATTAAGGGAATGTGAAAACTCTGATTGAGGAACAATGCCATCAATTTTATTAAACCACTTAAACCCTTGTTTATGAGCCAAAGGGGCATTGATAGAAAGAATATCTGCCCCATAAACATTCGCTAGCTCAGTCACAAATTCTTGTTTATCATTTTGGTCGGCACCTTTTCCGTGCAAAAAGATAAGCAAGTTTTTCATTATTTTTTCTCATCAATTAATTTAATGGCTTCTTCAAGCGTGATATCGCCTTCTTTCAAGCTTTTTGGCAAGGCATAGTTATTCTTACCCATTTTCAAATATGGACCATAACGACCGCTTTGCACCGTGATATCAAGCTTTTTCTTTGGGTGTTTACCAAGCACCGTTGGTTGAGGTCTTTCAGCTACGTTTGCCAAAATTTCTTTAGCTCTTGCCAAGGTGATGTTAAAAATTGTGTCAGCACCTGTCAAAGATTTGTTTTTGCCACCCTGTTTGAGATATGGACCAAACTTACCAATGTTCACTTCAATGCCTTCTCCAATATCTTTTGGTAAAGAAACCAGCAAGAGCGCTTGTTCTTCAGTCAATTCTTCTGGCTTAATATTTTTTGGAACAGCCACTCTCTTTGGTTTTTCGGTTGTTGCGGTTGCTTCTTCACCCAATTGAAGATAATGGCCATACGGACCTTTTTTTAGATAAATATTCAGCTCGCCAACTTTTCCCATAAGCTTATTTTCACCATTGGCAAGTGCAGGGGCTTGACCATCTGTTTGTTCTTCATCTTTGGCTTCAGTCAATTCTTTGGTATATTTACATTCAGGATAATTTGAACAGCCTAAAAATGCCCCAAATTTGCCAAGCTTAACACTGACTTTTCCAGTCTTACACTCAGGACATTCTCTTGGGTCATGTCCATCTTCTCTTGGTGGGAAGAGGTGAAATGCCAAAACTTCTTCAATTTTATCAATCACGTCAGAAACTTTGAGTGGTCCAACGGCTTCAATGTTGGTGTAGAACTTAGTCCAAAATCCGCTTAAGAGTTTTTTCCATTCAAGTTCACCCGCAGAAACTTCATCAAGATGTTCTTCAAGTTGCGCTGTGAAGTCATATTCAACGTATCTTTTGAAATAATTTTCCAAGAAAACCGTCACAATGCGACCACGCTCTTCAGGAATGAAACGAAGTTTTTCAACACGCACATATTTGCGTTCTTGCAAAACGGCGATGATAGAAGCGTAAGTAGATGGACGTCCAATGCCCAACTCTTCAAGCTTTTTCACCAAGCTAGCTTCTGTGAAACGTGGTGGAGGTGCAGTGAAATGTTGTTCAGGTTTAATTTCACCTTTTTCAACATTGTCGCCTTCGTTCACATTAGGCAGAAGTCTGTTTTCATCATCTTCTTCAGCGTCATCTTGGCTTTCTTGATAAAGCTTCAAGAAACCGTCAAAAGCAATAACCTGACCTGTTGCTCTTAAGGTGATTTGTTCATCTTTAGAAAGAGAGTCAATCGTCACACGGTCTAAAATGGCGGAGTTCATTTGACAAGCAATTGTTCTTTTCCAAATGAGTTCATAGAGCTTATAGCCGTCACTATCGAGTTTTGCTTCTAATTTTTTAGGTGTATTAAACAAGTCTGAAGGACGGATTGCTTCGTGTGCTTCTTGAGCATTTTTAGACTTGTTTTTATATTCTCTAGGCGCTTTTGGTAAATATTCTTCACCAAAATATTTCACAATCACTTCACGACAGTTCGTAATTGCTTCTTGAGAAAGGTTTACAGCGTCTGTTCTCATATAAGTGATTAAACCGTCTTCATAAAGTTTTTGTGCAACTTGCATGGTCTTTTTTGCGGAAAAACGGAGCTTTCTAGCACCTTCTTGTTGCAACGTAGAAGTAATAAACGGCGGATATGGATTTCTGGTTGCTTTTTTGCGTTCAACAGAAGAAATATGGAAAGCCTGTGCTTCAATTTTTTCTTTGGCTTGTAAAGCTTTTTCTTCAGAATTTAAGTCAAATTTTTCAAGCTTTTTGCCGTCTAGTCCAATCAAGCGAGATTTGATGAGTGCTTGTGTGTTGGTGAGCAAATCAACATCAATGCTCCAATATTCTTCAGACTTAAATTTTTCAATTTCAGTTTCTCTTTCACAAATCAGGCGAAGGGCGACGGATTGCACACGTCCTGCAGATTTTGCTCCTGGGAGCTTACGCCATAATACAGGTGAAAGGTTGAACCCCACGAGATAGTCTAAGGCACGTCTTGCCATATAAGCCGAAACAAGGTTGTCATCAATTTGACGAGGGTTTTCAATAGCTTCTTTAATGGCTTTTTTAGTAATTTCGTGGAAAACCACACGTTCCACTTTTTTATCTTTGAGTTTGTTCTTTTCTTTGAGTTCTTCTAAAATGTGCCATGCAATTGCTTCTCCTTCTCTATCCGGGTCACTTGCGAGGACAATCGTGTCAGCATCTTTAACAGCGGAAGTAATATCTTTGAGTTTTCGTGTGCCACCAGTGCTAAGTTCCCAGTGCATTTTGAAATCATTATTAGGCTCAACAGAACCGTCTTTGCTCGGCAAATCACGAATGTGACCAAAGCTGGCAAGCACATTATAATCACTGCCGAGATACTTATTAATTGTTTTAGCTTTTGCAGGGGACTCAACGATAACCAGTTTCATAATTTTTCCTTACCTTTTCTTTCGGGAAACCAAGGCAACCTTATTTCCGACTCTTTTCTCAATTATACCGCTCAGTTCTAAATCCATCAATTGCATTGAAACTTCAGAAGCAGATAGACCGCTCTCTCGAATAATTTCATCTTTATCAACACCTTCAGGCGTGATAAAGGAAATGATGTCTTTATGTTCATATATTTGGCGAATATTTACACTTTTTTCAGATTTGTCAATAGGTTTTACAAATAATTCTTGTTGGGCATATGCTTCAAAGGGCTTAATTTTTTTATTATTACTTATAGTAATAGAATTTAAGATGTCTTCCACAGAATCAACCAAAATTGCCCCTTCTTTAATGAGTTTGTTCGACCCATTAGAACGAGAATCGGAAGGGCTGGCGGGAATGGCATAAATATCTTTGCCTTGTTCTAAGGCAAGGCGGGCGGTGATGAGTGACCCAGAATTAATGGAAGCTTCACCAACCAACGTCCCAATTGAAAGAGCGGCAACAATGCGATTGCGTCTTGGAAAGTTTTGCGGTTGTGGTTCTGTGCCAATGGGAAATTCTGATAAGACGATTCCTTGTTGGCAAATCTGTTCATAAAGCACTTTGTTTTCAAGAGGGTAAACCACATCAACCCCACAGCCAAGAACGGCAATGGTTGGACCAGTTTGTTCTTTGGCATACATTGCGCCTTTATGAGCGGCGGTATCAATGCCTCTTGCCATGCCGGAGATAATTAAAATTTCATTATTGGTGAGTTCATAAGCCAATTTTGAAATGGTTTTTCGACCATTAATGCTGGCGTGACGTGACCCAACAATGGCAATTGCAAGCTCATGATTAAGTAGTTCTATCTTCCCTTTAACATAAAGAATAGGTGGCGCATCTGCAAGTTGTCGTAGAGCAGAAGGATATGCCTCATCTTGATAAGAAAGAATATGAATGTTTTTTGATTTTGCTAAATCAAGTTCCAGCTTCGCTTTAGAGCGAGGGAAAAGTTTATATTTAGGCGGCAGATTTTTCAAAGCCTCTGCCGCAGAGCCGAATTTGTCGATTAACTTATAGAAAGTCACTGGTCCGATATTCTCGGTGTTAATCAGTTGAATGAAATCGACAAGATTGTTCATCTGTTATTTTGCTTTTTTCTTGAACGTGATTTTGCTTTCTTCACCTTTGAAAAGTCTTTTGAAGTTGGCATGGTGTCTGACCAAAATAAGCAAAACAATCGGTAAATAAAAGGCAAGATAAAGTGTGTCGTCTGTGAAGAAATAAGTATAAACAGGCACTAAGCTTGCTGCCAAAATTGCAGAAAGAGAAGAATATCTGCTGATGATGGCGGTTACAATCCATGTCGCAAGGGCAAGCAAAGCAATGATTGGCGTTTCAAACAAAATAAACCCAAATGCGGAAGCAACGCCTTTGCCACCTTTGAACCCAAGCCAAATTGGAAAGTTATGTCCAACAACTGCAGAAGTACCAGCAACAAGACTTGCTAATAGGGCATGCTCCCCACCAACAAATTTGCAAGCGAGATAAGCTGCAATTGCTGCTTTAGAGGCATCAAGGGCAATGGTGAGAAGCGTTAAAGATTTGCTCCCGCTCACACGTAATACATTTGTTGCACCGATGTTGCCACTGCCAACCTTTCTAATGTCGCCAAAACCAAAGAGTTTACAAAGGAACAAGCCAAAAGGGATTGAGCCAAGGAAATAACCACCAACGGCACAAAGGGATAGAATATAAATTAAAGACATGAGATAATCTCCAAGAGTTAATAGATAGAAATATAATTAGACTTAAATATCAATACTGGCAATTAAAAATTTTAAGCTTTGTATAAAATTGAGAATTTTGATGACAAAGCAAATTTAATGTTTAATACTTAAAAAAATTTTAAAGCTATAAAGGATTTGTAATGAAACCGCTTTATAAAAGAATTATGTTAAAGCTTTCCGGTGAAGGTTTGTCTGGAGGGGAAAAGACCCTCGTTTCGACGCAAGTTTTGGAAAATCTTTCCAATCAGATTAAGCAGTTGGTCGAGAAGGAGTTGGAAATTTGCTTGGTGATTGGCGGAGGAAACATCTTCAGAGGCGGAAAGGAATATGCTACTTGGATGGATAGAACTGTTGCCGATCAAGTGGGAATGATGGCAACCGTTATGAATGGTCTTTTCTTGCAAGAAGCATTGAAAAACAAAGGAATTGACGTTAAGGTTGTTTCAAGCATTAATGTTCCACAAGTTTGCGAGCCTTATGTCTATGCAAAGGCAAAAGAACATTTGGCACAAAAGAAAGTTGTCATTTTCACTGGAGGAACGGGAAATAGTCGCTTTTCTACGGATACAGGAGCTGTTTTGCGTGCGGTGGAGATGGAATGTGATGTGGTTTTGAAAGCCACTCAAGTTGACGGGGTTTATGAGATGGACCCTATAAAACACCCTGAGGCAAAGCGATATGATGAAATATCATTTGACGAAGTCCTCAAAAAAGAGTTAAAAGTCTTGGATATGACTGCCGCCGCACTTGCTGGAGAAAATAATCTTCCCATTCTTGTCTTTTCACAAGAAAAGGAAAATGCTTTAGTTGATGTGGTTTATGGCAAAGGTAAATTTACAGTAATTAAGAAAGAGAGATAATATATGTCGAGTTTTAATGAGATAAAAAATGATTTCGTATCAAGAATGGAAAAGACTGTTGAGTCTTTGAAAGGCGAATTTGGCGGGTTGAGAGCAGGTAGAGCTCATGCCAGTTTGTTGGACGGTATTATGGTTGAAGCTTATGGCAGTATGACCCCGCTTTTGCAAGTGGCAAGCATCGCCATTCCTGACGCTAGAACTTTGTCTGTGAGCGTTTGGGATAGAGGACTTTCTAAAGCTGTTGAAAAATCAATCAGAGATTCTGGCTTGGGGCTTAACCCTGTTTCTGATGGTCAGTTGATTCGCATTCCAATTCCGCCACTTAGCGAAGAAAGAAGAAAAGAATTGGTGAAAGTTGCTGGAAAATATGCGGAACAAAGCAAGATTTCAATTCGTAACATCAGAAGAGATGCACTTGACGGCATTAAGAAGCTTAAAAAAGATAACTTGATTTCTGAAGATGATGAAAAGAAACACGAAACCGAAGTTCAAAAGTTTGTTGATGATTATATCAAAAAAATTGACGAACAGCTTGCGGGTAAAGAAAAAGACATTTTGCAAGTCTAGAACTTTAGGATAACATTTTTGACTGATACCAAAAAACAAAAAGCTAAAACGCCCGAACATGTCGCCATTATTATGGATGGTAACGGGCGTTGGGCAACAAAACGTGGCTTACCGCGTTCAATGGGGCATAGAAAAGGGGCGGAAGTTGTTGAAAAAATTACTAAAGCCGCTAAAGAACTTGGCATTAAATTTCTCACGCTTTATGCTTTCTCAACTGAAAACTGGAAAAGACCAGATGAGGAAGTTTCAACCTTGATGGGGTTGTTACGTGATTATTTGAAGAAAGATTTAGAAGAAATCCAAAAAAACAATGTCCGCATTCGTTTTATTGGTGAAATGAATATGCTAGACAAGGATATTGTTGAATCAATTAAAAGAATTGAAGCCAACACTGCTAAAAATGATGCGATGACACTTTGTATCGCTATTAGCTATGGTTCTCGTCAAGAAATTCTTGCCGCTGTTAAAAAAACAGTGGCGTTGGTTAAAAGAGGGGATATTTCTGAAAATGAGATTGATGAAAAAACATTTTCGGATATGCTTTATACCAATGATATGCCCGACCCTGATTTGGTGATTAGAACCAGTGGTGAGCAGAGAATTAGTAACTATCTTTTATGGCAAATTGCCTATGCGGAGTTTTCTTTTACAGACGTTCATTGGCCAGATTTTGATGAGAATAAACTAAAAGAAATTATTGAAAATTATGCTTCTAGGGAGAGAAGATATGGGAAAGCTTAAACTAAATTCATTCGGAAAAAGAGTTGTCACAGCGTTGATTATGGCTTTGCTGGGATTCTTCATCATTTATAAAGGCACGCCTTTGGTTGAAGTTTCTGCCTTGCTTATTGGCATTCTGTTGGCTTGGGAATGGTCAAAAATGATTCCAAATAAAAATCAAAGTTTTTATATGGGAAGTTATGTCTTTTCTTTGGTATGTTGCTTAGCCTATGCTTCCATTTGGAGCTTGGGCATTCTTGTCTTAACAACCCTTTTTGTTTGGTTTAAGTCTAAAGGCGAAGAAAAAAGAAAATTACTCACCCTTGGCGTGGTTTATATTTCTGTTGGTGTTTCCTCTGTTGTTTGGCTTTACCAAGATGGCGGTGCGTTAGCCTTATTATGGCTCTTGTTGGTTGTTTGGGGAATGGATATTGGCGGTTATGTCGTTGGTTGTTCTCTTAAAGGACCTAAGTTGATGCCAAAAATTAGTCCAAACAAGACTTATGCAGGGCTTTTTGGTGGGCTTCTCTTTGCTGTTTTGTTTAGTGCTGGTTTGGTTTGTGTGGTTGATCATGTGTATCGTGAAACGATGTTGGGCTATGTCGACTATGCAGAATATATGGCAGAGTTAAAGTCAATGTATTTGACAACCTCTTTGTTGGCAATGCTTTTTGGGTTCATTTCACAAGTGGGTGATTTTATTGAGTCTGCCATCAAGAGAAATGTTGGCGTGAAAGACTCCAGCGATTTAATCCCAGGACATGGTGGTGTTTTCGACCGCTTCGATGCGTTGGTTTTTGCCGCACCTGTGGCTTATGCTTCCTTTGTTTTTTGGTTTATGTAACGATTGAGTTGAAAGTTTGAAAAATGGATTTTTTAATTGATACAGTTTATTATGTTGTGCCTTTTTTGGTGCTTCTTGGCATTTTGGTTTTTGTGCATGAATTTGGACATTTCATCGTCGCACGTTGGTGCGGGGTGCAAGTGACTGCTTTTTCAATTGGCTTTGGAAAAACACTTTGGAGCAGGAAAGACAAAAAAAATACTGTTTGGAAGCTTTCTCTTATTCCTTTAGGAGGCTATTGCCAGTTTTTGGGCGATGATGATGCCTCTTCTTCAACAACGAGTGACCAAGTGACTAAGCTTACTGAAGAAGAAAAAAAACACGCTTTCTTTATGCAAAATCCGTTTAAGAAATTAGCTATTGTTCTCGCAGGACCAGGAGCAAACTATTTATTTGCAATTATGGTTTTCACAAGCATTTTCTTCTTTTTAGGGAAAGTTGTGTTTCCTCCAGTTGTTGGTGATGTGATGAAAGGCAGTGCGGCTGAAGAGGCTGGCATTCAGATTGATGATAAAATTGTCAAAATTAATGGTCACGACATTAAAAACTTCTCTGACATTAGTCGTGAAGTTGCCTTGAATGTTGACCCTCATATTGTGGTTGATGTGTTACGTGGTGGAGAATCAGTGACTTTTTCTTTCCCGTTGAAGGTTTTGGAATATGAAACAAGTGAAGGCAAAACAGAAAAGAAAATGATGCTTGGCGTTCAATCTCGAAATCAAGTTGAAATTGAATATAGCAATCTTTCTTTTGTTGCCGCCCTTAAAGATGCCACCATAGAAACATGGGACGTTACGGCAGCCACTTTGCGTGGATTGGGTCAAATTTTCTCAGGAAAACGTTCTGGCGAAGAAATTGGCGGAATTTTGCGTATTGCTGAAATGTCTGGCGATGTTTCTAAAACTGGGGTCATTAGTTTCTTTGTCTTTATGGCTTTAATTTCAATCAACTTAGGCTTAATCAACTTGTTCCCAATTCCTGTTTTAGATGGTGGACATGTGGTGATTTATTTAATTGAGATTGTGACAGGTCGTGAAGTAAATGAAAAAGTTAAAGAGGTTTTATTTAAAATCGGCTTAACACTTATTATTTTGCTGATGGTGTTCGCAACTTGGAACGACGTTTATCGTTTGTTTAACAGATGGTTTTCATAATTTTTTAGGATTTTTTCGATGAAAAAAATATTTTTAGTGGCTATTTTTAGTGTTTGGAGCTTTTCAGCGCTTGCTCAGATGAGTGTGAAAAGAATTGAAGTTCAAGGTTTACAAAGAGTTGAGAAGGAAACAGTGCTTTCCTATCTTGATATTAGAGAAAACTCTGAAGTTTCGCAAAAAGAGTTGAACTATGCTCTGAAAAACTTATATGCCACGGGGCTTTTTTCTGATATCTCATTCAGAGAAGCTGCTCAAGGCACTTTGATTATTAAAGTTGTCGAAAATCCAATCATCAACAAACGTGTGTTTGAAGGGAATGATAAAATTGATGATAAAATGCTTGAAAGCGAAGTGCGTTTGAAAGCTGGCTCAATTTATAATAAAGCTCAAGTTCAAAATGACGTGCAACGTATTTTGGAAGTTTATAAAAGATCTGGTCGTTATGCCGCTGTTGTTGACCCAAAAATCATTGAAAGAAGTGAAAATCGTGTGGATTTGATTTATGAAATCAATGAAGGTCCAAAAGCAACCATTAGCAAAATCAACTTTGTTGGCAACAAGAGATATTCTTCTAGCGATTTGCGTGATGAATTGATGAGCAAGGAAAGTGCTTGGTATCGTTTCTTTTCTAGTGCAGACACATATGACGCAGACAAAACAAACTATGATAAAGAATTGCTTCGTCGTTTTTATCTTAAAAGAGGTTATGCAGACTTCAAAGTTGTTTCAGCTGTTGGCGAAATGACTCCAGACAAAAAATCGTTCATTTTAACGTTCGTTTTGGATGAAGGAAAGAGATATAAAGTTTCTGAGATTCAAATTCTTTCTTCATTGAAAAGTGTTGATGTGAAAGGACTTTATAAGGAAGTTGAGCTTGAAAAAGGCGATTGGTATAATGCCAATTTGGTTGAAAATTCTGTTTACAACATCACAACAGAATTAGGACGTAAAGGTTATGCTTTCGTTGATGTGAACCCTGTTTTGCAAAAAAACACCGCAAAAGGTGAGTTAAAAATTGTTTTCCAAGTGAGAGAAGGGGAGCATATTTTTGTGAATAAAATTAACATCACTGGTAATCAAAGAACCTATGATGATGTGATTAGACGTGAGTTTAGAATTGATGAAGGTGATGCGTTCAATGTGGCTAAAATCAAGGCTTCTCGTCGTAATATTGAAAATTTGGACTATTTCAGCAAGGTTGACATTCAAACTGTTCCAGTGGGCTCTGCTGGAAAAGCAGATATTAATGTGAATGTGGAAGAAAAATCAACAGGCTCTTTCAACGTTGGGGTTGGCTATTCAACAGTTAACGGTGCAATGGTTAGAGCTGGAATTAGTGAGTCAAACTTCCAAGGAAAAGGACAATATTTGGGCGTTGATGCTTCCGTTTCACAAAGATATAACTCTTATGAACTCAACTTCACTGAGCCATATTTGTTTAATCGTAGACTTAGCGGCGGGTTCGACTTGTTCAGAACAGAGCAAGACTATCAAGATGAAAGCTCTTATGACACAGACACAAATGGCTTGAGATTACGTTTAGGCTGGAAATATACTGACAATCTTTCTCAAAGCATGAGATATACAATCCGCCAAGATGAAATTAAAAATATCGGTAGTGGTGCATCTCAATATATTCGTGATGAAGAAGGAAAATATACTGGCTCATCAGTTGGTCAAACATTGGCTTATGACAAGCGTGACAGTGCAATTAACCCAACAGAGGGATATTATTTATCTTTCGGAAACGATATTTCAGGCTTAGGCGGAAATGAGAAGTTTTACAAATTTGACAGTAAGGCATATCACTATTACACTTTCTGGGATAAATATACGATTAAATCATTCTTGAATGCAGGTTATATTGAACCTTTTTCTGGCGAAAACGTTCGTTTAGCAAACAGATATTATCTCGGTGGTTATAATATGCGTGGGTTCCAAACTGCAGGTATTGGTGCAAGAGATAAATATACGGAAGATGCTTTGGGCGGAAACTGGATGCTTTACACTGGTTCTGAACTTGTCTTCCCAATTGGATTAGATGAAGTAGGCATTAAGGCAAAAACATTTGTTGATGTCGGAATGCTTGGCAAGCCTAGTAATATGAGTGAGCAATTGGTTGATTATTCCTCAAACCCTAGAGTTTCAACAGGGTTTGGTTTCCAATGGATGTCACCAATGGGACAAATTGATATTGACTTTGGCTTTGCGCTTAAGAAAGAAAAATATGACAAGACTGAAGTCTTCCGTCTGAACTTTGGTACAAGACTATAAAAAGGAGTTCCCATGGTAAGTATGACTTTTTTCAAAAACAAAGGACCATTCACGCTTAAAGAAATTGCTGAAACGTGTGAGTTGAAATTGCTTGATGAAACAAAGGCAGATTTTAAGGTTTATAATATTTCTGCTCTAAGTGATGCAGGTAGTGGCGAAATTTGTAGCTTTTATGACAAGAAAAGCAAAGAATTGGCTCAAAAAACAACAGCTGGGGCTTGCATTGTTTCAGAAGAGTTGAAAGATTTTGTGCCTGCACAAACAGTTGTCTTGGTGAGCGAAAATCCAAAAGTTTCAGCGTATAAGCTTAATTTGATGTTTTATGATGAAATTAAGCCTGAAGCTAAAATTTCTGAAAGAGCTTCTGTTCACCCAACAGCAAAAATTGGGCAAAATTGTTCAATTGCTGATTTTGCGGTGATTGGTGAAAATGTTGAACTTGGTGACAATTGTGTGATTGAACCAAATGTTAGTATTGCTCGAAATGTTAAAATTGGGAATAATTGTCGCATTGGAGCAAATGCCAGCATTTCATATACGATTATGGGAAATAATTGCTATATTTATGCAGGGGCAAGACTTGGACAAGATGGTTTTGGCTTTTTGACCCAACAAGGACAACATAAAAGAATTCCACAGCTTGGCTTGGTTTTAATTGGTAATGATGTTGAAATTGGAGCAAATTCTTGTGTTGATAGAGGGGCTTTAGACGACACCATCATTGGCGACGGTTGCCGAGTTGATAACTTGGTTCAAATTGCACATGGTGATAAATTTGGACGTGGCTGTGTCATCGTGGCACAAGTGGGCATTGCCGGCAGCACAACTTTGGGCGACTATGTCGTTCTCGGTGGACAAGTTGGCGTGGCAGACCATATTCATATCAACAGTGGAGTGCAAGTTGCGTCTCAATCTGGTGTGATGAGAGATATTGAAGCAGGTGCGGTTGTGATGGGAACCCCGACGGTGCCGTTCAAAGATTATATGCGTCAAGTTGCATATCTTCAAAAAATGTCAAACCCTAAGAAAAAATAGGCTTGTCATTCGATAATAATATAAGATAAGGAAAAAATATGTCAGAGAATAAAATATATACAGTTGAAGAAATTATGGGCTTTATTCCTCACCGTTATCCATTTTTGTTGGTGGATAGACTTGAGGTTGAAGTTGCTGGTGAAAAAGGAATTGGTTTGAAAAATGTGACCATGAATGAAGAATTCTTCCAAGGACACTTTCCAAATAATCCAATTATGCCAGGGGTTTTACAAATTGAAGCTATGGCTCAAACTGCAGGTGCACTCGTGGTTGCTGCCAATGAAGATGCTCAAGGCGGAAAAGCAAATGTATTATTTATGTCAATTGACGGTGTGAAATTTAGAAAACCTGTTAAGCCAGGGGATCAACTTAAAATGCACGTTGAAAAAATCAAAGACAGAGGTCGCATTTGGGTGTTCAAAGGGGAATGTAAAGTTGATGGAAAAGTTGTTTCCGAAGCTGAATTCACAGCAATGATTATCCTTGAAAAATAAGCGATAAACTATAAAAAAGAGGTTCAATTGAACCTCTTTTTTATGTGATAAATGTGCTGTTCTCACTTAAGTTCGGAAATCTCTTTCACGAAGTTTTTTGCCCCGTCATAAACTTCTTTAATATCCTGACAAAGCATATAAGCAGGGGTTGACACCACTTTGTTGGCTTTATCGACACAAACGCCACTCGCCGCAATATTATGATGTTTTGCACCCATTTTTTTAATGTCTTTTACAGTGTCGGCATATTCTTTATCATTGCCAAGGGTTATTTCGATGCCAAATTTCCCCATCACTTTTGCCAGTAATACTGGTGCAATACACATTGCTCCTAAAGGTTTTTTATCATCATAAGTGCTGAGAATGGCACGCTCTACATCTTGATTAACTAAACAATTTAAGCCTTTTGCACCATAATCGCAGAGGTTAAGCACAGCCCCCATACCTCCAGGGAATAAAATGCCGTCAAAATCAGTTGGCGAATATGTTTTGATGTCTTTGATTTTTCCTCGAGCGATTCTGGCTGATTCAACCATTACATTTCTTTTGGAAAGCATATTTTCGCTGGTTAGATTGTTAGAAACCTTAAATTGTTCGACATTAGGTGCAAAACATTCATAAGTGTGCCCTGCTTCCGTCAAAGCGAGTAAGAGTGTTGTAGATTCGTGGATTTCAGAACCATCCATGCGACCACAACCAGAGAGTACCACGGCAAAATTCTTCCTTTTCATCATAAATACCCCTCAATTGATAAAAATTATTATTTACTTTATTCTATAATATAATAAATTAGCAAAAAAATAACAATGTTTTGGAAAAAATTTTATGCAATTCGAATTATCTACCCTCAAAAATGGTTTAAGAGTTATATCAAGCAACCGTTCCGGCTTTGAAACAGTTTCCGTTGGTTTGTGGATTAAAACGGGAACAGCTTATGAAACGCCTGAAGTTAATGGTATTTCACACTTTTTGGAACATATGGTTTTTAAGGGAACTCAAAATCACAATGCGTTGCAGATTTCTGAGGAAATTGAAGATGTTGGCGGACAAACAAATGCTTATACTTCAAGAGAATTTACTTCTTTTTATGCAAAAATGCTCAAGGCGGATGTGGAAGTGGCTTTGGATATCTTAGCTGAATTTGTGACTGCTCCGTCTTTTCCTGATGATGAAATTGTCAAAGAAAGAGAAGTTGTGGTGCAAGAAATTAAGCAAACAATCGACACACCAGATGATATCATTTTTGACTATCTGCAAGAATATGCCTTTCCTGAGCAACCAATTGGCTTTTCGATTCTTGGTCCAAGCGAGTTGGTTCGTTCCTTTGATGCCAAAACCTTGCATCAATATATTCAAAGCAATTATGCTGCGGAAAACATTGTGGTTTGTGCCGTGGGGAATATTGAGCATCAAAAATTTGTTGAGATGGTTGAAAAAAGAATGTCGGACATTCAAGCAAAGACTTCTTTTGTTGCACCAGAACAAAAATATGTCGGTGGCACGAAAATTGAACGAAGAGAAATTGAACAAGTTCATGCTGTGATTGGCTTTGAAGGCTGTGAATATAATAGCGAAAACTATTATCCTTCAATGATTTTAGCGAACATTCTTGGTGGAGAAACATCTTCTCGTCTTTTCCAAGAAGTGAGAGAAAAAAGAGGTTTGGTCTATACGATTTATTCCTTTGCGAATGCGCATACGGCAAGCGGTTTGTTCGGAATTTACGCAGGCACAACCAAGGAAGAATTGAAACAAATGATTCCTGTTGTTTGTGAAGAAATCAAAAAATTGATGCAAGAAAAGGCCACAGAAAAAGAATTGCAACGTGCGAAGACACAGTTTAAGGCAGGCATGTTGATGACTTTGGAAAGCTCTTCTTCAACATCTGAGGTTTTAGCTCGTCAAATGCTATTATTTAATCGCATTATCCCAACTGCAGAAATTATTGAAAACATCGAAAAAGTGACCTTAGAGGACATTCAACGTGTGGCGAAGGAAATTTTCTCAAGCAATCCAACATACTGCTTAGTGGGTGATATTGAAGAAAATTATCCTTACGAGGAGCAACTAAAGACATGTTTGGCGAAATAGAGCTTTTTTTGTGTGCTCCAAGAGGATTTTGCGGCGGTGTGATTAGAGCCGTTAAAATCGTTGAGGAAACATTGCAAAAATTTGGTTCGCCAATTTATGTTTATCATGAAATTGTCCATAATAAACACATTATCAAAAATTTTAAAGAAAGCGGGGTGGTCTTCATTGAAGATTTATCGGAAGTTGTTGATTCCTCTCGCCCTGTGATTTTCTCTGCCCATGGCGTACCTCTGGATTTGGAAGCAAAAGCCAAACAGATGAACTTAATTGCCATTGACGCCACTTGCCCATTAGTGAAGAAAGTTCATCGCAAAGTTTGTGAACTTGAGAGCGAAGCGGCTGATGTCATCATCATCGGCAAGAAAAGTCATCAGGAAATTATTGGCACAACAGGACAGTTAAAAGACCTAAGTAAAGCACATCTTATCGGCTCTGTGGCAGATGTTGAAAAACTATCAATTGCCAATCAAAAAGTGGGTTATGTAACCCAAACCACATTGAGTGTTGATGAAACCAAAGAGATTATTGCTGCCTTGCAACAGAAGTTTCCAAGATTGAGCTCGCTGAGTAAGAGCGATATTTGTTACGCCACAACGGAGCGTCAGCGAGCAGTGAAGACGCTAAGTCAAGAAGTTGAAGTAATGATTATTATTGGGTCAAAAAACTCTTCAAATTCGAATAAGTTGAGAGAAGTGGCTTTGGGTGAAGGGGTCGCTCATGCGATTTTAATTGATGATGTGTCAGAACTGAATTGGCAAGAAATGACAACCTTTTCAAAAATTGGCATTTCCTCAGGAGCTTCTGCACCCGAATATTTGGTTGAAGAACTTGTTTCAGCTTTTAAAAAGCATTATGAAAAAATTAAGATAACTGATGTTAAATTATAATATCTGAAATTATGTCGGGAGATTCATAAAATGTCACGTGCGGAAGATATTTTTCAAAAACTTATCTATTTTGGGGAAGATGCCCTTGATGAATTTATCATCAATCGTCAGACCGAAGAACTTTTTATGGATTTCAAGCAAACCTTTCCAAGCAACACAAAAAATAATTCTTTAAATAACAATGACCGTAAAAACTTGTCGAAGTCCATTTCGGGTTTTGGTAATTCTGAAGGTGGCGTGTTGATTTGGGGCGTTGAATGTTACCGAGATGTTGAAATTGGAGATGTTGCCAAAACCAAAGTGAAAGTGCAAAATGTGCATCGTTTTTTAAGTTGGTTAGAAAGTGCCATTTCAGGCTGTACCATTCCAAGCCATAACCGTGTCAGAAACCACATCATTAGTGAAGATGAAAATGGTGATGGTTTTGTGGCAACGCTCATTCCAAAGAGCGAACTCGCCCCTTTGATGTCCACATATGGCAGCA
>JAQWBS010000012.1 GCA_028706255.1 Alphaproteobacteria bacterium
CTCATTTGCCCCGTCGGTGATAGTGCTTATACTTAATCTCTCAACCCTTGTCAAACACTTTTTACATCTTTTTTTATTTTTTTTTCCTTTCTCCCCCAAATACCTGTTTTTTATATATCTTTTTTTAAACTTTTTTTTACACAATTTAGCTCTCTTTTCTTACGAATCTTTCAAAGCTTATATTTTTTGTCAGTTTTGAATGAGAATCATAAGATTTTTCTTGATAAATTTTTAAATTTTGTATTATATATAGTAAGTCAACGTTAATTAGCGTTAACTTTGACAACAAGAATCGAATTTTTATAAATAATTAATGGAGGGTAATATAGCTAAATTAAGTTTAAATGCGCCAGTACGAGAAGAAGACGGACCACGCATTAATGAAGATATTAGAGTGAAGGAAGTTAGACTTATTGATGAAAACGGAGATAACCGCGGTGTTGTTTCAATTAAAGAAGCATTACAAGTGGCGGCTGATGCAGGTCTTGACCTGATTGAAATTTCTCCTCAAGTTGCTCCTCCTGTATGTAAGGTTCTTGATTACGGTAAATATAAGTATGAAATTCAAAAACGTAAGAATGAAGCAAAGAAAAATCAAAAAACAATCAGCATTAAAGAGCTGAAGCTTCGCCCTGCGATTGATGTTCATGACTATGAAGTGAAAATTAAACAAGCTAAAAAGTTTCTACAAGAAGGTGACAAAGTAAAATTCACCTTAAGATATAGAGGAAGAGAAAGCGGACCGGTTAATGGTGGCAAAACTGTTCTTGATAAAGTTTTGGATGATTTAGAAGGAATTGTTAAAGTCGATTCTGAACCAAAAATGGAAGGACGCCAAATGATTATGATTGTTTCTCCGCTATAATCACCCAAGCTTAAACGTCTAAACCCATATAGTTATGAATATATGGGTTTTTTCATTTTAAAGATTCGCCAAATCTGCTATAAAATATCCATACATAATATATATAGAGAAGAAAATGATAGATATCGAAACATTGACGGAACAACAAGCGAGTGAAGAACTCAAACAACTTGCCCAAATTATGGCAAAAGCTGACCTTGCTTACTATCAAGATGACAATCCTGAAATTTCAGATGCTGAATATGACCAGTTTAAGAAAAGAAACGAGGAAATTGAAACAAAATTTCCACACTTGATTCGCAGCGACAGCCCTTCTCAAAAAGTTGGAGTAAGAATCCAATCTGGATTCGGCAAAATTGTTCACAAAGTGCCAATGCTTTCTCTGGGGAACATTTTTGAAGTGGAAGAAATTTCAACTTTTATGGATTCGGTAAACAGGTTTTTGGGCACAAACGATTCGATTGATATATATAGTGAACCAAAAATTGATGGGCTTGGCTTTTCTGCACGCTATGAAAAAGGCATTTTCACACAAGGAGCAACCAGAGGCGACGGCTCAATAGGTGAAGACATCACACAAAACCTGAAAACAATTAAAGTGCTTCCGCAAAAAATTGAAAATGCACCTGAAGTTTTGGAAGTTCGTGGAGAAGTCTATATGTCTAAGCAAGATTTCTTTGAACTAAATGAAAAAAACTTGGCAGAAAACAAGAAAATCTTTGCCAATCCGAGAAATGCGGCGGCAGGCTCTCTGCGTCAACTCGATTCAAACGTAACGAAAGAACGAAAACTCAGTTTGTTTGTATATTCATGGGGCGAAGTTTCAGATGTTTCATGGCATTCTCAAAGCGAATTTATTGAAAAAATAAAAGCGTGGGGCTTTCCGACAAACCCTAACAATAAACTTTGTCACACAATTGCTGAAATTGAAGCTGCTTATCAGAATATTCTAACGATTCGTGGTGACTTACCTTATGACATTGACGGCATTGTTTATAAAGTCGATTCGCTTGAGCTTCAAAAACGCTTAGGATTCTTAACCAGAACACCAAGATGGGCAACAGCACACAAATTTCCTGCTGAAAAAGCCATCACAAAAATTAATCAGATTCGTGTTCAAGTTGGCAGAACAGGTGCTCTAACCCCCGTTGCTGATTTAGAACCTGTCAACGTTGGCGGGGTGATTGTGTCGCACGCCACACTTCATAATGAAGATGAAATTAAACGTAAAGATGTTCGGGTTGGAGATTATGTTGTCATTCAAAGAGCTGGTGACGTCATTCCTCAAGTGGTTGAAGTTTTGACAGAGAAGAGAAAAAATGAATCACAAGCATTCATTTTCCCAATGCTTTGCCCAATCTGTGGCTCACATACGATTCGTGAAATTGATGAAGCTGTTCGTCGCTGCACAGGCGGATTAAACTGTCCAGCTCAAGCCGTGGAAAGACTTATCCATTTTGTTTCAAGAGAAGCTTTGGATATTGAAGGACTGGGAAACAAAATCATTGAAGACTTCTATCATGAAGGGATAATCCAAAATCCTGTCGACATTTTCACCCTTGAAGAGAGAAACCAAGGATATAAAGACGATTTATTTGCAAAAACCGACGGACTCTCGCTTGAAACGCGTGAAGGTTGGGGCAAAAAATCTGTTGAAAATCTATTCAAAGCAATAAATTCTCGTCGAATAATTTCTCTGCCTCGTTTTATTTATGCTTTAGGGATTCGCCAAGTGGGAAGTGCAACCTCGCTTTTAATTGCCAAGAACTATGGGCTTTTTGAAACCTTTATGAATGAGATGAGAGAAGAAAAAACTGAAAAGCTCCTTTCCATTGACGGCATTGGGCAAGCTATGGCAAAAGATATCACTGAATTTTTCCAAGAAGAACATAATTTGCAAACGATTCGCAAGCTTATGTCACAAATCAAGATTGAAGAATTTATTGATAAGACAGATTATTCTTCGCCAATTGCAAATCAAACCGTTGTCTTCACGGGAACACTTGAAAAAATGACACGAGCAGAAGCAAAAGCTAAGGCTCAAAGCATGGGTGCAAAAGTGGCAGGCTCTGTTTCCAACAACACGGATTATGTCATTGTTGGTGCAGACGCTGGCTCAAAAGCAAAAAAAGCACAAGAACTTGGGGTGAAAATTCTAACTGAAGACGAATTTTTGGAGCTAATTAAATAAACGAAAGCCTTTGTTATTTTCATAACAAAGGCTTTTTCTTAAAAATATCTCTTATTGAAATATTTATTTGGATCTCTCTTAAGATATATATTGGTATGACCTCCATATTCACAATCTCGCAACATAATCTCAAGTTTGAATTTTCCACCCTCAACTTCATGGGCATAATCACTATTGAAATAATCCATTGTCCCATTACTGTTTTCTCCAACATAAAGAGAAATTGTCACATGATTATTAAAAAGCAAATATCGCCAATCAGTTTCTTTTTCATAATCAAGCATAAAAGATAAATCAGCTCTGCAAACGGCAATAACTTGATCTGTTTGCTCCGAATAATAAAAATGAGCAATTTTCACTTTAATCTTTCCAGAAAAATAAAGAAAACAATTATGATACAAACTTGTTTGAACGATAACCTCAGACAATTCTTCAACAGGCGTTTCATAGTCTAAATGGAAGAATCTTCCACTTTCTCTATCAAGAACATATTCTTGACCACAAAATTTGTTATAAGGCTGAAGTTCTTTCTGCTCAATGAAATGAGAAGAACTTTTCCTTTTAGATTTTCTCTGATGATTTATGGCAAATAAAAAACAGCCCACAGATAAAATCGCTACTAAAAGAACCAGATATCCAATCATAAAAAAATAGTTTTAACATTAATAATTATTTAGTTGCGGGGATTATACCTAAAACAATAGATATTGCAATTAGATTTAAGGAAAGATAATTTCCGCTCTCATTCCATTAGATAAAAAAAGAACATATATCTATGATGATATATGTTCTTTACAGGTTTTCATTGTCTAAGCTCTCAACTTCAGTGTTAAACGGTTAAGAACATGTCCTTCATAGTCGATTTGTTCAACTTTGTAATAAACATTCAAAACATCTCCTAATTTATATTTTTTATTATTAGGACACCTAAACACAATTTCATTTGAAGATATTAATTCAACAACATCTCTTGTTCCAATTCCATGCGTATTTTCATAGTTTGGACAATCTTTCAAACTGATAACTTCACAAATATCATCATAATCAACAAGAGAAACTGTTGCAGAGTGATAAGGACTATCTTTTCTATTGTATATTCCTTTGATTCGAACTGGCATTAAGCCTTTAAAATCATATACAAACTTCCAATGTGCGTCCATTTCTGCAACAACAAAAGATAATGCTTCAATAGGCTCTCCCGAAGCATCGCAAAATTTCCCCGTCTCAAGGTTAAGAAGCAACGCTACATTTCTATATTTAAAGGAATCCATTGTTGCTTTCACAAAACCTCCTTTTTTAGAAGGGCTCTTTTCCTCAGGATGTAACAACTTACTTTGTAATCGTCTTATTTGTCGATTAGAAAGCCAGAGCAAAAAAAGTGCTAATGCCAAAACGCCTGAAGCAATAATCTCAAATGTATAAGTTGTAATAAACTCTTTCATAGATAAAATAATTTAAGTCATTAATAGTAAATTTAATCATCTGTAATATACAGATGTTATCAATAAGTTCAACCTATCTTAGGATAAGCGCATGCAAAAGAATCAACTTTCATCAAAAGACTATATTGAAATCACCCACCCACGATTTATCGTTGATTTAATGTATGCAAGAAAAGATAACATCACAGGGTGTGACGCTTATCAAAAAATTGGATTCGGAAACAAGGCATATGTGCATCTTGAACTTTGGAATAAATTAAAAAATATCATCCCTTATTTAGAAGAAACGAATCAATATTTGAAAATTTTTGACGCTTATCGCCCGCCTCTGGCACATCAAATGATGATTGACCTTGTGCCAATTCCAAACTTTTTTGCGGCTCAACCAGAGCGTTCGCCACATTGTCGAGCCATTGCTATTGATGTTTGTCTTTGCAATGAACACCAACAAGAAGATAAATATCCAACAGAAGTTGACGCTTACACGCCTTATTTTGCCGAGCAAATTCAACAAGGAAAAATGACAGAGTTTCAAGAACACTTAAAAAAAGCCACACATACCTTTGAAGACTCCACTTTTTCCACAGAAATTGCAAACAGAAAAAAGCTGCAAAAACTTATGGAATCAGTCGGATTGAAATCTTTAGCACACGAATGGTGGCATTATAATCTTGTCGACAGAGAATTTTATCAAAATTTTCCATTAGTATCTTTTGGTAACTGATAAATATTATCATTTGGACTTTAAAACAATTTTTTTTCACCTTATATTAAAAGCATGAATAAGTTTTTTTGATTAAGAGGAAAAAAGAATGTCAACAAATAAAATCATCAGACCATATAGCTTAAAAGAAGAAATCTGGAGCAGTGCCGTTCATGGTGTTGGAATTGCACTTGGTATTGCTGCGCTTGTTATCTTGGTTGTTTTTTCTTCAATCAATGGCGATGTTTGGGCTGTTGTTTCCAGTGCAATTTTTGGAACTTCAATGATTGTGCTTTACTCCGCCTCAACGATTTATCATGCCATTCCTAATCCGGAAATTAAGAAAAAGCTCAAAAAATTTGACCATATCTCAATTTATTACCTGATTGCTGGAACTTATACGCCATTTTTGTTAGTCAACTTGAGAGGTCCGGTGGGGTGGACAATTTTTGGAATCATCTGGGGCTTAGCACTCATTGGCACAATCTTAAAGCTTTGTACGCAAGGAGGTGGCACAAAAGCTTGGTCAATTGCACTTTATTTGATTATGGGTTGGATGATTGTGTTCGCCTCAAAGCAAATGGTTGCCGAAATCCCAACAATTGGCTTAATTTTCCTCTGCTTAGGCGGATTATTTTATACGGGTGGTGTTTTCTTCTATGTTTGGAAAAGCAAACAATATACGCACGCCATTTGGCACTTCTTTGTGCTTGCTGGAACAATTATGCACTTCTTTGCCATTCTTTATTCATGCGTTTTGAAATAACAATAGCTCTTTGTTGTTTTTTCAGACACCTCTTTTGTCATCATTCCCAACTTGATTGGGAATCCACCTTATGGATATTCGGGTTAAGCCCGAATATAACAGAAAGCTAAACCTTGTTTTTTCTTCCCTTTCTCATTCAAAATCGTTGCAACAAAAGTTTCATATTTTCGTGACTCATTTTTTCTTGCAAAAAAAAAAAAGAATTATCATTGGTTGTATAAAGAGATTTTTTCTTACAACTAAGAGGATTCGTGTCATGAAGAAGTCATATTTTATCTTTTTGGGAGCTTTTTTACTCTTTTGTTCAAGCTTTACCTTAACTTACAATGCCTTCGCTGGCGTTTATTTCATCACCAGACCTGACAGAACTTTCGACGACATTCCTCGTGGTGGAAAAGCATGTCAATTATTGGGATATACTGTCCTTGCTTCAACTTGCACCGATGGCAAAGAACCAACCCTCAAATGTCCAAATGGAAATTTCTATAAATCTTGCCAATGTAATATCTATAAGCTTCCATGGAATAATCTTAACTGCACTGGCAACAAAATACTTGGCGGAAAAAACTGCGCCGATACTTATTATGAAACTTGCTCCTGCGATCCTAAATTCGCTTATGATACCACAACCTGCCCCTCTCCTAAGCTCATTTCAGGTGAATCATGTGACGGAAAACAAGAGGCTTGTAACTGTCCAACTGAATATTCTCAAACTTGTACGGGAAATTTTGTTCCAAAAAATATATTAGATTCCTGTAATGGGAAATATCGTGAATGTCTTTGCGACCCCAATGTGTTTAAGAGCTGTGATTATGGCGGTCAAGAGAGTGCCACAAAATGTGAAGATGCGAGTGGTGAGCTTTATTCCAGCTGTCGCACCGAGCCTTTATGTGAAACAGGAGAAGTTTTTTGGGAGAGATTTGTTTGTGAAAGCACAACCTATAAAATCCCTGATGAATACTTAAACTAAAATCTAATTTGATGGAGAAAAGAAATGATAAATTTAAGAATTAAATTACTTATGAAAGGCTTGGGATTAATGGGGTTGACGGTCTTGATAACGGGCGAACCGGCGACGGCTCAGGTCTGCCAAAAACAACCAACTTGCGAAGAACTTGGCTATGCAAAAGCCCTCACCGATTGCCCTGACACCGCCCTCAAATGCCCAACTGACCAAACCAAAGTCTTTTGTGCTAAGGAAGAAACAAAAGAAGGATTTATTGTAGAAAATGTAGCACGATTTGCTTATTATGGTGGCAATGATAGTTTTGCTAAAACTGCTAATGGTCAGTGTATAACGCTTAGTCTTTTTAGGAGTAGCACTGGTAAAACAAATATTATTAATAAAAATCTTACTACTGTTGATATTTATTCTCTTGTTTTTGGAAATGCTGATGTATCAACAACGATAGCAGAGTGCCAAAACATACTTAGTAATATCTTCTATTACGGAAAAACAACGACCTTATTCTGTAAATATGTAGATTCACTTAGCGGAAACACAATTTCTGTTACAGATTGCTATGTATTAGAATGAAAATTAACAATTACATTACTTATGAAAAAAATCAGGCGATCTACTTTTCTACAAAGAAAAATTCATAAGATTTTGCGATAAAAACATTAAAATAAACAATAAATGGAGAAGAAAGAACGCCCCAAACAAGTGCTGTCACGGCATCAGAAACTTGCGCATCAGCTGAAAAACCACCAACAAGCTCAGAAAATTCTCTTACGCTGATAAAGCACAAATTCATGATTAAACTGCAAAAGAAAAAGCGCCAATAATTATGCTTAGTCTTCTTAAAGGCAATTGAAATTGACCCACTTTTACCGGTCACTGAAGAAATCCACGCGTAAAAAGGACGAAAACAAACAATTGGTGCAGCAAAAACAAAAATGAAACTAACCACCAAATCCAACACATCTGAATCTTCCATATATTTTTGCAAAAACATCGAATAATCATCAATAAACTCTACCACATCAAGGGGCAAGTTAGGAATAAACGCAATAAAGAGTGGAAGCATTGGCAAAGATAAAAGCAATCCTAACACTAAAAAAGTGAGTAAAAATATTTTCGTTGATGGCACAAGCGAATGGAAAATACAATCATGCTTATAACACGGAAATAAGCAAAAATAACTTCTGAAAAACACACTCCAAAAAACGTAATAAACCAAAAGCCAAACTAAAAAAAACGGATTGGAAAAATCACCAACAATGAATTTGGCAAACAAAACCAAAAACATATTTACTAAGACATAAAAGGTCATCTTTTTAGAATTTTGCACAAAATATAAAAAACTTTCTTTCAAAGTTTTTTCAATGTCCAATTTGCCATATCCAACTTCAGCCATAAGCCTTTTCCTAATTAATGTTTCCGTCAAGCGGATTAAACTTCAACAACATTGTTTTCCACATATCATATTTATCAGAATAATTCTTCACGAAGATTTGATAAGCATCTTCACAATTATAAACCGCACGTCTAGCGCTTTCAGCTACTGACCTAAAATATGGATCTGAACCATATCTTCCTGTGTCTAAAATTTTAACATCTCTAACTTTTCCTTCTGGTGTCAAAAAAGCTCTAATTTCAACAACCATATTTTGAGCCCCTTTTGCCCCAGGATCTAAATTCCAACAAGCACGCAAACGCCCTGCAATGGCATCAATTTCCGAAATTGAAAGTTCACTGAAATATGAACCACCTGTGCCACCTTCAATCCCCATATGATTAACCTCTGTTCCTTCTTTGACTGTTGCTTCTTGAGTCACAGGTCCTAAATTTTTCTCAATTGAATCAACGGATGCTAACAAGCTCTTTAATGGGTTTGCTAAATCTGGTTTACCCTTTTCTTGCTTAACAGCAGGAACAGAGTTGTTTCCTTTCTTGGTCTCAACTTTTTTAGGTGCTTCAGGTTTAGGCTGTGGCTTTGTTTTTGGCTTACTTGGTTGAGGAGCAACCATAAAATCTTTCTTTGGTTTCACAGGAGCTTCTTCTGTCTTTTCTTTCTTAGGCGCAGGAACATCGGACTTTCCGTCCTTTTTTCCTGTTTCAGGTGTTGTGAAATTTGAACTCACTTCTTTTCTTTTTTCAACACTAGCTTGTTTATCTTCTTTACCAATTTTTGCCTTTGGCGGAAGGTTTGTCATCTCTGAGAGTTTTACATCTTTCAAATCTACAATAATTGGAACTTGGCTAATGTGTGTCTTTCGACTAAACCAAAACAACGGGATATTAATCATCAAAGCTAATATCACCGCCACATGCAACCCCATAGATCTGTATAAATGTTTTTTCATCATACGCTTATTTTTTACCTAATGGTCGAGGTTCTGTTTTAAGTCCAACTTTATCAAAACCAGCCTCTTTCAAAATCGCCATCAAACCGATAACTCTGCCATATCCCGTGTCCGTATCACCTGAAATTGTCACCGTTAACTCTTTGTTGTTTTCAAGAATTGCTTTGAGTTTTGCCACAACTTGATCTGCAGGAACTTCATTTTTACCGATGTAATAATAGCCTTCTTTATCCACGCTAATATTAACTGAAGTGTCTTCACCTGTGAGGTTTTTACCACCCACCTTCGGCAAATCTAAATTAATTCCTGTCGTCATCAAAGGTGCTGCCACCATAAAGATAATCAAAAGCACCAACATCACGTCAATCATTGGTGTCATATTGATATCAGACTTCATTCGTCTGCGTCCAGATTTTCCAGCACTAAAAGCCATTTTATTCTCCTGCGATTTCGGCTTGAATTGCCGTATCATCAATTTCACGAGAAAGAATTGTTGAAAATTCTGTCATAAAGTTTTCGAGTTTACGAGCATATCTATCAATATCAGAGCTGAGTTTGTTATAAGCAATCAAAGCTGGAATCGCTGCAACCAAGCCAAGAGCAGTGGTGAACAAAGCTTCTGCAATCCCTGGGGCAATCGTTGCTAAAGAGTTGTTTTGAGTGTAACCCATTGCTGAAAAAGCGTTCATAATTCCCCAAACTGTTCCGAACAACCCAATAAATGGTGCAGCAGAAGCGGTTGAAGCCAAGAAACCAAGTCTGTTTTCCAAGCTTTCCAAATCTTTATCCATTGCCACATTCATCGCTTTTTCAATACGTTGTTGCAAAGAAACTCCACGAAGCCCACGATTAGTTTTTGCTTTAAGAATATTACTTCTTTTCCATTCTTTCATTGCCGCCACAAACATTGAAGCCATTGGTTCAATGGGACGATTCCCAATGTTGTCATAAAGTCTGTCAAGAGAACCACCTGACCAAAAATTATCTTCAAATTTTTTAGTTAATCCCTTGAGGTGTCTTAGGGTTGCAACTTTTTCTAAAATGATTGCCCAAGTCCAAACTGAAGAAGCAAAAAGCCCCAAAACCACGAGCTTAATGACCAAATCGGCTGACCAAATCAGAGAAAAAATTGATAAATGTGACGTTGCATTTGCCACTTCTTGAATTGCTTGTGTTTCCATCTTTACGATACCTTCATTATGAATAAAACCCACTCTTGCGTAGCATAAAATTTAACATTAAATGCTAAAGATAATCTTAATATAGTCTGGGAATATAAAAAAATTACTCACTATATATAACTTTATAAGAAATTATACTATCAAAAAGTTCAGAATTTTTTTCTAATTCTTGCATCAATTCTATTCTGTTTTGAATTTGTAAAAAATAGCCATCTTCAAGTTCAAAAAACTTACACAACCTTAAGTCAGTATTCGGCGTAATTCGACGACGCCCTCTAATGATTTCATTAATTCTGTTCTGATTCACTTTTAAAAACATCGCAAGTTGATTTTCGCTGATTTCATATTTCTCCAAAAACTCAAACTTTAAAAAATCTCCAATTCTTTTATATTTCATTCAAACCTCAACACTAATTAAATTCACTAAAAAAGCCTACCACCCTGACAAAGCACAGAAAAACTTAAATACATATGACATATGCTCATCAAGATACAAACCTTCAAACACTACGCCAAATACAAAACATCTTTCAACTCATATGCCATCTTCGAACATTACGCTGCTAAACACAAAACACTTACAACTTATACGTTATACGTATAACATATAACTCATTTAAAATCAAACGCTTTCTAAATGGAAACGACACATTCTAAATGAAAACAACACATTAGTTGTATTTGAAATTTTTCTAAAAAATTAAAACTTTTAACAAAATTAAAAACAAAGATAAAGAATCAGAAACTCACAAAAGTAAAGAGGATAGACATCTTGAGACAATTCTTTCCGTTTAAACATTAGTTTCTTTTCTTAAATTTTTTTCCATGTTCTCGTTTTGTTGATTTCTTCCTTATCTCTAAAGGCCTGCTCAACATCAACACCGTGCAGATTAGCAATATTTAAAAGGAAAATTAAAACATCCGCCACTTCTTCAGCAACAGAGGTATTATAAGTTTTATTCGCATCTATCTGCATATTTTTTAAGCTCTTTCGAACCGCTTTAACCAACTCACCCACTTCTTCCATCAGGTAAAAACATTCCATAACTTTATCAGTGGTATTAAATCCTCTTTCAATTTTCATTTTGGCAATATATTCTTGTAAATCCTTTAAAGTTGGATTTTGTTTTAAAAACAAATCAGACATAAAATTTTCTCCTATAAATAGTTTTGATTATATCCCGCAATTCCAAAAACAATTTTGAAATTATTCCTCTTCTTTTTTACAAGTTCAACGCTCCGTTTTGATACAAAAAAGACCGTTTTAAAAATCCAAAATCTAAAATAATAAGATTTACCGTCCATTTGAATAAACTTCTTCACACGATATTCCGTTCCATCTGACTTTTCAATTTCAGTACTATAACCAAGACCAAATTTATTATTATCAAAATCCAAACCAAATTCTGTGAAGATATTCTTTTTCATTACAAAACTTCTCTTTTATATTCCCAAAGTTTTTCAACCATTTTTTCAGGAACACGTTGTGGACGCATTTTAGCCAGTGAAATATAAACCAAAGTTACTTTGATTTTCACTCTTTCCTCACCATTACAACTCACAATTTGACAAGCTTCAACCGTCGCCCCTTTCACATCTTCAACTTCGCAAGAAATTTCAATCAAGTCATCCAAGCGAGAGGGCTTAAGATATTCTAATTCTGCACGACGAACAATAAACCCAAATTTATCATCAGATTCTAAATCTTCACGTTGCTCAAAACCAAGGGAGCGCACAAACTCTGTTCTGGCTCTTTCAGCAAATTTCAAATAGTTTGCATAATAAACAATTCCACCAGCATCAGTATCCTCATAATAAATTCTAATCGGCAATTTATAAAGTTTAACCATTACTCATCCTCTCCCAATAAATCCATTTGTTTTATAATTCTTTTTGGTTTTGCCAACCCCAGATATTCATATCCTAAATCAGAAATCATTCTGCCTCTTGGGGTTCTTTGCAAAAAGCCAAGTTTCAGCAAAAATGGTTCAATCACCTCTTCAATTGTATCTCTTTCTTCGGAAAGCGCTGCCACGAGTGTGTCAGCACCAACAGGACCTCCTCCATAATTTGTAACGATACAATCGAGATATTTACGGTCAAATGTATCCAACCCATAATCATCAACATCTAAGCGACGCAACGCCTTGTCAGCAATGTGTGTATCCGCTTGTGCCAAACCTGACATTGCCCAAAAATCTCGAACACGACGTAAAAGCCTGCCTGCCACTCGAGGCGTGCCTCGAGAACGTTTCGCAATTTCAATTGCTCCATCTTCAGAAATTGCCATTCCCAAAAGCCCTGCACCACGTACCACAATGCTTGCCAGTTCTTCTGCCGAATAAAAATCTAATCTCAAGGGAATTCCAAACCTTTCACGAAGTGGCGTACTGAGCAACCCCGAACGTGTCGTTGCTCCCACAAGGGTAAAAGGTTGCAAATCGATTCGCACAGAACGAGCCGAAGGACCTTCACCAATAATTAAATCGAGCTGAAAATCCTCCATCGCTGAATATAAAACTTCTTCAATTGCTGGATTAAGACGATGAATTTCATCAATAAATAAAACATCATTACGTTCCAAGTTGGTCAGAATAGCCGCTAAGTCGCCTGTTTTTGTAATCATTGGGGCAGAAGTTGCACGAAACCCAACGCCTAATTCTTTTGCAACAATAGAAGCCAAAGTTGTTTTTCCAAGCCCTGGAGGACCAAAAAACAACGTGTGGTCTAAAGCCTCACCACGCATTTTAGCTGCTTCAATAAAAACTTTTAAATTATCACAAACTTGTCTTTGCCCAACAAAATCTTCAAGTTTTTGAGGACGCAAACTCACAGGAGAATTTACATCACGTTCATCGCCTTCTTGATGTTTCGGACTAACGATTCTTTCTTCTGTCATTTACTAAAAGTCCTTTTTCATAAATTTTTTCAAGGCAAGACGAATTAAATCTTGCATAGAAGATTCAGGATTCGCTACCAAAACTTCGTTCACAGCTTGATAAGCTTCAATTCTTTGATAGCCCAAATTGACCAAAGCAGAAAGAGCATCTTCAACTTTAGAATCTTCAACAGTTGCTTGAGCAACAGAGACGACCTCTTCTTCTGAACCGGAAACATCTGATAAAGCAACATCTCCCATTGGCACAGTGACCATTTTCCCTTTAAGTTCTGTCACTAATCGAGCGGCAAGCTTCGGACCAACGCCGTTTGCCCTAGCAAAAGAAGCTTTATCCCCAGCCGCTATGGCTTGTGCCAATTGACTTCCTGAAAGAACAGATAAAATGTTAAGCCCAACCTTAGAGCCAACTCCTTGCACCTTTGTTAAAGTGATAAACCATTCTTTTTCTAAAGCATCAAAAAAGCCATAAAGCGAAATGCTATCTTCACGCACAATTGTTTCAATATAAAGCTTAGCCTTCTCCCCTCTCACCAATTTTGACAAGGTGCGATTAGAGGCAAAAACCAAATAGCCAACACCGTTCACATCAATAATGCAGTAATCTTCGCCAACCGTATCAACTAGCCCATTCAATTTAGCAATCATTTCATTCTAACCTTTAAATTTCTATTCTTAACAGAAGTCTATACAAAGATTAAATGCTCTGCAAGTGCTTAATTTATTTAAGAACAAAAAAAGAACAAACATCATCTTCCCAAAAAGATAAAAAAAAGACGGTCTTAAAAAAAACCGCCTTTTCATTTTAACTTCTAGATATCTTCTTCATATTTCTTTTTCAAATCCAAAAAGATGAAAACACCGACTGGAATAGAAAGCGCATAAAGAAAGACAGAAATTCCCAAAGTAATCCAAGGTTGACTAATGATGAAACTTGCAAATAAAGCCACTAAAATCATCATTGGAATAAAGAGATATGTCGGAACTTTAAGTTTCTTTGTGGAAACAGTTGGGATTCGGCTAACCATCAACAAAGCCACCACCAACATAATGCTTGCCATAAAAAAGTTTGAACGCAAGAACTCAAGTTCAGGAAAATCAAAACTAATCATAATTGGCATAATTGCTAAAGCAGCAGCCGCTGGCGCAGGAACGCCTGTGAAAAAGTTTTGCCAATATGACGGCTGAGGCTCTTCATCCAGCATCGTATTAAAACGAGCCAATCTCATTGCCATACCAATAATGAACAACAAGCAAAAAAACCAACCGAATTTTGGAAAATCATACAGCGTCCATTGATAAATCAACACCGCAGGCGAAACACCAAAACTCACAAAGTCTGAGAGAGAATCAAGTTCCGCCCCAAATTTGCTTGATGTTTTTAACATTCTAGCCACTCTACCATCAAGCATATCAAAAAATGCTGCTAAGAAAATACAGATAATTGCTTTCGACCATTCTTCATGAATGGCATAGCGAATAGACGTTGCACCAGCACACAAAGCCAACATTGTAACCAAATTTGGTGCAATTTTTCTAAAAGGCAAAGACTTAAGTTTTTGCTTAGACATAAGAATTTTCTTATTAATTTTTTCCATTATTTTAAATTCCCTTTAACTTGTGGCGCAGTGCTCTCAAGATTCGCAAGAATTGTTTCACCAGCAACCATTGTTTGACCTAAACAAACTTGAGGCTCAATGCCTTCAGGCAAATAAACATCAAGACGAGAGCCAAAACGGATAAGTCCAAATCTTTCACCAGCTTTATATTCTTGTGCTTCGGTTGCTTCACACAAAATTCTGCGAGCCACAAGCCCAGCGATTTGAACAAAGGCGATTTCCTTACCATTTTTTGTTTTCATTCCAAGAAGTTGTCTTTCATTGTCCTTGCTTGCTTTATCCAAAGTTGCGTTTAAAAACTTACCAGGAACATAAACTGCTTTTGTAATTTTTCCTTCAGCAGGAGCACGATTAACGTGAACATTAAACACACTCATAAACACACTCACACGAGTGAATTTTTGTTTTTCCAAACCCAACTCTTCAGGACCATTCACTTTGGCAATCATCTGCACGATTCCATCAGCAGGGGAAACGACGACATCTTTAATATCTGGAACAACACGTTCAGGATCTCTAAAAAAGAAATAGCACCATACGGTTAAAACAATTCCCACCACACTAAGTGGCTTCCACAGAAGAGCAAGCGCAACCGTAATCAATGCAAAAGCACAAACAAATTTCCAGCCTTCACTATGAATTTTTGGCAAAACATAACGACGCCAAGAAATTTCAAAAGTTTTAATCATCTCCAAGATCCTTTCGGTTTATAATTATCGTTGTTCAAAATTAAATAAACATATTTTCTGAAAATAAACAAGATATATGTTTTATATACGCTCAAGATATTGCCATTTTTGGGATAAATCGAATTAATTATGAAATTTGACATTTTTATTATTGCATTAATAAAAAAATCTTTGTATATATGGGCTGGTAAAGATGCTTATAAAGTATTTTTACTTAGCCTTATAAACTTAGGTTTGTTTCGGTTGCTGTCGCTTCCCTCACGCACCAATATTTATAAGACCTTGCAGATAAAAAATGTCTGCAAGACATTTTTTACTTAGCGGTTGTGGCGGAATGGTAGACGCTGCAGACTTAAAATCTGTTGTCCGCAAGGGCGTGTGGGTTCAAGTCCCACCATCCGCACCATTTAAAGCTCTCCTTCTGGAGAGCTTTTTTTATGTTTAAAAAAACATAAAGCGATAATTGTTTTATTGTATAATTAAATAAGAACGTGTAGAGTACAGAAAAATTTAATAATCCACTTTTTTAGACGGAGCTCTTTATGGCAAAAATATCTTGGAAAGCAGGCACAATGCTTTCCCCTCTTCCCGCAGCATTAATTTCTTGCGGAACTGTTGAAAAACCCAATGTGATGACAGCATCATGGACAGGAATTATCAATTCTGAACCAACAATCACTTACGTTTCAATCAGACCATCTCGTTATTCACACGAAATCATTTCAAAGACCAAAGAATTTGTTATCAATTTAACAACTTTGGCTTTGGCACAAGCAACAGACTATTGTGGCGTTCGTTCAGGAAGGAATGAAGACAAATTCAAAAAAATGAACTTAACCGCTGGAAAATGCACTCATGTTGCTGCACCTCAAGTTGAGGAAAGTCCTGTCTCTTTAGAATGTCGTGTAATTGAAGTCAAAAAATATGGCACACATGATATGTTTATTGCAGAAGTTCTCGGCGTTAATGTTGATGAAACGCTCGTTGATGAAGAAGGACGCCTTGCCCTAGAAAAAGCAGGCATTTTATCCTTCGTTCACGGAGAATATTACACATTAGGCAGAAAAATTGGCTCTTTCGGATTTTCAGTCAACAAAAAAAGACTTGCATTTGAAGAAAAAAAGAAAAAAAAGCAAGAAAATGCTCCAACAGAAATTAAAACAAAATTCAGAAAGAAGCCTGTAAGTTCAGAAGCTAAATTTGATAAAAAACCTGAAGGAACTGGTGAAAAAAGATTCGAGAAGAAATACAACAGAAGACCTGAAGGAACTGGCGAAAAAAGATTCGAAAAGAAGTACGACAGAAAACCTGAGGGAACTGGCGAAAGAAGATTCGAGAAGAAGTACGACAGAAAGCCTGAGGGAACTAGTGAAAAAAGATTCGAGAAGAAGTACGACAGAAAACCTGAGGGAACTGGCGAAAGAAGATTCGAGAAGAAGTACGACAGAAAACCTGAGGGAACTGGCGAAAGAAGATTCGAGAAGAAGTACGACAGAAAGCCTGAGGGAACTAGTGAAAAAAGATTCGAGAAGAAGTACGACAGAAAGCCTGAAGGAACTAGTGAAAAAAGATTCGAAAAGAAGTACGATAGAAAGCCTGAAAGAAAAGACGGTGAAAGAAAACCGTTTAAAAAGTCTGATTCTTTCAAAAAAAGAGATTTTAAAAGCAAAAGATAAGTACTAACAAGTAAGGAAAAGACAATGACTAAAAGCATAAAACACTTCGTTATAGCCCTCCTTCTATTTTCAGTTTCATCACCACAAGCAATTGCGGGAGTGAGGTCAATTGTGGAGCCTAATGCCCGACGAGATACGAACTATGAAAACTATCCTTCAACAGTGGATAAACCTTGTTTTTCTCAAGGTTATTCTTTAGTGACTTGCCCAACAGGGAAAACACCTGAAGACTATTGCCCAAGTGATAGCAATTTCTTCAAAAGTTGCACTTGCGACTTCAATCTTTATTCCTATTCAGAACAGAATTGTGACACAGCTAAATATGTTTTGAATGGTGAAACTTGCTCAGTACAAGGACAAGTTTTTTATAAAGGATGTATTTGTAAAAGTGATTTCAAAAAATGTGACACAGGAAGTTTTCCAAGTTCAGAAACTTGCACGGATTCCGATGGCACAAAATATGCTATCTGCAATGAGGATATTCCGAGTTGTGAAAGCATCGGTTACTTCTCTGCTGTTCCAAGTGGACAAACATGTGAAACCATTAGCAATGAATATATGAATTGTTATCGCAATTGTGTTGCACAATAATCCATAAAAAACCGACCTCAAAGGGGTCGGTTTTTTTGACATTCACTTTCTTAATGAGAATATCCACCAGCATTTTTTGGTGTGAAAAAGAAACAAATAGAAGAAAGCATTGTGAACCCTCCCAAAATCATAAAAGATAAATGAAAAACTTCTAATACATCTTTTTGCGGAAACAATTCTTTAAGCACGACTAAACTTGAAGCGCCACAACTTATTCCCAAAACAATCCCAACTTGGATAACCACTGACAACAACGCATTGCCATCATTTGCATATTTCTTTGGCAAATCAATCAACGCAAGTGTGTTCATTGCTGTAAATTGGATAGAGTTTGTGAAGCCAAGCAACATTAAGACAAATATAATTTCCAACTCTCCAGTACCTTCCTTCACAAAGACCAATAAAGAGATAATGAAGCCAATGAGAAACGTATTAAAAACAAGCAAAAATCTATACCCTAAAGCCTCAATGATTTTATTTACACAAAACTTCCCAACAATGCTCGCAATTCCGAGCGTGAGCATAATTGTGCCCGCCTTAGAAGGTGACATATGCAACGCAACTTGCAACGTCATTGGAACAAGCAAAGGAATTGCGCTAAACCCTAAGCGTGTAATCACATTGCCAATAATGCCAACATTAAACGCTCTCTCCTCAAAAATTTTAGGGTTAAACAAAGGATGAGGGACTTTTTTAATATGCAACCAAAAAACAGAAAAGAGGAAAAAAGAGAAAAACAGCAAAAACATCTTTGCCTTATCTGACATAACAATAAGCCCTGTTCTGTCAGTTAAAACACAAACAAAAACAACAGAGAATGAGAGCGTTAAAAATCCAACCCAATCAAGTTTATCATCAGGATTCCGGCTAATCTTCGGCATTTTGAAATAAGCAACCACAGCCAACAATCCAGCAATTGGAAAATTGAGCCAGAAAATCCATTTCCAAGAAAAATATTCAACAATATATCCCCCCAAAGGAGGACCTAAAATCGGTCCAAGCAATGCGGGTAACATCACAAAGCTCAAAGCTTTCACTAGTCTTTCACGAGGAAAAATCTTAACAATAATCAAGCGTCCGATTGGGGCTAACATTGCCCCTCCAACACCTTGCAAAGCTCTGGCAAAATTCAAAGCTCCTAAACTATTACAAAAGCCACAAAGCACTGAAGTAAAAGCAAAGAGAACTAAGGAATAAATGAAAAGCCGTTTTGCTCCAAATTTATCTGCCAACCAACCAGACATAGGCAACAAAAAAGCAACCACCAAAAGATAGCTAATCACCACAGATTGAGCTTCAAGCGCTGAAACCCCCAAACTTTTTGAAATAGAAGGTAAGGCAGTATTGAGAATTGTACCATTAATCATCAAAATGAAAAAAGCTGCTGAAACGAGCCAAGAAATGATTGAAAAATCTTTTTCGCTCAAATTTTCAACATTATTCATTATTTTTCCGCCTGCAACCGCATCATTACCCATTTATTTATACCAATTCATCAATTAATTATAAACGGTGATTTAATCATTTATTTCAATTTATCAAGGTCAGCTTGTTAAACTACAAGGCAGTGCAAAAGCTTTTAAGTCTTTCAACTGCCGTTCTAATATTTTCTTCTGAACAAGCATAACTCAAACGAATTGTGCCCTTTGCACCAAAGCTTTCCCCTGGAACAGTTGCTAAGAATTTTTCTTCAAGCAATCTTAATGCAAAAACATTATCTTCAAGACCAAAAGCAGAAATGTCACACAAAACATAGAACGCACCACTTGGACGAACAAATTTCAAATTTGGAATTTCAGCAAGCAATGTGCAAATCAAATCTCTTCTGGTTGCAAAAGCTTTTCTCATCATCTCAACTTCAACATCGGCAACGCCTTGAAGAGCTGCCAACGCCCCATATTGTGCAAACGAAGTTGGGTTGCTTGTGGTGTGGCTTTGCAAAGCAGAAATTTTCTTCACCAACCAAAGTGGTGCTGTCAAATAGCCCAATCTCCAGCCTGTCATTGCATAAGCTTTACTAAACCCATTTACTGTAATTGTAAGCTCGGCAATTTCTGCATTCAAACCGCCAATGCTGTAATGTGGAAATTGTGCATCATAAATCAGTTCTTCATAAATTTCGTCAGAAAGCACCATTACATTATGCTTCACCAAAACATCAGCAATTTTTTGCAAAGATTCTTTTTTGTAAACGCTTCCTGTCGGATTTGAAGGAGAATTCAAAATAAGCAATTTTGTGTTTGGCGTGATAGCTTTTTCCAATTGCTCTGCCGTAAGTTCATAATTATTTTCTGGCAAAGTCTGAATTTCGACCACTTTTGCACCAGAAGCTTTCACCATTTCAGGATAACTCACCCAATAAGGTGCAGGAATGATAACTTCATCCCCTTCCCCACATAAAGCACAAATTGCAGAAAAAACTGAAAATTTTGCCCCAGGAGCAACAACAACTCTATCAACTGAAGTTTGGATATTATTTTTTGCAAATTTTTTGACAATTTCTTGTTTAAGCTCAGGAATTCCGCTAGCCGGTGTGTAGCGAACTTTACCCTCATTCAAAGCTTTAATGCAGGCATCTTTAATGCCTAAAGGCGTGTCAAAATCGGGTTCTCCCGCAGACATCGAACAAACATCAAACCCAGCTATTTTCATCTCTTTTGCTTTGTTTGAAATTGCCAAAGTTGCAGAAGGAGCCAAATTCCCCATAAATCCTTTTGTCAGTTGCAAATTTTTCATAATAAAAATCCTCTCTTACACATTGTGATGATTAATCTGAAAGTTATCTTTATCAGATTTAATTGCCTTATCCAAGAGATATGTCATTTTCATTCCATTTTTCCAAAGCACATAAAACAAACTCAACTGATCTCGTTGTGAATGCTGTTCCAAAAGCTCCCACCATTGTTGCATAATTTTAACACATTCTGGGTGGTGATGTTTGCGATAGATGACATTATTCTCAGTTAATCCATTTTGTTTAGGATATCCCTCTTGAAGCAAAAAGCTTCTGTGTTCTTCTAATCTTTCTATTTTATCTTTTTTACCCTTAATGCAAGTTTCCAATTCATCATAAATACACTTTCTTTTACGATGTGGTGGAATAGCCAGAAAAATCGGCGTTGCATGAAACTGTTCAGCAGCATCAAAAAGTTTTGACGTCTTTAGAACAATGTTCGCATCAATATAAATGCTCTCTTCATATTCAGGAAACAAGAGGTTTGGAAAAAATTTGTGATAGCGGTTGTTTTTATGATTGCCTAAATCATTAAAGACAAGCGGTCTAATTTGCCAAGGTCCAACGGTTTTTTTAGCAATAAGTTCTTCATTATCAGTAAAGAAAATATATTCATACGCAGGATTCAAAAACTCATTCACATTGATTGAATCATAATTCTTACCCGTTGAACAAGTATATATCACGCTTTTAGGCTTATTTTCTGAAATTTCTTGAAAATATTTTTCAATTTTTCCTTTGAGTGCAATTAAATAATAAATCTCTTTTAGCTTACCTTTTAGTATTCTTCTTTTTTTTCTAAGTAACATCTTATCTTTTCCTGACCCTCTATAAGTGACAATAATGCTTCAACCAATCTTTTTCCTCATCTGTTAGATAAGGTGCAAGTTTGTTATAAACCTTTTGGTGATAGTCTTTCAACCATTCACCCTCTTGAGTAGAAAGCATTTTATTGTCAATTCCTTTCAAGTCAATAGGAATTTGCGTCAGAGGAAAAAACTTCAACATAGATGTTTGTTCATCACGCACAACCTGATATAAATTTTCATGACGAATGCCATATTTGCCTTCTAAATAATACCCCGGCTCAATGGAAACAACCACATTTTCAAGCATTGGCGCATATCTAGCAACAGAAGAAATAGATTGTGGTCCTTCATGAACATTCAAGAAAAAACCAACCCCATGCCCTGTGCCATGTTTATAATCTTTCCCTTCTTGCCACAAGAATTGACGGGCTAAAACATCAATCGCATGCCCATTAATTTTTGCTGGAAATTTTGCTGTTGCCAAAGCAATGTGCGACTTTAAAACAAGCGTAAAATCATGCTTCATTTCATCACTAACATTCCCCACAACCAATGTACGGGTTACATCCGTCGTGCCATTAAGAAATTGTGCTCCGCTATCAAGCAACAGAAAATTATCTTCCGTAATTTGCTTATTGGTTTTTTCGGTTGGGTGATAATGCACAATTGCACCATTTTCACCAAAGCCTGCAATGGTGTCAAAACTATCTGAAAAGAAATTTTCTTGTTGACTTCTAAATTCATAAAGCTTCTTGACAATGTCTAATTCCGTTTTTCCAAGTCCTTCTTTTTCAAACCAAAACAAAAACTTAGTCACAGCAACGCCATCTTTAATATGTGCTTTAATCACATTTTGAATTTCAATTTCATTTTTTTGTGCTTTTTCTTCGCTGATAAAATTGTGAGAAATAAAGGTTTCAATTTTATTTTTTTCAAAAAGCTTTTTGAAAGCATATGGCGTGCTTTCTTCACAAATTCCGATTTTTGTGCGTTTCATTTTTTTCAACTGAGTTTCAATCTTCGTCAAAGGCAAAACTTCAAACCCTGAAAACTTTCCTGCTTCCAAATCGTCAGAAAAGACAATAACATCACCCTCTTTTTTAACCAAAGCATACCCTCTAAAAATTGGTGACGTTGGCAAATAATCGGAACGCAAATTCAGTAACCAAGAAACATCATCGGCCAAACAAGTTAAAAAGGCATCATAAGGGGTTTGATTAATTTCCTCAACAATCAGCGAGATTTTTTCTTCTCGAGAGCATCCTGAAAACTCAATCAAATGCTCAAAAACCTCAGGTTTCTTTGTCACCTTAGGGGCTATAAAAACTTTTTCCACATAAATCGCTGAACGGTCTTTCCCTTTATAAAGCGGAAGCTCTTTAAGAGAAGAAGTCCAAGGATTAAACCCAATTTTAAGCTTAGGATTTTTATGTTCTAACTCAACAATAAAATCCACAAACTCACACTGCGACAAGACGTCAACTTCTTCTGAATTTACTTCCAATTTTGCTTGAATGTCATATCTGCCATCAACAAATAAATATGCTTTTTTGGGGGTAATAATCATCTTACCAGCCGACCCACTAAACCCTGTAAGCTGAAGCAATAAATTTTCCTCATCAAGCAAGTCTTGTTCTAAAAAGCAAGTATTCCTTGGAATGTAATAAGCATCTAGCTTATGTTTAAGCAAATTTAATTGTAATTCTTTTAAGGTCATTAAATTTTCTCCATCAAAGCGGCACGCCAATTGTCAATTTCATAAACATCTAAAAGCTTTAAACCTTGTTCCTGATGTGCTTGCACCACCCATTCAACTTGGTCTTCAACAAAGCCTGATAAAATGCAATAGCCCCCTGTTTTCAAGTTTTCATACAAATCTTTAGCCATCTCTATGAGCGGACGAGCTAAAATGTTGGCAATGATAACATCATATTCACCATTTTCCGTCACAAAAGAAGCAGCATACCCATTGCTCACCTCAGCAGAAACAATCTTTCCAACACCGTTGTCAACCGCATTTTGACGCGTAACCCAAACTGCTTCTTCATCAATGTCAACTGCAAAAATCTTGCTTTTTTCATGCCAAATCTTTGCACAAGCAATTGCCAAGATACCAGAACCACAACCCATATCTAAAATTTTATCCGTTTTCACACCAAGTTTTTTCAACTTGCCAATTGCCTGTAAACAAGCTTTCGTTGTTTGATGTTCCGAACCAAACGCTGTCGCAGCATAAATTTTAATCGGAATTTTATCTGTTTGAGGTTGTTCTTTTTCATGAATTCCGTAAATTAAGAAATCTTCCAGCTCAACGGGAGCAAACTCAATCACATTATCTTTGAGCCAATTCTGACTTTCTAAAAGTTCAATTGTATAAGGTAAAAGCTCAATGCCCTGTTCTTTTGCTACTTCTACAAAAGCCTTTTCATCAAAGCCAAGTTCCGCATAAGCCACATATTGTTCATTACCTGCTTCAGTATAATTGCAGGAAACCACCTCGAAACACACTTCCAAAAAATCTGCAAACAGAGGATCAACTTCTTGTCTTTCCTCAAAAGTTATTTGTAAACACTGGCTCATTTGACTCATCTTTTCTTCTCACCTCATAACGATTTCTTTACTAAATCGGAATTATATTATATATAACAAATATTACCACTTTAAAAAGAGATTATATCATGAAAAAATTAATGAGCCTATTCACCGTCGGTTTACTCTCTGCTTGCTCTCTTTACGAAGCAACGAGCAATTTAGACAGCCATATGATTAGTTTTTATGACACCACCCCAACCCTTATCAGTTCGGAGTATGTAACAGATAAATCTTATCCAAAAGGTGAGGTTTTAACTGCATATATTGGCTACACTGTGGTTGACAATAAAACATATCGCAAAGAAGTTTATCGTAGTGAAGAACTTCGTGCCAATATGAATGCCACCATCTCAAGTTTTTCAATGCCGATTAAACTCAAAGTGAACGAAGTTCGCAAAGCTGTTGGACAAGTCCAACTCAAAGACGGTGCTTATATGCTGCTTGAAGATAATATGCCAAACTATGTTTTCCTCATCAATCCTGAAGGTGAAGTTTTTCCACAAATGGGTGTGATAAAAAACAACCGCCTCACATTACTAAATGAAAAAATTTCTATCAGACCAAAAGATTTTCGTTTTGATGTTGTTGCTAAATCAAGTTCAAGCCAAACACGTCCTGTTAAAGGCTTCGACATTAAATATGAAGGCATCAATTTAGACCGTATGGTTTTCACTTATTATGATTATAGCAAAAGCGACAGCACAAGTGGCTATTTTGAAAACATCACGTTTCCTTTAAGCCAAGAAATTGTTGAAATTGAAGGAGCTGGAATTAAAATTTTGAAAGCCACGCCAACAAAGCTTGATTACATTATCATCAAATAGAATACAAACCTCCGCCTTAAAACGGAGGTTTTTTTATTGTATTGTGACTAATTCAAAAAAATCTTGCAGAAAAACAACGACTGGGATATAACCAAGTAAAATTTTATATGTTTAATTGAGATTAAGGGAGCTAAAAATGTCTGGACACTCACAGTTTAAGAATATCATGTATCGTAAAGGCGCTCAAGACGCCAAAAAAGCAAAAGTTTTTGCTAAACTTTCTCGTGAAATTACTGTTGCTGCAAAGAGTGGTACCCCAGACCCCGATAAAAACCCAAGATTGCGCCTTGCTATTCAAGCCGCTCGTGCTGAATCCATGCCAAAAGACAACATTGAAAGAGCAATCACTAAAGCAAGCCAAGTTGCTGGTGGTTCAGAATATGTGACTGTGCGTTACGAAGGCTATGGCCCTGGAAATGTTGCTATCATTGTTGAAGCTTTGACAGACAACAAGAACAGAACAGCAAGCAATGTGCGTTCAACTTTTGGAAAACGTGGTGGAAACATGGGCGAAAGCGGTTCCGTTGCTTTCAACTTTGAAAGAATTGGCTACATTCAATATCCACTTTCTATTGCAAATGCAGATAAAGTTTTTGAAGACGCTTTAAATGCAGGTGCAAATGATGTTGCTTCTGACAATGAACACCATGAAATTGAAACAATTCCTGATGATTTGGGTGCTGTGACTGAATCTTTAGAAAAAATCTTCGGCACACCTTCTGTTTCTCGTTTGGATTGGAAAGCCTTGGTAAAATCTGACATTGATGATGTTGAAAAGGCAAAATCTTTGCTTGGTTTGATTGAAGCTCTTGAGGATGATGACGATGTGCAACAAGTTTATAATAATGCAGAATTTTCTGAAAGCGTTATGACCGAACTTGAAAACAGCTAATCTAGCTTGCACAAAAAGATAAATTATGTCATTCTAAACTTCATGTTTAGAATGACTTTTTTTAGGAACAAGACGTGCGAATTTTAGGATTAGACCCAAGTTTGACTTCAACAGGCTGGGGCATTATTGAAGCGGAAGGCAACAGAATCAAATATGTTGCTGACGGCATCGTCAAAACTGATGCAAAAATGAACCTTGCTGACAGATTGGTAAAATTACACGAAGGCATTTGCGAAATCATCGAAACTTATCGCCCTGATGAAGCCGCCATTGAAGAAGTTTTCTTAAACTCAAACCCATATTCTTCTCTGAAATTAGGGCAAGCAAGAGGCGTGGTTTTCCTTGCACCCGCAAGATATAACATCTCCGTTGCCGAATATGAACCAAACAAAATCAAAAAAGCAGTTGTGGGCGTTGGGCATGCTGAAAAAACACAAGTCCAGACCATGATTAAAATCCTCCTCCCAGGGTGTAAACCTAAAAATGCGGATTCTGCCGACGCTTTGGCAATTGCCATTTGTCATAATAATTTCAGATTAAGTCCTCGCTAAATCATCTTAAAAATAACGCCACAAAAAAACAACCTTGGTTTTTATGCCAAGGCTGTTAAAACTTAACCCTTATTTGGTTATAATTTTCAAAGACAGATTAGTCTTTATCTGCATATGGATTTCCTGTTTTGCGAACCATAATTCTAATCGGAATTCCACCTAAATCAAAATTTTCACGCAAGCTATTGGTCAAATAACGCAAATAGCTATCTGGCAAGCCTTCAGGATTGCTAGAAGAAATGAAAAATGCAGGTGGTCTCGTCTTAGCCTGTGTCACATATCTCAACTTAATACGACGCTTATTTTTTCCTAAAGGGGGCGTATTTGCAGCCATTGCATCAGCAAACCAACGATTCAAAACCGCTGTTGGAATACGCTTATTCCAACGGTCATAAACCTTGAAAGCCGCACTCATCAACTTATCCAAGCCTTCTTTTTTCAAAGCGGAAATTGTCACGGTTGGAACACCATCAACCTGAGCCAAAGAGGTCATTAATTTATAGTTCAATTTATCTAATGCTTCTTTACGATTCGCAATGTCCCATTTATTAATGGCAATCACCAAGGCTCTGCCTTCCTCAACCACGCGGCGAGCAATTGTTAAATCTTGCTTATCTAGAACCGCATCAGCATCCAAAACCAAAATCACCACTTGTGCCATATCAAGCGCATATTTCGTGCTTGAAGCAGATAATCTTTCTAAAGAGTCGCTCACTCTTGCCTGACGTCTAAGCCCTGCTGTGTCGACTAATTTAACTTCTCTGCCTTTCCATTCCCAAGGGATTGTAATTGCATCTCTCGTCACCCCAGCTTCAGGACCTGTTAACATTCTATCATCTTTAAGCAAAGCATTAACCAAAGTTGATTTCCCAACATTCGGACGTCCCACAATCGCAATTTGAATTGGACGTGCTTTTTCTTCTTCAGTTTCTTCACCAAGCTCGAAAAAACCATCATCATTCACATCTATTCTTACGTCATTTTTTACAACGTCTTGTGCGTCATCTGCTTCAGTTGTTTCTTTTTCATAAGCACTCAAAGCATCATAAAGCAAATCAAGCCCCAAGCCATGTTCCGCAGAAAAAGGAATTGGGTCACCTAAGCCCAAACGATGAGCTTCATAAATACTATCTTCTTGAAGTCTACCTTCACACTTATTGCCAATGAGAATAACTGGCTTTCCACTTTGACGAATGAGCGACGCAAAATGGTCGTCATAAGGCTGAACGCCTTCACGAGCATCAAACAAAAACAAACAAACATCACATTCATCAACGGCATATTTCGTTTGCTTCCACATTCTTTGCTCAAGATTATCTTTATTAGAATATTCATAACCTGCCGTATCAACGATAATAAGGTCTAAATCACGCAGTCTTGCCGGTGCTTCTTTGCGATCTCTGGTCACCCCTGGCATATCATGAACAATTGCCAATCTTTTACCGACAAGGCGATTAAACAACGTAGATTTTCCAACATTCGGACGCCCAATTATGGCAACTTTAATCATTCTCTAAATTCCTATTATTCTCTTTATTTTCTATCTATAAGCAATCAGTTCTGCATCATCTGTGGTGAACAAAACATATCCATAAGCGGCAATTGGTGAAATCTCAACGCCTTCACCTAAGTCTGTTGAAGCGGTGATTTGCCCATTATAAGGATTAATTGCAAACACATAGCCGTTAGAAGTTGCCACCAGAAGCTTTTGCCCAATCAAGATTGGTCCCGCTGCAAAAGCACCAACTTTTTTCTCTAAATCTTTACCTGCAGAAATTTTTGTGCTCCAAACAATGTCGCCATTGCGTTTATTCAAAGCTGCCATTTCTAAATTACTCGTCAAAACAAACAAAGAATTTCCAACAACAGACATTGGGTTCATTGAACCAATTTCTTTTTCCCAAATTCTCGTTCCCGTACGCAAGTCAAGTGCTACAAGCACATTATTATTGCCAACGGCATAAACCACATCTCCGTCAATAATTGGATTAGAATTGATAGAGTTAATGCTTGAATTAGAGTTCATACGGTTTCTTGAAATCAAGAAGTCGCTCCACAAAGGAGAACCCGTGCTAGCTTTGAAAGCTCTAATTTCACCTGTTGAGAAAGCCGCAATCAAAACATCTTTACCATAATTATATGCGGAACTAGCCCCGCCAACTAAAACCGTTGCTTCACCAATGGTTTTGAAACGCCAAGCTTCTTGACCTGTCATTGCATCAAGGGCAATTAATGTATTGTCAATTGTTTGGAAGAAAATTAATCCCCCACCAATCGTTGGTGAAATTCTAATTGGTGCTTCAGCATCAAACTTCCAGATTCTTTTTCCTGTGAAAATATCCAAGGCATAAACACTGCCATATCCTGTGGTTGCAAAAACTCTTTTCTGCATCAAAGAAACAGCAATTCCCGCCCCTTTCATCGAAACATCTCTTTGCGACTTATCACTTGGTTTTAATTTTCTGTCCCAAACTTCTTTGCCATCATCAATGCGAATAGCCGTCACTTTTGCTTCTGAATCAATTGTGAAAACAACTCTGCCTGCAACGACCGGAGAGGCAAGCAAATATTCACCCTTTGAGCTTCCTTTTCCAAAAGAAAAGTCCCATTTTTTTTCAAACGTTTCACCACTACGTAAATGTGGCATCAAATGTTCTGAACTTCCACCGCTTTGATACCAACCAATGTTTTCAACTGGTTTAGGCAAAACAACTTTGAACGTGCCAACATAATCTGGCTTGAGATAAGTTTCGCCGTCCAAGGCTTCAACTCTTTTGCCTTCTAAGGGAATCTTATCATTTGAAAAAAGACCACAAGAGGCAAGCATCATGCTCGCCCCTAGCATTGAAAATATAATTTTTTTAGAAGTCATTAACCTCTCCAACTCATTTTTTTATTATTTTTCGACATCATTTAAGACAGACAACATATCTTGAACTCTAACTCTCAAGCTCTCAGACAAGTCTGAAGATTCTAAAATTTCAGTATAAATTTTTCTAGCTTCAGCAAGATTTCCTTCACGAACTTCCAACATTGCTAAAAGTTCTTTGGCAACATTTGTCCAGCTATTGCTTGTTGTTGCCAAAGGAGAAAGAAGTGCCACAATCTCTTCTTTTGGAGCAGTATCCAATTTATAAGAAGCCAACTTAATGATAGAGACATCTCTCATTTTTGAATTCATATTTTTATCACTAATGATTTCTTCAAGTGCAGCAGTAGCTTCGTCCCCTTTACCTTGTTCGAGCAAAACATTAGAGATTTGAACTTTTGCCAAATCAACATAAATATCATGATTATTTTTAACGATATCATTCAAAACTTTCAAGCTCTCATCATATTTCCCTTGAATTTGCAAATTCAAAGCATAAGCGTAAGTGTCTGACCAAGTTTGATTCTTCTCACGGTGCCAAACTTTAAAAGTTTCAAAACTAACCGCAAAAGAAAGCACCAAAACCACGAAAATAACTAAATACAAACCATATTGCTTCCAAAAAGCAACAAGCCTATCATTTTTCAAATCCTGTTCAACTTCACGAAGCAACTTTTCTTCAGCTTCATTAGATTGAGGTTTATCATTCTTTTCTGCATTCTTTTTCATTTTAATCTCTCTTCTGCAAATATTAAAACCATACAAACTTTATAGCTTAATTTAAAAAATTAGCAAATTATTATTACAAGAAACCACCAACTATTTCAAAATCTCACGAATGAGCAAGTTTCTGACCCATTTTAAGTCATTTATTGGCAATTTTTTTCCAAAAACCATACTATCTTTTAACGAGTAAACCACCAAGAAATTACGGTTCAAAGCAGGATTATAGGCAACATCCACCCAAACAATGTCACTTTTTTGCATCTCATCATGCTTGCGAGAAAAGAGCCAAAACTTGTGAACCACAATAACCTTGTCTTTTTTGATAACAATTTTATCTTTGCGAAATAAAAAGAGAAAACTGAAAAACAAACCTAAAGAAGCACCCGCTTGAATTAGAAAAACGACGAAATCATTTTCTGCCCGAATACCAGATAAAAAGAACAAGATAAAAGCCGAAACTAAAAGGGCTCCAACAGCTAAGATATTATAAGCATCAAAAAGAGCTTTCCTAACTTTGATAATAAGCTTATCCCTTCCTTGTTTCACCTGAACAAATTTAGGGTCGTCCGTTTCATTTTTTGATAAATCTAAAAGATCTTTTTGATTTAAGAGTGGCTGCGTAAAGACATCAACCTCTTTATAAAGCGGACCATCTGTTGTCACATAAATAATTGGCTTATTAAAAAATTTTGCATAATGACTAATTAAACTGGTGAAGTTTTTGCGTCTGGTGCCAATGTATAATGGAATAGTCTTATCTTCTTCTTTGTGAAACAACTCAATAATATATTTATTACGATTAAACAAGCCATATTGGTAAAATTCGACCCGAAAACGCACCCCTTCATAATCGGCAATTTTCAGATTCTTCAAAATCCTTTTCTCTCCAAAAACGGGGCGATGTGTGAGCGTAAAGGATTCCCCGTCAAAGCTAATTTTCTTATAACGAATATAAGATGCCGCCAAAGACCAAACAATCCAAAACCCTATTGTGATAATCACAAAATCAAAAAAAGCGGGATTAATCAACGATGCCGTATATTCAAAATCTCTTTCAATCTCATCAAAAACTGTTTTTTGACTGTTAAACCCATTTAGCAATTCATAAAATCCAATTGCAATTAGCAAAAAAGCAAAGAAAAGCCCTGGTAACAAAAGAAAAAATGCTGCTCTATCTGTCTTTCTAGCAGGAGTCTTAGAAATATCAAATTCAAAGTCATTACTAAAATGATCAACCGCTTTATAGTTCATACTTTCCACCTTCTTTCACTTGTCAAAACTAGAGGAATGATATAATATTTTTTGCAAAGAATCATCTCTTTTTTTGAAACACATCATAAATTTTAGTTTATTTTAACAAATTATAACTAAGATTGCTTTAAGACTTTAATCAAATTGGTGAGTTTAAAATGAACAGCATAGAAGTTTTTAGTAATAAGACATATTTAGAGCTTTCGCTCTTTGCATTATTTGTGTTTTTTTTGAGCGTTTTATATTGTTCAAAATCAAACAAATACGCCTCTAGCTTATGGTGCTTATTTGCAGGCATTCTCCTAGAATTCATAGCTTCATGGTTCGGCTATGGCATCAGCACTTATCAAAAAGAAGCATATTTCAACTTTCTTGTCTTTGTCGAACTCTTAATTTTCTTAGGGGCAACAACTTTTATGGGCATTGCTGCCTCCAATTTCTTGGTGGATAAACTCGAAAACCACAACATCACCCTCTCACTTGCCGGATTTGTTTTGGTTGCCATTTCTTATTTTGTGTTCATCTCTCCGAATGGCATGATGGTGAATAATTTGCGTTTTGTTTTCCCTTTGGTTGGTTTTTTATATCTGGCAGTTGCCCTTTATTCAAAATCTGCACAAGGACTAGGTTTTAAGTTTGCTGCCTTACTCAACTCTTTTGCCAGCCTCAGCATTATTTTAGAGATTTTTGGAATTGAATGTTTTCTTAGCTATCAATGGTACATCTTACCCACTTTTTATATTGCAATGTCTTTTGCACTCATCATCATTAAAACAGATTATATCATGAACAAACTTAAAGATAGTCATCAGAAAATTCAAAATAGCAATACCCAAATTGAAAACATCATCAAAGCTTCCCCTTTCCCAATCGTCATTTCCAAGCTTAGCGATGATAAAGTGCTGGTAGCAAACAACAATGCTGTCAAACTCTTTGGCATCAGAGAAAATGAATTGGAAAGATATAAATTAAAAGACTTTTTCATTGACCAAGACAACCGCAAATCGCTCAATGAGAAATTAGAGCAAAAAGGCGAAGTGAAAGACTTTGAGATTTTGGTTAAGTCTGCAACAGGCAACACGCCTTTCTGGCTTTTAACTTCTGCCAACACTATAGACTATAATCATGACGTTGCGGTTTATTTGGCTTTCCAAGATATCACCTCTCGCAAAAACCGCGAAGTTTTACTTAAAAATCAGGCCACCCGTGACCCACTTACCTCTCTATTTAATCGTCGCTATTTTGAAGAAGAAACACAACAGAGAATTAGCAAAAGCATTGCGAATAATAGCTATTTTGCAGTCTTTATGCTCGACGTTGATAAATTCAAAAACGTCAACGACACTTATGGACATAAAGTTGGTGACAACGTCCTCATTGAAATTGCTACAACGACTGTTGATGCCTTGAGAAACAATGATATTGTGGCACGTTATGGGGGTGAAGAATTTGTTGTGTTTGTAAACGTTTCTGATCAAGACAAAGCTTTTGCAGTTGCTGAACGTCTGCGTGAAACAATCGCCGCCATCAAAATCCCAACAGACAATGCTGAAGAAACAATCAGCGTCACCATTAGTATTGGTATTGCCACTTCAGATGTTTCCAAAGATTTAGGAACACTCGTAAAAATGGCTGATACAGCTTTATATAAAGCCAAAAACAATGGCAGAAATCGTTGCGAGTTTTTCGAAACAGAAATGGTCAAACAAAACCGTTGCAACGAAAGTCTGCATCCACTTTTTGAAAAAGAAGAAAATCAGGAAATTTCTTTGCTCGATGGCGTAGAAGCAAACCACATTTTCAGCAGTAATAATAACATTGAGAACGAAAAAGAAGACATTTACAATCTCTCAATCAATAAGAAAGAAGAATAAATGAAATGCCCATATAGCAACATTTGTGGCGGATGTACTTTTCTTGAGTTAGAAGAAAAAGAATATCAAACACAAAAAGTTTCCGAATTTAAAAAAATCATTTCCCAATGTTCACAAAAAGAAATTGCTTTTGCTAACCCTATTTTTATTCCTGAAGGAACAAGAAGAAGAGCCTCTTTGGCTTTTACTTATGCAAAGAAAAAACTCATCCTTGGTTTCAACGAAAAAGCCAGCAAAAACCTTGTTGATGTTGAATATTGCCCTCAATTGACGGAAAAGCTCAATCAAACGCTTCCCGCTGTAAGAGAGCTTTTATCAGAACTTTGTCAAACCCCAATAACAGAAAGAATTAAAAAAGGCAAAATCAAAACTTCTTTCATCTCACAAGGAGATATCTCCATTTGTGAAGCTGACAATGGCATTGATATTGTGTTGGAATTTTCCGAAAACTTAGAATTGCAACACAAACTCATCATTTCAGAAATTTCACAAAAATATGCAGATATCATCCGCCTTTCACATCGCAAAAGTGCATTCGGACAATGTGAAACGCTTGCTGAAAAAGCAAAACCATTTATCAAAATTGCCGATATTAACGTCTATATTTCGGCAGGAACTTTCCTTCAAGCCTCAAAACAAGGCGAAACGGCGTTGCTTGACACTGCAAATAAATATTTAGGGTCAGACAGTGGAAGAATTGCCGACCTCTTTTGTGGCATTGGCACTTTTTCATATCCACTTTCGCTGAACAAGAACAATAAAATTACGGCAATTGATTCATCTGCAGAACTCTTGGAAGGGTTTAAAACCTCAATCAATAAAAATATGATTAGTAATATTGAGATTTTGCAAAAAAACTTATTTAAATATCCACTTGATGAAGCGGAACTAAAAAACATTGACATTATCTTCCTTGACCCACCTCGAGCTGGTGCTTTAGAGCAAGCTCGCAAGATTTCAGAGACTGGAAGTATCCGCAAAGTCATCTATGTTTCTTGCAATCCAAACAGCTTCGTGAGAGATGCCGATGTTTTGATTGCAGGAGGATATAAAATTGATGAAATCACCTTCGTTGACCAATTCACTTTTTCGACTCATTTTGAGTCAGTTGCAGTGTTTACAAAAATAAATTAGACGGCTATATTAGCAACATAAATAATATGAGGAAAACACCCACTATGTTCAAAAAACTTTTAACCTTTTCTGCTTTAGTTCTTTTCCTGAATTCTTGCGCCCTATATGAAGGCAATGAGTTTTGCCCTCGGGTCGACATCAAAAGAAACAATGCCTACATTGTTCAAACCAGTAATGTTGCTGAAGAATTTATAATTGAAATGTCAGGTTATGAAGGCTATTGCTTCTATGACACTCGCATCAAACACGACAAAGCTGTCATCACCCCAATTTTCAAAATCAAACGCATTCACCCGAATGATGTTTCCTCTGTCCGCTTTTCATATTACACTGAAACCGTCAAAGGACCTCCTGAATATTTAGGTAAGAAAACTTATTTTGCCAATGTCATCATTCCGACAGAAGAAAAAGAAATTGAATATAAGGCAAAGCCTGTTGAAATCAGAATCCCGCCAAATATGAAATATGAATTTGACATTTTCATGGGCTTGAACCTTTCTCAATCTCAAAAAATATACAATCAAAGAACTTTTGACACGCAACTAGAATTTGGAGAATAAAATATGTGTTTTTTTAGAAACAGCCCTGCTCACGATAAAATGGCAAATGCCGTTAGGATGCTTTCTGTGGAAGCGATTGAACAAGCAAAATCCGGACACCCTGGCTTGCCTCTTGGAGCAGCAGACATTACCACTGTTCTCTTTAGCAAATTTCTAAAAGTTGACCCAAAAACCCCAAAATGGTTCGACCGTGACCGATTCGTTTTATCTGCAGGTCATGGCTCTGCTATGCTTTATGCCCTATATTATCTCATGGGATATAAAGACATCTCCATTGAAGACATCAAAAACTTCCGTCAAATTGGTTCAAAAACCGCAGGACACCCAGAATATGGTCATCTCGATGCCATCGACACCACCACAGGACCTCTTGGTCAAGGCATCACAACCGCAGTGGGCATGGCAATTGCGGAAAGAAACTTGAATGCAAAATTCGGCAATAAGCTTTGTAATCACTTCACATATACCCTTGTTGGCGACGGTTGTTTAATGGAAGGCATTTCAGAGGAAGCAATTTCCCTTGCCGGACATCTCAAATTAAATAAATTGATTGTGTTGTGGGACAATAATGACATCACCATTGACGGACGTGTCAGCCTTGCCAGTTCAACTAACCAAATCAAACGGTTTGAAGCAAATGGTTGGAACACGATTGCAATTAATGGACATTGCCAAAAATCAATTGAAAAAGCCATTAAAAAAGCTCAAAAATCAGACAAACCAACCATGATTGCCTGCAAAACAACCATCGGCTTTGGTGCACCAACAAAGAAAGACACCAGCGGCGTGCATGGAGCTCCACTTGGGGCAGAAGAACTTAATGGCTTGAGAAAAAACTTAAAATGGACAAGCCCTGCGTTTGAAGTTCCACAAGAAATTTTGAACTTGTGGCGTGAGGCTAGCAAAAAAGCTGAAAAAGAGGCTGCAGTATGGAAAGAGAATGCCAAAGCAGAAGGCAAAACGTTTAATGACATTATCAGTGGCAAACTTCCAAAAGATTGGGAAAAAGACATAGAAAAGCTTAAAAAGCAAGCCATCAAAGATAAAACAAAAGTGGCAACGCGTAAAGCTTCAAACATGTGTTTAGAAGCCATCGTACCAAACTTGCCTCAACTTGTGGGTGGCTCGGCAGACTTAACTGGTCCAAACCTCACTTCTGTTAAAGGCATGAAAGTTATTTCTGAAAAAGATTATTCAGGAAATCAAGTCAACTATGGCATTAGAGAACATGCTATGGGTGCAATTATGAACGGTATGACCCTTCATGGGGGCATCATTCCTTATGGTGGCACATTCTTCGTGTTTAGTGATTATCTCAGACCTGCCATGAGATTAGCGGCTTTGATGGAACAAAGAGTAATTTATGTGATGACTCACGATTCGATTGGCGTTGGTGAAGATGGTCCAACCCATCAACCAATTGAACATCTCGCTTCTTTCCGTGCAATGCCTAATATTTTAACATTCCGCCCTTGTGATGTGGTGGAAACTGCAGAAGCTTGGGAAATTGCCCTCACACAAGAAAAAACACCAAGCATTTTGGCATTAACCCGTCAAAATTTAGAGCTTGTGAGAACAGAAAGCAAAGAAAATTTAACGGCAAAAGGTGCTTATGTGCTTTCTGATGTCAGCAAAGGCAAAAAACGCAAAGCAACGATTCTTGCCACAGGCTCAGAAGTTTCGCTTGCTCTCAAAGCTCAAGCAAAACTTAAAGAAGAAAAAATTGAAGTTGCTGTTGTTTCAATGCCTTGCATGGAACTTTTTGAAAGACAAACCCCACAGTATCAAGAAGAAGTTTTGGGAAATGCGCCAATTGTCGCGGTTGAAGCAGGTTCTAAATTTGGTTGGGAAAAATATGTCGGACGCAGTGGAGATATTATCGGCATGGATGGATTCGGAGCTTCTGGCCCTGCTGAAAAACTCTTTGAATATTTCGGAATCACCGTTGAAGAGGTTGTTGAAAGTATAAAAAACACTATAAAATAGCAATTCTTATCATTTTTAATTTGCTATTAATAAAAAAATAATATAATAAGAACAAAACATTGAATCGATTCTAGGAGGGTTTTAATGAGTAAGAGAGTTTTAACAATTTTATCAGCAATTACAATGTCTTTCTGTTTTGCTGAAACTGCAAAAGCTGATTGTGACGGCATCTATTTAGGTGTTCGTGGTGGTGCCTTCAAAGCAAACATGGGCTCAAGCAAAGAAACAACAGGAACAGGCAACAGATTCAATATTGGTGAATATGTCTATTCCGTAAGTGGTGCAATTGGTTATCGCTATGAATATTTCCGTTTTGAATTGGAAGGCATTTTGCGTGGTGACACTGAAAAAGATAAAACAAATTCAGTCACGGGTATTATTGAAAGCGAGTCTTTTGAATCTAAATCATATATGTTTAACGTTTTCTGGGACCTTTCACCATATACAATGTTCACACCATATTTAATGGCAGGTGCTGGTATCAGTGACTTGAGCTATACAAAGAAATTTAATACATCACAAGACCCTATGGGCTATGATGAGACAAACTTCACATGGACTGTTGGTGGCGGTTTATCTGCAAAAGTAACAAGCAGATTCAATATTGACGTTGGTTATCGTTACTTCGACATGGGAAAAATTGCTAAAGCAAGTATCCATGCTCACGAAATTTATGGTGGCTTACGCTATGTTTTCTAGCTAAAAACCCTTAAAGAAAAAACCCTCAGTCAATTTCTGACGAGGGTTTTTTTAATAGATTTTCTTAGTTAAACATAACCAACAATTTGTTTTCTGCCAACAAACTTGAGCAACTTTGAAATAAGAGTGGAGCAATTTCCATCTATTGAGATGAAAACGCCTTTGGCGATAGAATTGACCCCTTCACTCGTTTCAAGTTGAATCTCATGTGGAAGTTTCACATATTCAACTGAACCTCCTTTAAAAATTCCAGCTCCTGCATTGACTAAGTCTTGAACAAGAACATTCAGGCTTGTTTTGTTATGTACCATAAGATAAAAAAATTAAGTTAAACAATAATGTGACAAAAATAAAGATATAAGAACCTTATAACATACCATCTTTAAAATCTCAAATCATTTTTAAATAAACGACTCCCTCTTTCTTATCTCTTATCTATTAAACTGAGTAAAAACCATCTTATCCGTTATACGTGTTACGTATAACGGATAATCCTGTATGTAGCAATCATAGAGCTATTATAAAAACTTGAAGAATGCGACTGATAATAAGAAATGAAGAAAAAAATTTTTGAACGGACTTCTTATATAAAAACTTGATATGTGAGGCGAGTAATAAGAATTAAAGAATTTTGCGAGGAAACGTACAAAAAGTACGTGACCGAACAAAATATCTGAAAATTCTGTATTAATCGACCACAGAGCAAGTTTTTTTCGTCAGTTGAAAGAACGAACCAAAGACCCTGCCAACATATACCACCCGTCAACGAGTACAAAGAAAATAATCTTAAAAGGAAGGGCAATCACTGTTGGCGGAAGCATCATCATACCCATTGACATGAGAATTGAGGCAATGACCATATCAATAATTAAGAATGGGATAAAAATTAGAAAACCGATTTCAAAGGCTCTGCGAAGCTCACTAATCATAAAAGCAGGAACAGCAACTTTGAGCGGTAGAGATTCAACAGATTTTGCATTTTCAACTTTGGCTAAGTCTGAAAAAAGAAGAAGGTCTTTTTCTCGGGTGTTTCTCACCATAAATTCTTTTATCGGTTGACTAGCTTTTTCCATGCCTTCTGCAATATCCATTTTATCTTCATACATCGGTTTAACGCCAGCTTCCCATGCTTTTTCGAATGTTGGTGCCATCACAAACATTGTTAGGAAAAGAGCTAAAGAGACCAAAACCATATTTGGTGGCGTGGTGTTTGTGGCAAGTGCGCTTCGAGCCAAAGAGAAGACCACAATGATTCGGGTGAAAGAAGTCATCATCACCAAAATGCTCGGCGCAAGAGAAAGGATACTGATTAAAGCAATCAGATTAAAGATTCGCCCTGTTGCCGTTCCCGTCATATTCTCCCCTGCACTCAAGGTGAGAGCTTGTGCAAAAACATCAAAAGAAAAGAATCCCGTCAGGAGTAAGGCAACAACAAAAAGCCATGTTTTTTTAGATTTCATCAATTATATCCTTATTCAAAACGGATGATTTATTCAGCACCAAAGCGTTTGTAGGTGAAAGCAAAACAGCATATTCAACTTCGTCAACTTCCAATAAAACAACTGAGTTTTTAATATCGATGCGTTTATTTTCCAAAACTTTGATTCTCTGCTTTGGCTTTATTTTTTTCAAAAAAGAATTTTTAGAAACATTGGCTTGAAAATATTTAATTGCCCAAACGCACACCAACATCAACCCAAGGACGAACATCAGGGAGAAAAGAGATTTAAAAACCAAAGACCATTCCATAAGTGTTAAACTTTCAAAGATTTTGCTAGGCATATAATATTCTTTTTTTGAAGGATAAGTCAATTGAACTGATATCCCTTTGTTGATATTTCAAATGAAGTGTGATATTTTTTTCATCAATCAGATTTCGACAGGAAAAGAAATGAACGAAGACAGAAAAACCAAAGGGCTAAGCTCCATTGCCGACATCATCACCCCTTTTGCAAAAAAAAGCCTGAATAAAAGAGGCTTCATTGAGATTGATATGATTATCAATTGGGATAAAATTGTCGGTAAAGACTTGGCAAAATTTTCCTTTCCACAAAAAATTGACTTTAAAAGAGATCAACGAACCAACGGAAATCTTCACATCCAAGTCATTAGCGGTGCTTTCGCACTTGAACTGAAACATAAAGAAAGATTTGTGCTTGAAAAAATAAACACATATTTCGGATATAGCGCAGTTTCTCAACTAATAATTTCACAAAACATGGATTCTTCTTTTGACCAAATGATAGACGAGTCTTTTCACACCCCTGAAAAAATCCTTGTCACAGAGGAAGAAGAAACTTATATTAATGAAATAACAGCGGATGTAAAAGACCCTGAATTAAAGAAAGTTTTAACCAAGCTCGGTTATAGTATTTTTAACTATAAACATCATGAAGAGAAATAATATGAATTTTGAACGTATCATTAAAAAAATTGCTGCTTTTGCTGCCACCTTTATCATTTTCTTTCTTGCCTCTGGCACATATCTTTCCCTTAAAGGATTTGAAATGAATCCTGAAGGAAAACTTGTGTTGGTAAGAGAACTCATTGCTGAACCAAGCCAGAGTGATAAACCTCTTAAAGTGACAACAAATGATAAGGCTCAGCATGTTTTAGGAAATCCTGATGCGAAAGTCACCATTTATGAATATTCATCTTTCGGCTGTTCACATTGTGCAGCTTTCCACGTTTTCACTTTGCCACATATTAAAAAAGAATTTATCGACACTGGCAAAGCAAAACTCATTTTTGTAAATTTCCCACTTGATAAAAGATCCATGCAAGCAGCCTTGCTCTCTGAATGTATCCCTGCAAATGACTATTTTGACTATTTGAACCTCATTTTCAAAAAGCAAAGAGAATGGTCTTTAGGTTTCAATCCTGAAAAAACATTCATTGAATATGCCTCTTTATTTGGGGTTAGCAAAGCAGATGCTCAAGCTTGTATGAAAAACGAAGACAAACAAACAGAAATTTTAAGTCAACGCCAAGAAGCCATCAAAACCTATGACATTCAAGGAACGCCTGCTTTTGTCATCACGGATGGTTTACATCAAGAAGTTTTGCACGGTGCTCCTGAGTTTGAACAAATGAGCAACATCATCAATTCTATGAGTCAAAAATAATCTCTAAAAATCGTAAAAAAATTATAACTTTGTTAAATGATTTATGGATAATGTGAAGAAGATGAGCAACACGCCAGAAGACATCAAAAAGCTTGAAGAAAGAATCAAACAAGCGGGAGAAAAAAACACACCTTCCGTTCCTAAGAAAAGCTCTGAGATTTCTCATTCAGCAAAGGTTGGCGTCCGTGTTATTACGGATTTGCTTTCCGCCATCTTCATAGGAGGTTGTATGGGATATTTTTTAGATGATATGCTTGATACTAAACCTTTTATGCTTATATTTTTGTTATTATGCGGTGCTGCAGCAGGCTTTCTGAACATATATCGTTTTCTGAAGCAGCAAGAGGAAGAAAGGGAGAGATAAAAGTTGGCAAACCCAATGGAACAATTTGTGATTAAACCCATTTACCCAATTAAATTGGGCGGGTTAGACATCTCTTTCACCAACTCCTCTTTGTTTATGGTTTTGGCTGTTTTAATTTCGATTCTGCTCTTTTCCCTTACCTTGAGAAAAAGAGAAATTATCCCTTCAAAAACACAACTTGTTCCAGAGAGCTTATATAACTTCATCACAGGAACAATCAGAGAAAACGCTGGTGAAAAAGCACTGAAATATTTACCTTTCATCTTCACTGTGTTTCTTTTTATTGTCTTTGGCAACTTGCTTGGACTTTTTCCTTATGCCTTCACCTTCACCTCGCACTTAGCTGCGGTTGGCGCAATTTCTTGCCTAGCATTTTTATTCAATATTGTCATTGGCATTAAAACTAAAAAAATTGGCTACTTACGAATTTTCTTTCCTAAAGGAATTCCCTTAGCCCTTGCACCGCTTATCATTCCAATTGAAATGATTTCGTTGCTCTCAAAACCCTTTAGCTTAACCGTTCGTTTGGTAGCAAATATGACCGTTGGACATATCATGCTCAAAATCATCGCCGGTTTTGTAATCGTGCTGGGAATTGGCGGGGTTGTCCCTCTTGTTTTCAGCAGTATGATTGTTGTTTTTGAAATCTTTATTTCACTGCTGCAAGCATACATATATACGGTTTTAAGCTGTATATATTTAAGTGATGCGGTTAATGGTCACTAAAAATTATTATCAAAATTAAATATATCAATTAAGGAGTATTAAAAATGGATTCTATGTTATATATCGGTGCCGGCATGTGTGCAATTTCAATGATGGCTGCTGCTTGGGGCGTTTCTCAAATTTGGACAACAATCATCACCACTGTTGGTCGTAACCCACAAGTTAAAAAAGACGTTGATGTTTATGGTTGGGCTGGTTTTGCTGCGGTTGAAGCGATTGCACTTTATGCACTTGTTATCGCACTTGTTATGCTCACAGGAAACTAATTATCGTTAAGAATTAAGGGCTCAAAGTCAATTAAACGGCGAGCCCCGATAAATTCAAAAGGATTGAAGAATATGCCTCATTTAGACGTCTCAACTTATGCCTCACAAATTTTTTGGGCATTTACTTGCTTTATCATTTTATATCTTTTCATTTCCGCTTTTGCCACGCCAAAAATTTCTGGCATTCTTAAAGAAAGACAAAAACTAATTGATGGATATATCCTTAAAGCAGAAGAGATGAAAAAAAAGGCAGAATCTGCGCTTGAAAACTATAATAAAGCCATGGAACATGCCAAACTTGATGCCGACAACAAAATCAACAATGCTTTGAAAGAACTTAACGACTTTGTCAGAAACAAAGAAAGAGAAGTTCATAAAGAACTTGCTGATAAAGTGGCTCAAGCTCAAGAAGAAGTCAAAAAAAACAAAGAAAAAGCTTTGAAAGAAGCCAATACAGCTTCAACAAAACTTGCTTTAGACATTATCAAAAAAATTGGCATTCAAGACATCACTGAAAGTGATATTAAGAAATCTGTATAGAGTATGAAAACAATGAATGAAACTCATCAAGAATATATCACCACCACAGAACAAGTTGAACATGTTGCTCACGGGCATCATTACGACCATTTCTACCAAGACCCTGCCTTTTGGGTGGGCATGAGTTTTATTCTCGTTGTTGCTGCTCTGGCAAAACCAATTGGCAAAATTGTTTCATCAATGATGAAAAACAAAATTAAAAGCATTTCAGACTATATTGACGAAGTAAAACAACTTGAAATTGATTCAAAAAAACTTCTCAAAATTTACGAGAATAAACTTTCAACAATTGAGACAGAAGTTGGCAAGATTATTGAAAAATCAAATACTGAAATTGAGTTTACCAAAAAAGCTAGCCTTAAAAGCTTAGAAAAAGAACTCAATCGCAGAAAAGAAGATGTTGAACAACTTATTTTGACTTCAACACAACAGGCAGAAAAAGAAATTTCTATTCACTTAAGTGACACAATCGTCTCCCTTGTTCAAAAGACGATACAAGAAAATCTTAAAGCTAAACATCAAGATGACTTGATTGAAAAATCCATTGACCATCTGAAAAGCCTTAAAAAATAGCTTTTTTTCAAAGTTTTAAAAAAACCACACCCTAAACTTCCTTTTTCTAAGAACTTCGCAACAAAAGTTTCATAATTTCGCGACTCATTTCTTCTTGCAAAAAAAAAAAAAGGATTATCATTGGTTGTATAGGAAGATTTTTTCTTACAACTATGAGGAGTCGTGCCATGAAGAAGTCATATTTCATCTTTTTGGGAGCTTTTTTACTTTTTTATTCAAGCTTCACGTTAACTTACAATGCCTTCGCTGGTGTTTATTTCATTACTAAACCTCAAGAAAATGTTGTAGGAGTCAGCAATAAACCCTGCCAATTAATGGGTTATATTTATGACAGTTCAAAT
>JAQWBS010000004.1 GCA_028706255.1 Alphaproteobacteria bacterium
TTGGGAATGACAGAAAATGAAATATCTTTGCTCCTCTAAAAATTAGAAAACTTATTCGTTCTTATTAAATCTTGAATAATCTATTGTTGTTGTTGTTGTTGTTGTTGTTGTTGTTGTTGTTGTTGTTGTTGTTGTTGTTGTTGTTCTTCTTCTTCTTCTTCTTCTTAGATTGGATCATAGAATAACTCTCATCCTGTCATTGCGAGCGAAGCGTGGCAAAAAGAATGTCCATCAACAAAACCTTTGCTGTTTTTAAATTGTTAAAAATAAAAAAATAATTTAAAGTTGTATTTTTTATGATATTAAAACATTAAGATATGTAATTAAGCATATCTTAATTTAATGGAGAATTTTAATGACAGGTAAAACCGGAGAAAAATGCCCTATAAGTGGTATATGGGAAGTAGTTGGAAATCCATCTACAACAGCACCTATTGCTATCAATAATGTTTTTCCACCATATAAAGGAAAAGCAGTAACGTGGAAGTTGATTCAAAAGGCATAATTCTTTAGAAAGAGGAAAATTTATTTTTTCCTCTTTTCTTATATCAATGATAGCAAAAATGACACGAAAGAATTGTTGCTTGTTTAAACGATATTGAAGCATATTGTCTATTTCATTTATATCATGTATAAAGATTTAAATGGTAAGCTAGCATGATATGAGAGGCGTGGTTATGATAAATAAAATTCTTGAATTTATAGAACAAGCGGGGATTATTGCTAAAGAGACACAAGATAAAATTGATTTAACTGAAAGTTTTAATCAAAAGGATGAGAAAATCTCCAATGTGGTCACTCAGGCAGATTTGGACATCAGCGAGCTTTTTCAGAGTTTCATTAAAGATAACTTTTCTCATTTAAATTATATCATAATTGATGAGGAAAAACTTTCTGACCTTGGTGATAATCCACTTGATAAGGTCGCAACTGCTGAATATGCCTTTGTTTTAGATCCTATTGATGGAACATTGCCTTTTTCTCTCAAAATGCCTGAATATGGCATTTCGGTTGGCGTGTTAAAATTCGGAAAACCATATCTTGGAGCTGTCTATTGCCCTGCAATCAATGAAGTTGTTTATTTTGATGGAAAGAATTCATATTGGTTGCAAAAAGCTTTCTCTAAGGAAGAAAGTAGAATACAATTGCATAAAACAAAAATGAATGCCAGAGCAGTGATTTTTGATAGCCCTTGGAATGTTGGTATAAATGATCATACAGACTTCTCAAAAGATACGGTAATGAGTTTATATTCTATTGTGACGCATATGCTTTATATTGCGACGGGAAGAGGTAAGGCTAACTATTTTGGGGTTTATCCTTGGGGATATTGCTGGCGGTTGGACAATCATTAAAAACCTAGGTTTTGAAATTATTAATTATAAGAATAAAAAAATATTAGAAAAAATTTCGGCTGAAGATTTTATGGACGGCACGCTCAAAGTGAAAGAGGTTCATATCATTTGTCGCCCCGATGATTTTGAATATTTAAAAGAAATTGCAGATTTAAGAAAATAATATTTTTCTTTTTGTTTACCATTGACTCTTTATCTGTTTTTAAAGTTTTTAACTGTTTGTTGCACGATGCTTTTTATGTGGTTATTTTGGCGTTCTTTTGCAAAAAAATTGTTTCCTGATTCTATGCAATCATCACAAATCGGCGGAATTTTGTTTCTTTTTAGAGCTAATCTACTTTCGGTTATGCTGTTATAATTTCCGTCTGCTCGTTGTTGCATGATACATAATAGATTTTTACAGTGTGTTCCATATAATTCTTCGGTGTTTTTACGGTCAGGTTCTGTAAGTCCTATGACATGTCCAAATTCGTGCATTAGGACAGTTTTAAAATTTTTAACATTCAAATTGTTATTGTGGTCAAGGAAGCGATTAACTGAAACAACACAACCGATGCCCTCATCACCAATTCCTAAACAATAGTTCATATCCTTACTTGGATATAAGTCGTCCAGCGTTAATAAGACTGTAAACTGAGGGAAAGTTTTATTCGTTGGATCTTGTTGCATTGTTTGAAATAAAGTAGAGGCGTTGAGTTGATTGTCTCTTCCATCTTCTTTAGCCTGTTCTTTTGCGTTTAAAATATGCCATTCTGTGCTTTTATATGGAGCTAAGTATATCTTTCCTTTCTCAGTAAATTGATGGTTTTCATCTTTCCATGCACCTAAGTTAGTGATGGGATAGTCATCTTTATAACTTGGAAAGCATGCCATTAATTCGGCGATTGCTTCTTCGGCAATCAGGTTGATTTGGGGATTAAGTCCTTCTTGACTAACAATAAAGATATCTCTTTGTTTCATAGCAACCACAATCATTGTTGAGCAATATTTGCTTAAACTTTAACATTTAGAACTTGAGTTGTAAATAGTTGATTATATTAATTTAATTTGTATATAAAACATTTTAAATCTATTAGTTGAAAATGTGATTTTAATGATTACTTGTTTATCGTAACGTTATATTTCTATAAAGGATGATAATATGAAAAAAAGTCTTATTTTGAGCGTAGGCATTGCTTCTCTCTTTTCTTTTTCTGCACAAGCGGCAGATTTTAAACCATATGTTGGGCTTGATTTGGCTAATACTTATTTTGATATAAAGAAGCATTATGATTATGCAGAAAAGTCATATGCTTCATTTAATCTTAATGTTGGAACAAGAATTTATGATAGCCCAGCGCACAAATTCAAATACCCCTGACTTTGGCAGTTTTCTGCGCATTTCAGAAACCTTTGTATCGGTTGGTGTCCACATAATGTAAAATATCCCACCTGCACTCGCCTGTCTTATTCTGTTCTGCTGCAAACTTTTACTTTCTCCAAAAGAAAGTAAAAGATATACAAATAAGTGGCAATTTTAATTTTTTGAAAGTAAAATGATTTTAGAATAATAAGAAAGGAAAAGTGATGTCATATAAAGTTATAGCAGCATTGGGTGATAGCGTTACGAATGGATATTGGGATGAAACCTTTTCTGGTTGGTTTGGTCGGTTAGCTAGTAAAATATCTGCCGCACATTCAAAATCATTTGGATTTCATAATTTATCTCAAGATGGCGATCGAATTTCAGATTTTTTTCATCGTTTCGCGTCCGAAGGGTTATCGCGTGAAATTGATATTTTAATTATAACCGTTAGCGGCAATGATTTAATCCGTAGCCCAGAACCAGATTCGCCTCAAGATCTATCAGAACATCTCCGCAATGAATACTGGCATAAACTATTAGATTTAGCACAGAAAAATATTCCACAAATTATTGTTATGGATGCACTACCACGACATAAAGACAACACGATAGCATACGGATGGTTTGACGCACCGATGCACGAGCCGAATTCTGATCGTATTGAATACAATAATCAGATTGCTCAAATTTGTAAGAACCGTGGAATTCCATTTTTTCGCAGATATGACAAGTGGGTTGAACGTGATTTATCAAAATATTATGTCGATACAGCCCATCCAAATGGCGATGGGCACCAATTGATTGCAAATGAATTATATGACGAATTAGAAAAACTGGGAGTTTTCGATGAAAAATAAAATTGCGTTGGTGACAGGCGGAACTTCTGGGATAGGTTTAGAGATTGCAAAACAATTATTGGCCACAGGTGCAAAAATTGTTGTAAATTATGCCCATAATGAAAAACAGGCGGATATAGCACGAACAGAACTTGGCGATTGTATGTTTGTGTGTGCTGATATTTCTGATGAGTCTGCGGTTAAGAACATGTTTAACCAGATTAAGCAAAAATATGGCAAATTGGACTATTTAGTAAACAATGCAGGTACAAACACTGATGCGTTTATTCGCGACTTTGAAGCTGCAGAATTTCAGCGCGTTGTAAATGTGAACTTGGTTGGAAAATTTTTGTGTACAAAATATGCAATTCCATTATTGAGTAATGGTGCTAGTATAGTAAATATTTCATCCAATTTAGGAGTACGGCCATGTGCGGAATCTAGTGCATATAATGCCGCCGCCGCTGGTATTATCAATTTTACAAAATCTACAACATTGGAGTTGGCAGGTACCGGTATCCGTGTAAATACCGTTAGTCCAGGTTTTACACCAACACCGTTATCATTATCAGGTTGGACAACTTCAGAAATTGAACAAAAGAAATTATCAAACCCAATGCGGCGCAATGCAACAACTACAGATATTGCCAATACTGTGTTATTTTTGTTATCTGATAAAGCGGCATTCATAAACGGCCAGAATATCCTAGTCAATGGTGGTTCTGTTATGAATTAAGATTATATTTAACAATCAAAAAGGCTTTCAGATTTCTCTGAAAGCCTTTTTTTGTTGGTAGCGGAGGAGGGATTTGAACCCCCGACATACGGATTATGATTCCGCCACTCTAACCAACTGAGTTACTCCGCCAAAACTTTTTTGCACTCTACACATTATTTTCTGCCGTGTCCAGACTCTTGTCTATACTATGTCCGGTGTTGCATTATTTAACGTGCTTTACCTATCTTATCCTTCTTTCGTCTATCCCGCTCAAACCACCGTATTGTGGCTTAAATGGGCTTAACCTGTCCTACGGCGAATTGGATTATGATAAATTTGGGATTGAAGCTTTTTATCAAGATTCAGGTGAAGAAAAAAGTGACCGAGTGATTGATTTAAGCACTGGAAACATTGGTAAAATCAAAACAAGTTTTGAGGCTTATGGTATAGATGCAATGGCTTATGCACCAGCTTATGAAAATGCCGAAGTCTTTGGAGCAATTGGTTGGGGGCAATATAAGATAAAAGCGAAAGGCTTCGGAATGTCTGGTAGCGAAAGGGAAAATGCAGTTAGATTTGGGGTTGGTCTTCAATATAATTTCAATGAGCATTTTGCTTTGAGAACAACAGCAAGATATGCACGTTTAAACTCTGATTTTGCAAAAAATATTGGAGAGCTTTCTCTGGGTGGCAGATATAGCTTCTAGGCGCTGTTCTGACTATGAAAAAAGGCTCAAACTGTAATTGTTTGAGCCTTTTTTAGCTCTTGTTTTATAAAATTTGACAATGCTGTGAAATTCTTGGGAAATTTAATTCTGACCATTTTGAAAAACCGTTCAGCAAAGAATAAGCCTCTATTCCTTGAGCTTTATAGATTTTTGCTAGATGATAAGACAATTCACCATATTCACAAATGAAAAGAACTTTTTTATTTTCCCACATAGCAGAAAAATTTTGAAGATTGTTTATTAGTTCTTTTTCTTCGAAATGAATAGAATTTGGAATTTGTCCGCAATTAAACTGGTTGAAACGGCGAAGATCAATCATTATCCAGTCTTTGTCACATTCAATGCTTGCCTTGTTTTTGAGTGCTTTCCATAGTTGTATTGAGCTTTTATGAAATACATTTTTCAACGCTTTTGCAGAAGAAAGAGAAAGACTTTCTTTTCCCTTTTTTTCAAAAGCAAAGGAAGGTTGATCGTGGAGCTTTTCTTGATGAGTAATTTTAGGAAACATTCTGCGTGGCAGAAATTTGAAATAATCATCAAGATAGATAAAAGGTAAATCACACCCTAAAAATACGGCATTAATCTCTCCTTTTTCGTTTCTTAAACTATCTAGTTCATCTTTAACTTTTAAATGTTTAAGATGTTTCAAAACACCATAATAATTCATGCCACTACTTGGTCCAACCAGAAGTCCATTTCGACAAAGCTCCAAGCTTTTTGCATAAGCCTCAAACGTTGAGCAGGAAATGATTTCATTGCAAGATTTTTGCCAATCAAAGTCTATCATTTTCAAAAGATTTAGAGTTCTTGGACCAGGGACAGGATTGTTTGGTTTTCTGACAACGCCGATCGTTTTTAAAGCTGAATTAGCATTTTTTAAAACTTCTGAAATGCCTGTCATGCTTCCTGTTGTTCCAAGTGAAGAATAGAAAAGTTGAATATCATTTTCAAGCTGGTTTTTAATCTCCTCGCCTGTGATTTTATAATGTCCAACAGGGTTATTTAAGTTTGAATATTGATTAAGATTGCACCAGTTTATTTTCTTTCCCATTTTTTTTGCAAGACTAATTCCACTGTTTTCATCGTGCGGATTAGGGCAGATAGGTTCCTCATTAACTTGTATTTCGGAGCCTGAAAGTAAAAGCATTTGCACTTTTTCTAAGCTGGATTCACTTGAAACAATTGAACGCATCTTTCTAAAACCACAATGTTTGCTGAGAATGGAAAGTGAAAAAGCCATGTTCCCAGAGGAGCTTTCAATCAGGTTAGCACAGTTTTTCTTATTATTTGTTATCATCTCAAAAGCAGGAACGGATTTCACGTTCATAAGCGGTAAAAAAGTCTGCATTTTGATAAAGATATGCACGTTATCATGGAAAAAAGGGTTTAGCTCTGGGGAAAGTTCGACCAAGGGCGTTAAATGTTCATGAGGATTTAAAAACGACTTAATGCCGCTTTCTCCTCTGAAAACGTTTTTAAACATTTGTTTAATATTCCTTTATTAATAAATTTTCTTTTCTTTTTTTTTTTTTATTTATGATAAAGGAGGGGCAAGGCTGAAATAATGTTGCGTTCTGAAGATTATAACGCTGGCAATTTTTATCTCAGAAGAAAAAACGGCTGTTGTGTTTTCCAGAGAAAAAGTGATGGTTGGAGATGGGGGCGCTCCCGAAATTTGTTGCACATAGGCACAAGAGGCACATTCTTGATGTGTCTCAAATAAATCTTCATGATGATGTGAAAAGGAACATATTTGAGCAATAATAAAAATGCTCATTGATAATATGTATAGCCATCTTTTATTCATGCACTCAGTTTAGGACAATTTTTTTATTTATCAATAAAAAACCTCCGAAATTTTCAGAGGCTTTTTATTAAATAATTGATTAAACGAGAGGGGGTTCGCCATAGCGATTTTTTCCTCTATCGCCACGAACACAGAACAAATAAATTAAGTAGATGTTTGCAACAAAAAATAAAATCACACACAAGATTGTGAGATGAGAAAAAATCTCGAGTGAAAGTTGAGGTGCACTATATTCAAGGATGGCTTTCACAGTGAACAGAGGAATGAGCAAAAGCAGAATGGCCCATGGAAACAAAAACCACCAACCACTTTTATTGACATCATGCAATCTTCTGATGGTGACTGCTAAATTAGGAATGAAAATGGCAAAACTTAGAATTGTGGTTAAGAGATCAAAACCAATGAGAAAGATATCAATTGGTGTAATAATGATTGAAAGAATTGTTATTCCTAAATAAAAAGACCAAAATTCATGACGGCTTGAGCGTCCGTTGAAGGTGGCATATTTTTCAAAGCAAGCGATAAAACTGTCCCAGAGTGTTCTATTTGGTTTTTCATCCATCAAAATTGTTTTTTTGGTTTCAATTGTTGGCATTTTTCTTTTCCTTGTTTTACTAAAGATTATTTAAAACATCTTCAACATGACCGTTCACTTTAACTTCACGCCATTCTTTCGTCACTTTTCCTTGCTCGTCTAAGATAAAAGTTGAGCGGATAATTCCCATATATTTCTTACCCATAAATGATTTTTGACCCCAAGCTTCAAAAGCTTCAGAAAGTTTATGTTCTGGGTCAGATAATAAGATAAAATTCAGTTCTTTTTTGGTCTGAAATTTTTGATGACTAGCGATTGTGTCAGGGCTAACCCCAATGACCACAGCTTTTGAGGTGAGGCGATTATAATTATCTCTAAAATCGCAGGCTTCAGTTGTGCAACCAGGGGTGCTGTCTTTTGGATAAAAATAAAGAACAACTTTTTTTCCAGAAAAATCGGCAAGAGAATATGTCTTTTCAATGCCTTTTTCATCAATCCCTTGGAGATTTATATTTAAATACGTCATCTTTTATATTCCTTATTATTTTTTTATATTTTATCTTTATAATTGCAGGATGGCAATGTTTTATATTTCAGTTATAATCTGTTTTTCTTCCCAACGTGATTTTGGCAGTCTTGCGTTGAAGTCATCATCAGCATGGTGACCGACGGCAACAAGCACAAGGCTGGTTAATCCTTTCTCTTTCAACTTAAATTCTTCATCAAAAACTTTAGTGTCAAAACCTTCAATTGGAACAGCATCTAAGCCTAAACTTCCCACCCCTTGCAAAAAGAAACCAAGGTTGATGTAAACCTGTTTTGCAGCCCATTCTTTGTGGTCTTTTAAACCAGTTTTATGAAGGTCGACGAACATATTTCTCTTTTCATGTTGATCAGCTTTAGCCTGTTCGGAAATAAAACGACCATCTTTGTCTTCTTGGTCAGTGAGGTTTTGAAGATATTTTTCATCAAAGTCTGTCTTAGCACAAAAGGCAACCACGTGGCTTGCCTTTAGAATTTTTTGCAAGTTAAACTCAAAAGCTCCGTGTGTCGATTTAGCAATACGTTGCTTACCTTTATCTGTGTTAGCAACAATGAAATGCCAAGGTTGAGAATTGACACTTGAAGGCGCTAGACGCAGAAGGTCTTTTAGTGCTTTTGCTTCATTTATCGAAATTTTTTTAGCTTCATCAAAGCTCTTTGTTGCATATCTTTTGTTTGCAGAATCTATGATACTCATCTTCTTTCCTCTCATAAAGATTATTTTTCCTTATTATTAAACTAGGGAATTGATGTTTCAGTGTCAAGAGATAAGAAAGATTATTGCTTGGTTATTTATTTTTTAATTTTTCCAAATGCTTTAAAAACAAAAAGCCCGTCACAAGGACGAGTTTTTTTGTTTTATTGGTTGCGGGAGCAGTTTTACTCTGCGCTTTGCTTGAGTTGCACAGGCGGCTTTTTGCTTTGCAAACTGGTGATACTTCCGTCTCCCCTAAGCCTTGTAGTGAACCTACTTTTTCGTAGCTTCAACTTAATTCACATAATAAAAATACTTAAAGCCCACTATAAAAGTGGGCTTTAAGTATTTGGTTGCGGGAGCAGGATTTGAACCTACGACCTTCAGGTTATGAGAAGTTTTGAGCCCTATAAGCCACAACAAACAACAAGCAATATAATTAATAAAATCAAATGGTTAAAGCATTTTATTTTCTTCTCACTTTTTGCCAATTATTGGCTTTTTTTCATCTTAGTGCCCCACAAGTGCCCCATGGAAATTATTTCTTTTTCTTAAATTGAATATATAAAAAATAAAAGAAAAACAAAACTGCTAACAAAACAATTGCGGGATGTGTTAAAAATTTTATTAAAGATGAAACCAGTGTATACAAACCAAAGCCTAAGAAAAATTTTAAGATAAATAAAAATATACTTGCTATAACTAACCAACGCAAAAACATTAAAAGTTTATTCTTTATTTTATTAAACATTTTTATCCTCTATTGCATCATTGTCAAAAGTATATAGTAACAATGCTTAATAAGATTGTGATTCTGTTCATCCTTCGGATTGATTGAACCATGAACAACATTACATCTAACTTTATATAAAAACTCTATCAACCCAGCAAAAAGTTCTTCATCTGTTGCCGTTATAACTTCACCGCCGACCATAAAACTTGCATCATCAACATCTTCTTCTATCTCTTGATAGTCTTCAGCATCTTCTTCTATTGCCTCTTTTGCTAATAAATCAAAGTATTTTTTCTTGTCGGATAGATTAACACAATTAAAATTTATTTTTACAGAGATTTTTCCTTGTTTGGTGTCTTTGAAATAAGTTAAACTATCACTTTTATTAAGCTCAAAATATAAACCTTCAATATTAGCTTTCAGCTCAACACTTTCATTTGAGTTGTTGTATAAAACTTTTATAAAATTATTGTAAAGCTCATTAGATGGATTGCTTATTTCTGTTTTAACAATATCAATATAATGATTGTCTTTTTTTTCTTTTATAGCCTTGCCATTGCTTAACTTATATTCATAATCTTTATAAATATCCTTATACCAAGAGTTAAAGCCCACCCATAAAGACAAGAAATGCGAAAAATAATCTATTGTTGCTTTTTCTCTCCATTCTTGCTTATAGTGAGTCATTATAAACTAACTCCTATTTTTGAAACCTCTGCATTTATCCATGTGGTGGCGGTGGTTTCGTCTTGTTCTATGGCGATTTCAACCCCACGCTTAGCAATCTCTAAAAGTTTTTTTGATTGCTCCCTAGCCTTAAAAGATTCTTGTATTTTTACAACAAGTTCTTTTTGTTTTTCTATTTCAAGTTTGGGAATAAGTGTATTATTTACTTGGTCAACTAACCAGTGCTTTATAATTGCCCCGCTAATCACTTGTTCTATTTGTTGTTGAACAATCAAAGAATTTAAAACAAGGGTTAAATATTCTGGTAAATACTCTTTGTTGTTCATTTGCAATCTTAATAATCCACCGCTAGTTATCATTTTTTTAGGATTTTCATTTAAATGATATGCAAGCCCTGCTGTTCCATCTTTTGAAAGCAAAATTTCATCTTTTTTAGGCTGATAGTTTTGAGCTAAATATTCATAATCTTTTTCAGAAAGATATTGTTGATTATTTTCACTTATTTCAAATTTATTTAAGTTACTAACTCTAACAAAAGGGATACCTTCTTCTTGATAAGCTTCTGAGCCAATTTCTATACCTTTTTTAATTTTAACAATATCCTGCAAACTATCAAACCCATTAGAATAAGCTTTTATTTTTGCAATTATTTCATCATATTTAGGTTGATAATATTCCGCATCTATGCGGTCAGAGCTTTGAGCATCTGAAAAACTTTTCACAAAAGAAAGTTGATGTTTCGGCTTCCAATCTTTCAGCCCCAACTCCGCAAGCAATAAATCCTCTGCTTGTTGATATAAAAACTTAGATTTGTTTTTAAGAAACAAAGATTCTTTATAAATTTTTTCTATTATAGCCTGAAAGAGAAATGTCATATCGGGTATAGGAATAGTAAATAATCCCTCTTTATTTATAAATGGTGTTGCAATGTTACAAACTAACCTATCTTTCAAACGTTGCCCATATTTACAACTTAAAAAGTTTAATACAAAAAATTTATTAATATTCTCAATAGATAATTTATACAATGTTCCACTTATTAATGTTTTATCAGGAATATCATCTGTTACAATCGCAACTTTTTTTACATTTCCCTTAACCTCTACAAGCAACTCACCCTTTAAAACCCTACCGTTTGTATATTTAAGCCAGTCATCATTCGAAACACAATTAACACTATCTAAATTAATACAAAAACCTTCAATATCACTAGCTTGAACAAACAAGGGTAAATTTTCTTTATTTCCAATTTCCTTATCTATAATTTTTGTATTTTCATATACAACTCTATAACCATGCTTAATAAACTTATTTAGGGGGCTTCCATTGATTCTTTGTTCAAACTCTACTGCTTCAGGGTGCCAATATTCAGCATCAATACGCTTATCAAGAGCCTCCAAAATTTCACTATAATTCACAATAGAATATTGCATATTTTAGCCCTCTTGCCAGAAAGAGAGTTTTTGAGCCTCGGCAAAATCTGTAAAGGCTTCTGCAATACCATCTGTCAACTCTCCGCCTTGATTATGCAGGTCATGCTCTACAATATAGTGTCCGTGAGAGTCCATTTTTTTATTGCCAAACTCATCTTTTAAATAGATATATTCACCAGAATTATCTTTTCCACCTTTTTCAGAAACAGCAAAGAAAATAGGATAATCTTCAACCTTTGGGCAATAATATTTTGGGTCTAAATTGTCATCATTCCATTTTTGCAAGAAAATCACGCTGGTTTTTGTGCCTGTATGAGGTTTGAAAGTATTGCCATGCAAACCAACCACCGCCAAAATTCTTGCCCTTTGTGAAATATATTCTCTAACCTCTTTGTCTGAAGTATTATTAAACCTGCCTTGAGGTAAAACAATCGCCAATCTTCCGCCAGCTCTTACAAAGTCTAAGTTTCTTTCAATAAACAAAATATCTCTACCAACCTTTGTCTTTGCTTTTTGTTTATTGCCTTCTCCACTAAAACCCAAATTATATTTGTGCAAAATTCGGCTTTCTTTTATATCCCCTGCAAAAGGTGGATTTGCCATTAAAATATCAAAATTAAATTCTTTGAAATCGCCTTTTTTAGATTGCAAATCTTCTAATCTTTTTAATCCCGTTCCATAGGTGTTTAACCATTCTCTGCTTTTAAATGTTTCTTGCCAACGGTCATAATCTAATGTGTTTAAGTGCAAAACGTTTGTTTCACCATCGCCCGCAATCAAATTAAGCGTTCTTGAAACTCGCACTGCTTTTTCATCAAAATCTATACCAAAGACTTTTAAAACACTTTCTTTTTCACTTTCTGGAATATCTGCATTTGAAAACAGTTTTCCAGTAATCTTAAATATTGTATGAACAGGAAAACCGCAAGAACCTGATGCAGTGTCTATCATGTGTTCGCCTTTTTTAGGATTTAACATTTTAACACACATATCAATCACATGTCTTGGGGTAAAATATTGTCCTTTTTCCCCTTTTGAAGACTTATTCACTAAATATTCAAAAGCCTCATCAATAACTTGTAAATTTGAGTTAAAAAGCTTTATATCTTGTAAGCTAGAAACACAAACCGATAAATGCGATGGAGAAAGATTGATTTTTTCATCTTCTGAAAAAACACCCTTCCATTTAACCTTTGCTTTATCAAAAAGCTCTTGAATTTTTCTTTTTAATTCTAAATCTGTTTCGCTCTTATTTCTAAACTCTAATTGTCTAAATCTTGAATCATCTATTTTTTTAACTTCTTCTTGATAAGCTTTATAATCTAGCTCTTGATTATTATTTGAGCAAAAATGTTCTATAATGATTTTATCATTTTTAGATAACATCTCATCATAAAGCTTGGTAAATATAAGCTTAAAGCATTCTTCAAATACATCAACACCAGCATTTGCTAAAACTTCATCTTCCATATCTTCAATAATCTGCTTTAAAGTCTTGCCGTCTGTTAAAATTTTATCCTTAACAATCAAGTCTTTTAATGTAAAAGGCTCATTTAAAATATCTTGCAATTTTTGAGCAGAAGTTGGGATATTGGTAATTTCCTCAAAATAGTTAGGGTCTTTTCTATTATAATAAGAAATCGCTTGCCCATTGCTCCAAACCGCCATTGTTGCCCCTGTGGCGTTGCAGTAGCTTTTAAGTTGATTTTTACCATCAAGAAGCTTAGATTTCTTAAGCTCTATGATAATATATTCAGTTGTGGGGCGTTCTTCTTCAAAGATAACAATATCAGCCCTTTTTACTTCTCTTCCAAAATGAATAGCATGTTCTAGCTTGATTCTTGAGGTAGAATAACCATAAACATTTATCAATCTTTGAAGATATAGCTGTCTAACTGCTTCTTCAGGGGTAAAAACAATATCTGTTTTGCGAACCAAACATTCGATAATTACCTGCTTTTTAGTTTTGGTTTCTCTTTCTTTTACCTTTGATATTATAGCATCTCTTTCTTCTTGAGAAAACAAAGTTAAACTATTAATTTCAGCAATTATATTTTCTATCATTTTAAGCCCCTTTTAGTATATTTATAAAAAATAATAAACTAAGAGTCTTAAAAGTCTATAAATTTTTAAAATTACCCCTCTTTCTTCTTCAAAATATCACCTATTCTGCTTGGTGGAAGTTGTCCATAGGCTTGAAAGGTGGTTTTGATATCACTATGCCCCAAAGATTGACTAACTGCATTAAAAAACTCTGGCGATTGCCTTTCTGCCCACCTAACTATTGTATGCCTAAAACTATGAGGGCGATAATATGGCAACCCCACCGCCTTAAAATTTTTCTTAAAAACACTTAAAATTGTTGTATTCGAACAAATCTCTTCTTTTGAAACACTGGATTCTAACAAATTACTTTGTGAAAACCTTGCGTTTATTATCGGAAAAAATGGGTCTTTATCCTTAAAATCTCTTTTTATCAACTCATCTCGCCAATTAAAAACATTCGCTTTTATATCTTCCGCAAAAGGCATAAAAAAGGCATGGCGGGTTTTAGCAAACTTAACCTTCATATCCTTTGGGCTTACAAAAACAAAGTCATTGTTGGCATCTCTATCAAATTTAAGGTTTTTCATCTTAATAGTTCTTAATTCTGATATCCTAAGCCCGCAAAGAGCCTGCAAAGAGATTATTGCCTTATTTCTCTTATCTGTTAGCGTTTTATCTGGCATTTGTCTTATAGTGGCAAGAATATCCTCTAAATCATAGCTTTCTTGATATTCACAAGCCATCGCCTCTCGCCTTTGATTGTTTGATAATCTAAAATGGGCGGTGGTGTTATAGTCTATTTTATTTCTAAAGCCATTTTGACTGCCAAGCCAAAAATAAAAATCCTTCAAAGCCTTAACATTATGAGAAACAAAAGACAAAGAAAGCTTTCTTGCTATCATGCTTTTTATATAGTTTGAAATCATATCAGGATTAACATTTTCAAAATTTATAAAATTATTACCAAGCTCAAACTCTCTGATATTCTTTAGGCTGGCAAAAACTGTTTTTTCATCTTTTTGCTCAACTCTTGCAATAAAGTTTTTATAGGTTTGTTTTATACGTTCATTCTTAGGGTTATATTGTGTTTTTGTGTTATTTATCATAATTAAAAAACTCCTGCTTTGCGGACTCATTTAAGCCCTTTTCTGCCTTGCTTAATTTATGAGTCTTTAAGGTTGAATTTAAAGAATCACTTAATCTCAACAAATCAACTAGATTGAATTTTGATTTTAGCTCTTGATAATCGCTCAACTTATAACTTTTAACCATCGCATTTTTTGTTCTAAAACAAACAGCTTTTGCTCTTATAAATTGTTGGTTTTGTTCTATATAAACCTCATTTTTATAGGGCTTATGTGATTCCTTGCATGAAAGACAATAAAACTCTTCAAAACCAAGCTCTGTCTTTCTACTATTGTTCAGATTGCCTAAAAACTCTTTTAAATCACTACCAAAAACAAGCGGTGGATTTTTGACATCTATTCTTTTTAAGCCTTGCTTAAACCATTTTCTAACCGTCTGTGGGTGAAGCTTCTTTTTATTATATAAACTGCATACATCTTCTATTGTATAACACAATATGCCCGATATTATGCCCAAATTATATGCTTTAGCCATGCAAGCCCCCATTCATAGCATCTAGCCACAAAAAGAAGTTGTTTTCATTGATATAAACCCTTTTACCCAGCTTTATAGTTACCTTAAAATCGTCCATTCTATTTTGTGAACCATAAAAGATTTTGTTTCTTAAAGCCGATGGCGTTAAAAAAGTGTGTTTTTTACAAAAATCATTGATTGTTAAAATTGAAGGCAAAGCCTTTTGTTGAATTTCTTGCATGATATTTTCTCCTTTAATGTGCAAGCTTCACAACTCATTGTTGCTTAACCTCGTTTTAAAGGATTTCAAATTTTAAAAAAATTCTAGAAAGGGGCTTTTATAATGATAAAAGAAGGCTTTTATAACTTATCTTTTATCAAGCTATAATATTTTTTTGCGGTGGTTTCACCAACTTTATATTTTGTCATTATAACAGAGATTCTTGCATCATATTTAAACTCATCGTCAAAGATTGCCAAGCCTAAAGAACTAAAGTCATTTAAAAATTTTTCTCTATTTTTAGCACCTTTCTTTTTTCCATGTTCAATAAATTGTCTTTTTTCAAAGTCAAAATCTGGATAAACAATTTTTAAAAGATTCTCTAATCTATGGCAAACAAAAACTATATTTTCTACATATAAACATTTACAGTCCCTTATAATAATATCAATAAACAATAAAATTGTTATTGCGGCAATTTCTTTCTTAGGTACATCGTATTTTGAAAGATGTGTATTTTTAGAAGATATCATATATAAAACACAAGGAAAAGGGTCGGCATCAAAACTGCCTGCTGAAGACAGTTCTTTGTTTTGCTCTACAAATTTTTTCCAGTATGATATTTTATCATTAAGCTCATCAAGATATATTTTTTTATTGAAATTCTTTATATTTCCACCAAATAAAAATCCAAGTGCTATTTTTTGATAAGTCCAAACCCACCAATTATCTATTGTTATATTATCATCGCTAAAGGTTGTTTTATAAGCAAAGGCATCGCTTGTTGGATTGTAAAAATAAAACCAGCCCCATTTGCCATCTGGCTTATTATATTCTACAAAGGTTTTCATCTTACCTGCCTCCGAAAATTGTTTCGTTCATGTCTGCGGTTAGGGTCTTTTTATGAGCATCTGACAAGTGAGCGTATCTCTTCACCATTTGCAAAGTCTTATGCCCCAAAACCTCTGCCAATTCTCCGCTAGATTTTCCCTTCATAGCCAAATAGCTTGCGGTGGTATGTCTAAGGTCATGAAATCTAAAATCTTCAACCCCAGCATCTTTTACCGCCTTTTTCCAGCTTCTGGTTATATCAAAGGGCTTTTTGCCATCTATACTAGGAAAAACATAAATATCTTTTTTTCTCTTGATATTATAAAGCCCCTCAACCAATCGCTTAACCTCGCCAAGCAAATTGAGGCTCCTTCTTTCGCCGTTTTTGGTATCATGCAAAATCGCCCTTTCGTTTTCTAAATCAACATCAGCCCACTTTAAGCCCAATACTTCCATTTTTCTTGCTCCAGTTGACAAAGCAACAATAACGGCGGGGTATAAATAAGGATTGTTTGCCTTTTTGCACTCTTCAAGCAATCTTTCTCGCTCATCTTCACTCAAAAAACGAACTCTGCCCCTTGGCTCCTGTAGCTTTTTAACCCTAAAGAAGGGATTAACCTCTAAAAGTTCCCATTCCTTAACGGCGATGGAGAAAACACATTGTAGAGTCGTTAAATAGCGGTTTATGGTGGCATTACTTCTAGGCTTACCTCTTGAGCCATTTTCTTTAAGCAAAACATCTCGCATTTGAGATATTAAAGAAGGCGTAACATCTGCAAGAGAATATTGCCCAATTTTATCACTCCACCAATTTAATTGACTATCCCAATCTTGTCTTATGCTCTTTTTATGAATAAGCACTGTTTGCTTATACCTATCTATAATTTCACAAACAAGATATTTTCTAGCTTGAATCTCACTAAAATACTTTCCATCTTTGATTTTGGTTTCTGTTCTAGCAACCCAATCTTTGGCTAAAGTGAGTTTATCAAAAGTCGCCGTTTGTGTCGGATAACCTTTGAGTCTAATCTTAACCCGATAAGAAGTTTTGCCATCTGATGAAATTCTTTTTTCTATACTTGCCATTTTAGACTCCCAAAATTCAATTAACTAAAATCAATAAAAGGATTCTAAAATAAGCTAGAATAAATGTCAATAAGTTTTATAAGCTGATAGTCAAACAACATTAATATATTGTTTTTGATTAAATAATATTATTGCAAAATCACCTATGGGGCACTCAAGGGGCAACAAGACACAAAAATACGCCTCAAAGCTATGGTTTAAGTCAAATATTTTATTGTTATGTTTTGGTATTTTTTCGGGCTAATTTTACTAATTGCCCCACAAGTGCCCCATGAGAGCAAAAGAAAAGGCTTTGAGATTTCTCTCAAAGCCTTTATTTTCAATGGTTGCGGGAGCAGGATTTGAACCTACGACCTTCAGGTTATGAGCCTGACGAGCTACCTGGCTGCTCCATCCCGCGATAAGGACAGGCTTATGAATACGCCTTTAGCTAGTGAATGTCAAGAAAAAAGTTTACATATTTTTAATTATTTTTAAGGGGTGGAAATCTTTTGTTTTCATAGAGATAGGCATATTGGGTTGGAGCAAGATAGATTCCCGAATTTTCGGGAATGACAAAGAGAAAAAGGGGGTAACATAGAGGAAGGGAAGTAATGACAAAGTGGAGAGAAATTACAGGAAGCGGGACTAGGAATGACAATATATAGACAATAAGGCAGGATTTCTCATCGACGTTGTCAATTTCGAAATGACAATAATTAATTTATGTCATCTCGACCGAGGGCTCTGCCCGAGCGGAGAGATATTGCTATTAGGATTCATTATTTGATTGGATTGCCACGCTTCGCTCGCAATGACAAAAGAGGGTTTGAGAATATGTTTTCTATATGTTTTACTCGTAATGACAGGACATAGGTGTCATATTCGGGCTTGACCAGAATATCCATAAAGGAGGATTCCCAATCAAGTTGGGAATGACAAGGAAAGCTGAAAGAGGAAAATGACAATAAAAAAGTAAAAAGAAAGGAAAAGGTGAGGTGAGGTGAGAGTGATGGAGTGCAGAGCAAAAAATTTAGGTCAAGGTCAAGGATATAGTGGTAATGCCAAGTTCTACTGATGTGAGAATGAATATTAATAGTAGAGCAAGAAAGGGTAGGAGCAAAAAAGTAAGTAAGTAAGTAAGTAAGTAAGTAAGTAAGTAAGTAAGTAAGTAAGTATTAGTGAATGGAAGGAAGCAAAAAAGGTAAGGAAGGATTAATGGGTAAAAGGGACGTTTTTTTATCTCAATTCTATCAAATCAACAAAAGAAATAAAAAAGAATTTATTCTTTCTTATTTTAGATGCTTTGTGGTGCACTAATTCTTAAAATTTTGAAGGTTGTTTTATCTCAACGTTATCTAGTTAATAAAGGAGTGGAACAGCATTTGCTCTTTCTTATTTTAGATGCTTTGCAATATACCAATTCATAAATTTTTGCAAACTGCCTTTTTGGTCGATTGTTCTGTAATATTCATCCAATTCATCTTTTGAAAAGTCGCAGAGGTGTTTTTGATTTTCTCTCACGTAAATCACTTTCCAAAGTTCAGACCAAGCATAAGGAGAGGTTTTATCTTTGATTTCTGTGGCAATATCATAAAAAATGTCATCTCTGAAAAATTGTGTAACGTTTCCTTTTTCGTCAACAAATGTGGCACAGCTCACAAATTTTGCTTGGCGATTTGTTTGTCCTTGCATGAGTTTGATAATGCCCTCAACCCCAATTGTTTCCAGAACATATTTTGTGTAAACCCCAGGGAAGCCAGCAAGGGCTTCAACACAAAAAGAACCATCTTCAACAAGAAGTGGGGCTTTGAGACTTTTATAAGCTTCTTCAGCTTTGAATCTGGAAACCTCAGCAACTGTGTCTGCTTGAGGTTCCATCAGATTCATATCTTTTTGAATGATTTTAATTTTATCATACCCTGCAATTTCAAAACTCTTTTGTAATGTTTGAGCCTTTCCTTTGTTACTGGTGATAAAATAGAGTTCCATTCGTTTATGCCTTCTTGACGAATTCTGATTTAAGGTTCATTGCACCAAACCCTTGGATTTTGCAAGAAATGTTATGTCCTGCTTCGTTAACCAGGAAAATTCCTTTCACAACGGTTCCTTGTTTGATTGCATTTGAAGAGCCTTTAACCTTCAAGTCTTTAATTAAAACGACAGTGTCTCCGTCTTGCAAAATGTTTCCGTGAGCATCTTTGACGATGTCGTCATCAGATGCCACAGAATGTTCGTCCCACTCGTGGGCACACATAGAGCAAACAAAAATGTTGCCATCATGGTAAGTATATTCACTGTCACATTTTGGACAATTTTGTGTTGTCATAGTTTATTCCTTTCATATTTTGAAAGAGAGTTTATCTAGATTTTTCTCTTTCAACACAGACGCCGTTATATTCATATCCACTCACAACTTGGCGATCATTGAGCGTGATTTTTGTCATACATTTCATGCCGACAAAAGGGATTGTGTAAGCATTTGCTTCGTTGGTTTTTTGATAATAGATATAGGTCATTTTGCCTTCTCTATAATCAATGTCTGGTTTGCCGAGTTTGAACTCAACATCGCTTTGGTTTCTGCCGATGAGACTTTCCATTGTGTTACGATATTTTGTTTCGCTCGCACAAGCGGCAAGTGTCATTGTTAAGGCAATAAGCATCACTCTTTTCATTTTAGTTCTCCTAAGGTTGAATTTTGCCTTATCCTAGATTATTTATACAAATTTGGCAATATTTGATTAGGTTTTATACCCGTGATACGATTTTTATTTTCTTTCTCAAAAGCCCTTATGAACGCCTTTGCATTCCATTCTTGAATATCTTTAGCATAGAGCGTGGCGGAAAGGATTTCTAACTCTTTTTCAAAGTCTTTGTTTTTGGTGTAAGTCATCACATTGTGAAGGTTCAAAATTTTGTTGTCTTGATAGCGTCTCGTTGCCCACAAAATGAGGCTTTCTCTCAGAAGTTTCAGGTCTTTGAGTTGTGCTGCCTGAATGACATTTTTTTTCATATCCCCATTGTTCAAACTTTGTTTTGTTGCATTTTTCTTTTGAGGGTGTTTGTGGGCGAGCAAGCCAATAATGATGCCAATAAACAAAACTCCGCCTAACAGAAGATAGTCTGTTGTTTTTGAAGATGTTTGTTCGCTTGGTGTTTCAGCTGTGTTTTGAGTGCTTAAAATATCCGTATCAGCTATGACATCTTCCACCGTTGTTGGGGTTGGTTCTTCAAAAAGAGGATTATTTTTAATCCAGATTTTTTCGGCTGGTAATGTGGCTTTTTCAAAGCTTTTAGTTTGTGTGTTAAACCAAGTGAGAGAGATTTCTGGCAAAGTCAATTCACCTGTTTGATTAGGAATATAGACGTTTGTTATTTCCGAAACAGTGACAATATTCTTCTCACGAAGGTAAGATGTGTTTATTGCTTTTTCTGGATATTGCTTGGTTTTGGCGATTTGAGGGAACTCAAGGTTTGGTAATTGGCTTTCCGTTAACCCCACAGCTTCAATAAAAATTTTACGGTTTAAGGCTTCGCCAACTTTGAAATTTTCTTTCGGGGTTTCCCATTTTGAACTAAGCGTAATTTTTTTTGCTGGCAACCACCATTTCTGAGAATAATTTTCTGGAATGCTCAAGACATTAATGTTTTGAGGGGGAGTGGTAAGTCTTACTGGAATTTTTCTTGCAAAAATGCTTGAAACATCAAACGTATTTTGAAAAAGAGCGTTGAAAGCATTGTTGTGAAAGTCATTGAGGTTATTATGATTATCTTGTTGAATGTAAAAGCCAGAAATCTGCGCTTTAGGTAAGTTTAATTTGCCACTTTTTTGTGCAAAGAGAGCGTAATGAAAACTTATTTCTCGAACGTTTTTTCCGTTCTCGTTAACGATGTTTAAGCTAGGGTCACCAAATGGCTTAATTGTCCAATCTTGTTTGCTTTCTTCATTGAAATATGGCTCAGAAATTTGTAGGTTTCCTGTGTCTTTCAAAATAATTTCATAAATGACTTGTTCTTGAACATATGGATTTTCATTTGAAACTTTTGTTTGAACAGAATGTTGAGGGGTTTCAACTTTTTTCTGATTTCCTTCGCTTTCTGTTAAAACCTCTGAATTTGAAATGTTATTGTCAATGGTGAGTGTTATTGGAGAAGTTTTCAGTGTTCCTAATGAAATTGATGGAATTGTGATTTTTCCGTCTGAATGGCTTGAAGAAAGGGCAAGTTGCCATTCTTGCTCATAAGTTTTAACACCATTGTCATTCTTTTGGTTGAGAATTTGTGAAGAAGAAAAAACATTAAACGCTTTTAGAACAGATAAATCTGGTTCATCTGAGGTAGGTTTACCGCTATGGGTTAAAGTTAGCAGGAAAACTTCATCCGTTGTTACTTTGTCACGGTTGATTTGAGCTGTGAAGCTGTCTGCCCAAGCCTGCGAAATGAAAGAAAAAGAAAGTGCTATTATAAAAATTATTTTTTTCATTTTTTACCTCGATGAATTATTTTCATGATAACGATTTTTCAGATGTTCTTTATAGATGAATGCTCGAAGAAGTCCACCCGGATCTTCTGGAATGTCGCGATATTGCTGTTCTCGTGCCTGACGTTCTTCGCTCCAATCTTCTTCGCCGTCTTTTTGTGCTTCCTCAGTTTTTTGTTTGCCTTCTAGTTCGCTTTCTTCTTCTGGGCTTTCAGAGGGGTTGATTGGTTTTTTTTGATTTTGTTCGGACTTTTGTGGTTGATTATCTTTTTCCCCTTGTTGAGGTTGCTGAGAGTCTTTTTGTTCTTGATTATTTCCCTCTTGTTGCTCTTGGTTTTTTTGCTCATTTTGTTGGTTTGAATCTTGTTGAGCAGAAGATTGATTGTTCTTTTGGTCTTCTTGATTATCCTGATTTTCTTTATTGTCTTGATTTTCTTGATTCTGCTGGTTTTGTTGTTGTTTTAAATATTCCAAATTAAACTTTGCATCTTCATGTTCAGGGTTTTGTTTTAAAACTTCTTCATATTTTTTGATTGCTTCTTCAATTTTTCCAGATTTTGCCAAGGCATTTCCCTGATTGTAAAATCCCTCAATTGAGTTGTCTTTGGCAAATTCTTGCGTTGCCTTTTCAAAGTCGTTCAGGCGATAATATGAGGAAGCTTTCCAGTTTGAATTTTTAAATGTTTCAGAAGCTTTTTCAAAACGTCCTTGCTGAAAATATCTCAAAGCTTGTTGATTGGCATTTTCAAAAAAGCCAGCGTGAGCAATGTTAGAAAAACCAAAGACAAGAATAAAAACAAATACCCCTCGGCGGAAGAAATACAAACAACAAAATAATGGAATGATGACTAAGAAATAGCCGAAGTCTTGCCACAGAGTGCTTAAGTTTTCACTCTTTTTCAAGATGTCGTTCACTTTTTGATTTGCCTGTTTGGCAATTGCATCAATGTCTTGGTCGTTAATGGTATATTTTTGATATGTCCCATGACTGACTTTGGCAATATGCTCTAATTTTTCATTATCTTCAACGCTCATATTGATAAAGCTTGTGACATATCCCTTTGCATAGGCATTTTGCGTTTCCTTAATGACTAAGTCTAATTTTTGGCTGACGTCAGGTGTGAAAATGATGAGGTTTCCTAATGGATAATCTCCATTTTTTAAGCTTTCTGTGGCAAGGTTAATGGCTCTATCAAGACGGTCGCCATTGGTTGGCACAATGTCTGTGTCAATCGCACGGAGAAGGTTTGAAATAAGTGCCACATCTTCTGTGATTGGAGAGATGAGATAAGGTTCATCACTATAAACAATCAGTCCAACTTCGGCAAATTTAATCTCTTTTAAAAGGTCAATGATTTTATATTTTGCTGCTTCAAGGCGATTAGGTTTGACATCTGTTTGTAACATATCTGTCGATAAGTTAAGCAGAATCATAGTAGGATTTTCAGGGCTTAAACTTGGCACTTCTTTTTTCTGCCATGTGGGGCCAGAGATGGCAATTAGACTGGTTATAATAGCTGTCATTGCCAAGTAACCAATGCTTTTTCGGGTTTTAGAGCTTCCTTTAATCAGCAAAAATGCAAGCAAATTTTTATCGCAAACTTTTTCCCATGCTGATTTATTTTTTGCCCCTTTGTAATATTTGAAATAAAACAAAATTGGCAAAATGAGAAGCAAAAGCCACAGAGGGCGTAAAAAATGAAAATTTTCTATAAATTCATTCATTTTATTTTCCTCAAGCTTAGGATTAAAATGAAGCTGAATAAAACAGCAAAGATGAGCGGAAGATAGAAAACTTCCTCAACATTTTGCACTATTTTATCTTCATTGGTTGTTGGTTCCATATCATCAATAAGTTGATAAATTCTTTCAAGGTCTTGCATATTATCTGCTCTGAAATATGTCCCTTCTGTGACATTGGCGAGTTCTTTCAAGCTTTTTTCATCAAGGTCACTTTGTCTGCCAAAATTGATGTTGATGCCAAACATAGACTGAACAATCTGTTCTTGCGTTCCAACCCCAATGGTGTAGACCTTGATGCCTTCTTTTTTTGCCAGTTCAATGGCATCGGCAATGTTTAGGCTTCCATCATTGTTTTCACCATCCGTGAGTAAAATAATGCTTTTCTTGTCTTTTTTTTCATCATCTTTCAAGGTTTTAAGGGCTAATCCGAGAGCATCACCAATGGCGGTGGAGTTTCCTGCCATGCCCGCGTCCATTGTCAGAAGTGTTTTCTCAACAGAGGCTCGGTCGGAGGTGATTGGTGCTTGAAGATAAGCATTTGTGCCAAACAGAATCAGCCCAATTTTATCATTTGTTCTTTTGCGAATGAAGTCTGAGGCAACTTTCTTAACGGCTGTAAGTCGGTCTGTTGGGCGGTTATTGAGCTTATAATCTCTTTCAAGCATAGAGGTCGAAATGTCCATAACTATTAAAATTTCTCGGCTTTCAGACTTTATTGGGAAACGCTCCCCAACGATTTGCGGACGTGCCAGTGCGGTTACGAGAAGCACATAAATAATGAATAGTGAACCGAGCTTGAGTTTTTCAATGTGTTTTTCATTTAGAGAAAGGGTTAACGAGCCAATGCTTTTTTGTTTCAAGGTTTTAATTTTTTCAAAATATGTTTTTGGTACACGTAACGCATCTCCATGCATTCCTTTTAGCGGTGGCAAAATTCGCACCAAAAGAGGTAAAAACAACAGCAAAAAGGCAAGCGGAAAAGCGAAAATTATCATAAGTTTTCTCCAATCCAGTCTTTACTGAAAAGGATTAAATCTTCAAGGTCATGCTTGGAAAAAGCAGACGTTTCTTGGTTGAGATAGGGGGCATTCATCAAAAGTTCTGCGGTATTTGCTGTGGCAGTTTGTTCAGTCTTTTGATTGAGAAAAGCAATCCAATCTTTGCCATAAAGGGAGCTGGCTTGAGGAAATTTATAAACGCAAATGCGACGCAAAAGCTCAGAAATGGTCACAGCAGAAGCAATGATGTTTTTTTGGTCGAGCTGTGAAAGAACTTTTAAGGCGTATCTTTTTTTGCTTTTTTGTTGGGCAATGCGCCAAAGCTCATAGAAGATAATGAGGCAAATTATGCCAAACAAAATAACTCCCCAACCATATGCTGGTGGGAAAAATGAAACTCCATTTGGGAGGTGAATGTCTCTCAGTTCAGGTAAATTATCCATCTAAGCCTCTTTTCAACCTCCTTATAATTTAGTTTTTACACAGCAAAATATCAAGCTAATTTTAGAAAATAAAAAAAAGCCGAGCATAACCTCGGCTTTTCAAAAAGTGTTTTTAGTTAGGCAATAATGCCGTGTTTTTTCTTGCCTTGAGAAATTTTGATTTTGCCATCAACTTTATCTGCAGCAGTGAGTTTATAATTTTCATCAACCACAACATCATTGACCTTCAAGCCAGATTGTTTGGCAAGTCTTCTTGCTTCGCCTTTGCTTTCAACAAAGCCAATTTCAAGAAAGGCATCTAAAATGCTCATGCCGTCAACGAAAGCAATTTGAGGTAATTCTCCGCCCGCAAGCCCTTGTTCAAAAACAGCAATAGCCGTTTCTTGGGCTTGTTTTGCTTCGGCTTCACCACGGCAAATTTTTGTGGCTTCAAAAGCAAGAATTTTTTTAGCTTCATTAATTTCTTGGTCTTTCAAAGCAGCTAAACGGTTAATTTCATCAATTGGCAAGTCTGTGTAAATTTTCAAACATTTTTCAACGTCAGCATCTCCAATGTTTCTGAAATATTGGTAGTAGTTGTATGTTGGGAGTTTATCTTCATTAATCCATACGGCATTGCCTTCGGATTTCCCCATTTTTTTGCCAGAACTGTCTGTGATAATTGGGGTTGTGAAGCCGAAAAGTTCAACATTGTTACGACGTCTGCCAAGTTCTGTTCCAGAAGTGATGTTGCCCCATTGGTCGTCACCAGCAAGCTGACAACGACAACCATATTTTGTGTAAAGTTCGCAGAAGTCATAGCCTTGCAAAAGTTGGTAATTGAACTCTAAGAAAGACATTGGTTGTTCACGTTCCAATCTTGATTTAACAGAATCAAGCGTGAGCATTCTATTGACAGTGTAATATGTGCCGACATCTCTTAAAAAATTGAGATAGTTGATGTTTTGGAACCAGTCCCAGTTGTCAACAAAAAAGCTGTCTGTTTTGCCGTTGCCCATTTTTACAAACTTGCCGAAAGAATGACGCAAGCCGTCAACGTTATGTTGAAGCTGTTCTTCGCTCAAAAAAGGACGAAGTTTATCTTTGCCTGAAGGGTCTCCAATGCGAGCCGTTGCACCGCCGACGAGCAAAATTGGTTGGTTGCCGAGTTTTTGAAACCATCTCATCATCATCAAAGGAACAAGGTGTCCAACGTGCAGACTGTCACCAGTTGGGTCAGATCCCAGATAGCCAACCGCAGGTGTTCCGCTTTTTTCGCATTCGTAAAGATAAGTATCAAACCCATCTTCATTTGTGCATGACTTATAAAAACCGCGTTCAACCATCAGGTTAAAAAACTGAGATTTGAAATGTGACATTTTCCCTTTCCTTATTTTTGTTAAATTGTTTAAACCTTTTGAATATTATTCCATAAAAAACCAATATGCAACAAAGTTTTTGAGGATATATCTAAGAAAAAGGTTTCTTTTGTTTGGCGTTGTTCCTAATATTTTCTTATTGGAGGGTATGATGAAAAAAATTTTGTTTTTTGTGTCTTTTTTCTTTGGGTTAAGTTTTTCGATTTCGTCTTTGTTTACGGGCAAAACAATGCTTGATTATGCCGTTGAGATGATGCCGAAGGTGACAATTAAGCCTGTTTCCATTACCAGCCGTTGGGATAGCCAGACATATCAAGTTATCGTGACGTTTGTTTATTCGGATGAGGCAAAGCAAAAAGCAACTTTTTCAAGCGCCTTAAGCGACGGGGAGAAATATTATTTTCCGCTTTCTTCTGGAAATTGGATTGTTATTTTTGATAATCATTTAGGTGATGAACAATTTATCAGTTTTGAAACGCAAACGGTTCATAAGGTTGAGGAAAAAAACTTAAAACCTGTCGGGTTTGAATATATTATGGCAAATAAGGCAAAATTGCGTTGGAAAGACACGAATAATCTTCTGGAATTAATCATCAATTAATCAGTTTTTCTTATGATTAAGAAATGGATAGTGTTTTTTAGGGTGATATATGAATTTAATTAAGCCGATGAAGGCTCTGGGGCTGACGAGCGTTAGTTCTTTTGATGATGTTGAGTTGTCGTTGATTTCAACGGACGGCGTTGATGTTTATGAGTTTTTAGCACATCAAAAAATCCCTTATGGGGAAGAGTTGCAAGAAAGACTTCGAAAGCTTACGGAAAATGGTTTGGTGCTTGAAGAAAATGCCGAACTTGTTTTGGAAATTGAGCAAGAAGTGACAGCTTTTTATATTGAAATCATTAAAGATTTTATGAGTGAGCATGGCAGTGAGATTGATGTGATTGGCATTGAAGGAATTTTGCTTTGTCACAATCCTCAAGCATGTTTAACCCAACAAATTGTCAGCCCTCGAAAAATTGCTCAAACTTTAGGCATTAAAGTTGTGGGAAATTTCCACCGTGCTGATATTATCTCTGGCGGTCAGGGATATCCTCTCACCCCGTCATATTATGGGGCATTGACAGCAGAAGTTGAAAAGCCCGCTGCAGTGGTGAATTTGAGTGAAATTTCGAGTATTACATGGTTTGGGTCACATGGCGAGATGATGGCTTTCGACTGTGGTCCTGCAAATTCTGCGATTAATGAATGGGTTTATAAAAAAGCGGGAATGAATATGGACTATAATGGCAAACTAGCCATTACGGGAAAAGTTGACGAGAAAATTTTAGCAACTTTGATGAAGCATAAATATTTAGCTCTTTATCCGCCAAAATCTATGGAAAAAAATATCTTTGCTGAAAAATTGGAACATTTGGAGGGGCTTTCTCTTGAGGATGGGGCTGCAACAGTCACAGCCTTTGTGGCAGAAGCAATTGCTTATTCTTTGTTGATGTTTGTTCCTGAAGTTCCCGATAGAATAATGCTTTGTGGTGGGGGAGCAAAAAACCCAACATTGGTTCGATTTGTTCGTCAGAAATTGTCAGATATTCGAGTGTTAATTCCGAGTGAAGTAGAAATGAATGTTGATGCAATTGATGCAGGGTGCGCAGCCTTTTTGGCAGTTCGCAGACTGAATATGTTGCCGATTAGTTTTCCGTCAACAACAGGGGTGAGCGAACCGCTTATTGGTGGAGAGGTTTTTGAAGGTTAAAATGATTTATCTGGAATTTTCTTCCAAGATGAATTATATTTGAGTTATGTTGAAAATAGAAATGGGGTTTTATGATGGTTAAAATTTCTCAAAGCATTTTATCAGTTAATTATGCAAAGTTTGGTCAAGAGGTTGAAGCTCTGGAAAACGCGGGGGCTGATATGATACATTTTGATGTTATGGATGGTCACTATGTTCCAAACATCACGTTTGGTTCTCAACTTGTTAAAAGTTTAAGACCATATTCAAGACTTCCGTTTGATGTGCATTTGATGGTGACAAATCCAATGGAGATGATTCCTTGGTTTGCGGATGCGGGTGCTGATATTATCACTATTCATGCTGAAACGGTGCAACATCTTGACAGGGCTTTAAGTCTTATTAAAAGTTTGGGTAAAAAAGCGGGCGTTTCCCTTAATCCGTCAACCTCCGAAGAAGTTTTGAAATATGTGTTGGATAAACTTGATTTGATTTTGGTGATGACGGTTAATCCTGGGTTTGGGGGGCAAGATTTTATCCCTTCTCAGTTGGAAAAAATTGCTCGAATTAAGTCAATGATTAAAGGCTATGACATTGAAATTGAAGTTGACGGTGGGGTTAATCCAATGACTGCGCAAGAGTGTGTTTCTGCAGGGGCTGATATTTTAGTGGCGGGAACAGCAGTTCTGGTTGGTGGAAAATATAAAGAGAACATGGAAGCTTTAAGGTAATTTTAAGACAAATTTGCTAAAATTCTCCAAAATGTGAAAGAGAGGCAATGATGGCATATTCCGTGATGATTATTGAAGACGAAGAAGCGTTAGCTTTATTGTTGAAATATAACCTTGAAAAAGAAGGCTATGAAGTTTTTTGGGAATCTCGTGGAAACAAAGCTGTCGTTGAAGTTGAGAAAAACTGTCCATCTGTGATTTTGCTAGATTGGATGTTGCCAGAACTTTCGGGGATTGAAATTTTAAAACTCATTCGTAGCAAGCCAGACATTAAAAGCATTCCAGTGATTATGCTCACGGCTAAAGGTGAGGAAGATGATAAAATTAAGGGCTTAACTTCTGGTGCTGATGACTATGTGACCAAGCCTTTTTCCATTCCTGAATTAATGGCAAGAGTGAAAACAAATTTACGTCGTTCTCCTGAAATTATTCCTCAAAAAGAAATTATCTTTGAAGATATTAGAATGGACTTGGTGGAGAAAAAAGTTTTCAGAGGCGAAAATTATATTCACCTCGGACCAACCGAATTCAGACTTCTTAAAATGCTTTTAGAAAACCCAGGAAAAGTTTTTTCTCGTGAAGTTTTGTTAAAGAGTGTTTGGGGGGATAATATTTATGTTGAATCTCGCACGGTTGATGTGCACATTCGTCGTCTTAGAAAGTCGCTCAATGACTATGGCCCTGATTATATTCGCACAGTTCGTGCCACAGGATATGCAATTGATAAAGAACTCATTGCTGAAGAAGAATAAAAAAATAAAAAGGCGGTTTTTGACCGTCTTTTTTTGATGCAAAATTTTCTTGCTTAAATCTTGGTTTTCTGGCATATTCTGACCATATTTTTAATAAGGAAAAGATTATGTCACTTAAATTTGAAGTTTTGAAAAAAACTGGAAAGACCAGACTTGGAAAACTCCATACAAAGCATGGAACAATTGACACGCCTGCGTTTATGCCTGTTGGAACAGCGGGAACAGTTAAAGCGATGATGCCAGAATCCGTTGCCTCAACAGGTGCTCAGATTTTACTTGGAAACACTTATCACTTAATGCTCCGCCCAGGAGCAGACTTGGTGGAAAAAATGGGTGGCTTGCATAAGTTTATGAACTGGGATAAACCAATTTTGACGGACTCAGGTGGGTTTCAGGTGATGAGCTTGTCAGGGCTTCGTAAGTTGACGGAAGAAGGTGTAACTTTTAAGTCGCACGTTGACGGAAAGAAATTCTTTTTAACGCCTGAAAAATCTATGGAAATTCAACATAAGCTTGATTCAAATATCACCATGTGTTTGGACGAATGCACCCCTTATCCTGCCACTTATACGCAAGCTCAAGATTCAATGAAAATGTCAATGCGTTGGGCAAAAAGAAGCAAAGAGGCTTTTGTTGACAGAGAAGGTTATGGCTTGTTTGGGATTCAACAAGGAAATGTTTTTGAAGATTTACGTCAGGAATCTGCAGATAAACTCAGAGAAATTGGCTTTGATGGTTATGCAATCGGTGGTTTGGCAGTGGGTGAAGGTCAAGAAGAGATGTTCAAAGTTTTGGACTATGCACCATCTATGTTGCCGGAAGATAAACCTCGTTATTTAATGGGCGTTGGTCGCCCCGATGACATCGTGGGAGCGGTTTTGCGTGGGGTGGATATGTTCGACTGCGTGATGCCAACTCGCTCTGGTCGCACGGCTCAGGCTTTCACAAAATATGGTACAGTTAATATTAGAAATGCACGTCACCGTGAAGACCATAGACCGTTGGCAGAAGGTTGTTCTTGTCCTTTGTGTCAGAACTATTCAAGAGCCTATCTTCACCACTTGCAAAAATGTAATGAAGTGCTTGCTATAATGCTTTTAACTTGGCATAATATTCAATATTATCAAGATTTAATGAAAGGGTTGAGAAACGCCATTCAAGAAGACAAGTTGCAAGCATTTGCAGATGAATTTTATGCCAATCAGGCAAAGGGCGATATTGATCCATTATAGGTTCTGAAAAGGGTTGTTTATGGTTATTAAGCACACAGATAAAAGAAATATTGAGCAGATTGTTTCTGAATTTAAAAAATCCAACAAAGAAGATGGATTAAGAGTTTTTGTTGCTGGTGGTGCAAGAGGCGGAAAGGGAGAGGTTTATACTGAAGAATCTTATCACCTTGGGCGTCTAATTGTTAAAATGGGCATGAAACTTGACTTTGGTTTATCTAGTTCAGGCATTATGGGAGCTGTGGCTCGTGGCGTGATTGATGGTTGGCGTGAAAAACAAAAGAAATATGAAGATTTAGTTTTGCCAATTAATGCCATTACAACAAAAGAATATTATTCTCTTTATGAAAGTTCAGATGAACTGGTCAATAAAATTGAAAATATAGTTGTTGCTGACACCTTAGAAGATAGAAAAAACAAGCTTTTAAATGCTGATTTTGTGGTCTTTGCCCCTGGGGGCGTTGGCACGTTGGACGAACTTGCTTATGACTGTGTGGCAATGCAAGATGGGTTTATTGGTTTGAAACCGTTTATCCTTTATAATATTGACGGGTTCTTTCATCATTTGGTAGAATATTTGAAACATATTTCCATTGAAGGCTTTGCAAACCCTATTCCTTTCATTGTGGTTGATGATAATTTTGAATTGGGAATTGTGTTAAGACTTTTGAAATTGAGATATAAAAAACCTGAAAATTCAAATGAGGCTTATGCAAATGCACGCCAGTTGATTTATGAATTGCCATATTTCTTAAAGAAAAAGAATAATAGCTTGGTTCATGTTGAAGAGATTAATGACTATATTGATGATATTGAACAAAATGGCACGGATGAGCAACAAGAAGAACTTGCTCGGGAAATTGAAGAGGCTTATTTGGAAAAAGAAATTGAGAGGATGTATGAACGCTTGGCAAAAACCGGCAAAGACACCTCAATTGTGAGCGATAAACTCACCAGATTGAAAAAAAGAAAAGATAAAAAATAAGAAGAAGTTAAATGGAAAAGAATGTTTTTAAGTTTCTGTGGAAATATATTTCTCAGATAAAATTTTTGTTTGTTGCTGTTTTGCTCTGCATTTTTTGCGGAGAAGTTTTTTTTAGAATGTTTATGTATTATGGTTCGCAGATTGTTGATGTGATTTCTGCAGGTGACCCAAGTGCAGAGCCATATCATAAAGCCCTTGTTCTTGTTGGACTTTCAACCTTGATGATGGTTTTTCACAGAATAAGTTATGATTCAATCATCTTTTTTGAAGCTAAATCTTTGCCAGTTTATGTGAGCTATATGTATAAAGATTTGTTTTTCTTTACGCATAAGCATTCAACTGCTTTTTTCTCAGAAGAAATGGCTGGGAATGTTTCAAATAAGGTGAAAACCATTGTGGATAATGGTTATGACATTTATTTTCACATTTTATGGGGCTTTATTTATCCTGTTTTCTCTGTGTCTTTAACATTGTTTTTTGTTGCAGATATTCATCTACCTATGGCAATGTTTATGCTTTTGATGAATGTGATTTATGTTTTAGTCGTTTATCATTTAAGTAAGAAGATTTCTCCTTATTCTGAAGCCAGAGCAAATAAAAATTCTGAAGCACAAGGGATGTTGGTGGATAGCATTACCAATGCTGGACTAGTGAAAAGCTTTAGTAATTATCTATATGAAAAAAGAAGATTCTTTTCTTCGGTTAAAAGTTTTGCCAGAGCAGAGCGTGTTGAAACCATGCAGTTTGGAAAGCTTTATCTTGCTCAAGGCATTGTGCGTGCAGCAGTTCAAATTGCTTTTGTTTTTTTACCTGTTTATTACTGGTATAAGGGTGAAATTACGGTCGGTCAGTTTGTGCTGATTCAGTCTTTGGTTTATTCGTTAACAGGGGTTTATCTGCATTTTACACAAAGCTTTATGCAATTTTTTAAGCACTATGGCGGAATTAAAGATGGCTTGGAACTCCTTTCAAAACCTTATGATATCGTTGATGTTAAAGGCGCAAAAAAGTTAGATTTAAATGGTGGGGATATTGAATTTAATAATATTCTTTATCACTATAAAGGAACGGAACCCCTTTTCGAAAACTTCAATCTCACCATTAAGCAAGGTGAAAAAGTTGGGCTTGTTGGACATTCTGGTGCAGGGAAATCGACTTTGGTTAAAATTCTTTCTCGTTACTATGATGTTCAAAAAGGTGAGATTTTAATTGGGCAACAAAATATTGCAAAAGTGACGCAAGATAGTCTTCGAGAAGCCATTGCCCTCATTCCTCAAGACCCAAGTTTGTTTAACCGTACGATTATGGAAAATATTCGTTATGGAAACTTGAAAGCAACAGATGAAGATGTTTTTGAAGCAGCTAAAAAAGCTTTCTGCCATGATTTCATCTCTAAACTTCCACAAGGCTATCAAAGCAAAGTTGGTGAAAGAGGCGTGATGCTTTCTGGTGGGGAGCGTCAAAGAATCGCCATTGCTCGTGCCATTTTGAAAAATGCACCAATTCTTATTTTAGATGAAGCAACGTCAGCACTAGATAGTGAAAGTGAAAAGTTCATTCAAGAATCATTAAAGACCCTAATGCAAGGCAAAACGGTAATAGCCGTTGCACACCGCCTATCAACGCTCAGAGAAATGGACAAGCTCGTGGTCATGGATAGTGGTCAAATTGTCGAGCAAGGAAGTCACACTTCTCTCGTGCGCAAAAAAGGGGTTTATTATAACTTTTATTCAATGCAATCCCAAGGTTTTCTTGCTCAAGAGGGTAACTAGAGCAAATTTATCAAGTAAAGGAAAATTCACGTAGTTATTCTACGCTAAAATTTTCCTTTCTTTCAAATTCACTCTATTTCCGACACTTGACCAAGAAAACGGTTTTCTAAGCCCAAGAGGGTAGCAAAGAGCAATTTATTAGCTGAGGAACTTTATGTGGTTGTTTTATGTTAAACTTCTCTTTCTCTTAAATTCACTCTATTTCCGCCACTTGACCAAGAAAACGGTTTTCTATGCTCAAGAGGGTAACTAGAGCAAATTTATCAAGTAAAGGAAAATTCACGTAGTTATTCTACGCTAAAATTTTCCTTTCTTTCAAATTCACTCTATTTCCGACACTTGACCAAGAAAACGGTTTTCTAAGCCCAAGAGGGTAGTAAAGAGCAAATAGATTCTTATCATGTTATTTATCTTCTGCGTTGAACTTCATTTGTTATCCGATTAAAGTTATTCGTAGCTTTATAGATTTTTTGTGAATTTCCGCTTAGTTGAGCCATTTGAGCCTCGGCCATTGCCTGACATTCTTTACAAAGAGGTGGTTTATTGTTTCTTTTGTTTTTAAGCCTGTCGTTAGTTAGTCTATCACTCTTGGCGACACTATCGCTTCTCATGATACAATCCGGACAATTACAGTGCTGACCATAACCATCTCGATTAGATACATTATTACGGCCTTCAACTGTAGCTCCGAAGATATGTCCCAGTTCATGCATAACAATCGTTTTGATAACTTCTTTCATTGCTAAGGGGGTGTTGCCATATTGTTGCTCATATCTGTGTGTAGAGAGCACCATTCCACCGTCGAAACGTCCTAGCCCATAAACAAAGTTATTGGGTTCTCCGTTTGTTGTAGCAAATATGTCGTCTTTCACTAAGTTTATGGCGATTTGTGGAAATTTTTGAACGGTTGGATCTTTATCCATTAGGTCTAAAATCAAACTCGCATTCATTTGGTTTGGGCGGTCTTTCAAGAAAGCTGATGTTTTTGCTATTGCAATTGTCCAGTCCATACTTTCATAAGGTGCTAAATAGTTGCCATCAGTCATTGGAATAGCAAGCTTTCTTTCCTCTGCGGGTAACCTTAGATAATCAAATTTGTTTATGGTTGCTTTATTGCTCTTCCAGTTTCCGAGGTTAGAGATTGGATAATCATTTTTATAATCGGGAAACATATCCATAAATTCTTCGACAGCTTCCTTAGCCCACTGATTATAGGATGGATTCAACCCTTTTTGACTTACAATAAATATATTTTTTCTCATTGCAATTCCTTTATAATATTATCTTTGTCTATTTTGTCACATATTAAGGGGAGTTTCAACTGTTATTTTATTTCTTCTTCACTGTTTTGCTTTTAAATTGAGCATTATAAAGGGAGAGATATGCCCCTTTACTGTCTTTCATTAAGGTTTCATGAGAGCCCTCTTCAACAATAACGCCATCATTCACAACCAAAATATTATTCGCATTTTGAACGGTTGACAAGCGGTGGGCAATGACAAACACCGTGCGGTCTTTCATCAAGTTTTCAATGGCTTTTTGCACAACGGCTTCCGCTTTATTATCTAATGCAGAGGTTGCTTCGTCCAAGATAACAATTGGAGCGTCTTTAATGAATGCACGAGCAATTGCCAGTCTTTGTTTTTGTCCGCCTGAAAGTTGCGCCCCTCTCTCACCGATTTCGCTATCTAGCCCATTATCTAAAGCGCTCACAAAATCATCTAGAAAAGCCATTTTTAATGCCTGATTTATTTCTTCTTCTGTTGCCCCTTTTTTTCCTAATAAGATATTTTCTCTGACAGTTCCGTCAAATAAAAAATTGTCTTGGAAAACAACAGAAATGTTTTCACGGAGTGATTTTAATTTAATGTCTTTGATGTTGACGCCGTCAATGGAAATTTCACCTTTAAGAACGTCATAAAAACGAGGAATCAGGTTCACAATGGTAGATTTTCCGCCACCAGAATTTCCAACCAAGGCAGTTGTTGTTCCTTTTCTGGCTTTGAAGTTCACTCCTTTTAAAACAGGCGTTCCTTCTTTATATTCAAACCAAACATTTTTGAATTCAATTTGTTTTTCAACACCCTTAATTTCTTTGGCATTTTCTTTGTCATAAATGGTTGGTTCAATATCTAGAATGTCTGAAATTCTTTCAATGGCAAGAAAAGAAACTTGAACGTTGCTAAAGTTTTTGCCGATGCTTTTAATTGGTCCATAAAGCATAATGAGTGCGGTGATGAATGAAACGAAGTTTCCGCTTGTGATTGTTCCTGTTGTGATGAGATAGCTTCCATAACCAATTACGCCACCAATTCCAATTGAAACAGCAATGTGCATCATTGGGGTCATCCAGCCAGTTCTTTGAATCATTTTCATACTGAGTTTGAAAAGATTTTTCAGCGTGTTGTCAAATTTATTATATGCACTTTCTTGTAAGTTATAAGAGGCGATTGTTTGGTTGCCTGAAAAAGTTTCATTGTAATTTTTAACAATTGTTGAAGCTTCGGTCACAGATTTACTAATCACACCCTTAATTCTACGGCGAACTTGAGAAAGTGGTAATAAAGCACAAACTAAGACGATAATGGCAATAATGGAAAGTTGCCATGAGTTATAGATGAGCACACCAATCAAGGAAAGAGAAGAGAAAAATCTTGAAACAAAAAGTCTGAAATTATCTAAAAGCCCTGTGCAAGCGGTGTCGGCATCAGTTGAAAATCTTTGTACGACTGTTCCTGAATTGTTTTTGTCATAAAAAGATGTTTCAAGCGAAAGCAATTTTTGGTACAGTGCTCGTTTCAAATCGTGGGTGATTTTTGTGCCGACCCAAGAGTTGAGGTAAATTGTTGTATAAGTTAAAAAGCCTTGTATTGTCGTAAATAGAACAATTAGCAAAGGCAAATAGAGGGTGATTTCGGTCTTCTTCTCAATTAAGACAACGTCCATAAAAGGTTTTAGTGACCAAGCGATGACAGCGTCTAATGCCCCAACGGGAATGGCAAGGAGAATTGCTAAAATGGCACGAAATTTATAAGGCTTAATATATGGCCAAACTTTTTTATAGTGCTCCCAAAAAGAAATTTCCGTTTTTGTTTCAGCAATCATTATCTAATTCCCTCGTTTTTAAAAAGTAAGCTTATCATATGGTTTATTTAATTTTTTTCAAGAATTATATTATGTTTAAAAAATTTAAGATAACAAAAGCAATTACAAATTCCATAAAAACTAAAAACCAAAAGGTTGTTTGATATTCAATTTTCTTTTGTTTGTGATGAAAAACTTTTTGACCAAGCAGAGCGCCTAAGAAACCACCTAGAAATTCAAGGCTATGTAGGTTTTTTTCTGAAACCCTCCAAGCTCCTGTTCTTGCAGCTCTTTTATCAACTGCATAAGCAATAAATGTTGTGAAGTTGATGAACACAAGGTGATAAACGAGCAAAAGTAAGAGGGTTTTGCTCTTAAAAGGAGGCACGGTGAAATGGGTGTTTTCAACATAATAAGCAAAAAGAATGACGCAAGCCATATGTAGCATAAAGAAATTATTTTTTTGCAGGGGTTTGAATAGAAAAATCAGGGCAACAAAAATCGCCGTAGAGGTTATGACCATTAGAAAAATTCTCCAAAAACATAAAAAACAATTGCTGATTAATATAAACTATATTAAAAATAAATAAAATAAAAAGATTAGGAAGAAATTAATAAAAATCTGTTACATTGTCTTATAACTTAAGTTTAATTCGGGATTTTGAAATATGAGCAACATAAAAAATGCCTCCCTTTTGGTTTCGGTTTTTGTGCTTGGTGGTTGCAGTTTACCTCCTTGTACAATTGGTGAGTATTGTTCAAAAAACTATGGAACAGCTTTGGCTCAAACAGAAAAAGAAGTTTCGCAATCTGTGTCTGTGCCAACCTATAAATATGACAATGTTTATAAAATTGACACGCCTTATGGATTAGATAGTCTTTCTAAAGAAACTGTTGCACCAGAAGTTTATTCAATTGTTGCCACAAGAACTGTTAATAGAATGCTTGACGACACAAAAGATTTTTACGAAAAGCCACAACCAAATCGCCTTTATATTACGGAAACCAAACTTGAAGAAGATTTGCCAAATGGTTTTTATCTTTCACAAGCAGTGACAAAAAATGTGATTGAAGCTTCTCGCACGTTTGATGTTGTGAATAATTTGAAAGATGCTGATTACTATACGGAAACTTTAATTAAAAAGATTCAAATTGATGAAAGTTCTTCGCCAATCATTCAATATAAAATGATGCTTTTTGATATGGAAAACAACAAGATTAATGAATGGTCTGAGACAATTCGTCAATTAGAAAATGATGATAGAAGCTGGTGGTAATGAAACGTTTTTTGTCAGTCATATTATGTCTTTTTACAGGAATTTGCTTCGCGAGAACAGCAAGCGGAGAAGATGCTATTTCTGTTTTTTCAGATATTTGTGAAAAGAAAGTGGCTGATGAACCAATTTCTAAAATAAGGCTTAAGGCCATTGACAAAGGTGTGTTTGACGCCATTTCCAGACTTCCTGTGCTTGAAATTGCGAAAAAAAATCTAACGGATTATGATTTTAATTTGTTGGTTTATAATTTGGTTGATAATTCTGTTGAAGATTTAGACACCAAAACAACTCGTCAAGATTCCAGAGAAATTTGCGTTCATATTAGCGGGCGCATTAAAGGAGAAAATATTATTGCAGCAGTTGTTGAAGCTAAGAATAAAATGGATGGTAGAGTGCTTCAACCTTCAAGTTCAGAAGAACCAGAAGTTTCTGAAGAAGCACCAACGGATGATAACACAACTTATGGTGTTGAAGAAGAAGTTGCTTCTGATTCTCAAGAAACTGAATTTGAAGCTGAACGAGAGTTTGCAGAAGAAAAACATATCTACTTCCCTCAAGGAGAAGTTGTTCGTGTTCCTGATGAAACAGAAGATGTTTCAATAGAAAAAGAACCTGCGCCAGAAGCAGAAGAACTTTTGACCCTTCAAGAAGAAAAAACACTCAAAAATGAAATCCATTCTTTAGAAAGTTATTTTGCGGAAAAACCAAGCGCTGCTGAACCAGAAGTGATTGTTGCGGATAGCGACACAATTGTCATTGTGAGTAATGAGCCTGAAAGTGGTGATAGCTTTGAAGAAGTTGTTAGCAAAGAAGCCTCATTAGCAGAGCCACAAACAGTAAAAGCTTTGGTTTATGTTGATGATACAATTTTTTACGATAAGAGCAAAAAGAAAAGTTTTTCAAAGAATATTCAAAAACTCGTTGCGAATAATGAATATTGTATGTTAACAGAAGATAAAGCAAAGGCTGATTACATTCTTTCACCGAAAGTTCTACGTTCTAAAGTTGATTCAATAAATGCTGAAACAAATCGTATGCAAATGGTTGTTGTGGTTGAAATGAAAGATGTTTTTGATAATTCTGTTTCAGCGAAGCACCAAAATAGATTTTCTTTGTTTGCCACAGATGAGAGTGAGCAAGAAGTTGCAAAGAACTTGATTAATAAGCTTTTTGATTCTGCCACTTCTCAATTGCTTTCTAAAATTGAGCAGTCAGAAAGAAAACGTAAAAATATTAAGACCTTGCCGAAAATTATCACACCAACGAGTTCTATTCAGGAACTTGATAGCTTTTTATATCTCTAATTTCAAAGCTTTGATTTCTCACTCTTTTGTTTTGAGTCTGTTGGAAATAATTGTCTATGCTCTTGTTTAGATTTTCGATGAAATGTTGATGATTTGCTGTTTCTTTACCCACATATAGAACAATTTCTAAATCTACAAATCCTCTGTCGTGATAGAGTTTATAGTCATAGGCATAAAGTTCATTTTTACAAAATTCATTGACAATTTTTTGTGTGATTTTGAAATGTTGCCCGTAATCTAAAACTTGATATGCCCCAATAAGGTCGTTTAGGTCTTTCTTTTGGCTACCTTGCCAGTGGGGTAAAATTCTTTTAATCAGATTTAGATTTCCTGTGCTGATGGCAAATTTCATCATGACATTATCAAACTTACTATTATGATTTTCAATGTTTTCAAATTTGTCTTTGAGCATTATTGCAGCCATTTCTAATAGCCCAACCCCGATGAGGGTGTTGAGATAAAAAATGTGGCAATATTCAGTGAGTTCGCCGCCTAAGTCCCAAATTCTGTTCAAGAAAGACAAAGCTTTTTGACGGTTTTCGGTGAGCAAATTTATCCAAGCCATCACCAACAAGCCATTAATATCTTCCCCTTTTTCTCGCAAAAGCATTGCTGTTTGTTTTTCAACCTCAATCAGATGTTTTTTATCTTCAGGACTAATTTTTTGAAGATATTTTAAGAGAAGCTCAAAGTTTCTAATTCTTTGTTCGAAAATGAGGTCCTTATTAAAGCTGTTCATTTTAATTTCCTTAAAAGTTATTTTTCTAACATAAAAGTGACTGGTCCATCGTTGATGAGTTCCACTTGCATTTCTGCTTGAAAAACACCCGTTTCAACTTTGAAGTTCTTTTGTTTTAAAAGACTGACGAAATGAAGATAAAGCTGTTGAGCTTTTTCTGGTTTTGCTGCCTTATCAAACCCAGGACGGTTTCCTTTGCTAGTGTCACCAGCAAGGGTGAACTGAGAAACGGCAAGAAATTCTCCTTGAATGTCTTTAATCGACAAATTCATCTTACCATTTTCATCTTCAAAAATTCTTAGACTTGAAACTTTGTTGGCAAGATATTCTGCTTGGCTTTCCTCATCTCCTTTTTTGATGCCAATAAACAATAGTAGTCCTTTGTTGATTTTTCCAACAAGCGCATTATCTACTTTTACAGAAGCATGCTTAACTCTTTGTAGCAGAACTTTCATCGTTTATCCTCATTTATCAGGGAGTATATGTTATGACCTTAGAAAATCACACTCTTAATGTTTTTGCAATAGCTTTAGATGGCAAAGGTGGAATAAAAGAACAAAAAGCAATGACTGAAGAAGCGTTAAGCAAAGAACAAGTTTGGCTAAACTTGAGTGGTTTGCAGGTTAGCCAGCAGAAAAAAATCTTGCAGAAATATGTTGTGGATGAAAAGCTTTTGGCAGCCTTTGTTTTTTCTCAAACACAGGTTAAAAGTCTTTATAGCGAAAATAGTGAAAGCTTTTTTTTAGGGTTTAGTTGTTATTCCGCTAAAGCTTCTTTTGTTTATATCAAATTTATTGTCAGTTCAGAGCAACTCTTTATGAGTTCAAATTTTGACTTAGATTCTGTGACCGAAATTTATGATAAACTCAAATCTGGGGAAGGGGTGAAAGATGTTGTTGAGCTGTTTTTTGTATTATGTCAAGGTCTGATGGAGAAGGCTTCTGAACTTGCTGACAACATCAGTGAACAGATTGATTCTTTGGAAGAAAAATTGATTAAATCTGAGAAGGGAAAAACTTTTGATAAGAAAATTTATCAATTGAGGAAAGCAACCGTATCTATCCATAGATATATTGTGCCACAAAGAGATGTTTTTCAGGAATTGGCAACGGATATTCCTTTTTTAGCAACCAGCAAATATCGCAATCACTTTAAGATTTTTTCTCAGACAGTTGCGAATTTTATTGAAAATATTGAATATTGCAGGGAGCATATTGTGGCAATTAAAGATGAATTAGAGCATAACACAAGTTTGAATATTGATCATAATATGTATGTCATTACGTTGATGATTTCTGTTTTCACGCCCCTTTCTTTGTTGCTTGACATTGTTGGGGTTGATATGAGTGTTTTATTTAAGCAAACGGAATATGCTTTTTATGTTATTTGCTTTTTGATTGGGCTGTTGGCGTTGATTATGTTTTTCATTTTGAGAAGGTTTAAAATATAATAGACAAAAAATATAGACAAATAAAAAATTATATGTTAGAAAAAAGCATGAACTATATTAAGGAATATATAATGCTTGCAAAAACTTTTGATTTTGAAACAAAAAAAGCTCATCTTCTAACAAGAAAAGAAGAGAATAGAATCAATCGGATAAAATTGGATAGCTTCTTAGAAGCGTTTGGTGTTGGTGAAATTAAGGTTATTTCCTCAAGCTTTGAAGATGAAGAAAGATTTTCTCTTGTTGAGCTTGCACAAAAAATTGCTGAAGATGACTTTAAAGAAAAAGTTTATCATGATTTTTTGGAAATCGGTGAAGAAACTGATTCTGTTTTAGAAGCGGAAAGTGAGCTTTAGGTTTAACATTTAAGATGCCTAGCTTTTTACATAAAATAAATAGGCAAAAGTAATTGCGAGAATGATGCCCATTAAGTCCGCCAGAAGCGCACAAGGAAGTGCGTGGCGGATTTTTGTTATTTTCACCGCTCCAAAATAAACAGCCAAAACATAAAATGTGGTTTCTGTTGAACCTTGAATGATTGAGGACACGAAGGCTGGAAAACTATCCACCCCATAAGTGTTCATGGTTTCAATCATCATCGCTCTTGCACCGCTGCCAGAAAGTGGTTTCATAATAGCGGTTGGTAAGGCAGGCACAAAGTCTGTGTTAAGTCCAATAATAGCAAAAAATTTGCCTAAACCTAAGACAATATAATCTAACACGCCAGAAGCTCTTAAAACCGCAATAGCAACCAACATCGCCACAAGATATGGAATTATTCTCACCGCTGTTGTGAACCCATCTTTTGCTCCTTCAACAAACGCATCATAAACTTTCACTTTTTTCAATAAGGCATAACAGATGAAAAAGATGATGAGCGCAAAAATGATGAAATTTCCAACTTCTGCAGAAACTTCTGCTCGAACGGTTGGGTCAAGTCTATAAAAACCCAAAGTTGCTCCGCCAATGAGCAAAACAAAAGCAAGGAGATATGCTAAAATCACCTTATTGAAAAGGTTTATTTTTTGCACAAATGCCACGCATAGAAAACCAAAAAAAGTGGAAAGGGATGTTGCTAACAAAATTGGAATGAAAACGGCACTCGGATTTGCAGAGCCCATTTGTGCACGATACATCAAAATGGTGATTGGAATGAGGGTGACGGCTGAGGAATTAATAACCATAAATAAAATTTGCGCATTTGAAGCCGTGTCTTTACGAGGATTATGTTCTTGAAGTTGCTCCATGGCTCTAATGCCCATTGGGGTTGCAGCATTATCCAGCCCAAGCATATTCGCTGCCATATTCATCACAATTGAACCAATGGCAGGGCTTTCAGCCGGAACTTCTGGCATAATTCTTTTGAAAAGGGGGTGTAAAAATCTTGCTAATAGATTCATTATGCCAGATGCTTCGGCAATTTTCATAATGCCCAGCCAAAAGCAAAGAATTCCTGTTAAGCTGAGGCAGATTTCAAAGGCTAGTTTTGAGGAAGCAAAAATTTCATTAATTAAGAGTGTCCAAATTTGAGCATTGCCTATAAAGAAACTCTGGCAAATCGCCATTAGAAATGCACAAATAAAAAAGCCTACCCAAGCATAGTTTAGCATAAAAAAATACCTCTCTTAATTTAGAAAGGTATTTTATCTTAAAATTGCAAAAATTTAATTAAGGAGGGCAATTATTTCAGTCCGTCTGTGAAAGGATTTTCCTTAAACACTTTAACACGCACTTTATAATCCCTGATAACCACATCTTTTTTATAATCAATTTCGGCCACTAAAATAAATTTAGATTTTTTTAGCTGATTTTGCACTTCTGAACTAATATAGTCTAAAAGCATGACGTCATCTGATGTTCGATAAAACGTTGCGTGGTTTCCACCATCATAAATTAGAATAGGCATATCAGGTTCGTTTCCGCAAGATTTTATGGCGAAAACAAGAGCTCCTTCTTGCGTCGTTACAATTTCATACTCTTTTGCATGAAACATATGTTCTGCCTCTCAAATATAATTATATTTATGGATATACTTAATTAGACTTAGCTCTTCTGGCAAGCATTAATTTTTGAGCCGGTGTTAGAGCTTTTTCTTGAGTTTTATTATGATTTTTAACCCCTGAGCTGTGTATTCCTTTTGGGCTAACATTATACTTCTTAAATGTGTCTGCCAAAAGCGCAAAGGTTTTTTCTTGATGAGCTGTATTCTTATTCATAGTTCCATACTCCCTAAAATCATTCCTCTTTATATTATTATAAAAAATATATTTTGTCAAAAAAGAACGTTAAAAAAAGGTAAAGATTTTTTCTTTACCTTTTTTTTGTCTTATATCAAAGCTTAGTCTTTTTTTTAATTATAATTATTGTTTATCTTCTAACGCTTTGTTTTCTTGAGATTCCGCTTTCTCAAAGTGATATAAAATAGAAAGCGCTGCTGTTATCATGGCAATAATGAGCCATTTGAACAGCGAATCGGGCCAAGAGAATAAGTTTTGTAGAACAGAAAGGGTCAGAAATGATGGAATCATTGCCAGAGCGATTGTTCTTCTCATCTCTTCAGTTTTAATTTCTTTAAATGGTTTGTAAATGAGTCTTAAAGCCCAACGAGCAACAACGGCGAAAGCAAGGCAAATCAACCAGTAGTAAAGAATTCCGAAAAGGAAAAATGAGCTAATAAAAATCCAGAAAAAGGCTTTAAGAAAACTTGCCATAAAACTTTGCATTTCTGCAGAGGTGAGATCAAGTGGATTCATTCCAGAAACTTGTTGAATTTTTTCTAGAGGGAAAACTTGAAGCTTGTAGTTACTAGCATTATAGACATATAAATCTGTCTTAGTTAGATATAAAGCCGATTTTTTGATTTCATCAATGTTTGGATTTGAACTTTGCGTGTCAACAATGAGGTGAATGCCATTGTCAATGACGAATCTTTGTTTGACATTATCTTCCCAAACAAGTTCTCCGTCAGCAATGATAATGCGAGGCAATTTTTGGAAAGACTCACTGATGATTCTTTCAACTTTATCACCAGACATAATAGGGTAAATTGCAAGAAAAATGGTGAGGCTGAAAAGCAAAGAAACAATCAATGAAGATAAGGCTAAAAGCCCCATGCCACTATTAGAACTTTCTTTAATATATTTTTTTCCAGCATTGAAATTGAAGAAAGAATTATAAATTGTTTTGATACTGTTCATATGTCCTCCAAAATTTTAATTTATTGTTTCCGAGAATCTAGCATATTAATCCTAAAATTAAAAGGTTATTTGTTCTTGTTCTTGTGAATATATTTCTCAATTTTATAATTGACGTAACTTATAAATTTGTGTAATCTCTTTAACAATTACAAAACATAGAGATTAATGATGAAAAACGTTCAAAAATTCATATCAATACTCATCATCAACATTATCCCTTAGGGGATTATGTTAATTTTCTTATATATCTATCAAAAAAATCAATAATATAACTTAGGGTAAGTGAAGAATGACAAAGCATTATGCAGAAGTGAAGGCAAAGGCTGACTTCGTTGAGATTGAAAAAGAAATCTTAAAATTTTGGGCAGAAAATAAGACTTTTGAAAAGTCTGTTGAAAATCGTAGCAAAGCAGAAGAGTTTGTGTTTTATGACGGACCTCCGTTTGCGAACGGAACGCCACACTATGGGCATATTATGGTGTCTTATGTGAAAGACGTTGTCGCTCGTTTTCAAACCATGAATGGTAAAAAAGTTGAAAGAAGACTTGGTTGGGACTGTCATGGTCTTCCTGCGGAAATGTCTGCGGAACAACAATTGGGCGTTTCTGGTCATAAGGCTATTGAAGAATATGGTATTGAAAAGTTCAACAATTTCTGTCGTCAAGATGTTTTGAAATATTCAAATATTTGGGTAGATATGTTCAAGCGTATTGGTCGTTGGGTTGATTTCAATCATGACTATAAAACGATGGATTTAACCTTTATGGAAAGTGTGATTAATAACTTCAAACAACTTCACGAAAAAGGTTTGGTCTATGAAGATTATCGTGTGTTGCCATATTCTTGGGCAGCACAAACGCCACTTTCTAACTTTGAGGTCAATCAAGGCTATAAAGACAAAACAGATGATGCAATCACTGTTTTGTTCAAGCTTGAAAATGGCGATAAAATTCTTGTTTGGACAACAACGCCTTGGACGTTGCCTTCTAACTTGATGTTAGCAGTTGGAGCGGATATTGACTATGTTGTTTTGAATGAAGATGGTCAGAACTATATCTTGGCAAAAGCGTTGCTTGGAAAATATAAGAAACAACTTGAAAAAGCCGTTGAAGTGAAAACAATCAAGGGTTCTGAACTTGTTGGTTTGTCTTATGAGCCAATGTTTGACTATTTTGCAAATTTGAAAGAAGAAGGTGCGTTCAAAGTGCTTTCTGGTGAATTTGTTTCAACAGAAGACGGAACAGGTGTGGTTCACATTGCCCCTGGCTTTGGTCAAGACGACTTTGATGTTTGCCGTGCTTATGACTCAAATTTCCCTGTGGTTTGTCCTGTTGATGAAGCAGGAAAATTCACTTCTGAAGTTGCTGATTATGAAGGAATGCAAGTTTTTGAAACGAATGCACTCGTAATGCAACGCCTCAAAGAAACGGGTCGTTTGGTGAAGAAAGAACAATATGTTCACTCATACCCATATTGCTGGAGAACAGATACACCGCTTATCTATAAAGTGATGTCTTCTTGGTTTGTGCGTGTAACAGACTTCAGAGATGATATGGTGAAGAACAATCAAGAGATTAAATGGGTTCCAGACCATATCAAAGACGGTCGTTTTGGAAAATGGTTGGAAGGGGCTAGAGATTGGTCAATTTCTCGTAATCGTTTTTGGGGTGCACCAATTCCTGTATGGAAATCTGACAATCCTAATTTCCCACGTTTAGATGTTTTGGGCTCAATTGAAGAAATCAAAAAAGTTTCTGGCATTGAAGTGAAAGATTTGCACCGTCCATATATTGATGATGTGGTTTATCCAAACCCAGATGATGCAAGCGGCAAAACAATGATGAGACGTGTGTCTGACGTGTTTGACTGTTGGTTTGAAAGTGGGTCAATGCCATATGCTCAAGTGCATTATCCATTTGACAATAAGCAATGGTTTGAAAGCCATTTTCCTGCAGATTTCATTGTAGAGGCAATTGACCAGACTAGAGGTTGGTTCTATACCTTGACGGTCCTTTCAACAGCACTTCATAATAAACCAGCGTTCAAAAACTGTATCTGTACGGGTTTGATTATGGGTGAGGGCGGACAAAAGCTTTCTAAAAGACTTAAGAACTATCCAGACCCTAATGAAATTTTGGACAGTCTTGGTTCTGATAGCTTGCGTTGGTTCTTGGTTTCTTCTCCTGTGCTTAAAGGCGGAAACGTTGCAATGGACAGAGAAGGTAAGGAGATTTCTAAAGCAGCAAGAACAGCGATGATTCCTTTATGGAATGCCTATTATTTCTTCACGCTTTATGCAAATGCTGATGGATATCAAGCTAAAGAAGTTTCAACTTCAAGCGAATCAATTGATAGATATATCTTGTCAAAACTTAAGAATTTGTCTGTTGTGGTTAAGCAAGGGCTTGAAGACTATGATGTTGCTATTGCTTGTAATGAAGTTGCAACTTTTATGGAAGTGTTGAACAACTGGTATATTCGTCGTTCTCGTGACCGTTTCTGGGAAGGCGATAAACAAGCATTCGACGTGCTTTATACAGTTTTGGTGAACTTATGTAAGGTGCTTGCACCATTGATGCCGTTTGTGTCTGAATATGTTTATAAAGACCTAACTGGTGATGAGAGTGTTCACTTGGTTGATTATCCAACTTTAGATAAAGTAGAAATGGATGCAAACTTGATTTCTGAAATGGACTATTTGCAAGACCTTTGCTCTGCGGGCAAGTTCATTCGTGAAGAAAAAAATATTCGTAACCGTTTGCCGCTTAATTCTTTGACAGTGGTTGGGGAAGATTTGTCTTTCTTGAACAAAGAATATCAAGATATTATCAAAGATGAGTTGAATGTTAAGGAAGTTATCAAAGATAATGAACTTGCAAAATATGCCAAGACAACTATTTATCTTTACACGCCACTTTTGGGTAAGTCTTTAGGTAAAGATATGGCTGCGGTAATGGGTGCTTATAAAATAGGTGAATGGAAACTCAACGATAATGGCACGTTGGAGATTGCTGGCAAAACTTTGACAACTGATTTGTTTGAAGCTCGCTTAGATATGATTGAAGGCGTTGCTGGAAAATCTTTTGCAAGCAACAAAGGGGTTGTGATTTTAGATACGACGGTTACAGATGAACTCAAACGTGAAGGAATGGCTCGTGACTTTATCCGTCTTGTTCAAACTTTGCGCAAGGATAAAGATTTTAATATCAGCGATAGAATTGAACTTGCTTATCGCACGTCTGATGCTGAACTTAATCAAGCTTTGACAGAAAATAAAGCTTATATTTCTGAACAGGTTTTGGCAGTTAAAATTGATGAGGCTATTTCAGAAGGAACAGAGGGCGATATTGAAGGGGTTAAAATCATCTTTGATGCCAGAGTTGCTTAATAAAGGATAAATTAAAAAAGCCTCTCAATCGAGAGGCTTTTTTATGTGAAGTTTGTGTTAGATTATTGCGCAGACACAAGGTGTGCCACCACAAGCATCAAGACTATTATCACAATCACACGTTTTGCAGTTTGGGTTATTTGGTTGTTGTAACATTTTATATGGCCTGAAGAAACAGTCAGCTTCAGTAAATCCATAAGTATATGCCCCTGTACAAGCAGGATAGCAACAAGTTCTGGTGCCACTACATCCATTTGAACAAGAGTAAGAGCCATATGAGCATCCCGTCTCACTGGCTAAAGGCGTACAAGTTGCAGCACAACTCGTGTAGCAAGTGCTTCCGTTGTATGTAACAGAGCTACAAGTTTGTCCAGATGGGACAGAAGCAAGATATCCGCCTTCGACACAAGTTTTGTTACGACAAGTGTAAAGGGTTGATCCAGCACAGTTTTTACAAGAACCTGTTGAAACTTGGCTTGAAGAGCAAGAGCTTACCCCAGTACAGCTTGCACTTCCACCCGTTGCACAAGTTGCTGCGCAACCTGTATAGCAAGTGTTTCCATTATATGAAACTGTTGAACAAGTTTGTCCAGAAGGTTGAGAAGCAGAATATCCACCCTCCGCACAAGTTTTGTTACGACAAGAGTAAAGGGTCGACCCTGAACAATTTGTGCAAGAACTTGTTGCAACTTGATTTGATGAACAAGAAGTTGAACCGCTACAATTTGAACTTCCACCAGAGACACAGTTTGAAACGCAACTATAACAGCTTGTGCCACATTCTGTTGTTGAAACCTGAGTTTTGGTATAACCAGTGCCACAGCTCACGTTTGTTGAACCTGATGAACAAACATCGCTACAACAAGATTTGCAAGAGGTATATTTCCCATCACAAGCTGTTCCATTTCCGCCACAGTTACAGCTGACATAGCTAGATGGGCAAGAACAAGATTCATATTTTCCTCCACAAGAATCGCCGCTTAAAGTTTTAGGACTCGTACATGATGAATATTGATATTTTGAATCGCAAACACAAGAACTTGACTTTCCATCACATTTGTCAGAGCTTTGTATCTTTCCATCTTTTGAGCAATCAGTGGCAGTATATTTGTATTGAGATTTACATTCGCATTTTTCAAAATATGTGTCTTTACAGGAATCTCCACCAACTTCTTTATTCGTACTTTCTGCAGCACAAGAGTCTCTAGTGTAAGTTAGTTTTTCTGTTTCACATCGACATGTTTTGTAAAAATCCCCATTTGTTTGTTGGGCATTTATCAAAAAGCTTTTGTCCTTCGCCACAGTCCTTAGCAAGGATGTTATAATCCATTAATTGACAGGGCTTATTGTTAATTCCTTCGGTTTCACCATGAGGTTTTGTGATAAAATAAACACCAGCTTCTGTTGTTGAGATTCCAACAATACCAATAAAACAGGCAAAAAGGGCTCCAAAAATAATAAGAAATGACTTCTTCATAGCACAACTCCTCGTGGAAATAGAAATAATTCTTACTATATAGTTTATTATAATTTATTTTTTCTTGCAGGAAAAAATGAGACACAATTTTTGTAATTGGTACAATTTTGTGGAACAATTACAAAAAGATACGCTTGTTGAGGAAATTTAATACTTGTTTTTGAAAAATTTGTTATATATTTTTTAGCTATAAAAAAGCCTCTCAATTGAGAGGCTTTTAAGGGAAATTAAGTTTATCTTGTTTTGCCAGTTGTTGGTACTGAAAAAGATTTATTTGCTTTGCCATTTGCATGGTCGTTCACAAATTTCTCTAATGCACTGCCTTTCTTTACAAAATAAGCGAAATCTTCGTGGTTGGCATCAACACCATCAGAAAGAATTGTTCCTGTTTTTGGATCGTAAGGAACTCTGACTAAGTCTTGATTTTCATATGAAGTTTTAACTAAGTCCTTATAACCATCTGCATAAATTGCTTTTTCAGGAAAGAATGGTTCAATCTCACCATTTTTATACATATTCAAAACAATTTCTTCATTTTCAATGCGAAGTGCTTCGGCTTTGTCAACGGCATTTTCTCCATGATATTCATTGCCAACCATGCCTTTTTCAGCTCCCTTGTCAAAGAGTGTTTCATTACCCTTACCAGAAAACTCGTGTGATGTAATTGTGCCTTTGAAATTGACAATTTTTTCACCAACTGTTTCTTCCTGAACAGGTGTTTCAACAGGAACAGATGCTCTTGTAACAGGTTTTTCAGCAGGAACTTCTTTTGTAACAGGCTCTTCTGCTGGGATATGTCTTACGACAGGTTCTTCAACAGAAGGTGTGATAACTTTTTTAGGTTCAGCGACTGGTTCAGGAGCTTCATGTTGTGGAGCAGGTTTGTTACAGTCACCATATTCAACGTTTTGCGAAATTTTAACATTTCCGTCTTCACAATTAACGTCAACCTCAATGCCAAGTACACGGTTACATGTTCTTGCTGTTGGTTCATAGCCGTGATATTCACCTTTGATATCAATTGTCTTCAGGCTTCCATGAACTTTTGCAATTTCTTCTGTGGTCAAAACAGTTCCTTCGCAGTTTAAGTCACGTAACATTAAGTTAATTGATTCTTTGTGAACCACAGGTCCTAACTTTTGAAGTTGTCCAAGTTTGTAAATAAATTCTTCTTTAGACATTCCTTCAGGAATGGCTTCAATTTGTCCACCGTCAATATTTGCATACCACTGATTAACTTTGCTTGAACCATAAGTTTCTAGTGAACGTTGTTGAATTCTTGCCCAATCTTTGTTTGAAATATCACCTTGACCAATGTCTGCACGAGGTTCAGCCTCAACATGAGTTGCTTCGGGTGTCGAGTGAGTTGCGTCAGCAACAGGTGCTGTCACGTGTGTTGTGTCAGCAACAGGAGTTGTCACGTGAGTTGTGTCAACAACAGGAGTTGTCACGTGAGTTGTGTCAACAACAGGAGTTGTCACGTGAGTTGTGTCAACAACAGGAGTTGTCACGTGAGTTGTGTCAACAGGTGTTGTCACGTGAGTTGTGTCAACAGGTGTTGTATAGTTTGTGTCAACCACAGCAACGTTTTCAGCACCACCAATACCGAAGAAATCCTTTATTCCAGCAGAACATTTAGAAATCAATTCTTGTCCATCTGCAGAAGGAAGGAACAAAGCAGCTCCTGCAGCACCAACAGATGCGCCAAGTGTGACCAAAGACATTAATCTTTGTTTCTTTGTTTTTGCCTTAATAAATTGGTTTGTTGCATTTGTTACGCCAAGAGCAAGAACCGTAGAAGCTCTTACGGTTGAAATTGCAGCTTTATCAATTTGTAATCCAGAAACTAAATTTTGTGCCATTGTATAAGCAGGGAAAGCCGCCATAGCACCCGTGAGGAGAACAGCACCAGTTTCAAGTTTGTGGTCTTTCATATAGCTTGTGAAGGATTTTCCTTTGTAAAGAGGGTCGTTCACAAATTTTGTTTTCATAGCTTTATATGCTGCAAATGTTTTTTGTGCACCATAAGCCACAGCCAACCCACTTCCAACAGTTGTTGAAAGTGCAGTTACTCCAATGATTGCACCTGAAATTGCTACGTTCTTACCAGCGTTATAGATAAAAGGATGGTCTTTAGCAAATTTTTCTTGTCTTGCCTTTGCTTTAACGTAGAAGCTAGAGATATTAATTCTTTTTAATACTTCTGTTGCAACAGCTGTTGAATGTTTCAAATGTTCATTGAGTGTTGCTAAAGCAATTTCTTTATTAACTTTGAATGTTTTAGGTGTTTTTCCTGCTTCAACGTTTCCAACAAGATTTTCAACACTCTTTTCAATTTGAATCATTTGTTCTTTTGATGGAGAACCTTTGAAACTTGAAGCAAAATCATAAGCAAACTGATTAACCATCAATTGTCTGATGTAATCTTTAGCACTTTCTTCTTTAGCTTTAGCAAAGGCTTCAGTTTTTGCACCATCTTTCAAATCTTGAAAAGTTGGGTCAAGGGCTAATTTGCGAGTTGCTTCTTCAACAACAAAGTCATAAGCTTCTTTATGATATTTAGCAGAAGGCAGCCATTCATTTGTGCCTCTGTCAATTTTATCCATACCATTCACAAGTGCATTGTCAATTGAAATAGATGAAATCAGTTGGAAAGCTTTATCCTTTTCTTTGGATTCTTTTTGAAGCTTTTCAAGATATGCCACATTTTCAGCAACTTCTTGTGCGTTCACCAATGGCCATTTCTCAACGCCTGCCTCAAGAAGATACATATTTTCTAGGCCTTGAATATGCTCAATAACCGTCGCCTTGTCAATTTCACTATTATTGCTTTTTACCCAAACATTATCATCAATTTCATTCAAAAGAGGTTTAATGTTTTGAATGTCATATAACGTTGGGTTGATGCCTTTTTTAGGATATGCCTTAAGCATTTCAACAATTTGTGTGTCAAGTTTATTACGTTTTGGCAAAGAATCTTCAAAGAGCATTGTGACATCTCTTTTGAATGTTAAATCTTCCAAAGAAGAGGCGTCAAATTTGAGAATATCATTAATTTCTCTGCGAGTCTCTTCGTTTTTCAAAATTTCATTTCTTTTATCAGCAGATTCATTCAGATAGTCAAAAATTTGCTTATATGTGTCACCATAGATGAAATTTCCTTGTAGCGCTTTTAAAACACCAAACAATTCCGAAGTTGGAATTTTTTTGATGTCGCCACCGTTCTTTTCTAATAGTTCAAGAGCTTTTTGAGTATTCATAACTTTGTCCTTAAATTAATGAATCTGATAAACATTGTCAGATATAGTAGCACATTTTGAGATATTATCAATATAAAATTTTGTCAATTTAGACAATTTTCATTATTTTTAATAGAAATGTAACATTTATTGACAAAAACACTAGTGACTGACTGCTCTGCTGATTTCTTTAAACATTTTAATGTTTTGCTGAGTTATTGAATTTGAAGGACTAGAGTTCTTCTCTTTGCCTTTCCCTTTGTTTTTGCCTTTAATTTGACTATACTGGAATGGGTTCTCTTTTGTTTGCTTTTTATCTTTGGAGCCAGATTTTCCAGAAGGGGAAGGGAGACCTCTAAGCCTATATATTTGCTTAATTCTCTTGATATCAGATTTAGAGTGTTTTTCTACTTTGTTGTTTTTAATTGGTTTTTCTTGCTCTTCTTTGTCTTTTATTGCTTTTGATTCTTTTTCAGACTCTTTTTTGTCTGTTTTACCAGTTTGCATTGCTTCAAAGATGTTGGCTTTTTCCGTATCTTTTTGTGGGTTTTTAGCTTTTCCTGTTGTGGCTTGTGCCAGTGTTTCATCTAATGTTTGGTCTGGAGAGACTTTTGCTTTGAGCTTTTCGTTTTCCTGTTCTTCTTTTTGTTGCTCTTGAAAGTGATCTTCTTTTAGTTGAGAAGGTTCTCTTGTTACTGGCTTTTCTTCATTGTTTAATGTTTCTTCGCCAATGTTTGTTTCTTCTTCATTGGAAGATTGAGGAGACAGGCTGATGCCGTCTTTTTGCACAGAGTCTTGTTTTTTTGATTCTTCAACTGCTTTTTGAGCAGAGTCATTAAAGTCTCTATCAATATTGAGGAGAGCGTTTTCTTTCAGTTTTGCAGCATCTTCATTGCTTGCATCAGTTTTGATAGTTGTTTTATCTTCTTTGTTGGTGTCTTCAGGAGCACCGCCCAAAGAACTGGCTACTGCTGCAACCAGTTGGGCGTTTTTTTCGCTTCTTTCAATGGCTTTGATAACATCAGGGACATATTCTTCAAGTGTTTTGCCTTTTGGTAACGTGAAGGTATATGTTTTGCCATTAAAGCTTATTGATTGTTTCTCTTTTTCCATCTCACACCTTATTTTATTTTACTATATTATATAAATATTAGTAAAGAAAATCAAGCTCCAAAAAAGTAAACGCTAACGGCTATTGTCTTCCTCCTCTGTTAATAGGAGATGTTTGCGTTCTGGTTGGATTTGGATTTTTTCCCTCATTCTTTTTAGGTTCAGGAGCGTCAAATCTTTTCTTATCTCCAAACTCATTAACAATTGTTTGTCCGCCACGTTTTTGGGTTGCCAAGTCTTTCACATATTGTCTGCGTTCTTCAAAAGAAAGTTTTTTATATGCTTCCATATCGATTCCAGAAGGTTTGTTTTCAGGCTTCTCTTCAGTCTTAGTTTCAGGCTTCTGCTCTGTTTTCGTTTCAGGTTTCTGTTCTGTTTTCGTTTCAGGTTTCTGATCTGTTTTAGTCTCAGGTTTCTGATCTGTTTTAGTCTCAGATTTCTGATCTGTTTGTTGACTGTCTTTATTTTTATTCTTATTCTTATTAAAGTCTTCACGCTCTTTATCAGTTAACTGAGCTAAAATTTCAGGGGAAACTTCAGGGATGTTGTCTGCTCTAACATTTAAGCCGTGAGCAATTGCTAAGGCATAAAGTTTTGCACGGTTGTTTTCATTTTTAACATCAGCGAGATTAATGCCGTCAAATTTTTCGTCTTTAGCATTCAAAACTTGGTCACGCCAGCCATCAAGACTTTTTTCACCATCAACAACAAGTCTATTAGGAGCGGTGTACGTAAATTCTTCGTTTTGTTGTGTCTTGCTGTCAACTCTTACAGCAGTTAAACCTGGTTCTAAGAATTTATTAAGATATTCAGCCTTACCAGTTGCGTGCTTTTGTAAGTTTTTGGCATATCTTTCTTCCCAAGTAAGGTCTTTTTCACCATCATTAATGTTAAGGTTTTTGTTGCCTTCATTGCTTTTTTCACCAACATTTAAAACCTTTTTCTTAGGTGTTTTGTTTTCTTTTTCAGGCTCTTTACTGCTATCTTTGTCTTCTTTGGTTGTGTCTTTGTCTTTCTCAGTAGCTTCTTTCTTTGCTTGCTCTTCTTGTTCTTTTTTCAACCATTCATTAAACCCTTTAACAATTTTATTCGCTTCTTCAACGCTCAATGAGGTAATATCTTTGTTTCCCAGATATGTTGCGAACGCATCGTGTTTTGGGATATCTAAACGTTCTTCATTAGCCATATTTCTCACTCCTAAAAAATCTATCTGTTACGAATATATCATTGTTTTTAAGTTTTGTCTATTTTTTTCTCTAATTGTAATAAAAGTATAATAAATTAGTTAAAAATTCTTCAATTTCATTATGTTCTTTAAGCTATATTCAAAGTGCTCTTTGACTATGACATGTCTGAATTATGTTCAAGGTGGATTCCCAATCAAGTTGGGAATGACAGGAGGGGAAAAATGATAAAAGAGTGGGGCGTGTGGTTTTAAACCAAGATTAGATTATTCCTGTATAAAGCAAAAAAAAGGGTGGTTCGAAAACCACCCTTAATCTCTCAATTCTAATTAAACTAGAACAAGTTAAGAACTGATTGAGCAGCTTGGCTAGCCAATGACAAAGCATTAACACCAAGTTGTTGACGAGTTTGAAGAGCAAGCATGTTAGCTGATTCTTCGTTCATGTCAGCAAGAGTTAATTTGTCTGCACCTTCAGTCAATACGTTAATCAAGTTTTCAGTGAACTCTTCACGGTTTTGAACAACAGAGTAAGCGTTACTGAAGTCACTTGAATATGTACGAAGTTTGTTAATTGCATCTTCAGTTGCAGAGATAGCAGATTTAATACCAGCTTCTGTAGAGAAGTCAACAGTTTCCAAATCCAAACCAGCAGAGTTAGCTTCAACACCTTTAATGTTGATTGAAGATGAACGGTCTTCGTTGAAGATAACTTCAAGGCTGTCACCAGTCAACAAGTTAACACCTTTGTAGTTAGCGTCGTTTGCAAGTTGGTCAATTTGAGTCAACAAGTCATTATAGCTCTTTTGAGCAGAAACTTTTGTTTCTGATGGGTCATATACAGCAGCTGTTGTTGCGCCTTCAAGATCTACACCGCTTACATCACTAGATGATTCAATTGTGTAGTCTTTACTTGTGTCAGATACAGTAACTTTAAGAGCACCACTGTCAACTTCTACAGTAAATATATTTGAACCAGCAGCAGTATTCAAAGCATCTTGGTATTTTGTTGCAAGAGTGTTGATTGTGTCAGCTACAGTAGTAGAAACTGTACCAGTCGTTGTTCCGCCATTAACGGTGATGGTACTTGTGCTGACAGCAGCAGCAAAAGTTCCTGAAGTTGTGTAGTTGTCAACAGCAGCTGCAGTTTCTGCACCTTTAGTTTTATCAGCCAAAGCTGTATTTGCCAAAGATTTTGCTTGTTGAACCAAAGTTGTGATAGATGAAATACCTTCGTCAGCAGCTTTAATTGTTTGAACAGCTTGTCCCATGCTATCAAGCAAAGCATCTAAGTCAGATGCGCGGTTGTTCAAGTTTGATGCTGTGAAGTATGCGTTTGGATTGTCAACTGCAGAGTTAACTTTCAAACCAGTTGATAGACGAGTTTGTGTTGTGTCCATCAATTTTTGTGTGTTTTGAAGTGAAAGCAAGTTACTGCGCATTGAAGATGTAAGTGTTACATTACTCATAATATTATCCTCCTGGAATATTGTTTTTTATAATATAATCGTCGTAATTCATACTGAAATACAATATTAAAATTACCACGAATAGAAAATTTTATCAAGATAAATCTTCATAGAAAACTGATATCAGAAAACAGTTAAATATAAGTTAATAATTCTTGTTAGTTTTTCAAGAGATTTTCTATGGTTTATAGTCCAAAGTCTATATTAACTATGTGTTTGGTGCTTGTGGATGTTTTTAGAAGTTTCTATCTAAAGTTCTGAAAAATCACCAAAAAGTTCTTCTTCTTTTTGCATGAGTTTGCTGGCGTGTTTAATCGCGCCATAATAGTCTGTTGTTAAAACAGCTTGAGCCACTTCATTCACTAATGGTGTGAGGGTTGGTGATGCAGATTGAAGGTCTTTGACATAGTCAAGGAAAATGTTTTGAAGCTCTTTGTTTTCTTTTTTTAAATACATTTGCAAAACGACGAAATAGAGTCGTTTACAAGGTGTGTTGGCTTCTTCTTGTTTCATAATGAACTTTTCACGCAAAATGGGAACGTTGCCATCAATATAAAAGCGAGTGCGTTCAACATCATTTGTAATTAAAGCTTCTCCAATGATAATGCTTTCCCTTGGCTTAAGTTCAATTTTTAATGGCATTTCTAACGACTCCTTTTTCATTACGTTGTTGACACCAATATAATTTGCTTTATTTTTTTTTGCAAATCTTTATTTATATAGTATATATGTTTGAAAGACGAAATTTAAAGGAACCTTTTATGCCAACAAATATGATTGTTTTGAATGATGCAGACAAACGCACTTATCTTCGTTGTTTGACTTATGTTCTTCATTTAGGAGATGGCGAAGCACATAAAACCTCTCGCAAAGAAATTTTTATTGAGAATCAACTTCGTGAAGTCGGCTTGCCGATTGAGGAATTGCAAAGCATTAGAGTTCCGAAAAAATCGAATGCCCTTGTGGTGGAGTTGAAAGAAGTTCACGATGTTAAGGTGAAGCGATATATTGTTCGAGAGATGATTCTTTTAGCGATTGCTGACCATGAACTTAATGACGAAGAAATTTCTATTATCTATCAAATTGGCGTCAAAGCTGGCATTAAAGAAGAAAAAATCAGCGATTTCTTTATGTGGGCTGCCAAAGGGGTTGAGTGGCAAATTGAGGGCATTAAGCTGATTGAGGAAGATTTGTAAGACAATGGCTCAGCCTCCGATTTATACACTTAAAAATGTTGCCTTGAGCTTTGGAAATCATCATTTGTTTTCCGATGCAGAAGTCTATATTAATTTGGGAGATAAAATTTCGCTCATTGGGCGGAATGGCAGTGGAAAATCGACTCTGATGAAGCTCATTTGTGGTTTAATTGAGCCAGATTCAGGTGAAGTTTTTATTCAGCCTGGGGTTAAAATTTCTTATATGCCTCAAGACCCTGACTTATCTAAGTTTGCAACCCTTCGGGACGCTGTCTTATCTATTGTTGATAAGACAGAGGAATATAAAGCAGATATCTTAATTGAAAAGCTTTTAATTTTAGGGGAACAATCACCTGAAAAGGCTTCGGGAGGCGAAAAGCGTAAAGCCTCTTTAGCAATGGCACTTGTTGGAGAACCAGATGTTTTGCTTTTAGATGAGCCAACGAATCATTTAGATATTGCCACCATTGAGATTTTGGAAGAAATCATTAAAGCGTTTAGAGGGGCAGTGGTAACCATCAGTCATGACCGAACTTTTTTGAAAAATATCTCAGATACAACTTTTTGGTTGGATAGGGGGATTATTCGTCGGAATAACAAAGGATTCGCTAATTTTGAAGAATGGCAAGAGCAGGTTATTGACGCTGAATTGAAAGAGCAAGATAGGCTGAACAAAAAAATCTCTGAAGAAACAGAATGGTTGCACAAAGGCGTGACAGCAAGGCGTCGACGGAATATGGGGCGTTTGCGTAAGCTCAAAGAATTGAGAACTATGAGAAGAGAACAAATCAAGCAAGCTGGTTCAGTGAATATGGAAGCGGAAGTTGCAGATTTTCGTTCTAAACTGGTTGTTCAGGCGAAAAATCTTTGCAAAAGCTTTGGGGAACGTAAAATTTTAGAAAATTTCTCCACGAGAATCATTCGCGGTAATAAAATTGGGGTTGTTGGTCCAAATGGAAGCGGGAAGACAACTTTAATCAAACTTTTAACAGGAAGACTTACGCCAGATAGTGGATTCGTTCGAATTGGTAAGAATCTTGAAGAGGCATATTTCGACCAGAATCGTTGTTCTTTAGACCCTAAAAAAACACTTTGGCAAACGCTTTGTAATGAGGGTGATCATATTATGGTGCGGGGAAACTGGCGTCATGTGATTGCTTATCTGAAAGACTTTTTGTTTAAGCCAGAGCAGGCACATATGCCCGTTTCTGCCCTTTCAGGGGGCGAAAAGAATCGGTTGATGTTGGCTGTGGCTTTGGCGCAAGAGTCTAATTTTTTGGTTTTAGATGAGCCAACGAACGATTTGGATATGGACACGCTTGATATGTTGCAAGATGTGCTTATGGAATATCAAGGCACAATCATTATCATCAGTCACGATAGAGATTTCTTGGATAATGTTGTGTCTTCAGTTATCTATCTTGCGGGTGATGGCACTGCTGAAGAATATGTTGGTAGTTATAGTGATTTGTTGGAAAAAATAAAGCATAAAACAGGTAATGTTGAAGCTAAACCAGTTGCCAAAGAAAAGAAAGAGATTGAGTCCTCTCAAAAAAATAAGACAGCAAAATTGAGCTATCATCAAAAGAGATTACTTGAGGTTTTGCCTGATGAAATTGAGGCTTTAGAAAAAGAGATTGCGTTTATTGAAGAAAAGCTTTCAGATTCTTCGCTTTATCTTGAGAATTTACCTGAATTTGAAAAATTAACAGCAAGTTTGACAAAGAAAAAAGAACAGAAAGAAGAAAAAGAAAATAGCTGGCTTGAAATTCAGCTTCTTCAAGATGAGTTTGAAGTATAGTTATTGATTGTTTTCTAAAATCTTACTAATCTCTACTAAGTTAGAACGAACCATTTTGATTTCTTCCGAACTCACTTTTTCAACATTTAGGCTTTTTTTGTGATAGTCTATCATATGTTTAACGTTCATTTGTCCGTAATTGTCGCCACTTTCTTTCATTTTTTTCTCTAAAATATCAATGGTTTGATAAACGTGCTCTTCGGTTTGTGCAGAGCGAACAATGGAACGAAGCCTTTGTTCAACATAGAAAAAACGATCAGCATCCCATCCACGACGATTAAGCCATGCAATGGTGATGTAGGGAAGTCTTCTTTTCATATTGTTGGACGTGGTTAGAGAAAGTTGTGGAATGCCAAGTTTGCTCACCCAGCTATTTGTAAAATCAGGCCAAACATTAAGAAAAGAATTGATTTCTCCAACTGAAATTGGTTCTCCAACGCCACGGTCTTCAACGACTTGTTCGGTCTTAGCGAATTTTTCTCCATTGTCCATAATCAATGGGAGGTTAACATAGCCAACTGTGACAAGAACTAAGATAAAAAGTAGAATAACCTTACGCATAAATCACCATCTTAAATTAGACATTATAAAATCAGGATAAGCTTCATAGTTGATGGAAAGTTCGCGTGCTTTCGTAACATCAGGAATGTAGCCTTCGCCTAAGAAGTTAACATGAACGCCTTTAGAAATCAAAACACTATTTATGTCAATAAAATTTGCTGCCTTAATATCAGTGAGTAAATTATCGCCAATGAATAAAGTACGTTCTTTGCTGATGCCTTGAAAATCATCAAGAGCGTAGGCGATGATATTAGCATCTGGCTTGCCAACGGTGATGATTCTTCCACCAATGACAGCATATTGTTCAGCAATTGCACCAGAGCCTAAACAAATTTGTCCGTTGTCAAAACTTGAAGCATCATTTCCCACGCAAACCATAGGCAAAGAAAGACTTGCCGCATGTTCCAATTCAGGGAGATAATCTTCAATGACGTCATCAAAGTTTTTAACATCGCTCACAAACAAAAAATCTGCTTGTGCTAGATTGCTCACACGGTGATAATTTTCTAATTGAGAAAAAACATTTAAGCCCTTGTCTGAGCCTAAGCAGTAATATTTATTGCCAATGATTCCAAAATCACCCTTTTGAGCCTTGAGTTTATAGTGCATAATTTCGCCAGCAGTGACAACGCTATGCCACAACTTCGCTGAGATTCCTTGCACTTCAAGTTTGTTGACTAAGTCTAAAACTCTTTGCGAACTATTTGTCACAAGGATAATTCTCTTGCCAACTTTTCTCATGTTAATTAAGGCTGTGATTGTTTCTTCTTTGATTTCGAAATTGTCAGAAATGACACCCCTGAGCCCAACAACAATTGTATCATAGTTGTCTATGATTTTTGAAATATTCACGAGAGGTCTGATCATCTTCATTGATTTTGTTTCCATAAAACCCAAATTATTTATTTTCATAGACTAACAAATAATTGTTAAGATTATCTTTATTCAGCGTGTAATAATTTGTTTCAAAGCTTCATTGGCGATGATAAGCCCGAAAATTGCTGTGATTGTTGGAAGCGAACCGAGCGGAAGTCGTTTCAAGTTCTCATCTTGAGCATCAAAATTTTCACCAAAAGCTTCGTAATCTGTTTCATTTGCTTGTTCATAGGAGTAAACACAATTAATTTGGCTTAAGTCAACGCCACGACGTTTTAATCTTTTGCGAATGAAACGTGCTAAAGGGCAAATTTGTGTGCGATTTAGTTTTTCATAGCCAATTTTGAAAGGGTCTGTTTTGCGTGCCGCACCCATAGAGGTGATGAATTTGAAATTTTGATTAACTAAAGCTTCAATGAGGCAACATTTGGCGTTGAGCGAATCAATGGCATCAATCACAAAGTCTGGCTTAAGACTGAGAAGTTCTGGTAAAGTTTCAGAATTTACAAACATTTCTTTGATAATGACTTCACAATCAGGATTAATTTCTAAAATTCGTTCTTTGGCAACTTCCGTTTTTTTACGTCCGATGGTGGAGCTCAGGGCAAGAATTTGACGATTGATATTGGAAATGTCGAAGACGTCAAAGTCAACGATGATAAGCTTGCCAACGCCGCTTCGTGCAAGTGCCTCAATAGCATAGCCACCAACAGCCCCACAGCCAACGACCATAACGGTTGACGTATATATTTTCTCCATGGCTTCTTCCCCAAGCAGGGCGCGACTGCGAACAAATCTATCTTTATCCAATTTTCATAAACTCCAAAGCATTTTGAGATATTGTTTTTGTGAAATCTTCATAATCAATTTCTAAAATTTTTGCAACGTCAAAGACGAGTTTGGGTAAAAATTTCGGATAATTTAGGGCGTTTTTTTCACAAGCTTGATAAGGGCTGTCTGTTTCAAGTAATAATCTGTCTCTTGGAACAAGTTGTAAAAGTTCTTTTGCTTGTTTGTTTTTCAAAATTGAGAAGGAAAAGGAAACATAGGCTTCTTGTTTGCAAATTTCCTTTAGAAAATCGGCTTTTCCATTATAAGAATGGAACACAATTTTTTCAGGAAGTTCAGACCAGTTTTTCTCAAAAAAAGATTGGGCTTTAACGGCGTGAATAATCATTGGGCGGTGATATTTTTTTGCCAAATGACATTGCTCTAGAAAAAAAGAAATTTGTTTTGCCATAAAAGGTTTATGTCCGTCGATTCCACATTCGCCAATCAGGGCTTGAGGGATTGCTTGAAGCAAGCTTTCTAGTCTTTCAAGGTCTTCTTTTGTGCTTTTCTCCACCGACCAAGGGTGGATTCCCAATGCGGGAATAATGTTTGTCGGGTGTTGTTGAAACAGGTTTAAAACCTCATTCCATTCTTCATTTTTTGAACTGACGCATAAAAAATTATTCACCTTTTCATTGATTGCTTCGGTGATGACTTTTTCTGTGCATTCTTTTTGAAAATCTTGCAAATGTATGTGAGTGTCGATAAAATCCATGTTAACAATGTTCCCTTTGTTATGGATAGGATTTTATTGAACGATGTGTGTTTTGACAAGACCAATTTTAGAAATTAATTTAGATAAATTAGTTGAAAATTATAAATATTTAAAAGAAATCAAGAGTTTTGGTGCTGTTTCGGCGGCAGTGATTAAAGATGATGCTTATAGCTTAGGAGCGGATAAGGTTGCTCAAAGTCTATATGAAAAAGCAGATTGCAGAGATTTCTTTGTTGCTCACGCATTGGAAGCGGAGAAAGTTCGTCCTGTTGTCGGAGATTCTAAAATTTATGTTTTGCAAGGGGTTGGTGAAGATAGTTTAGAGGTTTTTCAACGTTTAAATCTTATTCCGGTGATTAATTCTTGGGAGCAATATCTTTTTTGGAAAGCACATAAATTTGGTGAGCTAAAACCCGTGTTACATGTTGAGACGGGGCTTAATCGTTTAGGGTGTCGTTTGTGTGATGTTGAAAAATTAAGTGAAGCGGAAAGAGGAAGTTTTTCGTTTGTGATGTCGCATTTAGCCTGTGCTGATGCTGTTGGGCATTTTATGAATGAAAAACAACTTAAAGCTTTTCAAGAAATTAAGGCAAAATATTTTCCACAAACCCCAGCCTCTCTTTCTGCCTCTGACGGAGTCTTCCTTGGAAAAGACTATACGTTTGATATGGTGCGTTTAGGGGCAGCAGTTTATGGCATTAATACCGCTCCTTGGCATGAAAAGACGTTGCAAAATGTGATTACAATTAAAGCACCTGTTCTGGCAGTGTCAACGCTCAAGGAAGGGGATTATGTTGGGTATGGAGCAACTTATAAAGCAGTAGCAGAGCGAAAACTAGCGGTTGTTTCCATTGGTTATGGAGATGGAATGTTTCGCTCTTTGTCAAATGTTGGAAAAGTTTTTTTCAATAAAGTTCCCGCAGACATCATTGGCAGAATATCTATGGATAATGTGATTTGTGATGTGACATCTGTGCCAGAAGTTAATGTTGGAGATTTAGCAACGATTGTTGGTGATTTTTACACGGTTGATGAGATGGGAGCTGATGCGCAAACAATTGGCTATGAAATTCTTTCTCGTTTTGGCAAAAACACGCGTTTCATTAGAAAATATATTGAATCCTAAAGTTTTTTATTGCATTTTTTTCCATTTTTTGTCAAAATTGTAGGGTTGGAAAAAGTTTTGGTGAAGGTGAAAAAGATGAGTGAAACGATTAAGTCTTCCTATTTAGAATCTCAAAATCTTGAAGGTGATATAAAGAACACGGCAAACGCCCTTTTTGGTAATTTTAGTCGTGAAGAAACTTTTATGGCACAAACGGAAATTGATAAGCATAATTTGGAATTTATTGCTCAAGCTCATCAGTCAAACGAAATTGATAAAGATAGCAAGGAATTTTTGGAAAATCTTTATGCTGACACCATGTTTAAATATGGTCAGGTTTATAAGGCTTTACGTAAATGTTTGGGAAATCCTGAAGCAATTCGTTTTAAAAACCTTAAAACCGGTGAAGTTTTTGAGGACCTTAAATCAAGTCATCACAAAAACTATGATAACAGAAGATTAGTTACCCCGAGTACGTCTGTGCAGATTGTTTTCAAAGATAAATATGGAAACGACTTATATTTAGACTTGCCAGGGATTAAAGATATTAAGCGAGCTGTTGAAAAAGTCAAAATAGGTGGAAAATATCACACGGCTTATGAACTTGATAAAAGGCAAACACGCATTAAGCATATTCCTCACCAAAGCGAATTTGTTGAAGAAATTAATCAGTTTATTCATGAACTCTCTAAAGATAAAAAATATCAAAAAGGGTTGATTGCTCTTCAGTCAAGATATCTTAAGGCGTTTAACTATTATGTTAAGGAACTTAAGAACTATAAGCTTACAGATAAGGCAAAAAGTTTGCTTTTGAAAAAACAACTTTATAAGGCAGAAGAAAAATTTAGAGACCACAATCTTTTAGGTGCTTTGGGTGACATTCACGCGGTGGCAATGCAAATTAGGAAAAAAGATGCCAAAATGACAGGCTTTTTCAATGAAAAAACACTTTTTTCAAGATATTTGCTTGAATTGGAAAATGTTGTTGCTGGGGATAGTGTGCGTGATTTCAAAAAAAATAAAGACTATCAAAGCTTTTTGAATATCTATCATAAAGCCTTAGGAGATGATAAAGATTATATTGATGATATGGCAAAAATTTCTAAACCTTATCAGCGTTTGAACGATATTTATCGTTGCTCAATCACAACAAAATATTATGATAATATTGCTAACCTCAAGACTGTTTTGACCAAGGAAATGTCAGTTGTTTCTGAAGATGATAAGTTTTATGGAAATAATAATCCTAAGCATGAGAAGTTTAAAAATAGCAAAGGGTATCGAGATGATAAACTTGTTTTCGATATGCAGGGATTTCCGCTTGAAGTTCAGCTTAAAATTGGCATTTTGAGTAGTGTTGACTATGAAACACATAGAATTTATGAAGAAAAAAGAGCTTTAGAGGAAGAGTTAAGAGATTGTTATGACCATGAAGAAGTTGCTAAGCTCAATATGGAAATTCAGAAAAAAGATATGGAAGTTAGAAGCACTTACGTTAAAATTGCTGAGAAATATAATCGTAAGGTTATGGAAACAGCAGCAGAGATGGAGCTTGACTTGTTCAAGGCTGAGTGGGAAAAGAGAGATGATGAAACGCCAAAGCTTAATATTGAAGCGCTTCGTGGCTTTTTGAAAGCCAGAGATGATGATTATAGCAATCTTCTCAAAGGGAAAAAGAAATATGCTCAAGTGGCAGAATTTTTAGAAGATAATCTTTTGGTCAGTCCATTTAAAACTTTGGTGCTTGAAGATGAGATTGTGAATATCGCCGAGATGAAATATGGTGACTTAGATGAGTGTGAGCATGAGAAAATTAATGCGAATTCAGATTATCCAGTCATTCCGAACATGAAGTCTTTTGCTGAAAGATATTTAAGTAATATTGAACGTGCTTACATTGGCACAATTGATGGTAAAGTCAAAGAGTCCATTTTTGAAGATTATAAAAAAGCGGAAGCTGAAAGAATAAAAAGCCAAAATAATGTGAAAAAACATGGTAGCTTTCTCTATTCAAGAAGATTAAGTCAAAATGATATTGCTGACATCAATCGTCGAGAGAGAGAATATCTGAAAGAGACAGGCAAAAAAGATGTGGAAAATAACGTAGAAGGTGTTAAGATAAATCCAAAAGTTGTTCCTCTTAAGACGAAGGATAGATAAAATGTATGGATTGCTGTTAGCCTTATTTCTCACCTCTTTTCCTATGATTTCTTACGCCCAAATCGCACATAATGATGCGAGTGATGATGCTAGTCAGGAAATTGTTTCTTCCCTTCTCGGAGATGAACCTCAGGAAAATGAAGAACCTGTAAAAAAATCTAAGACTGTTGAAGAGGCAAAAGATAGCCGTGGCATTTTTTCTTTCATGAATTTTTCTTTTGGAGATAAAAAGAAAGAAAAAACAGCAACAGAAAATGCAGAAGCTCTTGTTGAAATACAAAAATCTGCTGAAGCTGGTGATGTTGATTCTCAAATCACACTCGGATATCTCTATCTTTATGGTGATGGTAAGGTTAAGCCCGATTATCAAAAATCTTTTCATTATTATTCAATGGCAGCCGCACAAAATGATAAGGTTGGCATCAATAATTTAGGCATTTTATATTATAGTGGGATTGGGGTGGAGAAAGACACGCTTAAAGCATCAGAGCAATTTGAAAAAGCTGCAAAGTTGGGAAATAGTGAGGCTGCTGTGAATTTGGCTTTCATTTACTTGACGGGAAGTTCTAAAGTCGCAAAAAATTCACAATATGCCATGGAGCTATTTGAGCAAGCCGCAACCGCAGGAAATAATACGGCAAAGTTTATGACTGGTTACGCTTATTATCGTGGGTTTATTTTTGATAAAGATTTAAGAAAAGCTTTTGAATTGATGAAACAGGCGGCAACATCACAATATGATGATGCAGAGTATATTCTTGCTAGAATGTATTTGCAAGGTGAGGGTACAACCAAAAACTATGGTCAAGCAGTCAAATATTATACCCTTGCAGCCAACCAAGGTAATGTGAATGCGATGACCGAATTAGGTGATATTTTGGTTGCTGGAACAATTTATAATAAAAATTTATATAAGGCTCATATCTTGTTCAACGTGGCGGCTGTTCGTGGCGCAGAGAAGGCGGCTCAGAAACGAGACCTCTTGGAAACAGCTTTGAAAATTGAAGAGTTTCTGCAAGCTCAAGCCGAGGCTGAGGCTTATGTTGAAAAGCCTTCAGAAATCACAACTTATATTCAACAAACCTTCGGTTCTAACATTCGAGGTTACATTGATGAAGCAATGCCTGTAAATAATTATCAAATTAGAAAATAAAGGGCTAATTGCAAGATTTTACTTGTTTTATATTTAAATATAACTAATATTATAGCTGAAACAAACTTTGTGATATTAAGAGTTATGATTCTGTGACCATTGATTTTATTCTGGTTTTTTGGATAAATAATTTTTGCGGCATAGGTTTGCTTATTTTTGTATTAACCTGTTTATTTATAAGGAATAAGATTATGGCAACAGGAACAGTTAAATGGTTTAACAACAAAAAAGGTTTTGGTTTTATTCAGCCTGATGATGGTGGTGCTGACGTATTCGTACACATCTCTGCCGTTCAAAAAGCAGGTTTGAGAACTTTATATGAAAATGACAAAATTTCTTATGAATTGATTTCAGAAAAAGGCAAAACTTCTGCTGGTAACTTGAAAAAAGCTTAAGTTTTTTAAGATTTATAAAAAGCCTCCAATCTTGGGGGCTTTTTTGATGTTTAAAATTATTTTTTTGTTGATTCTGTCTATTTTATCAAGTAGAATAGTATTCTATTTTAAATTATTAGTATTTATTCTAATCCTAAAAGCTATGAAACTTTATGAAACACAAAGATCTTATGAAAAAGTGAACAGAGAAAGACGGCGGTTAAAAAGGATTAAACTTTTTTTGAAGTTGTTTTTTTCGCTTCTGTTGTTGGTATGTTGTGGCTTCTTTTGCCTCAATCTTTTGACCAAGCTTGAATTTTTCTGCTCTATTGGAATAATTCTTTTGGCTTGGAAACTATGTTTCTTTTTTAGAATTTATAATTTAAAAAGTTAAAATATGGAAAGTGATAGTGGAGGTGGTGGGAGCTACACCAGTAAAGAAAGTTATGAAAGTTACGATACGCCTGAAAGCAACGAAATGACAAAAAGATTCTTTGCAATGAGAAGTGCTTATCGAGCAAGTGGTGTTATTGGGAACTTTGTTCTGTTTGTTATTGCTGGTCTTCTTAGTTATTTACTGATAATGACAGTGATTAATGGGATAAGTGTTGAAAAGGTTGCGACAATCACGGTGGCAAAAGTTTTTCAAAATGAACAACTTCTTTTGAGCACTAAAGGGGAGGCTTATATCGTTTCTTCTCTGTATGTTCAAAGTGAAAGCGGACGTGAGTTCGTTAAAAAGAATGATGTTGTTCAACTTGTAAAGGCTAACGGATCTTTAGATCTTTACACTTCAAGAGTGGCTTTTGATAAGATTGAAGAAGGATATCAGCCTTCATGGGGAACATATGTTATAATTTTTGTTTTGGTCATGTGCTGTTTAATTTGCTTGTTAAGGATTCTTGCTGGACCTGAGCCAGATAACTTTATCGATTGATGTAATTAATATCGTAATATAAAAAGGGTGGAATTTAATTCCACCTTTTTTTATTGAATTTAGTCTAAAAATTGTATATAATTAAATTCTAAACAAACAATTAATACATATATATAATTATGAAAAAAATATTATTTTTATTGAGCATAATCTTACTGGTCATGTCCTCTTGTTTGAGTGAATACAAAATAGAAACAGAAGGTAAGATTGAGAATGAACGCATTTGCTATTACTCTGTTCCACACAGAAGAGATTATTTTGCGACCATTCGTGGAAAAGAATATCAGCTTGTTTCAAATATAATCTATCCATCTTCAAAAAAATGCCAAAAAGGAGATTGGGTTAAAGTCCTAAAAAAGGGCGAGAATAGATTTGTTTTGGGAAAAATTGATATTTCTGATGCAGAAATAATTGGGAAGTATCAAGAATCTCAGGCTATTGGAGCTGTTGCTCTTTTGGCTGTGTGTTTTCTCATTTTATTTGTATTAAGAAAATAATGATTAAAAAAAGAATTCAGAGTTTTCTTTATATTCTTTTTTGAAGTTTGATAAAGAAGGTTGGAATTTAATTCCAACCTTCTTTTAGTTTATGGCTTAAATGCTCTCACAATAAATACTTCTTGTTATGCGTGAGGCATTTTTGCTTCTTTCTCTGTCATACTCAAGAAATCTGCAAGGCTCATCACTTCTTGTTTTTCAGAACCGATGCGACGGATTGTCACCGTTCTTTCCTCTTTTTCTTTGCCACCAACAACCACAATGATTGGTGTTTTTGTCACAGAGTGTTCACGAACTTTATAGCTGATTTTTTCGTTTCTCAAATCGGTAGAAACTTTAATCTTACGTTTTTTAAGTTCTTCAGCCACTTCTTTTGCATAGTCATCAAACTCACTCACAACAGGAGCAACCACAACTTGCTCAGGAGCAAGCCAAAGTGGAAGTTTGCCGGCGTGATGTTCAATCAAAATGCCTAAGAAACGTTCAATTGAACCGAACAAAGCACGGTGCAACATCACAGGGCGATGTTTTTCACCATCTTCACCAATATATGAAATGTCGAAGCGTTCAGGCAAGTTCATATCCACTTGAACCGTTCCGCATTGCCATTCACGACCAATTGCATCTCTCAAGATGAACTCTAATTTTGGACCATAGAAAGCACCTTCGCCTTCATTGATTTCAAACTCAAAGCCATGATTTGTCAAAGCATTTGCTAAAGCTTTTTCAGAAATATCCCAAACTTCGTCAGAACCAATGCGTTTTTCTGGACGAGTTGAGAGATAAATTTTAACTTCTTCAAAGCCAAAGTCTTTATAAATGTCGAGAATGAGCTTCAAAGTTGTGATGCTTTCTTCTTCCAACTGTTCTAGGGTGCAGAAGATGTGCGCATCATCTTGCGTAAATTCACGAACACGCATCAAGCCCATCAAAGCGCCACTTGCTTCATAGCGGTTGACTTTTCCGAATTCAGCTAATTTCAAAGGCAGGTCACGGTAAGACTTAATGCCTTGCTTGTAAACCAAAAGACCACCAGGGCAGTTCATTGGCTTAATGCAGAACATTTTGCCATCTTCTGTTGCACCAGAATAGTTATGTTCGCCATATTTTTCCCAGTGACCAGAAGTTTCCCAAAGCACTCTATCCATCACACGAGGCGTTTCAATTTCAAGATAGTCATTTTGCTCTTGACGATTACGCATATATTCAATGAGGCGACGATAGATTCTAAAGCCTTTATCGTGCCAGAAAACTGCACCAGGAGCATATTCAGGTTCAAAGTGGAACAAGTCCATTTCACGACCCAATTTGCGGTGGTCACGTTTTGCAGCTTCTTCAAGCATTGTTAAATAAGCTTTTAAATCTTTTTTGTCTGCCCAAGCAGTTGCATAAATGCGTTGCAACATTTCATTTTCTGAATTGCCACGCCAATAAGCGCCAGCAACTTTCATCAATTTGAAAGCATCGCCGATTTTTCCTGTGCTTGGAATGTGAGGTCCACGGCAAAGGTCTGTGAAATCGCCTTGTTTGTAAAGACTAATCACTTCACTTTCAGGCAAATCTGAAATAATTTCAGCCTTATAGTTTTCACCAATAGACTTGAAATATTCAATTGCTTTATTTCTTTCCCAAACCATTCTTTCAACAGGAATGTCTTGTTTCACCAACTCGTGCATTTTTGCTTCAATCTTGCCAAGCTCTTCTTCTTTGAAAGGTTCTTTTCTTGAAAAGTCATAATAGAATCCGTTTTCAATAACAGGTCCAATTGTAACTTGAACATCTGGCCAGAGCTGTTTAACGGCTTGAGCCATCAAGTGAGAACAAGAGTGGCGAATTAAATCAAGACCTTCTTTGTCTTTTGCGGTGATAACGGTTACGGTTGCGTCGGTGGTGATTGTTGTGCCTAAATCTTGTAATTTATTATTCACTTTAACCGCAAGCGCTGCTTTTGCAAGGCCTGCACTGATGTGAGAGGTAATGTCGAAGCCGTTTACTTCGCCACTGAACTGCATCACATCACCACTCGGTAATTTTATTGCAACCATAATTAAAATTTCTCCAATATATTTTTAGTTATTAAATTTGCCTCTTTCGAGACGCCAATAAACATATAGTAATCATTTTCATAAATTCCTATATGTCTGTTTAGGGTTTACTTCAAAACTTCTTCGTAAACCTTAATTGTTTTATCACACATTATTTGTTTTGTAAAATTATTCTTCACGTTTTCAATTGCTGCGGCGGAAATTTTTTCTCTTTCTTTCTTGTCCAAATTCAATGCCCAGTCAATTGATTCTGCAAGGCTGTCTGAATTGTTGTTTTCAAAAAGCTTTCCAGTTTTGCCGTCGATGAGGTTTTCCAAAGAACCACCAATGTTTGAAGCAAGCACAATCTTACCCATTGCCTGACCTTCAATTGCAGCGCGTCCAAAAGCTTCTGGTTCAATAGAAGTTGAAAGCACAACGTCTGAAATGGCAAGCAAGGCTGGAATGTCAAAGCTATGTCCAATGAATTGTACAGAAGAAGTAAGGTTATATTTATTGACCATTTCTTCCAATTCGGCACGATATTTAACACGACCTTGATCAGAGCCTACAATGAGGCAATAAGTGTTTGGGGTTTTGATTTTAGAAAGAGCTTCAATCAAAAGGTGTTGACCTTTCCAACGCGTGACACGTCCAATCAAAGTGATGATTTTTTTGTCCTCAGGAATGTGGTTATCGGTAATGACTTTGATGATTCTTTCTGAAGTCACAGCTTCAGGCGAGAAGTTGTTAATGTTCACACAACGATGAATGAGCTTAATATTTTTCGGATCAGCTTTATAGTTGCTGAGAATATGGCTTTTGATGTGTTCGGAAATAGCAATTATTTTTTCTCCGAAAGTCATCACTTTATTATAAATTTTCTTAATTCCCCATGGTCCTAATCCATAAGTTCCGTGGAAAGTTGTCACAAAATGAACTTTGGCTCTTTTTGCAGCCCAATAAGCACTCCAAGCAGGGGCGCGCGAGCGAGCATGAACAATATTAATGCCGTTTTCTTTAATGAATTTTTCCAATTTATAAGAATTGAGATACATCTTGAAAATGTTTTTGCTTTTAAGCGGAAGCGTGAGGTGCTTAACTTTGATTTTTTCTAAGTGATAAACCATTCTGCCACCGGCGGAAGCAACAAAGTTTTTAATGCCATGCTTTTGGAGTTCAGAAGCAATTTCTGTTGTGCCAACTTCAACGCCACCATGATCCATTTCTGGTAAAACTTGTAAAACAACAGGGTCAGTTTTCTTTTTACTATTCATTTTTATCAGTCCATTTATAAAATTTTACGTCAACGGACTCATCATATGCTCGTTTCTTCTAAACGGCAATGAGTTTTTAATTAAAGTCACAATAATCTTTGAGTTAGAAGTCGTGATATTCGAAAGGAAGGTCTTTGGTTTTTCTTTGAGGGTGATAAGTATAGATATTTGATGTTGTTGGAATATTGCTTGTTCTATGCCAATAACCTTTGTCTTCCATACACATACGATATTTACGTGGGGAGATTGATTCATTACGACGAAGGGAGTTAACAATAACTGGTTGAGCCCCTGGGTATGCAACATAACTTGCCCAAACGCCTTTATCTGTGTGCCAGTTCGCTCTGATGTCTAAACGGGCTTCTTCCGAATAAAACCAACTTTTAACATTTGGAAGAAGGCGAAAATCTTCAGCTTTTTTCATACATTCTGAATGGTCTCGAGAAAATTTTTCAATGCCAGTGTTTTCTCTTTCCCAGTGATAAATGACTTGTCCTTCGCCTTTTGAGGTGGTGGAACAAGCAGAAAGAAGTGAAAGTGCAATTAATGTTTTAATGGTTTTTTTCATCTTAAAAATCCAAGTTTGCATAGTGTTTAGAAGGGAGTATTCCTCTGATTGTGTCATTCAAAAGGTCTTTAAAGCTCGGACGAGATTTAATTTTTGAATACCAAATCTTTGCATTTCTATAATTTTCCCAACTTACATCACCAAGATAGTCGATGATAGAAAGGTGGGCTGCGGCAGTGATATCTGCTAGAGAGAAAGTTTCGCCAGCAAGATAGTTGTCTTTTTCAGCGAGCCAGTCAATATATTCCATATGATAATTGAGATTATTCAAGCCAATTTTCAAAATTTTTGAATCAGGTGCAAGCCCTTTGCTGAATCTTTTATGCACTTTTTCGACAACAATTTTTTTATAAACATCCTCATAGAATTTGGTGTCAAACCATTCAATGATGTTTCTTGCGTCAGCACGTTGCTTAATGTCATCAGGAAGCAATCTAATTTCTTTGATGAAATCTTCTAAATATTCGCTGATAGCATAATTCCCGCTAATAAAATTTCCGTCATAGAGAAAGATTGGCAAGCTTCCTGAAGGGTTAAGTTGATAAACTTCTTCAGATAAGTTCCAAGGTTCTTCTTCTTTCAAAACAAACAGCACTTTTTTTTCAGACATTTGAAGTCTGATTTTGCGACTGAAAGGTGATGTTGTGTGGTGAATTAACAGAACCATTTAAGTTTTTGCCTCTCTTTTATTCTGGTGTTCGTGAAAATTCAGGGGAAACAACCCCTTGATTTTGTTTTTCTATATTATTCATCATTTCGATTAAATAGTTGTTAATTTTTTCTAAGTTTTTTGGGTTCTCCAACTTTCTGGTTAAAGTTTGTGCAATGTAAGCGCGGTCTCTTGAAGTTTTAGAAAGTCCTAAAAACATTGGCATATCCCAAACTGCAGATTTTGAAAAACTGATTTTGTTGAGTAGCCCAAGTTTAGAAGCTTCAACCATATAAAAATAACGACTACCTATAATATAATCAATCTCCCCTCTGAAAAGTTTTTCAAAAAGTTTATAGGAATTATCAAATTTCTCGGTTTTAAGACGATTAATTTGTGTTTGAACATAGTCATTCCAATGTTCTTTTGTGTGAATTCCGCCTTTGAGGGAAGTAAGGTCTGCAGTGCTTTTAATTCCATTTATTCGATTAGGCATAGTGATGATGTATATTGGATTATTCACGACTGATGGATAAATATATTCAATGCCGTTGTAAATTTCAGTTTTTGAATAAATTCCTAAAATTAAGTCAATTTTTCCACTGCGAACATCTCTGATTTCTTCTAAATAGCTATTGCCAATGGTGTAAGTGATTTGAAAGTTATGTTCTTCGGCATAATCATTTAAGAAATTTTTCAAAAAACTTGTGAAGGTGCTTTTCTTCTCTGGCTCTTGCAGATAGCCAAATGGAGGATAGTCGATAAAGCTAGTGACGTTCATTGCTTTAAATCTTTTACGTTCACGTTCGCTGGTGTCTAACATTGCGAAAGCTTTTGAAAAAATGAGGCACATCATGAATGTAAAGAGAAGTGTTTTGAAAAATTTATTCATGTTATTATCCTAAAAAAACCACTTACTTTTTTGGTTGACTTTTGTTATATTATAAATCATAGATTAACTAACGAGAGTTAAAAAATATTTTATATTATAAGCATAGCAGGTATATTAAATGAATTCTACGCAAAAATATAGCGAAATTGATAAAAGCTCTATGAGTCAAGTTGAGCTTGAGGTGAGGGCGTTGGTTAAGTCTGCTTCAAATTTAAATGCAATTAAAGAAAACTGGGAAGCTCAGAAAAAAGATCTTGATGAAGCTTTGAATAAAAATCGTCGCTTATGGACTATCTTTGCCTCAGAAATGAACAATGAAAGTTGTCCTCAGCCGTTGAGTGTTCGTAGTGGTATTATAAATTTGGCAAATTATATTTTCAAAAAAACCGTGGATATTATGGTTAGTCCTGCACCTGAAAAATTAACTTCTTTGATAGATATTAATATGAACATTGCACGTGGGCTTTCTGAAAAAAAGACTGCTCCGCAAGAAGAAGCTGCTCCTGTTGTGACACAAGCGGAAACGCCTTCTGAAGAAGTAAAAAAACAAGACGAAAATGATAAATATGGAGACATTTTTGGAGAATAGATTGTAAGGTTTGTTTTGAAGTGTTTATACCCCTTTCTTTTGAGAGGGTTTTTTTATGACCTTGTTTTTAAAAATGATATTGTTTTATAAAATTTGGCACGCATTTTGCATATACAACTTTATGGTAAATTTTTTATTTGAGGTTTTACTATGGAAGTTAAAGACGTAAATAGTTTAGTTAATCAAGTTTTAAGTGGAAACGCAAGTTTGCGTAATATTGCTTTTGACAGTGCTTTCTCTGAATTAATTAAGGAAAAGTCTGATGAAACAAGCAAAAATAAGCTTGTGAATGCTCAAGAAACATCTTCAGTGACAAAAGCGGTGAAAAACCAGCCTGAAGTGAAAGCTGTTGCGAAGAGCAAAGGTAGCGTTTCAGAAGAAAAGACAAAGCGTGCTTCTATGGCTGAGGTAAACTCTCAAACAACAACGAAAAATGAGATGAAGGAAAAGCCTGCTATTCAGCAAACTTCGGAAAAAGCAGAGAAAACAGAAAAAGTTGCAACAACTAAGGAAGGAAAGACTTCTACGTCTGTTGAAGAAAATAATAAAACAACAGTTGCAGAAACAGAGAAAGAAACGGCAGACGTTTCCGTGGAAGCACAAATTGTTGTTCCTTTTGTTGAAGCACCTGTTGCTCAGGTTTCTGAAACAGTTACACAAGTTGAAGAACCAGCTTTAGACGGGGTTGATCAAGTTGATTTGGTAGAAGTTTCTATTGCTAAAGAAGGTGAAGTTGAGGTTGCAGAAAACCTTGCTCCTAAAATAGATATTTCTTCAAAGTCAGAGGCTAATTTAGAGGTGGATGCTAAAGCTGTTGTTCAACCAGAACTGTTGTCTGAAGATGTTGAAGTTGCTGTCGAGCTTTCAAAGGTTGCCCCAAAAATGACTTCTGATGTTTCTGTACCCGTTGAAAATGTTGTAAAAGCTGAAGCTGCTCCACAGGCATTAGACGCAAAAGAAGTTCTTAAAAAAGAAACTGTGTCAGCAGATTCAAAAGCGGTTGAACAAGTTGAAAAAGTGGCTGTTCAAGCTCAGAAAATTTCTGAAATTGTTGGTAGTGATAAAAAATTGATGGTTAATGTTGAGGTGAAGGAGGAAAAATTTTCCTACTTGGCAAATAAGATTGTCAATAATTCTGTTGATGTGGCAAAGGCTGTTGAAGCTGTTGCTTCTGAGACTTCCTCTGAGGCACCTGCTTTAGATGGTGGAGAAGTTGTTTCTCAATCAACAACTCAATCTTCTGCAAAAACAACTCCTGTTGCTACACCTACGCCAGTTGCGGCAGCCGTCGTAAATGCTCCTGTTAATGCGACGCAAAATAGTTCAACATCTGATGTGCTTTTGGCAAGTGGTGCAAAAGTTACTGAAAATGTTGTATCTAATGTTTCAAACACACAAGTTAGCGGAAAAATTTTGCTTAATTCTGAATTGGCAGGCAAAGAAGAAACTAAAGCGGGATTCAAAGATGTTTATAAAGGCATGAGTAAAGAAGTTGTTGATCAAGTTAAGGTGAATATTACAAAATCTGCTGTGAAAGGCATTGATAAAATTAATATTCAGTTGAAACCTGAAGAGCTTGGTTCAATTGAAGTGAAAATGCAAATCGGCAAAGATGGTAAAATCAGCGCTCATATTGTTTCTGCAAAAGCAGAAACATTGGAAATTCTGCAAAAAGATGTTCAATCTTTGGAAAAAGCATTCAATGAAGCAGGGTTTAATACAGATAGTGGTAGTTTGACCTTTAGTCATCGTCAACAAGATGAAACTGAAAACCGTGCTCAGCTTAAAAGTTTTATTGGGAATCATTTAGAAAGAGAAACCGAAGTGGCAAATCAAGATTATTCTTGGAATGCTAATGGTGGTCTCAATATTAGAGTGTAAGGAGAATAACCATGGTCGATTTAAGTGCAATTACAGGTTACACAACCAACACAACAACCACAGATACTGCAACATCAACTTTGTCTGCGGATATGAATACTTTTTTGAAATTGTTGACAACGCAGCTTCAATATCAAGATCCTCTTGATCCAATGGATACGGCAGAATTTACCAATCAGTTGGTACAATATTCAGCAGTTGAACAACAAATTCAAACCAATAGTAAACTAGATAATTTGGTAACGCTCAATATTTCCAACTTGGCGGCGCAAGCTGTTTCATACATAGATAAAGTGGTCCAAGTTTTGGGAGATGTTATGCCGCTTGAAAATGGTGTAGCTAAAGCGACATATACTTTGGATAAAAATGTTACATCTTCTGTGATTACGGTTAAGGATATGAACGGAAATATCGTTTATTCCGAGGCAGGAAATAAAGATGCTGGGACATATGATTTCGAATGGGACGGAAAAGATAGTGATGGTAACCAGCTTGAAGATGGTGCATATCAAATTGCAGTAACAACGAATGTGGCAAGTGGCGAAACAGCTGCGAATGTTGTGACAACAATCTTTGGAAAAGTGACAGGAATTGCCAGTGATGAATCAACCATTTACGTTGGTCTGGGTGATTCTGTGACTTCTCAACTTGGTGACATTTTAACCATTAGAAATGATGGCTATTTTGATAAGAAAAATACAACGACAGATACGGGAACTGACACTGGAACGGATTCAGATTCGGACACAGTTGTTGGAGCTTAGTTGAATAAGATGAATATTATTATGTTAGAAATAAGAAAACTTTAGGGAGATTAATTATGAGTTTATTTGGTGCAATGCAATCAGGTATTTCAGGTCTTACTGCCCAATCAAGTGCGATGGCAGCAATTTCTGATAATATCGTGAATGTGAATACCATTGGTTATAAAAACACAAATGTTGATTTTAAGACCTTGGTTACAAAACAGACTTCAAGCACGAACTATTCCTCTGGCGGTGTTCAAGGTGTGACGAAACAATCTGTTGATATGCAAGGGCTTTTGGCGGATAATTCGTCATCAACAGCTGTGGCAATTAGTGGTAGTGGTTATTTTGTTGTTAACCAGACATCTTCTGGAACAGATGGTCTTTGGGCTTACACGAGAGCAGGTGATTTTTCAACGGATGAGAATGGTTATTTGAAAAACACTTCTGGTTATTATGCTCAGGCTTGGTCTTTGTTGCCATGGGACGGAAATGCGAATGCAAGTACTGTGACTTTAAACGGCATTACTTATATGAAAGCGTATTATGACAGCAATGGAAACACAGTTTATGTGAATGACAATGTGATTGATAGTAAAAACCTCCAAGCTGTTAACTTGAGTAAAATTGGTGGTACGGCTGATGCAACACAACAATTGTCAATTGGTGCAAACTTACCAGCTGATGACACGTCAGGAACGACACGTTCAATTTCTGCTTTGATTTATGATAGCTTAGGTAATGCTAGTAACTTAAGTTTGAATTTCCAAAAAGAATATGGAATTTCTTGGGGCTTGGATGTTTCTGTTCCAAACAAAGCAACAAATGTGACCGTGAACACGAAAGACAACAAAGTCTTCTCTTCTGCTGGTCAAATGCAGTTTACGGATATTCCAAAGAACGGTTCATCAATTGCTATTACAGATGACAGCACAGGAACAACATATAATTTTGTGTTTACGAACAATCCTTCTTCTGTAACTTCTCCTGATATTGCAGTCGATTTAAGTTCTGTTTTGTCTGTGAGCGATTTTACAACAGCTTTTGGTGAAGCAATTCAGGAAAATGTTCCATCTGCGGATCGTTTTGCAGTTGATAGTAATACAATCTCTATCACTCAATCTGTTGGGGGTTCAAAATTAACTATTGATGCTAGTAAAACTTTGGCTTGTGTTCAGTCTGGGGCTCATCCAAACTTAACAACAGGTATTCCTTCTGGTATCTTTACAATTGATGCAATTGATCAAGATTTGAAAAATGGTGCAGCAATCAACTTTACTTCTACAACAACAGCCGACTATGTTGGTCAATCTGTGGTAATTGATGGCAAAACTTATACCTTCACAAATGGTACAACAGCGGCTTCACCAGCAATTACAGTTGATATTTCAGCCTCAATTAATGGTACAAACATTGATAATACAGGCGTTGTTGAAACTTTGGTGAATGTCTTGAATGCTGATGGTAACCAAGATGAGCCAGGTAGATTTACAGCAAGTGGTTTGACTTTGGAAATTAATCCAACAACAACAGCTTCTGATATTTCAATTGATTTTTCAGGTTTGGGTTCAGCAGTTTCTGGTTCTGTTAGAGATGCTGTTGCAGGTTGGACAACGAACTTGTCTGCACCTCGCACAATTGGAACTGAGTTCACTTATGACACAATTGCATATAAGGGTGACAAAATTCCAGCAGTTACGTTTAACTCTGATGGTACACCTAAATACTATAATGTTGCTGATGTGTCTATTGAATGGGCAAATGGTGCAAAAGATATGACTGGTGACACAAATCAGGGAACGACAATTTCGCTTAGCCTTGGTGAAGCTGGCACAAATACAGGTTTGACTTGTTTATCTGGAACATTTGACCAAAACTATATCAAACAAGATGGTGCAAAATTCGGTAGCTATGCTGGCGTGAGCATTGATGAGAATGGTGTGGTTACGGCAATGTTTGATAATGGTGAGCTTCGTCCAATTGCTATTATTCCTTTGGCAACCTTTACAAACCCTAACGCAATGGAATCTCTCACAGGGAACGTTTGGTTAGAAACTGAATATTCTGGTGAGCCATTGTTAAAAACTGCTGGACAAGGCGGTGCGGGAACAATCACTTCTAACTCTCTTGAACAATCCACAGTGGATTTAGCGACTGAGTTTTCAAATATGATTGTGACGCAAAGAGCTTATTCTGCAGCGACAAAAATTATCACAACATCTAGTGATATGCTTTCAGAACTGACTAATCTGATTAGATAGTGAGCTTATGAACAAGAAACCCTAAAGTAGCGTCCCGTCATTTGGCGGGGCGTTTTCTTGCTTCTAAGGCTTGAAATTGTTGATGTTTTGAGCTATCTTCTCTTGTGAGAGCAGAATTTTAGTCTGTGAATATTTATTTTTATCGTTTAACAATATTAATTTTTAAGTTAACTATAAGTAACGTGGTATGGAATATTTAAATTTAAGGGTACTCTTAAGTGAATAGTTTTTTGCAAAGTATTAAGAATTTGTCGCCAGGGCGTCTGGCTTCAATTTCTGCGATATTAATTTTTTTAATGGCGTTTTTCGTATATATGATTAACGGGGTTTCCAGTGGGGACTACGTTGTTCTTTATACGGATTTGGAATTGGGCGATTCAAAACAAATTGTTGAAAAGCTTGAAACGTCTAATGTGAAATATCGTTTAACCAAAAATGGAACAGAGGTGTTAGTGCCAAGTGAAGTCGTCAATAAAATGCGTGTTGAAACGGCGGAGTTAGCGTTGCCTTCAAAAGGTTCTAATGTCGGATATGAAATTTTTGATAATACTGATGCTTTAGGTTCAACAAATTTTGTGCAAAATATCAACTTAGTGAGAGCTTTGGAAGGTGAACTTGCCCGAACGATTCGTGGGGTTGATAATGTTCAAAGCGTTAGAGTTCATCTTGTTTTGCCTAAAAGAGAAATGTTTGCCAAAGAAGAACAAGCTCCTTCTGCTTCTGTTGTAATTAAAACACGTCGTGGTGTTTTGAGTTTGAAAAATATTCAATCTATTCAAAAATTGGTTGCTGCGGCAGTGCCTAAGCTTGATGTGAAAAATGTGGCAATTGTTGACACAGCAGGAAATTTATTGACAGATAATTTTGATGATAGTGAAGCCAGAACCAATGTGAATAATGAAATTATCAAGCTTGATACCGAGAAACGTTTAGAAAATAAGATTAATTCTTTGTTGGAAAGAATTGTCGGTGTGGGTCGTGCAAAATCTAAAGTTAGCATAGATATGGATTTTGACCAAGTTGTCACAAATGAAGAAATTTATGACCCTGATAGCCAAGTTATCCGTTCTTCTTCAACCATTGTTGAAGAGGGTAAAAATGCTGATGGTGAAAAACCAGTGAGCGTTTCGCAAAACATTCCAAATGCAGATGTAATTAGTAATGTGGCGGGAAGCAGTTCTGAAAATTCTCGCACCGAAGAAACAATTAACTATGAAATTTCTAAAACAATTCGCAATAAAGTTAAAAATAATGGCGAAGTGACTAGAGTTTCTGTTGCGGTTATGGTGGATGGTTTTTATGAAAAAGCCAGTGATGGTACGGAAACTTATCAAGAAAGAACCCCACAACAAATGGAAAAAATTGCGAATATTGTGAAGTCTGCTGTTGGTTATGACGCGAACCGTGGCGATGTGGTTGAAGTGGAAAATATCCGCTTTGCAATGCAAGATTCAGATGTGTTGGAAGAAAAATATCAAACAATGTTTGGCTTTGAAAAAGCAGACATCTTACGTATTGCTGAAGGTTTAGGTGTTGCGTTGGTTGCCATTTTGGTTATTCTCCTTGTGATTAGACCATTAATTAATAATGCCTTTGACACGTCTTCAACAACTAGTGCTGAACCTGCTCTGATTGGAGAGCGTGAAGGAGATGATAGTGTCTTAATTTCCAACTTCTTGAATGAAGAAAACAAAGAGGTTGAGGAACTGATAAATCTGAATAAAATCGATGGGCGAATTAAAGCATCGCTTATCAAGAAGATTAATGATATTGTTGAAAGAAACCCTGATACAGCCGTTAACATCATTCGTACATGGCTCTATCAGAGTGATAATTAGTAGCGTGTGAGGTTTGGAAGATGAAACAAAATATTATCGATGATTATAATCTAATTACCGGCCCACAAAAAGCTGCAATTTTAATGTTGTCTTTGGACGAAGAAAAATCAGCGGCAATTTTCTCACTGATGGACGAAGAAGAAATTAAAGAAGTTTCAGTGATTATGGCAAGCTTGGGTAAAGTGAGCTCTACTGTGGTTGAACAGCTTTTCTTGGAATTTACAGATAAAATTTCTAACACTGGCTCACTCATTGGAAGTTATGAAAGCACGGAAAGATTGTTGCTTAAGACCCTTGATAAAGACAGAGTTTCAACCATTATGGAAGAAATTAGAGGTCCTGCGGGTCGTACGATGTGGGATAAGTTGGGTAATATTAATGAACAAGCCTTGGCGAACTATCTGAAAAATGAATATCCGCAAACGATTGCCGTTATTCTCTCTAAGATTAAGCCAGACCATGCGGCAAAAGTGATTGCTTTGTTGCCTGAAAACTTTGCAATGGAAATTGTGATGAGAATGCTCCGCATGGATTCCGTTCAAAAAGAAGTTTTGGATGGCATTGAAAAAACATTGCGTAAAGAATTTATGAGCAACTTGTCTAAATCTGCTCGTAAAGATTCTCACGAATTTATCGCTGATATCTTCAACTCTTTGGATAGAAGCACGGAAGCTAGATTTATGGAAGCGTTGGAAGAACGTAACCGTGAGAGTGCGGAACGTGTTAAATCTTTGATGTTCACATTCGAAGATATGACCAGAGTGGACGGACAAGGTATTCAAATTGTTTTGCGTTCAGTTGATAAAGACAAATTGGCAATTGCATTGAAAGGCGCTTCTGAGCCAATTCGTGAACTCTTCTTTAATAATATGTCTTCTCGTGCAGGAAAAATTGTTCAGGAAGATATGGAAGCTATGGGACCTGTCAGACTTAGAGAAGTTGAAGAAGCACAACAATATATCGTTCAAGCAACCAAAGAACTTGCTTCAAGTGGCGAAATTGTGCTTAAAGAAGGCAAAGAAGACGACGAGATGGTTTACTAGTTTTGGATTGTTGGGCTTATGGCAAATTTTAAGAGATTTATGTTTGATAATTTTATCGTGGGAGAAAAGGAAGAGGAAGCTTTTGCTGATGATTCTTCACTTGAACAGGAATCTTTTGCTGGCGACCAAGTGGAAGAACCTTCTTTTCAGCCAGAAGAGGAAGATGTTGCCCCTGAGTTTGTGCGTGAACCTGCCCCTATGGTGAATGAAGCTCAGCAAGAAGCCTTTCAAACTTTAGCCAAAGAAATTGAGCAAGCCAGAGAAGATGGGTATGAAAAAGGATTTACGGCTTGTCGTGAGTCTACGGAAGCACAGCAAGTCGAATTATTGCAAAATTTGGGAAAAGAACTGAAAGAAATTTTTTCACAAATTGAAAAAAAGACTGAAGCCTTTGAGAAAAATTCAGTTGGTGTTTTGGTTGAAGCTTTGCAAAAACTTGTTCCAAGCTTGTTGACTGAAAAAGCGGAAGAAATTGTGGCAAATTTTATGAAAGAAAATTTTGCAAACATTAAAAATGAGCCAAAGCTTTCTTTTTATATTCACCCTGGAATTGCTTCTGCGGTGCAAAAAGAAATTGTTGAATTGGCGAGGGTGAATGATTTTGAGGGGAAAATTTCTATTCACAAAGACGAAACGTTGGGGCTTGCCGATTGTCGCATTGAGTGGGATAATGGTGGGGTTGAGCGAAAGAGTGAAGAAGTTTTGAAAAAAGTTGAGGCGTTTTTTGTTGACTAACAAAGTTGGAGAGAAAGATGAGTAAGGATTTAGAATTAGATGAATTGAAAGACAGTGCAAATGTTGATGAAGAACCAATTTTGCGTGAAAGTCATGCTGAAGAAGCCGGAGAGCCTTTGGCAACTTCTTCCGACTTAGAACCTGTTTATGATATTCCGGTTAAGGTTTCTGCAGTTTTAGGAAAAACGAAAATCAAGGTTAATCAACTCTTGAAGTTAAACAAAGGGGCGATTATTGAGCTTGACCGTAAAGTTGGTGAAAATATTGATATTTATGTGAATAATAATTTGGTGGCTCGTGGTGAAGTTGTGGTTGTTGATGACAAACTCGGCGTGACGATGAGCGAAATTGTGAAAACAAATAAGGCTTAAGAACTAAAATGGAATTGTTAATTGTTGGAACATTAGATGGTCAGATTGGGGCAGCTAGTAAGATAGCTATCAGTCATGGTGGTCATGTTTCAATAACTGAAACCGTGGAAGAAGGTTTGGCTTTTTTGCGTTCTGGCAAGACGATTGAACTGGTGATGATTGATGTGAAGCTTGATATTCACACCTTCATTTCTTCTTTAGAGAGTGAAAGAATTAATGCTCTTGTGGTGGCAGCTGGTGTTTCCACTAATCCGACTTTGGCGGTGAAAGCCATTAAGGCAGGTGCAAAAGAATATATCCCACTTCCGCCAGACCCTGAGATGATTGGGGCTGTTTTAGCGGCGGCGACCAGAGAAAATCATGCGCTTATTTATGGCGACAAGAAAACTGAAGAAGTTTTGAAATTAGCCAAGCAAGTTGCACCAAGTGAAGCAAGCATTTTATTAACTGGCGAATCTGGAACAGGTAAAGAAATTTTCTCTCGCTTTGTGCATGATAATTCTAAACGAGCAAATAATAAATTTGTGGCGGTAAACTGTGCAGCAATTCCTGAAACGTTGTTAGAATCTGAATTGTTTGGCTATGAAAAAGGGGCGTTCACAGGGGCGGTGGCACGCAGAATTGGTAAGTTTGAAGAAGCTAGTGAAGGCACGTTGTTGCTTGATGAAATTTCTGAAATGGACATTAAAATTCAGGCAAAATTGCTTCGTGCTATTCAAGAAAAAGAAATTGATCGCATTGGTGGAAAATCACCAATCAAAGTCAACACACGCATTATTGCGACTTCAAACAGAAATTTGGAAGCTGAAGTTGAAAGAGGGGCATTTCGTCAAGACTTATATTATCGCTTAAATGTGATTAATATTGAAATTCCGTCTTTGAAAGATCGTCCGAATGATATTCCTGTTTTAGCTAAGCATTTTGTGAAAAAATATTCAGAAATGAATGACATTGGCATTAAACCACTTACGGAAGAAGCTGAAAAAAAATTGCTAAGCTATCTTTGGCCAGGAAATGTGCGTGAATTGGAAAACACAATTCATCGTGCGGTTTTAGTTTCTACTGGCGAAGAAATTGGTGAAGGAGCTATCATTTTAAGCCATCCCAATTTGGTGGTGAATAATCAAGAAGCAGTGAGTGGCGGCGAATTTCAGCTTTCGACCATGGCTGATATGGAGCGTAATTTGATTATTGACACGCTTAAACACACGTTGGGCAACCGAACAAATGCGGCAAATATTTTAGGCATTTCAATTCGAACCCTTCGCAATAAATTGAAGCAATATCAAGATGGTGGTTTTGATGTGCCAGAGGCAAATGGATAAATAAATGGCAAAGATGGCAAAAAATTCAGCTTTTGGCGGGAAGTCTTTCAAAGAATTGTTGATTGGCGCAAGCAAGCGTGGAGATATTCTCTTCGCTTTTGCTGTGGTCTTGATGCTGGTGATTTTGATTATGCCTTTGCCACCGATGATTTTAGACTTTGCGTTGTCTTTATCTATCACCATGGCTTGCGTTTTCTTGATGACGGCAATTTTTGTAGAAAGACCCATTGAATTTAGCTCTTTTCCTTTGGTTTTGTTGATTGCGACCATTTATCGACTTTCCTTAAACCTTGCCTCAACCCGTCTTATCCTTTCAAATGGTGATCAAGGCTTAGATGCCGCCGGACAAGTCATTCAGGCTTTCGGTGGCTTTATCATGGGAAATAATTTCATCATCGGGGTGATTGTTTTCACAATTTTAGTCATCATCAACTTTATCGTCATCACCAAAGGTTCAGGACGTATCGCTGAAGTTGCAGCTCGTTTTGCCTTAGATGCAATGCCAGGAAAACAAATGGCAATTGATGCAGATTTATCTGCGGGGTTGATTAATGAAGAAGAGGCGAAACACAAACGTGAAGAACTCTCTAAAGAAAGTGCTTTTTACGGGGCTATGGACGGTGCTTCTAAATTCGTTCGAGGCGATGCAATTGCTGGTGTTTTGATTGTTATTGTTGAATTAGTTGCGGGAATTATTATCGGTATGGTTCAGCAAGGGATGAGCTTTGCACAGGCTTCCGATACATATATTCGCCTCACGGTTGGTGATGGTTTGGTTTCACAAGTTCCAGCGTTGATTATTTCCGTTTCAGCGGGTATTTTGGTGACCAAAGCAGGTATGACGGATTCAACGGATAAGGTTTTATTTAAGCAAATTTCAAACTATCCGAAAGCTTTGGGAATGAGCTCCTTTATGGCACTTTCCATTGGTATGCTTCCAGGCACACCATTTATGCCATTTGCTTTATTGGCACTTTTGACAGGTGCAAGTTCTTATTATTTATCTAAGCAACAAACAGAAGCACAAGCTGAAGCAAAAATTTTGGAAGAAACTGCCGAAAAACAAGAAAAAATTACTCGAGCTTCAGAAGAGCCAATTGTGAATGCTTTGAGAATTGACCCAATTCGTTTGGAAATTGGCTATGGCTTGTTGCCGTTGATTAATGAAGAAACCAATAAAAAATTGACAGACCAAATCAAGGCGTTGCGTCGTGCTTTGGCAACAGAGCTTGGCTTCGTGATGCCATCAATTCGTATTCAAGATAATATGCAATTAGAGGCAAATGAGTATCATATTTATATCAAAGAAGTGAAAGCAGGTAAGGGCGAGTTGAAATCGACCGCTTTGTTGGTGATGGATCCTCGTGGTGAGCCAATCACTCTCCCTGGGGAACATACCACCGAGCCGACTTTTGGTTTGAAAGCAATGTGGGTTGACCCTTCGTATCGTGAAGAGGCAATGTTTAGAGGATATACGGTGGTTGATCCAGCAACCGTGGTGACGACCCATATTACGGAGTTGGTGAAAGATAATATGCCTGAACTTCTTTCTTATGCTGAAACACAAAAACTTATGGACGACTTGGATAAGGGTAACCAGAAACTTGTTAAAGATTTGGTTCCTGGGAAAATCAGCTTGGGAGCAATTCAAAGAATATTGCAAAATCTGTTGCAAGAACGTGTGTCTATCCGAGATTTACCAACCATTTTGGAAGGCATCTCCGAAGCTATTGCCATTACCAATAGTTTGATGATGATTACAGAACATGTGAGAATGCGTCTTTCTCGTCAAATTTCAAACACAAATGCGAATGAGTTTGGCATTTTGCCTTTAATTACGCTTTCTTCTGAATGGGAACATGCTTTTGCGGAAGCCATTGTGGGTGAGGGAGATGACAGGCAATTGGCTATGGCACCAACTGCTTTGCAAGCCTTCATCAGTAAAGTGCGTCAGGTGGTTGAAGATTTGGCAATTAAAGGTGAAAATGGGGTGGTCTTAACCAGTCCGAACATTCGCCCATTTGTTCGCTCCATCATTGAGCGTTTTCGTCCGATGACTGTGGTGATGTCACAAAATGAAATTCACCCGAAGGTCAAAATTAAAACCGTTGCTCAGATATAGGTGATATAGATGAGAATTAAGAACTTTACAGCTTTAAATATGTCGCTTGCGATGGATATGATTCGTCGAGAGTTGGGGGAAGAGGCAATTATTATTTCTTCGGGACAAACCAAAGAAGGTGGTGTGACAGTCACGGCTGCCATTGAAAAAGACGATATTATTTTCAAAGAAGATGAAACAATTGAGCTAACGCCGTTTCGGAGGCTTTTTGATGATTCAACCATTCGAGATTGCTTGGAATATCATTTTGTGATTGATGTCTTGCAAGAACGCATTTTGAGTATGGTTCGGACATTGCATAAAGAATTGCAACTTTCTGATGACAAGAAACTTTTGGAAGAATGTTTTGCCACCATTTTTTCTTATGCGGATATTATGGATTTGCGAAACCCTGTGAAGATTTTTACAGGCGTGACGGGAAGTGGAAAATCAACAGCTATTGCCAAAGTGGCAACGCAAGCGAAACTGAAAAAACTTAAAACGCTCATCATTAGCACGGATAATGTGCGGGCGGGAGCAAATAAGCAATTGGAAAGTTTTGCCACCATTTTGCAAACTGAATTTAAGTTTGTGAAAGCAGGCAAAGCTTTGTTTGATTTAGTTGAAAAAACACGCAATGCTTATGATTTGATTTTGATTGACACTCCGGGGATTAATCCTTTTGTGGATTGTGAAGTTGAAAAGATTGTTGATGTTTTAGACGCTGTTAAGGGCGACGTTATTTTGACGATGGATTGCGGTAGAAACACTTATGAAGCTGTTGAAATTGCTGATATCTTCGTGAAAATTGGGGCGACATATCTCTTGCCGACCCGTTTAGATTTGACCCGAAGAATTGGCTCTATTTTGTCAGTTGCAAGTTGTTTGAATATGTCTTTTTGCTCGGCAAGTGTTAGCGGTAGCATTGTGAAAGGCTTAGCCAGTGTCGATTATAAATCTTTGGCTAAATTGATTTTGGCGTAAGAGGAGAGGTTTGATGGAAGAAAATAATGAAAATTTGAATTTAGCCCCACGCAAGGAATTGCATAGAGCAACCAAAAAAGGCAAGAATATGATTGCTGTTGCTTCAGGCAAAGGCGGTGTTGGTAAGACGTGGTTTTCCATTACACTTGCTCAGGCTTTTAGCTTATATAAGAAAAAAACTTTGTTGTTTGATGGCGATTTAGGCTTGGCAAATGTGGACATTCAATTGGGCTTGATGGTTGAAAACGATATTGGTAGCGTGGTTGCTGGTGAGAAGACTTTGAATCAAGTGGTTTATAGCTGTGATAAGGCAAAAATCGATGTGATTGCGGGGCGTTCTGGTTCGGCTGGCTTGGCTTCTATGCCAGTTGGTAGGCTTCAGATTTTGGCGGAAGATTTGGCTTTGTTGGCAACAAGTTATGATAAAATTATCCTTGATATGGGGGCAGGGGTCGAGAAATCAGTGAGAATTCTTTCAGGAATGGCAGAACAAGTGATTGTGGTTTGTACTGATGAACCAACTTCTTTGACAGATGGTTACGCTTTTATCAAAATTATGACCATGCAATATCCGAAAACAAAAATCAATATTGTCATCAATCAAGCAAACTCCCTTCGTGAAGGGCAGAGAACTTACGAAACATTGTTGAATGCTTGCAAAAACTTTTTGAAAATTTCACCGTCTTTGTTGGGCGTTATTCGCCGAGATACCAGAGTGAGAGATTCCATTCGAAATCAGACCCCAATTATCAATCGTTATCCAACTTCAGAAGCAACGGAAGATGTGATGGCAATTGCGAAAAGGCTTTTAGAAAATGACTAACCTCATTCCGCAACTCAATTTAACTCAACTTGCAAGCATGTTGGCTGAGGACAAATTGATGACCGGCGTGATGAAAAATGTGCCTGAAAGCCTTTTAACAGGGCTGATGCCACATCAAAATATTTTAGTTAAAATTGTCATTAATAATGATTTGCTCACCACCAAGCAACCTTTTGAAGCGGTTTTGAAAACGCCTGAAGGTGAAGAAGTTGCATTGAAAATGAACTTGGATAAGCCTTTGCTTTTGCCTAAGGAAGCGGAAGGAAAAGCCGAGCTTAAAATTGTTTCTCCGCTTAAAGGAGAGATTAAAGTTAAGCTTTTGACGATTGATGGGGAGAATCCTGAAAAATTTATTGTTTCTGAAAAGTCTGATGTCGTTGTGAAATCTGCAATACAGACAAGCAAACTTTCTACGCTTGAGCAAAATGTTAAAAATGAAACAGCACCCATAATCAAAACGCTTGGTGCTTTGCCTGATAAGTCAGAAGTTGTTTCAACTGTGAAGTTTGAAAAAATTTTTGAAGCAGTAAAAACGGAGCTTTCTCAAATCGTTCAAAAAATGCCGATGAAAGAAGCTCAGGAAGTGACAAAGTTTTTGAACTCCGACTTTGTTAAAGCTTTGCCGAAAGAGTTAGGAAATCTTGAGTTTAAGCTTGCGGTTAAAGAAATTCCCACGCAAGAGCCAATTGTTAAGACATCTGTTTTGGAAACTAAAAATGAACCTGTGTTGAAACTGGTTGAGCAAATTCAGAAAAATCTGCCTAAGCTTTTAGAATTTGTGGAGAACAAAGAAAATGTTTCTAAAAATTTGTTGTTGGCTTTGCCTAAGCTCAAACAAGAAATGACTGTTTTGCAAGAAGCGCCATTGTTGGCGAAAGTTGAAAAGGTTTTAGAAAATAATAATTTCGTGCTTAAAACAGGGCTTGGAGAATTGTTGCTGAAATCAGATTTGAAGTTGCCCTTGGGTAAAGAAATCTTTTTGAAATTAGAGGATTTTATTTTTGCAAAAAGCGAAAATTCTGACCTCAAAAGCTCTTTTGAAAGCGTGTTGAAATTGGTTCAACCAAAGTTTGAACATCTGATTGCTGAAAAATTGCCTAATCTTGCACAGCCTAGGGCAGTTGTTAATTTGGTCACCTTTGTTAAAGCTGTTGTGCATCAAGATTTGAAGATTTGGCTTGGCAATGAAGCCGTTGAAATTTTGTCACAAAGTGGGGCAGAGGGAAAGGAAGCTGTTTCTCAACTTCAAAACTTGCTTTCTTCCAGTGTTAAAGAAAGCCCAAATTGGCGGTTTGTGGAAGTGCCTTTTATGTTGGATAGTGGTTTTTCAAAATTCAAAGTGGCTTTGAAAAAACAGAAAGATGATGAACGCTCCGCCAAGCATGGCAAGAAAGGGTCACGTTTCATTATCGACACAAATTTCAGCATTATGGGTGAAATTCAATTTGATGGTTATGCTGTGGCAAAAGAGCGTCGTTTTGATTTGATTATGCGAACGGAAAAAGAATTTGCGTCTGATATTTATGCCAATATTATTAAATTGTTTAAAATTTCATTGAATGAACTGGAATATTCGGGCAATATAAAAATCAATGCAAAAGAAAATTTTGTAAAAATTAGTGATGATATTGCCATGTTTACTGATGGCGTTTACATTTAAGAAAGCGTTTTGAGAATGAGTCAGGACCCAAAAGAATATTATAAAATTTTAGAAGTTTCGCCACAAGCAAGCGACTCTGAAATTAAGCATAATTACCGTCAAATTGCCAAAGTTTGGCACCCTGACCAGAATGAATCTGAAGATGCTTTGGAAATGTTTCAAAAAATTGCTGTGGCTTATGATGTTTTGAAAGATGAAAAAAAACGTCTAACCTATGATTTGCTTTCAATGATTTATACGGCAAAAGATTTTCCTGAAATGTTTTCTCTGAAGACATACAAAAATAAAAAAGGACAAGAAGATTTAGGCATTAGAAGTTTACGTCAGGAAACGGTCATTGGAAAAATTTATAATTTCCGCTTAAAAAATGATGAGGAAATTTGCAGCTTTAGCGAGGCAAAAGCAAGTGTATTTAAGGCTTCCCTCATCAACTGGTTATTGGGTTGGTGGTCTGTGAAGGGCTTTTTAGTGAATCTGAAAGTAATTTTCAAAAACATTTTTCAAATTGGTAAAAACACCCAAGATAATTTGCGACTCTTGATTCATAACGCTTTGGCATATCAACAAGAAGATAAAAATGAACAGGCTTTTCTTTCAGGGGTTACGGCTTTATCTTATGCCTCATCATCTGAGAAAAAACTGATTAAAAGATTTTTAGAAGGGCTTAAAATTACGCCTCAATATAAACCGCAGGCTTGGAATTTTGGGCTTTTAAAATTGATTCAGCTTATCATTCCTTTTGGTTTGTTTTTAACACTAGCTCTTTCGATTCCTAAGAAGCAACTTAATCTAGGTGAATTTTATCAGAATTTGACTAAGGATAAAGAAATTAATTACTATCAAGAAGTTAAGCATATGAGGGGAAGACGTGGGGTTGATGATGTTGTGGTGGCAAAAGTTTTTGACATTCCCGTTGATACCAGAAACGATGCTTATTTATTTCATGTAAACGAAAAAACGAAGGTATTATTTGCTGCGGGAGAAGAATTTGATGTGGTGGCTGTGGTTGAGAAATCGACAACAGTTCGTGTAACAGGATATACACCAGATAAGGTATGGTATCGGATTATGCTTGATGATGGACAAATGGGTTTTGTCCGAGGAAATCTTTTGAAAAAAGGCATCGGGAAGGAAATTCCCGAGGATAGTAAGATATATAATCGAGAAATTAGATAAATTTTTGTCTATTTTAGGGTTGACAGTGTAAAAATCCTATTATAAAATTTTAAGTGTTAATTTATTTATTAATTTTTAATTATTAGCCGTATATGAACACAATGATTTTTGCAGAAGAAGTTCTAGATGGATTTCCTGTTCTTTATTCAAGTGAGTTAGATGATTTTTCTTTGTTGCCAGAGTATGGAGAGGTAGTTGAATTAGAACCATTTAATGGTTTGCGGATTATCTCTAAAGAACAGAAGAAAGAAGGTGCAATTGACAGGCTTGAAAAATACAAAAGCTTTAGATTGAATCAAAAAATCTCTTTGCGATATCGAGATTTGCCTTTGAAAATTAAACTGAAACCGAGTGAGTTTGTTTTGCTTGGTGTGAAGAAAAAACTAAAAGAGTTTAACCAAAGATTTTTCAGTTATGGCAAGAACTTTGCAGACGAAATCCTTTCTTTGAAAGTTATCTTCATCATGAAGGATAATGGGAAAACAAAAGTCTATTTTCAAGTTGAGTGAAAACAATTTTGTGTTTAACTAAAAAAAGAATTACAGAGGCGTTTAACTGCGCCTCTTTTTTTATGGCTATGATTTTTTTAGTCTTCAGGTTTAATGATGACTTGTTCGGCGTGAATGGCAAGTCCTGTTTGGTCGTCTGTTTCAATGAAAATGCCACAAACAGTGCCTTTTCCTTCAGCTGGAACTAGTCTTCCGGCATTCGCCTTACCCAGAAGTCTGTCAACGGGTTGTTCGTGATTAAATCCTAAAACGGAGTCGTAATCTCCACACATGCCAACATCTGTTTGATAAGCAGTGCCTTTATTTAAAATTCTGACATCACTTGTTGGAACGTGCGTATGCGTGCCAACAACCGCAGAAACTCTGCCGTTTAGATAATATCCCACAGAAAGTTTTTCAGAAGTAGCTTCGGCATGAATGTCAACAAAAATGGCATGAATGTTTTTGCCTAAATGATAATCTTTCAACAGATTATCAATGGCATGGAGTGGGTTATCCATTGGTTCCATAAAAATACGACCTTGGAGTTGAACAATGAGAATCTTTCTGCCATTTAAAAGCTCAATTTCGCAAAAGCCTTTCCCTGGAGATTTAGGTGGAAAATTAAGCGGGCGAATGAGTTTTTTACACGAATCCATATAAGGCAGAATTTCAATCTTTCTGAAAGCATGATTTCCTGTGGTGATGGCATCAATGCCTTTGGCAAAAAATTCTTCACACATTTTTTGAGTGATGCCAAAACCATGTGCCGCATTTTCACCATTAATGATGAAAACGTCTGGCTCATATTTTTGTTTGATGAGGTCATAGTTGTCTAAAACCGCCTCTCTGCCGGCTCTACCGACAATGTCACCACAATATATTATCTTCATGTTTATTCCTGTTTTTTTCAAAAAAATACCCCATAAAAAATGGGGTGTCAAGAGGGGCCATCTGACCGTAATAATACATTCTAATCACGAACCGCAAAAACAAAGTGGGTATCATATAATCAGGCCACGGCCTGAACAGAGACGACTCCCTTACATAAAATGTTGGCTCGGAAGATCTGCGGAAAACTACCTGAAAGACAGCTCACCCTCCCATAGGGATAATATATATCATTTAGAGGCTGTTTACAATAGAATTTATTTTTTTTGTTAGTGAATTAATTTCTTCTGCAACAAGCTTGTCTTGTTCTTTCAAAAGTTCGGTTTCTTTTTCGGACTGTGAAGAAGTTTCAAGCTTTTTCTTGGTTTCTGTTAGTTCATCAGCAAGCAATAAGCCGACCATTGCCAAAAGCATTCCTTCGTTGACTTGTGTTGTGCCACCGATTTGTTTTGCTTTCTCGTCTAAAACTTGTGAGAGCTTAATGATGCGAGATTCTTGCCCGTCTTCACAGACAATTGCATATTCTCTTGAATTAATTGTTATAGTTACTTGTGCCATCTTCTTCGAAAACTTTATCTAATTTTTTGATGATTTCATCAATGTTGTTTATAATTTCTTTTGCGGAGGATTTGAGCTGTTGATTTTTCTTTTCGCTCACTTCCAGTTCTTTATGTTGCTGTTTCGCATCATCTTGTTTGGTTTTCAGGGTTTGTTCTAAATTTGTAAGGGCTTGGTTTAATTCCGACAAAGCACTTGCAGTTTGATTAAACTTAAATTTATTCTCTTCCATGCAAATTTCTCTTTCATTTCGAGGATTATTCCCATATATTAGGCATAATGATATATGTTTAATGTAAATTTTCAAGAATAAATATATGACAATAAGAAAAAATATAATAAAAATTGAACAAGAGAATTTTGAACTTTTGAAAAATGATGAAATTGAGTGTTTTTTGTTGGCAAATTCTCTTCCTGAAGCTTTTGTGAAAAGCTTTAAAAAACAAGCGGAAAGTTTAGATAAAATTGTGTTGGCAGAGGGTGAAGCCTTTTTTATGCAACATAAAGCTTTCTTTGATGGGTTGATTGTGGATTTAAGCAAAAGTGAAGCAATAAAAGATGAAATGCAAAACTTGCGTGAAACTGTGGGAAAGGAAACCTTTTTAGGCGTTATCTCACGTCCAAGACGTCATGAAGCAATGATTGTTAGTGAAAATGAGCCCGACTTTATTGTGTTTAAAGTTTGGTGCGATGGGTTTGAGCGTCAGAAAGAGCTTCTTGATTGGTATGGTGAGTTTTTTCTCATTCAACAAGCGGCATATTTGATGGATGATGATATTGAGCTTTCTCAAGTGTCTTCCGACATAATCATTTTAAATGAAAAAAATTTTAAGATTTTAGTTGATAAAAAACAAAGTTTAGATTAGTTTGCTAACTAATTGAAATATGTATTTGATTTATGGAGAGTAGAATGAAGCAATTAGCAGGTGCAATCAGAATTGGTTGGGTAATTGAATATAAAGGTAAACCTTGGACAGTAACAAAAGCACAACACATTAAGCCAGGTAAGGGCGGTGCGTTTATGCAAGTTGAAATGAAAGCTGTTGAAGAAGGCACAAAAACCAACGAAAGATTTAGAACTGAAGACACTGTTGAAAAGTTGATGGTTGAAGAAAAGAAATGTCAATTTTTGTTTGAAGATGCAACTGGTTTAACTTTTATGGAAGGCGAAACTTACGAACAATTCACAATGCCTGAAGACATTTTGGGAGATGCTCGTCCTTTCTTGGCAGATGGAATGGAAGTTTACATTAACTTTATTTCAGAGAAACCTGTTTCTGTTGAATTGCCACAAAACGTTGTTTGCACAGTTGTTGAAACTGAGCCTGTTCTTAAAGGACAAACTGCAACAGGGTCTTATAAACCAGCTATTTTGGATAATGGTGTGCGTGTGACTGTTCCTCCTTTTGTTGGCGTTGATGACAAAATTGTTGTTTCAACTGCTGAATTCACTTACGTTGAGAGAGCAAAATAATGGCTTATGTTTCACCGACTTTAAATTTACTTATTACGGTTGTTAAAAAAGCAACCAATGCGCTTAACAGAGATTTCAGTGAAATCGAACGTTTGCAATCTTCCATTAAAGGATATCAAAATTTTGTGATTGCGGCTTATGAAAAAGTTGAAAAAAACTTGCGTTTTGAATTCAACAAGATGAAACCTGATTTGCAAATTTCAAAAGAACTTTTAGCTAACCCACAAGGAAACTATCTTTTGGTTTCTCCAATTGATGGCGTTGAAAACTTCTCTCGTGGGATTAGCTATTTTTCAACGACTGCAGCTCTTTTAGATGCAAATAATAATGTTTTGGCGGCTGTGGTTTATAACCCAGCAATTGACGAAATGTATTTTGCAGAAAAAGGCAATGGTGCATTCAAAGAAGGATTCAGAAGTATTGAGCGTTTGCGTGTGACTGCAAACAAAGATTTGGAAAAATCTTTTGTTTTGACCTCTTCTCATGCAGCTCGTTTTTCTGAAGCAACTTTTGTCAGAAGTTTTGGTTCTGTTGCTTTGGAAATGGCATATCTTGCAGCTGGAAAAGCAGATGTTGTGGTTAGAGCTGAAAATAGTGTTGCAGGATTAGCAGCGGGTATGATATTAGTGAAAGAAGCTGGTGGATATGTTTTTGAAATTAATCAGAAAGATATTAAGTCTGAAGATTTGAAAAAAGTTTTGGCTGGACGCAGTGTTTTGGCTGTGAACGGTGCTTTAAGCAAGAAAGTTTATGATTTGGTTAACCCGTAATTACTTTTTTTAAGGGGTGAGAAATGAAGAAGAATTTAGTTGCATTAATGGTTATGAGTCTTTTGGTTGGAACTTCCACAAAAGTTTTTGCTCAAGACGAAGTTACAATTGATTTGTCAGTTTTGGAAGGGCTTGGTGGTAATTCATCTGAGGCTGTTCAGCCTGTTGCCCAAGTTAATTTTCAAACAGTTGAAGTTGCTGCACCTGTTGTTGCAGAGCCTTCTCAAAAATCTGTTAGTACCTTGCTTAATCTTCCACCACTTCAACCAAAATTTCCAGTTGTGAAGCCTCAGCCTAAGAAAAAAATTGTGGCTAAGAAGGTAAAACCTGCTCCTAAAAAAGTTGTTAAAGAAGAAAAAAATCCTTTCACGAAGAGTCAGATCGTTGAATGTCAAACCTATTTTGCTGAAAAAGAAAAAGCGCAACTTTCAAATGTTGATAGAATCATTCAAGAATATGAAGAAAATAAAGCTTTAGAACAAGAACTTGCGACAATGAAAGCGGAAGATGTGGCCGTTGTTGAAACGCCTGTTGAACCAGTCGCTGAGCCTGCACCAGAAGTTGTCGTTCCTGTTGAGGACGTTATTCCAGCTTCTGAATCAGTTGCTGAAGTTGCTCCTGTTGAGTCAGTTGTGACAGAACCAGTTGCTGAAGCTGTTCCGGAAGTTATTACGCCTGTTGCTGAGACAACTCCAGTAGAACCTGTCGTTGAAGCAGTTATGCCTGCTGAAGTTCCTGTACCAGTAGCGGAATCTGTGGAAAAAGTTGTTGCTGCACCTGTTGCAGAACTGGTTGTAGAAGCTCCCGCTGATGATTTCTTTACAAACTCAATTCAGTTTGCCGAAGGTGTCACAACTTTGACTGAAGTTGATAAGGTGAAGATTAATTCAATTATGAGCAGATTCGAAAATCCTTACGGAAATAAAATTGGAATCATTGCTTATAATCTTGATAATGGTCAAGATAGCTTCAAAAGAAAAAGAGAATGTTTGAATCGTGCAACTGAAATTAGGTCATATTTGCTTTCTCAAGGCTATAAAGAGTTCAAAATCAAAGTTGTTAATGTTGATGATAGCTCAGACAGAATTAATATGATTGAAATTGACGAGCTTTTGTAGGTCTTGAATTTCACTCTGATTTTAGATAAGAAAAAAAATTAAAAAAATCAAAATTAATACTTGCTTAATTCATTTGGCTAATGTATAAGTACGATAAATTTTGAGTTTATGTTGGAGAATTTAATAATGAAAAAGGGTATACATCCAGATTATCACGAAATTACTTATGTAATGACTGATGGAACAGAATATAAAGTTAAGTCTACTTGGGGTAAGGCTGGCGACAAGATGAATCTTGAAGTTGATCCTAAATCTCACCCAGTTTGGACTGGCGTTCACCGTATGATTGACACTGGTGGTCAATTGTCTAAGTTTAAGAGCAAATTTGGTGCTTTCGGACTTAAAGCCGGCGATAATAATTAATTATCATTCAATTTATTTATTGAATTTTAACCCTAAGCTTATAAGATATGCTTAGGGTTTTTTATATATGGTAAGAAAAAAATGATAAAAGCGACACATTACGATGTTTATGTGAACTATGGAGATGGTTGGTCTTTGGAGCAAAGATTTTCCGAATATAACCGTCAGCAAGCTTACCAACTTGTCAAAGAAAAGGAAGCTGTTAAAGTTCCTGTGAAAGTTGTTTGTGAAGTCTTTGATGAGATTGAAAATAATTATGCCGAAACGGTTGAATATGTGAGCGGGCTTTCTGTGAAGCAAAAACCTGTTGTTGCTTCCAAAACTGAGTCTTACGACTATAAATCTCACGCTTCAAAAGAAATTGAAAAATATGAAGAAATATCAGATGCTGATGGTGGTATGAGAGAAAGCATTTTCAAGGCAATCCTTAAAATTTTCTTGATTATTGCCATTGGTATCTTTCTAACAAACCTCTGCGTTTCCCTATTTTATCCATTAATTGAAGCACTTGTGCCAATAGCTAAAGTCAAAGCTTCAATGTTTTTGATTTTCTTTATTTTATTTATGTTGATTACTATTCCTTTGCTTTTGAAAAAAGTTCCTTGGGATGTTTTTCAGTTTTCGGAAAAAAGAGTTAAAGCCAGAGAAAAAAACACTGAAAAGCTCATTGCCAATAGAGCTATGGAAATTTTGTCTGTTTATGATTTGAATACAGAGCAGTTTCCTGTTGCACCAGTCGCAAGAAATGTTAGTTTTGAAGACAAGCAAGAGATTGTTTCCTTTTTAAGTTATCTCATTTCAAGTGTTGATGCACGTGTTTTGAATGATGCTTTTTTGAAGTTGGGTATGAAATTTGTGCTTTATGGCGCATGTATTGAACTTTCAAAACATAGGGGGCTTTCGTTTGCTCAGGCGAATGCGTTGCTTTATGAGGTTTTTGGGGTTTTAGACGGAGATGAAATGGTCAACCTTGAGAGCTTTTATGAAGCAAAGACAGCTTATAAAGACATTGAAGTTGCTGTTTTTATGGCAGCTGTTGGTTCTTACCTAATGCACGGAATGCTTAATGGAAAAGTGATGAAAGAGAATTTCCTCAATATTTGTTTTACAAAGTGGGAAAGTTTGAGAAATCCTGAGATAATTACTGAAAGTGAAGACGTTCAGCCAGAAGTAATAGAAGTTTCTCCTTTCATTGTTAGTATTAAAAGTATGATTAAGTTTGAAGACAATCAGGAAGCTCAAAATGAAGTTGAAAAAGAGGCTTTGACAGAGAGAAGAAATAGTGTTCGTAGTGCATTGTTCTATTATGCTCATGAATTTGGAGGCGATGATATAAATGAAAAAGATGGGCTTGCTTCTGTGTCTTTCACAAAAGTTGGCTCAGCTTTGGCATTTATTCTAAATTTGCAACAAAAAATTTTAGAAATTCAGAGCGATGAAAAATATATGGTCTTTTATAACACTTATAATATTGTTGAAAAAGATGAAGCCGTTGATTTAGTAACTTATATTCAAGACATTTTTGTTTATAACTTTAATAATGAAGTTATTTTGACGCAAAAAGTTTATGATCAAGCAGATAAAGATTTGTATAGCTTTGAGGATGTCGGTCCAAAACACTTAGATGCGCTTAACATAGACGTCCCATTGTATAAGCTTAATTACTAGTTGAGAGTTTTATTTTGTCGTGTTATAATTAAGTGTTTTTTAGGAGAAAAAAGATGGCGACAACAACAATAGGCGGATCAAGTAATTTGAGTAGTAGTGGCACCAGAGTATGGGAAAAGACCGTTACGGATGCAAATGATGTTGATGAAATTTTTTCAAATGCGCGTGACATTGGTTATACCAGATTAAACCAATATCGCACTACGGTTGTTGGTCAGCTCTCAAGATATGATTCTTCAGATTTATTCAAAATTCAAGTTCAGTCTAATGGTAAATTTGCTTTGTCATTAAGAAGTGTTGATGATGACACTTCAACAGACAGTTTGACAGAAGGAGATACTTCTTCTGATAGTGACAAATTACTTAATATGACTGCTTCTGGACTTCGTGTTCAGGTTTATACGCTCAAGTCTAATGGGCAGGAAACCCTTGTAGCAGATAGTGGTGCAACAGAAGGTAGTAAGAAATATGAGACTCTTGAGGATATGCTCACAGGTGAATATAAGGCCAAGAAAGGTGATTATTATATCAAGGTTTCACGTAGTGATGAGGTTTCCTCAAACAAAGAAGTGCCATATGCTTTGCAAGTTAAACAAGGGGATGCAAAACACGATTATATTGTGACTGAAACTGCTTCAGAAGACACCACAAATCATAAATATACAAAGACTCCATCCGTTTCTTCATATTCCTCTTCTCTCTCAACGGTTTCTGCGGCGAGTGCCTTGCAGATTTTAGCTTCTTCGAATCAGGGCGCTGCAGATATGTTATCTGTGGGCTATCTTAATATGGCGGAGATTTATGCTAAAAATAGCGGTAAGTAAGTTTTTATAAAGATTATCAAAAAAAACCTCCGAATTTTGGAGGTTTTTTTGTTGTGTATGAGACAGGAATCAGCAACCATATTCACCTGAAGAAATTTCAGGTCGAGGAGTGATATACGTTTTTCCATAACTACCACTACAAAACTTTGCATCACCACTTAATGTTAAGGTTCCATTGATGTTAGCAGTTCCATTAATTTTCACATTGTCTTTAATTGAAACTGTCCAGCCATAACTAGAACCATAATCATTTATTATTGCATCACCAGAGATAGTTGCATTGCAATAAAGATATACGCTTGAATAAACTTTTGCATTGCCTGCGATAAGGACGCCACCAGCTCCAGAAACATATCCAACACAACCAGAAGAGTCACCGCTTGTATAAGCTCCTGCCACGAGGGCATGTCCAGTGATTCTTCCGGTTGAGAGTTGTCCTGCTCTAACGGTAGCATATTCACTCACTGTTGTATTAGAGATATAAGCTGAACCATAAATTTTAGCATAGTCATATATTGCTGCTTGGTCTAAGGTTGTTTTGCCATAAACTTCAGCATTTCCCATTATCTTTGATGTTCCTCTAATGATGGTGTTTCCATAGATTTTTGCATTTTGATAAATATAAGCACTTCCTCTCACTAAGGCACTTTCATATACTTTGGCGTTCCCAAAAACTTTGGCAGTGTCTGCAATCCAAGAATTATCTGTTTGAGAAAGGTTAGCTTCCGTTTTAACGTAGCCACCTAAATCTCCTTTTTTAACTTCTATATTACATCTATCATCACCACTTATCGTGCAAGCAGGGTGGGCTTGGGTTGTAAAATCTTTAAGAGCCTTAATTCGATAAAGTTTTTCTCCCGCAAAATTAATACTTTCAGAGGTCAAAACATATTTTCTATCAGCTGTGCAGGTTGTGCAAGCTTCATCAACTTTCCAATAATCTGCAATTCCGCCATAAGTTGCTGCACAAGAAGCAGGAGAAAGCGAACAACTAGGCTTACAACTATCATATTTAGTTCCAGTGCTGTCTGTGCAAGAAGTTGCTCCTGTTGCGCCACCATTGTCACATTTGATGAAAGTTGACTTACATTTACAAGTTTGATATTTCCCATCGCAACTTGTTCCAACGCCTTCTAAATTCCCTGTACAAGTTTTAGAATAGTCTGAAGGGCAAGCGCAAGTTTCATATTTGTCGTTACAAGAAATGCCACTTAACGTTTTAGGAAAAGGGCAGTTTTCAGGGTCGTATTGATATTTTTCTTCGCAGTCGCATTTTTCGTAATATGTATTTTCGCAAACCTTTCCACCAATGACTTTTCCTGTTTCAGAACAATTTTCTGTGGTATAAGGATAAAGAGAGCGATTACAATTACAAAATTTATAAAAATTTCCATTTGGACATTTTTGTGAAAGGGATTTTCCCTCACTACAATTTGAGCTGTTATAGGTATATCCCATAATTTGACAAGGTTTATTACTGCGTCCATCACTGTTTGAATCTGGTTTAGTGATGAAATAAACGCCAGCGAAGGCATTATTAGTTAATATGAAGCTTGAATAAAAAAGCTCCCCAAAAGATGAAATATGACTTCTTCATGGCACGACTCCTTATAGTTGTAAGAAAAAATCTCCTTATACAACCAATGATAATTCTTTTTTTTTTTTTGCAAGAGAAAATGAGTCGCGAAATTATGAAACTTTTGTTGCAACGCTTGTGAATGAGAAAGAAGAAAAGAAAATAAACAAGGTTTTGCTTTCTGTCATCTCGACTGAGCGTAGCGAATGGAGAGATATTGTTTTATTCGTTTATTCTTTGATTGGATTGCCACGCTCCGCTTGCAATGACAACTGGGGTTGAGGACGTCCTCATACCTCACAATGATACAGTGGTGGGAGTGACAGAGGGAGGGTAATTTCGTTCGCAATGGCATTTTTATCTGTCATATTTAGGGGTAAGTTGTCATATTCTATCTATTTTTTTTTTTGTCATATTCGGGCTTGACCCGAATATCCACCTTGCTCTTACCTCAGTCCAAAGTGGATTCCCAATCAAGTTGGGAATGACAATGAGGGGCATAAGAATAAAATATGACAAAACCCACTAGTGTTTATACTAGTGGGTTTATTAGAATGTGAGATTGATTAAACGGCAACTTGCCCTTTAATTGCCGCATGGCATTGATAATTAACCAATTCAAAGTCTTCAAATTTGAAATCTTCAATGTTTTTAACATTTGGATTAATTTTCATTGTCGGAAGCGGCAGTGGCTCACGAGAAAGTTGTTCTCGAACTTGTTGGAAGTGGTTGCTATAAACATGCGTATCACCTAATGTGTGGACAAACTCACCTAATTCAAGTCCACAAACTTGAGCAAGCATCATGGTTAAAAGGGCATATGAGGCAATATTGAATGGAACGCCCAAGAACGTATCGCAACTTCTTTGATAAAGCATGCAAGAAAGTTTGTTGTTTGCAACGTAAAATTGGAACATCATATGACATGGTGGGAGCTTCATTTCTGAAATTTTGCCAACGTTCCATGCTGAAACAATCATTCTACGGTCGTTTGGGTTGTTTTTAAGCTTATCAATAACATAAGCAAGTTGGTCAATGCCTTCGCCATTCCAGTTTCGCCATTGAGAACCATAAACAGGGCCTAAGTCACCATTTTCATCTGCCCATTCGTCCCAAATGCTCACGCCATTGTCTTTGAGATATTTAATGTTTGTTTCACCTTTGATAAACCAAAGAAGTTCATGGATAATACTTCTAAGATGAAGCTTTTTCGTTGTGACCATTGGAAAGCCTTTGCTTAAATCAAAACGCATTTGACGACCAAAAACAGAGCGTGTGCCAACACCAGTTCTATCCATTTTATCAACACCATTTTCCATAATGTCTTCTAAAAGGTCTAAATATTGTTTCATTCTTCCATTCCTTCTTCAATTGCTTGGATTATCTTTTTTAAGACAGATTGCTCAACGAAAGCGCTTCGTTTAATATAAATTGCGGTTGAAATATTGTCTTGCACATAGTCTTTTGAAACTTTGATATATTTTTTGTTCACCGCATCAACAGAATCGGTGATATGCACTTTGTGCCCTTTCAAACTTGGGTCAAGGTCGCCCAAAAACACACTTTCGACAACAATTTCTGGATTAAGTTTGTGGCTTGGGTGGGTCATAAACAACTTATAAATGCTTGCCCCGCCACAGATATAGACGTCTTCTTGAAATTCTTTGAAGAAATTTACATCATTAATTACGAAATGATTTTCCTTGTCGGAAACTTCATATTCAGGGTTAAATGTTAGAACAAAAATTTTGCGGTTAGGCAAAGTGCGGTTAGGGAAACTTTCATAAGTCGTTTCACCGGCTAAAATGTTTTGTCCTTGGGTGATTCGTTTGAATCTTTTGAAGTCAGAGGAAACATGCCAAGGGATTTGAGGTCCGATTCCGATGACATTATCATCTTTGTGTCTGCACCAAACGGCAATTTTAGTCATAATTTTAATCTTCTTTGCATAATTTAACAAACTTTATACAAGATATAATAAAAAAACCCACTTGAAAATAAATACTTTAAAGTTATACTAAGGCTGTCGAGAAATCGACTATGACGCTAAACGTGATACGAAATAGGCAAAATGGACCTGGGGGCGGTACCCAGCACCTCCACCAATTTTGAATTTGCTTTAAGGTCTACTTCTTGTGAATTTTTCATTCATTGACTAAGTGTCAATATCATTCAAAATTCACTTCGTATTAGACTCTTAAATCTAATTCACTATGAAATCCATCTTATGGGGGTGAAATAGGCTAGACATGTGTAGTAAAGGTAAAGCTTGTGTTCGGTGAGAGACCACCGTTATCGGTTCAAATTTAAATGAATGCAAACGATAATTTTGCACCAGTTGCAGTGGCAGCGTAAGCAGCTAATGTAGCGAACTTAAATCCTTAGCCGCTTGGTTGTGGTTAAGTGGGGGGGGGTCACCTAGCAACAGAACGACCCATTTTTTTTATTCTATGAGTTATGAGAGAAAGAATGTCCGATTTTATTAGTCAAATTGATTATGACGCGCTCATTAGTCGTGCCCTTAAAAATGTTTTGAAAGATGCTTTGAAAATTGTTGAAAGACAAGGTCTTCCAGGGGAACATCATTTTTATATTAGTTTCCGAACAGATCACCCAAAAACGGAAGTTCCTGCCATCGTCAAGAGTCAATATCCAAAAGAAATGACAATTGTTTTGCAACATTACTTTAAAGACTTACATGTTGAAGAAGACAAATTTTCTATTCAACTGAGCTTTGGTTCTGTGCCATATGACTTGGTGATTCCTTTTGAAGCAATCACCCGCTTTCAAGATCCTTCAACCAATTTTGCCCTTGTTTTCCCTGAAGCGGAAGACGAAGAAGATGATTTGATTGATGACACAGAGGATATGGGTTTGCTTTCCGAAGCACCTAAAAAAGTTTCCAATGAAGGACATGGTGCGGTTGTTGTTTCGCTTGATGAGTTCAAAAAAAGAAGAAAATAGATGGCAAAAAAATCTGTTGTCATTGCCGGACGTCATGAAACAAGCATTTCTCTTGAAGATGCTTTTTATGCAGAACTTGTCGCCATTGCGAACAAAAAAAACTTAAGTATCAATCAACTGGTTACAAAAATTGATGAGGAAAGAGAAGTTGAAAATCTTTCTTCTGCAATCAGGCTTTATATTTTAAACTATCTGAAAGAGGAGAAATGAAATGTCTGTCTTCCCTAAAAAGCTCAAAAAAGGTTCACATATTCGAGTGATTGCCCCTTCAAGAAGCTTCAAATTGATTAGTGAAGAAACCAGAGAGATTGCTTTGCAACGTTTTGCAGAAATGGGTATAACCGTTTCTTATTCAAAAAATGCTGATGAAATGAATGGCTTTATGTCTTCTTCAATCGAATCCAGAATTTCAGATTTGCATGAAGCATTTGCTGACCCTTCTGTTGATGCGATTTTGACAGCCATTGGCGGGTTTAATTCAAACGCGCTTTTAGACTCAATTGATTATGAGCTTATCAAAAAAAATCCAAAAATTTTATGTGGTTTTTCAGATATCACTGCACTTTGCAACGCTATTCATGCTAAAACAGGTTTAGTCACTTATTCAGGAACACACTTTTCAAGTTTCGGAATGTTGAAAGGCTTTGACTATTCTTTGGAATATTTCAAAAAATGTTTTTTCTCAGAGGATTCATATGAAGTTGTTGCTTCCAAGGAATGGAGCGATGAAGCATGGTTTATGGAACAAAATAAAAGAACGTTCATTGAAAATGAAGGACATTGGCTGTTAAATGAGGGCAAAGAAACGCTTGTTGAAGGCACAATTATTGGCGGAAATCTTTGCACCTTCAATCTCTTGCAAGGAACGGATTATATGGCAAACCTTGAAGGGAATATTTTGTTTATTGAAGATAATTTTATGACTAAAATGGACTTGCTAGAGTTCGACCGAAACTTAACTTCTTTACTTCAACAAAAAACTTTGCAGAACTTACAAGCTGTTGTGATTGGTCGTTTTCAAAAAGGCTCAGAAGTGACACAAACAAAGCTTCAAGAGGTTATCAAAGCTAAAAAGAAATTGCAAAATTTGACAGTAATTGCCAATGTAGATTTTGGACATACGACGCCAATCATCACTTTCCCAATTGGTGGTAAAGCAAAACTTGAAAAGAAAAATGGAAGTTATCATCTGTTCGTGATAGCACATTAAGAAAGCAAAAGCCTCTCAATTGAGAGGCTTTTTTTTGATTATTTTTTCATGCTTTCAACCAGATAAGCATTGGTGGTCACAAGAGATAAAATGAGCCATTTCATTGTGCCGTCGATGATTTTTCCGCCACTAAGCAAAAAGGCGAGGGCGTCAAATGTGATGAGCATTAAGAAGAAAAGATAAGCTTTTTTGTGACCATTGATAATAAAGAAGATGAAAGGGGAATAAATAATGATGCTTCCCAACTTTTCAAATAAATCAAGGTCTTGCGAGAGGAAATAACTAATGATTAAGCCTGAAATCGCCAAAGTGCAGAGGAGGCGATATCTTGGAATTGCTTTGTTCACAGCATTTTCTTTTTTCAAACTTCTAATGCCAAGCAAGAGATTTGTAATTTCTAAAATTGGGGCATAAGCTTTGGCGTTTATCAAGCCATTGGTAATGCTTTCATAACCATATTTATAGTTCATTGTCCAATACAAGCCTAGGGCAAAAAGAATCACTAAAAGAAAGATGTAAATGCTATTGTCATAAAGGCTAAGGGATGAAATTATTCCAAAAATGAACCAAACTAAAGATAAAATGAGTGCGTTTTTTTTACGACTGTTCATCATAAATTCTCCAAAAGATAATTTTAATGTGAGATTATCATTAGCTTATGCCTTCGTCAAATATAATTTATATGTTGATAATATGATAATTAACTTCAAGTTGCGGGCGAAAAGCTTTATATTCAGGGAAATATATTAGAACTTTTTGGATAGAGATATGAAGAAAAAATTGGTTTGTTCATCAGAAGTTTATGAACTGAACGTTGAAGACTTGTTAAAGTTGCCAAAGTCAGATGACTATTGCACGGGTGAAGAAGTTATCGTTTTTTTAGGCAATATTAAGCATGGGGAAAATGATGCTTTAATGTCTGGACAGGAAACGCTTTTGGATGCCCAAAAAGCAGGTAAAAAATTTGTTGAAACGAAAATGGTATATCGTTCTTATGATGGTCTTTCTGGTTTTTTAATTAATCTCTTGAAATATGTAAAAAGAAATAATTATCAAAGAGGTCGTGGAAGTTTTCGCATGAGCTTTGCGAACATTTTAGATAAAGATTTACCTCGTGGTGAGCGTAATTTTGAAAATGCTTATGCTTTATCAAGCAATGTTTCTTTTCCTGAAGAAAATAAGCGTCAGAATGCTTATCTTAAACTTTATAATTCGATTAAAGAAAATGGCTATGATATGAAATATCCTATCATCATTTTACTGAACCGTAAATTTGGTGTTAAGGATCAGCTTCTTCAAGGGCATCACCGCATTGGCATTTGCAAAGAATTAGGGATTGAAGAAATTAGTGTTTCTTTTTGGGGTGGTCCACGTTCTTTTGGATTTATGATGATTATCTACAAATTTTTGAGACTTTTTAGAAAAAAATAGTTTTTTTTATTAAGGAGGAAACAATGAAAGTTGTGATTGTTGGAGGTGGAGCCGCTGGCGCAAGCTGTGCTGCCCGCTTGAGAAGACTGAACGAAACTGCCGAAATTTTGATGTTTGAAAAAACAGATGAAGTTTCCATAGCCAATTGTGGACTGCCATATTATTTTTCAGGGGTCATTACCGACAGAGAAGATATGCTTGTGTCTAGTCCTGAGGAGCTCAAATCCCTTTTTAATATTGATGTTCAGACAAATTCAGAAGTTACTAAAATTGATTTTGAAAAGAAAATAGTTGAAGTTAATTCTGAAAAAATAGTTTCTTATGACAAACTTGTGTTAGCGCTTGGAGCAAGCCCGATTGTTCCACCAATTAAAGGTATGGGTGCGAATGTTTTTTCGGTTCGTAATTTGCATGATATTGATAAACTTAAAGCATTTGCTAAGCAAAATCCATTGAAATCTGCAGTTGTTATCGGAGGTGGATTTATCGGTTTGGAAATGGCGGAAAACTTTGCTCATCTTAACATTAAAACAACACTTATTGAACAAGCTTCTCAGATTTTGGCTCCGCTTGATGAAGATGTTGTGGCTTTCGCACAAAATGAAATGCGCACAAAAGCTGTTGAACTTATCCTTGGTGACGGGGTTAAGGAATTTGAAGCTGATAATGTTGTGCTAAACAGTGGTCGTAAAATTCAAGCTGATGTTATTGTGATGGCTATTGGGGTTCGTCCTGATACGAGATTACTTCAAAATACTTCAGTTGCTTTGAATGAGCGTGGTGCAGTGAAAGTGAATGTTTCAATGGAAACTTCTGTGAAAGATGTTTATGCCGCTGGAGATAGTGTTGAAATTAGAGATTTTGTTTCAAAAGCCCCTGCAATGATTGCTTTGGCAGGTCCTGCTAATCGACAAGGCAGAATTATTGCTGATAATCTTTGTGGAAAGCACTCAACATACAAAGACACGCAAGGCACAGCCGTTGTGAAGGTTTTTGACTTAACGGTTGCCAGTGTTGGGTTGAATGAAAGACAATTGAAACAAAAAGAAATTGCTTATAAAAAAGTTCACATTTGGGGAAATTCCCATGCGGGTTACTATCCTGATGCGCAACCTTTGTTGTTGAAGTTGCTTTTTACAGGCGAGGGCGAAATTCTTGGAGCGCAAGCTGTTGGTTATGATGCTGTTGAAAAAAGAATAGATGTCATTGCGAGCATTATGCGTTTGAGTGGAAAAGTGCAAGACTTAGTTGATGCCGAGCTTTGTTATGCTCCACCATATTCTTCTGCAAAAGACCCAGTGAACATTTTAGGAATGGCAGCAAGCAACATTATTGCGGGTGATTTGAGCCTTGCTTTTTATGAAGATGTGACGGATGAGGCATATTTGCTAGATATTCGTCCTCTGGCAGCCTATAAGGCAGGAACAATCAAAGGCGCAAAACATCTGCACATTTCAAAACTTCGAGAGAATTTAGGTGATTTGCCAAAAGATAAAAAAATTATCCTCTTTTGTAATAAGGGATTCAATAGTTATCTTGGGTATCGAATTTTGAAGCAGAATGGTTTTGAAAATATTTATAGTTTAAGTGGTGGCTTTTTATTTTTTAGTGAACAAATGCAAAATAAATCTTGATATAATCTAGTTGAATTAGTATTTATAAACTACTTTTAATTACACTAAGGACTAGACTTATGAAAAATATTTTTGTTTTGTTTTTGTTGTTTTCACTAACTTCTTGTGCTTCTTCTTATATATACAAAGCTTCTGAAGATAGCCGAGCCTCTGAGCCAAAAATTATTTCTTATGATGCTAAGGGCAAACCTTGGGGACAAGAAATTGAGAAAAGATTGAAAGAAAAAGGCTTTAAAGTTGTTAAATATAACAGAAAGAAGAGATTTCAGGAATCAAATTCGGGAAAAAAGGTTTCTTATAACGTAGCAGAAACTCGCTATCATTTAGTAACTTATGCAAAATATTCCTTAATAGAGAGTAGATGTATGTTTGGGGGGCATATTTTTAGCTCTTTTACAGCAGAGTTGATTGATAGGAAAAATAATCAAACAATGGCATATTATGATGGATTAGCTGGTTATTCAGAAGGATGCTTTCCTATGCGTGGAACCATCTTTGGGGATGTCACAGATATGGTCAATGACTATTGGAAATGATCAAAAGGGAGTGAGAAATCACTCATTTTCTTTTTATAAAAAAACCGTCTTTGATAAGACGGTTTTTGAAATGGCGATCCCGAGACTTGCTAAGTAAAAATGACTTAGTAAGTCATTTTTATCTGTAAAAGGTGTAAATATCTTAATGAGCAAAGGAAGCAAAGCAACTGTAGCGAGTTTAGATATTACACTCCGAGTTTACGAGCATAGGCGTCGCAGATTGACATAAAAAAGCCGTCTTTGATAAGACGGTTTTTGAAATGGCGATCCCGAGACGACTCGAACGTCTGACCCACAGCTTAGAAGGCTGTTGCTCTATCCAACTGAGCTACGGGACCTTGATACAGAGAACTTAATATGCCATATTTCTAAAAAAAGCAAGCCTTTTTTTGAAAAAAGATAAATTTGTTCTAAGTGGTAAAAAATAACATCTGGGATTATCAAATTTTATGGTCGGGATAGCAGGATTACTCTCATTTCATTCGAGTTGCACGGGCGGTTTTTGCTTCGCAACCGGTGATACTTCCGTCTCACCTAAACCTTGTAGTCGAACCTACTCCTTCGTAGGTTCAAATCTCATAGTCTTGAACCATAAAAAAACCACTCACAAGGAGTGGTTTTTTTATGGTCGGGATAGCAGGATTACTCTCATTTCATTCGAGTTGCACGGGCGGTTTTTGCTTCGCAACCGGTGATACTTCCGTCTCACCTAAACCTTGTAGTCGAACCTACTCCTTCGTAGGTTCAAATCTCATAGTCTTGAACCATAAAAAAACCACTCACAAGGAGTGGTTTTTTTATGGTCGGGATAGCAGGATTCGAACCTACGACATCTAGTACCCAAAACTAGCGCTCTACCAGGCTGAGCTATATCCCGTTTGACTTCGTTTCACAACATATACAATTTCATTTTACTTTGCAAGTGTTTTTTTAATATATTTTACAAAAAATGGCTAAAGGAATTTTTCCTTAAGCTAAAAGATTATTTTTTCACTCATAACCCCAAAAATTTATATGATTCTATGTTCTTTGAAGCTATAAAAGTCGGATTTGCTGATGATGATGTGGTCTAAGACTCGGATATTCATTGCTTCGGCCGCTGCGTTGATTTTTTTAGTGATGTCTATGTCGGCTTTGGAAGGGGTAACATTGCCAGAAGGGTGATTGTGAATGAGAATGATGGCGCTTGCACCTTTGAGAACCGCAGATTTAATTACTTCCCTTGGGTGAATGGCAACTTGGTCAACAGTGCCTCTTTGTTGGCTTTCTTCACACAAAACTTGAAGCTTATTGTTCAGGAAAACAATTTTGAACTCTTCAAATTCTTGATGCCCCATTGAGGAACGGCAATAGTCAATGAGCAAATCCCAATTGTTGATGACAGGTTCATCAGAATTGTTCAGAACTTGCCAGTTTAGGCGAATGGCGGCTTCTTTGACAAGCTTCAAAACAGTTGCAGAGTTTTCTTTAACGCCCTCAAAGGCGAGTAAGTCTTCCAGTGGCGCATTAACAACGCCTGCAAAACTGCCATATTTGTTGACAAGTTTTTTTGCTAAAGGCTTCACATCTCTTCTTGGAATGGCAATGGTTAATAAGAGTTCTAAAAACTCATAGTCAGGCATAGACTTTCCGCCGCCGTTTAAAAACTTTTCACGCAATCTTTGTCGGTGTCCGAGGTAGTCAGGAGTTTCAGCCATCGTTGTTTTTAGACCTTATATGGAGGTTTGTTATATCCTTTTTGAGAAAACGTAAAGATTTCACAGCCGTCAGCTGTTACCCCAAGAGAATGTTCAAATTGTGCACTCAAAGACTTATCTCTGGTCACGGCTGTCCAATTATCTTGTAAAATAATTGCATCTTTTTTACCAATATTAATCATTGGTTCAATGGTGAAGAACATGCTTTCTTCAAGCAAAGTGCCTGTGCCTTTGCGTCCAGAGTGGATAACTTGAGGTTCATCGTGGAAAACACGTCCTAAACCGTGTCCACAGAAAGCGTCAACAATGCCATAGCCATATTTTGAGGCGATTGATTCAATTAAAGCACCAATGTCGCCGAGTCTTACGCCTGGTTTAACAAGATCAATGGAACGCATTAAGCATTCATAAGTGACTTCACAAAGTCTGGTTGCTTTAATTTTTGGCTTTCCTGCATAATACATTCTGCTGGTGTCGCCAAACCAACCATTATAAATGACCGTGACGTCGATGTTTAAGATATCTCCGTCCGCAAGCTTTCTTTCAAAGCTAGGAATTCCGTGACAGATAACATGATTGATGGAGATGCAAGTTGCGTGTTTATAGCCATTATAATTGATGCAGGCACAAACCGCCCCTTTACTTTCAATGAACTCTTGACAAAGCTTGTCTAATTCACCTGTTGAAGCGCCCACTTGCACAAAGGGGGTGATGTAATCTAAAGTTTCTGCTGCAATTTTGCCAGCAACTCTCATGCCTTCGAAATCTGCTTTTTCATAGATGGTGACGCCATCTTTTCTCATATGTGACAATTTAGTCTCCTAGAACTCAATTTTTATCTTATTTGAGATTTCTATACCATTTTTATCTAAATTACAACCATAACAGATAAATTTTAGCCCTTTTTTTGCTTCATCAAAAGTTTTTCCTGCGCCAATTGGGTCAATGTGCCAACAAAATTTGACGCCATTATGGTCAATTCGGGGCACAATCATTAGAACATAAGTTTCTTGTCCTTGCTTTCTAAGTTGTTCAAAATCTGTATAAATTTTCATTTCTCTAAAATCTAAATTAGAAGGGAAGATAACATCTGCACCAAGTTTGTTATAAATGCTACATAAATAGACAGTGCATTTTTCTTTCTGGTTGCTTAGTTCTAAAAGAGAATGTTTGATGTTGTTTTTTTGAAGATATCTTATGGAATCATATTTACTGAGTTCTTCAATTTTTTTCTGTTCAAATGCTTCTGAGAAAATGTTGGAGATATAGCGATAATTCACCATAATATAATTGTCATTTTCTTTAATGAAAACAATTTCATAAGAAAGTTTTTGTTGCTTACTTGGAAATTTTTGTAACCAAACTTCCTTCCCTGTTTCATAAGTTTTTTTGCTATTTTCAAAATCTGGGCAAAAGACAGGCACAACCTCTTTGTTTTCCAATTGCACATCAAAAATTAGGTTGTTGTAGATGTTTGAGATTTTTCCTTTTATGAGCTTCTTACTGAATATCAATTTTTATCTCTCCTGAGAATATTCTTTTATCTTGTTTCACGTCCTCTTCTTGGGGCGAAAGGTTTGGCTTGTTTTCTCTCTTCTTTTTCCTGTTTGAAGGCTTCTCTGCTCACCCATTTACCTTTTAAGATGACTATGTCATGCTTGCCAACTTCATTCATGAAAACAATATGTTCTTTATTTGGATTTTCATGGTCAGGATAAACCTGAACTTGATCGATAACTGTTGTTCTTTCCGCAGGGGAAAGACTTGGTTCACGACGAAAGGCAAGATAGGTTGTTTTGTCTTGCTCATTATGTCCAAGTAAAACAGCATTCGTAGGCGTTAGCATAATTTGGTCAGCATTTTCAAAAACAAGGTTTTTATATCCTTCATCTTGGGCGATGTTTGCCGTTGTGTCAAGTTGTTCCATATCTCCATGAATTGGGATAATCAGAGTGCCCTTATTATGGAAGTTGATAAATTCTATCGTTTCGCTTTTTCCGGCATGTCCGCTGGATTGAAATTTCTTCGCAGAATATGTGCCGATTTTAGAATTTTCAGGGGCTTCAACTTGATAAATTGTCACGCCTAAAGCAGCTAAGCGATGAATTGTTTTGGTAATTCCCTTGGAGTTTATGCCGACGTCTCTTTGTGCTTGAACGAAAACATCACTGTCAGTTATTTTGAAAAAAGGGTGTCCAGTGAGAGAGTCTTTGTTGTCTTTCTGATTTTTTTCTTGTTCGGAAAGTTTAACAACGCCAGATTTTCCCGTAGCTGCTTTGCTTGCAGATGTTTCTTCTGAGCCATCGGCAAAAGCACCAGAAAGCACGATAACACGATCTTTAGGATCTGTTTTTTCAGTGAAATCATTCGCTTTTCCAGAGAAGATAACGTCTTCATAAGTGTCAATGCCAGCCTTTTCTGCGGCGATAATGGAAACATTTAAATTTGGACTATCAATGAAAAGTTTTTTCTGTTCGCCAGTCTTTTCATTGTGTCTGCGAATTGCCTCTGCAAGTTTTATCAAATGTTCGCCACTTCCAGAGATAACACTTGTAAAAATTTGTTTTTTATGTTGTTGAGCTGCTTCTTTAAAAAGTTCTTCCCAGCTTTGAATACATGTTTCTTTATCAAAAATATATTCATCTTTTGAACTGGTTGAGGTGGAATCCATGAAGACATGAGTTGTCTTTTTACGAGAAATAAGGTCTTTGTATTTCTCCTTATCAAAGCCTAGTTTCTCTCCATTAAGTTTTTTTGCTTGTAATTCTCTTAAGTTGAAGTCGCCAAGGAAAACTAAACCAACATTTTCTTTGCCGTCAAGCTTGGTTAGAAAGTGAAAACCCATAGAGCCGAGAGCGGAGTGAGAAGTGTCAAAAGCTTCAACTTCAACGCCGTTATTAAAATGGATTGGTTCGCCTGCTTTGATAATTTTGGTTTCAGGGGTCGTTTCTGCTCCAAGTCCAGCAAGGCTTCTTTTTAAATGATATGCGTTAATGGAATTTGCACTACCATAGATTGGAGGCAATTTATAATCAAGCATTTCAAGAGTTTGCAAGCCATTGTCATGGTCATTATGCGTGTGTGTGAGAAAAATGGCATCAATATTTTTGAGTTCATCTCTAATGTCTGGGCAGATGCCATCATAAATTTTATCGTTTTGGGTGAGTTTTGAGCCATCATCAATGAGAAATTTATAGGTTTTTCCGTCAATATCTTTATGCTCGATAATCAGCGCATTTGCGCCGATGTTGACATCATTATTTCCGCCAACGAAAGTTAATCTTGTGCCAAAAGTTAGTTCATTTTTGCTCATAGACTCGACTCCAATTTTTTTATTTGGTCTAATTTTGCATATTTTTCGACAAAATGCAATAATATATATTAACTTTCGTCAACTTTTTAAAAAGAAAGGATTTAGCGTGGTGCTAAATCCTTCTTATTGCTTTGTTATGCCGAAAGTTTTTTCAGAATTGTCTTTACCTGCATAATTGTTTTGTCTTCGGCACAGTGCGTATAGTCAGCTAATTGACGATATTCTGTGCTTTTACCATACTTAACCTGAACCACGAAATTACTTTTACCAAGAAAAGGTATCATTGCTTCAATAGAAGCCATTTCTTCAATCGGAATGATATTCCCCTTTACTCCTTTTTCGATGAGCTTTTCTGTTTTGCAGAAAGCTTCCTTGCCAACCTGAATATAGCGTTGAGAGAAGATTTGATATTCAATTGCTAAGACATTTTTTAAAATGCTTTCTCTAGCTTCTTCTCTGGAGTTAAAAAATTTTTTAACTTTTCCATAAACGAGGATGTAGCGACATTTAATTTCTGGATTTGATTTCATTTTAATTTGGTTTTAATTGTTAATAACAGCTAATAATTTTGTCAATATTTTCTTTATATATAAGGAATTGAATTATATCAAGTATAAAAAAGATACTTTTGTTTACTTTTTTATGGATAGATGATAGTTATATTTTTAATGTGGCATTAGACAAGGTTTAGATTATGAAGCAGTTTTTGAAAATTTTATGGGACTATTCTTTTGGTAAGCACTCAATTTTGGCAAAGTTGGGTTTTGGAGAATCTATCAAAAAAGAGTTCTATCGCAAATGGATTCACTTGAGTTCTTTGTGGTTGGTTATTTATATTTATTTCGTGCCAACAACCGTTGCTTTTTATAGCTTTGTGGTGTTGTTTATTCTCGATTTTATTTTAGAATATGGCAACTATAAAAAGTGGAATTGGGTGAGGGCGACATATTCTCGTTTGTTTTATAAGGCCTTTCGTAGTAAGGAAATGAACAAAAATAAGTTTGAGATGACAGGCTCCCTTTATCTTTTGGCTGCTGCTGCGTTGTGTAGCTTGCTTTTCGTTAAAGAAATTACCATTGTCGCCTTGTCAGTGATGATTGTTTCAGATGCTTGTGCCGCGCTTTTCGGTAAGGTTTATGGGATGCGTAAGCTTTGTGGTAAGAAGACTGTTGAAGGAACTTTTGCGTTTCTTGTTAGTGCATTAACGATAATGCTGTTGCTTAACTTTATCTTTCCTGTGACATACAAAAGCATTATTGCTTGCTTTTTGGCAACTTTTGCAGAGCTTTATAATCGAGATTTGAAGATAGATGATAATTTATCTGTTCCACTTGTGATTGGCTTCATTCTGACAATGTTGTAGGAAAGTTTTAGATGCGTGTTGGTTTCGTTGCTTTTTTTTCAATCTATCTAGGTTTGCTGAGCCCTCTTTATGCTAAGGATGACTATTCTGCTTTATTGAAAGTTGATTTGAGCGATGAATTGCCAACAATGGAAGACTTAGAAAAACTTGCGGAAAATGATGATGACTATGACTGGAAATATGACTATCATTGGAATATTGGCTCTGCTTTTGATAAGGTTTTAAAAAAGACGATTTCAACTTATGGCTCTTCTGATGTAAGGGTTAAGAAAGCATTGGAAGATGAACTTGAGATTGTGTTGAAATCAATTCCTGAATCTCATTATCAATATGTTGGTCCATATCTTCATCAAGTTCCAGGAATTCCTGAAAAAATCTTAAATATGCCAGGGATTAAGGAAACAAAAAATAAATTTCCAACGAGAATCGCCAAAGAACTCGAAGACATTGAAGATTTGGAGTTTTTGTCGCCATATTTATATTATGTTTTGATGCCTGAAGCTTGGCCAAGTTATTATGAAACCATAGAACAACCCATGCCTGTTAAAGTTAAAAGACAAAAACCAACCAAATATAATCCTTCGTTCTTTGCGAAAATTAGACAATTAGTGCCAGCAGAAAATTATTATTCTGGGGCAAAAGTTGAACTTCCCTTATCAAGCAAGCTAAGAAGTTTAGAGGTGACGGCAACAAGCCCACTTTCAATGGCAGATGCAAAGGCTTTTACGGCAACGCTTGATGATGTGAAGGCTTGGGGGGCAAAATCAGACCATTTTCTGAAAATTATGCAGACTGGTTTTCTTTTAGAGGCGTGGGAAGCTAAAGAGGGTAGGGAACTTCCTGTTGCTCAGTTTCGTTCTATTGTTAATCCTTGTCAGAGATTGGTTCAAAAAATTAAAATTGCTAAGTTAGATAAAGAATTTTTGAAGGTTGTGTCAAAGAAAGGATTTACGCCTGATTCTTGGGCATATACTTGTGATAAAACAATTAAAGCTTATCGTGTGGCAAATGTTCATCCGGCATATTTAGCGACTATTTCGGCATATGTCAGAGGAGATTATGATGAGCTTTTTGAGGCTTATGATCCTAAAACAAAAGCAATTCAACATTCTTTAATGCAGGCAATCGTTTTGATGCATCAGGCACCAATGCACGATGTGATGGAAATTAAAAATGAAAACGAAAGCTTTTATAGAGATTTTCTAAAAGTTAGGAAGTCCATTATTGATGTGCCAATTATTGTTAAACATTAAAGAATGTTGCAAAATATCGTTTTTTTTAAATTTTTTATTGCTTTTTAAACGCATAGTTTGTATATACAGTATAAGTTTATTAAATTTATTCATTTAGAGGTGTGAAAAATGGCTCGTGTAACAGTTGAAGATTGTGTTGATAAAATTCCAAATCGTTATGAATTATTGATGGTTGCTTCACAAAGAGCAAAAGATATTGCTGCTGGCTCAGCAATCACTTTGCCAAGAGATAATGATAAAAATACGGTCATTGCTTTGCGTGAAATTGCTGATGAAACAATTTCTATTGAAGAATTGCAAAAAGAATTGGTTATTGGTTTGCAAAAATTTGTTGAAGTTGAAGAACCTGAAGAAGAAGAATTAGAAATTTTGGCTGCTGAAAAAGAATTGTCAGAATTAGACGACGAATTTTCTCATGTTTTGTTGGAAGCTGATTTGGGTGATGATATGCAATTCCAAGATGCTGATGGCAATGAAATTGAGTCTGATGACATTTCTTTCGATGAAGAAACGTTTGATGATTCAATGTCTGTTGAAAGCGATGAAGAGTTTTAATTCCTCAGAATTTGTAGAAAAAAGCCTCCTTTGGGGGCTTTTTTTATGATTTATTTATAAAAAGCAAAAAATATTAAAAAATGTGCATTTTATACTAGACAAGAGCCAAAATATCAATTATATAAGTTTTGCAGTTGAGCAATGCTCGGGTAGCTCAGTCGGTAGAGCAGAGGACTGAAAATCCTCGTGTCGGCGGTTCGATCCCGTCCCCGAGCACCATTAAAAAACCCATTCCTTAGGAATGGGTTTTTTAATGGTTATTGCGTGGGAAGGATTGTATCGGCGACACGACGTGTCGGCTGGAGAAAGAAAAACTTTTTGGGAAAAAGTTTTTCGACGACAGGTGTAGATTTCTTAAGATGTGAACAAGCGAAAGCGAAGTAAGCATCTTTAGAAAGCAAACGACATGAACGAAGTTAACTTTTGCGAACAAAGAGAAGCAAAAGTTTTACGTAGAGATTGTTCGATCCCACTTTTTATATACCCATTCCTAAGGAATGGGTTTTTTAATGGTCTCTTTTCCGATCAAACATCACAAGCTCGTTTTCTTGGGGACGGGCTCACATAGGAACCTAAGTTCGTTTTCATTGCTATCGCAATTTAACTCACTAAGGTTTTCTATGCTTTTGCAGATAAAAACTTGCATTTTAGCAAGTTTTTTCTTAGCAAGTCCCGCTCGCACCAAAACCCATTCTTTTGAGTGGGTTTTTTAATGGTTATTGCGTGGGAAGGATTGTATCGGTGGCACGACGTGTCGGCTGGAGATAAAACATTGTCATCTCGACTGAGCAAAGCGAATGGAGAGATATTGCTTCCTGTTCTACATTTATAAAAAACTCCTCCATAATGAAATGAAGGAG
>JAQWBS010000016.1 GCA_028706255.1 Alphaproteobacteria bacterium
GTGAACAAGGTGGGCATAAAAAAAATGTCGATGCAAACGAAACTTGTGATGCCATCACCTTTGATGGTCAGCCTTGTTACACAAATTGCGTGACAAACACACCAAAAACTTGTGAAGATGGCGGATACTATACAAGAGAATACGTTGAACGCTTGGATGGATTTGCTGATATTAATAATGGAAAACACATTAACTTTATGACAGCTCCATCTGGTGCTTACTTTACATGTTCCAAAATCGACTATAAAGGATTGACTTGCTATAACTGTCCGAAAACATGTGCAGATGCAGGAATGCCTGTTGAAATATTGGGAGATGAAGGTAATCAATTCTACTATCTTGATGAATCTATTTTGCCAATGACAAACAAGAGATGTGCTTTTTCACGCTACTCACTTTGTAATGACTATGGTGAATATGAGAATCCGATTGAAGGTCAAGCTTGTACAATTTCTTCAAAAACTTATGGAGGAAAGAGTTTCAACTGTTATGCTTGTAAATCATGTGATTCATATCCACACACTCTTAAAACAAAGATTGATTATGTAACTCATGGAGAAAGATATGCTGACATTTCAGAACAAGTCAGTAAAAACTGTCCTGATGGTACTTATGATATTTGTGGTATAGTTAAAACCGAAACAGGTTCAAATGAATATAATTCATATAATTATACTAAATATAAATGTAACACTTGTTTACATAATCAAAGAGAATTAAAATTTATGCATGAAAATATTATGATGGCTCAAGAAGAGGGACGTATATTTAGCAGTTCAAATTATACGCCTGGTTATGGAACGAATGAGATTACTGCTTACCCAAGCTTTAGCAACAGAAAAGAAGTTTCGGAAACAGAACATGCTCGTTACGTTCGCAAATTTTGGGCATTACAAAATGAAATCGCAAAAACATGTCCAGAATCCCTAGTTAAAGAAGTAGGAATATATGATTATTTTGGATATTGTGATGGTTGTTTTGATGAAAATTGGGAAAAAAGAAGATGTATCGTAAATTATAAAAATGACAACTTCCCAAACATTAGAAAATGTAATGAATAATCTTTAACCCCTAACCCCAAAACGGAGAGCTCACCCTCTCCGTTTTTTATGAATAAAATTATCTCCTCCTTTATTGTAAATTTATGGTTTGTGAATATATATTAGAAAATCATCAAGCTTGACTTTTATGGTTTCATTTGTAAAATTTAGTAAGAATATTATGGAGAAAAAAATATGATAAAATGGTCTTTAATTCTTCTTTTCCCTCTTTCAATGTTGCTTTCCGCTTGTGCTGGAGAAATTGGAGCAAACACTTATGAAACCTCCGCTGCTGGACAAGTAAACAACGCTAAAATTGGCACAATTATTTCTGTTCGTCAGGTTAAAGTTGCCACATCAGAAGGCACTGTTGGTTCTCTTGCTGGAGGACTTGCGGGTGGTGCTGCCGGAAGCATGGTCAGTGGCAAAGGTCCTGTGAGCATGATTGGGGCTGTGGGTGGTGCTCTTCTGGGTGGCATGGCAGGAAATGCGGCTCAAAACAAACTCTCAGAACAAACTGGTTATGAATATGTCATTAAGCTTGATAGTGGTGGCGTTGTGACTGTAACACAAGGCGGCGACACGGTTCTTGCCGTTGGTCAAAAATGTATTGTGTTAGACTCTAGCCGTGGCGAAAGAGGACGTGTTATCCCTTACTAATATTCTCTAATCTCATAAAAAAACCTCTCAATTGAGAGGTTTTTTTATTTCATTTTCCAACGGTTTTTATAAGAAAGGTCGATGAGATATTTTTCCGCAACATCATAACCAGCTGTCATCAGGTCTTTGTTATGACAATCATCGCTTATCACAAGTGGAATGTCTAAGTCTCTCGCTTTTTCAAGCAAAAATTTATTCGGCATAAAATGTGCCAAGACATCTGACTTCGCGGTGTTGAGTTCAATTGCCATTCCTTGTTTTTTAATCAGTTCCAATAGCGTCACAAATTCTTGTTCATAGTCCGCAACGTCGCAAACCCCTGAACGACAAATATAAGTTAGATGTGCGGTGAAATCAAACAATCCTGATTGAATGGCATTTTGATAGTTCTTGAAAAACCAAGCAATGACTCTTTGTTGCGTTGCCTTATCTTCGGAATAATTGCTAATTGCAGCGGCGTCTAACAATTTATTTGCCTGCTCATCATAGCAATAATGATTGCCAATAATCATATAATCAATCTCTAAGCCTGCAATCAGATTTCTGAATTTTTCTTCCCAACCGTCATAACTGAAATAATCCACCTCAAAGCCTGCATAAACCTTGAGTGGAAATTTCTTCGCCAGTTCTTTGATTTTTGCTAAATGAGCAATCACAAGTTCTTTTGTTGCAACAAAATCATTTCGATACATATAATGCTTTTGATAGAGCGGATTGCGATGAAACACGCCATTTTCGTCAAGACATTCATTGATAATTAAGTGGTCGCTAATGCCGATTTCTTGATAACCCACTTGCACCGCTTTTTCCAACATCTCCTCGATTGAGTTTTGTCCGTCAGAAAAAACGGTGTGGGTATGATAACTAAAATTTTGCATCTTACAAATTTTCAATTCTCTTCAAAGCTTCTTCAACTTTAGCCTTGCTTTCCAAAGCTTCTGTTTGACGGCGTTTTTCTTCAACAACAACTTCCGCTGGTGCTCTTTCAACAAAACCCGAATTACCAAGCTTTCGTTCATAGCCTTCAAGGTTTTTGTTTAAGGTTAAAAGTTCTTTATTCAAACGTTCTCTTTCAGCCGCAAAATCAACAACCCCTTTCAAAGGAAGTAAAATGGTGGCTTCTTTGAACACATTTTGAACCATATCTTTTGAAACTTCACCTGCAAAGGCTTCAATTTTTTCAAGTCTTGCCAAAGAACAAATGATTTTTTCAAAAGCTTTCACATTTGCCAAAGATTTTGCATTTGCATCTTTGAGATAAATCGTGAGCTTTGCCCCTGCTGGTAAGTTCATTTCAGAACGAAGTGAGCGAATGGACGTAATCAATTCAATTGCCCAGTCGATATTTGCCAAAGCTTCTGTGTCAATTTTTTCATCAACCGGCCAAGCATGATGAATGAGTTTTTCGTCTCTTTCTGCCAAGTTTTCCCAAAGTTCTGTGGTAATGAATGGCATAAATGGGTGAAGAATAACTAAAATTCTATCTAAAACCCAAGAAGCTGTTGTTCTGGTTTCGGCTTTTTCTGCTTCATTATCGCCATAGAAAATTGGCTTAGACATTTCAATATACCAGTCACAGAAAGCACCCCAAACAAATTGGTAAACCGCATTTGCTGAATCTGAAAAACGATAAGCTTCAATATTATCCGTGATTTCTTTTGTTGCTTGTTTCACTTTTGCAACAATCCATTTGTTAATTTCCAATTTCACAGAAGTTTCATCAAAGCCCTTAATCACCTTACATTCGTTCATTTCACAAAAGCGTGAGGCATTCCAAAGTTTTGTGGCAAAGTTGCGATAACCTTGGATACGGCTTTCTGACATATTCACATCTCTGCCTTGTGTTTCCATAGATGCCATAAAGAAACGTAACGCATCTGCACCATATTCATCAATCGTGCCGATTGGGTCAACCACATTACCCTTAGACTTAGACATCTTCTGTCCTTTTTCATCACGAACCAAGCCGTGCATATAAACCGTTTTGAACGGAACTTTTTTCATGGCATACATTGACATCATCATCATTCTAGCAACCCAGAAGAAAATAATATCAAAAGCCGTCACCAAAACAGATGTTGGATAGAACGTGTCTAAAAATTCGCTCTTATCTGGCCAGCCAAGCGTTGAGAAAGCCCATAAGCCAGAAGAAAACCAAGTGTCTAAAACGTCTGTGTCTCTTGTGAGTTCAACGGCTTTACCATAATGTTTATTGGCTTCAGCTTGTGCTTCTTCCAAATTTTCTTCACAGAAAACTTTGCCGTCTGGACCATACCAAATTGGAACTTGGTGCCCCCACCAAAGCTGGCGAGAAATGCACCATGGTTGAATGTTTCGCATCCATTCGTAATAAGTTTTTTCATAGTTCTTTGGAACGAACTGCATTTCGCCTTCTTCAACCACTCTGATTGCTTCAACAGCCATTTTAGGGGCATCAACAAACCATTGGTCAGTCAACAATGGCTCAATAACAACATTTGAGCGGTCGCCATAAGGAATAACCATCGGATTATCTTTGATTTCATCCATTAAGCCAAGTTCTGTCAAAGTCTCAATTGTTTTCACACGAGCAGTTTGTGTGTCCATATTTTCATATGGTGTGTTTTCATTCAAGGTGCCGTCAAAATTTAAGATATTCACCATTGGAAGATTGTGTCTTTTGCCCACTTCAAAGTCATTAAAGTCGTGTGCAGGCGTGATTTTAACCGCACCAGTTCCCTTTTCAGGGTCAGCATGTTCATCGCCCACAATCGGAATGGCTTTGTTGATAATTGGGATAATTGCATTTTTGCCAATGAGGTGTTTCAATTTCTCATTTTCAGGGTGAATGGCAACGGCAGTATCCCCAAACATTGTTTCAGGACGAGTTGTCGCAATTTTAACAAAATCGTTTGAGCTTTCAATTTGGTAACGGTAATAATACATCTTGCCAACCGTTTCTTTTTGGATAACTTCCAAGTCTGAAACGGCGGTTTGAAATTTTGAATCCCAGTTTACCAGTCTTTTATCTTTATAAATCAGCCCGTCTTTGAACATGGAAACAAAAATTTTGCGAACCGCACGAGAAAGTCCTTCGTCCATGGTGAAGCGTTCTCTATTCCAATCAATAGAGGCCCCTAAACGACGAAGTTGTTTCGTGATTGTGCCACCAGAATGTGCTTTCCATTCCCAAACTTTGTCAATGAATTTTTCACGTCCTAAGTCGTGACGCTTAATTCCCTCTTCCGCCAAGCTTCTTTCCACAACCATTTGAGTTGCAATGCCCGCATGGTCTGTTCCAACTTGCCATAAAACTTTCTTTCCCAACATTCTGTTATAACGCACCAAAATATCTTGCAAGGTATTATTCAAAGCGTGTCCCATATGCAAATAGCCCGTCACATTTGGTGGTGGAATAACAACGCAAAACGCATCTTTATCAGATTTCATATTTGGAATAAAATCGCCATCTTTTTCCCATTTTTGATAAATTTTTTCTTCAAACGCTTTCGGATTATAATTTTTCTCTAACATAAAACTTTCCTTAATCTCATAAAATTCATATCAACTTGATTCTTAAACACTCAAACGACCTCTCTAAAGAACATCAATTCTTTGGGAGGCTAACCTTTTGGAGGCTGACACCAACTCAAACTATTGGGCGTTGTCAACCTTTACCATCACTCGCTCTAATTCTTCATTTATGGAGGACTGAATGAGAGATGGCAAGTTTTCATCAAGCCAGACTCTGACTTGTAATGCAATCTCTTCTCTGACGATTTCTTCAATTTTCACATCTTGATTGATGTTCTTTAGAACCCAGCTTTCAGCAGCTTTACCAACTTCGCTCAAAAGCTCGCCTTTTTCATAAGAAACGTCATTTTTTTTCTTCTCAAGTGCAGGTCTTTGAACAGGTGTATAATTATTGAAAAGGTTTGCAAAAGCAGACATAATATTTGCTGAAACATCTTCCAAAACAGGTTTTTCAACATTCTTTTCAACAACGACCTCTGCAACATCAATAATTTCTTCCTCAGCCTCGAGCTCAGGCTCAACTTCGGGTTCAGGTTTGGGTTCAGAAATTTCTTCTTCAATCACATCAGCTTCATCTAAGTCAAGAACTTCCTCTTCTTCAGCTTTGGCTTCTTGAAAAACTTGCATCGCTGATAAATCATATGGTTCAGACTGTTCTTCTTCACCAACAATCATTTCAGAACTCAACTCAAAAACATCTTCCTTAACCTCATCTGCTTCAACAACTTGAGCAGGTTGGACAATTTCTTCTCCGTTTTCATCAGTCAAGATGTTGCGGATTGAAGAAAGAATTTGCTCGGTTGACATATCGTCTTTTTTAGTCTCGTCCATAAAGATGTTCCTTAATATCTATAACTTAGTCGTCAATCGACAAAGAGAAAAGCTTATCTCTTGTGTCTTTAAAGTGTTTCTTGGCATCATATTGTTCAACATTCAAGCCTAAGTCTTGAGCTGTAAACTTACCCATTGCCAAAAGCAATTGCATAGAAGAAAGATAGTAATTCGTGCGGGCTTTCACTTCTTCAACATTAGAGTTTAAAAGTTCTTGATAAGCATCTAAAACATCTAAAACTGTGCGGTTACCCACAGCTTCTTCTTTTTGAACACCGTCTAAAGCAATTTCATTTGCTTTGATTTGTGACCCAATCGCCCCAATGCTTGCTTTGTTTGCCAAAACATATTCCCAATAGCTTCTCACATCTGAAACAGCTTGTCTATCTGCTTGCATAATGAGTTCTTGGGCTTGCCATTTTTGATATTTTGCTTGGCGAATTTTTGCCCTATCAGCTCCAGAGCTATAAAGCGGAACTTTCGCATTCACGCCCCATTGGAAGCTATCAATGTCGCCATCATTTTGAGGTCCTTGAACTTTTACCTTAGAAGTTGTTGCACCTGCATTAAAATTGACTTGTGGCATCAAAGCCCCAACATTTGCATTCACTTCATGTTCTTTTGAATCCATCACGTGTTTTGCTTGACGAACTGAATAGTTATTCTCTTGTGCAAAACGAATTGCATCATCAAGTCTATCAGGAAGCATTGAAATTATTTTGGTTGGTTCTTCCAACTCTTGCGGTTCAACGCCAACAATTTTAACATATGCTGCACGAGAAGCTTCTAAATCGCCCTCAGCACTAATTCTGCCCGCTTTTGCACGAGAATATCTAGCTTCAGACTGTGAAACGTCTGTCATTGTCAACGCACCAACTTCAAATCTGCCTTTGGTTTCATCAAGACGTTTTTTCAAAAGAAGTTCATTGTTTTTTTGCAGTTCAACAATCATTGCATCTTGCAAAACTTTAAGATATGCCTCTGCCGCACTCAACAAAACTTGCTGTTCAACATTGTTCAAGTTTTCTTGTTCAGAACGAATGTAGCTATCTGCTGCTTTAACCGAATTAACCGTTGATAACCCGCTAAACAATGGTTGAACCACTTGTGCGCCATAAGTTGTTGAACGATTATCCAAGCCTTGAGAAGCAAGTGTTAGGCTGTTATTATTACTAGAATGATTATCTGCATTTGAATAACTTCCTTGCAAATAAACATCAGGACGATATCCTGATTTTGCAATAGAAATATTTTCATCAACCGAGCGGAGATATGCTCTCTGCGCTCTCAAAGACGGATTTGTTTCATATGACAGGCTCATGGCATCAAAAATACTATCCGCACTTGCCACTGTTGAAATTGAAGTCGCAAAAAGTACAGTCGCCAAAAACTTAGCTTTCATTTAATTCACCTCTTGTAGAATTTCTTACACTAAGTATATATATTATAGTTTGAAGTTTAATTTGCAACCCTTTTTATTCCAAAATTATATGCTTTTTTAAAGCTTTCTTTAAGATTTGATGGTTTAATAAGGGCAAGAATTTCCCAATCAAAATTATAAGGAGAGATAGGGTGAGTAAAAAAGATAAGATTATTAATGAGATGGAAAAAGCCAGACTGAAACAGTCAATTGAGCATTATATCAAATATTTCATTGCCAAGAGATCTGTTGAACTCAGCAAAGAAGAGGCTTTGAAAGCTGTTGCCCTTGCTGTTCGTGAATTTGCCCTTGATAAAATGTATGAAACTATTGCCAGATATAATGAAACTAATGGCAAAAGAATTTATTATCTCTCTGTGGAATATTTACTTGGTCGCTCTTTGGAAAACAACCTTCATAACCTCGGATTGTTTGATGTGATTAAGAGCATTAAAATTGACGGCATGCCAGATTTTAAGATTGAAGAAATTTTTGATGCTGAATATGACCCTGCTCTTGGAAATGGTGGTTTGGGAAGACTTGCCGCTTGTTTCCTAGATTCAATGGCTTCTCTCGGAATCCCTGGGTTTGGTTATGGCATTAACTATAAATTTGGGCTTTTCAAACAAAAATTTGACAATGGCTATCAAGTTGAACAAGCAGATAGTTGGGAATGGGAAGAAAGTCCTTGGGAATTTTCTCGTCCTGACAGAACCGTTAAAATCCCGCTTTATGGTGAAGTTGAGGTATTTGAATCTGCTCATGGAAAAACCTTCACTTGGGTTAACACACGCCACATTTACGGTGTGCCATATGACTTCCCAATTGTGGGCTATGACGGCAAATCTGTTAACTATTTACGTTTGTTCTCTGCAAAATCAGATAATGCATTAGACATCAACATCTTCAACAAAGGTGGTTATATTGACGCCGTGAAGGAAAACATTGAAACAGAAACTGTTTCAAAAGTGCTTTACCCATCTGATGCAGTTGAATCTGGTAAGACCTTGCGTCTTATTCAGCAATATTTCTTTGTTTCTTGTGCGATTCAAGACATTATTCGTCGTTTCTTGGAAAAATCTAACGACTTCAAGAAATTGCCTGATTATATTTGTATTCAGCTCAACGATACGCACCCATCAATTGCCATTGCCGAAATGATGAGACTTCTCATCGACACTTATGGTCAAACTTGGGAAGATTCTTGGAACATCGTAACAAAGGTTTTTGCATACACAAACCACACGCTTTTGCCTGAAGCCTTAGAAACATGGTCAGTTAGATTGTTTGAAAAACTGCTTCCTCGTCACTTGCAAATCATTTTCGAAATCAATAAACGTTTTATGGATTTAGCAAAAGAAAAATTTGGGGACAACACTGAAGTTTTGAACAAACTCTCCATTGTTGCCGGCAGCGATGATAATAAAATCATTCGTATGGCAAACCTTTCTATTGTTGGTTCATTCAAAGTTAACGGGGTGGCAAAACTCCACTCAGAACTGGTTAAAACAACTCTAGTTCCAGAGTTTTATGCCCTTTGGCCTGAAAAATTCACCAACGTCACCAATGGAATCACCCCTCGTCGTTGGCTTTTACATGCGAACCACGGCTTGGCAAATTTGATTTCTGATTCTATCGGTAAAGACTGGGTCACCCATCTTGACAAGCTTAAAGATGTTGAAAAATTTGTTAATGACGAAAAGTTCATCAATGATTTTATTAATATCAAAATTAAAAATAAAGAATTTTTAGCACACAAAATTTTCAAACTTACTGGTGTTTTAGTTGACTCTAAGAGTATGTTTATTGTTCATGCAAAAAGAATTCACGAATATAAACGTCAATTAATGACAATTATGCAAGTGATTGGCGATTATTTAGACATCATCAAAGATAATGTTTATCCTGCTTGTCCGAAAACATATATCTTCGCAGGTAAAGCAGCACCTTCATATAAATTTGCAAAACTCATTATTAAGCTCATTAATAATGTTGCGGAAGTGGTGAATAATGACCCACGTGTGAACGACATGCTCAAAATTGTGTTCATTCCTGACTATAAAGTTTCTGTGGCTGAATTCCTCATCCCTGGGGCATCTGTTAGTGTTCAAAGTTCAACAGCAGGCTATGAAGCTTCCGGCACAGGCAATATGAAATTTGCCTTAAACGGCGCTTTGACTGTGGGAACACTTGATGGGGCAAACATTGAAATCAGAGAATGTGTGGGGGAAGAAAACTTCTATCTCTTTGGCTTAACGGAAGAAGAAGTGAACGCTAAAAAAGAAACTTATAACCCTCGTGAGCTTTATGAAAATAGTGAATATATTAAACGGATTATGAATGCCATTAATTCTAATATGTTCTGCGAGAAAGATTATTTCCTCATTTTCAAAATGATTTTTGAAGAACTCATTAATCGTGATACTTTCTTTGTTTTGGAAGACCTCCCTGCTTTTGACGAAGCAATTTCTAAAGCAGAAAAAGACTTCCTTGATCAAAAAGCTTGGGCGAAAAAAGCAATCCTCAATGTGGCAAGAATTGGACATTTCTCCAGTGACCGCTCAATTATGGATTATGCTGAAAATATTTGGAATATTAAACCTTGCTAAAAGATTTAGCCTAACTAAAAAACACCCCCCATGTAAACCGTGGGGGTTGTTTTTTTAATTTTAGAGGTTTTACCAATTATATCGCATACCGATATTTGTAGAGATGGCTTTGACGACAGAGCCTTTTTCATACATCACATCTGAGTAGAAGTTCCAATTGTCATTAATCTTTGCGTTCAAACCGCCGCCAACTTCAACACTAAAGCCACTCACATCGCTCTTTGTGTCCCCGCCAGCATAGTGAACATTCGTCTTACCACCGAACTCTTGAATCGCATTAATCTCAATAAAGGGTTCTAAAA
>JAQWBS010000005.1 GCA_028706255.1 Alphaproteobacteria bacterium
GTTGGTTAGAAAGTGCCATTTCAGGCTGTACCATTCCAAGCCATAACCGTGTCAGAAACCACATCATTAGTGAAGATGAAAATGGTGATGGTTTTGTGGCAACGCTCATTCCAAAGAGCGAACTCGACCCTTTGATGTCCACATATGGCAGCAATTTTTACATTCGTTCAGGGTCAAATAATGTGCCAGCACCATATTCCGTGCTTGCTGGAATGTTTGGGCAAAAACCTCAGCCAAACATTGAATTTGTCATTGCCGATAAATCTGTTGATATTGTTGATAGTTTTGAAAACTTGCTTTCGTCTTCTTCAAAAGAGGAAGTGCATGAGGAGAGCATTCGCATTAATTTCTCCATTCACGGAAAAAATGAAAGCAATGTGATTGCCAGAGAGCTTTATCTTTCTTGCAACACAGATGAAATTGGCGAATATAATAAAGTTCGTTTTTCAAATTATAATCAATTGGATTATATCAGTGGGGTTGAAGGACAACTTAACCTCATTACCAAACCTGAATTCAGACTTCCGCCTCGTGGGGTGATTAAGTTCACTAATGTTAGCCTTGTTTTGTCGCAAAATATTGATGAAGATTTTGTTTTAGAAGGCGTGGTTGGAGCTGATGGCTCTGCACCAAAAGATTTCAAAATTGAAGCAGGTAAAAATAGGTTGCGTTCTTTTGTTGCTAAGGTTATACGTAGTGAAGAACAAAATCGAGAGCCTTTAGCACACGAATTTTTTAATGAATTTTTGGTATATATGAAATAATGAAACGAATTGAGATTTTTACAGATGGAGCTTGTTCAGGAAACCCTGGAGCAGGGGGCTGGGGTGCGTTGCTTAGATATAAGACAACGGAGAGAGAACTCAGTGGCTATGAAGCACAAACCACCAATAATCGCATGGAATTAACGGCTGTGATTGAAGCTTTAAGAGCTTTGAGAGAAAGATGTTTTATCACGCTTTATACAGACAGCAAATATGTTATGGACGGCGTGAATGAATGGCTTGAAAACTGGAAAGCCAATGGCTGGAGAACAGCAAATAAGAAATCTGAAGTGAAAAATGTCGATTTATGGCAAGTGCTTGATGAACTCTTAAAAAAACAAGAAATTCATTGGGTTTGGGTGAAAGGACATAATGGACATGAGGAAAACGAACGGGTTGATAAATTGGCTCGTGATGAGATTGTGAAAAATAAAAAAGAGGAAGTTTAGCTTCCTCTTTTTTATTTGTGTTTTTTACCTACACTAGAAAGCCTTGATATAGTTAAGCATAAAGATACCTTCTTTTTTCTCTTTTGAATTATAGTCTTGCGTATAATTCGTAAGCATTAGTCCTGCATTAAACTCACTTTTATTCGCCGTTTGATAGTTGTAAGACAATTGATAATCAATGCTTCGCTTGTCTTTCAAATTAATATCATAGGTTTCATAATATAAGTTGCCTTCAGCGTCACGTGCCTTAGGAAGTCTTAAGTTCATTTTTCCTTTGTTGATGTTTAAGGTTTGAGCTGCAATAAAGGAGATGTTGCTCTTGGCTTCTTTGGTGTCAAGTAAGGCATAATTCACCCCAAGTGCGAAAGAGTTTGTGGAAAGGTTGGAAACATTTTCAACCAAAGAATTCTCTGTTCGACCAATTTTTGTATAACCAAAGTTTGCTCTGCCAATAAAGGAAAGTTTCTGCGTGAGGGCAAGGTTATTTTGTAGCCCAACATAATAAGTTTGGTTATTTGTACCTAAGCCAAAAGCACCAGAAGTTTGCGATCCAAATAATGTTTCTCTTTCGTTCATTAACCCAAATTCAGCTGTGGTGCTTAAGTGTTTTGAAGAAGCATAAGTCACGCTTGAAATGAGGGAGAGACTGTTGCCAAAATCTTCTTTTCTCAAACCTTCATATTCATTCTTTTGAGTGTTTGGTGTGTAGCTTTGATAAAGCACACCGAGATTAAAGGCTGTTTTATCATTTAAGAAAACACGATTGTTAAAGCCATAGTTCTCATTACTATCATTACGAAAATATGGGTTCAAAAGGTTATGATTAGAAGTTGTTGCTAAAGCATAATTGTCATAAAACTCAACATCATTATCCATAAATGAATTATAAGGATTGTTTCCGAAATAGAAACTGAAACCATAATTTTGGTTGGCTGTATTGCTCATGTTATATGCCATTTTGAATTCATTGGCAAAAGAAGAATTGCGACTAATGGCATGTGCACCTGAATAAAAACTCAATTCCTGATTTCCTGCAAATGTAACTGGAATAAGTCTTCTGGTAGCAAAACGGTCAAACATATCGTTTAATTCAGGTTTGTCTTTGATGACATCAATTTTATCATTCAAATTAAATTCAAACGTGCGGTTGGTTGAATCAAGATAAACACCGCTTAAATTTTGAGCTTTAATTTTAGAAGCCAAAGAGGAAGTGAGTTTTAGTGAAGAGGTTTGGTATGTGTAATTTCTGTTGTCAATTCGTGTATCAACAGGGACATATTCAGCCCCCACAGGTCTTGTTGCAGCTTCAAGGTCAAGTAAGCCCCAGCCATATATGTCATCAACGCCTTCAGCTCCTATATCACGTGCTGTGATAAAGAGTAAATTTGTTAATTCTGAAGCAGATAAATAAGGAAAAGCACCCTTGATAACGGCATAAGCTCCAGCCACCACAGGAGCGGCAAAAGAAGTGCCATTGCCATAAGCATAACCAGCATTGTCGAGATCTCCAGATTCATAATAAGAAAGGAGATAATCTGCTCCAGGAGCAGTTAAGCAATATTGTTTTGTGACGCCACATCTATTGCTAAAATTAGCAATGGTTTCACTTTCTGAGTCATAAGCAACGACATTGATAAAACTTTTATATGTTCCATCATCATTTTGAAATTCGTCATAATGGAGTGGAATAGCAGAGAGAAGCCCAGATTGAGCAGTGCCTTCATTGCCTGCTGCGAAAATGAAGGTCACATCGTCATCAGCAGCTTGACGCATTGCTGAAATCATTGAAGAATATGCATAGTCAAGTTCTGCGCGTCCTATGTTTTCAGCATCAAAAGAAGGATTATCATTTTCATCAAGGGTTGCTACGTTCCAACTATTATTGATAACAACAGCCCCATTTTGAACGGCATTTGTAAACCCTTCACCAATGAGTGTAGAATTCACAAATTGTCCAGCTTTATCGGAAGCAACTGTGTCAAAGGTGATGCGATAAGGTAAAATTGTTGCATCAGGAGCAATCCCAGTGGCAAGATTACCATTACTAAACTCTCCTGCAATCACATTTGCAACAGCGGTACCGTGCCAAGTGGCATCATCACCCGTATAAGTAGGATTAGGATTTGGATTGTTTTCGTAAGGATTACTCCCTCCTTCACACTCCGTGGCAGTTGGATTTTCTTCACAATATTTATATGCGAGGTTTGAAAGGTCACCTGTTGGAATGACAATGTTGTCTTTAATTCTTTCATCATTTACATTCACACCCGTATCAAACACGGCAACTTTGACAGAGCCTGTTGGGTAAGTTGAGGTGTCTGGATTTGTATCAGGAATTTGTCCTTGAAGTTCAAGTGCCTCTGGAAAAACATAGCTATTGGCGTAAGTTCCTGTATAGCCTCTGGCAAGAGAATAAGCTAAACGAATGGTGTTATAATGGGATGCATTTGAATAGAATGTGTTCTCAAAAGTTAATCCTTTATAGGCATTAATATTCAATATGTTATTAAGTGTTGTTTCATTAACCGCACCAACTATGCCATAAGGTCCAATGATTGTTGGGCTACCGCCATTCTCTCCAGAACCGCCGCCGCCACCGCCACCGCCTCCAGCAAGGGCAGCAACGCCACCAATAAGTGCTCCTGCACCTAAAACGGAAAGCGTAGTCTTTTTATCAAATAAAGGGGTGTCTGTTTTACATTGTCTATAATCATAATTTCTAAAAATGGATCTTATGTTTCTATTCGTACTTTCTTCTGCATCACAATAGAGCGGTTCACCATCTTCGTTATGGACATAAGGATTAGCACCATTTTTCATCAAAAAGGAAGCAATTTCATAATTATCATTTTTCAAAGCATAAGTTAGGGCAGTGTTGCCATTTCCATCTTTGGTATTGAGATACATTGAACGATAATATTGTCTGACAGCAGAGTAATTATTTGTTCGCACAGCTTTGATGAATTTTTCATAATGGTTTTGATAAAGAGGATAAGCAAAGCTATCACTAATGCCGCAAAATGTTAAGAAAGTTGCAGTTAGAAGGGTTTTTTTAAGACTTAGTTTCATCACAAGGCTCTTTTCAGAAAATAATACAACTAGATTAAGTATAAGATGAATATTTTAAAAAAGAATGAACAAAAGAACAGCTTTAAGTTTTTTGATAAGCCCTATTTTTTGCTTGAGATATTGACATTTTGGTATAATATTAGGGTAATTTTTAACGATTTAAATATGGAGAAAAAACTTTATGTCAAAAATTCTAATCACTTCCGCATTGCCTTACGTTAATGGTGTGCCACATCTCGGTCATATGGTCGGCTGTTTGCTTCCTTCAGATGTATATGCAAGGTTTATGCGAATGATGGGACACGAAGTTTTATATATTTGCGGAACAGACGAACATGGAACACCTTCTGAAGTGGGTGCTTTGCAAGAAGGTATGGATGTTTATGATTATTGTACAAAATATCATGAACGTCACCGCCAGACTTATTCAGATTTTCATATTGGCTTAGACTATATGGGTCGCACCAGTAGTGAGCAAAATAAAGAACTTACTTACCGTATTTTTTCATCTCTTGATAAGAATGGTTATATTACTGAGAAAGTCATTAAACAAGTTTATTCCATCACAGATGAACGTTTCTTGCCAGACAGATACATTATTGGAACTTGTCCGCATTGTGGCTATGACAAAGCTCGTGGTGACCAGTGTGAAAAATGTACAAAGGTTTTAGACCCAACAGATTTGATTAATCCAAGAAGTGCCATCTCAGGTAGCACTGATATTGAAGTGAGAGAAACAAAGCATTTATATATCAATTTGCCTAAGCTTGAAACAAAGCTTGCAGAATGGATTAAGACCAAAGAACCTTTCTGGCCTGAATTGGCTTATTCCATTGCACAGAAATGGCTTAAAGAAGGCTTGCAAGAAAGAGGCATTACCCGTGATTTGAAATGGGGCTTTCCTGTAAATAAACCTGGATATGAAGATAAAGTTTTCTATGTTTGGTTTGATGCCCCAATTGGCTATATTGGAATTAGTAAGCAATGGTCAGATGAAAAACCAAGCGAGAGAAACTGGGAAGACTGGTGGCTTGGCGGAAAAGATGTGAAATATGTTCAGTTTATGGGCAAAGATAATGTGCCATATCATTCCATCACATTTCCTGCAACGCTTTTAGGAACAGGGGAAAATTGGACATTTGTTGATTATTTGAAAAGTATGAGTTATCTCACTTTTGAAGGAGGAAAATTCTCAAAGTCTGAAAAGAGAGGTATCTTTGCTGAAGATGCTGTTAAGGAAGCTCCTGCCGATTATTGGCGTTATTGGTTAATGTCTAATGCACCTGAATCTTCAGATTCAAGTTTCACCTTTGAATTGTTTGCTGGAGCAGTCAATAAAGACTTAAACGGGGTGTTAGGAAACTTTGCTTCTCGTGTGTTAAAAATGACGGCTTCTAAAATTGGAGAGGCTGTGCCAGCCTTTGGAAAACTGGAAGCAATTGATGAAAAACTTATTGCTGATTTGCAGGAAAAAGTTGAGAATTATCTTAAATATATGAATGAAATGGAATTCAGAAAAGCGTTGAGTGAACTTCGTGCCATTTGGGTTGATGGAAATAACTATATCTCTGCAACAGAGCCTTGGACAGTGATTAAGGAAAATCAGGAGCGAGCAAACACCATTCTCAATCTTTGCATCAATTTAATTAGAATTTATGCTATTCTTTCTTACCCAATTATGCCTAAAGTTTCAGAGGAAATGTTGTCAAAATTTGGATTGAGCGTTAGTGATATGCCAAGCTTGAATGGCTTTAAGGTGAGTGAAGAAATCAGATTTTTCAAAGATGGTCATAAGTTTGAAGTGGGTGACGCTTTGTTTGAAAGAATTACACCTGAAAAATTGGAAGAATGGAAAGAAAAATATGGGGGAGCTAAATAATGGGAAGATATCTTAATAATGATATAGAATTTTCCAGTGGCGTTGGCAAATTTATTCATTTGTTAACTTGGCCAATTAGAAAGTTTTACATTGTCATTCCTTTGTTGACCCTCATCTATGTTACACCAATCTTTTTTGATGTGAAACCTAATGAAGTTCATCGTTGGTATGGTGATAGATTTGCAGAGCTTGGCGATAAGGCTATGGAATATAAGTTTATTAAAACGCCGGTTGAAAAAATTAGTTCTTGGTTTTCAGTTGAGGAAGAAACATTTGCTTCCCCTCAAAAGCCAAAAATTAAAAAAGCAAAAGCGCCTATGGGAGATGCAAAGTCTAAATTATTAGTGGATATGCCAAAACCAAAGACGCAAGTTTATAAACGTAAAAGTTTTGATAAGGCAGCCAAGGTTGTGCCTGTTGAAGTTAAGGGAATTGAAGAAGTGGCATATTCTGACGATGCTCAAAACATTTCTGATGTTGAAATCGTAACTGGGGATGAGGTTTTGACAATCGGTAGCTTGCCAAATAGCTCAACACAAGTGAGCGATTTGATTAATGTGGAAAGAAAAAGCAAATCTCTGGTTTATCTTCGTGTTCCGAAAGATATTCAAGGAAAGGCTGAAATTATTAATGCTAATGAAATCAAAGTTGATGGCGCTTATATCTTGCTTTATGGAATTTATGTCAATCCGAATACGGTTGTTGGACAAGATGCTATGAAATATTTGCAAGAATGGACGAATAATAAAGAAGTTAAATGTAGCGTGGTGGCATATACGTTCCAAAATGTGGCAACAGCAGTTTGCTTTGTTGGAGAAGAGAATTTGAACAAAACACTCATTCGAATGGATTTAACAAAGAATGTTGCCTTGTAAGCCAGCAAAAGGATTATAAAGAAAAGCCTCTCAACTTGAGAGGCTTTTTTAGGAATGAATTATTTTAGTGAACCATACGAGAAGCTTGAGCTGAGCGTTGGTTCGCCGCTGAAGACAAGAAGAAGTTCTTCTGAGCTCTATTTTCTCTGTGAACAGAATATTGAAAAATTCTCTCAGAAGTGATGAGTGCAGAAGTTTGCAGGGTTGTTTTAAGTCTTGAGAGTTGTTGTTTCAAACCGTCTCTGTCTGGCTTTCCTTTTTCAGCAAGGGTTGTGAGCGCAAATAAATTCATTTTTGGATTTTCTCTGATATATTTTTTGAAGCGAGAAAAGTGCTTAGAAAACTCTTCTTTCTTAGCAATTTTAGAAAAATAAGTGTTCAGATTATTTGCCAAAACAGTGCAAGTTTCATCTAATTTGCCATTGTTTTCAGGTTGATTGAAAATGTTTTTTAATCTTTTGTGATTGAGAATTTTCATAAAATCGACTTCATTGAAAGTTGGGAAAGCAATTTTATCAGAGCTTGTTCCTTCTGGAGCTTCCAAAACTTTATGTCGAATAGATTCATAAATGAAGGCGTTAAGAATGTTTAAGTTTTTTTGAACAACTCTGTTTTCAGATTTTAAGTTAAGTCCATTGAGAAGTTTCCCAATAGATTCTTTGTCTTTCATATTATTCAAATTCCAACTGATTTCTGTTTTTGAGTCGTCAGATGTGACCAAAGGAGGTAAAACTTTGAGGAAAGACTCGGCATATGGTTGTTTCTCAAGTTCTTTATCGTATGTCGTGTTGATTTCGCTAATTTTCTTAGCAATCACACTTAAGAAAGCATAGCTTCCGTCCACAGAATTTTCTTTCACTTCGTCGATAGGATTAAAGTTGAAATTATCCTGCTGTAAGTCTTGTAAAGAGCTAACCTTATGGTCATTAAAATTAAGCCCCTTCAAATTAAGCCCTTGATCTTCTAAGTTAAGAGAAAGAAAAACATCACCATTTTTCTCATAGAAAAAGGTGCTCTGATAGGTATTGCGGTTAAGCTGTTCCAGTTTCATGTGCGACTCGATTCGTTTGGGGTTCTTATAATAGAATTAAGATACACCAAAAATGGTTATTTTAATATTAAAATTTAATTAAAATATTTTGAATATTCACTTGATTTTATATCGTAAAAAGTTTAGTTTTTAGGTAGTTTTTAGAAAAATTTTAAGGAATAAAGCCAATGTTAAGAGATGAAATTCAAAATGCTCTCAAAAATGCAATGAAAAATAAAGACACAAAAACTGTTTCTGCTGCCAGATTAATTGTTGCGGGCATTAAAAATAAAGATGTTGATGCAAGAGCTAAAGGTGAAAAAGAAGCGAGCGAGGCAGATATTTTATCTTTGATGCAAACCATGATTAAACAAAGAAAAGAATCTTTCAGAATTTATGAGGAAGCAAAGCGTGTGGATTTGGCTGAAAAAGAACAAAGCGAAATTGAAGTTATTCAATCTTTTATGCCTAAGCAAATGAGTGATGCTGAGGTTGAAACAGCAATTAAAGGTATTATTGCAGCCACGGGTGCTTCTTCTGCAAAAGATATGGGAAAAGTGATGGCAGAACTCAAAGCAAAATATTCTGGAAAGGTTGATTTTTCAACTGTTTCTGCAAAAGTTAAAGCGTTGCTTTCATAAGCCTAAAATAGAAGTTTGATTTATGACGGATCTTCAAAAATTTATCGACGAACTACGCAGTAAGGTTTCTATTGCTGACGTTGTTGCCGAAAAAGTGAAACTCACCCGTAAGGGAAGGGAGTTCACGGGGTTGTGTCCGTTTCATAATGAAAAAACACCTTCTTTTACGGTGAATGAGGCAAAAGGTTTTTATCACTGCTTCGGTTGTGGAGCACATGGGGATATTGTCAAGTTTGAGATGGAAGCTAATCATCTGCCGTTTATGGATGCTTTGGAAAAGCTTTCTCGCAAAGCGGGTGTGCCAATGCCTCGTCTTTCTCCTGAAAATAAAGAAGTTTCGGAAAAGCGAAAATCTTTTTACGATATTATGGAGCTTGCGGCTAAGTTTTATGAAAAAAATCTGCGTCTAACAGGTGGAAAGCAAGCTTTAGATTATCTTTATAATCGGGGCTTTGATGATGAAACAATTTCTAAGTTTCGTATGGGCTATGCCCCAAATAATAATGGCTTGAAAGCGCTGTTGCTTTCTAAGGATGTCGCCGAAACAGATTTTATTGAACTTGGGTTGGCTGTTATCTCTGACAATGCTTCTCGTCGCATTTTTGACTTTTTCCGTGACCGTGTAATTATTCCAATTATGGATAAACAAGGCAGAGTGATTGCTTTCGGTGGCAGAATTATGGGCGACGGTCAGCCTAAATATCTGAACTCTCCTGATACGCCTGTGTTTAACAAACGTCGAACCCTTTATAATCTTCATCATGCCCGTGATATGGGATATGAAAAAAAACAGCTCATTATCTGTGAAGGCTATATGGATGTGATTGCTCTGGATAAATATGGCTTTTCTAATGCAGTTGCTCCTTTGGGAACTGCCTTGACAGAAGAACAAATTTTGGAAGCTTGGAAAATTGCTCCTGAACCAATTTTGTGTTTTGACGGGGATAATGCAGGGGTGCGGGCAGGCATAAGGTCAATTGACCGAGCTTTGCCAATTTTGAAGGCAGGATATTCATTGAAGTTTGCTTTCCTTCCAGATAGGCTTGACCCTGATGAATTTTTAAAAGCTCGTGGAAAAGAAGAATTTGATAAGATTTTAACTGAAACAGAAACCTTGGCGAATTTGCTTTGGAAAAAGAATTTGGAAGGCATAGATATGTCTACGCCTGAACAGAAAGCACTGTTTGAAAAAAACATCAAAGAAGAAGTAGCAAAAATCAAAGATGATTCTATTCGTTCTTATTATACGCAAGACATGAAAAATCGCCTTTCTGAAAAATTTGGCATTTCAGTTGCGAGAAAACCTAATTATCCCTTCAAAAAAATTGAAAAAATCAATCGTCCAAGCATTGATGACAGAAGTTTGAATTTTGTTATTGCAGCAATTCTTTATATGCCAAAACTTATTGCGGTTTATGAAGAAAAAATTATGATGTTTGAAATTAAAGATGAGCAAATGAAAAATATGCTTCATATGATTTTTGAAGTCTATGCGCATAATTCTGGAATTTCGACAGATGACTTGCTTGCTCTTTTGCAGGAAAGAGGGTTTGCTAAATATTTGGCAGAAATTTGGGAAATTAGAATGCTGAAACAACAAAGCCCGACAGATATTCAAGTTATGGAAGACTTAGATGCGAAAATTTTAGAAGCCCAAGTCCGTTTCATTGAGGGTGAAATTAGAGAATGTTTGAGAATTATTGAAAAATCAGACGATTTTCCTGCCGAAATTTACGAAAAATTTGAAAGTTTGAAAAAAGAAAAAGAATTATTATTCGTACATAAGGACGATATTAACTGATATTTAAAATAATTTGTTTATTTTAATGAACTTAAGGTCGGTACATATTGACAAAATCAATATAAGCAACTAAATAGGTCTAAGCTAGCTAAAAATATATACTTTTCAAGGAATGACATGTCAGAAACAGAAAATCAAGAATTTTATGAGAATGGGAATGATGCTCCTTTGATTGATTCTTTGGGCGGAAACGTCAAAAGACTCATCGAGAAAGGAAAAGTTCGTGGTTTTATTACGATTGAAGAACTAAATAAAGCATTGCCTTCTGAGCGTGAAACATCAGAACAAATTGAAGACATTATGTCTGAAATTTCCGATATGGGAATTAGCCTGATTTCTGAATCAGATGCAGATAACTTCGAGCAAGACGCTGCCGAAGAAGAATATGAAGAAGATGAAAGCGGAAACTTCGACGAAAAAGAACTGGGACGTTCTGATGACCCAGTAAGAATGTATCTAAAAGAAATGGGAACGGTTGAACTTCTTTCAAGAGAAGGCGAAATCGCCATTGCAAAACGTATTGAAGCAGGAAAAAGCGTGATGATTGACGGGCTTTGCGAAAGCCCAATGACATTGCGTGCGATTGCTTCTTGGCGAGATGACTTAGTTGAAGGCAGAATTCAATTGCGTGATATCGTCGATTTGGAAATGATGTATGGTGCAGATGAAGAAGCTATCGTTTATGATGAAGAAGAAAATGCAGTTGATGATTTAGAAAAAGTTGCTGCAGATTTAGAAAAAGAAGAAAACCTCGATGATATCGACGATGATTTAGACCGTGAAGATATCGAACTTGGTGACGCTGTCGACGAGGAAGAGGAAGAAGATGATGCTGAATTGTCTGAAGGCACAAGTGAAACAGACACTGAAGAAACAGATGAAAACAACGGGGCAAGATCTGTTGCTTCAATTTCCGCAATGGAAGAAGCTCTTCTTGAACCTGTGATTGAAATTTTAGTTCAAATTGGTGGCTATCACGATAATTTGAAAAAAATTCAAATTCAAAGATTGGAAGCATTGATTAGCGGAAAACCTGTGAATGCTGCCACAGAGAAAAAATATTACCAGATTAAAAGAGAATTGGTAGAATTGCTTAGTTCCATTCATCTGAATGCAAACCGTATTCAACAGCTTGTGGAACAGCTTAATGACATTAATAAACGTTTGATGGGTTTTGAAGGAAAAATGCTTCGTTATGCAACTTCTTGCAAAATTAAACGTGACGACTTCTTGGAAACATATCGCAAATCTGAACTTGATCCAAATTGGATTGATAATTTGGCGAAGAAAAAAGATAAAAACTGGAATGCTTTTGTTGAAAAACATGGCACAGAAGTTAAATCTCTTCGTGAAAGCATTGCTGAAATGGCATATGAATGCGGACTTCCAATCAGTGAATATCGCCGTATGGTGGAAACCATCAAAAAAGGTGAAAGAGAAGCTGAGCGTGCTAAGAAAGAAATGATTGAAGCAAACTTGCGTTTGGTGATTTCAATTGCGAAAAAATATACAAACCGTGGCTTGCAATTCTTGGATTTAATTCAAGAAGGAAATATTGGCTTGATGAAAGCCGTTGATAAGTTTGAATATCGCCGTGGCTATAAATTTTCAACTTATGCAACTTGGTGGATTAGACAAGCAATCACACGTTCCATTGCTGACCAAGCAAGAACAATTAGAATTCCAGTGCATATGATTGAAACAATCAATAAATTGGTGAGAACTTCAAGACAAATGCTTTCAGAAATGGGCAGAGAACCAATCCCTGAAGAACTGGCTGAAAGACTCTCTATGCCTTTGGAAAAAGTACGCAAAGTTATGAAAATTGCTAAAGAACCAGTGAGCTTGGAAGCACCAGTGGGTGATGAGGAAGATTCATCTCTAGGCGATTTCATTGCTGACGAAAGTGCATTACAACCGCTCGATTCAGCAATCCATTCAAATTTGAAAGAAACTTGCACCAAGATTTTATCATCTCTTACACCTCGTGAAGAAAGAGTCTTGCGTATGAGATTTGGAATCGGCATGAATACAGACCATACTTTGGAAGAAGTTGGACAACAATTTAGCGTGACCCGTGAGCGTATTCGTCAGATTGAGGCGAAAGCATTGCGTAAGCTAAAACATCCAAGCCGTTCAAGAAAGCTTAGAAGTTTCTTGGATAATTAGAAAGAAAATCAAAAAAGCCTCTCAGTTGAGAGGTTTTTTTTGTGTATAATAAGGCAAGATTTCTCATTGACGTTGTCAATTTCGAAATGACAATTAAGTTCTTTCCGTCATACTCGAACTGTTTTTTTAAAAGTTATATTTTGGCTGTTTTTCTTCTGTCATATTCGGGATGTTTTTTTAGTCATATTCGGGCTTGACCCGAATATCCATAAAGCTGGATTCCCGATTTTTCGGGAATGACAATTAGTTTCTATCATATCGACTGAGGGCTTTGCCCGAATGGAGGGATATTGCTATTCAGATTTATTTTTTTGATTGGATTGTCACGCTTCGCCCGCAATGACAGAAAGGTGGGGCTCTATTCCCTCGAATTTTACTTGTAATGATGAAGAGAGATAATATTTATTTGTTTTATTTTATCTTTTTGAGTTTTTCAAAAATGAAGTTTTCAATATAGCTTTCTTTTTCCCAAGCAACTTCAATTTCTAAAACATTAAAGCTCTTTTGAAAAGCCACAGGAATTTTAACAAAATCTTTGCTTGTGGTGTAAACTTCAGCTCCAAGGTTTTCTGCGTCAGTAATGATTTGTTGCAATTCTTTTTCAGAATAGAAATGGTGGTCTGGAAAGTCTATTGTTTTCACAACGTCAGCACCCAGATTTTTCAAAGATTGATAAAACTTTTCAGGGCGACCAATGCCCGCAAAAGCAAAAATTTTCTTGTTTTTAAAATCTTGTGCAAGAGGTTTTAAAAATGCTTTGAAAATTGGTTTGTGAATTTTGCGTTCTAGTCTTTTTTCGTCTTCTCCAACCATAATCACAGCGTCTGCACGGCGTAAAGCTGGTGCATAAAATTCACGCAGTGGACCAGAAGGAATGGGGCGGCGATTTCCAAAACCAAAAACACCATCAACCACCACAAAAGAAATGTCTTTTTTAAGCCAAGGATTTTGAAAGCCATCGTCCATAATTAAGAAATCTGCTCCATTTTGAATGGCAAGTTCAGCCGCTTTCACACGGTCAGAATTGATTGAAACAGGTGCTTGACGAGAAAGAAGCAAGGGTTCATCACCCACATCATGTGCAGTGTGTTTTTGAGGGTCGACAATAATTCCTTTAAGTTTTCCTCCATAGCCGCGAGAGATGAAAAATGGATTATATCCTTTGTTTTGAATGGCTTTTGCCAGAGAAATAGCAATTGGAGTTTTACCTGTTCCGCCTGCTGTGAGATTGCCAATGCAAACAACTGGAACACCAACGGCTTTTCCTTTGATAAGTTTTGTTCTAATTCTGGTGATTAAAGCATATAAGACGCCAATAGGAAGCAGAATAAATGAGATAATTCCTTTCTTTTTCCAATAAGTTGGTGTTTTCAATGTCCTGTTCCTCTTATTCTTCAGAGATGTAATTTTTGACCTTGTCTAAGATACCATCTAAGACTCTTGCTTCGCTTGTTGCCCAGTTATAAGCCAAACTTCTCTTCGCTTCAAGCAAATCTTTATTGCTCAACAGATTTATAACTTCTTCTTGCAAATCCAAAACATCATTGACCTGAATGACAGCATCTGCTTTTTTGGCTCTATTCATGGCATCTGTGAAGTTAAACATATGCGGGCCAACAACGACAGCAGCACGACTGCGAGAAGGTTCAATAAAGTTCTGTCCGCCATGAGGAATGAGTGAGCCACCAATGAAAACCAATGGGCAAAGTTCATACCAAATGCCAAGCTCACCAATGGTGTCGGCAATATAAACCTCTGTTTTGTCAGTGAGTGGTTCATTATTGGAACGCAAGGCAATTTTTAAGCCGAAATCTTCCTCAAGCTTTTGCTTGATTTCAACACCACGGTGTGGGTGACGAGGGGCAATGATGAGCAAAAAGTCTGGGTTTTTTTCTTGAATATCTTTAAAGAAACGGCCAATTTTGAATTCTTCGTCATTATGTGTTGAGCTTAAGAGCCAAGTTGTTCGCTCTTTCATTTGTACGGCAATTTCTCTTTTCTTTTCTTCGTCAATTGGCAGTGGCAAACCTGCATATTTGATGTTGCCTAAGCAAGCGGTTTCTTTTGCTCCCAAAACACGCAAACGATAAGCATCTTCTTCAGATTGTCCTAAGCAAAAAGTGAAACAACCCAAAAGCTCTTTACTAATATAGTCGAATTGTTGCCATCTTTTGAAAGACTTATTTGAAATTCTGCCATTAACTAAAATCAACGGAATGTTTTTACGTCTGATGCTATTTAGCATAGAAGGCCAAAAATCTGATTCAAACCACAAGACAAGATCAGGTTTCCAGTGGCGTACAAAACGAGTGGTAAACACAGGATTATCAAGTGGAATATATTGATGGAAAGCTCTTTCAGGAAGGCGTTTTGCCATTACTTCAGCAGAAGTAATTGTGCCAGTTGTGACCATTACATGCGCATCTTTATAAACATCAAGAAGTTTTTGAATAAGAGGCAAGGCGGAAATAGATTCGCCCACGGAAGCACCATGCACCCAGAAAAGTTTGCCTTCAGGTCTTTCAATGGAAGGACGTCCTTTACGCTCATTAAATCTTTTGATATCTTCCTTGCCAGTGAGCTTACGTTTCTTAATATAACGACTGATAACCACTGGGTAAAGCAATCGGATAAGGAAGTTATAAATCTTAATAAACATAGGTTATCCTCTCTTTTTCTTTTTTGCCATTTTGCCAATTTCAACAGGTTCAACTTCCATTTCTTTATCAAGAGCTAGAAAGATTTGATTGGCTTTTGTTTCAATTTCCAGACGAATTTTTTCAATTTCTTCTTCGCCTGCTTCTTGTGGCACATAAAATGGACCAAGAACTTTAAAAGCACCTCTTTTGAAAGGTCTTGGAATCATCATATTATCCCACGCTTTCTTCATTAAAGGCACTCTGAATTGGCTATATGTGACAAAATAAATTGGTTTATTTGCTTTTTGAGCAAAATAAAGAGGACTTTTTTTAAGTTCCATACTTGGGCCAACAGGGCCATCAGGAACGATAAAAATGGTTTCATCTTCCTTTTTAATAGCATTCATTAATTGAATTGCAGCATTACTCGCATTGCGATTGGTTGAGCCTTCAACAATGCCCACGCCGAAATGTTTGATATAATTTGCCATAATCACCCCGTCTTGGTGTGGAGAAACTAAGGCTTTCACTTTTACATTTTTCAAAACCTTTTTCGGTAAAGAAAAAACAGTGTTTGGAGAAAGCAAAACTCTGCCATGCCAAGCAATGACAATCATATTTTTTTCAGTTGTAATAATTTTTTTGATTTGTTCAAGCCCATCGCCTTCCCAACGAGAGGTTTTGAAAACAAAAAGAGAATAGTAATATGCCAAAGCACCAATGAGTTTCATTGCAATTGGTGTTTTAAGAATATTTTTAATAAGTTTTTTAATTTGTTTGCTCATATCTTATTTTATAATTTCCGTAACGGAAATGCCTATAAATTCCTCATTCGTAATCACAATTTCGCCATAGCCAATAAGCACATTATTAGCATAAATATCAATTTTATCATCAATGGAGCGGTCAAGTTCCACCACAGCACCACGTTCCAGCTTTAAGAGCTGATGAATTTTCAAATTTGCACAACCGATTGTGGCAGAAATGTCGATGGTGATATCATTATCTTTTTTAAAGTCATTGAGGTTAGGCATCTGTATTTTTCTCACTCTGATAATCTTATATATAATTTATCCTAATCATATCCACTTTTTTTTAATCTGCAAACCTAAATTCAAGGATATTCAGAGGGTTTTTAAAAAATTTATGGGGAAAACAATTTGCACCCTTGCAGATGTCTGTTTTCTCCCCTATATATTAGTGATAATTCTTACAAAACTAGGGAAAAAAATGGTTAGTAAAAAAGAAAAATATCCAGTCTTACCGCTCAGAGATATTGTTGTTTATCCAAAAATGATTGTGCCATTGTTTGTGGGCAGAGATAAATCAATTAAAGCTTTGCAAGAAGTGATTGATGAGGATAAAAATATCATCTTAGTTACGCAGAAAGAAGCTTCAATTGAAGAACCAACAGCAGACGATGTTTATCATGTCGGAACACTTGGAACTGTTTTACAGCTTTTGAAATTGCCAGACGGAACAGTTAAAGTTCTGGTCGAAGGTATTGAGCGTGTTAAAGTTGAAAAGTTTATTGATAATCGTGATTTTATGGTGGCAACAGCACAAATTTTGGCAGAAGCAAAAGAAAGTCAAATTGAATTAGAAGCGCTTTCTCGCAGTGTGTTGGCTCAGTTTGAAGAATATGTAAAACTTTCTAAAAAAATTCAGCCAGAAGTTTTGGTTTCTGTGGTGCAAATTAAAGATTATAGCAAACTTGCTGATACGATTGCCTCTCATATGTCTCTGAAGATTGGCGAAAAACAAGAATTACTTGAAGCTCGTTCCCTTAAAGAAAGATTTGAGAAAATTTTGGGCTTTATGGGCGAAGAAATTACATTGCTTGAAGTGGAAAATAAAATTCGCTCTCGTGTGCGCAAGCAAATGGAAAAAAATCAAAAAGAATATTATCTGAACGAGCAAATGAAAGCCATTCAGAAAGAGCTTGGCGACGGCGAAGAGGAAGATGAAATTTCCGAATATCTCAAAAAAATTGAGAAAACAAAATTTTCAAAAGAAGCCAAAGAAAAAGCTCTTGCCGAAGTGAAAAAACTCAAGAATATGAGTGCAATGTCATCTGAAGCAACAGTGGTACGTAATTATCTCGATACTTTGTTGGAAATTCCTTGGAATAAGCGTTCAAAAGTCAATAAAGACCTTGCGAAAGCCTTAGAGGTTTTGGAAAAAGACCATTATGGTTTGGATAAAGTTAAAGAAAGAATTATTGAATATTTAGCCGTGCAAGCCAGAGCAGATAAAGTGAAAGGTCCAATTTTGTGCTTAGTTGGTCCTCCAGGGGTTGGTAAAACCTCTTTGGGACAGTCTATTGCTAAAGCAACGGGCAGAAACTTTGTGCGTGTTGCCTTGGGTGGCGTGCGTGATGAGGCAGAAATTCGTGGACACCGCAGAACATATATTGGTTCAATGCCTGGGAAAGTGGTTAAGGGCTTAAAGAAAGCCGCAACGTCAAACCCACTTTTCTTGCTTGATGAAATCGATAAACTTGCCAGCGATTGGCGAGGCGACCCAACTTCTGCATTATTAGAAGTGCTTGACCCTGAACAAAACTCAACTTTCAGTGACCACTATTTGGAAGTGGATTATGACTTATCCGATGTGATGTTTGTGACCACAGCAAACTCTTTGAATATGCCTGGGCCATTGTTGGATAGAATGGAAATTATTCGTCTTTCAGGTTACACGGAAGATGAAAAAGTTCAGATTGCTAAAAAACACTTGTTGCCTAAAATTTTCAAAGAAAATGCAGTAAAAAAGACTGAGCTTGAAATTAGTGATGATGCTATCATTGATATCGTTAGATATTATACCAGAGAAGCAGGTGTCAGAAGCTTGGAACGTGAACTTTCAACCATTGCTCGTAAGGCAATTAAAGAGATTTTATTGTCAAAAGAGAAATCTTTAAAAGTGAAAGTTAGTTCAAAAAATATTGAGAAATTCTTAGGCGTTAAGAAATTCAGATTTGGCGAAGCGGAAGAAAAAGACACCATCGGGGTAACAACTGGTTTGGCTTGGACGGAAGTTGGCGGGGACATTCTCTTTATTGAAGCCGTTGATATGCCAGGGAAAGGTAAAATCACACAAACCGGAAAACTTGGTGAAGTGATGAAAGAATCAATTGAAACCGCATATTCTGTGGTGAGAGCGCATAGCAAAGAGCTTGGCATTGAGCCTGATGTCTTTGAAAAGAGAGACATTCACTTGCACGTTCCTGAAGGGGCAACGCCAAAAGACGGACCTTCTGCGGGGATTGCAATGTACACAACCATTGTTTCAACGTTGACCAGAATTCCAGTTCGCAAAGATGTTGCAATGACAGGTGAAATCACCTTGCAAGGACGTGTTTTGCCGATTGGCGGGCTAAAAGAGAAGCTTTTGTCTGCACTTCGCGGCGGCATTAAAACAGTGATTATTCCAAAAGAAAATGAAAAAGACTTGGTGGAAATTCCACAAAATGTCATCAAAGGCTTGAAGATTATTCCTGTCTCTTGTGCAACAGAAGTTCTGGGAATTGCTTTAACAAAAAAGCCAAAAGCTATTAAGTAAGTGTTTCAATCAAGAAAGGTGCTGGAAATGAAAGTTATTGGTATTTTGGGTGGAATGAGTATTGAATCGACAATCGATTATATTAAGCTTTTATCCAAACACATAAATGATAAATTAGGTGGACAGCACTCTCCTAAAATTGCAATGAAGACAGTAGATTTTGATGAAATTGAACATTTGCAACATCAGGCAGCGTGGGATAAACTTGGAAAGATTATGGCTGAAGAAGCAAAGTCTATCCAAAACGCAGGTGCGGATTTCTTAGTGATTGCCACAAATACTATGCATAAACTTGTGCCGGAAGTGGAACAGGCGATTAACATTCCTCTTTTACACATTGCCAAACCGACGATTGATAAAATTAAAGAAGATGGGATTAAAGATATTGCCTTGTTAGGCACAAAATTTACTATGGAACAAGATTTCTATAAAGGACGTCTTTTAGAAGCTAATCTAAATGTTATCATTCCTGATGAAACGGATAGAAATGAAATCCATCGAATTATCTATGAAGAGCTTTGTCATGGAAAAATATGCCCTGTTTCTATCAAAGTATTTCAAGATATCATTCAAAGACTTGCTGATAAGGGCGCAAAAGGTGTTATTTTAGGATGTACGGAAATTGGAATGTTGGTGAAGACTGCACCTATTAAGATTTATGACACAACCGCAATTCATATGGAAGCTGCTGCAAATTTAGCAATAAGTTGATTGAAATAAATAGGGGCGTTTATTGTGTTCATTCTTTGATTAGATTGCCACGCTTCGGTCGCAATGACAGGCGGAGCGAGAATGGTCTATTACTTTCACTTCGCTCGCAATGACAAAGAAGAATTATATAATATGGTAAGCAATTGTGTCATTGCGAACAACGTGAAGCAATCGAATCAAAAAAATATGCAAAAATAAATTTCACTTAATGGCAAAGCATAATAAAAAAAGCCTCGTCTAAGACGGGGCTTTTTCCTTGAAATCATCATCTCAATTTGGGGAGCTTTTAGGAAATAACTCGCCAAATGCTGACAATTGATTGTTGTTCTTCGGATTGTAAAAGGCTATTTCTTTCCGTGCCTCGGTTGAGGGCGAAAAGCTTGCAATTTTTTTTGTGTTGACCACAGTTTTTGCAGAATGCCGCTTTTGCCTTTGAAAGAAAATCTTCCTCATCGTCTTTATGACAAATTTGAAAGTCTTCAGCAGAAGAAAGGTTTAAGTTTTCTTCTTGAAGGGTGTCTTCGTTGTAAAGTTTGTCATCTAAAAAAAGAACAGATGTTATATTCATAATGCTTAGTTTTAATTAATAATAGTTATCATTAGGACAAAGTATATGTCTTTTTTGTCGAAAGTAAAGCAAAAAGATTAATTTTAATGGTAAATTAAATAATTTTGAGATACACATAGGGTAAATATAATATTTAATTTAAAGGTGAACTAAATGAAAAAGAGAAGAAATTATCTCACAATTTTGTCGGTTGTTGGCTTAATTTTCCTTTGTGGAATTGTTTTTAATGTGCGTGGAATTCGTGACTTTTATGTGGCAATGTTTGCACATATGAGTAATATTTGGGTGCTTGCACCAGCAGCTTTAGTTGCATTTATCTTTATTGATAACAAAAATTATTGGATGATTGTTTTGGGTTTGGCGGTTGTAGATAGCCTTGCTGTTCAAATTTATGTTGGAAATGGTTTTCCGATTATGTTACTTATCTCTCGAGTTTGTGCATTTGTTGGTATTGTTTTCTTAATGAATATGACCAAAGTTTTTATGAGTAAATAATTATTTTCAGATAAGAAAAAAGCCTCCGAATTTCGGAGGCTTTTTTGTAATAAAAGTTCTTATGCTTTTCTGATTTTAGCCAAAGACACGACCACACCCAAGAAGAGTAGGGAGAAAGTCACACCCAAGGAAACCGCCGCAGGAACACTGAAGCCCAACATTGGTGCAAAAATCTTACATCCGATGAAGATGAGAATAATTGCTAAAGCATGTTGCAGATAAGCAAATCTATTCACGGCAGCCGCCAACATAAAATACATTGAACGAAGCCCAAGAATGGCAAAGATATTACTTGTGTAAACCACAAAGGTATCTTGCGTGATTAAGAAAATTGCCGGAATGCTATCCACAGCGAAGATAACGTCCATTAATTCAATGAAAATCAATGCAAAGAACAAAGGCGTAATATAAAGTTTGTGGTCTTTTTTCACAAAGAAATGTTCGTTTTCAATGGTTGGCGTAATGCGAAATTTCTTTTGCAAAAATTTATAGATTTTTCCGTCTTTGAAATCGCTTTCTTCTTCTTTTGAAAGCAAAATTTTGAAGCCTGTGAAAATGAGGAATACGGAGAAAACATATAAAATCCAGTGGAATTTAGCCACCAAAGCTGCGCCAATGAAAATCATAATCGCACGCATAATCACTGCACCCAAAATTCCCCAGAACAACACACGATGTTGATATTTTGCAGGAATAGCAAGGCTTGTGAAAATGAGCGAGATAACAAAAATATTATCCATTGAAAGGCTTAGTTCAACCAAATATCCAGTGTAATAAAGCATTCCGGTTTCAATGCCTCTTTCATAAATTACGAAAAGTCCAAACACAAGTGCAATTGAAACATATGCGATGCAAACTCTGATAACGCTTTTAATGCAAGGTTCTTCGTTTTTTTTATGAAAAACAAAAAGGTCTAAGTAAAGCATTGTCACCACAATCGCAATAAAGCTCACCCACATCCACTCTGTTGGTAAAATAAAATGATTTGTTAAAAAGTTTTCCATGATTATTCCATTAATAAAATTAACACTGTTATGATTTGTAAGATATGTTATAGTCGACGTCAAGGAGTTTTCCCCTTTTATGAAAGGTTTTATGAAGATGACAAGATGTGCATGGGTGAAACATATTGAAGAAGAAAAATATCATGATGAAGAATGGGGTGTTCCCAGTTATGATGACAAACATCTTTATGAAATGTTGATTTTGGAAGGCTTTCAAGCGGGATTGAGTTGGTACACCATCTTAAAAAAACGAGAAAATTTCAGAAAAGCTTTTGCAGGTTTTGATTATCATAAAATTGCCAAGTTTTCAGATGAGCAATTAGAGGCTCTAATGAGCAATGAAGGCATAATCAGAAATCGTCTCAAAATTTTTGGCACTAGAAAAAATGCAATCGCTTTTATGAAGGTTCAAAAGGAATTTGGCAGTTTTTCAACCTATCTTTGGGGATTTGTCGCTGGAAAGCCAATCATTAATTCTTGTCCAAGCTTAAAAGATGTTCCAGCCTCAACTGAACTTTCTGATAAAATTAGTAAAGATATGAAAAAGAGGGGCTTCACCTTCGTTGGCACAACCATTATTTATGCCTATATGCAAGCCGTGGGAATTGTAAACGACCACACAAATGATTGCAAGTTTAAGAAGAAATAAAAAACACCTCTCAGATGTTTTCCAAGAGGTGTTTAAAAGAAGTGGAGTTTCTATTCACAGATAAAATCAGCTTCTGTATATCCCTCACAACCATAACTTCCTGAGGTATATGTTCCTGAAGTATATACTCCTGAGCATATTTTTGCTGTTCCTGAAACTATTGTCTCTCCTCCAATTCTTGCTGTACCAGCAATGATAGCATTTCCGCTAATTTGTGCTTGTCCTTCAACAAAAGCACTTTTACCAGCAACAACGGCATCTCCGCTGATTTTAAGTGGTCTATCAGCAAGACCCGCTCTTACGTTTCCACAGATTTTGGCATTTCCAGAAATTTCAACTCGAGTATTTTTTCCGTTAATTGTTGCCCCAGAAACAACTTCCCCTTTGATAATAGCATTATCTTTTATTATCAATTCATTTGAGCCGAAAACATAAGCATTACCATAGATTTTTGCTTTGCCACTGATTTGAGCATTATCTGCAGTTATTTTTGCTTTGCCATAAATTTTTACATTCTCAGAAATTTGCAACTTGTCTTCAGCACTTCCAGCTTGTCTAATCACGGCATCTTCAAAAACTTGAGCATTATCTCTTAGTTCAATTGTTCCCAAATATTCAGGATGGATTTCAGCATTACCATAAACTTTTGCTTTGTTTCTCATAATAATTGTTCCATATAACTGAAACCCTTTAGCATCTAAATAGAATCCTGAATTTACTGGTAGTGTCCATAAATCTGCATTTTCAGAAATTTCTGATTCATCAAGAATGAAAACACCTTCATCAACAATTTTACGCCTTTTTTGATCATTAATAAATATTGTTATTTTTGCTGAACTATCAACCCATGCATTTCTTTGTGCCATCAGAATATCATCTTCATCGAGATATCCTGGAGTTGTATCATAATCACCATCTTTTAAATCTGGACTTAGAGACATGTAATATAGTCTATCATCACCGCTCTTTATTGGAAATTTAGCAGTTTTTGTCCCCTTGTGAATTGTTTTAATGATGTTGTTTTGTGAATCAATCAGTGAAAAATCATTGAGAGCTTCAAAGACACAGGTTGTCTTGTCGCAAGAATGAAGTCTATGTGTTTGGTCATAGTAATATATAAAACACATTTCATCAACTCCTTCAGGGGCATCATAACGTCCTACGGCATATCCTTTATGAATATTATATCTTTCAACAATTGGGTCCGTTCTATGATTTGGCACTACCACATCGTGGCAGCTCACGTAAGTAATTTCTGCTTGACAGCTATCATATTTAGTTCCTTGACTATCAATGCAAGAGTTAGCACCTGTGGCACCACCATTGTCGCATTTTGTGAAATTAGATTTACATTTACAAGCAGTGTATTTGTCATCACAGCTTGTTCCGACACCTTCTAAATTTCCTGTGCAAATTTGATTATATTCAGAAGGGCAGGAGCAAGTTTCAGATTTTTCTCCGCAAATTTCACCACTCAAAACTTTAGGAAAAGGACAATTTGAGAGGTCATGCTGATATTTTTCTTCACACTCACATTTTTCGTAATAAATGTTTGCACAAATATTTCCACCAAGAACTTTTCCTTTCTCAGTGCAGTTTAGCGTTGTGTAGGGATAAGAAGAGGTGTTACAATTACAAAATTTATAACTATTTCCGTTGGGACATTTTTGAGAAAGCGATTTTCCCTCACCACAATTTGAGCTATCATAAATATATCCCATTAATTGACAAGGTTTATTACTGACTCCATCATTGTTTCCTTGGGGTTTAGTAATAAAATAAACGCCAGCGAAGGCATTGTAAGTTAAAGTGAAGCTTGAACAAAAAAGTAAAAAAGCTCCCAAAAAGATGAAATATGACTTCTTCATGGCACGACTCCTCATAGTTGTAAGAAAAAATCTTCTTATACAACCAATGATAATTGTTTTTTTTTTTTTGCAAGAGAAAATGAGTCGAGAAATTATGAAACTTTTGTTGCAGAAGTAAAAGATAATTTTTATATCGTAGTAAAATCACCAATCTAGAATGTTTTTATATATCTAGTTGTATAGATTTTATACGTATCTCTTTAGTTGTAAATATAAATTAAATATGCTAATTTGAGGATAGGGTAAAACAAATTTCTAGGGACTATCCATGAAAAATTCCTATGATTATAATAAAAAGAGAAGCCTATCTTACCAAAGAAAATTTAGGCAGATAAAAGAAGAGCAAGAAAGAGAAGCTCTTGAAAAATCTGTGTCTTCAACTTCTGTGCTTAAGGTTTTAGATATTGTCGCCATTCTTTTTATTGTTTCAATTGTGGGGTCAACGCTTTTTGAACAATGGAGAGAAGTTCGTAGTGTTATTGGAAATGTCTTTAGATATGTCTATGGACACAATCTAACAACACAAGCCATTATTGGAATTATTTTTTTAATCTTTTTACTGATTTATAATTTTTTTTCTACAAGAGAATAAAAAGCTATACCCTTATGGTTCGACACGAATAACGACACGTCGATTTTTCTTTTGGTTGTCGGGAATTTTTTCGCCATATGGATCCATGTTTGGATATTTAGGAGCAATATCTGCCATGCCAACAGCTTTCAAGCGATTTGCTTCAATCTCAGAAACGACAAATTCGTTCACAATGGCTGCGGAACGAATGGAAGATAAATCCCATTTCGTTGGATATTGTGAGCCAGCTGCTTCTTCAGAGTCTGTATGTCCTTCAACAACCACGTCAAAGCGTTTATATTTATTTTCATTTAAGAGGTTAGAGATTTTTCTAATGGTTGCTTCATATTCTCTTTTAATGCGAGAACTTCCTGCTTCAAACATATCAATATTGGCAATTTCAATCAAAGCACCTTGAGAATCTGAACCCAAGGAAACATTTTTGCCTAAATCTAGGGTTTTTAAGTCGTCCATAAAAGTTAAAATAGTTCCTGTGAGCTGTTCTGGTGGGTTTGCATTAAACGCTGCTGTGAAAGCTTGTTCTAATTCCCCTGCTTTCTTTTTATCAAGTGTGGAAGAGGCAAACAAAACAATGAATAACGCCAAAAGCAAGGTCAAAATATCCGCATAAGGCACGAGCCATGTTTCGTCGGCATGTTCTTCATGATGTTCTGAATGCTGTTTTTTTCTAGCCATAATCCTAAGACCTCAAGTTATGCATCTCTGAGAGATTTACGTTTTGATACTGGAATGAAAGATTGGAGTTTTGCTTCCATAGCAATGGTTGAAGCGCCTGATTGTAAGGCAAGCATGCCTTCCAACATCATTCTTTTAAGGGAGATTTCTTCACCAGACATTTGCTTAAGTTTGTTAGAAAATGGGTGCCACATCACATATCCACAGAAGATACCAAGCAAGGTTGCCACGAAAGCAGCTGCAATTGAGTGACCAAGAACTTCCGTATCAGAAAGGTTTCCAAGGGCAGCAATCAAACCAATAACCGCACCCAACACCCCAAGAGTTGGGGCATACATACCACATTGTGCGAAAACAGTTGCACCAACACGGTGTCTTTCTTCCGTGTTCTTAATGTCATTTTCAACAACTTCCGCAATGAAATCGGCAGAAAAACCATCGGCAACAAGGGTTAAACCCGTTTTAAGGAAAGGGTCAGTGATTTCATTCGCTCTTTTTTCAATTCCCATCACACCTTCTTGCTTAGAAACTTTTGCTAAGTTTACAAAAAGCTCAAGAATTTCTTGTCTTTCCATTAATTTTTGTTTTCTGAATAAAAGACCGAAATAAGTAAAAAACTTTTTCACAGTTGAAAGCGGAAATGCGTTAAACGTAACAGCGAAAGTTCCACCCATAATGATTAAAAAAGCCGCAGGGTTAATGAGGGCATGAGGGTCAGCGCCTTTGAGCCACATTCCCACACCAACAGATAAAATTCCTGAGATGATACCAATTAATGTACTAATTTCCATAACTTAACTTCCTGTAACAAGTTCTTAAAACACTTTTGTAAGTCATTCTAAGGGATAAACGTTAAAATATTATTGCCATAGGGAATTTAATCATAAAAAAGCTCTCAGATTTCTGAGAGCTTTTTTTGCAAGAGCCTTATTCTTGAGGTTGTTCTTCTTGAGCAGGAACATATTGTGCCAAATGTTCAAGATAAGAACGTTTGTCTTTGTTCATCTTTTCGGCTTTTGCCAGAACTTCTTGATAATGTTCAGGGTTAAGCTTCTTGATGGCTTGGAAACGACCTTCACTATCCATCCATTCTGAAACAGCAACAGACGGCGCTTTAGAATCAAGCACAAGTGCTGGTTTGCCGATTTTTTCATTATCAGGATTGTTTCTAAACAAGTTCCAAGAACCAGTGTTCACAGCCAATTGTTGGTGACCCAAGCCTTGTCTGAGGTCGAAGCCTTGAGCAATACAAGTTGAGTATGCAATAATCAAAGATGGACCGTCGAAAGCTTCCGCTTCGTTGAACGCTTTAATTGTTTGCAAATCGTTTGCACCAAAGGCAACTTGAGCAACATAAACATTACCGTAAGACATTGCCATTAATCCTAAGTCTTTCTTCGCAAGCTGTTTACCAGATGTTGCAAATTTTGCCACAGCACCAAATGGTGTTGCTTTGGATTGTTGACCACCAGTATTGGAATAAACCCCTGTGTCCATAACCAAAATGTTAATGTTTTTGCCAGAAGCAATCGCATGGTCAAGTCCACCGAAGCCAATGTCATATGCCCAACCGTCACCACCGATAATCCAGAGAGATTTCTTGATGAGGTGGTCAGCATTTGCCAAAAGTTCTTTTGCTTTGTTTGTGCCGATTTTTGCCAATTTTTCTTTCAAAACAGCAACTCTTGCTCTTTGAGCTTCAATTTCCAAATCGTCTTTTTGTTCAGAATTTAATAACTCATCAACAAAATCACTACCAAGTTCAGGACGAAGCGTGTTTAATGCAGTAGAAGCAACAGCAAGTTGTTGATCAAGGGCAAATTTCATTCCCAACCCAAATTCGGCATTATCTTCAAACAAAGAGTTTGCCCAAGCTGGTCCATGACCTTCTGAGTCTTTTGCATATGGTGTTGTTGGTAAGTTTCCGCCATAGATTGATGAACAACCAGTTGCGTTTGCAATAATCATTCTGTCACCAAACAACTGAGTGAGCAATTTGATATATGGTGTTTCGCCACAACCTGCACAAGCACCAGAAAATTCAACCAATGGTCTGATGAGCTGAGTTGTTTTTGGAATGTTTTTAACAACTTCATGTCTTTTGATGTATGGAAGTGTGTCAAAGAAATTCCAGTTTTTGAGTTCTCTGTCGAAATTATTTTCGATGACATCCATATTAATCGCTTTTTTCTCAGGGTTTGTTCTGTCTTTTGCAGGGCAAGCCGTTGTGCAAAGTCCGCAACCTGTGCAATCTTCAGGCGTAATTTGAAGAATGAATTTTTTGCCTGCAAATTCTTTACCCTTATAATCCGCAGACTTAAATTCTGCTGGGGCATCAACCAACTGTTCTTCGCCAGCAATTTTCATACGAATAACTGCGTGCGGACAAACAAGAGAACATTTTCCACATTGGATACAGAGTTCTGGTTCCCAAATAGGAACTTCTGTGGCAATTCTACGTTTTTCATATTGGGTTGTTGCACTTGGCCATGTGCCATCAGCAACTTCTTTGAATGCACTCACAGGGAGCTTTTCGCCACGTTCAGCAATAATTTCACCAATCACATTTTGAACAAATTCAGGTGCATTTGCAGGAACAGGCAAAGACATAGAAACCTTTGACGTTGCTTGAGCAGGAACTTCAATTTTGTGTAAGTGGTTCAAAGCTTCATCAACGGCAGCATAGTTCTTCTCAACAATTGCTTGAGATTTTTTGCTATATGTTTTTTGAATGGCATCTTTAATGTGTTTGATTGCCAAGTCTTTTTCAATCACGTTTGAAATGGCGAAGAAGCAAGTTTGCATAATTGTATTAATTCTTGCACCCATGCCCGTTGCACGAGCCACTTCAACAGCATTAATTGAATAAAGCTTAATTTTCTTATTGATAATTTGTTGTTGAACTTCGATTGGTAAATGATTCCAAACATCCTCTTTGTCATATGGAGCATTAATGAGGAAGGTTGCACCTTCTTTGGCATATTTCACAATGTCAATTTTCTTAATGAATGGGAAATGGTGACAAGCAACAAAGTTTGCTTCATCAATCAAATAAGCGGCACGAATTGGGTCTTTTGAAAATCTCAAGTGAGAAACAGTGATTGCACCCGCTTTCTTTGAGTCGTAAACAAAATAGCCCTGTCCATAAAGCCCTGCGTCTTCCGCAATGATTTTGATTGAGTTTTTGTTCGCCCCAATTGTTCCATCTGAACCAAGTCCAACAAAAATTGCCTTAGAAACATTGTCACCTTCTGTGTCAAATGTGCTATATTTCAAAGAACGATGTGTGACGTCATCTTCAATGCCCACAGAAAAGCTGTTGATTGGTTTTGCAGATTCTGCATTTTCAAAAACGGCTTTTGCCATTCCTGGGGTGAATTCTTTAGAAGACAAACCATATCTTCCACCATACATTTTTGGTAAGTAAGAAATTTTGTTGTTGTTATAAGCATCTGTTAATGTTGTAACCACGTCAAGATAAAGTGGTTCGCCAACAGAACCAGATTCTTTTGTCCTATCCAACACAGAAATTGTTTTCACGGTTGAAGGAAGTGCTTTGATGAAACTTTCTTTAGGGAATGGGCGATAAAGTCTAATTTTAACTAAGCCATATTTTCCACCATTTGCATTGAGTTTTTCCAAGACTTCTTCAGTTGTTTCAGCACTTGACCCCAAGGTGACAACAATGTTTTCAGCATCCTTTGGACCAACATATTCAACAATATTATAGTGACGACCGGTGATTTTGCCGAGCTTGTCCATTTCTTCTTGAACAATTTTTTCGCAATTGTCATAGAAAGGGTTAGCCGCTTCACGAACTTGGAAGAAGATATCTGGATTTTGTGCTGTTCCACGAATGAATGGATTTTCAGGGTTTAAGCCACGTTCAGCATTGAAATCTTTGTTCACCCCTTCCATCATTTTTAGGAGGTCTGCATCAGAAAGTAAACTGATTTTTTTGATTTCATGAGAAGTTCTAAAGCCATCAAAGAAGTGAACGAAAGGCAGGCGAGAACGCAAACTTGCAGTTTGAGCAATTGCAGCAAAGTCGCCAGCTTCTTGAACAGAGTTAGAGCTTAAAATTGCAAATCCTGTTTGGCGAGCAGCCATCACGTCGGAATGGTCACCAAAAATGGAGAGTGCATTCGTTGCTATTGTTCTTGCGGCAACGTGCATTACAAATGGTGTGAGTTCTCCAGCAATTTTATACATATTCGGAAGCATCAATAACAAGCCTTGAGAAGCTGTGAAAGTTGTTGTGAGCGAGCCTGCTTGAACAGAACCATGACAAGCTCCAGCAGCACCACCTTCAGATTGCATCTCTTGAACTTGAGGCACAACGCCCCAAATGTTTTTTTGTTTAGCGGCACTCCAAGCATCTGTCCATTCTCCCATTGGGGAAGACGGCGTGATTGGATATATCACAATAACTTCATTCATGCGGTGTGCAACGGAAGCTGTTGCTTCGTTGGCATCCATCATTCTGATATTACTTTTTTCTGCCATTTTAGTTTCCTTTGTATATTATTAAAATTCAGTAATCATTCTTATTTTCTTTTATAATAGAGATAAAATATAAAAAATCTATAAAAATTTATATTCAATTTTATCTTTTTTTAGTTCTTGAAGTAGTCAATTGTTTCTTCAATAAATTTCAAAACCTCATCTAAAATATCATCATCAATCTCTTCTGTGTCTTTCCCAACCGTTTCAGCAATCTCATCCACAGACGGAGGAGGTGGCGCAGGGTCAATCGAAGGATTGTCATTGAAATAAACGACCTTAGAAACGGTTAAAATAAAGAGTACCGCGACAATTCCTAAAAAAAGACGAATGGACATGTGCATTAATTTCCTCTATTTTTGAACCCATTTCCCATTGGAATCCTGTTGCCAATAAAATAGTTCTAAATTATGGCTTTTCAAGAGTTTCCAAAAGTTTCGAGCTGTTTCAAGTGCTTCTGGTGAGTTACCGTCAAAGATGTTTAAAATTCTGTCGTAAGCAGTGCCTTCTTCAAGCTCACAAATTGCACCATCCGTGAGAAATAAAATTTCTGACTTGTTTGGATTTTCTTCATCAGAACTCAAAAAAATAGGTTGCATTTCAGAAAATCCATCTTTTTTTGATCCATGTGGTAAAAAAGACTGTTCTTGATAAGTCCAAAGTAAGCTATTGAGTTTTTCAATGTTTTCTTCTTTGCCAATTTTGATTTTTATCTTTTTTCCTGTGTCATAAGCTCTTTCAACAAGTTTAGGTAAAACATTGTCAAGGGTTTGAGTTTGAAGATGATAAAAATCTACTCTGGTCATTCTTTTCTCAACTTTAAGGCAACAAAATTAACCGTTTCTTTGCTTTGCACCAAGAGAAGAATAGGGCGATTATTTTCTCTTTTGGCATCGCTAATATTCTTCTTCATATCTTCAAGCGTGAATAAATCTTTCTTGTCAATTTTAACAATCACATCGCCAGCAATTAGCCCTTTGTTTGCAGCGTCAGATTGACTAATCACTTGCGTAATTACAAGCCCTTTAACATCTTTAGGTAAGGCATATTGTGAAATCTTTTCGTCATCAATCACCGCAAGGCTTATGCCGAGTTCTTTAATGAAAGACAAATCTTGTTCTGTTGTTTCAGAAATTTTCTTTTCTTCTTTTTTGCTCACCTTTGGCATTTCTTCAACCAACATCATCGTTGAAAATCTTTTTTTGCCACGCCAATAGTCAACTTTAACTTTTTTGCCAATTTTTGTTTCTGCAACAAGGCGAGAAAGACTTTTTGTGTTGTCAATTTCAACCCCGTCAAAACTCAAAATGACATCTCCTGCCATAAGTCCTGCTTTTTGTGCGGGTGCAGATTCTGAAAAGCCTGAAATAATAATCCCCTGATTTTCTTTTAAGCCTAAAGACAATGCTATTTGAGAATTGTTTGCTTGAATTTTAACACCAATCCAACCTCTTTTAACTTCACCATTTTCCTTGAGTTGTTCAATGACCCACTTTGCCAAATTAATTGGAATGGCAAAACCAATGCCCATGCTTCCGCCAGTGGTTGAAAAAATTGCGGAGTTTATGCCAATGATTTCCTCATTCATATTAAACATTGGTCCCCCAGAATTGCCTCTGTTGATGGAGGCATCTGTTTGTAAGAAATCGTCATAATTTCCGCTTTCAATGTCTCGAGATTTTGCCGAGATAATGCCTTTAGTGACGCTTCCGCCTAAGCCGAAAGGATTGCCAATCGCCAACACCCATTCGCCAACTTTGGTGTTATCTGAATCACCAAAGACAACTGGTTTAAGGGTGGATTGTGGCAGAATTTTAAGCAAAGCAATGTCTGTTTTTTCATCAATGCCAATAATTTTTGCATCATAGGTTTTGTTGTCATAAGTGGTGGCTTTGATGCTCACCGCATCATCAATCACATGTTTATTTGTAACCACATAGCCGTCTTGAGAAATGATAAATCCTGAACCAGCAGGTGTGTGCTTAGATTCTTGAGTGGCTTCGTTTAAGAGTTCCATTTCTTCTTGCTCAACGGTTGTGCGGTCGATTTCTGTGGTAATATTGACAACGGTTGGCATCAAGTTTTCAACCATCACCGTAAAGTCAGGCAAAGCCGTTTGAGCCTTTGCTCCAAACGAGCAAAGACACAAAAGACTAAAAATGACAACAAATAAAGACGTTAAACGCATGAAGTTTAGTTTCCTGTTTTAAGAGTCTTTTTGAAAAAGTCGAAAAACTCAGAGTCAGGCGAAATCACCATAGAAGTTTCAGAATTTGCCAAAGCTTTTTTATAAGCTTCTAAAGAACGATAGAAAGCATAAAACTTTGGATCTGAATTTGCTGCTTTTGTTAACAAAGCAATAGCCTCTTTATCGCCTTGACCACGCAAGATTTCTGATTGCTTTTCAGCTTCCGCTAAAATGATGATTTTTTCTTTATCAGCTTGAGCGGTAATTTCTTTGGCTTTTTGTTCACCTTGAGCACGAAATTCTTTGGCTTCTCTTTCTCTTTCAGCCTTCATACGCTCGTTGATAGATTGCAAAACACTGGTTGGAAGGTCTGCACGGCGAATGCGAACATCAACCACTTTCACGCCAATTTCTTCCGCATCTGTCATCACGCCACTGCGAATGTTTTTCATAATCTGATTACGTTTCACAGATAAAAGCTCAGGTAAAGTAACTTGACCCAAAACACGACGCACAGAAGAGTTGACAATCTCTTCTAACTTGCTACGAGCTTGAACTTCAGTTCTAACTGTTTTGTAATATTTCAACGGATCAATAATTTGATAACGTGTGAAACTATCCACTTCAAGACGTTTTTGGTCTTTCAAGATAATGCTTTGAGCAGGTGGGTCAAGACGCAACAATCTTTTGTCATAAAACACCAAGTTTTGAATGAAAGGCGTTTTCATCTTCAACCCAGGTTCTTTCACCACTCTGATAGGTTCACCAAATTGCAAAACGAGAACTTGTTCCGCTTGTCCTACAATATAGAAAACATTGAAAGCAACAAAAACGAGTGCTGCCAAAACGACTAAAATTGAGATTTTTAATTTACTTAACATCGTTTTGAACTCCTAGTTAAACTTATTAATTGGAAGAATTGGCAAAGGATTAGCTCCTTTAGAGGAAGGGTCAACAATAACTTTGTTAGATTTTCCAATCACTTCTTCCATTGTTTCAAGATAAAGCTTTTTCGCTGTCACTTCACGTCCTTGTTTATAAGCATTATAAACGGCTAAATATCTGTCCATTTCACCTTGAGCCTTATTGATGACACTTTCACGATATGCTTCAGCATCATTCACCACTTGAGCAGATTCACCTCTGGCTTGAGGAATGACTTGGTTGCGATAAGCTTGTGCTTGGTTTTGGAATTTTTCCATATCAGCTTTGGCACGTTGAACTTCGTTGAACGCATCAACAACTTGTTGTGGAGGGTCTGCTTTTTGCATTTTCACACGCACAATTTGAATGCCGGAATTAAATTCATCAAGCAAAGCTTGAAGTTCGTTTTTTGTTTCATCTTCAAGTCTGCCACGGTCTTCAGTGATAATTGCTTGCATTTTAGATTGTCCGACAATTTCACGTAAAACAGATTGTGCAGCCACATAAACCGTTTGTTCAGGGTCACGAACGCTGAAAAGATAGTCTTTCGCATTTTTAACTTTCCAAACCACCGTTAAGTTGATGTCAACAATGTTCTCATCTCCCGTCAACATATGACTTTCTGTGAAATTATCATAAGAGGAAGAGGCGCTATTACTAATGCGGTAAATTCCATTAGAATTGGCATAAGAAGAATATGAAGCAGAATTATTTTCACCCAAAGTGAAGCTTCTTTCTTGAGTTTGATTAACTTTTTCCACAGTTTCAATTGGGTAAGGGAAATGATAATGCAATCCTGCATCAGTTGTGTCTTGGTAAGCGCCAAAACGCAAAACAACCCCTTGTTCGTTTGGTTCAACCTGATAAAAACCAGACAAGAGCCACAACGTTAAAAGCCCAAGAACAAGCCATTTAATTTTGAGTGTTAGATTGTTGTTTTGATTGTTTGAATTGTTTCTTTTAACAAATTTTGTAAAATCTTCAACCTTGGTTTTGGCATCAGATTTACTGTTGTCTGCCCACGGGTTTTCATTTTCCCAAGGATTTTTTCCTTTAGTCATACATCTTTCCTCTGGTTATTTCGTTCTAAGTAATTATATAGTATAATTGTTACTCATTTACAATAAAGGATACCATTCTATTAACAAGCAGAAAAAGAGGGAAAAATGTTAAGTAAGGTCAAAAATATTGTAACTAAGTACTATAAATCGGCGAAAATTAAGTCAATTGATATTGAAAATCACAGCATTTACATTGATATTATTGGGCAAGATCTCGAAAAAGTTGATGAAAAAATGAAAAAAGACCTCTATAATCTTTCTGTCGAGAAAGTTTCAATTATACATATTAAAGAATAAACTTTAATATTAGGCACTATTGAAAGGACTATAATGGAACAAAAAATTAAGAATATTATCACAAGTTTTTATGCAGACGAAAAACTTGAAGCTGTTAAATTGCTCAATAACCGTGTCATTATTACCCTTATTGGCGAAGCTGATGAAAAAGCAGATGAGGAAATTAAACAAAAAATTTATGACTTTGGCACAATTGATAAAGTTTCCATCATTCATACGGCAGAAAAAACACCTCAAGCAACGGGTGCGGCTAGTCCTTTTGAAGAAAAGTGGAAAATTTCTGGGGTTAAGAAAATTATAGGCGTTGCTTCAGGCAAGGGCGGTGTTGGGAAGTCTACCACAGCGGTTAATTTGGCACTTGCACTCGCCAATCTAGGCAAAAAAGTTGCTCTTTTTGATGCTGATATTTATGGACCTTCGATTCCGACAATGTTGGGTTATGCTGATGAACAAGCTGAATCTTTAGACGGCAAAGTTTTAGAGCCTTTTATGAATATGGGCATTGCTTCAATGTCTATTGGGGCTTTGGTCGGCAAGGAAAGCCCAATCATCTGGCGAGGCATTAAAGCTGTTGGAGCAATTGAACAGATTATCACCGGCACAAAATGGGGCGAAATTGATGTGATGGTGATGGATATGCCTCCAGGGACAGGAGATGTTCAACTCACGTTATCTCAAAAAGTGGATTTAGACGGCATGGTCATTGTTTCCACTCCGCAAGACATTGCCCTAATTGATGCGATTAAGGGCGTGAATATGTTCAAAAAAGTTGATGTGCCGATTTTGGGGATTATTGAAAATATGAGCTATTATATTTGTGAAACTTGTGGCACAAGGGCGGATATCTTTGGGCATGAGGGTGCGAAGAAAACGGCTGAAAAATTGGGCGTTAAATTCCTCGGCGAAGTGCCTTTGCATCTAAATATTCGTGAAAATGCAGATAATGGCACGCCGATTGTTTTTGCTGAACCTGAAGGAAAATTTACAAAAATCTATGAAGAAATTGCCGCAAAAGTGATTGAAACACTTGGTGACTAGAAATGGCGACAACACAGGATTTTATTGATTATATTTATGAACAATTAGGTAGTGTGCGTGGGCTTTCTCATCGCAAAATGTTTGGCGAATGTATGATTTATGTGAATGCAAAGCCGTTGCTTTTAGTTTGTGATAATACAGTTTTTGTGAAGAAAAGAGTTGAGACTTTGGCATTGTTTGAAGCATTTGATTATTCCGCTTATGAGGGAATTCCTTATAAAGGGGCAAGACCGCATTATGTTTTAGACATTGATGAACAAGACTTTGCAATTGAAATGCTAAAGCTTCTGGATAAGCTTCTCCCTTTCCCAAAACCTAAAAAGAAAAAAGTTAAAGTAATAGATTAAGTCTTTTGCTTTGATTGGATTGCCACGCTTCGCTCGCAATGACAGCACTCAATTGTCATATTCGGGTTGTTTTTTTTTTTAGTCATATTCGGGCTTGACCCGAATATCCATATTTAATATTTCCCTTGGTAAGCATCTTTTTCGGCATCTTTGATTCTGTTTTCAAGGTCGGCAATTTTGAGGGAAAGGGCGGGGGTTGGATTTCCTTTCTTTGCCATATCAAGTTGTTTGTTTGCGGCATCAAATTGTCCTAAACGTAAGCTAGATTCTGCAGAAGCATAATTTGCTTCCGTCATTTTCCCCCGCATTGCATAAGTTCTTGCGAGCAGTAGCCAAGCTTCATAAGTTGGTTGCACAATGACAACTTTGTTCAAATTTCTTTCTGTTTCAATAAGTTCCGCTTGTGTCGGCTCATCTTCCAACGTTGCTTGGGCTAAACTAACCATAAACAAATTAGAAGTTGGTAACAGGCTTAAAGCCTTTTTATATTCTGTCTTAGCTTGTTTCACATTGCCTGTTTCAAGATAAATTTGAGCTTTCAATTCGTGAAAAAACGGATTGTTGGGTTCAAGCGAAATGAGTTCATCAATCAATGCAATGGCTTTCTTCTTTTGCATAATCCGATAATTAACAATAGCAAGCGCATATTTCTCAACAATGGTTTGTCCTTTGCCATAAGCTGCGAAAACCATTTCAGGAGGATAAATAAAAGCATAAAGCTTGGCTTTAACACGGCGAAATTCCTCGGTTTGAGTCACTTGTTTGTAAGGTGAGTTTTGCGTGGCTTCCTCAATGAAAGAAATCCTTTCTTTGGTCACAGGGTGCGTTCTGAAATATGGTGTTTCGCTAACGCCAGTGGCTAAATTTTCTTGCTCAATTTTTTTCATAAAATTACGCATGCCCTGAGGTGAAATCTGATTGTCGTTCAACAAGCGAACACCTGCTTCGTCAGCACTTCTTTCTTCTTGAACACGATAATTGAGATAGTTGTTCATCATTGAGCTTTGAGAGCCAAGCATTAATGCCATACCAACATCACCACGACCACTGGCAATAGCGGCCGCTCCTGCAACCAGCATTGAAGCTAAACCAGCCTCACTTAATTGTTGAGCTTTCAATTTACCTCGTAAGATATGTCCACCTTGAATATGTCCAATTTCATGGGCAATCACGCCACGAAGTTCATCATCGCTACCGGCTCTAACAATAGTCCCCGTGTTGATGAAAAGCAAATTACCGTCCGCCACGAAAGCGTTCAAACTTTCGTCAGAGAGAATATAGACATTATTACGATTAAAAGGAATGTTTGCACTGCGAAACAGTGGAACACTTAGCTTTTGAATGAAGCTTTCCGTTTCTTCATCATAGATAATGGTTTGGGCTTGCAAATTACCAACAAGCAAAAAACTTGCAAGCAGAATAAAACTGCTCACAAGCTTTTTGTTGATTTTTCTGAAGAGGGGGCTTAGCCTCCGATAAGTTTTCTCCACCAAGTAGATTTTCCTTTCTTCTCTTTTTTCTCATTTCCGTTGCCAGATTCTTCGTTACGACGCTCTTCATAACGATTGCCATTTTCACGGTTTTCAAAACGACGACGGTTATTATATCTGTTCTTACGGCGATGATTATTGTTATTGTTATTGCGATTGCCGTTATTGTTGTTTTGTCTGTCGTCAGAAGATTTATCGTTATTTTCTTCCCAATAAATTTCTTCTTGTTTTTCAGGCTCATTAACTGTTTCAGTTGCTTCAGCCTTTTCTTCAACATCATTGCCGTTGCTTTTGGTTCTTTCAATTTTAAGACCAGCCACGTTTTTGATGCTGTCATCAGCACTAATGATAATGGTCATGTTATATTTATTTTCCAAGGCAACCAAAACTTCTCTTTTATTATTGAGAATATAAATGGCGATGTTGCTTGGAATGTAAACGTTAACTGAACTAAAACGGTTTTTGATGCCTTCGGCTTCAATTTCACGCAAAACAGAGATTGCACTAGATTCAACAGTGCGGATGATGCCTTTGCCTAAACAGTGTGGACAAGGCTCATAACTTGTTTCAAAGAAAGACGGGTGCATTCTTTGACGAGAAATTTCAATCAACCCAAAAATGCTCATCTTACCAACTTGAACACGGGAACGATCTTTTTTCAAAGCTTCTTTGATGCGTCGTTCAACAGCTTGGTTATTTGCATTTTCATCCATATCAATAAAGTCGACTACAACCAAACCAGCAAGGTTACGCAAACGCAATTGACGAGCAATTTCATCAGCCGCTTCCAAATTGGTTTTAAGTGCTGTTTCTTCCAAGTCTTTCTCACGAGTTGAACGCCCAGAGTTGACATCAATTGCCACCAAAGCTTCTGTTGGGTTAATCACCAAATAGCCACCAGATTCCAATTGAACAGTAGTGTCGTGCAGTTTTTCAAGCTGTCCTTCAACTTGAAAACGTTGGAAAAGAGGAATGTCGTTTTCACGGCAAGTCTTAATTTTCTTCAAGCTTTGTGGCGAAAGAATTTTAATAAATTCACGAGCCAATTGATAGGCTTTTGCACCATCAACAATCACTTCTGAAACATCTTTGGTGTACATATCACGTAAAGAGCGTTTAATGAGGTTTGCTTCTTCATAAATGAGCGTTGGGGCTTTGCTCTTCAAAGAATCGTGTCTGATTTGATTCCATGTTCTCATCAAGTAGTTATAGTCACGGCAAATGTCTTCTTTGCTCTTTTCTTCGCCCGCAGTTCTGACAATCATAGACATATCAGAAGTTAGCGGAAGCTCTTTCAAAATATTTTTAAGTCTTTTTCTGTCGTTGCCGTTAGTAATTTTGCGAGAAACGCCACCACTTTTAATGCGGTTAGGCATCAAAACGCAATATCTGCCAGCAAGAGAAAGATAAGTGCTAAGTGCAGCGCCTTTGTTGCCTCTTTCTTCTTTCACAACTTGAACAACAACAATTTGTCCTTCTTTGATGACTTCTTGAATTTTTTTACGATGGAAAAGTTTACGAGAAATCATTAGTTTTCTCAAAACTTCATCGTTAAAGCCTTGTTCCTCATCATCATCGTCATCTTCATCATCGTCAAATTCGTCTTCTTCATTGTCACGAGAGAATTTTTTACGAGAAGATTTGTATGGTTCATCTTCAGAAATTTTTTCTTCTTCAGTTCCCGTTGCTTCAGCGGAGACTTTTACTTTGTCGCCACTTGGTCTTCTGCGGTTTTTGTGATTTTTCTTCATCAAACGGCGAGATTTGTTTTTTTGTTGCTCGTCATCAGAAGCTTCGTCAGGGGTTTCTTCTGAAGGTTCAGTGGAAGTTTTTTCAGAATCTGTTTCAGAGCTAGTTGTGGAACTTTCTTCTGTTTCACACACAGTTTCTGCTTGGGCTTCTGTTTGAGTTTCTTGAGAAACTTCTTCAGAAGATTCTTCATTTTTTTCTGCTTCGGTTTTTTGAGCTTCTAGCTTTTTTTGTTCTTCAATTGCACGAGCGGATTCTCTTTCTTCACGAGCTTTTTCTCGTTGCAATTCTTTTTCTTTGAGGGCTTGTTTTTTGCCTTCAATAAATTCATCAACTTCTTTTTCAACTTCAGCCAACTCTGTGTCTGAAACATTGTAATAGTCTGGGTGAATTTCACCAAAAGCCAAGAAGCCATGCTTATTGCCACCATAATCAACGAAGGCAGCTTGCAGGGAAGGTTCAACACGAACAACTTTTGCTAAATAAACATTTCCTTTAATTTGTTTTCTAAAACTTGATTCAAATTCAACATCTTCAAGTTTGTTTCCATTTACGACAACAACCCTTGTTTCTTCAGGGTGTGTGTCATCGATGAGCATTCTTTTTGTCATAATTATTAAATTAACTCCGCAACACATATAGCTGTGATTAAACAGCCAAAATTTATCTTAAAATGTTGTTTGAGAATCGAAAAAAGGGAGCTACACCAAACAGACCTTTGCCTTAAGAGGGGCAAAAGAAGTGTCGCTTTTAAAAAACTGCAAAGATTTATATCTATATTTTCAATTTATCTCTGCAAAATTTCAATTTTTTTGAACATTCATTCCTTGTTATTGCTTATTACGATGTTCAAAAGATAAAACTCAATCAACAAAAACTTTTCATTTCAACTATGTGATAATATTCAGTCGCTATGAAAGAATATGGTATCAACAATTAAATCCACCTAAAAAACAAATGATATAATAGAATTTAACGCCAATATTTTTTAATTCACATAATCTAACAATAAAATATACAAAGATAATTAAAATTACAACATTAATTTTGGTTATCTGAAAAAAATATTTTTTTTAACGCATTGGTAATAACTATTTTATATAACTTAAGTAAGTAGTGAATTTTGCATTTTAACGGACTAGAGCGACCCCAACAATGAAAAATGTTTTTCAAAAATTAAGAAACATGCTGAGAACTTTAAGCTTTTTGTTACCGTTTTGTTGTCTTGCGACAAGCGAAGCTTTAGCTTATGATGTTTCAGATATTCGCATTGGGCAAGGGGTTGGAAGCATTCGCATCGTTTTTGATTCTTCCAAAAAATTTGATTATAAAGTTTTCTTGCTGGATGGTCCGAAAAGACTTGTGGTTGATATTTATGGAGCGACAGTTAATCCACGCATTGAAAAAGAAGTGACTGATAGTGATTTTGTGGAAAACTTAAGAGTTGGGACAAAAATGGGGGATTCAACCCGCATTGTGTTTGACTTGAAAAAAAGTTCTATCATTAAAAAAGCTTTTGTTTTACCTCCTCAAAGCAGTTTTGATTGGCGTTTTGTGGTGGATATTTCTTTGGCTTCTGACCGTCAATATGCACAGAGCGTGGGAGCTGATAAGGCTTTCAGTAGCAGTGACACCATTCAAGATTATTCCGACCGTGCAACAGCAACTTCAAGCTATTCTGCACCGAAATCTTCAGGAAATAAGAAAAGAATTATCGTCTTAGACCCTGGGCATGGTGGAAAAGACCCTGGGGCAATTGGTTATTCAGGCGTTTATGAAAAAAACATCACCTTGGCTATGGCGAAAGAATTAAAAGCACTTTTAGATAGAGATTCTCGTTATAAAGTTTATTTAACCAGAAATCGTGATGTGTTTATCTCTCTTCGTGATAGGGTAAAAATTTCTCGAAATCATGATGCAGATTTGTTTATCTCTATTCATGCAGATAGTGCAAGAAATAGAAATGCAGTCGGACTTTCTGTTTACACTTTGTCTGAAGTGGCATCGGATAAGGAAGCAGAAGCTCTGGCTGACCGTGAAAATAAGGCAGATATCATTGCTGGGTTGAATCTTGTGGAACATTCTAAAGAAGTTTCAGACATTCTCATCAACTTGGCACAAAGAGAAACGATGAACCGTTCATCTGAATTTGCTTCTTTTATGGTGGTTGAGATGAGAAAAGTTGCGAAAATTTTATCTAACACACATCGTTTTGCTGGGTTTGCGGTTTTAAAAGCGCCTGATGTGCCTTCTGTTTTGTTGGAAATGGGTTATCTTTCTAATAGAACCGAGGAAAGACTTTTGAAACAACCGTCATATCGTAAAAAATTGGCAACAGCCACGAAAAAGGCAATTGATAAATATTTCGAAAATATGCAGCAAGCTTCTGTATTTTAATAAAATTAAAAATTATCCATATATTGCAATATTTTACTGTTAAAATAGAATAAATTGTTATAAATTGTGGGTTCAGTTTATTATAATCAAATTTAGCTCGGATATATTAATGCTTAAAACGTTATCTTCTTTGTTCAGTACCCTATGTTTCTTTGCGGTTATCACCATTGTGGTTGTAATTTCAACTTTGTGGAAGTTTTCTGAAGGACTTCCCGAATTTCATCAATTGGCGAAATATGAACCGCCAGTTACGACCAGATTCTATGCTGGTGACGGTCAGCTTTTGATGGAATATGCCAACGAAAAGAGAATTTTCGTGCCAGAAAATAAAATTCCGACAATGGTTAAAAATGCATTCATTGCCACAGAAGATCAAAGATTCTACTCTCATATTGGTGTTGACCCTGTGGGGTTAACGCGTGCTTTGTTGGGAAATCTTAAAAATATTGGTCAAGGACGTCGACCAGCAGGAGCTTCAACGATTACGCAACAAGTGGCAAAAAACTTTTTGCTTTCTTCTGAGCTTTCATATTCTCGTAAGATTAAAGAAATGTTGCTCTCCCTCAAAATTGAAAGAGCCTTTTCAAAAGAACATATTTTAGAGCTTTATTTAAATGAAATTTATTTAGGAAATCGCTCTTATGGTGTGGCTGCAGCAGCACTTAATTATTTTGGGAAATCGCTTGATGAATTGGACTTGGAAGAAGTTGCTTACTTAGCAGCTTTGCCAAAAGGACCAAATAATTACAATCCAAAAACAAAATATAACGCAGCAATTGCACGTCGTAATGCTGTTTTAACACGTATGATTGAAGAAAGTTATATTGAAGCGGAAGAAGGCGAACTAGCCAAGCAAAAACCGCTTGTGACCATTCAAAGAAGCAATGAATTTGTCAAAGATGCTGACTATTTCAGTGAAGAAGTTAGAAGAGTGACCAAAAATAATTTTGGGGAAGAAGCACTCTATGAGGGCGGACTTTTGGTGAGAACGACCTTAGACCCTGAATTGCAATCTATTGCCACCAAGGCTTTCAAAGATAATATTAGAAATTATGATTTAAGACATGGTTATCGTGGTCCAATTCAAAATATTGAACTCAAAGATGACTATATGGATGTGTTCAAAAAAATTGCTAAGCCAGATGGCGCAGATGCAACTTGGCAAAAGGCGCTTGTGTTGAATGTGACCGCAAATGCTGCGGAAATTGAAACAATTGAGGGTGGAAAAGGGACAATTCCTTTGTCTGTCTTAACATGGGCAAAGAAAAGACTTCCAAAACAAGCTGTTGGTTCTGCACCAACAAACGTAACCTCTGTTTTAGCAAAAGGGGATGTGATTTTGGTTGAGAAAGCTTCTCCAACTAAGAAATTGGCTGAAAATGCTTATGAACTTCGCCAAGTTCCCGATGCTGAGGGCGGAATGATTGTGATGGATCCACACACGGGTAAGGTTTTGGCAATGGTTGGGGGCTATTCTTTTAATAAGTCACAATTCAATCGTGCGGTTCAGGCTCGTCGTCAGACAGGTTCTGCATTCAAACCTGTGGTTTATTTGACGGCACTTGAAAATGGCTATGCACCAAATGATTTGATTTTAGATGCACCTTTCGTGCTTGACCAAGGCCCTGGGTTGCCAAAATGGAAACCTGTGAACTATTCTAAGAAATTTTATGGCTTGATGACGTTGCGTCAAGGGGTTGAGAAATCAAGAAACTTAATGACCGTTCGTTTGGCTCAAGATATTGGTATGGATAAAGTGGCTGAAACAACCAGAGTTCTCGGCATTAATAATAATTTGCCAAAATATCTTTCAATGTCTTTAGGGGCTTCTGATGCGCGTTTGGTGGATATGACCAATGCTTATTCAAGTTTTGTGAATGGAGGAAAGAAAGTTGTGCCATATTTTGTGGAAAGAGTGCAAGACCGTCAAGGAAACACCATTTTCAAGCATGACACTAGAGTATGTGAAAATTGCAATGCTGAGGCTTGGGACGGCACGCAACAAATTCCAGAACTCCAAGACATCAGAGAGCAAATTATTGATCCATTGAGTGCTTACCAAATGACATATATTTTGGAAGGCGTGGCAACCAGAGGAACAGGGGCAAGATTAAGACAGATTAATAAGCACTTGGCAGGCAAAACAGGAACGACGAATGAAAATAAAGATGGTTGGTTTATTGGTTTTTCACCAGACTTAGTGGTGGGCATTTTTGTTGGCTTTGATGAACCTAGAACTTTAGGGCGTGTTGAAACTGGGGCAGCTGTGGCTTTGCCAGTGTTCTTTGAATTTATGAAAGAAGCTTTGAAACATCAACCTGATATGCCATTTCGTACACCTTCTGGCATTAAGTTTATGAGAATTAATTATAACACTGGAAAACCAGCGACGCCGTTTGACAAAGAAGTGATTTCTGAAGCCTTGAAGCCTGAAGATGCTTCTCAAAAGGTCATTAGCGGGGGCGAGGAAAAAGCAGGTGATGTCACAGAAGGTGAAGAAAACACCGAGGCAGGTACAGATGAAAAAGTAGATTTTTCATCAGATGAAGGCGATGCTTTCCAATTGGGAACAGAATATTAAGAGAGTTAAGAAATGAATATTGAAATTGCAAATGCCATAGAAGAAATTAAAACCTCATTAGAGCTTATTCGGAGGTCTCTTTGACTATGATAATGCACTTATTCGTCTTGATGAATTAAACGCTCTTTCTCAAGATTCTAACTTATGGAATGATGCTGAAAAAGCTCAAAAGTTGATGAGTGAGAAAAACACTCTGGAAACAGCCTTGGCGGATTATGACGACATGAGCCAAGCGGTTGTTGACCTTGCTGAGCTTGCAGAAATTGCTGATGAAGATGATAACGAAATGTTGCAAGATATTGTGGCACAAGTTGAACATCTGAAAACGGAAGCAAAAAGAAAAGAACTTGAAGCGTTGCTTTCAGGGGAAGTTGATGCCAATGATGCCTTTTTAGAAGTGCATGCTGGAAGTGGTGGCACAGAGGCGCAAGATTGGACACAAATGTTGCTCAGAATGTATGCTCGTTGGGCAGAATCACATAAATATAAAGTGGAATATCTTGAAGAAACCGAAGGGGATGTTGCGGGTATCAAATCTGTCACCATTAAAATTGCTGGCAAAAATGCTTATGGCTGGTTGAAGTCTGAAACAGGGGTTCATCGATTGGTGAGAATTTCTCCTTTTGATAGTTCAGCAAGAAGACACACGAGTTTTGCTTCGGTTGGGGTTTACCCTGTGATTGATGATGAAATCAAAATTGAAATCAAAGAAAGTGATTGCAGAATTGACACTTACAGAGCCAGCGGGGCAGGTGGACAGCACGTTAACAAAACTGATTCAGCAATTAGAATTACGCATATTCCAACAGGAATTGTGGTGCAATGTCAAAATGACCGCTCCCAATTTAAAAACCGTGATGCCGCATGGAAAATGTTGAAAGCCCGTCTTTATGAACTAGAACTTCAAAAAAGAGAAGCGGAAGCACAAGGCTTGAGAGATTCTCAGACAGACATTGGCTGGGGACATCAAATTCGTTCCTATGTTTTGCAACCTTATAAGCTTATCAAAGACTTACGCACTGAAGTTGAAACCTCAGATTCAAAAAGTGTGCTTGATGGCGAAATTGATTTGTTCTTAGAAGCTTATCTGTCACACAAGGTTGGGTAAGCGATGAAAAATAGATTTTGTAAGACTATATTTAAATTAATTCTTCTTTTTGTAACGGTCTATGCTGTGCTTTGTTTTGCGATTTATTTATTTCCTGAGCTTTTTGTAAATCATCCAAGCGACAAAGTTTCAGACATTGAGAAAGCTCGTGAAAAGGGTTATCCCGCAGAATTGATGTCTTATAAAGCAAAAGATGGCACAAAACTTTATGGTTGGTACACCAAAGGCACAAATGGAAAAGCAATCTTGTTTGCTCATGGCAATGCAATGAATTTAGAGCGGTTTTATCATAAACTTATTCCATTAGCGAATGCTGGCTATGCAACTTTTTTGCCTGAATATCGTGGTTACGGTGGGATAAAAGGAAAGATTAATAGTCATAACCTAACTTTAGACACGATTGCAGGACTGGAAGAGCTTTATAAATTGGGCTATAAAAATGAAGATATCATCATTTATGGAATGTCTTTAGGCTCTCATATGGCAACTGCAACGGCTTACTATATGAAAAAAAATGGCAAATTTGATGCACTTGTGTTGGAAGTTCCATTTGATAATTTGCCGAATACGGCAAAAAATGTGATTCCTTTTTATATGCCTTTTGACTTTTTGATGAAAGATAAATATGATAGTTTATCGCTTATTTCTGAAGTGGATACCAGAGTTTTGATTATGGCGGCTGAGAAAGATGTGATTGTGCCAAACCAAAGAGCTAAAGCGCTTTATCAGGCGGCTGCTGAACCAAAAAACTTTATTTTATATGAAAATGGCAAACATAGTTATCTTTATGCGAAAGCAAACTATAAAGATATGTTGAAATGGTTGAGTCTGAGATAGTTAGAAATGGGAATGTTAAATAAGAAAAAATATTTAGCCAGAAGAATTACGGACTATGTCGGAACAGCGATTTTTGCTTTCTTGCTCATTTTTATATGGCAACTTTATCGTTCGCCAATTCCATTGCCTTTCTTAAAGCCATATATCATCAAAGCCTTGAATCACGATAGTCAGGAATATGCTGTGGCGGTTGAAAGTGTGAACTTAGAATTAGTCCGCTCCATTCAGCCAATTAAGATTATTGCTCGAGAGGTTGAATATAAAAACAATAAAGGTAGCATTTCAATTAATGCACCAAGAATTGAAATTTCATTCAGTGTACGTGCCTTAATTCGAGGCATAATTTCGCCGAGTTCTGTTGTGTTTGATAGCCCATCTGTTTCCGTTTTTACCAACTATGGTGAAACAGATAAAAGTTCTGAAATGAGCTTGAATGAGAAAAAAATCGGCTATTATTTCGACACTTTCAATCGCTTCATTGAGCGTTTCAATTCGCAAGATTTATCTTATCCTGAAAGTTATATCAATTATATTGCCATTCAAAATGGTGATTTTGAGTTTCATGAGGTTGACCTTAATCGAAACTGGAATTTTGTTAAAGCAAATTATGTGTTTGATAGGGATAGAGAAGATATAAACATTGGCATTGATGGTAATTTGATGATGGGTGAAGAAGCTGTTCCGCTTGATTTTGATTTGAAATATATGCCAAAAGTTGAGAAAGTTGACATTGATTTAGCCTTTTCAAATTTCTTGCCCTCAAAGGCTGTGGAAGCTTTTATTTCCGAGCAAGAACAAGCTGCAATCTATAAGGTTGATGTGCCAATTAATGGCAAACTTGACATTCTTGTCGATTTTAAGAAAGTTTTACAAAACAAGAATAATATCTCTAAGAGTTTAGACACTGCTGTTGAAGACTTCAAATTTAGATTTGAAGGAGATGATGGCAAAATTGCTTTTTCTGATAATGAAGCGTTTAACTATGACATTAAGGCATTTAGTTTGTCTGGGGAAGTTGACAGTGGCTTAAATGAAATTAAAATTTCTGATGCGCAGTTTGATATGGGAGAGAAGTCGACTTCTTTGAGTTTATATATTTCAGGTTTTAAAAATTTATTACTCAAGAGTTCAATGAAAGACTTGAAAATTACGCTCAAGACTGAAGTTGAAAAAATGAATTTTAGCGAATTGCCTCGTTATTGGCCACGCTATATTGCTGAAGATGCTTGGATTTGGGTTAAAGAAGGGATTTATGAGGGAGAAATTAAGGACGCTGCTTTTGCGTTTGAATTTGCTTATGACGCTAAACAAAAAGGACTTGCTTTCAAAAATTTAAGTGGAGAAGGAAAAGTCGAAAATGCCTCTTTGAATTATCTTGAGGGAATGCCTCATGCGCATAAAGTTTTTGGAAAAGCCACCTTTTATAATGATAAAATTGATATAAAAATTGATAAGGGTGAATCTGTTGGGAATAAGCTCACAGATGGACGTGTGATTTTATATGATTTAGATAAATATGATAACTTCATAGATATTCAACTTTCAGCAACTTCTTCCATTCCTGACGCTTTAAAGTTGATTGATAGCCCACCTTTGGAATTTGCAAGTGAAATGGGCATTAAACCAGATGATATTTCTGGAAAAGCTGAAATCAATCTTAAACTAGATTTTGAATTAAAGAAAACTTTGACACCTGAAGAAGTGAAAGTGGCAGTTCAGTCCAAACTTTCAGATGTTACCATTAAAAATATTATCAAAGATAAAATCATCAAAGGGGATAGACTTGATTTGTCTGTGAATAATAAAGAAATGGTGGTGCGTGGTGATGTTGTGATTGATGAACTTCCAATGAATTTGGTTTGGCAAAAGCCTTTTATGAATAATAAATATCTCAATAAATATGAACTTTCATTTGATTTGAATACGCATATGAAGAAAAAACTAGGTTTTGATTTTGATATTTTGAAAGCCCCATATTTTATTGGCGATACCAAAATTAAGGCGAATGTGCTAGAAGTGAAAACAAATAAGTTTAAAGTCAATTTTGCTTCAGATTTGCTTGAAAATGAGATAAATTATGCCTTCCTTGGGTTTCTTAAAGAAAAAGGCGTGGTCGGAAGTTTGAATTTTTCCGTTGATGTGGAAAATGACAAAGTGAAAAAAATTAATGAGATAAAACTCACTAAAGAAGATTTTGAAGTTGAAGCTTCAATGGATTTGAACAAAAAAGGTGAAATTGAAACCATTGATATCACGAAAGTGAAAGGACCCAAAACAAGTGCCAAAGCTAAGGTGATGATGAGCAAAGTGAATGGTCAAGAACTAATTAAAGTGAACATTTCTGGATTGAGCTATGACATTTCTAATCTTTTTGAGATAAATATTAAAAGCAATGAAAAAACAGACTTAGATCCTGAAGAATATCTTAAACAAATGCCAAATACGGACATTAACATTGCCGTGGATAGCTTATGGACAAACAAAGAAGTTCCTGTGACGAACTTTGCGGGAAATATGAAAATCAGGAACAAAATTGGCATTGATGAAATAAAAATGGTGGGCAATTTTGCGTATGTTAAAGATTCAAATTTCAGGTTTGAATATCTGCCAAGAGAACAAGGTGAGCATCTCATTAATGTCACCAGTAGTGATGCTGGAAAAGCTCTGAAAATTTTGAGGCTATATGACTATATGAATGGGGGAGATTTAAAAATTTCTGCGCTTAAAGAAAAAGATGGTAAAATTGTTGGGCATGCCAAAATTAGAAGTTTTAACATCTTAAACACCAGTTTGTTGGCAAAAGTGGTGAGTATGGCATCTTTAACAGGCATTATTAACACGTTGAGCGGTGAAGGAATTGCTTTTTCTCACCTTGACGTGCCATTTGAATTTGATGGTAGTGTGATAGAGATGAAAGAAGCAAAAGCTTTCGGAAATGTGTTGGGAATTTCGGCAAATGGTTATTATGATTATGACACAAGCCGTATAAAACTGGGAGGAATGCTTGCCCCTGCTTATAGTATCAATCGTTTTCTGGCAGGAATTCCACTGGTTGGAAGATTGCTTTCAGGAAAAGATGGCACAGTCTTTGCCGCGAGCTATCGTGTTTCTGGGGATGCGGAAAACCCTAAAATTAAAGTTGATCCACTTTCGGCAATTAGCCCTAATTCTATTAAAGAGATGTTTTCTAAAGATGAAAATTAAAAGTCTTAAAATTGGACTGGATTTTCATGGAGTCATTAATGAGCATTATAAATTTTTTGAAGAATTTACGTCGCTTGCTTTAGCGAGAGGGCATAAAATTTTTGTCATTAGTGGAGGAAAAGGGGCTGTCTTGAAAAAAGAGTTGGCAGAGCACAACATTAAATATAGTGAGCTTTATTCTCTTTATGATTATTTTTCAGCATTAGGTTTGGTTGAAACGTTATCGGATGGCAGGTTTTATGTTGATGAAACTTTGTGGAACAAGCAAAAGGCAATTTATTGTTTGGAACAAAAAATTGATGTCCATATTGATGATAGCATAGGATATTTACATAATTTTGAAACAGATTACTATCATTGCAATCCAGAGCAAAAGAAATGTTTTTGCTCTTGCCAAAAAGAAGTTCCATTCTTTGTTAATCCGCACTTAGCCCTTCAGGAGATTGAAAAGACCTTTGGTTAATGACCTCAATCAAAGGTCTTTTTTGCATAATCACGATATGCTCTGAGCAATTTTTCAAGCTTAATTGGGTTGAGTTCTTTCTTCTTTAATTTTGCAATATCTTTCGTTTTATTCAGACAAACTGCATTGAGCCATTTTTTATCATAGCTTATGTTTTGTTGTAAAAAATTATATCTATTTTCAAGTTCGTTGAGGGTTTCTGAAGCTCCCTCAAGATAAATTTTATTGTTTCTCATTTTTTACTGACTTACCCATAAAATTCGATTGATTTCTTTGATTTTGCTAATTTCTAAGCTAATTTCTTTTTGTTTATCATTTAGCTCTATAATTTCGATTGTGCGAGCTGTTCTGCGAATAAATTCACCGATAAAAATGTTTCCATCAGAATATTTCACAAGGATTCGGTCTTTGCGTCTGGTTTCAGAATTTTGAGAGAGAATTAGAATTGAGCCAATGTCATAAATGAGGGTTTCACAATCAATTTCTATGGCATAAAGCTTGTCTTTACTGTCTGGAAATTTGATTTTTTTTAGATAAGTCTTATCCTCTAAAAGCTCAGCATTTTCTTCAAGTTTTGAGAGCTCAACATAAGGAATATTGTGCGCTAAACTCTTGGGAGAAGATGTTTTTCCTAAGTTATAAAACTCTTCAAAACTGATGTGACAAGATTCGATAATTTTTTGAATACTATCTAAAGAAGGGAATCTTTTCTTTCCATCAGGTCTTGTTCTTTTGCTTTTATTGAAGGTTGTGGAGTCAAGCCCTGCTTTTTTTGCGAGTCCGGAAGCTGATAAACCATTTGCTTTGGCTAAGTTATCAACAGCGTCCCAAATTTTTTCGTGATTCATGTTATCTCCTTAAAATCAAGCTATTAACGATTATGTCACTCATTATATATCAAATATAAATAGGAATCAAATCTTTTTTTGATTGAAATTCCTACAACCTTATGTATAACCTCATACAGTTAATAAACTATTAATAATATTATACAACTAAAAGGAGTTTTGCTAATGGGGAGAATGTATGAGCCTTTTGAGAATGCAGAAGAGGTTTGGTTCTGGTTTTGCAGTAGCCTTATCAGCCAAGAAGACGGTTGGCGTGCCATGGGTGATTATGGGGGAAAAGAACGTTGTTGCGAAATCAATGATATCTATCGAATTATTAAGAGGTTGAAGCTTTGTCACGAAACATCTAATCGTCATTTAAGAGTTGCTCTGAAATGGGGTAAGGAACTGACACCGCCATATTATGCTAAAAGAGCAAAGAGAAGCGAAGTGAGAATCTGGGGGGAATTTATCACGGCTTTAGAAACTGCTTTGAAGAAAAAAGGAATTATATGAAAATGAATAATGCTATAAGCCAAGAAATTTCAGAATATTATGTTGTGTTTATTGATGAAACAAGCCTGTGGTGGTTGAGGTTTTTGAAAAAAGGCTTTCGCCATTGTTATTTGCTTTTTCAGATTGATGAGGGAATGACATGGGTTGAAGCGAATCCTATGTCTAATCGTTTTTTCTTTTGTACCTATTCGTTTTGTGAAAAAGTTGATTATATTGCGGAGCTTAAAAAACAAATGAACTGTGAAATAATTTTACAAAAAGTTGAAAATGTTGGTTTAAAAATCGCACCGCTTAGTTTTTTTTCTTGTGTGGAATTTGTCAAGAGAAGCTTGGGGATTCATAGCTTTTGGACAATCACACCTTATCAGTTGTATAAAAAATTAAAGATTGTAGGAAAAAAGTCTTGACAAATGGTTTTTTATATGTTACACCCTTAATTGTCACTAGGGAGTAGTGTATCTAAAATTTATAAAGCTCAGTTGTTTAACTGGGCTTTATTTTTTTAGAAAAATGGTGAAGTGGTTTTTAGTCTTTCTTTTGGAAAGGCTATTTTTTTTATTTAGGTGTTTTATGAGCGAGAAGAAAATTAAAACAATTAAGGCTTTGAAAACACGTTTGAAGAAAACTTTAAGTATTTGCTCTAAAGCTTTATTTAAGCTTGGAGTTGATGGCATTGTTTCCTTTGAAGAAGGAACAGCAGAGGCGGACATTTCCAACAATCTGTTTGGGTTAATCCGTGATGGGCTTCTTTCTTCATATCCTTGGAGTTTTGCCACTGCACAAAAAAGATTGCCACGCCTTTCTGAAAATCCGTTAGCAGACTATAAATATGCTTATCTGTTGCCAAACGATTATTTGCGAATGATATCCGCAGGTTCAGGCACAAGAGGGCTTGGGTTAGAGTATCGCATTCAGAAAAATATGCTACATACTAACGCAGAAGAGGTGGTAATTACTTATATTTTTCGTCCGAAAGAGGAAGATTTTCCTCCGTTTTTTTGCGATGTTTTGACCACAAAATTGGCGTCAGAATTTTGTTTGCCGCTCACGGAAGATAATGCCAAAGCAAATATTTTAATTAAAAGGGCTGAAGAAGAAATTAAAAATGCTCGATTAATTGATTCTCAACAAGCAACCCCGAAAAAGTTTGAAGATTTTACCTTGGTTGAGGTGAGATGATGGCGAATATGTTTTCAGTTAAAACAAATTTCACAGCAGGGCAAGTTTCTGAAAAAATTTTTGGACGAGGAGATTTAGGGGTTTATGAAAATGGGGCAAGAACTTTGGAAAATGTCATCATTCAACCAACAGGCGGTGTTTCAAGAAGAAAAGGCTTGAAATTAGTTGATGAAGTTGAGGCAAAAGCAAAGCTTATTCCATTTGAGTTTAACGTGAATCAGACTTATCTTTTGTGCTTGTTTAACAACAAAATGCGTGTTTATAAAGATGATATGTTGATTGCTGAAATTGCCACGCCTTGGGCAAATGACCAACTTAATCAACTAAACTGGACACAAAGTGCGGATACGCTTTTGGTGGTTCATCCTGAAGTTGCACCTAAGAAAATTACCAGAAATCTTGATGAGGTTTGGAAGGTGGAAGATTGGGAATATTACACAAAAGATGGCATGGTTTTCTGCCCTTATTATAACTTTTATCAAAACAGAAATAATTTGCAGTCAAGTGGCACAAGTGGAACAGTGACCTTAACAGCAACGGAAGATGTTTTCAGCACAGGCTATGTGGGGGTAATGATAAAACTTGGAACAGGGCTGGTAAAGGTGACGGAATATCTCACCACAAAGACAGTGAAGGCTTTGGTTTTAAAAAATGTGACAACAACAAGCACAAATGAATGGGAAGAACAGTCTTTTTCACCACTCAGAGGTTATCCAAGGTCGATTACTTTTCATCAAGACAGGCTTGTGATTGGTGGCTCTAAAGGCTTGCCCAATCGATTGTGGTTTTCTAAGTCGTCAGATTTATTTAATTTTGACTTAGGCACAGGGCTTGATGATGAGGCAATTGAATTTGCCATTTTGTCAGACCAAATCAATGCTATCTGCAATCTCGTTTCCAGCCGTCATTTGCTGATTTTTACCACAGGGGCAGAATGGATGTTGTCTGCGGAAACTTTAACGCCAACCAGCTTAGTCTTGAGTTGTCAAACCAATACGGGAAGTTATGGGAAGAATAATCTCTTACCGCAACAGATTAATGGGGCGACAGTGTTTGTTTCTAAAAATGGCAAGCAATTGCAAGAGTTTTTATATACAGACACCGAACAGGCATATTTAAGCAAAGACTTAAATTTGTTGGCAGATAATATTTTACAACAACCGCTTTCAATTGCTTTTTCACAATATGAAAATGTGGTTTATTTGGTGTTGGAAGACGGCACGGTTTCGGCTTTAACAACTTATCGAACGGAAGAGGTTAATGCTTGGAGCAAGCTTAAAACTTCAGGAGAATTTGTTTCTGTTGCCGTTATTGGGGAAGAAATTTATTTTGCTGTGGCAAGAGGAGAAAGATTCTTTATTGAAAGATTTAGCGACACTTTTTTTGCGGATTGTGCAGTTGAATTAACAAGTGAGGATAATCAAAGCCATTGGGAGGGATTAAGTGTTTACGAAGGGCAAGAGGTTTGTGTTTCCTCAAAGGGGTATAATCTTGGGAAATATATTGTTCAAGATGAGGCAATTGACTTGTTTGAGGAAACATCAAAGATTTATGTCGGACTTCCATATGAACATCTGATTGAACCTATGCCTTATATGATGGAAAATATCAAACCAATGCCGGTTAAAGGACTGCGTGTGGTGAATGCTTTATTTAGATTAATCAACAGCAAGTCTTTTAGGCTTAGATTGGCAGATGAATATGTGACTATTCCTCTAAAGAGAATGTATAAAGACCAAATTTTAGATGCTCCTGCAAATAATTTTTCCGGAGACATTAATGTGCGTTCTTTGAAGTGGCTCAGAGAGATGAACTTGCCCATGTGGAGCATTAAAAGTGATGAACCTGTGGCGTTTAATCTGCTTTTGGCAGCAATGGAAGTGAAAATTAAAATTTAACGAAAGGAGGAAAATATGGGAGCAACGGCTTTAACAGTAGCTGCTGTGGCAGCTTTTGCAAATCAAAAACATACTGAAAGAAAAACTAGAAGTGCAGAGTTGAAAAGTATACGAAGGCAACAGGCAATTAATGAGGCGAAAAAGAAGAATATTTTAGAAGGACAATTGGCAGCAAGAAGAGCCAAAGTTGGAAGTTTAGGAATTTCAACTTCAGGGTCAAATGTTGCTGTTCAAAATAGATTGGTGGGAGATGCTCAGCGTGAAATTTCTTATGATAATTGGGGCTATCAGGATAAATATGCTCAAGTCTTTAATAATTATCAAGACAAAATAAGGAGCGAAGCTATTGATTATGCCCCAAAAGTTTATAATTATGTTGAGAAAATGATAAAGTAGGAGAATTGGAATGCCACGAAAAAAAGAAACTTATTTGGAAAAAAGAAAAAAAGCTTATCTGAAAGAAATTCCAATTGAAGAGCAATTAGATGCTATCTTAAAAGCTTTTGATATGGTTTTACAGGAAGATGGCGTTTTGCCTTATGAACTAATTGATGTGATTGAAAAATGGCAGAAGATTAAGTTTAAATTTCCCAAAGAATGATGCAAAAAAAGTGACCCAAAGAGAAGTCTTTGGGTCACGTTTGTAAAATGAAAAAACAAAAATTTAGGAAAAACTATTTTTTCTTATTTTTCTTTTCCAAGTCTTTCAAAATTTCAGGCTTATAAATTTCGAGAATTTTATAAACACCAATTAATCCAACTAAAATATAGATTAAATTAACGATGAAACCTAAGCCAATAATATCAAACATATGATGTAAAATATCAACATCAAGAAGTCCAAGAACGAGGTAATATGATGTGGCAAAGACGCAGATGAGGTTGCCAAATTTTTTAATGAGTTCAATAATTTTATCCATTTTCTATCTCCGATGAGGAATTTTGAAATAATAACAGCTTTAATATTAAACAGTTTTTTATAATATTCAAGAATTTCCATGCAATTATTAATATTTGTGTGAAATTTTTATCTCGGTCATTGCAATGTTTTTCTGTCATTGCGAGCGAAGTGTGAGATAATAGAACATTCTATCATCTTTGTCATTGCGAGCGAAGCGTGGCAATCCAATCAAAGCATGAATCCAAATAGCAATATCTCTCCATTCAGGTAGAGCCTCAGTCGAGATGACAGGAGTAAAGATAATCCCTAAAAAGCAATATCTCTCCGTTCGCTTCGCTCAGTCGAGATGACAGGGGCTTGAGAGGACATAAAAGAATTGTCATTTCGAAATTGACAACGTCAATGAGAAATCTTGCCTTATCGTCATTCCATCACTTCCTTTATCATTTCCCATACTTCTCTGTCATTCCCAACGTCCTCCTCGTTGTCATTCCCGAGAAATCGGGAATCCACCTTTATGGATATTCGGGTCAAGCCCGAATATGACAACTTAAAAATTAGCCCGAATATGACCCCTATGTATTGTCATTGCGAGCGAAGCGTGGCAATCCAATCAAAGAATGAATCTGAATAGCAATTTTTACATTTTTATTTTTTTACTGATTGACATCTTATTTTTTTAGTCTTACAATTCGATATATGGCGAATTGACGAATTGGATTTTAAAAGTTGATAAAATTGAGTTGGAGTTAAGGTTAGATTAGAAACAGAAATAAGATTAGATTAGAAAAACAGTAAGTTTATTAAATGTTGTAAGGAGGGGTAAATGATAAGTTTTATGACAATGATGAAAGCAGTGTCGGATAAAAATAGAGTGCGGATTGTGGCGGCTTTGCAAAATTCTTCAATGTGTGTTTGTCAATTGACTTCTTTATTAAAGCTCGCACCTTCAACAACTTCTAAACATATCTCAATTTTACAACAGGCAAAGCTCATTGAAAGCACCAGAAAAGGGAAATGGGTTTTTTATACAATCATTGAAGAAAAGAAAAACCCGCTAGTAAAAGAGGTTTTGACACTGATTAATAAGGGCACGAATGGATTTGAAGAAATCAAAGCGGATAAAAAACGTCTGCACGAAATTTTAAATGAATATTGTGAAATTCATCACGAATTTCACGGCAAAGCGGGGAGATAAATAATGGCACATTCACATAAACAAACAACAGAAATATCTGAAATGCACGAACATCACCATTGTTGTTGTGGACATTGTCATCATCATGAAGAAGCACGTGATTCTCATGAACATTCACATGAACATTCTCATTCACATAACGATGAATGTGGTTGTGGGCATAACCATAATCATGGTGGAGAATATGATAAATGGATTTTAAGCCTTTCCGCTGTGCTTTATTTAGCAGTGATTGTGGTTGAGCATTTTATGACGATTTCCCCAATGATAACGGATGGCATTTTTTATGTTCTCTATTTGCTTTGTGGGTTCTCCGTGTTGAAAGAAGCTTTTAAGGGCGTGCTTCAAAAAGATTTTTTCAATGAATTTACGCTTATGACAATTGCCACGCTTGGGGCAGTTGCAATTTCAGAGTTGCCTGAAGCTGTTGGCGTAATGCTCTTTTATCGCATAGGAGAAGCGTTGCAGGAATATGCTGCAAACAAATCTCGAAACTCCATTAAGAGCCTTTTAGATTCTAAGCCAGAGTCCGCACATCTGATAGAAGGAGAGGAGATTAGGGAAATTCGTGTCGAGGAAATTCGCATTGGGCAAGAATTTCAAGTGAAGTCCGGTGAAAGAGTGCCAACAGATGCTGTGGTCTTGAAAGGACAATCTCACCTAGATACTTCTTCAATCACAGGAGAATTTATGCCTATTGAGGTATTTGAAGGAACAGAGGTTTTAGGGGGAAGCATTAACATTGGTGGGGTTTTGGTCGTCAAAGCCTTGAAAGAATTTAGAGATACGAGTGTTGCCAGAACAATGGAGTTGGTCGAAAATTCTGCCAAGACAAAAGCACCAACAGAGAAGTTTATTAGTAAGTTTGCCAAAGTATATACCCCAATCGTCTTTTTCTTGGCGCTTGCGGTTGCAACCATTCCACCATTGTTTTTCGGGCAACCTTGGGAAACATGGATTTATCGCTCACTGGTAATGCTCGTTATCTCTTGCCCTTGTGCTTTGGTCATTTCTATTCCACTGAGTTACTTTGCTTCTATGGGGGCAGCATCTCGTTTGGGAATTCTAATTAAGGGTGGTGTGGTGATTGACGCTTTGACAAGTGTTGATATGGTAGCTTTTGATAAAACGGGAACGCTTACCAAGGGAGAATTAACAATTTCAGCCATTAAGCCAGTTGAAGGTGTTTCAGAGGCAGAACTTTTGGAATTGGCAAAAGAAGTTGAGCAATATTCAAATCACCCAATTGCTCAGACAATTTTGGGAAATGATTCTCTGAAGCATAATGAAACAGCAGAGGTGGAAGAAGTTGCAGGGCAGGGATTGTTGGTTAAACTTGGAAAAGAAACTTATCTTGCTGGTAATGCCAAGCTCTTAAAAGCACATCAAGTCATCTTTGAAGAAGAGGAAAGCTTTGGCACGCTCATTTATATTGCCAAGAACAAAGCTTATCAAGGGGTGATTGTTTTGAATGACACAATCAAGCCTGAGGCGGTGAAAACGGTTGCGGAAATTAAAAAACAAGGCATGTTGACTTATATGTTGACGGGAGATAATGAAAAGTCTGCAAGTTATGTTGCCGAAAAAGTGGGCGTGGATGAATATCAAGCAGAGCTTTTGCCTGAAGACAAGCTCTATATTGTTGAAGAGTTACATAAGTCATCAAAAGTGATGTTTGTTGGCGATGGCACAAACGATGCTCCTGTTCTAGCAAATGCTTCTGTTGGAGTGGCAATGGGGGGCTTAGGCTCTAAGTTAGCAATTGAGGTTTCCGATGGGGTCATTTTAAATGATGATATCTCAAAGGTGCTAACACTCCTTAATTTAGCGAAGAGAACCAAAACAATTGTTTGGCAAAATATTTCCCTTGCGCTTGGTGTGAAAACGCTCTTTATGGTATTGGGGATTGTGGGGGTCTCTGGATTATGGGAAGCTGTATTTGCTGATGTTGGCGTGAGTGTTTTGGCAATTTTGAATGCAATCAGGCTTTTGCGTAAAAATTAAAGTAATTTTAATGCTAAGTTTCTATAAGTGATTATAGCATAGTTTATGAGGAGAAGATTTATGGAAGAAAGCGCATTATTTAAATTGACGCAAGGGTTATATATTTTAGGCAGTCGTGATGGCGACAGGTTCGTAGGTAGTGCGGTTGATGCGGTGATGCAGGTTTCTAATAAGCCATTATACATTGTGGTTTCTTGCCACAACACCTCATATACGAAAGAAATGCTTGAAGCTTGCGGAGAATTTTCCATTTCAATCTTAGGCGAAAACAGCAATCCTTTTGTGATTGGCAATTTTGGGTTTCAAAGTAGTCGCACGGTTGATAAATGGAATAATGTTCCGTTCTTTGTTGAGGATAATTTACCTTTTTTGCAAGAAAGCATTGCAATTATCAAAGGAAAAGTATTAAGTAAGGAAGTGTTGGGAACAAACACATTATTCACTGCCGAAGTGGTAGATTGTCGAAACCTTAAGGAAGAAGGGGCAATCACGTATAATGAATATCGCAATGGTTATAAGAATAAAGTGTTCAAAGCGATGGAAGAATATCGCAAAACATTGGTCAAAAAATAGAGGAGAAGATGAATGGCTGAAGAAAAGAAGCATGTTTGCACAGTTTGTGGATGGGAATATGACGGTTCTGAAGGACCATGGGAAGAACTTCCAGAAGACTATCTTTGCCCGCTATGTGGCGTTGGAAAAGATTTGTTTGAAGAACAATAAGCATAAAAGCCTCTCTTTGGAGAGGTTTTTTTATTTCAGAATCGGAAAGAATCCTCCCCAAAAGGTTAACGGGAGCGGGTTAGAGCCTAAAAATGTGGTGGAAAAAGCTAAAAAACTGTTTTTTTGTAAAAAAAAATCAAAAAAAGTTGTTAAATACGTTTATTTCATTTGACTTATCTGAAAATAAAGGCTTAAATTTTCTTGTGATTGTGATTTAGGTTCTTTTGAATATACGTAATCACATTGGTTTATAACAATTTTTTAGAGGGAGTCCTCACCGTGAATAAAAGTGAACTTATTACTAGCATTGCTAGCAAAACTGGCCTTACTAAGACAGATTCTACTAAGGCTTTAGATGCATTCATCGCTTCTGTTGCTGAAGAAGTTAAAAAAGGTGGTGAAGTTCGTTTAGTTGGTTTCGGTACATTTTCTGTATCAGAACGTAAAGCAACTACTGGTCGTAACCCTCGCACTGGCGCGACAATCAAAATTGCTGCTAAGAAAGTAGTTAAATTTAAGCCAGGTAGCGAATTAGTTGCCGTAGCTAATAAGAAATAGTGACTCAAAGAAAGGGAGGTTATTGCTTCCCTTTTTTTTAATTATTTCTCTGTACAAAAAAAAGAGCTCAAGAAAGAGCTCTTTTTTTTATGACTAAAATGTGGAAACGGGAATTTTAACAGACAAAGATGAACTTGTTTTCCCAAAATTTTAAAGGAATGCAATAAGAAAACGGCGTAAAGAATTGAATTTTTATCCCGTTTTTTTGTGTCTTTAATTTATCTTATGCTTTATAAGATAAGTCAAATTTTTTAATCAGTTGTTTTGCCAAATGGACAGGCTGTTGAATTTATCCGTCTACAACAGGTGAATCCTCCCATGTATAGGTCAAAAACATTGTATCTCGAAGCAGTTTCATCACCAAAGCTTCAAATATCTTAATTTTCCTATTCACAAATATATAAATATTTGATACTTTGCTTGGGTTAAGAATTTTATATAAAAGAGGAAATTAAAATGGCACTTAAAACAACAAGAAAAGAAAATTACCCTGAGTGGTATCAAAGTGTGGTGGCGGAAGCTGATATGGCGGAAATTTCTGCCTCTCCAGGCTGTATGGTTATCAAACCTTGGGGATATGGAATTTGGGAGAATATTCAAAAGTTCTTAGATGAAAAAATCAAAGACACAGGGCATGAAAATTGCTATTTCCCAATGTTTATTCCGCTTTCTTTCTTCCAAAAAGAAGCTGACCATGTGGAAGGCTTTGCCAAAGAAATGGCTGTGGTTACACATTCAAGATTAAGTTCTGTCGACGGTAAATTAGTGCCAGATGCACCGCTCGAAGAACCCTTGATTGTCCGCCCGACTTCTGAAGCAATTATTGCAGATTCTTTTTCAAAATGGATTCAATCTTATCGTGATTTGCCAATTCTCATCAATCAATGGGCAAATGTGGTTCGTTGGGAAATGCGTCCAAGAATGTTCCTCCGCACCAGAGAGTTTTTGTGGCAAGAGGGTCACACAGCTCACTCAACAACAGAAGAAGCTGAAGAAGAAACATTAAAAATGCTTGAAGTTTATCGCCAAACTTCTGAAGATGCTTTGGCAATGCCTGTGTTAACTGGTCGCAAACCTGAATTTGACAAGTTCCCAGGGGCTGTCGACACCTATTGTATTGAATCTATGATGCAAGACGGAAAGTCTTTGCAAGCAGGAACTTCTCACTATTTGGGTCAAACTTTTGCAAAATCTGCAAACATCACATTCGTAAACAAAAACAATGAAAACGAATATGCTTACACAACTTCATGGGGTGTTTCAACTCGTTTGATTGGGGGGGTGATTATGTCGCATGCTGATGATGAAGGAATGATTGTTCCTCCTCGCATTGCGCCATATCAGATTGTTATTCTTCCTGTGATTAGAAAGCCTGAGGAAGCTGAAGAAGTGATGAATTACATCACACAATTCCAAAATGAAATTAAACAACAAACAGCTTTTGGCGAAAAAATTCGTATCAAAATTGATAATCGTGATAAGAAATCTGCCGACAAATTCTGGGAATGGACCAGAAAAGGAGCTCCAATTCTTTGTGAAATTGGTCCTCGTGACGTTCAAGGTAATAAAGTGATGGTTAAAGAACGCCTTAAGTTTGGAACAGAAGAAGGCAAACAAATCTTGGATAAAGATGAATTTGCGCATGCTGTTGGTGAAAAAATTGAGAAAATTCAGACAGAAATGTTTGCAAAAGCTAAGGCTCGTTTGGAAAACAACATCAACACATCAATCAAGACCAATGCTGATTTCGTGAAATATTTTGAAGCACCAAGCACTTGGATTGAAGAAAATGGTAAAGGAGTTGGGTTTGTTCGTGGTAAATGGAGTGGTGATGAAAAATCTGATGAACTTTTAAAAGAGATGAAGATTAATATTCGTTGCATTCCATTCGACCAAAGCGGAACAGAAGGCGAATGTTTGCTTACTGGTAAGAAAGGGGCAACAATCGACGTAATCTATGGCAGAAGCTATTAGTTTAGACTAAAACATAATTAAACTTAAGGAAAAGCCGAGCAATATGCTTGGCTTTACTTTTTATAGGTTGACAAATTCGACAAAAAGTGTAAAGTATGAGCAACTTACTTATTATTAATCAAAAAACACTTATTATGAACAAAATTAATTCTTTAGCTTTTCATGGAGAAAATTTCACTATTGGTTCTTTCAACGTCATTGAAAAAAATGTTATCATCGGTAACAATGTTACCATTGGAAACGGTTGCACAATCTGCGAAGGAACGAAAATCGGCGACAATGTCTTTATTGGACACAATGTCGTCATCGGACAAAAATGCAAAATCGAATCAGGCGTGGAAATTTCTTGCGGAAGCTTGATAAATGACAAGGTGTGGATTGGACAAGACGCCATTGTTTCTCTTGGTGGGAAAGTTTTGGCAGATGTTCTTCCTTTTGCCATAGTTCAAGACAAAGAGATTTTCAGTTTCAATCAGGAGGCGGTTAAAGCTCAAAGAAAAGAGCTTGGCATTGCACCTCGAGAGATCGAAAGTATGTCTGCGGAAGCGTGGCGTTTGATTGATTACATATTGACTCATCGGGAAAGCTTTCCTGAAAGAATCAAAAAGGAACTTCGCCGTGCTGAAGGGCTAACCGATGGCAAAATTTTGAGAATAGTTTGCGAATTTGCCCTCAATGAGGAACGTAAAGGAAAAGAGTTTTGCCCTTATAATTACTAAGGAATCCAAAGCAAAGAGAATAAAAAGTCAGACTTCAAAGTCTGGCTTTTTTTGTTGTAATAAATTGTAGAAGTTTGTGTATTTACTTTGCAAAGAAAACTTAATAAATTATACTCAGAAAAATAAATCATTTAAGGAGATACATATATGTCTAATATTCACCCAAGTGCCGTTGTTGAAAAAGGGGCGCAAATTGCAGCTTCTGCAAAAATTGGTCCTTTCTGCTTCATTAGTGCTAAGGCAAAAATTGGGGAAGAGGTTGAACTTATCTCCAATGTCACTGTGATGAACGACACAACAATCGGTGCAGGCACAAAAGTATTTCCAGGGGCTGTTTTGGGTGCAGGTCCACAAGACCACGGCAACGAATTCAAAGACGGCATGAAACTCATCATCGGTAAAAACAACATCATTCGTGAAAATGTGACCATGCAATGTGGCACACCAAAAGAACAAATGACAACTGTTGTTGGGGATGACGGGATGTTTATGGTCAATTCACACATCGCACACGACTGCGTGGTTGGAAATGGGGTGATTATGACAAATAATGCGGTGATTGGCGGACATGTTCACTTGGGCGATAATGTCATTCTCGGTGGAAATTCTGCCGTTCACCAATTTGTTCGTATTGGTCGTTGTGCAATGATTGGCGGGCTTGCTGGTGCGGATAGAGATGTTATTCCTTTCGGAATGGTGTTTGGCGTTCGTGAAGGTATTGGTAGTATTAATATGGTTGGTTTGAAACGCAGAGGATTCACCAAAGAACAAGTTGCTGAAATTATGCACACTTTCAACGTGTTGTTCAAAGATGAAAGTTTTGGAGCTTTTGCCGACCGTGTGGAATATGCTCGTAAATCTTATGGCAAAAACCCAATTATTGATGAAATTTTAGATTTTATTAAAGATTCTGAAACTGGTCGTCGTCGTGTGATGACAGCTGCAAGGAACTAAGAACATTGTCGGATAAAAGCAGAAAATTGGGCATCATTGCCGGTGGAAGCACAATTCCTAAGAGATTGATTGACGAATGTGTGGCACAAGGAAGAGATTTTTTTGTGCTTTGCATTGAAGGAAATGCCGATGAAACTTATTTCACAGATGCAATTCCACATAAATGGATAAGAATTGGTCAATCTGGAACAGGATTTAAGCTTTTTAAAGATGAAAAAGTGCAAGATGTGGTGATGATTGGCACAATTAAACGTCCAACATTGTCAGACCTTATTCCTGACCTCAGAACCACAATGTTTTTCACTAAGATTGCTGCTAAATCTTTAGGAGATGACGGGATTTTACGTGCTTTGGCGAATGACATTGAACATGAGGGGATGAAAATTAAGGGTGTTCATGAAGTGATGCCCGAAATTTTGGCTCGTGAGGGCATAATGACCAAAACAAAACCAGATAAACAAGCATTGCAAGATATTAAGCGAGGCGTTGAAGTTTGTTTAGAGTTAGGGCGTCTTGACGTGGGGCAGGCGGTTATTGTTCAACAAGGGCTTATTCTTGCTGTTGAAGGCATTGAAGGCACAGACAAACTCATTGAACGTACCAAGGATTATCAACGCAAGGGTGAAAAACCAATTTTGGTAAAACTTAGAAAACCAAATCAAGATATGCGACTTGACTTGCCGACCATTGGGTTGAGAACAATTGAAAAAGCCATTGAAAGCGGGTTGAGAGGCGTTGCTGTTCATGCTGGAAATGCGTTGATGGTTGATGAAAAAGAAGCGATTGAACTTGCGAATAAACATAATATATTTATTATTGGCATCAACCCCGCAGATTATGTGAAAGAATAATGAAACAAGAAAACAAAAAATTGAAAATTTATCTCATTGCTGGAGAGCCTTCTGGAGATGCTTTAGGCTCAAGATTGATGAGGGCTTTGAGAAAAAAGACCAATGGAAATGTTGAGTTTTTAGGACTTGGCGGAGATTCTATGGAAGCTGAGGGCTTAACCCCGTTGTTTGATATTTCCGACCTTGCAATTATGGGTTTAGCAGAAGTTATTCCAAGCATTCCTAAAGTTTTGAGAAGAATTAAGCAAACCGTGGCAGATATCATCAAACAACAGCCTGATATTGTTATCACAATTGATAGTTGGAGTTTTGCTTCACGAGTTCAGAAAAAGCTCAGAAAACTTGCCACAAACATTCCACAAGTGCATTATGTTGCGCCACAAGTTTGGGCTTGGAAGAAAAAAAGAGCGAAAACGATGTATAAATATGTCGACCATTTGCTCACTCTTTTGCCACAAGAACCGAAATATTTCACACCATATCATTTGGAAACAACCTTTGTTGGTCACCCTGTCATTGAAAGTGGCATTTTCACAGGTAGTGCGGAAGATTTTCGCAAAAAATTTAATATCTCAGCTGAAAAAAGGATTATCTCCTTGCTCCCTGGGTCAAGACACAACGAAGTTGCAAGACTTTTTACTGACTTTATTGCAACCGCAAAACTTTTGAAACAAGAAGATGAAAACTTTGTTTTTGTTGTCCCAACAGTTAAAACCGTTTCCAAACGTGTGAAAGAAATGGCGGCAAAAAGCGAATTGGAAGTGATTGTCGTTGAAAAAGAATGTGACCGTCATGATGCCTTTATTGCCTCTGAAGTAGCAATTGCTGCCTCTGGAACAGTGGCTTTGGAATTGGCAATTGCAAACATTCCGCATATTGTGGCTTATAAAGTTTCGCCAACGTCTGCCTTTCTGGCTCGCCGTTTGCTTAAAATTCAATTTGTGAATTTGTCAAATATTATGCTTGGAAGAGAAATTGTGCCAGAACTTTTGCAAGAACGTTGCGTGCCTCAAAACATCAAACATTACATTGATAAGCTTTTGCACAAAGATGAGTTGTATGACACGCAAATGGAAGGATTTCAGGAAGTTCGCGAGGTCTTAGGCATGGGCGAACAAACGCCAAGCGAAAATGCAAGCGATGTTATACTAAAAATTATTAACGAAACTAAAAAAGAAGCTTGATTAAAGCTTCTTTTTTTTTATACTCATTAGATTAATTGTTTTTATATTTTAGGAAACATAATCAGATGAAGAAATTGATTGAGATTGTCGATACAACGGTGCGTGATGGAGAACAAACGAAAGGTGTTTCTTATCGAAAAGAAGAAAAGCTCATCATTGTACGTCGTCTTTTGGAAGAGGTGAAAGTTTCTCGCTGTGAAGTTTGCAGTGCAAAAGTGAGTCCTGATGAACAAGTGGGGCTAACTCATTTGATGGCTTGGGCAAAGTCTGCAAAAATGCAAGACCGCATTGAGGCTTTGAGCTTTACGGATTATGACAAATCAATTGCTTGGTTAGAGCCGACAGGCTGTCGCAGAATTAATTTATTGACGAAAGGCTCTCAAAGACACTGTGAACTCCAGCTCAAAAAAACATTGCAAGAACATTTAACGGATGTTGAGAAAACCGTCAAATATGCCCAAGATAAAGGCTTTAAAATTAATGTCTATCTTGAAGACTGGTCAAATGGCATCAAAGATAGTCCTAATTATGTTTGGAAAATGTTAGAAGCTTATTCAAAATTTGGATTTGATAAAATATTGCTTCCTGACACCTTGGGAATTCTCAACCCATTCACGACCCAAAAATATATTGCTGAAACGGTGAAAAGATTTCCGAATATGGCATATGAATTTCATGCCCATAATGATTATGGCATGGCAACAGGAAATTCTTTGGCAGCGATTATGGCGGGTGCAAGTGGGGTTCATGTAACGGTTAATTCTCTGGGTGAACGAACAGGAAACGTGGACTTGGCACAAATTGTAACGACAATCAATGACCATACTAATTTCACAACAACCGTTGATGAAAAAAAGCTCAAAGAAGCTAGCCAGTTAGTTGAAACCTTCAGCGGAAAGCGAATTGCTTGGAATATGCCGATTGTGGGCAATGATGTCTTCACCCAAATAGCGGGCATTCACGCAGACGGCGATAAGAAGGGTAATCTTTATGCTTCAAGCTTAACACCAGACAGATTTGACCGAAACAGAGATTATGCCCTTGGCAAGCTTTCTGGCAAGGCAAATATTGAAATGAACTTGCGTAAGCTTGGCATTAGTTTGAACGAAGACCAAAAAGCAAAAATTTTGGAAAAAGTTGTTGAACTTGGCGACTTGAAAAAGAATGTCACGGTTTACGACTTGCCTTTCTTGGTGGCGGATATGTTCGGGGCACAAAGATATAAAACGTTCAGAGTGGTCGGCTGTGTTGTCACTACCACAATGAAAATGAAGCCAAGTGCCAATATTCAGGTGGAATATAATGGGGAAATTTATGAAGAAACAGCTGTGGGAAGTGGTGGTTTTGATGCCTTTATGATTGCGCTTCGTAAGCTTGCTCCAAAAATGGGCATTGAAATTCCGAAATTGATTGATTTTGAAATCACCATTCCACCGGGGGGAAATTCTAATTCCATCGTTGAAGCAAACATCAAGTGGGATAATGGCATGACAACGCACGCCGTGTCTTCCGACCAAGTGAAAGCCTCCATCAAAGCAACGGAACGTGTGATTAACTTGATTTATTCCAAAGAACTTTTGAAAGAAGAATAAAAATGAAAAAGAAAGTCATTGCCATTGGTGGCGGAAGTATGTGGGAAGGAAAAAGAGATATTTATCCAATTTCTCGTCAAATTCTCAAACGCTCAGGAAAAAATAAAGGAACAATTTGTTTTATCCCAACCGCTAGCAAAGACAGTCAAATAGGGATTGATGCTTTTCAAAAATATTATGGCACAAAGTTTGGTTGCACCATTAATGTGCTAAAACTCTATGAAAATGCTCCTGATTATGCCACAATTCGCGAGATGATTTTATCTTCTGACATCGTTTATGTTGGGGGTGGAAACACCAAAATGATGATTGAAATTTGGAAGACGCACAAAGTTGATGCGCTTTTGAAAGAAGCCTATGAAAAAGGGATTGTGATGTCTGGCTTAAGTGCTGGAGGCATTTGTTGGTTCAAATATGGCAATAGTGATTCAAATCAGATTGCTGAACATAATGAGAGCGTGCCTCTTATTCAAGTCGACGGGTTAGGCTGGTTTGACCTTATGTTTTGTCCGCATTATGATGAAGAAAAAGACAGAGAACCATCCTTAAAAGAAATGACCAAAGGCAAAAAATTCAAAGCTCTTGGTGTGGACAGATGTGCTGCCATTGAAATTGTGGAAGACGAATTTCGTATTCTAACCACAAAGCCAACTGCAAATGTTTATCTGGTTTATTGGCAGGGTGAAACATATATCAAAAAAGCCTTACCCAAAGATATGAAATTTAGAAAACTTTCTGAACTTATCTAAAAGAGGGAACAAATTGTTTTCATACTTAAGACTTTTCATTCACAAAACAAAAGAGATGTTTTTCGCTGAACAATCTCGTTGGTTTTTGTGGTCTCCTGTTTTATTTGGCATCGGGATCGGTGTTTATTTCACCTTGCCGTTTGAAGTTTCTAAGTGGATTGTTATAGCTGTTTTTGAGCTTTTTTTGCTCCTCTTTTATCTGTTTCGTCATCAGTCAAATCGCCTTTTTATAACTTCATGTTTATTCTTAATTTTAATAGGTTATATCTCTGTTTATATGCAAGTTTTATATTTTTCAAAGTCGATTTATCCTGTGGAAGAAAAACGAGTTTATTTCAAAGGACGCATTGAAAATATTGATCATAATTATCGTGGCAAGCAACGAATTATTGTTGATGAATTGGTTGATTTTGATGAAATGCCAATTAAAGGAAAATATCGCCTGACTTTGATGTCAAAATATCCTGAACTAAGAGACGGAGATTGCATCGAAACGGTTGCTGAAATTAGCCCACCGACAAAACCTTTTCTGGTTGGAGGCTATATTCCCTCTGTGCAGACTTTTTTTGAAAAAATCAGTGGGGTTGGTTATGTGAGTGCTGGTGTTTTGCCTGTTGAATGTTCGAAAAGCAATCGATTTATGGATTATCTGAATAATCAGCGAATTAAGATTGAACAGCACATTGCCAAGATTTTACCACCTAATGAGGCGGCTGTTGTGGCGGCAATTTCTGTTGGAAGCCGTGGAGGCATCACCAATAAGCTGAAAGATGATTATCGAGATTCGGGTTTGGCACATTTTCTTTCCATCTCTGGCGTGCATATGACGATGATTGCGGGGTTGACCTTCTTTTTTGTTCGGTTCTTAATAGCACTTATTCCATTTTTTGCCTTGAGGGTGGACGGGAAAAAGGTTTCCGCCATTTTAGCTTTGCTGATGAGTTTTATTTATTTGTTGATTTCAGGCATGGAAATTCCCGCCCAAAGAGCCTTTTTTATGACAACCATTGTCTTACTTGGGGTTTTGTTGGATAGGAATGCTATTTCTTTGCGTGTTCTAGCAGTGACAACGCTGATTATCTTAATTCTTTCACCTCAAGCTTTAGTTGGACCAAGTTTTCAAATGTCCTTTGCAGCAGTCATCGCTTTAATTGCCTTTTATGAAAAATATGGTGCTTCTGTTGGAAGATTTATCAGAGGAGAGAGCTATAAGCAAAACAACCTATTAAGCAAATTGGTTAAAGTGTTGCTTGTCTATTTCTGCGGAATTATCCTCACAGACCTTGTCGCCAGCATAACAACTTCTGTTTATGCGGTTTACCATTTTAACCGCTTAGCAATTTATACCAGCATTGGAAACAGCCTTTCAGGACCGATTATTGGCTTTGTGGTGATGCCTTTTTTGCTTTTCTCACTGATTTTAATGCCGTTGGGGTTGGATAAAATTCCTCTTGAAATTTGTGGTTGGGGTGTTCAAAAGGTGAATGAAATCACGAGTTATGTGGCTGCTTTGCCAGATTCCTCTGTTCTCATTCCTTCTTTTCCATTATGGGGATTGCTATTTCTCACGTTTGGAGGTTTATGGCTTTGCTTGTGGCAAAAACCATGGCGAAATTGGGGGTGGATAGGGATTTTTATCGGCTGTTGCAGTCTGTTCAGCGTTTCAAATCCAAGCTTAATCATTAATGAAGAAGCCAACACCATCGCCGTGCAAGCTGAAAATGGGGAAATGGTGGTTTTGCCTTCTCGTGGCAATTATGTTTTGAAAAAAGTTTGGCTGGAAAAAACGGCAAGCACGCCCTTAAAAGCCAAACAAAAGAAGCTGTTAAAAGAAATCTATCAAGGAAAAGCTGAAGATTTATCTTGGCTTAACCTAAAATGTTTTGAAACTTATTGTGATTATAAGGGGCGTATAAAAATCTATAAAAACGGAAGATTATATGATATAAAGAAAAATGAATATTTCATCGTTTATAGTGGCGGTTCAGTTTGGATTGAAAAAGACCAATTGAAAATTAGAACAATGGATGAATATCTCGGCAAAAGAGCCTATATACAAAAGGAAGTTATTGAATAATATTTTTATGAGGAGAAGAAAATGTCAGCACATAGATTTATCTTAAATGAAACAAGCTATCACGGACAAGGTGCAATTAAGGAGATTGTGACAGAAATTAAACATCGCAATTTCAAAAAAGCCTTCATTGTAACAGATAAAGATTTGGTGAAATTTAATGTTGTCAAAAAAGTGACGGATATCCTAGATGAACATAAGCTCCCATATGAAGTTTTTGATGATGTGAAAGCTAATCCAGCTGTTTCCACTGTGAAGGCAGGGGTAGGCGCTTATAAAAAATCAGGTGCGGATTACATCATTGCCATTGGTGGCGGTTCTCCGATTGACACTGCAAAAGGCATCGGCATTATCATTAATAACCCAGAATTTTCAGATGTGGTTTCGCTAGAAGGGGTTGCTCCAACAAAAAATCGTTCTGTTCCAATTATTGCGATTCCAACAACTGCGGGAACAGCGGCAGAAACCACAATCAATTATGTTATCACAGATGAAGAAAAGAAACGCAAATTTGTTTGTGTTGACCCGAATGATATTCCTGTGGTGGCAATTGTTGACCCTGAGATGATGTCTTCTATGCCGAAAGGATTAACTGCTGCAACAGGGATGGACGCTTTGACACACGCCATTGAAGCTTATACCACGCTTGGGGCTTGGGAATTGGCGGATACACTAAACTTAAAGGCAATTGAAATGATTGGACGCTCTTTGCGTGGGGCGGTTCAAAACGAACCAAAGGCGAGGGAAGATATGGCTCTGGCACAATATGTGACAGGCATGGCTTTCTCAAACGTGGGCTTAGGCGTTGTTCACGGTATGGCTCACCCACTTGGTGCTTTTTATGACACGCCACATGGCATTGCGAATGCGGTTTTATTGCCATATGTGATGGCTTTCAATGCCCCAGACACAGGTGATAAATTTAGAGATGTTGCCAAAGCACTTGGTGTTCAAGGAACAGAAAAAATGAGCCAAGAAGCATATCGCAAGGCAGCAATTGACGCCGTTAAACAGCTTTCAAAAGATGTGGGCATTCCTGCAACCTTGAAAGAAATTGGGGTGAAAGAGCAAGATTTGGAAACCCTAGCAAAAGCGGCAATGGCTGACGTTTGCACAGGTGGAAACCCAAGAACGTGCAATTTAGGATTAGTTTTGGAAGTTTATAAAAAAGCTTATCAAGGCTAAGCCTTGCAACAAATAAAAAACCCTCTCTTAGAAATTTCTAAGGGAGGGTTTAAATTTTTAAGTATCAGTCTACAAAATCCGATGATAGCCTGATAATATTTTCTTCGCTTCTTGCTTAACCGAAATGAGATGTTTTCTCTCATTGAGATGTTTTTTCAATTCAAGTTCGCAATAATCTCTTTCTGGTTTTGAAAGCTCTTTGTTCTTTTCTAGTTCTTCTTGATAATAAGAAATGTTATTGTTCACAATAAACAATTTCTTGTCAACAAGGCTTATTTCTTTCTCATACTTTTTGATTCTTTCATATTTGAAAGATTGGGGAAGCTGAGCATAAGCGGAAACTGAAAAAACAAGAAAAGCAAAGACAAATAAGATAAAAAATTTTTTCATAATGATAATATAATTAATAAGACAAAATTGTATTTTTGAAATTTAATCATAACTTAAAAAGATTTTCTATACAACATATTATATATTAAAGCTTTGTAACAAAAAAACTGCCGACCCAAAGGACAGCAGTTTCTAAGAACAAAGATAATGTTAATCAGCAAGACCAAGGAGACGATATTTAATTCTCACATCATAGTCTTGAGCATAATCATTCACCAAGTTTCCTTGATATTCTTTCGCCAGATTCATTTTTAAAATAGCTTTGCTTTTTTCAATGTCTGTGGCTGTTGGTTTGCTAATCTTCAAATTAGATGGTTTAGCAACCGCAATGATTTTGATTTTATCATTATCAATCACACGAGCAGTGTCGTAATTTTCTTGGAACAACTGCATCATTGCTTGTTGACCAACATTTTCAAAACTATCTGTGCGGGTGAGAGGTTTTGTTTGTTGGAATGTAAGGCTAAATCTTTTAGCAATGTCTTTAAGATTTTCACCTGTTTCAACATAGTGCAAAACATCATTGGTAATTTCTTGAACAATCGCTGCTCTTTCATTAACTGCCCAAATCTTTTCAATTTGTCCTCTAACTAAATTCAAGTCACGAGGATGAGCTTCATTGATGACATCAACTCTTAAAACCACAAGCCCATTATTTGTTTCAATCACTTGGCTGAGTTCGTTTGTGCTATATAAGAAAGCAGTGTCAACGAAGTCATTATCTTTTAATAAAGACTTATATGCACTGGCAACTTGCTTCGCATTCCCATCTTCAGTGAGCGTAGAAATTTTGTAAATTTTAGTGTTCAAAGATTGAGCAATCGCTTCCAAATCATCCCCACTGCCAATTTGGTCTTCGATGGTTCGGCTTAAATCTTGAGTGATTTCATAAGCTTTTTCATGACGAAGTTCAGCAACAATTTCTTGTTTTGCTTTAGCATAGTCAACTTTAGAAGCAGGAGTCACTTCTGTTACTTTAACTAAGTGCCAGCCTAAGTCAGATTTGAAGGGTGCACCAACCAAGTTCTTCTTAGCAGCAAAAACATTCGTTGAAACATCTTCAGCAAGCATATCAGCAGAAACAGAACCTAAGTTTGTGTCTTCCTTAGATTGCTTTGCAAATTTTTCAGCAGCTGCATAAAATTCCATGCCATTCAAAATTGCCTTTCTAGCTTCAACCGCTTCAACTTCATCAGTGAAGATGATTTGTAGAACAGTTCTTTTTTCAGGCGTTTCATATTGCTCAATATGTTCTTTATAATAAGCAGATATTTCTTTTTCTGTTGGCTTATAGTTTTTAGACACGTCTTCATTATTGATAAAGATAAAAGAAATGTCACGATTTTCAGGTTCTGTGAACTCTGCTGCGAAGTCTTGATAATATTGATTAACTTCTTCTTCAGAGATGTTTCTATCAATTTTGACTTTATTCGTGTCAAGTTTAATATATTCAAAAATTTTCTTCTGATTTTCTGCTTTTGCCATATATCTTGCCATAATTTCAGGAACAGGCATATTTTCAACAGGCGTTTCAACAAGATGTTGCTTCATCACAGCATTTTTGATACGAGCGAGATAGGTCGCTTCATTCAAGCCAGAAACAGCCAGCAAACGACGCATTTTCATAAGATCAAATTGTCCAAATTCATTTTGAAATTCAGGTTGAGAGAAAACAATTTTGCGAATAAGCCCATCACTAACATAAACATTATATTTGTCAGCTGTTCTTTCAACAATTAAATCTGTGAGTTCTTTATTCAAAACTTGTTGAAGGATAATGGCTCTAATACCATCATTATATTTTTCTCCAAGCAAGCCTTTTGCCATAGAGCTTTCTTTTTCCACTTCGGTCATAAAGTCGCCTTGCAACACTTCCAAACCATCAACTTTAATCACTGGTTTGTTTTGCCCAACACTGCTCATATATCCTGAAACACCAAAAAGCGACATAAAGCTCATTGCTGTCAAAAATAAAATAAACTTTGTGAACCAAGCATTTTGACTTTTTCTAAAAAATTTCATCATGATTAATTAATCCTAACTGACATAAATTATAAAACGTTTTATCGGAGTATAGAAAAAAAGCTCAAGATATGCAATCTGATTAATATTAATGTTGAAAAGTTTTTTTTGACTGGAAAAAAAAATTCGCTGTGATAAAAACAAACAAAGAGAAAAATGAAAATATGAAAGGGATTAAAGCATATGGCTAGAAAAAAATTAATTGCTGGAAACTGGAAGATGAACGGGCTTTTGGCAGATGGTGTTGAGTTGGCAAAAGGGGTTGCTGCTGAAGTTAAAAAGCTTGGCAGAGTTTCAACCGTTGAATTTTTGGTTTGTCCACCTGCAACATTGCTTACTTCTGTTAAGAAGGCTTTGAAAGGCGCAAGAGTTGCTTTGGGAGCACAAGATTGCCACTTCAACCTTAAAGGAGCTCACACTGGCGATATTAGCCCAGCAATGTTGACAGATGTTGGTTGTTCATATGTGATTCTTGGTCACTCTGAAAGAAGAGCAGATCACGGAGAATCTAACGCATTAATTAATAAGAAAGCTGTTTCGGCTCAAGCTGAAGGCTTGAAAGCAGTGATTTGCATTGGTGAAACAGAAGCACAGAGAGATGCTGGCAAAACACTTGAAGTTTGCAGAGAACAAATTTTGGGTTCTGTTCCTGAAGGTTCAACAAATAAAAAAACAGTCATTGCTTATGAACCAGTTTGGGCAATTGGCACAGGAAAGACTCCGACAGCTGCCGATGTTCAAGAAGTTCACGCTGAAATTCGTAAAGTCTTGTCAAAGAAACTTGGACGTGCGGTTGCCAATAAAATTCAAATTCTTTACGGCGGTTCTGTGAAACCAACAAATGCAAAAGAATTTTTGTCTTTGCCTGATGTTGATGGGGCATTGATTGGTGGCGCAAGTTTGAAAGTTGAAGATTTTTTGGGCATTGCTACAAAAGTCTTGTAATTTGTTTCAATTTGATTTAAAAGAACCATAAAGTTTTATTAAAAAGGAAAATAATATTATGGAAACGGTTTTATTGGTTTTACATTTGATGGTTGCTATCTTTTTGGTTGCTGTCATCTTGTTGCAACAATCTTCTGCCGGTGCATTAGACGGTCTTGGTGGTGGAAACAGTGCCAGTAGCTTCTTGAGTGCACGTGGTAAAGGTAATCTGTTGACTAGAGTTACAGCTATTTTAGCTGGAACGTTCATTTTGACCAGTATTTTGCTTTCAATTTATTATAAAAATCCTGAACACAAAGCAAAGTCGATTCTTGATGTTGCCCCTGTTGTCGAGGAATCTGCAGCACCTAGCGTGCCTGTTGTTCCGACCGACGGCGAATAGATGAAAATAAAAACTAAAAATAAGGGCACCTTTTCAAAAGGTGCCCTTGTCACTTTAAAGTAGAGGAAAAAAATGTCTGAAAATACGATAATTGAAACACTTAACCCTAAGAATAAATTTATCTTTATCACTGGCGGCGTTGTTTCGTCTTTAGGCAAGGGATTGGCTTCGGCATCTCTAGCTTCTTTATTACAAAGTAAAGGCTATAAAGTTAGGCTTCGTAAGCTTGACCCATATCTAAACGTTGACCCAGGGACAATGTCACCTTATCAACATGGTGAAGTTTATGTCACAGATGATGGTACCGAAGCAGACTTAGACTTAGGTCACTATGAACGCTTTTCGGGCGTGCCTGCAAAAAGAACAGATAGCATCACCACAGGCAAAATTTATCAACGTGTGATTGATAAAGAAAGAAGAGGCGACTATCTTGGGGCAACGATTCAAGTCATTCCTCATGTGACAAATGAAATTCAGGAATTTATTTATTCAGACTTAAGCGATGAAGATTTTGTCTTGTGTGAAATTGGTGGAACAGTGGGCGACATTGAAGGTCAGCCATATCTTGAAACAATCCGTCAGGTGGCATATGATTTGGGCAAAGAAAGAGTAATGTTCTTGCATGTTACGTTGTTGCCATATATCCCAACAGCTGGCGAGCTTAAAACCAAACCGACACAACACTCTGTGAAACATTTGCAGGAATATGGAATTCAACCAGATATGCTTTTGTGTCGTTCACAAATGCCAATTCCACAAAATGAAAAAAGAAAAATTGCCCTTTTTTGTAATATCAAAGAAGAGAATGTGATTACGGCGGAAGATGTAAAAAGCATTTATCAGGTGCCAATTGCTTATTCAATGGAAGGTATGGATAAGCAAGTTTGCAAATATTTTGGCTTGGATTGTGATCAACCAACAGATTTAAGCAAATGGCAAAATATTATGAAGGTAATTTCTAATCCTGAAGGTGAAGTTCAAATTGCTGTGGTTGGAAAATATGTTCAGCTTTTGGAAGCATATAAATCTTTGAATGAAGCTTTGGTGCATGGCGGAATTGCCAATCATCATAAAGTTAAAATCAAATGGATTGACGCTGAAGATTTGGAAAATGGTAATCCGAGTGATTATTTATCTGACGTTTCTGCAATCCTTGTCCCAGGGGGGTTTGGTTCTCGTGGAACAGACGGAAAAATGATTGCTATTCGTTATGCTAGAGAAAATAAATTGCCTTTCTTCGGAATTTGTTTCGGAATGCAATTGGCTGTGATTGAAACCATGAGAAATGTGGTTGGCGTTAAAAATGCTGGCACAACAGAAATTCATGAAGGTTGTGAACCTGTGGTTGGTTTGATGACCGAATGGGACAAAGAAGGGGCAAAGCAAGTGCGTCATAAAAACGGCGATTTAGGTGGCACAATGCGTTTAGGTGCTTATGAAGCTGTTTTAAAACCAGAGTCTTTGGTGCGTCAAATTTATGGCACGGAAACCATTTCAGAACGTCACCGTCACCGCTATGAAGTGAATATGAAATATGAAAAAGATTTGAATTCTGCGGGAATGTTTATTGCGGCAACATCACCAGATGGGAAGCTTCCTGAAATTGCTGAAATCAGAAATCACCCATGGTTTGTTGGGGTGCAATTCCACCCAGAACTTAAATCTAAACCATTTGCTCCACATCCATTGTTTGTGTCTTTTGTGAAGGCTGCAATTGATAAAGGAAGATTGCTTTAAATTTTTTATAACGTTTATTCTTTTTTACAGGTGCGTAGCTGTGTTTTGGTTACGCACCTTTCTTATAATACTATAGTTAATATTGTCTTTAATGCCTTTTATTCGGTAGAATGAGTGATTATGTACTTAATAGCTATGATATTTGAGAGAGAAAAATGAGACGCTTTTTATGGACTTTTTTATTGTCAACAACCATGATTTCAACAGCAAATGCCACTTGCTCAGCACCAGGAGCGAGAGGTAATATTATTTGTACTGCTGATGGAAGTGGAAATATTAACGAAGTGAATGATTTGGATTTAAATATTACATCAGGATCTTTGATTTATGCGGTTACTTTTTCTCAACCAGTTACAGATATTAATTTTGTAAATAATGGGGATATCACGAATGCTTATGGAGGTGGTTTCGTATATGGAACATATGGGGTTGCTTCAAGTGCGAATATCACATTTGTTCAAAATGCAGATATTTATATGTCTGGAAACTCAAATACTTATGGTTTAAATATTAATGATACTTCCGGATTGGCTGATATAACATGGAATGGAGATATTATTATTGATGATTTTGGAGGAAGTTATTCTCATGGAATTGTTAGTATAGCCTCAGAAACAAAATTAAACGTGGGAGATGATGTTAAAATCACCATGAAAACGAATAATGATACGAATAGAGACATGAAAGGAATTGCCATTATAAGTGATAAAGCAGAGGTGAATATTGGTAAGAATGTTATAATTGATGTTTTTAATCATGGTGATGTTGCTGTTTCTTATACTGCAAATGAAGGAAGTTTGTTTATTGATAAGGGGTCTCAAATTCTTGGAAGATGGGCTGGTATCACTATAGGTGTATCTGATTCTGTTAATATGGTTAACTATGGACTGATTGATTCAAATAATTCTCATGCTTTATATGTTGGGCAAGATTCTGCAGGAAGTTTATCTTTTGCAAATTATGGGACGGTGAATGGTTATATACACTCAAGAGGAACAAACCTGACTTTAAATCATTATGGTACGTGGAATCTAATTGATTTTAGTGGATATAATAATGCTTTGGGTATTAGAGATACACTTTCCCCTTCTGTCCAAGGATTTGCGGGTGGAAGCATGGAAAATAATGGTGTTATAACGATGGTAAATACAGATTTTTATAATTTATCAGCAACAACAATTTCAACATCTAAAGAATATAAAATAAATGGCTCAACCTATACTGCTAATCAATATCTTGTTGATGGAAATTCGGTGCATGATATGAATAATGGTGCAATGCAGGCTGCTTTTTATAACCTTTCATCCTTTTCTAACAAAGGTGAAATTGATATGACCTATAATTCCTATGCAGGTGATGTGTTAAGAATGAGTTCAGGTTTGCCCACTGGTTCTGGAGGAGGTGCTTCAGAATATATTTCAAATGGTGGGTTATTGAAGATTGATACAGTTTTAAATGAAGGAGGCGCGAATTCGGTCTCAGACGTTTTGGTTGTTGATAATACAGTTCTTGGATCAGGAGGTGCAACTAGTATTTTAGTTAAGAATGCTGGAGGTATGGGAGCTGAGACAACTGGTGAAGGGATTAAAGTTGTTGAAGTTTTAGGAACATCTTCTGACGCAGGGTCGTTCAAACTTGGTTCAGTTTTAACCGCAGGGATATATGAATATGCTCTATATCAAGGAGATTTGTCAGGGATTGATTCTTTAAGTTGGTATTTACGAGCAAACTCAGCTAGCATTTCCCCTAAGATTGGGGGCGTTTTGGCAACTCAATCAGCCATGAACGACATTTTTATGCATGGTTTATATGACAGATTGGGACGTCCAAGTTTTATAGATAATTGTTCAGAAGTTTATAATAAATATGGAATGTGGGCAAGAATTGAAGGGCGTAATGCTTCTGGGTCTGTTGATTCATCAGCAAAGTTTGATAGTGATATTTACTCAACTCAAATTGGTTCAGACATTTACCGTACAGATTTAGAGAAGGGTAGTGTTCATGTCGGTTTAATGGGGGGATATGGACGTATTAATACAGAAAGCAAATCTAAGACGACAGGAAACAAATCTGAAGGCACAGCAAATGTTTATGGACTAGGAACTTATGCAACTTATTATAATGGACCATTATATATTGATGGTTGGACCCAATATTCTTGGGCAAGCAATAAAGTTGGTAACAAAGGAAATGCAAAAGATAAATATGATAGTTCAAACATTACGTTGAGCATTGAAACGGGGTATGGTCTCTTGTTTGCACAAGATAATTACTATCATTATATTATTGAACCACAAGCACAATTAGCTTATGTTATGACGGAGATGGATAGTTATACAAGTAAGGTTGACGGACTTCATGTGAGTGGTAAGAATGATGGCTTTATAAGTCGTTTAGGCACAAGAATTTATACAAAAGACAAAAAGCTAAGAAGTTATACGTTAGAACCATATGTTGAAGCAAACTGGATTCACAACACGAATCAAATTGAACAAAAGTTTGATGGAAATAAGTTCAAGATTGCAACACCAAAAAATAAATATGAATTCAAGGCTGGTTTGCAAAGTGCTATCTCACAAAAATTCCAGATTTGGGGCGATGTCGGATATGCTTTTGGAAAGCATAGCTTTGATGAAAAATCTTTCACGCTTGGGGCTAGATATCTGTGGTAATTTAATAATATTTAAAAAAAGTGCGTAAAAACAATATTTGGTTATTGTTTTTATGCATTTTTATGTTATACAGCAAAAAAATATTATAAAAAAACAGGAGCTTTTATGAAAAAGATTATTTTTACGACCCTCTTTTCTTTTTGTTTTATCTCTGGTGCTTCGGCAGTGGATTTGAGCAATGCTTATGGTGAAAAAACAATGGAAGAAAAGTTGAGAGCCTATCAGAAAATTAACACTCAGCTTCAAGATGAAGATAAAACCCCTGAAAAAGCTAAAATTAAGCTCTATGAAGAAGAGGAAGAAGAACATATCTTACCTGCAAAATCAGAGAGCGAACCTTTAACCGTTGAACCTTTGACAAGTTCTCCTTCAGATGAAACAACTGAAGAAGGCACAATTTCAAAATATTGGAATAAGTTTAAGCACAACACTTCTGAAACTTGGAACAATCCAACTAATTATAATGTGATGATTCCTTTCTATGCTTGGCACAACCGCTTGGCATATGACAAGAAACATCTTGATAAATATAATGAAGAAGCTTGGGGTTTGGGTTTTGCAATGTCACGCTATGATGAAGATGATGACTGGCACTCGCTTTATGCAATGGTGTTTAAGGATTCAAATTTCCATCCTGAAACAATGTTCGGCTATGCTTACCAGAGTCGTCACTATTTTGATTGCAACCATAAATGGTTTGCAGGGGCGGGCTTTACACTTGGCTTGACTCAAAGACATGAATATTCATATATTCCAGTGCCTTTGCCTTTGCCAATGGTCAGCTTTGGACATCGAAATTTCAACATCAATATGGCTTATGTGCCAGGGATTACGAATGACGGAAACGTTGCGTTCTTCTTCACCAATGTTGAATTCTAATTTGAAATAGGGGCTTGCAAGAGCCTCTTTTTTTTGCTCATAACTATTTATATGATTGCGAAATTCAAGAAAAGCTGATATTTTGTCAGCATTCATAACTATATTTATCTGGAGTTTAGAAATGCAACAAAGAGAAGTCCAATTAGGAAATTTTAAAATCGGTAACAAGCTTCCTCTCGCTGTTTTAGCAGGACCTTGTCAAATTGAATCTCGTCAACATGCCATTGACTTGGCGGGAAAATTAGTTGAAATCACTAAAGAAGTAGGCATTAATTATGTGTTTAAAGCCTCTTTTGATAAGGCAAACAGAACCTCTATTTCAGGGGCAAGAGGCGTGGGCATTGAAGAAGGTCTTCGCACTTTTGACGAAATTAAAAAACTTTACGGTTGCCCAATTGTGACGGATATTCACGAAAAAGAACAATGTGCTATTGTTGCTCAACATGTTGATATGTTGCAAATTCCAGCATTTTTATGCCGTCAAACAGACTTGGTTGTAGCTGCGGCTCAAACAGGCAAAGTGATTAATGTGAAAAAAGGACAATTTCTTGCACCTTGGGACGTTAAAAACATTGTAAAAAAATGTGAAGACACAGGAAACTTCAATGTTTGTTTAACGGAAAGAGGCACAAGCTTTGGTTATAACACGCTTGTCAATGATATGACAGCTTTCCCTGTGATGGCAAATGAAACAGGTTGTCCACTTATTTTTGACGCCACACACTCTGTTCAAAAACCTGGTGGACTTGGCGGTTCAACAGGTGGAAATCGTGAGTTTGTTCCACCTCTCTCTCGTGCTGCTGTGGCGGTTGGGATTGCGGCTGTGTTTATTGAAACACATGAAAACCCAGAAGTTGCGTTCAGTGACGGTCCAAATAGTGTTTATTTGAAAGATATGAAAAACTTGCTCTCAACGTTGAAGCAATATGACACTTTAACAAAAACTTTGGTGAATGAATATTAATCAATGAATATTATTGATGAAGGATACATAATTGGGTTACGCAAACACGGGGATAAATCTTTGATTTTAACCGTGTTAACCAAACATAACGGAAAACTTATCGGTTATGTTAAGGGAGCTTTGAGTAAAAAAACTTTTTCAACCTTTCAATTGGGAAATTTAGTTCACATTCAAGCTTATGCTCGCCTTGATGAAAATATGCTGAGCTTTAGGATTGAGCTGATTGCACCTGTTGCCGTGTCTTTTATGTCTTCTCCACAAAAACTTGATGTGCTTTCTTCTTTTTGCACGCTTTGTCACGATTGTTTGCCTGAAAAAGAACCTTTAGAGCGTTTTTTCTACTATATTGATAGTTTTTTTTCTTTCATTAATGAGGAAAATTGGTTTGTGCATTATGCCTTGTTTGAATATTTCTTGCTTGATTTTTTAGGAATTGGGCTTGATTTGAGCGAATGTTCAGCAACAGGAGTGACCGAAAATTTAGCATATGTTTCCCCAAAGAGCGGAAAGGCGGTTTGTTTTTCAGCAGGACAGCCATATAAAGATAGATTATATCAATTTCCACATTTTGTGGTGGAAAACAATTATTTTCCGACAGCGTTTGAAGTGGCAGATTTGTTGGATATGACAGCATTTTTCCTCAATAAAAACTTTTTTAAAGCACATGGCTTGAAATTCCCAATAAAGCGTGCTAATTTGCGTGAAATTACAATTGAATATAAAGAAGCAGTATAAAAGATGACAAAAGAACTACAAAACATCAAAGAAGTTCAGCTTGCCGAAGAGCTCAGCAAAAGATATTTATCTTATGCGATGTCGACCATTGTTTCTCGTTCGCTTCCAGACGTGAGAGATGGCTTGAAGCCAGTGCATAGACGTCTGCTTTATGCAATGCGTCAACTTCACTTAGACCCAAAATCTGGCTTTAAAAAATGTGCCAGAGTGGTTGGGGATGTGATTGGTAAATATCACCCACATGGTGATTCAGCCGTTTATGGTGCAATGGTGCGTTTGGCACAAGATTTTTCAGTGCGATATCCCTTGGTTGATGGACAAGGAAACTTCGGAAACATTGACGGAGACGGTCCAGCCGCAATGCGTTATACGGAAGCAAAACTTACCGAATTTGCCATGGCAGTTATGGAAGGCTTGAACGAAGATGCAGTTGATTTCAGAGAAACTTATGACGGGGACGACAGCGAACCAATCGTGATGCCGTCAGCTGTTCCAAACTTACTATGTAATGGTTCAAGCGGAATTGCTGTTGGTATGGCAACTAACATTCCTCCTCACAATTTGAGTGAAGTTTGCGATGCTTTGCTTCACGTGATTGAAAAACCAGATTGTGAAATTGATGCTTTGGTTAGAAAAATTAAAGGTCCAGATTTTCCAACAGGTGGTATTATTACAGACGGATTTGCGAGCATTTTAGACACGTATAAGCAAGGCCGTGGAGCTTTCAAAATCAGAGCAAAATGGGAAAAAGAAGAGCTTTCTCATGGGCAATATCAAATTGTCATTACCGAAGTGCCATATCAAGTTCAAAAAGCAAAACTCATTGAGAAAATTGCTTCCTTGATTATTGAGAAAAAAGTACCACTCTTAGATGACATTAAAGATGAATCAACAATCGATGTTCGCATTGTGTTAGTGCCAAAAAACCGCACAGTTGATGCAAATTTGCTGATGGAACATTTGTTCAAACAAACCGAACTTGAAGTTCGTTTTAATATGAATATGAACGTGCTTGATTCCGACGGCGTACCTCGTGTGATGAGCTTGAAAGAAGTTTTGGTGGAATATTTAAACCACCGTCACGTTGTGTTGCAAAGAAAAGCCAATTTCAGATTAGATAAAATTAATAATCGCTTGGAGCTTTTAGCAGGCTATTTAATTGCATTCCTCAATATTGATGAGGTGATTCACATTATCCGTCAAGAAGATGAACCAAAACAAGTTCTGATGAAGAAATTTGACTTAACGGAAAATCAGGCTGAGGCGATTTTGAATATGCGTCTTCGCTCTTTGCGTAAGCTCGAAGAAGTTGAAATCAGAAGAGAATTTGACGAGCTTTCAGGGGAAAAAGGCGAAATTGAAGCTTTGCTTGCAGATGAGGGTAAACGTTGGGCAAAAATTGCTGAAGAAATTAAAGCAACCAAAGAAAAATTTAGTAAAAAGACGGCTTTGGGTCGTAGACGTACGGAATTTGTTGAGGCAACGGAAGAATTTGAAATGCCTTTGGAAGTTTTGGTTGAAAAAGAGCCTATCACGGTCATTCTTTCTGAAAAAGGTTGGATTAGATGTTTGAAAGGACATGCTAACCTTGAAGAAGAATTTAAGTTCAAAGATGATGATAGTCTGTTGATGGCACTTCACGCTCAAACAACAGATAAGATTGTTATCTTCGACACAAATGGCAAGTTTTTCAACATTCTCGGGCACGAAATTCCAAGTGGAAGAGGGTTCGGACAACCGCTTCGTTTGATGATTGATATGGCAAACACCGACAATGTTTGTGCGATGTTTGTTTATGAAGAAAGCAAGAAATATCTCATTGCGTCAAGTTCGGGCAGGGGCTTTGTGGTTGATGAAAGTCATTTAATTGCACAGACCAAAAACGGACGCAAAATCATGAACTTAGATGAAGGCGAAGTTGCTCAATATTGCGTCGAGGTCACAGGGGATATGATTGCTGTGGTCGGAACTAATCGTAGAATGATTATCTTTGAATTAGAAGAAATTCCGTCAATGGCAAGAGGTCGTGGCGTGGCATTGCAAAAATATAAAGATGCCAATATTTCAGACATTCAAATCTTCAAAAAAGAAGAAGGTTTCGTCTTTGAAAAGACCAACGGACCTAAGGTGGAAACTGATTTAATTACTTGGCTCGGACACCGTGCTCAAGTTGGAAAGCAAGTGCCTTACGGCTTCCCAAGAAGCAACAAGTTCAAGGGCTAAGCTAATGTAAAACATCATCCAAAAGGAATACTTAACTAAAGTATTCCTTTTGTTGTTTGACGAAGCATCTGATTTATGTTACTAATCTCCTGAATTATTTATTATTGTGTCACATTTAATTTTTTTTACTATGGTACTTTTTTTTACTTTATTAGTTCTAGTTGTGTTAACCTTTTCTTTTTCATTTAATTTCTTTTACATTAATTTCTGGTGGAGATATAAAACTTGGATTAAAGGAAAAATCATTTTCCTGCCAATGATTGTCAAAGAAGGTAAATTGACCTTTGAAGACCCTTCTTTTGAGGCTTATATTAAGCTAAACAGAAATGATTATCATCTCTCAGATGAGTTTAAAAATTTTGAAAGAAAAAGACTACATCTTCCTTTTGCTTCTTGTTCCATTGCACCTTTTGCCAGTTGTTCTTTTGCGTTTGCAGAAATGAATTTGAAAATTGTTTTCATTCAAGATGATTGTGTGAAATGTCTAATTCCAAGAGTTTATTATGAAGATGAATTTCAGTTTGATGTTTTATCGCTGAAGAATGAAGTGTTGATTGATTATTGCTTGAAAAAAGAGTTTGTTAAAACTCACGTTTTTGACCTGCAAGAAGGAGGCGATATTCATCAAGCAAAGAAGAACCTTTTTTGCCTTAAGGCGGAAGATGGCAAAATTTCTGTGTCTATTGAGCCTAGAATTGTCAAAGCTAAAAAGGAAGAAATTCCTGAGTTGTGAAAAAGTATCATTCATTTTGAAAAAGGGAAGTTGAAACTTCTCTTTTTTTGTGTTTATATGCAAATAAAGGAACATAAAATGAGTGAGATTTTATTTGAATTTGTCAGAGAGGGAAGCTTGGTTAAAGTTTCAGCGATTGATGTTGAAACAAAAACTGAGGCAATCGTTGTCGTGCCTTTGGGCTTAACTGAAAATCAAATGAAACAACATGCGCTGAACCGCTTGAAATATCTTTTGCAAAAAAAGCGGAAATAACCCTGTCATAATCCTTTAAATTTCAAAAAAACTTGTTATAATCAAGGCAGATTTTTAGTGCCTCGCTAAGATAAAATTAAACATCTTGCTTTAGAATGTTGAAATGAATTTTATGGTTTGCAAAGCATATCTTGAAAATAAGGAATTTTTTGATGTCAAAACAAGAACTTGATACACAAGCTTACGAAGAAGAGAGCGTCCTCGATGAAGCAACTTATGAAAGAGACTTTTCAGAAGAAAGACCTCGCAAAAGCAACATCAATGTTGACGTGCATGAAGGTTGGCTGACTAATAACCTTAATCGCTTGATGATTGGAATTAGTGTTTTTTGGTTTGCCTTTGTTTTGATTTATATTACCCAATTCTTTGGTTGGTCAAATCTGTTCTTGATGATGCCTGATGAATTTGGCGGTTTTCTTGCTGGGGTGACTTTGCCTTTGGCAATTATTTGGGTGGTGATGGCATATATTGACCGAGGTTCTAGTTTCAAAAATGAAGCGAAGTTTTTGAGAGCTTATATGAACCAGTTGGTTTATCCTGAAGAAGGTAGCGCAAAAACAGCTAAAGCTATGGCGGATGCTATTCGTTCACAAGTGGTTGAACTTCAAGAAGTGACTAAAATTGCAACCAAACAAACAGATATCATTAAAAATGAACTTTCAAGCCGTGTTGACGACTTTGCCCGTTTGGTTTCTTTGCTTGATAATTATTCAGGTAAGTCAATGAGAGAACTTGGCGAAACGGTTGAAACTTTAACGAAAAGTTTTGAATATGTGAGCGATAAAGCCATTGGAGCAACCGACGGGTTTAAAGACACAATTGCTGAATTTAATGTTTCAGCTAATCAGGTTCAAGATAACTTAAAGACCTTGATTTCTGTTGTTTCGCCACAATTAGATGATATGGAAAAATATGCAGCAAGACTTCAAAACTTGAACATTGATAATGAAAACCGTATGGCAAAAGCGAATAATTTGCTTTCTGAATTTAGTGCAAAATCAAGCACCAATATGGAATATGTTGCTGACTTACTCACAAACCAATTGACGAAAATTGATGAATCTTCTTCAAAAGTGAGAGAAGAATATGGCTCAATTGAAAAAACGTTGGATAAGAGTTTGGAAAAAGTGGGCGATTTACTCACTTCACAAAGCAAATTTGTTTTGGAACATGTGGATATGCTTGGTAAGAAATCTGATGTGCTTTCAGGTAAATTCACTGAACATGGCGAAAAAATCAGTCTTGAGATTGAAAAGATTATGTCTCGCACAAATTCTTTGGAAGAATCAATTGCAATCCAAGTGAGAGATTTAGACAGCGTTTCTAAACGAATTGAAGGTTCAATGCAAGAAGTTGAAGATTCCGTCAATTCACAAGTGGCTGTGCTTGAAGATAAATCAAAATATGCGATTGAAACAATTTCTTCTTTGGTTGAAAAACTTGAAGATGAAAATAATCGTATTGCCGAAGTAACGGATAAAAACATCGAAAGAGGCGAAAAAGTTTCTGCTGAAGTTGCAAAAAGAAATGACGTTTTGCATAATGTTTCAGAAGAAATTTTGACACATTTGAGAAGCTTAAGTCAAGAACTTGAAATGAACACCAACAACATCAGAATTCAGTCTGAAGATTCAATTGCCAAGTTTAATGACGTGAATAATAATCTGAAGAAAAACACAGAATCGCTCAATGAAACAACCTCAATCATTGTCACACAAAGCAAAATTGGTGAAACCTCTTTGGCACAACAGCAACGTCATATTGCTGATTCAATCAGCCGTCTGGACGCAACTAAGGGTGAACTTAAACGTCAAATTGATGAGCTCACTCGTGCGGCAACAATTGTGAACCAAGAAGCTGAAACTTCTCTTGCGAATGTTAAAAAACATCTTGAAGAAGTTATCTCTAGTTCTGAAGAAGTTGCCAAAAGAAGTCAAAAAATTCTTGAGAAAATGCAACACCAAGCAACCGAATTTGATGAAACATCGGATAGAGTTTTGGATAAAACAACCAAAGCAGGCGAAATTCTTGAAACTCAGAATAAGAAAATTGGTGAAACTTCTGAAAACATTCTTGAAAGAGCAAACGAAGTTAAGCGAATTATTGAAAAAGAAGCAGAAGTTATTGATTCAACAACAACAAGTTCTGAAAAAACATATCAAAACATTCTCAATTCGTTTGAAAGTCAATCTGTTCTCATCAACTCTGTTGCTGAAAATACTGTCTCTTACGTTTCGGATGTGGTTCAAGCTTTGGATGAAAAAGCGGAAGCCATTAACTTGCTCTTTAAGCACCAAGAAAATGAATTTAAAGATATTTGTGAAAAAATCTCTGAAAACACAGGTAGTATTGGTTCTTCATTGAAACAAAACTTATCAACCATTGAACAAAGTGCAGACAGAGTCTTTTCTCGTATGGCACTTTTGGAAGAAGATGTCACCAAGCGTTCTGAAACAGTTATCTCTAGTTCAACGAGAACCATTGACCGCTTGGCAGAAGTGGATAATGCCATTGGCTTGAGAAATAATGAAGTGAACGAATTTGTTAAATCTTCATCTGAAAAACTTGGTGAAATTGCTGAGAGCTTCAAAACAAATATTAGTGCTTTCTCAAACATTGTGAAAGAAGTTAAAGATGAGTCAAATGAAACAACCAACAACTTGCTAACAAATTTCAATAAGGTTAAGGAAGTTAACTCTAGTCTTGTCCAAGAAACGAAAAACGTTTCAACAATTATTGACAATAATATCAAAAATATTGATGTGGCAATGATTAAAGCAAAAGCACAAGCAGACGCAATTAGAGAAACTTTTGAACAACAAAAAGAAAGCTTGAGCGACATTGTGAATGTGGTTTCAACGCAATCCAGATTAGGCGAGGCATCTCTCACACAGCAATATAAAATTTTGTCTGATGTTTCAACAGATGTTGCTAAGAAGATGAATGAAATTAATGATAGTTTCAAAAAAGGCACAGATAAAGTCTTTGATACAACAGGTAAAGTGGCTTATGAAATTGATGTTCTGGGTGATAGATTGCTGAAAGTTGGCGAAGATGTTGCAAAGTCTTCAAAATCGACCATTAAAGATGTTGAACAAGTGAATATGGCCTTGTCACAATCTGCAGAAGACTTAATCCATACGGCAACAACGTCAAATAAGTCTATCTCTGATGTGATGAAAAACTACGAAACATATATTTCCAGATTTTCAACAGTCACTGCTGAAGCCAGCACCAGCGTTGTTGAAATTAGCGATTTAATCACTGAACAAAATGATAAAATGATTAAAATTAGTGAAGATACCAAACAACTGGTTGATTGTTTCAATGTGGTCTTGAACGACACATCATTACAACTTTCAAATCGTGCAAATTATGCTTACGACAAAGTGAAAGGTCTGGGCGAAAGCTTTAAAAACTTGAGTATGCAACTTGAAGAAACAACCAAACATAGTTCAAAACATTTGGAAAATTCAGGCGATAAATTACGTTCGTCAATTTCTGAAATTGCTGCAAATGCTGAAAGAATTTCAAATGAAATCAGAAATTCAGGCGAAGTGTTCTTGAAACAATCTGAAGTTTTGGTCGGAGCAACAGATGAAACCTTGAAAAAAGTTGAAAATGTGATGAGTTTCTTGAATAAATCTTCAGGTGAATTTGTCAATAAGTCTGAAACAATTGTTCAAAAATCCGCAACGTTTAATGAGATGTTTGATAAGCAAATCGCTCTTTTAGCATCAACTTCTAAGAAAGCAGATGAGAAGATTAAAGAGCTCAACAAGGGTTATGATGAAGTGGAACTTTCAAACTTCTTGAAATCTGCCGCTCATATTGTGGAACAGTTAGAAGCTGCTTCTGTGGACATTAACCGCATTTATAATCCTGATTCTGAAGAAGAACTTTGGAAGAAATATTATAACGGTGATAGTTCTGCTTTTGTTAGACATTTGGAAAAAACAATGACCAAAAAGCAAATCATCAACATCAAAAACTTATTTGAGAAAAATGTTGAGTTCAGAACTTTTGTCACACGTTACATTTCAGAATTTGAACATTTGTTGGATAAAGCTAAGAAGAGCGAAAACGCAAGCTTATTGCTTTCAGTGCTTTCAGGCTCTGACATTGGAAAAATTTACTATATCTTGGCAAAATCTTTGGATAAAATAGATTAATGCAAGCGTTAGGATTCAAAAGTAAAGTCTTTTTAGCCCCAATGGCAGGAATTACAGATCTTCCAATGAGAAGATTGGTTGCTTCAATTGGTGGCGGACAAATGGTTTCCGAAATGGTGGCGATTAATTCGGTACAATATAAAAATCCGAAGAGTTATCGCATCGCAGATGTAAGGAGCGAGCCTTATCCTGTGGTCGTTCAGTTGTTAGGGAATGAGCCAGAACTATTTGCTGAAGTTGTGCCTTTGATTGAAGAAATGGGTGCTCATTCCATTGATATTAATATGGGATGTCCGGTTAAGAAAATCACGGCAAATAACACAGGTTCAGCTTTGATGAAAGATATTTCACTGGCAGCGAAAATTGTTGAATCTGCCGTGAAAGCCTCCAAACTCAAAGTGAGCGTAAAATTCCGAAAAGGTTGGGATAATAATTCAGTCAATGCGGTTGAATTTGCAAAGATGTGTGAAGATAAAGGAGCTGCATATGTGACAGTTCATGGACGCACCAGAAGTGAGTTCTATTCTGGCAAAGCTGATTGGGACATTATCAAAGCAGTTAAAGAAAGCGTGAAAATTCCTGTCATTGGGAATGGTGATGTAAATTCACCTCAAAAAGCTCAGGAAATGCTTGCATACACGGGTGTTGATGCAGTGATGGTTGGCAGAGCAGCTTTAGGAAATCCTTGGATGGTGCCAAATATTCATCAGTTTTTAGAAACAGGTGAAGAACTCCCTAAACCAACGGTTCAAGAAATTAAACAAGTTCTTTTGAAACATATGGACGAGCTTTTGGCTTATTATAATGAACAAATTGGGCTCCCTGTGACCAGAAAATATGTCTGTTGGTATTGTAAAAATCTTTATGATGCGAAACGTTTTCGAGAACGTTATAACCGCATTGATAATTATGCCGATGCAGTGGCAGAAATTAATGACTATTTCGACAACATTGCTGAATTTGTGACGGGTGAGGACAGCGAAGAAGTTTTGTTTTAAATCTCTTGCATAATTTTGAAATAAGATTAAAATCGGGCTAAATAAATAATAATAACAAAGAAAGGTATGGCTATGTCCGGCAAAGTTCAAAGCGATTTTTTAGATGAAATTAAAAAAAATGATGTTTCAGTAACGGTTTTTCTCGTTAATGGAATTAAGTTGCAAGGGTTGATTACATTTTTTGATGATGAAACAATTTTGCTTCGTCGTGATGGACACACACAACTTATTTATAAACATGCCGTTTCAACAATTATGCCAAATACAATGGTAGAAATTCAAGAGTAAAAACTTGGGGCTGATTGAATTAAATCAAAACAAAAAAAGCAAGGCGATTGTCGTCTTTCCTAATGTTTATCATTCAGAAATTAAACTCTCTCCGGAAGCAAGGCTTGAAGAAGCTGAAGGGCTTGCTTTGGCAATTAATTTAGAGATTGTTCATAAAGAAATTGTCAATTTGAAGCAACTCAAACCAGCAACTTATTTTTCCAGTGGTTTAATTGAAAGATTTTTGCCAATTATTGAAGAAAATGAAGCAGAGCTTTTCATTATCGACACCACCATTAGCCCAATTCAACAAAGAAACTTAGAAAAAGCATTAAAGGTTAAAATCATTGATAGAACAGCTTTGATTTTGGAGATTTTCGGTGAAAGAGCCAACACCCGAGAAGGCGTTTTGCAAGTTGAACTAGCACATTTAACCTATCAACGTAGCCGTTTGGTTAGAAGTTGGACACACTTGGAACGTCAAAGAGGCGGAGCGGGCTTTTTAGGAGGCCCTGGGGAAACGCAAATAGAGTTAGACCGCCGTTTAATTGATGATAAAATTGTAAAAATCAAAAAAGAATTAGAAAAAGTAAAAAAAACCCGTGAACTTCATCGAGGTTCAAGACGTAAAGTGCCTTATCCTGTTGTGGCATTAGTGGGTTATACGAACGCTGGAAAATCTTCTTTGTTCAATGCTCTTTCCAAAGCAGGTGTTTTTGCTGAAGACTTGCTATTTGCGACGCTTGACCCAACGATGCGAAAAATCAGTCTGCCAAGTGGACGAGAAATTATCTTGTCCGACACAGTGGGCTTCATTTCAGATTTGCCACATGAATTAGTGATGTCTTTTCGTGCCACTTTGGAAGAAGTTTTGGAAGCTGACGTTGTCGTTCACGTGAGAGATATTGCAAATGTCGACACAGCGGCTCAGAAAAAAGATGTGCTTTCTGTTTTAGCGAATTTAGGCTTAAAAGAAATTGAATCTGATGTAAAATATCTTGAAGTTTTGAACAAAATTGACCTTTTGAGCGATGATAAAAAAACTTATTATCAAAATTCAACTAAAATTTTGGAAAGCAATGCTGCAACTTCCGCTCATTCTGGCGAAGGATTAGATCTTTTGTTGAAAAAAATAGATGCCAAACTTTCGGCAAAACACCAAATTGTTAAACTCAAACTCAATGTTGCTGAAGGCAAGTTAATGGCTTGGATATATGAAAATGCTGAAGTTTTGAGTGTAGAAAACAAAAAAGAGCTTATGTATTTAACGGTTAAAATTTCCAAACTCAATTTAGATAAGTTTAATTCTAAAATTGCTTCCTAACAAATGTTAGGCTTTACCCCTTTTAATTTTTAAGATATAGATTATCTTTAGTATATATTCTAAAGTATAATATTAATTAAAAGTTGTATTGCTGTATGTTTGTCAGAAAATGGAGCATTTTTATTTTGACGATGCTAATCTCTTTCCCAGCTTGGGGTGGAGAAGGAAAGATTTTGGCAATTTTTTTCACTCCTGGGAATGAATGTGAAACAGAAATCATCAGAAAAATTAATCAGGCTCAAAAAATAGACATTGCAGTTTATGCCATTAATAATGATAACATTGTCAAAGCCTTGATAGAAGGATATCACCAAGGCAAAGAGATTCGCATTGTGACAGATAGAGTACAATCTAAAGGCAAATGGTCTAAAGTTTCAGAACTTTCTCAGTCTGGAATTGCACTGCAAACAAATCGCAGACACAAAATTGAACATAATAAATTTGCAGTTTTTGATGAAGAGGAAGTGGTGAGTGGGTCTTTTAACTGGACCAATCCCGCAAGTCTTAAAAATAGTGAAAATTGCATTTTCTTCACAGACCCTCAGAAAAATTTTCAAAGCAGGTTTCAGTATCTATGGAATTTTTATAAACCAACAGAAAAGGCAAGGGCGGAACCACATCAAAAAAGCCCCGCAATTGCGAGGCTTTAAGAAGTTTATTTCAGCTTAAGCAGCTTTTGTTTTTTGAGCAAAACTGTTGAGGCAAGAAATGATGTAGTCTTGTTCTTCAGTTGTCAAATAAGGGTGCATTGGAAGGCTCAAAACTTTGCTTGCCATTGATTCGCAAACAGGAAGAGAACGTGTGTTGTAGCTCTTATATGCTGTTTGTGTGTGAACTGGTCTTGGATAGAAGTTTGCAAAAGGGATGCCACATTCTTTCAACCAATCTTGAAGTTCAGCTTTGTTGTCTGCAAGAATTGTGTAAATTGCATAAGCAGAAACACAATTATTGAGAACCTTTTGTGTTTTGAATGATGAATCCAAGTTTGCTGAATAATATTTACCAATTTTTTCACGATTTTTAAGTTCATCATCAAATACAGTCAATTTTTGCATCACAACAGCAGCTTGGAAGCTATCCATACGAGCAGTTAAGCCCAAACGAACGTTGTCATATTTATCTTCTGTGCTTGATCCGTGAACACGGCAAGATTTAACAAGGGCTAGTTCTTCATCAGTGTTGCAGAAAACCGCACCACCGTCACCATAGCAACCCAAAGGTTTTGTAGGGTAGAAGCTTGTTGCTGTCATATCAGCCAACGTTGAATGACCAACTTTTTTGCCTTCATAAACTGCACCATAGCTTTGTGCGGCATCAGACAAATATTTCATATTATTTTCTTTAGCAACAGCGTGGATTTCAGAATAGTTTGCAGGGTTTCCAAAGATATCAACGGAAATAATAGCTTTTGGTGTAAGTTTGCCTTGTGCTTTAACTTCTGCAATTGCTTTTTTAAGGTCAGCAACGTCCATATTCCAAGTTTCTGTATTTGAGTCAACAAACACAGGAGTTGCACCCAAGAAAGCAACAGCTTCAGCAGTCGCAACGAATGTGAAAGAAGGAACGAAAACAGCATCTCCAGCTTTAACTTCCCAAGCCATAAGGGCTAAAATCAAAGCATCTGTTCCTGAAGAACAAGTTGCACAATGTTTTGTGCCTGAGTAAGAAGCAAGTTTTGTATCAAGCTCAGCACATTCAGGACCTTGAGCATATCCACCATGATTTAAGATTTTTTCAAAAGCATTCAAGAAATTTTCTTGTCCAATAGCCTTTTGATTTGAAGGAATATCAAAAAGGCAGATAGATTTTGAAGGTTTATTAGTCATCTTATTATTTCCCATATATAATTAACACTGTTTGGGAGTGTACTTTAGTTTCTAAATATATGCAAAACACAAAACATTTATATTTATTACAATTCAAAAATTGTTTCTATTGCTGAATTTAGCGATAATTTTGTTGATTTTGTAGGTTTTATTGCTATATTTAATCAAGATAAATAGTATAAGGGTTTTAAATGTGACTAAAATGTTAACCAAAAGATGTATGACACTTGCCGTTGTCTTAGGTGTTTGTTTCTCAGCAGGAGTTGTTCGTGCTGATATTCCTGTGGAAAATGAAGATAAGTTTGAAGGCTTTAATCGAGCTATGTTCGGTTTTAATATGACATTAGACGAATATGTGCTTGAACCTCTCGCAAAAGGCTATCGTGCCATTACCAATCAATATGTGCGCGACAGAGTAAGTGGTGTCCTTTCAAATATTGTTGAACCTGTTTCTGCGGTCAATCATCTATTACAAGGTGACGTCGTAAAAAGTGGTCAGAATATTGGTCGATTTGCTTTAAACTCAACCTTAGGGCTTTTGGGAATGTATGATGTTGCTGGTGGCGGTTGGCATCTTGCTCCTGCAAAAACAAATTTTGATGAAACTTTGGCAACTTGGTGTGTTAAAGATGGTCCTTATCTTGTGTTCCCTGTTTTAGGAATGAACACAATGCGTTCTTTCAGTGGGGAAATTGTTGATGGTTTTGCGAACCCACTCTATATTGCCACTTACGGCGATTCTAATATCAATGCAAAGGTTCTTTACCCTTATGCTGGTTTAGTGATGATTTCCAAAAGAGAAAAATCAATTGAATTTATTGATAGTTTCAAGCAAAGCTCTGTTGATTTATATGCAATTTCTCGTTCTGCCTTTTTGCAAAACCGGAAGAAAATGGCAAGATGTGGCGTCGTGGAAGAAAGTGCAACACCAGATTATGATTTTGATTTTGATGTTGAAGAATAAACGTAAAAGTTTTAGGAGAAAATAGAATGAAAAAATTGGCTTTCTTGGTTGTTTGTTTGGCTTTCGTGGCCACAAATGCTTTGGCTGAAATTAATACAAAAAAAGCAGAGGCTTTTATTGAAAAATTGACCACAGACGGCATTGAGGAATTGGTTAATTCTAATGCTTCTAAGGCTGTTAAACAAGAAAAGTTTCGTAAACTTTTTAATGAAGATCTTGACTTGGACTTTATTGGTAAATTTGTTTTAGGTCGTTATTGGAGAACAGCAACTCCAACACAACAAAAAGATTTCTTAGACGCTTATAGAGAACTCAATATTCAAACTTGGTCAGCTCGTTTTGATGAGTTCAAAGGCAAAACGTTTGAGTTCCAAAATGTGACACCATCAACCAGTCAAGACCAAGTCTTTGTGAACACAATTGTAGATATGAAAAATGGTCAACAGCCTGCAAAAGTTGTTTGGCGTGTGCGTCAAAAGGGTGAAACATTCAAAGTTGTTGATATTATCATTGAAAATGTCAGCCTTGCTATTTCTGCTCGTAATGAATATGCTGGATATATCAAAGCAAATGGGCTTGATGCCTTGATTAAAGATTTGCAAACAAGAGCAAAGAAATCTTAAAGTTATAATTTAAATAAACAAAAAGACCGCTTGATTAAAGGCGGTTTTTTTGTTTTTAGATTAAATCTTAATTATGATTTTAAATCAATGATTGTGCTAACCATTTCATTGTTTACGGTGAAGGTCTGCGTGTTCATTGAATAAGCTCGTTGCACTTGAATCATTCGAGAAAATTCTTCTTCAGGGTTGACATTTGAGCTCTCCAAAGATTGAGCTTTAACAATTGTTTTATCTGCCGTATCATATCCCATTACATAAAAACTATCTCCAGTGCCATTTCCAGCTTGAAAAAGAGTTCCTGTGACTGCGGTTAAGTTTTCGGGAGCGGTAAAGCCAACCAAAGAAAGTTTAGCGACATCAATTGTTTGTCCGTTGGAATAAGCTGCTTTTAGAACACCATCATCATCAATATAACTTTTGAGGAAATTTCCGCTAGATTTTCCATCTTGTGCAAGGTCTTTAACAACATTTGCACCATCATACTGTGTCATTTTAGAAATGTCCATTGTCACAACATTTTGACTACCGTCACTCCAATCAACAGTGAAGTCGAAATTTTGTGGAGAAAGAACTTCTCCATTATTTCCGAAAACCACCTGAATCGGGTCTGAAGATACAGTTGCGCCATCCATATTAAAGGAAACATCCCACGTGTTCACATTTCCTTCAACTTTACTGAAAATCATATTCATATTTTGACCGTCATTATTTGGCCCATAAATAGTGATTCCATAACTGCTTGAATTTACGTCAGAAGCAGGAACGTTTGCTAAAAGAGAAACTGTTGACGTTGGAACAGAAGGAATAACATCTGTGCTTGGCATAATGATATGGCTTGGAGAACTACTGAAACCTCCTTCTTCAAGGGCTTCGAATCCTTGAACTTTCATATTGCTAGAATTTACCATATAAGTAACACCATCTTCGGTGAGGGTGCTAAAATTTCCGGCACGACTATAATAAACATTGTCATAACCATCTCTGACCATAAAAAAGGCGTTTTCACGGTTAATGGCAACATCATAATTATTACCAGTTGAAGCAACTGTTCCTTGTTTCAAGATATTTGTGCGTTCATAAGCACTGACACCATAGATGTCAGAACGTGAACCATAATTGCCACTGGCATTGGTTTTGATTGCAGGCTGACTTCCGAGCAAGGTTGAAAACATTGTCTCGTTAGACTTATATCCTGTTGTTGTCATATTCGCAATGTTCATGCTCACGCTTTGCATTGCTCTTGACTGTGCTTCCATTCCACTAATAGAAGCATAAAAATTACTCAAAGACATTTTGAATATCCCATATAATTTACCACATAAGATTATATGCAAATTTCGTGCCATTTAATTATTTTATATATAAAATCTATTTTAAGTTGTTTTTTTATTATTAATAAATATCAAATTTTTACAGATGAAATATTTTTTTAAAATATATAAATTTCAAGCCAAAAACACTCATTTATGCGTAAAATTTTTAGATTATATCCACGTTTTTAAGATTTTTGTTGTTTTTAAGGAAAATCGGGAGTATGAATCTAGTTGAGTTTTTTTAATTAATCATATTAGAGAGAAAAAAATAATGTCTGATAATTTGGATACTAAAGTTATAAGTAAGCTTGCTGAAATTCTTGATAAAAACAACCTCACTGAATTGGAATATGAAGGTGAAACATTCAGAATTTGCCTCACAAGAGATTTTTCAGGTAATGTTCAAGCACCAACTTATGTTCAAGCTCCGATGCAAGTTCAAGCACCTGTTGTAGCTTCTGCACCTGTTGTTACTTCTGCTCCTGCTGTGGCTCAAGAAGATGATTATAGTAAGCATCCTGGAGCTGTTAAATCTCCAATGGTTGGGGTTGTTTATCTTTCAAGTTCTCCAAACACACCTAATTATGTTGAAGCTGGTACTTCAGTTAAGGAAGGTGACACAATTTGCTTAATCGAAGCAATGAAAACCTTTAACCCTGTTAAAGCAACAAAATCTGGTAAAGTTACAAAAATTTTGGTTGCAGGCGGTGATCCTGTTGAATATGGCGAGCCTTTGGTTATCATTGAATAATAAAGTTGGAAATTGCTTATGTTTGAAAAAGTATTAATTGCTAATCGTGGTGAAGTTGCCCTCAGAATCCATAGAGCCTGTAAAGAAATGGGTATCAAGACTGTGGCTGTTCACTCCGAAGCTGATGCTGATGCAATGCATGTTAGACTTGCTGATGAAGCTGTTTGCATTGGACCAGCACGCTCAACCGATTCATATTTGAATAAATCTGCCATCATTTCTGCAGCTTTAATCACAGGGGCAGATGCTATTCACCCTGGGTTTGGCTTCCTTTCTGAAAATGCAGATTTTGCTGATATGGTTGAACTTCATGGAATTACGTTCATTGGACCTTCTTCCGAACAAATGAGAACAATGGGTGACAAGGTTGCTGCTCGTGAAGCTGCAATTCAATCTGGTTTGCCTGTCGTTCCTGGTTCTCCTGCACTTGAAAGTGTTGAAGATGCTGTGAAATGGGGTGCAAAAATTGGTTACCCTGTCATCATTAAAGCTTCTGCGGGTGGTGGCGGAAAAGGAATGAAACAAGCTTATAATGAAGAAGAAGTGAAAACAGCTTTCACAATGGCTAAGGCTGAAGCTAAAGCTGCTTTTTCTAATGATGTGGTTTATATGGAAAAATATCTCCAAAAACCTCGTCATATTGAAATTCAAATTTTGGCAGATAAGCATGGAAACGTTGTTCACCTTGGTGAACGTGACTGTTCAATCCAAAGAAATCACCAAAAAGTTTTGGAAGAAACTCATTCTCCTGCGTTGAACGAACAACAAAGAGAAGAAATTGGTGAAATTGCACGTAAGGCTATGGAAAAAATTGGCTACTACAATGCTGGAACAATTGAGTTCTTGTTTGAAGAAGGCAAGTTTTATTTCATTGAAATGAACACACGTCTGCAAGTTGAACACCCAATCACAGAAGCCATTACCGGCATTGATATTGTTCGTGAACAAATCAGAATTGCTAGTGGTGCAGCTTTGGGATATACTCAAAAAGACATTAAATTTGCTGGTCATGCCATTGAGTGTCGTATCAATGCTGAAGACCCTGAAACTTTTATCCCTTGTGCTGGAAAGATAACTGACTGGCATGCCCCTGGCGGACTTGGTGTTCGTGTCGATTCTGCAATTTATTCGGGATATTCAATTCCGCCATACTATGATAGTATGATTGCAAAATTGATTGTTTATGGCAAAACCAGAAACGCTTGCCTAATGCGATTGCGTCGTGCTTTGGAAGAGTTTGTAATTGGTGGCACAAAGACAACCATTCCTTTGCAACAGGAAATTATTTCCCAGCCAGAATTCATTGATGGAAATTATAACATCCATTGGCTTGAAAAACATATGGCTGAAACTAAGAAAAAATAGTTTTTTTTCCAATCCCCGAGCATAATTCTCGGGGATTTCTTTATAAAAGATTTGCGTATAAAGTAATTGTTAAATTTTTTAATTTAGATATAATACGAATAAGAATAACCATTACCAGTTAAGGCGTAAATGTTAAGACAATATGAATTAGTTGATTTAGTTAAATCCTATGACCCCGAAGCCGATGAAGATGCTCTGAACAGGGCATATGTTTTTGCAATGAAAAAACATGGAGCACAATTGCGTGCTTCTGGCGACCCATATTATTCTCATCCTGTAGAAGTTGCAGGTATTTTAACTAAAATGAAGCTTGATGCTTCCTCCATTATTGCAGGTCTGTTGCATGACACAGTTGAAGACACCGACACAACGGTTGAAGAAATCAAAGAGCTTTTTGGCGAACAAGTAGCAAACCTTGTTGATGGCTTGACTAAGTTGGCAATGATTGAACAAAAATCAACCAACAGCAAACAAGCAGAAAACTTTAGAAAATTGCTTTTAGCAATGAGTGAAGATATCCGTGTTTTGTTGATTAAGCTTGCGGATAGATTGCATAATATGCGAACCTTGCACTATATCCAAAAACCTGAAAAAAGACTTCGTATTGCCAAAGAAACCTTAGATATCTATGCGCCTTTAGCAGAGCGTATTGGTATGCAAGAAGTGAAGAATGAACTGGAAGAAATTGCCTTTGCAGAAATTCATAAAGAAGCTCATGCTTCTATTGTGGCTCGTTTGAACTTTTTGAGAGAGCAGGGAAGCAATATTGTTCCAAAAATCATTAAGCAACTTCAAAAAGATATGAAAGATAATGACATTAAGGCAAGCGTTACAGGACGTGAAAAAACGCCTTATTCCATTTGGCGAAAAATGCAACAAAAGAATGCGACCTTTGAACAACTTGCAGATATTATGGCTTTCAGAATTTGCGTTGATGACATTGGCAGTTGTTATCAGGCTTTAGGCGTGGTGCATAGCAAATATCATATGGTTCCTCGTCGCTTTAAAGATTATATTTCAACACCAAAACCAAACGGTTATCGCTCCATTCACACAGGGGTTATTGGCCCTGAAAACACTCGAATTGAAATTCAGATTCGCACAAGTGATATGCATGAAATTGCAGAAAAAGGTGTTGCTGCTCACTGGGCTTATAAGCAAGGGCAAAAAGCAGAAGGTAAAAACTTCCGCTGGGTGCGTGAGCTTTTGGATATTTTGGAACAGGCTTCCAATCCTGAAGAATTTCTCGAAAATACCAAAATGGAAATGTATAATGACCAAGTTTTCTGTTTTACGCCTAAAGGTGACTTAATTGGGCTTCCAATTAGCTCAACACCGGTAGATTTTGCCTATGCGGTTCACTCTAGCGTGGGAGATACTTGTGTTGGGGCAAAAATTAATGGTGAAATTAAACCACTTAGAACGATTTTACAAAATGGGGATCAAGTTGAAGTTTTAACTTCCTCTGCACAACATCCATCTCCTGAATGGGACAGATTTGTTGTTACGGGTAAGGCTAGAGCCGCCATTCGAAGATATTTAAGAGCAAGCAAGCGAGAACAATTTATTACGCTTGGGGATGAAATTATCCAAAGAATTTTCAAATCTGAAAGAATGGAACTCTCAGACAAAGCCTTGGTAAATGTTTTGGCAAATTTTGAATGTGAAACCATTAATGATTTATACGCTAAAGTTGGTGAGGGCTTAGTCACTGGTTGGGACGTTTTAAAAACGGTTCACCCTGGTTATAAACAATCTAAACTCACCAAAGTTGTGAATGCGATTAAATCTCCTGTTTTCACAAACAAATCTAAGAGCACTAAAAAAAGTGGTATGGAAATTAAGGGACTTGTTCCTGGAATGGCTGTTCACTTCTCAGGCTGTTGCCACCCTGTTCCTGGGGATAGAATTGTTGGAATTGTCACAACAGGTAAGGGCGTTGCTGTTCATACAATTGATTGTAAGGTTTTAGAGAAATTTAGTAAAGAACCTGAACGTTGGCTTGATATTGGTTGGGGAGATGAATCTGATAAAGAAAAACACGTTGCACGTTTGAAAATTATGCTCAATGATGAACCGGGCTCTCTTGGAGAACTTTCTCATATTGTGGCTAGAAACAACAGTAACATTTCTAACCTCACCATTACCCACAGAACCATTACTTATGTCGAAATTTTGGTTGATGTTGAAGTGAAAGACTTGAAACATCTTAATGATGTTGTTGCTGCATTAAAGGCTTCAAAACTTGTTGGCTATGTGGCAAGAGATAAGCAATAAGCAATAAAAATGTTTTGACGACATAAAAAGAACCCTCTCAAAATTTGAGAGGGTTCTTTGTTAGGGGTTTATGTTTAATTATATGTCGTTGAACATCCTTCAGAACAGTGATAACTAAAATCTGAGTTTCTTTCGTTTGTTAAACGAACGCTAAGCGGTGTAGATCTACTCTGTGGAGCAATGTAAACTTGACAAGTTCCACCATTAGATGAACCATCTCCAACACAGTGAATATTAACTTTTTGTTGATTATTCTCCACGCCTTTACTGTTTTTTGCAAAGATCGTCAAATTTACAGCATTTGTATGACTATATTTTGTTTGGACTTGGAAATTAATATCTACATTTTGCCCAAAAGTTAAGTGATGAGGAGACATTGAGTAATCATAGTAATAATTAGGAACATTTGTATCAACAATAAACTTCGTGTGTCCCTGAAATGTTGCACTTGTAAGTGTGAAACGAGCTTTTGCAACACCTTCTCTCTCACAGCCATAGAACATACTTGCATCATAAAGATCAGTATTTGAGAATACTGGTTTTGAGACAGAAGAAGTTGTAACGTTTCCAATTAAGAAAAGGATTTTATTTGTGTAGTTACCAGTTAATGAAGAACCATTTGTGATTTTAATGCCACCTCTAGAACTGATTTCTTCATCGCAAGTTCGATATCTACATCCGCCATAGCAAGTTAGACCGCTATAAGAAATGGTTGAACAAACTTGATTTTCTGGGACATAGCTTGAAAGTCCTGCCGTACTACAAGTTATTTGTTGACAAGACGTATAACAAGTGTTGTTTTCATAAGTAAGAGATGAACAAGTTTTATTTGCAGGAACAGTAGTTAAATATCCGCCATCTTCACAAGTTTTTGGTGTGTTTGTCACGCAATTTGTGTAACAAGGCTGACCATCAAAGGTGATGGCATCACAAGTTTCGTTTGCATCGACATTTTTTTTATGCCCACCTTGTTCAC
>JAQWBS010000001.1 GCA_028706255.1 Alphaproteobacteria bacterium
CTTACAATGCCTTCGCTGGTGTTTATTTCATTACTAAACCTCAAGAAAATGTTGTAGGAGTCAGCAATAAACCCTGCCAATTAATGGGTTATATTTATGACAGTTCAAATTGTGGAAATGGAAAATCTCTCTTTCAAAAATGCCCCAATGGAAATACTTATAAGTTTTGTAAATGCGACCTTTCTCTTTATCCTTATACTGTCTCAAACTGTACAGAAACAGGCAAAGTTCTCGGAGGAAAAGTCTGTGACAACACCTATTACGAAACTTGTAAATGTGAAGACAAATATCAATATGACACAACAAACTGTTCTTCACCTAAAACTCTAAGTGGCAATTCTTGTGGTGGAAAATATGAAAAATGCACGTGTCCTTCCACTTATTCTCAAACTTGTAGCGGAAATCTAATTGGGGTTGGAACAAGTTGTGATGGGAAATATCAATCTTGTAAGTGTAATAGTAATTTTCAAAAATGTACCTATGGCGCTGCTATGGGAGCTGTAACTTGCACAGATAGTCAGGGAAAAAAATATGACAACTGCAAAGCTGCAAATAATGATTGCAACGTTACATCACTAAACTGTTTCTATGGATGTTCAACAACAAATTCATGTGGCAAATGTACAAAATGTGGATGTGAAACCATTACAGGCCTTCCTACATATCACAAAACATATGACTGTTGGTGCAATTCTGAGATCAACGAAACCTATATGTATACAACTTGGTATGTCATACGTCCGATTGACGCTGAAGTTCGAGATAAAAATACAGGAGCCGTATTAAAATCTTATAAAACGACTGAAACTCATGGAGGGGTATATGACACAGAAAGCCAATGTTTAGCAGAAAAATGTGAACCATATGTTGGCGAAGATTGGAGATTTATGGGAAACATTAGTTCTATCGTTACAAGCAACTGCTACTAATTTTATCTCTGCAAACCAACAAAAAAGGGGCTCATTCGAGCCTCTTTTTTAAATTATATAAAGTTTCAATTATATAGATTCTTACCTAATTTCAACTTCTGTACCAACCACAGTAGCTTCAATGTAATCATCTTTACATTGAGAACCAACACAACGTTTAAGAACGGTAGCTTTGCTTCCTTCCGTCAAGCCTTGAACTCTGACAGACGGCACATAAACATCAATTACATTAATCTTGAAGGTCAGATATCCGACATTGCTATATTGATCGGCAAAGTAAACTTTAATCGGATAAGTACCAATTTCAGAAGGCATCGCTACACCGCTAAAAGTGAACGTTGATTCGTCATACTTCAACCAACTTGGCAAAGGCTTGTCATCAACCAAACCAGCTTTGGAAGTCACTTTTCCTCTGAAATCCATTTTAGCGAAAATAGAACGTGGAATGGTGAAATCGATTCTCTTGCCACTCTCTGTCGTAATATCTGGAATCAAAGCTGCAGAAGACAAATTAATTGGTGGACGTTTGCTTGGAATATTCAAAAGATATGGACGATTATCAGGCACAAACTCACCCTTACGCCATTTTTCCAAAGTTTCTCTGAGTTGAAATGCAATTTTAGAAAGCTTTTCATTAATCATATAATAAGGCAAAGCATCTAAACCAACTGTTGAATAAAGGTTACCGAGGGAATCTTGAACTTCAATATAAGCACGATAGGCTTTTGCTTCGTCCTCAATGGCTCTAGCAGATTCCAAATGGCTCTTCATATCTTGATAGCCTTTTGCATAAGTTGTGTCTTCAGCAATATCTTCAGAAAGCCCTGCAATTTCCATATTAATTTGATAATCTTCAACTGCAGATTCGTATCTTGCCCAAGAAACGTAAACTTGGCTCAACACCAAAGTTGACATTCTTTGACGACGCAATGTTTCCAAATCTTGACGGTTAGGTCTTTTGATATCTTCAAACACACTCAATCCAACTTCCTTACCTTTTTTCGCCCACAAACGATTATAATATCTTGGGTCATTTTCATATTGTTTTTCATCAGGATTTTGAAATTCTTTAACAACAATCTTTAAATCTTCTTTTTTCACGAATGAATCATGCACACGAATTTCTGGGCGATTCGTCAAAGCTAACCATTCCAACCCGCTCAAATCTGTTTTCATTTCAGGCAAAGCAAAGTTGCCATATTCCTTACCAACAAGCTTAAATTCTGTTGAAGGGTGGAAGCCCATAAAAGAAGCTAAACGCACCTCTGCAGTTTCAACATCTCTTTTGAGCGTTGAAAGTTTTTTAATGTCTTCCATATAAGTTCTGCGTTTTTTCAAGTCTTCCAAAGGAACATCTTTGCCCATTTTTGCATATTCTTTAGCAACAATATTCATTTCATCAACTTCTAACGTCATAAATTCAATCATTTCATCCATTACTGGAAGCAATCTTTGCGACATCAAAGCTTTCCAATATAAACTTCTTGTTTCTTGTAAAATATTATGAATTACCTTACGGCTTTGTTCATAAGCAATGGCAGATTGATAATTTTTGTTTGTTGTCTGATAATAAACTGTGGAGAGATCCAAAATATTCCACGTTGCTTTTAAGTCTGAATTAATTGCACCCATTGAATCGGTGTTTACATATCCTGCTTTACTCAAAACTTCAGGAAGTCTGTTCACAGGAACTTTACCCGCATCAACAATAGCTTGTTCATAGCTAACCATACGACGTGAATAGTTATATTTCACTGCTAATGCCATCGCCATATACATATCAATTGGTTTTTCAATTTTGCGTGGCGTACTCACGAACATATTCTGAATGTCAACATCGGCACGAACTGCTCTATCCCAATCGGAATAATATGCTTCGGCTGCTTTCTGGTCTTTAATAACTGACTGTCTATCCTCTGAAGACTTACAACCAACTAAAAACACCATCAATAGCGTGAGAGATAACAATACTTTTTTCATTATTCAGACCCTTCAATAAATCTTTGTATTTTATATAAATATATCAATATTTTTAAACTGAACAGTATTTATTTACTTTTATTCAACTTTCATGCTATACAATAAATATAAAATATACGTTAATATATCACACAAACCAAAGGCATTTTTAATTATGTTTGGCATTTTTCGCACGATTTTCAAATACAAAGAAAAAGCAAGCCCTGACGTTTTGGGAAAATATCCTGAGCTTCTTCACGTTTCGGCAATGCCCGAACGCAGATACCTTTGGACATCTCGAATTTTAGTCATCATTGCTTGCATCAGCATTTGCATCAATATGGCGCTTGCAGGGATTGTCTATCTCCTTTTACCACAAAGAAGCGCTTTACCACGCCTCTTACACATTAATCGCTATTTCAGCATTCTTGAAACCGTGCAACCTTCAGAAATTAACGTGCCCGCAACTTCAATGATTATGGAGCAATATATCACGCAATATATTATGTATCGCTATATTATCACCCAAGACTATGATGAACTCATGAGCCGTTGGGAAAGAGGTGGCATTTTATATTGGTATTCTTCACCTGCCGTTTATGAAGAGTTTGTGGCAAATGATGCTAAACTCAACACCATTATGTTTCGTGAAAAAAATATGCAAAGAGATACTGAAATTGACTGGATACGCCCTCTGGGTAAAAACTTATGGCAAGTTCAGTTCCGCACCATGGACTATCTTCCAAACATTTCCACACCTGATACAAACATTTGGCGTGCAAACTTGAGAACAGCTTTCATCAAACAAAACCTCAAGAGATCGACAGCAATCCTTAATCCTTTTGGATTCACAGTGATGAACTATTCTTTAGGATATATGGGTAAACCAGGAAGTCCTGCAAGCTATATGGAACACATCAAACAAAAAACGTCTGATTACTATAAAGCTTACTAAATCCATCTAAAAAAACGCCTTCCAAAAAAGAAGGCGTTTTTTCTTAAAGCTTAAAGCCTAAGCTTTTTATCTAGCCGTTCCAATTCGTCAATATATTCTGAAATAACGCCTAAACCCATATTCCAAAACTTTTCATCTTTTGCATCTAGCCCAAAAGGTTTGAGAAGTTCATCATATTTTTTCACGCCCGTTTCAGAAAGCATATGTAAATATTTATCAGCAAAATTTTCAACTTTGCCACCACGATAAACACTGTAAAGCGAATTCACAACACAATCGGCAAAAGAATAAGCATAAACATAAAACGGCAGATGATAAAAGTGACTCACTTGCGACCAAATATATTCACAATCTTCATTAACTTCAACATAATCTCCCAAGCTTTCCTTCATTTCTTCTTGCCAAAAAGCAATAAATTTCTCTGAAGAAACTTCGCCCAGTTTTCGTTCACGATGAGCTCTGGTTTCAAAATTATGAAAAGCAATCTGACGAATGGCAGTGTTAATCATATCATTCACCTTACCCGCAATCAGGCAAAGTTTTAGCTTGTCATCATCAATTGTTTCCAACAATTTTTTGAATGTTAAAGATTCCGCAAACACAGAAGCAACTTCCGCCAAAGTCAAAGGTGTGTCATCTTGAAGTTCGCCTTGCTTTCCGCTCAATCTCATATGACAGCCATGTCCGAGTTCATGTGCCAAAGTTAAGACATCACGCAATTTACCCGTATAATTCAAGAACAAATAAGGATGTGCATGGCTTGAAACGGGGTGAGCAAACGCCCCACTTCTTTTACCGTTTCTAACCGGAACATCAATCCAGTTCTTATCGAAGAAATCAAGTGCAATTTCATGCAGTTTTGGTGAAAAGTCTTGATATGCCTGCAACACAATTTTAACAGCCTCATCCCAAGCATAATCTTTATCAGCTTCAAAAGGCAAAGGAGCATTTCTGTCCCAATAGCTCAACTTCTCAACCCCCAGCCATTTTGCCTTGAGCTTATAAAAACGATGTGCGATATTTTTGTAATTCGCCGTTACGGAAGCAACCAAAGATTCAACAACTTCTCCCTCAACATTATTCGCCAAGTTTTGGGAATCAATCGGTGCTTTAAACCCTCGTTTTTCATCTTCAATCGCTTTGTCTTTCAAGATCATATTATAAATGAAAGAAAAAAGATTATCATTTTCTTTGCTGACACGATTAATTTCTCTTCCTGCCTTATGGCGTAATTCAATGTTTTGGTCTTGTGTCAATTTACTGATTTCTGAATCGTTATATTCCTTACCGTCAACAACATATTTCAGTTCGGCGGAATATTCATCATAAAGGCGAACCCAAGCACTACTTGAAGTGACGCTTTTTTCCATCAACAAACTTTCCATCTCTTCAGACAATTCATATTTCTTAAACAGACGCAATCTGTCTAACCAAGGCTTGTAGTTTGCCACTTTTTCATTTTGTAAAAGCTTTTTGATTTGTTCTTCGGAAAGCTGATTAATTTCTAAAGAAAAGAACACACTATTTTTGCTATAATCCGTGAGTTTTTCACTGATATTTTGAAAGAAAATCGTTGCATCTTTGTTGTTCATCTGCGTACACATATTCAGATAGCCAAAACCACCTAAGAAATGCCCAAGCACAACAATCTCTTCATAAATTTTCATTGCTTGAGAAAAAGCTTCACCACTTAAAGCAGAGATCTTACCTTTATAATCTTTTTCAAGCTTTTCATTCAGCTTTTTATATTTCTCCATATCTTGAGAAATTTTTTCATCTTTAATACCTGAATATAAATCCGACAAGTTCCACGCCGGCAACTTATTCTTCATCACTTTCCAACTCCTTACTATTTTTTCTAAAAACATTCATCTGTTCAGTTAAGTTTGGATTTTCATTATAAAAATCTTGCAAATTTTCATCAAGTTCTTCGTTTTCAAGATATTGTGGGTTGAACAGATAATTTGCCCAAGGCGTTTCTTGCTTACCTGAAAGCCAATTTTTCACACCAAAACACACAACCTTTACCGTGCAAGTGCCATGTCCAATAACTGAACCAATTAAACAACCATATCCATTACCACATGCTCCAGCTTGTTCAACAAACCCATCCGTGCAAGCCGTAAAACCCCGACTTTGGGCATCTCTTTGCGGAGAAATCAACACCAAAACAAAAATGAGAATGAAAAACAAAACAAACAGGCTAAGGATAAAACCGAACCAATGATTTTTCAAAAAATTCATCTATTTTCTCTTGTCTAAATATGTTTCCAATAATGCAAGCTCTTCAAGCGTGTTTGCACTAGCAACCTCTTCAGGACCAGCTTCAATTGTTGAGCAATCATATCCGTTTTTAATGGCAACTTCAACAACGTCTGTCAGATAATATTCACCCGCAACATTATTATTTCCGATTTGCTCTAACAAATCAAATAATACTCTTCCGTCAAAAATCATCATTCCTGAATTAAGAAAATTGATTTTTCTTTCTTCTTCAGAGGCATCCTTGAACTCAACAATCTTCTGCAATTTATCATTTTTAATTACCAAACGTCCATGAGGCGGACAAGTTTCAGGTCTAATTCCAACCACAACCACCGCATAATCTCTTTCTAAACGCTTAGCCACTGCGCGCTTAATTGTTTCTGCTGTCACAATTGGTGTGTCGCCAAAAATCATCACAATAGAACCATCAAACTTATTCAAATGTTCTTTCGCTGCCAAAACCGCATTGCCAGTTCCTAATTGTTTATGTTGAATTGATGTTTTATAAGGAGCAACTTCTTTTGCCACAACCTGTCCATCAGGTGCAATAACTGTGACGATTTCATCAGCAGGGAGTTCTTCCAAAGTTTCAATAATTCGCTTAATCATTGACTTTCCTTTAACTGGCATCATCACCTTTGGAAGGTCAGACTTCATTCTGCTTCCTTTTCCCGCGCCTAAAACAATCGCTGCAATTCTTTCTTTCGACATAACTAAAGTTCTCCTCATTAATTTATCAAATTTTTAATAACTATCACATATAGTATAGAAATATGTTTTATTTGTTAATAAAGGTGTTAAGGTTATGAAAAAACTTTTTCTTGCAGTTTATTTCATTGTGGCTTCATTTGCTGCAACGAATGTTCATGCTGGGCTCAATTCATTTGCAGATCCTGAACAAGCACAAGCTTACACCAAAATACAAAGTGAGAACAAAAAACAAGCCCTGAAAAGTGTGAAAAAGCCTGATTATAAAGACATTTTTGAAGTCTTTGAAAAAAGGGGTGATAAGGTTCTTATCTCTGATTTCTCAGAAGATGAACTCAACGCCAATATGGCTCATAGTGTGGTGCAAAGCATTGAAGCCGTTAATGCTGCAAAAGAAAACAATAAATCCTTTTTAGAAAAAGTTTATGAAAATGCAATCAAAAGAGCCACAGCACCAAACCCCGATTATACGCAAAATATTCTTGACAACAAGCAAGTGCAACAAGTTGAAGAACAACAAAAAGCTTGGGAAACCCCTAATTATGCCACAGTAAATGTGACCCTCCCTGGAGGAACAAAAATTTTAGCCCCAGCCATTGAGCATATTGCCCTCCTTCTTGCTGATATAGACGTGCTTGCCAACTCAACTGTCAAAGTTAGTGAAACGGTTGTCGTTGTTGCTAATGGTGAAAAGCTAAAAAATGGACTTTCCAAAGCCCTTCCAAGATTTTCAACGGCTCGTGATGGCACACAAAACAAAATCGATGTCAATTTATCTTCTGTTAAAATCAATGGTCAAGAATTTGCCTATAAAACTGAAGAAATTGGCAGCACCATCATTTTCAGCCCAAAACAGCAATATGAACTTCAACCTGGTGTCTATACTTATGAATTTGAATATATCATCAACCGCCAGCTCTGGACTTATCCCGATTTCAATGAATTTTACTGGAATGTCACGGGAGACTTCTGGAATTTAATCATTGCTCGTGCAGGCGCAACGGTTAGAATTCCTGGGACAGAAGAAGCTTTAAGCAAAACATCTTTCATTGTAAACCAAGGCGTGGCACATTTTAACGATGTCAGAACATTCAATCTGAATCCAACGCTTATTGGTGTGGCAAGCATTAGCCCAGTCTTTGTTGGGGAATCTTTACAACTGCTTATCTCTATTCCTAAAGAAAGTTTTTTACCTCTTAATGATAAAAAAACTTACTGGTTCATCAACGACTATGGTGACATTATTCTCTCTTTACTTGGCTTAATTGCCATCGTTGGAGGCTATTTCATCTCTTGGATTTTCATCTCTGAAAACAAAGGCAAAAAAAATACCATAACCAAAACTGGACCTGTGATGAGATATCTATGGAAAAACATTTTTGATAATATTTCTTTCGGTTCTGCTTTGCTTGAATTTTACAAAAAGAACATTATTGATATTAAACAAGAGGAAGACAAGTTTTATCTCATTAAAATCTCAGACAATGTGACAGGGCTTTCCAGACTTGAAAAAAATGCGTTGAAAAATTTATTTATTGGCAGTGAATCAACCATAGAAATTAATCAGAAAAATTTCTTAAAACTCAAAAGAGCTTTTGTAAATCTAAAACTTGATACAGAAAGCAAAGTCAATCGCTTTCTGCTTAAAATTAACAGTGGCTATGTAGCATTCAGTATCTCTATGCTTCTGCTCGCAGAGTTGGGGATTTCCTTGCTTTCTTATAATCCATTTGAAGACTTCTGTGCTTTACTCATCATCAATAGTGTTCTAGCTTTATGTATTGCCACAATCCTTCATAAAACAAAGTCTTTCTTGCAATATCTCTATAAACCTTTTGCACTCCTAATTATCGCAATTAGTTTAATTTTCTTGGGAACAATCGTCAGCACCCCATCAGTTATTTTCATTACCCTCATTATTTGTGCTATCTTTGTTTTCACACACCTTTTCTCAACAAAGAATGGGCTGATTAAAAACACCCTACGTGAAATTAACCCAACCATTGACAACTTGAAAAGAAACGCTTCAACAATTGCTGGAAACCGAAGTTTTGTACTTTATCAACCACAGATTTTTGCTTTGGAATGTAGTGAATTTTATGAAGAATGGACACGAAACAAAGAAAATAATAAGCTAGAGATAATGCAAAAAATTATTACTAAACTCTAACAAAAAAGCCCTCTTAATAGAGGGCTTTTTTGAGAATTAATTTATTTCTCTTCATAATCTTCATGGATAACATATTTTGTTTGAGCTTTGACATGCCCAATAAAAAGGGCTGCACTTAAAAAGAAAAGAATATCATAGATAAACTCCGCCAACAAAATAGACCCATAGCCTTCTGTTTGATGTGTTGCAAACCCATAATAGAAATTCATCAAGAACACCAAGAAAAACATAATCACAAAAGACAAAGCAAAAATGATTTTAAACATATTCTCAGAAGTTCTCATCCAAATTGCCAGAAGCGAAAACTTTTCTTGTCCTTCAATCATTTGTCCAATGAAAGAAAGCAATCTCATCGTTGCAAAAGGAACTAAAAAGCCTAAAGAAACAACAGCAAAGAAAGAAATTTCTATTACCCAATCAGGATTAGGTTCTCTAATCATCAAAATATATAATGACAAAAACGGCATTGCACAGGTAATGCCTACTCCAATTAATGCCACCAGAATTTTCAATAAACTTTTATCTAATTTATATAAATTTCTCCACTCAATTTTTGCTCCTTTTTCTCCCAAAAGAACCTGATAATAAAAAGAAAAAAACAGTAACAAGCAAAATGTTTTGAGAAGGACATAAGACAAATTAGAAAAGACACCAAAAGAACAACTAACCTGTTCTTGAACCTTTTCAAACCCACAAAGGAAAAAAGTTCCAAACACTGCAGAAGCAAGCGTTAAAATGGCAGAATAGAAAGCAGCTGAAACAAAGAAAGCTTTCAGGTTATCCATCAAATAAACAAACGGATTAAAAATCAGTCTTAAGAAAGGAATTTTCACTTGCTCCATGGCAAAATCTGCTTTAGTGCCAATTATTTCTTTCATTTTTTTCATTACCATTTTAAATCTCCTTAACTGCAGTCACTCCATGCACACTGCGAATTTTTGTTAAAATGCCATCATCTGCAAAAGCAAACCCATTTGGAAGTTCAACCCGAACATCCCAAACATTATCCTCAGGCAGAAGATATATCCTGTTTCTACCTCTTTTGTCTTGAGCAAGAATTTCTTTCAGTTCTCGAACTGCTGAAGCACTAGAAATATGAATCAACAAGCCATTTGCCACATCTGAAATCGCCTTATCCAAAATCTCAACTGTGTTAATCATAGCACGAGGGCTGCCTTCTTCAGTCTGCCTGTCAATTGTCATACTCACCAGAAGTGGCAAGCCTGAATTAATCACTTCTTCATAACGATTAATGCCCTCAGAAAAAACCAATCCTTCAAATTTTCCTTGAACGTCAGACATTTCTAAGAAAGCATATTTATTGCCATTTTTGCTCAATCTTTTCTTAAAAGAATTCACACACCCCGCTAAACGTGCTGTGATTCGATCCCCAACTTTGATATCATTAAAAACTTGTGTACTACTCTTAACCCCAAGACGAGCCATTCCTTGACCATAAATATCCAAGGGGTGGGAAGATAAGAAAAAGCCGATAGCTTCCGCTTCATAACGCAATTTTTCAAGCTCTGGCCAATCTGGTTTATCTTCAAGTTTTACATCTGTTTGTAATTCCACACTCCCAAACAAAGTGGTTTGTGCACTGGTTTTAATTTCCGTCGCTGAATAAATATGACGAATGATTGTTTCAATATTCTCATAAAGCTTTGCTCTGTTCTTATCTAGTTCTTCAAAAGCACCAGACTTGCTCAACTGTTCCAATTGGCGACGATTTATCTGTTTGAAATCTGTCCGATGAATGAAATCTGACATACCTTTATATGGTCCATTACGATCACGCTCTTCAACAATCGCCTGCATACTCGCTTCACCAACGCCCTTAATTGCTGCCAAGGCATAACGAATATTGCCATTTTCCACCGAAAATTCCACACGAGATTTATTAATGTTCGGCGTTAGAACCTCAATCCCCATTTGTTTCACTTCATCTTTGAAAAACATCAGCTTATCCGTGTTGGTAATATCAAGCGTCATCACCGCACACATAAACTCAACTGGATAATGTGCTTTAAGATAAGCGGTTTGATAAGAAATTAAAGAATAAGCCGCTGCGTGAGATTTATTAAATCCGTAAGATGCAAACTTTGCCATTTGTTCAAAGATGGTTTCCGCAACCTCTTGGGCAATGCCTTTTTTAACTGCCCCATTAACAAATTTATCTTTTTGAGCAGGCATTTTATCCATCATCTTCTTACCCATAATCTTACGCAATGTATCCGCTTCACCTTGCGTATAATCAGCAAGCTTCTGTGAAATTCTCATCACCTGCTCTTGGTAAATCATAATGCCATAAGTTTCTGAAAGAATAGATTCCAACATTGGATGTAAATATTCAACCTCTTCCTCCCCGTGCTTACGACGAATATAGCTGGGAATATTATCCATTGGACCGGGGCGATAAAGCGACACAATCGCAATCAAATCTTCAAAACGGTCAGGCTTAATTTGCTTATGAACATCTTTCATGCCCGCAGACTCAAATTGGAAGACAGCAGAGGTATCTCCTCTTTGCAACAAGGCATAAGTTTCTTTATCTTCTAAAGAAATTTTATCAATATCTATGTCAACGCCATGGTTTCTTTTAATGAGTTCAATGGCTTTTTTAATCACCGTCAGGGTTTTAAGCCCTAAGAAGTCAAATTTAATCAACCCAGATTCTTCCACAAACTTCATATCAAACTGGGTCACGGGCATTTCAGCACGAGGATCTTTGTAAAGCGGAACAAGTTGTTCCAAAGGCCTATCCCCAATTACCACACCGGCAGCGTGAACGCCTGAATGACGATAAAGCCCTTCCAACTTCATTGCAATATCAAAAAGCTTATTGATTTGCGGGTCATTAACTCGCATTTCTTCCAACTCTGGAACTTGCTCTAAAGCTTCTGGCAAAGTTGGGTTTTTTCCCTGATTTCCCGCAGGAATCATCTTACTAATTTTATCTGCTTGTGTATATGGCATTTGTAACACACGAGCCACATCACGAATGACGGCTTTTGACTGCAATTTTCCATAAGTGATAATTTGGGCAACATTTTCAGCCCCATATTTATTTTTCACATATTCAATGGTTTTTTCACGTTTTTCTTGGCAAAAGTCTACGTCAAAGTCCGGCATTGAAATACGGTCTGGATTCAAAAATCTTTCGAAAAGCAAATCATAATGAATAGGATCAAGGTTTGTAATGAGCAATGACCAAGCCACAATTGAACCAGCACCTGAACCACGCCCAGGACCAACGGGAACACCATTGTTTTTTGACCAACGAATAAAGTCTGACACGATGAGAAAGTAGCCAGCAAACCCCATATTTTTTATCACCCCAAGTTCATAATCTAAACGGGCATAATAAACCTCATCTTTGGCTTTTTTTTCTTCCTCTGTCATGCCTTCTTTATAGACATGATCAATCATTCTTTGTGCCAATCCTTTTAAGGATTCTTGACGAATGAAATCATCAGCAGACATCTCACCACAATCAAAGTGGGGGAGCAATGGCGAAACAAATTCCGACATAAAGTTACATCTTTTAGCAATGAGAACTGTGTTTTGAATTGCCTCTGGTAAATCTTTGAAAATCTCAATCATTTCATCTTGGGTTCTGAGACGATTATTCGGTGAAAACTTTTTGCGATTATCATTCGCGACATATTCCCCCTCAGCAATACACACCAAAGCATCGTGAGCCTCATACATCTCTGACGTGAAGAAAAAAGCCTCATTTGTTGCCACTAAAGGCACATCATATTTATAAGCTAAATCGATAAAATAATCTTCAGTTTTTTTCTCATCTTCATAACCCACACGAGAAACTTCAGTATAGAAACGGTCTTGAAAAAGATCTTTAAATTTTTTGAATAAAACTTCCGCTTCTGAGGCTCTATTTTCAAGATAAAGACGCCCAACTGGACCTTCAAATCCACCACTAAGCAAAATCAATCCTTCATGATATTTTTCAATATCTGAAAGCAACAGCTGTGGTTTCTCGGCAGATCCCATATTATCCAAATAAGAAGCTTTCATCAAATGCATAATATTTTGATAGCCTTCAAGATTTTGCACCAAAATCACAATCTTATCAGGTTCAACGGTCATTCCCTTAGATTTGAAAGGGTCATTCGCATCATCATTTCTCAGATAAAACTGACAACCAATAATGGGCTTAATTCCTTCTTTGGGAGCAAGTGCTGAAAATTCTTTCACCCCAAACATATTTGCCGTATCTGTGATGGCTAAAGCAGAAAACCCAAGCGCCTTTGCTTTCGGAAGCAAAGCCTTAATTTTCATTGCTCCTTGAGACAATGAATATGCCGTGTGAACACGAAGATGTATGAACTTAGGATCTGACATTCTTTTCCCTATAAAATATGCCCATATCATAGCGAAAGATGAAAACTTATACAACAACAAAAGAAAAGTTATTCTGAAACAAATCTCCCATTTTTCTCTACTTGAAAAAAGCCTCATGGAATGTTATAGTGCCCGCAAACAATAATTATTAATTTTAAAACACTTATTTATGAATTATCAGGAAATTTTAAAAAAAGACAAATCAATCATCATTGTTGACTATTCTTTGGTAAATGTGATGGGAACACTTTTAGGCTTTGACGGTGAATTTAATCTGAAGTTATATAATGCCATGCTTGAAGCCGAAAAACGGGGCGAAAAAATCTTGCTCTATTCCGTCAACCCACCAAGTTACCTAAAAAGCATTGTCAACTTAAAAAAATTTCCATGCATTGGCAAAGAAATTTTCTTTTCCCCTCAAAAACATATAGTTTTAGGAAAAGTGATTGATGACAACCTCAAAAAAGGAGAATCTTTTTCACTCTCAAACGAACAAAATCTCATTCACCCCGACGATGTCGAGGAATATGTTTTTTCACGAGATGAGCTTCCGGAGGGACTAGAAAATCCGCTCTTTAAAATTTAAGTTTCAAGCACCTTAACCTTGCTGGTTTTGGTGCTTAAATTTTAACTTTAATAATCTCTGAAAGCTTTGTCGTATAATTTGGCGACAAATTCTCTCGTCTTAACTTCCAGTTTTCCTCAACCCCTTGAACCGCAAGTTTAACAACCCCATAGCGATAGTCATCATTTATCTTATCAATCACCTTCATCAAATTTTCTGCTTTTCTCCTATTTTTAACATCAAACAAATTTTGCTGAACCGTCGATTCTGAGACCACGTCCATCACCACAACCCCTGCCTTCTTATACTTAAACCCGCTCATAAAAATCTTTTTCAAAGCATAAAGCGACGCATTGACAATTTCTAAAGTGTCAGAAGTTGCCACAGAAAAAGGAATGATTTTGCTTTGCATATATTGAGGTAAATCCGTTCGAAACCGATTTGTATAAATAAACACCATCACCGCATTGGCACAAGATTTTTGAGAACGAAGCTTATAAGCACAATCAGAAGCAAAGGAAGAAACGGCTTGAGAAAGCGTTTCCAAATCTTCAACCATTTCGCCAAAACTTCGTGAGGTGCAAATCTGCTTTTTGCTTTTTTTTGGAACTAAATCAACACATGGCTCACCATTTAATTCTTGCCAAACTCTTTCACCTGTTAGCATAAAATTTTTTCTGACCCATGCACGGTTTTTCTGCATAAAATCATAAGCGGTAAAGATCCCTTCAAACCTCATTTTTTCAATGCTCTTACGCCCCACACCCCAAACATCTCCAATGGGTGTGAGCCTTAATGCCTTTTCCCTTTTTTCAGGTGTTTCCATTAAACAAACTTGATTATATTTTTTATATTTCTTTGCAAAATGGTTCGCAATTTTTGCCAAAGTTTTTGTTTCTGCAACCCCAATAGAAACTGGAATGCCTGTTGATTTAGTCACCGTCTTTGCCAACTTTCTCACATATGCTTCAGAATGTTCATTTGTACCAACATCAAAAAATGCCTCATCAATGGAATATATTTCAAGATTTTTAGCATTCTCTTGAAGCACACGCATCACTCTTGCCGACATATCTCCATAAAGTGTGTAGTTTGACGACAGAACTGTCACCTCACCTCTGTCTATCAAATTTTTAATCTGATACATGGGCGTTCCCATTTTAACACCCAGTGCTTTCAACTCATTTGAACGAGCCACGACACAACCGTCATTACTGCTCAACACGCCAACCGCTTTGCCATTAAGCGACGGATTAAACGCCCGTTCACAACTCACAAAAAAATTATTGCAGTCTAAAAGACCATACATTTTTAAACTCTTTTATGTTGATTTTTGATGGAATATGTGACAACTCCCCAAATCATAAATTCATTTTGCGGGGTAATTTTAAGCGGTGAAAAATCACGATTCGCGGACATTAACCAGATTTCATTTTGAGCAACTTTAATATATTTCAGCGTAAATTCACCATCGACATAACAAACTGCCATATCACCATTTTTAGGCTCAAGAGATTTATCAATCACCAGAATATCTCCCTCATCAACGCCAGAATCGATCATACTCTTTCCATAAACTCGAGCAAAGAAGGTGCTTGCAGGATGCTTAATAAGCTCCTTGTTCAAATCTATTGAATTTTCCATAAAGTCTTGTGCCGGACTCGGAAACCCAGCCCGAACCCCTTGCTCTGCAAAAGGCAACTCGACCTCTGACTTAATTTCTAAAGAACTTATCTTCAACCCACTCATTCCGCCCTCCATATTCCTATAAAATATATAGAACAAAACAAGAACAAAGTAAAGTGAGAAAAACGATTGAACTTTGAAAATAATAAGTTATAAATTAAATATAAAAATATTCACGAGGATTTTCCATGAAAACAATTGATTTTATAAACACTTATGTTCCATATGATGAAGCTGAAAAAGCCTCTGTTGAAGCGATTAGAACCTTTGTGGAAAAGTTCAAAGAGAACATCTATTGCCGAAGCAATATTCTTGGTCATGCTTGTGGCTCAGCATGGATTGTGAATAAGGAAAGAACAAAAGTCTTAATGGCTCACCATAACATCTATAAGAGTTATAATTGGATTGGTGGACACGCAGATGGCGAAACAAATTTGTTGAATGTGGCATTGAGAGAAACGGAAGAAGAAACAGGGCTAAAAAATATCAAAACCCTAAACGATGGAAATCCATTTGATATAAATATGGAATTTGTAATCCCTCATGTGAGAAAAGGAGAATCTATCAATGCACATCTACACCTCACTTTTGTTTTCTTATTTGAAGCAGATGAAAACGAAAAACTCATCATTAATGAAGAAGAAAATTCTGCTCTAACATGGATTGATGTTGAAAAGGTGCTAGATTTTGCCGATAACCATATGTATCCAATATATGCAAGAATCATTGAAAAAGTCAAAAAGATTAAAGAGCATTAGTCGCTATTTAAATTTGTAGTTATAAAATTTTTCAACGGGCTTAAATCCAAGTTTTTCGTAAATTTTTAGCCCTTGCTCGGAAGCGGTTAATAAAAATTTATAGCGATGATTTTGGATTTCATAATTCAATGTGAGCTTGGTCAATTCTTTTCCTAAACCTGCCCCTCTGTGTTTTTCAAGAACACCAACCCAATAAACTGCCGAATACCCACCACCACGAATGATTTGAGAAACCGCAACAGGGACCTTGTCCTTATAGACAATAAAATATGTGGCATAATCTTTCTTTAAATCTTTTTTGAACGAAGCATAAATAAAATCCGCATCAAAGGAAGAGTATATTTGGCTTGCAATTCTTCCCCACAACAACAAATCTGTTTTATTTTTCACAAGTTTTAAAGTCAGCCTTTCGTCAACCAAGAAGGGTGTTTTTTGCTCAAGCCCATAAACAATAATTTCCTCTCCTGTTTCAAGAACATCAGGAAAGTTTTTATCTAAATCTTCTTTAGGAGATTGTAGAATTGTTTGATAATTTTGAGTTTCAAAAAGAATTTCCTCCAGAATTTGCTTATCTAATTTTTCAATGTAAGTTGGATTAAAACTTCCATTCGCGGTTGGAAATGTCCATTTTGAATACATAACCGAATTTTTGATGTGGCAAACATTTTTACGTAAATTTCTAATTTCGTAAAGATTTTCCATATATTTCAGCATCTAAAAGTTCCTCACAAGAAAAGATGATAATCAACATCCTAACTTACAGAATCTTTATTTTTAGTGAAGAAAAAAATTTGATATGTGAGGCGAGTGATAAGAATTAAGGAATTTTATGAGGGAGCGTACACAGAAGTACGTGACCGAATAAAATATCTGAAAATTCTGTATCAATCGCCCACAGAGCAAGTTTTTTGTTTAGTCGAGTTCAAGAAGACGCTGCGCCTGATCTTCTGAAACGAGGGCATCAATGAGTTCACTCAAAGAGTCACCACTAACAACATCTTCTAGTTTATAGAGGGTTAGATTGATACGATGATCGGTTACACGACCTTGCGGATAGTTATAGGTGCGGATTCGTTCGCTTCTGTCACCACTTCCAACTTGAAGTTTACGGCGTTCTGAATAGACAGCATCTTTGGTTGCTTTTTGCGTGTCATAAAGTTTTGCACGAAGCTGACGCATGGCACTTTCTTTGTTTTTGAACTGTGAACGACCATCTTGACATTGAACAACTGTGTTGGTTGGCAAGTGCGTAATACGAACCGCAGATTCTGTTTTGTTAACGTGTTGTCCACCTGCACCAGAGGCACGATAAACGTCAATTTTCAAATCAGCAGGATTAATATATAAATCCACTTCTTCAACTTCCGGCAAGACTGCAACGGTTGCTGCTGATGTATGAACACGTCCTTGAGATTCGGTAACTGGAACACGTTGCACACGATGTGCCCCAGATTCAAATTTGAGCTTTGAGAAAACGTCTTTTCCGGTGATACTCGCAGAAGCTTCTTTATATCCACCAATGCCATTTTCATTCACATCAAGAATTTCAAATTTCCACCCTTGGAGTTGAGCATATCTTTGATACATGCCAAACAAAACTGCTCCAAAAAGAGCCGCCTCGTCACCGCCAGTTCCTGCACGAACTTCTAAAATCGCATTCTTTTCATCTTCTTCATCTTTTGGAAGAAGCAAAATTTTAATCTCTTTTTCTTTTTCAGGAAGCTGCTCTTTCAACTCATAATATTCAAGTTCAGCAAGTTCCTTCATTTCCTTATCCATAGACGCATCATGCATCATTGCATCTGCATCTTTCATATTTTTTTCCATGATTTGATATGCTTTGATAGCTTCAACAATCGGCGTCAAATTTGAAAGTTCTTTATTCATCTTTACCATATCATCTGAATTGACATTTGGAGAAGATAACAAGGCATTCAGCTCGTCAAAACGATTCACAACTTGGGATAATTTCTCAATAAAATTCATTAACTCAATTCCTCAATTAATTTTTCAAGAGAAACATTCTTTTGTTCTCCACTATCTAAATCTTTCACAACGACTTCACCTTTAACAAGCTCATCAGCACCAATAATCACTGCTTTAGAAGCATTAACCTTATTGGCTTTTTCAAAACGTTTTTTGAAGTTTCCTGAATATGAATATTCAATTTTCAAGCCAGCTTTACGCAAATTATAAGCAATTTCCATTGCCTTGTCATAAACATCGTCGCCAGTTGGAATGAGAGCCACAGGACGAGCAACTTCAATGTCGTCATCAAGCAGCAAAGCAAGTCTATCAACACCGCCTGCCCAGCCAATTCCAGCAACGTCGCCACCGCCCATTTGAGCGACCAACCCATTATAACGACCACCAGCCAAAACCGTGCCTTGAGCACCAAGCTTATCTGTTACCAATTCAAAAACAGTGTGATTATAATAATCCAAACCACGAACAAGCCTATCATTCACACGATATTTTATGCCAAGATTGTCTAACCCTTTAATGACATCTGCAAAAAAGGCTTTAGAGGCTTCGTTCAAGCTTTCGCTATAAAGCGGCGCATTTGCCACAATTTCTTTATCGCAATCTTCTTTAGAATCAAGCACACGAAGTGGGTTTTTCTCTAGTCTATTTTTACTATCTTCAGAAAGATTTTCATAATGCCCCTTCAAATATGTCACCAATTTTTCACGGTAAATATCTCGGCTTTCGGCATCCCCTAAAGAGTTGATTTCAACAACAACTTTTCCTGCCAAACCTAGTTCTTCTAAGAAGTTATATGCCATTGCAATCACTTCAACATCAACTTGCGGACTTTCAACACCCAAAAGTTCAACCCCAAACTGAGTAAGTTGGCGGTAACGACCTTTCTGAGGACGTTCATATCTAAACATTGGACCATGATAGTAAAACTTGAGAGGCAATTGTCTTTGCATACCATTAGAAACAAACGCACGCACAACCCCAGCTGTTCCCTCAGGACGAAGCGTTAAATTATCACCGCTTTTTTCAAAGCTATACATTTCTTTAGAAACGATATCTGTGGTTTCACCAATATTTCTTGCAAAAACTTCTGTGAACTCAAACACTGGTGTTTCAATTTCTTCGAAGCCATATCTTTCAACCACACAAGAGCCAACCTCAACAACTTTTTTCATTTTGAGTTTGTCTTGACCATATAAATCTCGTGTTCCTCTTGCTGCTTGTAATTTACTCATTTCTCAATTCCCTGTCATTTTTTTAAATATATAAAAACAAAAGAAAATAGCAAGTAAGAAAAACCTGCTATTTTCTGAAAATTTATTCTGCTTTAATGTTCTGCTGTTTCTAAGAACTTATCCAAGCTCACATTCATTTTTTTATAAGCTGTGAAAACGGGTGTCAACTTCCCATTCACATAAACTTCTGCTGCATTAGGTCTGCCAATTGAAACAATCATATTAGGAAAATTAGGCACTTTATAATAATCGCCTTTTTTAAATTCTTTACTCACAAAAAGCTTATTTCCATCTTTCGCTTCAAACCAAGTTTCATTTGTCATCAAAATTTCAACCCCTTCCCCTGTGAGAGGTGTCTTTTCTGCTTCTTGTGCTCCCTTCTCTTCTTCAACTGGAGCCTCAACAGTGGCTGGTGTTTCAGCAAAAGGAATAAGACTTTCTTCAACAAAATCGCCTGCTTCAACAATAATCTGAGAATCTTCAATGACGGTTTGATTCGTCATATCAATCACCTGAACTTCGGGTTGCACCTCAACATCATCCGTATCCAAAAGAGAATCTTGTTCAATAGCTTCATTCTCGACAACTTCTTGTGGAAGAATATTGTAATATTTATTTACGAAAACCCAACCGAAATAGATAAGCAAAACAGCAACAACACTCAAGACAAGATAAGCTTGGCTTGGAATTGTTGAATCATTCACAATATCTCCATTATCAATAACTCTAAGATTCGTTTTTTCTTTCAGATTCGTTTCTTTTTTATATTCATCTGCAAGAGCTGCACCATCAAGCCCTAAAAAATCTGCATAGGAACGCACAAAACCAACGCCATAAGGGAAAGCAGGTAATGTTTCATAATCATTATTTTCAATGGCTTCAAGATAGATTTTTCTAATTCTGAGCTTATCTGCAACTTCCAAAATATCCATCTTTTGAAACTGGCGTTTTTGAGAAATAACATCTCCAACTTTGGGAGAAACATTTTCTTCTGTTTTAGCATCAAGAGTTTCTATCGCTTCTTTTGGCTCTTTTATATTTAATATTTCTTCTTTTTTCACGGGCGCTTCCTTAGTTTTTATCATATTTTTGTAGGTTTATCATAGTTGTTAATAAATTTCAATAGCATGATCATAAGCATATGAAATTAATTGTGGGCGAAATGTTTTCTGTGAAGATTTGAGCAAAGAGCTTATATAATCTTCAATCTCATCAACTCTTGTTGTTCGAATCATACTCTTAACTTTTCCAAAAGAAGAGCCAGAACAAGAAAAATTTCTAAACCCAAGACCGACCAAAGCCAACGTTTCAATAGGGTTACTTGCCATTTCTCCACAAACAGAACAGAAAACGCCTGCCTCATTTGCTTTTTCAACGATGTCTTTCATCACTCTTAAAAACGGGGCAGAAAGCACATCATATCTATCATTCAAGCGAGCATTTCCCCTGTCACAAGCAAAGATAAATTGCGACAAGTCATTCGTGCCAATTGAAATAAAATCTGCATGCGCCAAAATTTCATCTAGTTGAAAGACAACGGAAGGCACTTCAACCATCAAGCCCACATTAACCTTTTTAGGAACTTGATTGCCTTTTTTCTTCTCTTTTTCCAACTCAATCATCAACGTTTCTTTGGCTTCCAAAAACTCTTCCATATCCGCAATCATTGGAAACATAATGCTAATTTCCTTTCCAGCAGCCGCTCTGAGGAAAGCACGAAGCTGTTTACGCAAAATGGCTCGTCTATCAAGCGTAATTCGAATAGAACGCCAACCAATTGCAGGGTTTTCTTCAAGCACCCCTGACCAATAAGGCAAAAGCTTATCAGACCCAACATCTAAACTTCTAAAGGTTGCTTTTTTATCTCCAACCCTGTCCATCAACTCTTTATAAAAAACAAATTGCTCATCAACACTCGGCATCGCCGAAGCCGACATAAACGGAATTTCCGTACGATAAAGCCCAACACCTTCACAATTTGTTGTTTCAATATAGTCAATGTCAAACGAAAGCCCAATATTAACAAACATATGAAAATCGACATCATCTAAACTTCTTGCCGGCAATCCTTTGAGGCTTTCCAACTTTGCAAGTTGTTTTTTTCGTTCAGCAATTTTCTTCTTAATTCTTTCTTGAATGAGGTTTGATGGATTGGTATAAACATATCCCTCTTCACCATCAATTGCCAAGAATTCACCCGATTTAATCTCGTCATAAATTCCCTTAATCTTGGCGATAACAGGAATTCCCAAAGCTTTTGCAACAATTGAAACGTGCATGGTTGGCGTGCCGTCTTCAATGATAAGTCCCCGAATTTTCGTATAGTCATAATCCATCAAATCAGCAGGACCCATCACTTTGGCAACAACGATGATATTATCACTCTCAATTTCTTGTGTTACGCCAAAATCACCTCGCAGATAAGACTGAAGTCTATCGGCAACATCTCGCAAGTCGTGTAACCGCTCTTTCAAATAAGAATCTGTCGTTGCGGAAAGCCTATTCCACATATCTTCATAAGCTCGCTCAATGGCGGCCTCTGCGGTCATTCCACTTTCAACATTGCTCTCAATTTTTTTATACCACCCCTTATCTTTGGCAAACATCATATAAGCATCTAAAATGTCAACATGTTGTCCAATGCCTAGTTGGGTGTTTTTAAACTTTTTATCCAAGTCATCATTCATCTTGGTATGAGCTTCTTTGAGTCTTTCCAACTCAAATTCTTTATTTTCAGCAAAGATTTTCGTGATGGCATTGCAGCGCTTATGAACAACAACATTGCCCATTCCATAGCCCTTGCTCAGACTAACTCCACGAACTTTGTCTTTAAGAATTGCCCCTTTTTCTTCACTAACTTTGCGTTTATATTCATTAACTTCATCAGAAACCACAAATTCTGAAAGAATCATCGCAATTGTTTCAAGAAAATCCTTTTCCTTATCGGAAAATTCATAATTTTCTTCTTTTTGAACCGTCAGAACACCGATTGCCCTATCCCAACGAATGAGAGGAACACCAAGAAAAGACTTATAATTTTCTTCTCCAATATCTGGTTTATATGAAAAGTTTGGATAACGCCAGACATCTGCCAAAGAAATTGAACGTTTGAATTTTGCAACATCTCCAACGATGCCCTCTCCATATCTGACTGTCACACGGTTTACCGCATCTTTTTTAAAGCCATAAGCCCCAAAAAGTTCCAGATATGTTTCATCAAAGCCAACGTAACAAGCAGCTGCTTCAACTTTCATCACTTCCGCAATAAGCTCAGCAATTTTATTAAATTTTTCCTGAACAGCAACGGGGCTTTCTATAAACCCTCTAATAGACTTAATGACCACCACAGTCTTGTCAATTGATGCTGTTACCATTTATCATATCCAAAAAATTTTTACCTTGCGATTTTAGTTATATTGCCTATATTAATTTTCATCAAGAAATAATATCAACTTATAACAAATTAAAGAGGCAAACATGACAAATACATATAAAAGAGGCGATAAAGACACCCGTCCTTGGGGAACTTGGGAAGTTTTGGATTCTGATGCAAATTTTTGCGTTAAAAGAATCAAAGTCATCTCAGGAGGCATTCTTTCTTTGCAAAGTCACAATTTCCGCTCTGAACATTGGATTATTGTTAAAGGAGAAGCAATTGTCACTTTAGGCGAAGAAAAACTTCCTAAAAAAGCCAATGAGTCAATTTATATTCCTGTCACCGTAAAACACCGCATTCAAAATAATTCTGCTTCAGATGTTGAGTTTATTGAAATTCAGACTGGAGAAAAGCTTGATGAAAACGACATTATTCGCTATGAAGATGTTTATAATAGAGCATAACTAAAAATCTTTAAGCCTCGTTTAACGAGGCTTTTTTTTAGGTCTTAGAAAAAACAAACCTTAAATAATTAGATTAAGATTAACTGCAATAAAAGTTTCATAATTTCGCGACTCATTTTCTCTTGCAAAAAAAAAAAAAAGGATTATCATTGGTTGTATAAGAAGATTTTTTCTTACAACTATGAGGAGTCGTGCCATGAAGAAGTCATATTTCATCTTTTTGGGAGCTTTTTTACTTTTTTATTCAAGCTTCATATTAACTAATAATGCCTTCGCTGGCGTTTATTTTATTACTAAACCCCAAGGAAACAATGATGGAGTCAGTAATAAACCCTGTCAATTGATGGGATATTTTTATAATAGTTCAAATTGTGGAGAGGGAAAATCTCTCTTTCAAAAATGCCCCAATGGAAATACTTATAAGTTTTGTAAATGCGACCTTTCTCTTTATCCTTATACTGTCTCAAACTGTACAGAAACAGGCAAAGTTCTCGGAGGAAAAGTCTGTGACAACACCTATTACGAAACTTGTAAATGTGAAGACAAATATCAATATGACACAACAAACTGTTCTTCACCTAAAACTCTAAGTGGCAATTCTTGTGGTGGAAAATATGAAAAATGCACGTGTCCTTCCACTTATTCTCAAACTTGTAGCGGAAATCTAATTGGGGTTGGAACAAGTTGTGATGGGAAATATCAATCTTGTAAATGTAATAGTAATTTTCAAAAATGTGACAATGGCGGAACGTCTGGTGCTACCTCATGTTATGACTCTGAAGGAACGAAATATTCCAATTGTAAACAAATAAACTGTAGCGACGGAGGATATGTCTCTTCTGAACCTTATAATCAAAATTGCACCTATGTTTCATATAACGGAATAGATTGTTATAAAAATTGTAAAGATAAAACCTGCTCTGATGGCGGATACCTTACTGCAGTTCCTGCCAATCAAACCTGTTCAACTGTTTCATATTTTGGACTAACTTGTTATCGTAATTGTAAAAATATGAGCTGTTCAGAAGGGGGATATCTATCTTCCGCTCCTTCTAATCAAAAATGTACTTCCTTCACTTACAATGGCACAACTTGTTATAAAGACTGTGTAAACAAGAATTGTACAGAAGCTGGATATTTGGCCGCAGTTCCAACTGAACAAAACTGCAAGTCAATTTCTTATAATGGATTAACTTGCTATCAAAATTGTACAAATAAGAGCTGTGCTGAGGGAGGATATCTAGATGCAGCACCAAGTAATGACCATAAATGTAACTCGACCAGTTATGCAGGAAAAACTTGCTACAAAGATTGTCAGTATAAAACCTGTGAAGATTATGCAAATACTTATGAATATGAACCTTATGGCGTGGTTTGTATGGGTCCAAATATCGTCCAAATAGCCAGTGGAAAACATTGCTACCAAAACTGTACAGATTATTGGAGAGAACCATGCACCGTAAGTAGTGACTGTAAAGATTTAAGTGCATCATATCCTAACAATTACCTACAAACTTGCTGGAATGGTTCTTGTAGATGTATGGAAGGAATCAGTTGGACATGCCTTAATCCTTGGAATGCGAGTAAAAACCCTTGGGCGCTAAATGCTGAAGAGAGATATAAAAATATCTATGGAGACTAAAAAAAAAGCAACCATAGAGAACTTAAGTGATAACTCATAATCTCTAGTAAGCAACAAAAGTAAAAAGCGCTCTGAAATATGCAAACAGAGGGCTTTTTACTATTGACTAAACCTTAGAAAATCAATAGTATCTGGTAAAACATAAACATATTATTGCAAGGGAAAAAAATGAATTTTACGGAAATGGGTTTAAGCGAAAAAACCATCAAAGCAATTAAAGAATTTGGCATTAGAAAACCAACAACTGTGCAAACAGATGTCATTCCTTCAATTCTACAAGGCAAAGATGTTTTTACCATCGCCCCACAAAAATGTGGCAAAACCACCTCATATGTTTTCCCTCTCATTGACATCATCAGCAAACACGAAAGACAAAACATTTTGATTATCACACCATCTTCAGAAGATTCTGTGACCATTTCAGATCGTTTTGCTGTGTTTAATAAATATCATGAAATCAATGAAGCAACCATCACTGAAGGCGATGAAGACATTGACAATGAAGCTAATGTCATTATTGGTTCTCCAGACCTTTTATTGGAACTCATTGAAGAAAGCAAAGTTGATTTATCAAACATCAATATTTTGGTTGTTGATGACATCAACCTAATCAAAAAACACAAGCAACTTGAAAACTTGGAAAAGATTCTCGACATTTTACCAAGTGAAAAACAAAACATTGTTTACACAAATCGCCGTTCAAAAGAAACACAAAGCATTCTTGATAAAATTTTGAAAGCGCCAGAAGAAATTAAAATCGACAAGGCAAAAGAACAAGAAGCAGAGATTGCTGAACAAAACATTGAGCAAAAAGCAGACTCAGAACCTGTTGAAGCAAAACAAGAAGAGACACGAGCTCCAAGAAGAGAAAGAAATAACAACAGAGAAAGACAAGAAAACAAAGACCGCCAAAGACAAAACAATAACAACAATGGCAAAGTCAACAATTTTGACCATGAAGCTTTGCACCTTGCCAAAAAGTTCAATGCTTTTTCTGGCAGAGCGCCAAAATTCATTTTGAACAAAGGCATTCTTGTTAGAGATAACTAAGAAAACCAAATAAAATAAAAAACCCGAAGAATTAAATCTTCGGATTTTTTTTGAGCATCTGAAAAGGAACGAAAGCCTTTTCACCATGTTCTTGAAAAACAAGAACATAATCTGCTCTCAATGTAATTTTTTGAAAAACGGGTTTCTTAATCAGCCTCATTCCTCGAGAAATACCATAGAAACCAGATTTACTTATCACAATATTATGTTCTTTATCAATTTTTTGAATGAGAACATAATTTCTAAAACGAGCTTTCAAAATCTTCTGATAGCTTTTGCGACCAAGCCAATAGAAAAAGCTCACAAAACCCCATAAAAACAGGACCACGCCTGAAAAGAGGAACCCAAGAAAAAGAATAAAATTCCAAGACAACGAATTTAACGAATCAAGCTCTGCCTGAGACAAAGCAATTTCATTTTTTTCCATAATTAAAGTTTTTTAAATTAAACGAATTTTGGTTTCTTAAAATTTTTAAGACAGAACAACTCTAAAAAAATGTTCTTATAATGAGAACAGAGTTCACGAGAGAGTTTGACATAGAAGCAATTATTTCAGGAATTTTATCTCTGACAAGTTTTTCCATTTTCAACTCCTTTCTCTAAAAAAACTTCTATAAGTTTTAAACAAAATTCATCAATTAGCAAGCTCTTAGTTTTAAACCCAAAAAAGCGAACCGATTTCTCGATTCGCTTTGAAGATAATTAACAGCTAAGCTTTGTTATGTTTCTCGATAAAAGCAATAACAAGCTCCTGATTAGGAAATTTCTTTGCAGACAAAGAATAGATATCTCCTGCAGATTTCCAATTTACAGAGCAATCTTTATACTCAAAACCAAGTTTCTCAATTAAGTCATAAAACGCATTGAAATAATTAGGTCTATTAGCTTTATATTGCTTACGCGCTTGCAACTGTAAACTTGAAACCAAATCACCAACAAGCGTATAACCCATCTCAGAAAGCCAATTAAAATGGCGAGAAGCAAAAGTGGGAATAAATGTCAGAGGAATTAATAGCCCTTCATTTATCTCCGACTTTCTAATGTCAAAAACCTTACCCTGCCAAAACAACTCAAAAGCTTTCTCCACACTAATAAACGGTGGAAAATATTTTTGGGAAATCTCCATATGGTTATCGGGTAGCCAATCAACATGCTCAAAAGAATGACTAAAAGTTAACTCAAATTTTTTGAGTATTTCCTTAAGTTCTTTCAAACTTTTTTCACCGATGTTTCTAAACTTTAAAACATCTTCTTCGGAATACATCAATACTTCACCTAAATATGGACAATTCAAGTATCGTAAAAAATTCAGGGTTCTTTGAGAAAGTTTTAGTTGCTCAATGGGGACGAAGTAACCAATCTTGCCTTCAAGCAAGGCTTTTTCTTCTGATAAAATCTCTTTTTTCATATAATTTTATTTTAATAATACATAAATCATAGTAAATGAGATGGCAAATTATCACACTTAACAAAACCTGTCTACACAAAAAAACGAACCGATTTCTCGATTCGTTTCTTTTATATAAAATGTTCTAAAGAACTATTCTGCTTTTGCAGCTTCCGCAGCAGCAACTTTTTCAGCAGCAACTCTAGCCAAGTCTTCAGCACCTTTGGCAGCAACATCTCTGTCAACCAATTCAATGATTGCCATATCAGCAGCATCGCCATATCTAAAACCAGCTTTAAGAACACGAGTATAACCACCGTTACGGTCTTTATATCTTTCACCTAATGTAGAGAAAAGCTTAGACACAACTTCTTTATTACGAAGAAATGAATTTGCTCTTCTGCGACTTGCGAGGTCACCTTTTTTTGCCAAAGTGATCATATTGTCAGCGAAAGTTCTGAGTTCTTTTGCTCTTTGCAAAGTAATTTTAATTTGTTCATGGTTCAACAAAGCAGCTGTCAAGTTTGAGAACAATGCTCTTCTTTGGCTTGTTGTCATGCTGAATTTTCTATGTTTCATTCCGTGTCTCATCATTTTTTCCTTTTCTCTAATGCTTTGCATGCAAAGCGGATAATACAGACCGATACTACCCTAAAACACAAAGATATATATCGGCAAATTAAAGGTTAAATACAAAATTTAAATCTAACCTAATTTCTTAAAATTTTAATAGAGGGCTATGCTACAAAGATATTTTTGAGTGAGGTGTAGAAAAACTACACGAAAGAAAAAAATATCAAGTATGATAACCCTCTTGTAAAATTCTAGAAGTGTTCGTCAACGCGACGAATCAAATCTTCAATATTTTCAGGTGGCCAACCAACAACTTCCATGCCGAGGTGGATACCCATTTTTGTAAGAACTTCTTTGATTTCATTCAAAGATTTTCTACCAAAGTTTGGTGTTCTGAGCATTTCTGCTTCTGTTTTTTGAACCAAATCACCAATATAAACAATGTTATCATTCTTCAAGCAATTTGCAGAACGAACAGAAAGTTCAAGCTCTTCAACTTTTTTAAGAAGATTTCTGTTAAATGGAAGTTCTTCTTTTTCTGCTTTTGTTTCAACTTCAGGTTCATCAAAGTTAATGAAAGGCTTAAGTTGATCTTGCAAAATTCTTGCTGAATATGCAATCGCATCTTCAGGCGTGATAACACCATTTGTTTCAATTACGAGTGTGAGTTTGTCATAGTCAGTCACTTGACCAACACGAGTATTCTCAACTTTGTAAGAAACTTTTTTAACTGGAGAATAAATTGCATCAACTGCAATCACCCCAATTGGTGCATCAGCGGCTTTGTTTTGATATGCAGGAACATAGCCTTTTCCGGTTCCGACAGTAAATTCAACATTAATTTTTGCGCCAGCGTCCAATGTGCAAATGAAATGATTAGGATTTTTGATTTCAACATCATGTCCTGTTTGAATCATTGCAGCGGTAACTTCGCATGGACCTTCTGCTTTAAGGCTCATTGTTTTTGTGCCTTCGCCTTCAACGGCAACAGCCAAACCTTTAATGTTTAAAATAATGTCTGTAACATCTTCTTTAACACCTGGGATTACAGTGAACTCATGCAAAACACCGTCAATTTTGACAGCTGTTACAGCGCCACCTTGCAAAGAAGAAAGTAAAACTCTTCTCAATGCATTACCCAAAGTTAGACCAAAACCTCTCTCAAGAGGCTCGACTACTATTTTAGCTCTGCTTGCACTTTCGTTAACAACGTCTAAATTAGTAGGTTTAATAAGTTCTTGCCAATTCTTTTGAATCACCGGTATGTCCTCTTTATTTTTATATTATGTGCACATAAAATTTCATATTTCAGAAATCAAAAGACGGCGAGGCCTTGAGAGCCTCACTATCTAAAAACTCGACTAGACTCTACGTCTCTTCTTCATACGACAACCATTGTGAGGAATAGGTGTAACATCACGAATAGCTGTGATTGTGAAACCTATTGCTTGCAATGCTCTAATCGCAGACTCACGACCAGATCCAGGTCCTTTAACTTCAACTTCTAAAGTTTTCATACCATGCTCTTGAGCTTTTTTACCAGCTTCTTCAGCAGAAATTTGTGCAGCATAAGGGGTAGATTTTCTAGAACCCTTAAAGCCTTGAGCACCTGCTGTACACCAAGCAACTGTGTTGCCTTGAGCATCAGTTATTGTTATTCTTGTGTTGTTGAAAGTAGAATTTACGTGAGCAATCCCAGCCGTAATATTCTTTTTCTCTTTCTTTTTAACACGTTGTGCTACTTTTGCCATTTGTTATCCTACCTTATTTCTTCTTATTCGCAACAGTTTTACGTTTACCCTTACGTGTTCTAGCATTTTGCTTAGTACTTTGTCCACGAACAGGCAACCCTTTACGATGTCTTAAACCTCTATAACATCCAAGATCCATCAATCTTTTGATGTTAACGTTAACTTCACGACGAAGCTCACCTTCCACAAGGTAATCAGTATCAATTACTTCACGAATTTTTGACACCTCGTCATCAGACAACTGATGAACGCGGCGTTCTGAAGTAATTCCTGATTTCTCACAAATGTCTTGAGCAGATTTTCTACCAATACCAAAAATATAAGTCAAAGCCACTTCTACTCTTTTGGCGGTTGGAATATTTACACCAGCTATACGAGCCAAAACCAAATCTCCATTTTCTAATATTTTACCATTTTCAAAAAGTTGATCACCACTTCTCAAAATTAAGCCGGATTATAGGCTAATATTTGTTAGTGTCAACTACCCATTTACTAAAAAAATGATTTTTTTTCATTTTTTTAAATTTTTTTTTACTTTTCCTCAAAACTCAGCATAAGTAATGAAAAACATCACTCAGAACCCAAGCCTAAAACTTCCCTTACTTTCTTAGCGACAGCTTCAATAGAGCCTGTTCCATCAACAGTTCTAAGGAGTCCTTGTTTTTCAAAAAAAGGAATTGTTGGATAAGTCAAAGCTCGATAGTTAATCAGACGATTCTGAACGGTTGTTCGGTTGTCATCGATTCGTCTATAAAACTCTGTTCCACCGCAATTGTCGCAAACACCATAAATTTTCGGTTTCTGAAATTTTTCATGATATCCTTGACCGCATTTCATACAGGCATATCTGCCCAAAATTCGCTCCATAATGATTTCATCAGGAACTTGAATCTCTATAACATAATCAAGCTTAATACCTTTTCCTGAGAACATCGCCTGCATTGCTTCAGCCTGAGGCAATGTTCTTGGAAAACCATCAAGAATGAACCCATTTTTACAATCTGGTTCATCAATACGATTAGAGACCATTTCAATGATCATTTCATCTGTTGCAAAATTTCCCTCATCAAGCATTTTCTTAAGCTCTAGCCCAAGAGGGGTCGCCTTCGCAGCTTCTGCTCTGAGCATCTCTCCGGTGGAAAGATGTGGAATTTCAAGAGATTCCTTTAGAATTCTTGCCTGAGTTCCTTTACCGCAACCTGGGGCTCCAGTAAAAACTAAGTGCAATCTTTTATTTCCTAAACTCATTGCTTTTCCTGCCTATTTCTTTTTCTTTTTTCCAGCAAGTGCTGCTTTTTTAATCAAACTTTCATACTGGTGAGCAATCAAGTGTGATTGAATTTGAGTGACAAAGTCCATGGTAACTTGAACCACGATGAGGAGCGTTGTTCCACCCAAAATAAAAGGAACAGAAAATTTAGCAATTAAAATCTCTGGCAAAATACAAAGCAAAGTTAAATATGTTGCCCCTAAAACAGTCAGTCTTGTAATCACATAATCTAAATATTCTGCTGTATTTTTACCTGGTCTAATCCCTGCAATAAATCCGCCATGCTTTTTCAAATTATCTGCTGTATCTTCAGGATTGAAAACCACAGAAGTATAGAAGAAAGCAAAGAAAATAATTAAGAAGGCATAAAGAGCCAAATATAAAGGCTCACCATGTGCCAACATTCTACCCAAATCAGACAACCAACCACTTCCTTTTTCAGCAAGATTAACAATTGTCACTGGAAGCAACAAAAGAGAGCTTGCAAAAATTGGAGGAATAACACCAGTTGGGTTAATTTTAAGTGGAAGATGTGAGCTTTCACTTGAAGCCATTCTGCCACCAACTTGTCTTTTTGGATATTGAATTGGAATTCTTCTTTGTGCTCTTTCAACAAAGATAATTATATAAATCAAACCAGCTGCCATCAACAACAAACCAAAAATAACAGCCATAGACATTGAACCAACTCTACCTAGTTCAAATGTTCTTGCTAAAGCTGTTGGAATGTTGGCAATAATACCAACTGTGATAATAAGAGAAGAACCATTTCCCACACCACGAGCCGTGATTTGTTCACCTAACCAAACAATAAACATTGTTCCGCCAACAAGGGAAACAATCGTTGTGAAAACAAAAACAAACCCAGGGTTAACAACAGCAGATGAACCACCTGTGCCGACCATTCCCTGAAGTCCGACAGCAATACCATAACCTTGAATAATTGTAATCAAGACAGTTAAGTATCTTGTGTATTTAGTAATTTTTCTTTGTCCAGCTTCACCTTCTTTTTTCATCGCTGCTAAAGAAGGAACAATTGACTGAGCCAATTGCAAAATAATTGAGGCTGAAATGTATGGCATAATATTAAGCGCAAAAATCGTCATACGCTCCAATGCGCCACCGGCAAACATATTAAACATTCCCAAAATGCCACCAGAATTTCTTGCGAAAACTTCTTGCAAAACTTTTGGGTCAATTCCCGGAAGCGGAATAAAAGTTCCTAAACGGAAAACTATCAAAGCTAAAACAGTGAACAAAAGTCTCTTTTTTAACTCTTCAGCCTTACTAAATGCAGACATATCCATATTGCCTGCCATTTTTTCTGCCAATGATGCCATCTCTATTTAATCCCTAAATAAATAACATTTCTAATTCAAAAATTTATAGGGCAGAAGCATACAGCTCATTCACTGCATCACAACCACCCTACAAAAACACCTAAAAATTAAGCTTGGATAAGATTAACCTTACCACCTGCTTTTTCAATTGCAGCAACAGCTGCTTTTGAAGCAGAATTTACAGAAATTGTAATGCCAGTTGTGATTGCGCCTCTAGCAAGCAATCTCACACCGTCATATTCTTTGCTGATAATTCCTGACGCCAACAAAGCTTCAATATCAACAGCTGAAGCAGTCAATTTACCTGCATCAACAGCTTTTTGAAGGGTGTCAAGATTAACCACTGCAAATTCTTTAGCAAAGTAGTTTTTAAATCCACGCTTAGGAAGTCTACGATAAATCGGCATTTGTCCGCCTTCAAAACCGTTGATAGCAACACCTGAACGTGATTTTTGACCTTTATAACCACGACCACCAGTTTTGCCTTTACCACTACCGATTCCACGACCAACGCGAATGCGATTCTTTGTAGCTCCTTGGTTATCTTTTAATTCATTAAGTTTCATTTTATTCACCTAATACAAACATTTAATCAATGGGTTAGATAAAGTGGCGTGCTACGAAGCAAATTTTTGACGACGTGTATTCTTAACTACACGAGGAAAAAATTTACAAGTATGACACCACTTTAGCAAATCCCCCAAATTATTCTTCGATACGAACGAGGTGAGATACCTTTTGTACCATACCTCTGATTGAAGGAGTATCCTCAAGAACAGAAACTCTACCCATCTTGTTAAGACCAAGACCGATAAGAACTGCTCTTTGCTCTTTTGGACGACCAATTGGACTTCCAACTTGAACTAATTTAATAGTTTTTTTCGCAGCCATGGATTAAACCTCCTCTACAATAGCTTTACCGTTTGAGTTTTCACGACGGCTTACAATATCACCAACTTTTTTACCACGCTTTGCAGCAATCATTCTTGGAGAATTATTACCTTTCAAAGCTTCAAAAGTTGCTTTAATCATATTGTATGGGTTGTTTGAGCCAACAGACTTCGCAACCACGTCTTGAATTCCCAAAGCTTCAAATACTGCACGCATCGCACCACCCGCGATAACTCCAGTACCGGCAGGAGCAGTTCTAAGGATAACCTTACCTGCACCATAACGACCGAAAATATCGTGGTGAAGAGTTCTACCCTCACGAAGAGGAACTCTAATCATATTTCTTTTTGCTTCGTTTGTTGCTTTAACAATAGCATCAGGAACTTCAGTTGCTTTTCCTGAACCATAGCCAACGCGACCTTTTTTGTCACCAACAACAACCACAGCAGCAAAAGACATTGTGCGACCACCTTTTACAGTTTTTGCAACTCTATTAACGTGAACTAATTTTTCAACTAATTCTTCCGTTTTCTTTTCTGCCTTACGACGATCAATAGCTTGTGCCATTTTACTAATCTCCTAAAATTTCAAGCCAGCTGCTCTTGCAGCTTCAGCCAAAGCTTTTACACGACCATGGTAAATGTAGCCACCTCTGTCGAAGACAACTTCACTTAAACCAGACTTCAATGCTTTTTCAGCTACAAGCTTACCAATAAAACTAGCTGCTTCAATTGTAGATGATTTTTTCACGTTCTCTCTAACTTCTTTATCCAAAGTAGATGCGGAAACGATAGTAGAACCTTTAGCATCGTCAATAATTTGCGCATAAATATGTTTTCCACTGCGGAACACAGAAAGTCTGCTTTTTCCACCGGAAACTTTTTTCAAATCATATCTAACACGCTCTTTTCTCTTGTTAAACAATTCTCTTGGCGTACTCATTTATTTTTCCTTATTTCTTCTTACCTTCTTTACGACGTACATATTCACCAACGTAACGAATTCCTTTTCCTTTGTAAGGTTCTGGTTTTCTATATTCGCGAATTTCAGCCGCAGTTTGACCTACTAAATCCTTATCAGCACCAAACACAGTAATTTGGGTTGGTGATGTGCAAGTGATTGTAATGCCTTCAGGCGCAGGGAAAATCACATCATGAGAAAAACCAATCGAAAGGATTAATTCACTTCCTTGAACACGTGATTTGTAACCAACACCAATAAGTTCTAGCTCTTTCTTAAAGCCTTCATTAACACCCAAAACAAGGTTATTAATTCTCGCCTTAACCGTACCCCATAGAGTTCTAGATCTTTTGCTTTCAGATAAAGGAGCAACAACTACTTTACCTTCTTCCAATTTAACGTTGATAAGGCTGTTATCAAAATCATAATGAAGTTCGCCGAGTTTTCCCTTAGCAGTAACCACATTGTCTTTGATATCAACATTAACACCTTGAGGGACGATAACAGGATATTTACCAATTCTAGACATATCACTTCCCCCTTAAAATACTTGACAAAGAACTTCACCGCCAACGTTAGATTTTCTAGCATCATGATCGCTCATAACACCCGCAGATGTTGAGATGATAGAAATACCCAAACCGTTGTAAACACGTGGAAGATCGTTTACACTTGCATAAACTCTTCTACCAGGTTTTGAAACACGGTGAATTTCAGTTATTACAGAAGTACCTTCATGATACTTCAATTGAATGCGAAGTTCGTCAATCCCAGCTTTAACATTGTATCTTTCGAAACCAACAATGTAGCCTTCTTTTTTAAGAACTTCTAAAACATTTTCACGCAAACGAGAAGCTGGTGATACCACTTCAGTCTTCTTCGCTCTTTGTGCGTTTCTAATGCGAGTGAGCATATCGCCCAATGGATCAGAAATAGACATTATTATAATCTCCCTACCAGCTTGATTTTACTAAACCAGGGATTTCGCCATATCCAGCCAAATCTCTAAGTTTGATACGTGCTAAACCGAATTTAGAATAGTAACCACGAGGACGACCCGTCAATTTACAACGATTTCTAAATCTGATTTTTGCAGAGTTGCGTGGCAATTCAGCCAACTTCAACGTTGCTTGAAATCTTTCTTCAGGAGAAAGAGTTTTGTTCATTACAGTTTCTTTAAGAGTTGCACGACGCTTTGAATATTTCTCAGCTTGTTCGGCTCTCTTCAAGTTTCTATATACTGCACTTTTCTTTGACATTTCTTTTTCTCCAATTATTTCTTGCAAGGAACGTTGAAACCAAGAAGAAGTTCTTTTGCTTCTTCGTTGCTCTTTGCTGTTGTGCAGATCACAATGTCCATTCCTCTGATGTTTTCAACTTTATCATAGTTGATTTCAGGGAAAATGATTTGTTCTTTAATACCAAACGCAAAGTTGCCTCTTCCATCAAAATTCTTACCTTGAATTCCGTGGAAGTCTCTAATACGAGGCAATGCAATGTTCACTAATCTTTCCAAAAATTCATACATTTTTTCAGAACGAAGTGTTACTTTGCAACCAATTGGCATTTCTTCTCTAAGTTTGAAGGTAGCAATTGATTTGCGAGCCTTAGTAATAATAGGCTTTTGTCCGGCAATAAGAGCAAGTTCATCAACAGCTGTGTTAAGTTTTTTCTTATCAACAACCGCTTCACCTACACCCATATTCAAAACGATTTTAGTCAGTTTTGGAATCTCATGTGGATTATTGTAACCGAATTTCTCCACAAGAGATTTTTTTATGACTTCGTCGTATAGTTTTTTGTAATTTGTCATAAATTTTTCTCCTACTTCTCGATTACTTCACCAGATTTGCGAGCAAAACGAACTTTTTTGCCGTCAACATCTTTATATCCAACTTTTGTTGCTTTTCCAGATTTTGGATCAACCAACGCAACGTTAGAAACACTGATTGGGGCTTCTTTAGTCACGATGCCACCAGGATTAGTCTGACTTGGTTTTTGGTGTCTTTTAACCAAATTAACACCTTGAACCAAAACTTTACCATCTTTTGGCATTGCTCTTAGAATTTCACCAACTTTTCCTTTATCTTCACCTGAGATAACGATAACTTGGTCACCTTTTTTAATTTTTAACTTAATAGGCATCTTATAACACCTCCGGTGCTAATGAAATTATTTTCATAAATTTTTTCGCACGCAATTCTCTTGTAACTGGTCCAAAGATACGAGTTCCAATAGGTTCTCCATCTTTGTTGATAAGAACTGCAGCATTTGTGTCAAAACGGATAACTGAACCATCTTTACGACGGACATCACTTGCTGTTCTAACAATAACAGCTTTGTGAACATCACCCTTCTTCACACGACCTTTAGGCAACGCTTCTTTAATAGAAACGACAATAACGTCACCAACGCTTGCATGCATTCTCTTAGAACCACCGAGAACTTTTATGCACTGCACCTGACGAGCTCCGGAATTGTCCGCAACTTCTAGGTTGGTTTGCATTTGAATCATTTTTCAATTCCTTCTATATACTAGGCGTTATCAACTAATACAGTCCAAGTTTTTGTTTTTGATATTGGACGAGATTCAACGATTCTCACAACATCTCCAACTTTGAACTGATTATTTTCATCGTGAGCAGCATATTTCTTGCTTCTCTTGATAAATTTTTTGTAAACAGGGTGCAAAACTTGACGCTCTACGCTGACCACGACAGTCTTGTCACCTTTATCACTTACAACTACTCCTTGAAGAATTCTTCTAGGCATATTTTTTCTCCTAATTCTTCTTCTTAAGCTCAGCAATGAGCGAATTAATTTTTGCAATTTCGCGACGGACTTTTCTTACCACAGCTGTGTTAGAAAGTTGTCCAGTTGCTTGTTGAACACGAAGATTGAATTGCTCTTTTTTATTAGCAAGCAATTTTGCTTCAAGTTCATCTAAACTCATAGCGCGAAGATCTTTAGTTTTTACCATTATTCTTCCCCTAAATCAGAATTCAAACGTTGAACAAACTTAGTCTTCACTGGCAATTTTGCTGCACCAAGTGCAAATGCTTCACGAGCCATTTCTTCGCTAACATCTGCAAGTTCAAACAAAATACGACCAGGTTTAACTCTAGCTGCCCAATATTCTACGGATCCTTTACCTTTACCCATACGAACTTCGGCTGGTTTGTCGGAAACAGGAACATCAGGGAAAATTCTGATCCAAAGCTTACCGGCTCTTTTCATTTGACGACTGATTGCACGACGAGCTGCTTCAATTTGACGAGCTGTCACACGTTCAGGGGTAAGAGCTTTCAAGCCAAACTGACCAAAACTCAAGCTCGAACCGCCTTTTGCATCACCGTGAATACGGCCTTTATGCATTTTGCGGAACTTTAATCTTTTCGGACTTAACATTTTACTTTAACCTCAATTACTTTTGTTCAGCCAACTTCTTGTCTTGTGCCATTGGATCATGAGACATGATTTCACCTTTGTAAATCCAAGTCTTAATTCCAATTGCACCATAAGTCGTACGAGCTGTTGAAGTTGCATAATCAATGTCCGCACGAAGTGTGTGCAACGGAACACGACCTTCACGGTAGTATTCTGTTCTAGCGATTTCAGCACCGCCCAAACGTCCGGAACAACTAACTTTGATACCTTCTGCGCCAAGGCGAAGAGCAGACTGCATAACTCTTTTCATTGCACGACGGAAAGAAACACGTCTTTCAAGTTGTTGTGCAACAGAGTCAGCAACCAACTGAGCATCAATTTCAGGTTTTCTAACTTCAACAATATTAAGTTGTACTTCGCTGTCAGTCATTTTTTGAATTTCTTTTCTAAGTCCTTCAATGTCTTGACCTTTTTTACCAATTACAACACCAGGTCTTGCAGAATGAATTGTTACTCTTGCTTTCTTAGCAGGGCGTTCAATCACAACCTTGCTCACACCAGCTTGAGCCAATTTTTCTTTCAAGAATTCCTTAATCTTCAAATCTTCATGAAGGTAGTCAGAATAAGCACCATCTGCATACCAACGAGAATCCCAAGTACGGTTAATACCTAAACGAAGACCTGTAGGATTTACTTTTTGTCCCATTTACTTACTCCCCACGCTCGGTTAAAACGATAGTTAAATTTGAGAAAGGTTTCAATACTCTTGCAGCTCTTCCGCGACCACGGGCATGCATGCGTTTCATAACCAAACCTTTACCAACATAAGCTTCACTAACATACAATTTGTCAATATTCAAATTGTTATTATTTTCTGCATTCGCAACTGCTGAATTAAGAACATTCAACACAACATTTGCAATTCTCTTCTTTGAGAAGCTAAGTTCAGCCACAGCCTTTTCGACATTAAGACCACGAACAGATTGTGCAACCAAGTTAAGCTTTCTTGGGGAAGTACGAATTGAGTGACAAATCGCCATAGCTTGATTTGCTTCAATTCTTTTTTTATTACTTGCTTGTCCCATTATTTACCTCTCTTAGCTTTTTTATCTGCAGCGTGACCGTAATATGTACGAGTAGGCGCAAATTCACCAAACTTATGTCCAACCATATCTTCTGAAACCAAAACTGGAATAAATTTGTGACCATTATGCACACCAAAAGTAAGTCCAACGAACATTGGAAGAACAGTTGATCTACGAGACCACATTTTAATCACTTCATTACGGCTAGAAGCTTTGGACTTGTCTGCTTTCTTTAGAAGATAGCCATCAACAAACGGCCCTTTCCATACGGAACGTGTCATCAGCGTTTCTCCCTATTTCTTCTTGTTATCACGACGGCTTCTCATAATGAACTTATCCGTCTTTTTGTTTGAACGAGTTTTTCCACCCTTAGTTGGTTTACCCCAAGGAGTAACCGGATGACGACCACCAGATGTACGGCCCTCACCACCACCCATTGGGTGATCAACTGGGTTCATTGCAACACCACGAGATACTGGTCTCATACCCAACCAACGAGAACGACCTGCTTTACCAAGTGATTTGTTTTGGTTGTCATGATTAGATACAGCACCAACTGTTGCTAAGCATTCTTCACGAACTACTCTGAGTTCACCAGAGCTTAATTTAATTTGAGCATAACCAGCATCTTTACCAACAAGTTGTGCATAACAACCTGCAGATCTTGCCAATTGTCCACCTTTACCGCTTCTCATTTCCACGTTGTGAACGATTGTACCAACTGGCATATTCTTAAGAGGCATTGCATTACCTGGTTTAATATCAGCTTTTGCAGATGCAATCACTTTGTCACCAGCTTTTAATCTCTGAGGAGCCAAAATATAAGCCTGTTCGCCATCAGCATAGCTAATTAAAGCAATAAAAGATGTACGGTTAGGGTCATATTCAATTCTCTCAACTGTTGCCTCAACATCGAACTTATTACGCTTAAAATCAATGATACGGTACTTTTGTTTGTGTCCGCCACCAATTCTACGACTTGTAACATGTCCAAAATTATCGCGCCCACCAGTCTTAGTAAGACCGATTGTCAAAGACTTCACAGGAGCTCCTTTATAAAGCTCTGATCTATCAACTATAACAAGTTGACGAAGTCCTGGCGATGTAGGCTTAAATGTTTTTAACGCCATTTTCTATATTCCTGTTGTAATATCAATATTTTGACCATCAGCTAAAGTAACAATCGCTTTCTTATAGTCAGATCTTTGACCGATACGACCTTTGAAAACTTTTTCCTTACCAAACTGACGAACTGTATTAACTTTAACAACCTTAGTGTTAAAAATGCTTTCAACAGCAGATTTAACTTCACCCTTAGTTGCGTCCAATGGAACCATAAAAGTTACTTTTCCAGCTTCTGAAGAAATCATTGACTTTTCAGTAATTACCGGACGAACCAATGTATCATACATTTTTGCAGTTACATCATTTGTCTTTTTTGACTTAGCCATTTAATCTCTCCTCTAAGCAAGCAATAGCATCTTTAGTCAAAACAAGTTTGTTTTTTCTCAAGATGTCATATACGTTTGCACCCACAGCCGGAAGAACATCAACATTAACAATATTTCTACTTGCCAATGCGAAGTTCATATCAACTTCCTTACCATCGATGATTAAACAATTATTCAAACCACAAGTGTCCAACTTAACGAGCAAGTCTTTTGTTTTTGGAGTTGAAATTTTTGTGCTTTCAACGATAACAAGGTTTCCTTCTTTTGCTTTCGCAGACAAAGCTGTCTTCAAACCCAAAGCACGGAATTTTTTAGTCAAGTCATGAGAATGATCTCTTACAACTGGACCAAACACAATTCCACCCTTTCTGAATTGAGCAGTCTTACGAGAACCTTGACGAGCGCGACCAGTTCCTTTTTGCTTGAAAGGTTTTGCACCTGTCATAGCAACTTCTGATCTACCCTTCGTTTTGTGATTACCAGATTGCATTCTGGCAAGTTGCCATCTCACAACTCTTTGCAAGATGTCTGCACGAACTTCAAGACCGAAAATAGATTCGTTCAAAGAAATTGTGCCAACTTTTTCATTATCTAAATTTAAGATGTCCTGTTTCATTTTTATCCATCCTTAAAAGTTATGCATTATCAGCTGAAGTTTGTTCAGCTTTAACTGCAACAGGTTCATCAACTTTCTTAAGCCCTGCAGGCATAGGAAGCTCCACTTTAGATTGTTTTTTGATTGCGTCTGTAATACGAACCCAAGCGTTTTCACCACCAGGAACCGCACCTTTAACCAAAACTAAACCTCTAGCAGAATCAACAGCTACAACACGCAAGTTTTGAACAGTTTTACGTTCATCACCCATGTGACCAGCCATCTTCTTATTCTTAAATACCTTACCAGGATCTTGTCTTTGACCCGTAGATCCGTGAGCTCTGTGTGTAACAGACACACCGTGAGAAGCTTCCATACCAGCAAAGTTATGACGCTTCATTACACCGGCAAAACCTTTACCGATTGAAGTAGAACAAACGTCAACATATTGACCAGCAACGAAGTGTTCAACGCTCAAAGTGTCACCCACATTCAACAAGCACTCTTCAGAAACTCTGAATTCACCAAGTTTCTTCTTAGGCTCTACATTAGCTTTTGCGAAATGCCCTTTCATAGGCTTAGATACGTTCTTCGCTTTCACAGCACCAGTACCCAACTGAACAGCAGTATAACCATCTCTGTCAGCAGTTCTAACGTCAACAACAGTTAAGTCTTCAACTTGTAGAACAGTCACAGGAACATGAGCACCACCGGCTTCAAAAACGCGAGACATTCCAAGCTTTTTAGCAATTAGACCCGTACGCATTATATTTTACCCTTTTCAATAGGTTGATTTTTACTTTTTCAAAAAACCAACTTTGTTATAAATTAAAGTTTAATTTCGACATTCACACCAGCTGCCAAGTCTAATTTCATTAGTGCATCAACAGTTTGTGGTGTTGGGTCTACGATATCAAGAAGTCTCTTATGTGTACGAATTTCGAACTGTTCACGAGATTTTTTATCAACGTGAGGAGAACGGTTAACAGTAAACTTCTCAATTTGTGTTGGAAGAGGAATTGGTCCTCTTACATTTGCCCCAGTTCTTTTGGCAGTATGAACGATTTCTTTAGTAGAAAGGTCCAATAATCTGTGATCAAAAGCCTTAAGGCGAATTCTTATATTTTGTGCATCCATCATTTTAAATACTTTTCCAAATATTTATTAATATAACTAGACGACAAAAATCTAGCCTTAGCCAAACATTGCCATCTAAACTAAAAACAAGCGAACCATTGATTCAAGAGGGTTTGCCCTATGTTCTATACCCTATGAGATATCCCATAAAATAAAAATCTGAAGACGTTGTAACATAAGCCCACTGAATATGCAAGCGCTTTTTTCAAAAATTTTCCACTTTTTTCATTTTTTATTTTCAACGCAATCAAAGACTCTGATTCGCAGAGAATCTGATAGACAAATTTGCTTTTGAGTCTATCGAGTCAATAATTCATCTTTTATTAACCTTGTTGTATTTCACTAAAAAACAAAATTATTAAAAGTTTTTTTCAACTTTTAATAACGGATTATATAGTTTATCATTTTATACACAAAATCGTACAAATTTGTCAAAAATACTATTGATTTATCACTAAATATTATTTAATTACGATATATGGATGGTTACAGTTCATATTGTTATAATCAATAAATATTTGGTCTTTGAAACAACTATGGTTAATCTAGTAAATAAAATTATTTGCTTAAGCTCTCATAACACATGCATCAGACTTTGCGAAAAAGAATGGGAAGCATTTGATGAGATTTGTCTTAACAAAAAAATTAAAAGAAAAGCTCTAATTGAGAAAATCAAAGAAAAGAAGAGTGCTTGTATGGGACTAACCCCCGCAATCAGACTCTTTACTTTGCTCTATTATAAAGCTTTATACAATGAACCGGCTGGCGATGTTGAAAACATCTCCCTTGATGATCTCTTAAACTACATCTAATTTTTTGTTAAGGGGTTTTATGGCATTTTACCATACTCGGCATTTGCTGTCTCTTGAAAAACATTTTGCGGTATGTCTTCTCTATCAAACCGACGACGCTATTACTATGACCTCTTGCAACAATTTCTTTCACAGACAAGTTTTTATCGATTAACAACATCAAGATTTCATCTAACACGTCATATACTGGTAAACTATCTTCATCTTTTTGCCCCGCTTTTAGCTCTGCACTTGGTGCTCTTGAGATAACCGCTTCTGGCAAAACACTTGCATAATGCCCATTAAGCCATTTAGCAAGAGCAAAAATTTGCGTTTTATACAAATCACCAATTGGCATTAACCCTCCGCAAGTGTCGCCATATAGCGTACAATAACCCATAGCTGCTTCAGACTTATTGCCACATGCCAAAACCAAATAGCCAAACTGATTTGAAAGTGCCATCAAAATCTGTCCGCGAATTCTTGATTGAACATTTTGCATCACCAAGTCTTTCGGGGTTTCTGCAAAAACCTGAGCGAATTTACGTTCATAATACTCAACCTCTGGCTGAATATCAATTACTTGATAGTGGATTTTATTCCGCTTTGCAATTTCTTGAGCAATCTGCAAACTCAACATTGAAGTATATTTTGTTTTCATCATATAAGCATAAACATTATCTGCACCCAAAGCTTCTTTAGCAATAATTGAACAGACTGCAGAATCAAGCCCACCTGAGAGCCCTAAACAAACTTGCTTAAACCCATTTTGCTCACAATAATCCCTCATTCCAACAACAAGTGCCTTCCAAATTTTTTCCATCTCATTTCTCCCAACCTTAAATAACCGCTTTTTTATTGAAGAAGCTCTCTTCAATAAGTTTATAATTTTCAGGATTAATAAAGTTCTTCCATCGAACATCGCCAAATTTTATCATATCCCTCACCATTGTTCCGGTGACAAAGGGAAAATCTTGTGCCGTTCTATCAATGAGTTCTATTTGCGTAAAAGCATGTCTAAACCAGTGTGCATCATAATTACTCCCTGCATAATAAACATCTGGCTTTGGCAAATCTGGAAAGCTTTCCAACATAAAATCCATTACATATTCCGCCCATTCTGCTGGATTATTAATATCAAACAATCCGATAATCTTCAGACGAGGATAATCAGGTGAATGACGATAGAGATTTTGAATCATTTTTTTTCGTGTGGTATAGTTAAGCGGATTACGCTCTGTGCCATGTTCTTGAATTGAACCAAGAACAATTGTCACTAATTCACACTCTTTTAACATCTTTTCAACAATGCGATGATGCCCAATGTGAAAAGGTTGAGCACGCATAATGGATAACCCATGTTTATATTTAAAATCAGACATAAAAAAACTCCCATAAAATAGGAGCACAATTTGAGATGAGAAATCTATTCTCATATATCAATCAACATCAAACCGGCTCAGTTATATAAGTTCTTCACCCATTAGCCCTTCGGATGACGAGAACATGTTCAGTTTGATAGATTATCATCCCTTTGTCAAGAAAAAATCTAACTTGACAAAAAACTTTCAGGGGATAGACTAAACCCATAAATCAATTTTTAGATTATATAATTATGAAACCGACTCAAAACACCGCAACGTCTTCATTAGATGAAACCCTTGCGAACTTAGTGATTAAAAACGAAAGTGAAGCTCAGCAAATATGTAAAAGCGCTCAACCTTTTTATCTAGCAGAAATATCTGTTAAAGAACCAGATGAAAACAAAGCGCCTGAAACAATAATTGGTTGGATATCAAATGATGAATATCTAGTTGTTGACGCACTCACCGAAAAAAGATACTCCGCTTTGAACGCCGAATTTCAAGTTCTTAACTATCTATAAAGAAAAGCCCCTTAAACTCTAAAAAGTTTTAAGGGGCTTTTCTAAAATAGATTTCGAGAGCATTTACTAAAGAGAAAACTTTCCTCTTCCGTCCGCTAGCACACAATCCCGACCAGAAAACCAAACATCACAAAGCTGATTTCCAAGAGAAGGAATTCTTTTTCTTCCCGCCATCAATCTTGACTTATCAATACTAAGTTGAGTGGCTGCAGTGTCAACATTAACTTTCCAGTGAAAGGTCTTGTGTTTACAGTTGATATCAGTTGAACATCCAAAAGTTTTTTCCATAATATTTTTTATCTAATATATTCTTAAAAAAAACCTATTAGGGCTCAAGGCGCTAATAGGTTTTATCACGTATCAATTAAGATGGGAACAATTCCGAGACCACAAAAAAATTACTCATCAATTTCTTGAACTTTCATAATGTCTAATTTTAAACGTTTAACATCTAATGATAATCTCCAACCTGTTCTGACAAATCTGGACCTTTCCTTGTTTGTCGAGTATTTTGTCTTTTCTCACGTGAAAGGTGATTATTGTGAACAACATCAATTTCTCTTTGATCGCCCCATTCAGAACTTATTCCATAAACACTTTGTCGATTGTTTCTTGTTTCCATAATATGATTTGTTTTAGATTAATAATTGAAAAATAGTAGTTTTATGAAAAAATCTTAACAGTTTAATTCACAAAGTCAACCATTAAAAAATCACCAATTATTATCCATTATTACAAAAAAAGAGCTCTTCAAAAGAAGGGCTCTTTCCTTTAACTAATTAAAGTTATATAAATTGTGTGGGCTACGCCTTAAGTTTTTGACGAAGTGTACACAGAAAGTACACGAGGAAAAAACTTAAAAGTATGACACCAATTTAGATTACTTTAGAATCTTAGATACCACACCGGCACCCACAGTTCTACCACCTTCACGGATTGCAAAACGAAGACCTTCGTCCATAGCAATTGGGTGAATGAGGTTTACTGTAATTGTTACGTTGTCTCCAGGCATTACCATTTCTGTTCCTGCTGGAAGTTCAATCGCTCCTGTTACGTCTGTTGTTCTGAAATAGAACTGTGGACGATAGTTACCGAAGAATGGCGTATGACGTCCACCTTCATCTTTGTTCAAGATATAGCATTCGCCATTGAAGCTTGTGTGTGGTGTGATTGAACCAGGAGCCGCTAATACTTGTCCACGTTCAACATCTTCTCTCTTCGTTCCACGAAGCAATACACCTACGTTATCACCTGCTTGACCACTATCCAACAATTTACGGAACATTTCAACGCCTGTACATGTTGTCTTAGCTGTTGGTTTAATGCCCACGATTTCCATTTCGTCACCAACTTTAATAACACCACGTTCTACACGACCTGTTACCACTGTTCCACGGCCTGAAATTGAAAATACGTCTTCAATTGGCATCAAGAATGGTTTGTCAACTGCTCTTTCTGGTTGTGGAATATAAGCATCTACTGCATCCATCAAAGCAATAATTGCTTTCTTACCGATTTCTTCGTTGCTGTCTTCCAATGCTGCCAAAGCTGAACCTTTTACAATCGGAATTTCATCGCCAGGGAATTCGTATGAACTTAACAAATCTCTGATTTCCATTTCAACGAGTTCCAACAATTCTTCATCATCAACTTGGTCTACTTTGTTCATAAATACTACCAAAGCTGGTACGCCTACTTGACGTGCCAACAAAATGTGTTCACGTGTTTGTGGCATTGGACCATCTGCTGATGATACCACCAAAATTGCACCATCCATTTGTGCCGCACCTGTAATCATATTCTTTACATAGTCAGCGTGGCCTGGGCAGTCTACGTGTGCATAGTGACGAGCCTTTGTTTCATATTCTACGTGTGACGTTGAAATCGTGATACCACGTGCTCTTTCTTCTGGTGCTTTATCAATATTTGCATAGTCTACAAATGCACCGCCGCCTTGTTCCGCCATAATCTTTGTAATTGCCGCTGTCAATGTCGTCTTACCATGATCAACGTGACCAATCGTGCCAATGTTACAGTGCGGTTTATTACGCTCAAATTTCTCTTTTGCCATTTTAATTTTCTCCAAAAGCAAATTGTTACATGTGGGGTGAGAAGTTCTCACCCCGATGAAATTAATTATTTTCCGTGTTTAGCTTTAATTGCCTCAGCAACGTCTCTTGGAACTTCCGCATAGTGATGGAATTCCATTGTGAACTGAGCACGACCTTGAGAAAGTGAACGAAGAGAGTTAACATAACCAAACATATTTGCCAAAGGCACATGTGCGTTAACAACTTTCGCATTTCCTCTTTGATCCATTCCGTTCACCAAACCACGACGAGAGTTCAAGTCACCGATTACATCACCCATATATTCTTCAGGCGTAACCACTTCAACTTTCATAATTGGTTCAAGAAGTCTTGGATCTGCTTCACGCATACCTTCTCTGAAGGCCGCACGAGCAGCAATTTCAAAACACATTACGTTAGAGTCAACATCATGGTAAGCACCATCGTAAAGTGTTGCTTTAACACCAGTCACAGGATATCCAGCAATAACACCAGTATCCATAGCAGTACGCAATCCTTTTTCAACACCAGGGATGTATTCTTTAGGAACGTTACCACCAACAACCGTGTTAGCAAATTCAAAACCAGTATAACCTTCAATTGGCTCAAATTTGATTTTAACTTTCGCAAATTGACCAGCACCACCAGATTGTTTCTTGTGTGTATAGTCAATATCAGCCATTTTTGTAATTGTTTCACGGTAAGCCACTTGTGGTTCACCAATATTAGCTTCAACTTTGAATTCACGACGAAGTCTATCAACCAAAATTTCAAGGTGAAGTTCACCCATACCTTTAATGATTGTTTGACCACTATCTTGGTCAGTTGAAACGCGGAAAGATGGATCTTCCATTGCCAAACGAGACAATGCTAAGCCCATTTTTTCAACGTCAGCTTTAGTTTTTGGTTCAACAGCAAGTTCAATCACTGGATCTGGGAATTCCATTCTTTCCAAAATGATTGGCTTAGATGAATCACAAAGCGTGTCACCAGTTGTTGTATCTTTCAAACCAGCCAAGGCAACGATATCACCAGCGTGTGCTTCTTTCAATTCTTCACGTTTGTTTGCGTGCATCAAAAGCATACGACCAACTCTTTCTTTTTTGTCTTTAACTGAGTTATAGATATATGAACCAGCTTCCAAAGTACCAGAATAAATACGAGTAAATGTCAAAGAGCCAACGAATGGGTCATTCATAATTTTGAATGCCAAAGCAGATAATGGTTCATTATCAGCAGGGTGTCTTTCTTCTTCTTTTTCTGTATTTGGATTGATACCATCAATTGCAGGAATATCCATTGGAGAAGGAAGATAATCAATTACAGCATCAAGCAAAGGTTGAACACCTTTGTTTTTGAACGCTGTTCCACAAAGAACAGGAACGAAATCTTGAGCCAAAGTTCCTTTACGGATACATTTTTTCAATCTTTCGAGAGTAATTTCTTTTCCTTCCAAATAATCTTCCATAGCTGCGTCATCTTGTTCAACAGCCATTTCAATTAATTCTGAACGATATTTTGCTGCATCTGCTGCAAATTCAGCAGGAATTTCTTTAACTTCAATTGGAGAATCAGGTGTATCACCTGTGTAAATAATTGCATTATTATTTACCAAGTCAATCACACCTCTGAATTCTGCTTCAGCACCAATAGGAAGTTGGATAGGCATTGCTCTTGCACCAAGACGATCATGAATCATATCGATACAACGATAGAAGTTCGCACCGATTCTGTCCATTTTGTTGCAGAAGCAAATACGAGGAACATTATATTTATCAGCTTGTCTCCAAACTGTTTCAGATTGTGGTTCAACACCAGCAACTGAGTCAAACACAGTTACAGCACCATCAAGCACACGAAGGGAACGTTCAACTTCAATTGTGAAGTCAACGTGTCCTGGCGTATCAATGATGTTAACGCGGTGATTTTTCCAGTAGCAAGTTGTTGCCGCAGAAGTAATTGTAATACCTCTTTCTTGCTCTTGTTCCATCCAGTCCATTGTAGCAGCACCATCGTGCGTTTCACCAACTTTATGAGAACGACCAGTATAGAACAAAATTCGTTCAGTTGTAGTTGTCTTACCAGCATCAATGTGCGCCATGATTCCGATGTTTCTATACATTTCCAATTTATGCGTACGAGCCATTGTTTTGTTTTCCTAATTTTGTATTCTTAATATATATAACAAAACTTGTTATGTGAGGATTATAATAAGAAATAAGAGGCGAGAAAAATTAGTGTATAAAAAAATACATGGATTTTCTCGCTCTCGAAATTTCTGCATTAGAAACCCGCAGAACGAGTTTTTGTTAGAATTTGTAGTGAGAGAAAGCTTTGTTAGCTTCAGCCATTTTGTGCGTATCTTCACGCTTTTTAACAGCTGAACCACGGTTAGCGAATGCATCAAGCAATTCGTTAGCAACTCTTTCAGTCATTGTAGTTTCTGAACGTTTCTGTGCAGCAGCAACAATCCAACGGATTGCCAAAGCTTGACGACGTTCAGCTCTAACTTCAACAGGAACTTGATAAGTCGCACCACCAACACGGCGGGAACGAACTTCAAGCAAAGGCTTAACGTTTTCAAGTGCTTCTGAGAAAACTTTCAAAGCATCTTGTTTAGATTTTGCGGCCATGATATCAAAAGCATCATATACGATTTTTTCCGCAACGGCTTTTTTACCATGTTCCATAATGTTATTCATAAACTTAGTTACTACTTTATCACCATACTTAGCGTCTGGTAGTACTTGTCTTTTTTCTGCTCTATGACGACGTGACATTACCTTTTTCTCCTATTTAGGTCTTTTAGCGCCGTATAGCGAACGACGTTGACGACGTTTAGCAATACCTTGAGTATCCAAAGTACCGCGAATAATATGATAGCGAACACCAGGTAAGTCTTTTACACGGCCTCCTCTAATCAGCACCACTGAGTGTTCTTGCAAGTTATGACCTTCACCAGGGATATAGCTGATTACTTCAAAGCCGTTTGTTAGACGAACGCGAGCCACTTTACGCAACGCTGAGTTTGGTTTCTTAGGGGTTGTTGTATAAACCCTAGTACAAACACCGCGTTTTTGTGGACAAGCTTTCAAAGCCGGAACTTTGTTTCTTGTAGTTTTTGGTGTTCGTGATTTACGAATTAACTGATTAATTGTAGGCATCACTTTTTCCTTAAATATTACATTTTTTAATCAACATATAACAGATTCGCAAAACGCCAACCGCTTTGCCCAACCCGTTATAAACTTTAACATTATCAATAGATTAACTCTCTGATAAGACTCATTCAAAGGACGGATTCCGCCCCTTTTGAGTCGTCGCAATATAGACTCAAGCTTTTGAATAGTCAACAGTTTTTTCAGAAATAATTTATAATGTTTTTACCTTCTTTCAAAAAGCTAAAACATTGACACATCACTCGTCGCGTCAAAAACTGTGCCAAGTTTTGTATAAGTGTAAAAATTCCTTGCAAAAATCTCAAGAAAAGACTAATTTCGTGCTATTAATAAAAACAATTTTAAAGGAATATACTATGCCTGACAATAAAGATATCCAATCTGCAAAAAGAACGATTGATAAAGAAATTGAAGCCTTAAGAGTAATGGAAAATGATTTTGATGAATCTCTCTCTCAAGCCCTTGATATTTTGGAAAAAACAACTGGTAAAATCATCGTAACAGGAATGGGTAAATCTGGACATATCGGAAAGAAAATTGCCGCTACCCTTGCCTCAACTGGTGCGCCTTCTTTCTTTGTTCACCCTGCTGAAGCAAGCCATGGCGACCTTGGAATGTTAGACAAAGGCGATGTGATTATTGCCATTTCAAACGGCGGGGAATCAAAAGAGCTTTCAGACATCCTCATCTTTTCAAAAAGATTCGGATTTCCAATAATTGCCATTACTAAAGACCCAGACAGCACCCTTGGTAAAGCAGGAAATATTGTTCTCAAGCTTCCAAATAATGGAGAAGCTTGTCCACTCGGGCTTGCCCCAACTTCTTCCACAACAGCAACCTTGGTTTTAGGAGATGTCCTTGCTGTGGCTCTTTTAGAAAGAAAAGGATTCTCCAAAACAGACTACAAACAAAGACATCCTGGCGGAAAACTTGGTGCGATTCTCCAAAAAGTTTCTGATCTTATGCACAAAGGTGATGAACTTCCACTTATTTCTGAAACCGCAAACATGCAGCAAGCGCTCCTTGTTATGACTTCAAAAATGCTGGGGTGTGTGGGAATTGTTGACAAAGAAAATAATCTTCTTGGAATCATCACCGATGGTGACTTAAGAAGAATTATTAATTCTAATATGCTCACCCAAAGCCCTGTTGATGTTATGACGAAAAATCCTAAAGTTATCACCTCAGATGCCTTAGTCGCTGAAGCTGTTGCCTTGATGAATGAGAAAAAAATTACGCAACTCTTTGCAATGAAAGACAACAAACCCGTTGGTGTCATTCACTTGCATGATTGCTTGAAAGCTGGAGTAGCATAAACTTGTTTGATAAGAAAAAGCTAGATTCTTTTTTCGATGCCTCAGAAGCACAGCAAGAACAGGAAAAATCTCAAATTAACCGCCACACACAATATGTGAGACGTGTTAAAATTTTCCTACCAGTCATTGCTGTCTTTCTCATTGGGCTCTTATTAATTATTCCTTCATTAAAAGACAATATTGACGAGTTAAAGTTAGATATTACACAACCTAAAAAAGGTGAACTGGAAAAGCTTCATGTGGAAAACACGGTTTTTTACATCACAGACGCAAACAATAAAGTCTCTAATTTTAATACAATTCATATTGATGAGCTTGAACCAAAATCAAAAATCGTCAAGCTCACACAACCAGAGGGAACAATCAACACCAAGAGTGGTAGTTGGATTAATATTAAATCATCAGAAGGCTTTTTCAACCAAGCAACAAATCAACTTGATTTCAAAGAGAAAATTTATCTTTTCTTCAGCGACGGGATGAACATTGAAACTTCTAAAGCAACAGCCGATTTCAAGAAATCTCTCACCTATGGGAATGAAAAAATCACTGGAAATGGATATTTAGGAGAAATTGATGCCGAAAAAGGATTCGAATATCAAAGCAATAAAAAAGTTCTCATCCTCAAAGGAAAGACACGCATTCAGCTGGATGAAAACAGTTTTAAAGGAAAGAAATAATGAATAAAACTTCTCTTGTTTATAGCCTTACTCTTGCATTTATACTGTTGCTTCAGAGTTCCTCTGCTTTGGCAAACATTACCTTAACTGCTGACGACAGAGTTGAGCTTCATCAAAATGACCAAAAGATTATAGCTGTCGGCAATGCACAAGCTCAAAAAGATGACACGAAAATTAAGGCAGAAAAAATGACTGGAACTTATATTAAAGATGCCAAGAACAAGATGCAAATTGAAAGAGTGGTTGCTGAGAAAAATGTCAGAATAAATTCCGACACAATGTCTGCCTCAGGAAGTTTTCTAGATTATGATCTCAACAAAGATGAAATGATTTTAAAAGGCAACCCAGCCATCATTAAAACAGAAAATGGCACGATTGAAGCTCAGGAAGGAATTAAATATTTTCCTTCAAAAAATGTTGCTGTTTCCGTTGGCAAAGTCAAAGCAACTGAGAATGGCAACGATATTTACGCTGACGAAATGATTAGTTATTTTGCTGATAATAATGGTAAACTAGAAATTAAAAAAATTGAAATTATGAAAAATGTCAGAATCATTTCCAAAGATGTTGTTGTCTTGGCGGATAAGGGAGAATATATCCCCAAGGAAAACAAAATAAGACTTCACAACAATGTCACAATCAATCAAAATGGCAACATCTTAAAGGGTGACTATGCCGAAACAGATTTGGAAACAGGCATAAGCAAACTCATCGCGAATAAAAACAAAAAAGGCCGAGTTTCTGGCGTATTTATTGAAAAAAAGAAAGAAAACAAATAATGACAAATAATCTTGAATATAGCAACTCGACGTTAGAAGTTTTTAATATTGGTAAAAAATATAAAAAACGCCCTGTGCTCCGCAATGTTTCCCTTAATGTCAAAAGAGGTGAAGCAGTTGGCTTGCTCGGACCAAACGGTGCAGGAAAAACCACTTGTTTCTATTGCATCACTGGGTTGATTATGCCCGATTATGGCGACGTCCATATCAATGGTCAAGATATTACCAATTTACCAATGTATCAGCGTGCTCGCATGGGCATTGGCTATTTGCCTCAAGAAGCTTCCATTTTCCGTTCGTTGAGTGTGGAAGATAACATTAAAGCCATTTTGCAATTAACAACAAATGACGAAACTGAACAAGAAAATATGTTAGAAGAACTCCTTTCTGAGTTTTCAATTTCTCACCTCAGAAGCTCTCCTGCAATCGCCTTATCTGGTGGTGAAAGAAGACGTTTAGAAATTGCAAGAGCCCTTGCCAGCAAACCAAATTTCATTTTACTTGATGAACCCCTTGCCGGCATCGACCCAATCGCCGTTGGTGAAATCAGAGCCTTAGTTTCTCAACTTAAACACCGTGGACTTGGCGTGCTGATTACAGACCATAATGTTCGTGAAACATTAGACATCATCGACAGAGCATATATTTTGCATGGAGGCACAGTTCTTATGGAAGGAACGCCAGAGAAGATTGTTGCCAGCAAAGAAGTTAGAAAAGTCTATCTGGGCGAAAACTTTTCCCTATAAAATGAGGGGTTGTTGAGATGGCAATTACACCACGTTTAGAGATTAAACAGACGCAGTCATTATTAATGACTCCGCAACTGCGTCAAGCCATTCAACTCCTTCAAATGTCTAATCTTGAATTAAATGAATTGGTCACACAGGAACTTGAAAACAATCCTTTTTTAGAAAGAGAAGATGATCTCATTGAAAGTTATGATGACCGTGAACAATCCATTGATGATTATAAAGATGAAAATCCGCAAGATAAAGAAATTGAAAATTATGAAATAGACACGGATTATGACAACCAAACTGACGACTTCGGCAGCGACAGAGAAGGTTATGGCGAAAATAGTGATTATGATTGGGACAATTACGCTCACTCAAAAAATGCCACAAATGATGGCGATTTTGACTTTTTTGAAAAAAAACTAAGTGATGAGAAAACCCTTCTTGAACGCTTGCAAGAACAGATTCAAATGAATTTTTATAAGCCTTATGAAAAAATAATTGCTTCTAATTTAATTGAGCATTTAGATGATGCGGGCTATTTCGTTGGCAACCTTCAAGAAATTTCACAAAGAATGAATGTGAACCAAGAAATTTTGGACGACATTTTATATGTTTTAAAAACATTTGAACCATCTGGCATTTTTGCACAAAGCCTCGCCGAATGCTTAACCATTCAACTCAAAGACAAAGCGCTTTTAACCAAAGAGATGAATATGCTCTTACAAAATCTTGAACTTTTAGGGCAAGGAAAGGCCAAAGAGCTAATGGACATCTGCCAAGTTGATGAGAAAACACTTCACACAATGGTTAAGGAAATCAGAGCCTTAAACCCCAAACCAACAGCCGATTATGTTTCTGAAAAAGCAGATTATATCATTCCTGATGTTTTTGTAAAACGTGGCAAATATGGTGAATATAACATTGAACTTAATCATATGTCTTTACCAAAAGTTTTGATAAACCAAAACTATAAAACCTTTGTGTCAGACAAAGACAAAGAAACCAATAAGTACATCAAGACACAAATTAACAGTGCCAATTTCTTAGTCAAAGCACTTCACCAAAGAGCAACAACAATTTTGAGTGTTTGTGAAGAAATTGTCAAAAATCAATATGATTTTTTTGAAAAAGGTGTTCAGTTCCTCCGCCCAATGCAATTGAAAGATATTGCAGAAGCAGCAGAAATTCATGAAAGCACTGTCAGTCGTGTCACAAATAATAAATATATGCACACCCCTCGTGGTCTCTTTGAACTGAAATATTTTTTCTCTGGAGCAGCCGGTTCTTTCTCAGGAGATGACAGCACCTCAACAACCGCCATCAAACACAAAATTAAAACATTAATTGACCAAGAAGAAAGCACAAATATTCTCTCTGATGATAATATTGTTGAACTCCTCGCCCAACAAAGCATCAAGATTGCTCGCAGAACCATTGCAAAATATAGAGAAAGTATGAACATTCCAACTTCTGCAGCGAGAAAACGAATTAAACGCAAAGTGCTATAACTTAGTTTTTTATATTGACATTTTCTGAAACTATGTTTATCTGTCTGACAAGATTTATATAGAAATTAAGAATAAATTGCTATATAATTATAACGTTTAAACAACAACAATATTAAGGAAAAATTATGCAAGTTACATTAACAGGAAAACAAGTCGATATTGGTGACAGACTTCGTAAACATGTTGAAGAAAACACTCTTAACACTGTTAGCAAATATTTCAATTCACCAATCAGCTGCGCTGTTAGCTTCTACAAAGAAGGTGAAGACTTCATCGCTGAAGTAACAGTTCATCCAACTAAAAATATGCTCCTTAAAGGAACTGGAACAGCTGTTGACCCATATTCTGCATTTGACAATGCCAATGCTCACATTGCAACACGTCTTCGCAAATATAAGAACAAACTCAGCGACCACAAAAAAACTGGTTTGGCTGAACTTGCTTCTGAATCTGTTTTCCCATATTCATTTGAAGAAGAAGTTGAAGTTGCCGAAGAAGCTCCGCTCACAATCGCAGAAACAGATGCAAACATTCCGCTTTGCTCTGTAAGTGACGCTGTAATGTATATGGACTTGAACAACGAAGTTGCTTTAATGTTCAGAAACGTTGCAAATAATAGAATCAGCATGGTATATCGCCGTAAAGACGGAAATATCGGTTGGGTTGAGCCAAAAGGCGAATAATTCTTTAGGTGATTTTATGAAAATTTCTAACATAATGAATAAGCATTGCGTTCTCTTAAACCTCAAAAGCAACAACAAAAGACAGTTTTTGCAAGAAACATCTAAGAAAATTGCCGATATCATCAAAATTGATGAACGTTCTGTTTTTGATGCGTTGCTTGAAAGAGAAAACTTAGGTTCAACCGGATTTGGCGAAGGAACTGCAATTCCTCACGCCAGAATTGAAAGCGTTGACAAAGTTTGGGCTTTCTTAACAAAATTACAAAGTCCAATCGACTTTGATTCTGTTGATGGAAAACCGGTAGACCTCGCTTTCTTCCTCATTTCTCCGGAAAATAATGGGGCCGACCATTTGACAGCTTTGGCAAAAATTTCTCGCCTTTTGAAAGATGAAAACATCTGTAAAAAGATTCGCTCTGAAACAGATGCCGAAACAGTCTATGCTTTGCTTAGCAACATTGATTAAACACAAAAATCAATTAAAAAAAGCTCCCTTGTTTGGGAGCTTTTTTTTTGTCTTTTTCAAATTCTTTTTCAACTTATTAATGTGCACTACAAGGGTCAAAGTCATTTTGCCTTGCCAAGATAAAAGCAATTTCTCGACTATCTGTTTCAGCAATTTTAGTGCCATCCGCAGAACAAACAAACCATTTATTATCTTCTTCTTTTCCCGCAAACTTCACAAAAGCCACATCTTCTTCATTTTGTTCAAACAAAACAGAGTTCTCACCTTGTTTCAAAGTTCTTTTTTTCATAAAATACAACCCTTTACTATTGTCAGTATAGCCAATTCTTCATAATAATTGATACTTATTAAGGAATTACTAAAGTTAACGATTGAAAGAAAAATATGTTTTTAAGCATCAATAAAAAAATCATATACAGCATATTGATATTTTTTATCCTGATTGGATCCATATTCATGTATAGTTTTTATAAATTATACATTCAACAATCTATATATAATCAAAGATCGGTTTACACAAAAAACAATCAATATATTTCAACGCTTTACGAAAACATCATCTTAAAGAACGAAATTAGAATTCTTTTTCAAGAACACAGTGAAATCAAAGGGACTCCCGTAATTGAAGCAATTTTAAGCCCCAAAAACACAGGGAATGATGAAGATAGATTTATTGCCGAAAAAGAAAAAATCAATAAACTCCTCACCACTTATAATGAGCATTACTCAACGCTACAAGAAGCGCTTAAATTTCTGATTTTTTCAGCAATCATTCTTACACTAGCCACAATTATGCTGTGGTTTTTAATGAGAAAATGGGTCATTAGTCCCATCCAGAAGCTATCAAGCGTCAGCAAACTCATTTCAGAACAAAATATCTCTGTGAGAATTCAGCCAGAACGAAGAGGAATTTTCTTAGATGAATTTCACAACCTTTATAAAACGTATAATCAAATGCTTGATAGCATTGAAAATAATATTGTTGAAATTAAAGAAAAAGAACGCTTTTTACAACGTTTAATCAATGCTATTCCTGACGGCATTCGAGTGATTGATAAAAACCATAACATTATCATCGCCAATGAAGAATATTACAAAAGCTTTGAAAAGAACCACACCACGAACAAGTGTTACCACTCTTTGTTTGACCATAATGCTCCATGCGTACATTCTCATTACAAATGTCCTGTCAAAGAGATTTTGAATAAGAAAAACAAAGCAAATAATGTTAAGCTTTTCAGCAAAAACGACAAGAAATACATCTCCATTCACGCGGCTGCTTTGAAAGCTTCAAAGGATGAGTTATATGTTGTGGAATCTCTCAGAGATTTAAGCGATGACATCAAGTTTTCTTACAATCAAAAACTTTCTTCCATGGGTTTTCTTTCAACTTCTATTGCTCACGAAATGAAAAACAATCTGGGTGCAATCAGAATGATTATTGAAAGCATCATCGCTCGCACCCAGAAAGGTGAATTTACGGGAGAAGAAACCATAAAATATATGGAAATGCTCCATGAACAAATTATCGGAAGCATTGAAGTTCCTGTTCGCCTCCTTAAACTCTCTTCAACAGAAAATGATGAAACAGAACGAGTGAACTGCATTGAAATTTTAAAAGATATTGTTGCCCTCTTAGACTATGAGGCAAAATCACGTGGAGCAATTTTACAATTTAAACATTTTCAAGATGAAGTTTATGCCAATCTTTTGAGTAATGAATTTAAAATTGCCATTATCAATCTCATTCAAAATTCTCTTGCTGCCATTAAAAATCAAGGCTATGTCATTATTGAATGTTTTGAAGTCAAAAACAAAGTAACAATCAAAATCAAAGACAGTGGTGCTGGCATAAGCAAAGAAGATTTAGCGTTCATCTTTTATCCTTTTTTCTCTCAGGGAAAAGACTATAAAGCCACGGGCAATGGACTAGGATTGCCAATTGTTAAATCAATCATCGATAAATTTGATGGAAAAATAAAGGTATATAGCAAAAAAAATCTAGGCACAACTTTTGCAATAACCTTTGAGAAATAAAAAAAAGATTTGCATAAATATTTTTTGTGGTTTATACAGTAAACAATCATAAATCAAACAATAAGGAAGAATTTTATGAGTAAAGAAGAATTACTTGAATTTACAGGCGAAGTAATCGAAAATTTACCAAACGCAATGTTCAGAGTTAAACTTGAAAACGGCCACGAAATTTTGGCACACACTGCTGGAAAAATGAGAAAATTTAGAATTAGAGTTATGGTCGGCGACAAAGTAGATATTGAAATGACACCATATGACTTAACTAAGGGAAGAATTACATTCCGCCATAAAGATTAAGAAAAAACTCCTTAACGGAGTTTTTTTATATTTAAAGATAAGGAAAAAGAGCAATTGTCAAAACAATTAAAAAGACAAAGGCAAGAGAAATTTTTTGTAAATTTCTCGCAACATACCCCCTCATCTCTTCACCATATTTCAAAAGTAGCCAAGCCACGAGATAAAATCGAATTGCTCGAGCAATTAATGAAACAAAACCAAATTCAAACAAATTAAGCTTGAACAAGCCACAAAGCATTGCCGTAATTTTAAAAGGAACAGGCGTTAACCCTCCAATCAAAATTAGCCCTGAACCAAAATCATTGAAAGAAGTTTTAATGCTCTCAAACTGATCCATATACCCATAAAAGCTTAAAATGGGCAAAGCCACAACATCAAACATAAAATAGCCGATAGCATACCCCAAATAGCCCCCTAGAACACTAGAGACAGTTGCTACACCAGCAATTTTCCAAGCTTGATCAGGACGTGCCAAAACCATTGGAACAATCATTACATAAGGCGGAATAGGAAAGAAAGAACTTTCAATGAAAGAAAAAATTGCCAAATAAACAATTGCATCTTTCCTTGCCGATACAATCATTGTAACTTCATAAAAAGATTTCAAAAAACTTTCGATTTTTGACATCCCAAACATCTATTTTCCCTTTTGTGATAAATAAGCAAGATAAGTGTTTTCCATCAACATCATCACGGTCATTGGACCAACGCCACCAGGGACAGGAGAAAGATAGCCTGCGACCTCTGAAACATCATCAAAATCAACATCCCCACACAACTTGCCGTCCAAACGATTAATGCCTACATCAATCACCACCGCACCAGCCTTAATCCATTCTTTTTTAACAAGCTTTGCCTGTCCGCAAGCTGCAATCACGATATCAGCCGTCTTAACAATTTCAACAAGATTTTGGGTTTTAGAGTGCGCAGTTGTCACGGTGCAATCACAATTCAAAAGCAATGAAGACATTGGACGACCGACAATATTCGAACGACCAATCACCACCGCATGCTTTCCGCTTAAAACAACACCCGTTGACTTCAACATTTTCAAAATACCTTTAGGCGTTGCAGCAACAAGTGCTTTTTCACTTCCCATTTGTAACAAGCCAGCATTACAAGCCCCCAACCCATCAACATCTTTTTGTGGAGAAATTAACGAGATAACTTCTCTAAAGTCTAGCCCTGAAGGCAAAGGGAGTTGAACCATCACCCCATGAACGGACTCATCATCATTCAACCCTTTGACCAGAGCTTGAACTTCAGACAAAGTTGACTTGGCAGAAAGATGAAACAAACGACAATCAATGCCAATTGCATCAGCCATCTTCTTTTTTGTGTTCACATAAATTTTGCTTGCTTCATTATCCCCCACAAGCACAACAGCAAGCACAGGTTTTTCAGAAAGAGCCGCAACTTTTTCAATTAATTCCCCTTTATTTTCTTCTGCTAATGCTTTGCCATTAATGATTTCTACCATAGCTTTTTAATTCCCTTCTACCAATTTCTCAATTTCTTCAATTAATACATCTGTTTTAATTAAAATTTTCTTATACCTATCTGTTTCTCCTGAAATAATTTCAAAATTAGATTTCGCAATTTTCAATTTTTTTGCCAGAAACGTAATTAATTCACGATTCGCCTTGCCTCTTTCTGGAACAGAAATCACATTCACTTTTAAGAAATCCTCCCCATCTGCGGAAGTAAAAATTCCCTTTACAGAACAAGAAGAAGAGTTAGGAGAAATCCTAACTCTTATCAGAAGACCATTTTCTTGTTTTTGATAAATCAATCTTTAAAGCACCATTGCACTGAGTCTATCCATAAAACGGGAAATGAATAGCAAAGCCAAAAGCAAAACAAATGGAGAAAAATCTAACCCATTAAAAGGTGGAATTCTTTCGCCAATTTTTTTGTAAACAGGCTTTGTTACAGCATCCAAAAAATCCATCGTTTTTTGAGTATAGACATTGTTCACCTGCAAAATTTTGAAATGGACTAACCAAAACAAAACCACTTGAACCACTACCACATTAAAATAAATATCTACGATTAAGCCGATGATGTAAAAGAAAGGTTCAAAAAGTCCCATAAATTCCTCCAAAAATATAATTAAGCTCTTAAGCGTTCTTCTTCATAACGATTGAAAATAGCATTAAAACGAGAACGGTCAAACTCTTGATGACGTCTTTCAACAGGTTTTTCAAGATTACCATATTTCGCCAAACGCACCCCACTCAAAGAAAGCAAGTGAAGTTCAATAGACTCACGCTCCTGATGTTTAGCCATCATTCGACCTTCAAGCATTGTTTGCCCTCTAGACTGATTAACGAGCCAATCATAACATTTTTCAGGCGCAAGCTTTTGCTCTAAGTCACCATGATAAATGCCTGCTTCTTTCTTTCTCTCAGGAACAAGTTTATCATAGTTCATCAAGGTAAAGACCATTGCTGCGGCTAAAGCTTTATCAGCCTTTGATGGATTAACCTTCACATTTTCTTGCTCTCTTCTTTTTTGTTCTTCAGAGAGCTTTTTCTCATTTTCAATTCTTTTATTCTCTTCTTCAAACTTATCAGCAGTGCTTTTCGTTGAAGAAAGAATTGCACTACGAACTTCACGAATTTTTTGCAATCTTGTATAGAGCTCTTTATATTTTTCTTGCGCTCCTTCAAACTTAGACGCACGATATAACCCTAAACAAGTCAAGATTTCATTTTCTCTTTGAATGGTATCATCAATGAACGCATTGCGTTCTGTAAGTTCATCAGGTATAACCCCATCTGTGTTCATATCACGAATAATTTTTGACGCATCATCAATATATTCATGATATTCATATTTTCTAGAAGTTCCTGCATTATAGATATCAATAGATTCTGCAATACGATATTGCAAATCTTCAACATTAATAACCTCTCCACCAATTTTAACTTTTCTGCCATGAGGCATTGTAACTAGTTCACGAGCAACATCTCTTTTTGCCCCTTCACCAATTTGCTTAAACTCTCTCTCAAGCGCATTTTCGATAATTTTTTGTGGAGAAGAAGCTTCTTGACGTGTTTGAGCATGCAAGAGATATGGAACGCTTGCTTTTGCCAATTGTCTAACTTCTAAACTTCTTTCTTTTAATTCATTAATTTTAAGTTGTGCTGACATAACAGCCTCCTGTGGTTGAAATTAATTTTCTTCGAAAATAATTTTTGACTCTTCCAACCAAATAATTCTATCAATAATCCAACGGCTAATTTGCTCAATTTTATCTAAGCTCACATTCATAGCCTCGCCGATTTGACCAATATACAAAACTTCTTCATCGCTCAAAACGTCGTCTTGATGTGCGAGCAAACACATATCTTTAATAAGCTCAAGAGCAGCACGGCGATCGTCAATTTTTTTAACCGCATTAAAAACTTTTTCAATGTCTTCATTGGCTGAAATCTCACTCAATCTATCAGTTGAAACCCCATGAAAAACTGCCATTTCAGATAGAAATTCTTTTTCGCTTTCATCAACATGGCCATCAACTTTTGCCAAATAAGACAAAGCTTTCATATAAGCCACTTGTTGATCTTCATTCAATGCTGATAAACACTCCATGCTTCCCCCCAGTAATGTATCTTTAATCATATTACAACCTCTTGTTACAATATTGTTTTTGCAATTGAATGATATCAGAAACACCCCCTGCTTAGCAAGGGAAAAACGACAAATTTAAAAATTATTTGTCAAAAAAATAAAAACATTTGAAAACTTGAGTTAAATTGACTATTATTTCATAAATTTATAACAGATAGACTTTGAAAATAGGAAAGAATGAAATATTTTATTAAAACTTTTGGCTGCCAGATGAACGTTTATGATTCAAAACGCATCGCTGATATCCTACATAACATTGGTTATACAGAAGCCCACACACCGAAAGATGCTGACCTCATCATCTTCAACACTTGCCATATCAGAGAAAAAGCTGCTGAAAAAGTTTTTTCAGATTTAGGACGAACAAAACTCATCAAAGACGAAAGAACTGAGAAAGACTTAGATACAGTTATTGGATTGGTAGGCTGTGTCGTTCAAGCAGAAGATGGTGAAATTGCAAAAAGAGCACCATATGTTGACTTTGCAATTGGACCATTAACTTATCACCGCTTGCCTGAAATTTTAACCAAAATCGGTCGTGAACGTGGCACAACAATTATTGACACCGATTTTCCGGCAGAAGCAAAATTCGATTTTCTTCCTGAAAATGTGTCCCAAGGTGGTTGTTCTTTCTTGGCAATTCAAGAAGGTTGCGACAATTTTTGCACTTATTGCGTTGTTCCATACACACGAGGGGCAGAATATTCTCGCCCAATTAAAGATATTGTTGAAGAAGCAAGAAGACTTGTTGCCACTGGAAGCTTAGAAATTAATCTGCTTGGTCAAAACGTCAATTCATTCCATGGCGAAGATGAAAATGGCAAAGACAGAAACTTGGCATATCTCCTACGTCAGTTAGCTGAAATTGATGGACTTAAGAGAATTAGATATACCACTTCATATCCATCAGACGTTGATGATGACCTCATTGCTTGCCACAGAGATTTGGAAATGCTTATGCCATATCTTCACTTGCCGATCCAATCTGGTTCAGACAAAGTCTTGAAAGCAATGAACAGAGAATATACCTCAAAAGATTATTTGACCCTGATTGAAAAGCTGAGAAAGGCAAATCCGAAAATCGGCATGTCTTCAGACTTCATTGTTGGCTTCCCAGGGGAAACAGATGAAGACTTCCAAGCAACTTTAGACATTGTCAATGAAGTGAAATATATTCAGGCTTACTCTTTCAAATATAGTAAGCGTGCAGGAACGCCTGCGGCTGTTTATAAAAACCAAGTGATTGAAAAAATCAAAGAAGAAAGATTGCAAATTCTGCAAGACCTTCTTTTTTCATATCAGTTAAAGTTTAATAAAGAAAGTGTTGGTAAAATAATGCCAGTTCTATTTGACATGAAAGGACGCCATAAAGGACAATTCCTCGGAAGAACTCCTTATATGCAAAATGTTCACGCCAATTTAGATGACACATATTTTAACAAAATTGTCGATGTTAAACTCATCGACGCCACAACAAACTCTTTGAGTGGTGAAATTGTAGCAGGAAAGGCAAAATAAATATGTCCGAAATTAGTTTTGAACTTTTTAGTAATCAGCTTGTCCAAAAATTAGTCGGTCCTTCAGACGGCAATTTGAGGCTGATTGAAAAAACGCTCAATGTTGAAATTGGTTCTTTTGGAAATCAAATGACCATTTCAGGAAGCAAAAATGCAATTGAACAAGCCAAAACGACAATTGATGTTTTATATCATAAAGTCAGCAAAGGCATTGAAATTAACGAACAAGAAGTAAAGGCGGCAATGAGAATGACAAACGGTGGATTAGATAAAGACACAGCAAAAAACTTGAGTGACATTGTTTTAAAAACCAAGAAAAGACACATTTACCCACGCTCTGCAACCCAAGCAGAATATATCCAAACCATGATGGACAACGAACTTGTCTTTGGCTTAGGACCAGCTGGAACAGGTAAGACATATCTTGCCGTTGCCTTGGCTGTTTCCATGATGTTGGAGGGCAAAATTGATAAAATCATTCTTTCACGTCCTGCTGTTGAAGCCGGTGAAAACCTCGGATTCCTCCCTGGAGACTTGAAAGAAAAAGTAGATCCATATCTTCGCCCGCTTTATGATGCACTCTATGAAATGTTGCCGGCAGAACAAGTCGATAAGAAATTGGCAATTGGCGAAATTGAAATTGCTCCGCTTGCCTTCATGAGAGGTAGAACTTTGGCAAATGCCTTCATCATTCTTGATGAAGCTCAAAACACAACGCCAATGCAAATGAAAATGTTCTTAACTCGTTTGGGTGAAAATTCTCGCATGGTCGTTAATGGTGACTTAAGCCAAGTTGACCTTCCAAAGGGTGTTGATTCTGGTTTGAAAGAAGCAATCGGCATTCTTAAAAAAGTCGACGGCATTGGTTCAATCACTTTCACTGCGGCAGACGTTGTTAGACATGGATTAGTTGCCAAAATCGTGAAAGCTTATGAAGATAAAAACAAAAAAGACAGAAATGACTGATATCAACTTAAGCATTGAAATTTCAGATACCCGTTGGGAAGAGAAACTTTCAAATTTAAATGAACTTTCAAATCAAATCATCGTCAAAACCTTTGACTATGTTCAAAAGAACGAAGACATTGATTTTTTGAACCTAAAAAAAGGCATTAATATTAACTTGTGCCTTAGCAATGATGATGAAGTCAGAAAGCTCAATCATCAATATCGTGACAAAGACAAAGCAACAAATGTTTTGTCTTTTGCCAACATCGATGACGAAACGTTTGAAGATGAACTTAAGCTCTTTCCTGATATTGAATTGGGTGACATCATTATTGCCCTTGAAACACTAGAAAGAGAAGCTGAGGAAAAGAAAATTTCTCTGCAAGACCACTATTCCCACCTCTTCATTCATGGCATTTTGCACCTTTTGGGCTTCGACCACATAGAAGACGATGAGGCGGAATATATGGAAGCGTTTGAAATTCAAATTCTTCAAGAACTCAACATTAAAAACCCATATTTGGATATGAAATAATCATGAGTGAAGATAACTCGAAAACAGAAAGCTTAATGGATAAATTTAGAAAGTTTTGTAACTTTAAGCCAAAGGAAACTGTCAGAGAAGCCATTGAAGACTTGCTCGATGATTCAAATGGAAACGAGCTTAAAACAATTAGTGACCATGAAAAACTATTGTTGAATAACGTCCTTTATTTGCACAATAAAAAGTGCCACCAAGTGATGACCTCTCGTGCAAATATCATTGCTTTTCAAAAAAATGGGAAAATCATAGACCTTGCAGAAATGATGATTAATAAAGGACACTCCCGCCTGCCAATTTATGGTGAAAACCTTGATGACATCGTCGGCATTGTACATATTATTGACTTGGCAAAATTCCTCATTGCTGGTGACAAAGAAGCTCCTGTGGAAAGCATCATCAAAAACGGTGTAAAATTTGTTTCTCCTTCAATCAGAGTTCCAGACTTACTTCTTGAGATGCAAAGTGAAAAAGTGCATATGGCAATTGTGGTTGATGAATATGGTGGCATTGACGGGCTTGTGACTATTGAAGATTTGCTTGAAGAAATTGTTGGTGACATTGAAGATGAATATGATATTGATGAAACTTCTATTACCATTCAAAAAGATGACAATAAGGTTATTGCTGATGCAAAAGCGACTTTGGAAGAAATTGAAGAAGTTGTTGGCTCGACGCTTTTTGCTGACCTAGATTTGGAGGAATTAGAAATTGAAACCCTTGGTGGATTGATTCTCCACTACACACAAAGAATTCCAAATCTTGGAGAAGTCATTAAAGCTGAAAATGAAATTGAATATCGCATTTTAGATGTTGACCCAAGAAAAGTTAAAAAAGTGATGATTATTTTACCACAGAAAGAAAGCAATGCTAAAAAAACTATTTGACCATAAAAAATCGATTTCTTTTATTTTAGGACTATTGGCCGTTGGAGCACTTCCGCCATATTATCATTTATATCTTTTGTTCATTAGTTTTACAGGCTTCTTTTTCCTTTTAAACCAAGCGCAAACCTCTAGAAAAGCATTCACATATGGCTATTGGTTTGGGTTCTCTTTCTTCGCTTTCGGTTTTTCATGGGTAGGCAATGCCTTATTGATTGATGCTGCAAACTTTGGTTGGCTCTATCCAATAAGCCTGCTCGGCTCAGGGTTGTTTTTTGGGTTCTTTACTGCTTTTCCTGCTTATTTCACCCATAAATTTTTCAAAAACATTTACTGTCGTTTTTTGGCCTTAGCAATTTTTTGGACTCTGTTCGAGTGGCTCAGAAGCTTCATTCTAACAGGGTTCCCTTGGAATCTTTTAGGCTCCATTCTTGCTTTTGATATCACATTTATTCAACTCTCTGACATCTTCGGCACTTATGGACTTTCTCTGCTTGTCGTTTTACTTTGTAGTGTTCCAGCTGTGTTTTTACTCGAGAGAAACTCAAAGAACTTAATCCTTATGATAACCTTGCTCTTATTCATTCCTTTGGGGCTTTATACCTATGGAAGTTTTAAACTAAAATCTAATCAAACCATTGAAAAATCAGACATAACAATTAGAATTGTTCAGCCAAGTATTCCACAAAAAATAAAATGGGATGAAAAGGCTTTAAAAAATAATTTAGATGAGTATATTAGTATAAGTAAAACTAAAAGCTTGAAAGATATTGACTTTACAATCTGGGGGGAGACGGCAAGTCCTTTTCCGTTAGATATGGATCTTCAATATTTGGAAAAAGTTACTGATGCCGTTTCAGATAGTGGCTATTTGGTAACTGGCAGTATTAGATATGTGTATAATTCAACAGAGAGAATGTATCAACCAGCGAATGCATTGATGGTGATTGATAAACAAGGAAATATCAAAGATATTTATGATAAATCTCACCTCGTACCTTTTGGTGAATATATTCCTCTCAAGAAATTTTTGCCTCCTTGGATAAGACCAATAACAAATGTTGTTGCAAATTTTAAACAAGGAAGTGGCAATAAAACAATTAAACTCAATAACTATCCTTCTTTTGGCGGTTTGATTTGCTATGAAATTATTTTTCCATCGCAGATAACTGATAAAAAGAATCGTCCACAATGGTTAGTCAATGTCACGAATGACGGTTGGTATGGAGAGAGTAGCGGACCATATCAACATCTTGTCACTACCCAACTAAGAGCGGTCGAAGAAGGGTTAACTATTGTTAGGGTTGCGAACTCAGGAATTAGTGCTGTAATATCCAAAAATGGCGAAATTCTAGGGGAAATTCCTCTAAATGCCAAAGGCTTTTTAGATATTAATCTACCTAGAAACCTTGAGACCGAAACCTTATATTCTATATGTGGAAATTATTTGATTGTCATTTTATGCTTAGCTTGTGCTTTTCTCCTGTTTTTTGGTGAAAAAAGCACTTTCAGAAAGACATAAAAAGATTTTCAATGGTAAATTATTTTGATATAAAATCTTATGGATTCTATCATATAAGTTGACGAAAAAGATATAAAAGCATATATATACAAAGACAAAATATTTAAGGAACTATACATGAAAACAAAAATTAAAAGATCTAGCAGAGGAAGAACACCAAGCGGTCAACCAAACCCTATTGATGTCCATGTTGGAAACAGAATCAGATTAAGACGTACTTTGCTTAACTTAAGTCAAGAAAAGTTAGCATCTCTCTTAGGTTTGACGTTTCAACAAGTTCAAAAGTATGAACGAGGAACCAACAGAGTTGGTGCAAGCAGACTTTGGGACATTGGAAAAGTTTTAGAAGTTCCAATCAACTTCTTTTATGATGATATGGACAATGAAGTCGCCAGCCAAAGCCCAAGAATGTTCAGCATCCCTGATGCAACACCTCTTGCCTTCGCTGAAGATGAAGAAGTGTTCAATGATGATCCAATGCACCGACAAGAAACTTTGGAACTTGTAAAAGCATATTACAAAATTCCAAATAGAACCGCTGCTAAAAATTTGTTTGATTTGGCTGTTTCGATGTCTAAGACAAACTACCAAAAAGAAAAAGACACTGAAGAATAAAAATCAAATAATTCTCACAAAAAGCTGGTAATTTGCCAGCTTTTTTTGTATGACTAAAAAAAACAGAACACTGAGGATAAAATGATAAACGAGAAACCAAAGTTTTATGGAAGAAGACAAGGTAGAAAAATCAGAAAAGCAAAAGGCAATCTTTTAGATGTTTTTCTCCCTCAAATCAAGATTGATACGCAAAAAAACTTCCAAGAAACTTTCAACCAATCTTTTGCTAAAACCTGTCTTGAAATTGGATTCGGAGATGGCACACATCTTGCCGGCATTGCGAAAAATAATCCTGAGATAGGCTTTATCGGGGTTGAAGTTTTCAAAAATGGAGTCGCCAATCTCCTAACTTTGCTCACAGGCATCAAAGAAGGCCATGAACTTCCACAAGAAATTAACCTAGCGGATGGCAGAAATGATAACATTAGGGTTTTCGATGATGATGTTAGAATCTTATTTAATTACATTCCAGATGCCTCTCTTGATAAGGTTTTTGTTCTGTTTCCAGACCCTTGGCCAAAGAAACGCCATGCACATCGCAGACTAATTAATCAAGAAAATTTACAAGTTATTTCTCGCATTTTGAAAAAAGATGGTATTTTAGTTATTGCCACGGACCACCGTGTTTACAAGGGCTGGGCGTTAAGACAAACACTTGAGAGCAATCTCTTTGACTGGACAGCAAAAACCTCTAATGACTGGCGAAATGAACCAGAAGGCTGGGTACAAACGAAGTATCAAAAGAAAGCAATCAGAGAAGGAAGAAAACCTGTTTTTCTCATTTTCAAAAAGAAATAATTCCTTTCAGATACCTTAAAAAAGGAGAATGTCTTTTTCACATTCTCCTTTTTTACATAAATGACCCTGATCTAAAAATTATATCTAATCGTCAAATAAAGTTGATCATCGGAATACCCTGAACGGCTATCTCTTGCATAACCAAAGTTTAACGCAAAAGGTGTATAAATGTTATTAATTTTCAAATTCATCTTACCACGAATACTATCTCGACTATCTGGTGTTCCACTCACCGCCCATGGGCTTTCAGGACTTCCAACAAAATATGAATTAACACTCACATTTCTATCTCCAACATTTCGTGCATATGCTAATTCAATGGCAGGCGAGAGAATAAAAGTATCAAAGACCATATTTTGAGAAAGTCTTAACCCAATTGGAAGCTCAACTGTATTATAACTTGTTTTCTCAAAGTGACGGGCCCCGACACCTTTTTCATCATAAGCCTCAGTAAACATATAAGAATAATCAACACCGACAAAAGGCTCAATAACATAACGACTATTTCCCAAATCATAACCAAACTCAACATTTGAGAACAACACGCCTATATCATACTCTCCTCGGGCATTGAGACTGCTTGTTGTTAATTTCGTTTTATTGAGAATAATACCTCCACCAACGCTTCCCGTTGTATAAAGTCTTTTTGGTTTATATTTCCAATAACCTGACAATAAATATTCATCAACATCAGAGTGGCTATAAACATCACTTGCTCCTGTCCCTTCCACTTCTCCAAAAGCATAGCTAAAGGCAAGTCCTAAGGTTAAGGCATTTGGAATAATGTCATGATCATATCCCCAAGCCAAGCTTGTTGGACGATATTCATAACCTAAACTATCCCAACGTCCTTTTTTCTCAACCCAATTTTTGCCGACATTAAACCATAAATGTTGGTCAGAAAAACCATTTAACATCCCACAACTCTGGCAATCTTTATTCTGAATGCGGGAATATATCTGACGATTAAATTGTCTAATCGTTGCTTTATGAAGCTCTTGATAAGATTTCGTATCCTCACCACCAACTGTTGCCAACTCTGATTTATATGCACTACTAACAGCCCCTGTATAATAAATATTTTCATAAACATCCCTATCTTTTTGGCTCAAATCATCACGTTTACGATAAATATCTGCAAAAGAAGACAACCCCTCATACCCTTCCAAATCTTTAACTTCAATTGAGGTTACACCACCTTGACTTTCAACTTTAAGCAAATTATTTTCAAATCCTTCAAATTTACTATAATCCACATTGTATATATGTTGTTCTTCACCCGTTAAAGAAGAAACATTATAAGGACGAAGCAAGGAAACGCCATTCACTGTTATGTCATTCCCAATATTCGCAATTTGACCATTTGTCACTTTTGGTTTAAAAACAGTTCCACCATTAAAACTGATTGTTGCATTGCTTAAATCAAAAGAAAGTCTCTGTCCCAGAGGATCGTTCAAAACATCTTGCTTATTGTCAAACATGGCATAGAACGTTCCCTCTTCAATGTTTAATTCTCCACCGTATGCACTATTATCTCCCCAAAGAGATAAAGTTCCCTCTCCTATCTTATTAATTTCTCCATAAGCGCCAAAAGACCCATCATCATTTCCACTTCTTAATGGATCCCAAATATTGATTGAAGATTGAGCGATTGAATTCAGGTTAACAACTCCCCCATTCCCCAAAAAGATTGATTCCAATTTCTTCTCTTCTTGTGCAGTATCAGCATTCGTGATGATATAATTATTTGCAATGAAAATATTCTTCTTAGATTCTGTTGTTGCAATCGTGACAGCACCAGAATATGCATTATAAATCGCACCTCCTAAAGCAACATCATTGGCAGATTTTGCATAATTTCCAACAATATCCCCTGATAAGATGATTATACCACCAAATGCGTTATAAATCGCTCCACCATAAGCACCTGTTTCCCCAAAAACATAATTTTGTACAAAATCTCCAGAAAGAGATGAGAATTGAGAACCACCTATATTATAGATTCCTCCGCCGGATGACGTAGCCATGATGGATTTTGCATAATTTTCAGTAACATCTCCAGATAAAGTAATTATACTACCAGATGCATTATAAATCGCTCCACCATAAACACTTGTTTGACCCCAAACATAATTACGCACGAAATCCCCAGAAAGGGATGAGAATTGAGAACCAGATGCATTATAGACTGCTCCGCCATACGACGTAGCAGTAGCAGATTTTGCATAATTTTCTACCATATTTCCAGATATAGTTATTATACCGCTATTATCATTATAAATTGCCCCTCCACTAGCATCTGTCTGAGCAGAAGCATAGTTTCTATAAAAATAGCCTACATTATTCATTCTAGATGAAGAAGTGACGTAAATCGCCCCACCCCTCGCCCAATCAGAACTTGAAAAAGCATAATTTTCAATAAAACTACTTTCTAAACTATTCAAAATAGATGTATTCTCAGCATAAATTGCCCCTCCAGAAGCTTGTTCATAAGCAAAAACATAATTACCCTTGAAATCTCCAGAAAGGGAATCAATTTTCCCAGCATCCACATAGATTGCCCCACCCTGCGCATTATCTGAGCTTGAAATGGCATAATTTTCAAAAAAAGCTCCATTCAGCTGAGTAATTCTCGTACTATTATACATTCCAATTGCCCCACCAGCAACCTCTTCAACTCCAGAAACATAATTTTGAATAAAATTGCTTTTAACGCTATCTAAAAGCGTGCCGTTCCCAAGAACTTGAATAGCCCCTGAATAAGCACTATCGGAAGAAGATGTCGCAGAGTTTCCAATAAAATCTCCCTCAATCTCAGAAATAGTTGAGTCATAACCTTGAAAGATTGCCCCACCATATGCTTTTCCATAAGCTTCCACATTATTTTTTATAAAATTTCCTTTAATAGATTTAATTTTTCCATATTGATTATAAATCGCCCCGCCTTGACCAACACCAGAGAAAGAAATTGCGGAATTTCCAATAAAATCGCCGCTAAGATCCATAATATTATATGCTTCAAGTCCTAAATGGTTATTATAAATTGCGCCACCAAGAGCATTACTAGATGCCTTTACATAGTTTCCGATAAAACTTCCTTGAATATCTCCAAAATAACTATAAGTACCAAACAAAGCTCCTCCGAGAGCCTCACTTGATGTTGAAACAACATAATTTCCAATAAAATCACCTGTTATTGACCCAAGATTATGATTTGCATAACCACTGTAAATTGCACCACCCCTCCCTGAATTAACACCATCTACGTAATTTCCGATAAAATTTCCAGTAATACTCTCAATCTTATGTCCTCCGGTTGCAATGTTATTCGAAACATAAATTGCACCACCAAACCCAGATACATGATTACCTATAAAATCTCCAATAATATTACCTATTTCCGTTACTGATGTAGAAGGATAACCAACAAAAATAGCACCCCCATCTTCATCATAATTTCCTAAAAAATCAGAAGTAATATTACCAACATCACCACCGAGAGTGTTTGTAATGGCTCTTCCACCGGCATAACTTTCAGAGGTATAAGCCTCAACAAAATGACCATCAACGGAATTTACATTTCCCGCACTATTAGTAATTGGAGCTTGACTAACCACGTCAGGCTTAATTGAGACTGTATATTTATAGAATTTTTTTTGGTATTCCCCATTTGAATCTTTTTCAAAAGTGGAGAAATCTGCATTACTTTCATCTGTTGCTTCATAGATTAAAACATAGGCACTCTCAGCACTTAGGTGATCTAATGTGGGGGTATAGGTGCTGAAATCAACAACAGCATAGGCTCTTGATGAAGACACAAAAGCTATGAGAGGGAGGAGGAGGAGAAATCTAAACTTACTGTTCATAAGACAACATCCTGTATTAATAATTTGAAAGAATATAACATTATTATCACATAAATTTAATAAATATTCAATTAATAATCTTTCTCTCTCCACTAAGAATGTATAATATAGTATACAAAAAAAAGCGACCTTTAAGGCCGCTTCTCTTGTAAAATAAGCAACTTAAGCTAATCTAACTGTTTCCATAGCAATTACTAATTCTTCATCTGTCGGAATGACAAAGGCACGAACTTTCGACCCTACTTTTGAAATTTCATTCACGAATCCACGTTGTGAATTTTTCTCATTGTCAATTTCAATACCAAGATAAGCCAATTTTTCTAAAACGAGTTTACGAACAAGTGAAGAATTTTCACCAACCCCTGCCGTGAACACGAGTGCATCCAGCCCACCCATTGCTGCTGTGTATGAGCCGATATATTTAACGATATTATAAATATAAACTTGCATTGCCTTAACCACTTTTTCTTCGCCACGTTCATAAGCTGCTTCAAAATCTCTGGAATCACTATATCCAGTTAAACCAGATTTACCACTTTGCTTATTCATCAAGTCGTTAATTTCATCAGCAGAATAGCCTTCCATTTTCATCAAATAAACTGGAATATATGGATCAATATCACCACAACGAGTGTCCATTACAATACCAGCAAGAGGGGTCATGCCCATTGAGGTATCAACACATTGACCATCTTTAACCGCTGTAATTGAAGCCCCGCTTCCGATATGACAAGTGATAACTTTGCTCTTTTCACCAACAAGTTTACAAGCTTGTTGAGAAACATACATATGAGAAGTTCCGTGGAAGCCATAACGACGAATTTGATGTTTTTCAATCAATTCTTCTGGTAAAGCATAAGTATAAGCTTCATAAGGCATTGTTTGGTGGAAGGAAGTGTCAAAAACCAAAACTTGGCGAATTTGTGGCAAAACTTCCTTAACCGCACGAATTACAAGGGCTGCCGGACCATTATGTAAAGGGGCGAGAACAGCTAAGTCTTCAACTTTTTTAATATTTTCTTCTGTTGCCAAAGCTGAAGATTTGAAATATGCTCCACCTTGCACAATTCTTTGACCAATTGCGGAAATCTCGTCCAAATTTCCAATAATTCCATCAAGAAGAATTTTCAAAATTGCTTCCAAAGCATCTTTATGAGACTTTAATTCCACTGAAACATCTTTGCTGTTGCCATTGAACTTAACACTTACAAAAGAAGCATCACGATTAATACGTTCCGCATTTCCCTTTGCAACAACATTATATTTTTCACCCTCAACTTGAAAAAGTTGATATTTCAACGTAGATGAACCAGAGTTCAGAACAAGAATTTTTTTCATTTTTATATTTTTCCTATTTTTTATTTTTTTACTATCTAACGAGATAAACAACCAAATAACTTATTATGTGAGAAGAGAACGAAGAGCGTTTTGAACGACGCTTACAATTAGCTAAGCGAGAAAAAACGCTCAAGTTATATTCCACAGAATGAGTTATTTTACGGCTTGAAGAGCAGTAATCGCAATAACCCCCACAATGTCTTCTGCAAAAGCACCACGTGACAAGTCGTTGATTGGTGCGTTTAAACCTTGAAGCATTGGACCATAAGCTTCGCAATTACCTAAACGTTGCAAAAGTTTGTAACCAATATTTCCGGCATTTAAGTCTGGGAAAATGAGCGTATTTGCACGTCCGCCAACTTTGCTTTGTGGAGCTTTCTTGGTTGCAACAACAACATCCAAAGCTGTGTCTGCCTGCATTTCACCATCAAGCAAAATATTTTTGCTTTTAAATTCGTCTGCTTCTAGCATTTCTTTAGCAATTTTAGCTGCTTCACGCACTTTATCAACCCCTTCCCCAACACCTGAGCCGAAAGAAGAATATGAAAGCATTGCAATTCTTGGATCAATGCCAAATTGCATCACACTTTCTGCCGTTGAAATGGCGATGTCAGCCAGTTCTTGTGAAGTTGGATTAATATTAATTGCACAATCAGAGAAGAAATATTGCTTTCCACCTGAAATCATAATCAAGAAAGAAGAAACTGTTCTGCCTTTTTTTGCAGATTTAATAATTTGTAAAGCAGGACGAACGGTGTCAGCTGTTGAGTGATTCGCACCACTGACCATTCCGTCAGCATCGCCAGCTTTCACCATCAATGTTCCGAAATAGTTATATTTCAAAGCTGTTTGCTTGGCTTGTTCTTCAGTCATACCTTTCTCTTTACGAAGGTCATAAAGTAACTTTGTATATTCTTCCAACTTTTCGGATTCTTCAGGCTTAATAATGGTAATTCCATCTAGATTCCAATTATTATCATCAAAATAGTGCTTAATTTCTTTATAATCACCTAAAACAATAATTTTAGCTGCTTTTTCCTTATTAATAATGTTTGCTGCACGCAAAACACGGGGATCTTCTCCCTCAGGAAGAACAATGGTTTTATAGTGAGGTCTGGCTTTATCAACCAACCCCTTCAAATATTGACTTTCAATCATATCCGCCCTCTTTTTTATGAAATTACAAATTGTTTAGTGTAAATAAACACTATATTCCTCAAAAGTCTATATAAAATTGCAAAAAGATGCTAATTTTTGTATAAAACATTTTGATTTTTAGATTCAAGTATAATATATTCCAAATAGATTGTAGATTTAAGAGGAAAAAAAACGATGGAAAGAACTTTATCGATTATAAAGCCAGATGCAACAGCTAGAAACATCACTGGCAAAATCAATGCAATGATTGAAAATGCAGGATTGAGAATCGTTGCACAAAAAAGAATCAGATTAAGCCCAGAAAAGGTGGAAGAATTTTATGCTGAGCATAAGGGCAAACCTTTCTTTCCTAATCTCGTTGAATTTATGACGTCAGCACCTGTTGTGGTACAAGTCTTGGAAGGACCAGATGCTATTCAAAACTATCGTAAATTGATGGGGGCAACTAACCCTGATGTTGCTGAAGCTGGAACAATCAGAAAGACTCTTGCACTTTCTATTGATAAAAATTCTGTCCATGGCTCCGATTCTCTTGCCAGCGCCGACAGAGAAATTAAATTTTATTTTAATGAAATTGAAATTGTCGGTTAGGAGTGGAATTTTGAAAAAAACATATTGTCTTTTCCTCAGCCTTTTTGTCCTTGTTGCCATGCCACAAAATGCCATTGCACAAGACTCTCTTTATAATGTTGAGGTTTATGTTGATGTCACTGCCGATAGTGCGGCAGAAGCTAAAGAACAAGCAATGACACAAGCTAATCGAACAGCTTTCAACACCGTTGCCAGAAAAATCACCACAGATGAAACATTCCCAATGCTTTCTGAATTAAGCGATGATCAGATTTTGAACTTTGTTAAAGAAGTTTCCATAAAATCTGAAAAATCATCTAATGTGCGTTATATGGCAAACTTGAAAGTGGCAATTAATGACGACCTTTTGAAGCAATATATGGCAGAAAAAAATATCACGCCTGCCATTCTCACTGCTTCAGACATTCTCATTATTCCAACGTTCAGAGAATTTAAAACAGACACCCCAATGCTTTGGGAAGCAGATAATATCTGGAGAAAAGCTTGGGAAGAAGAAGCTGGTGAAGCTGATATTGTTAAGTTTTCAAGCATTGTGCCAAACGGTTCTAACTATGCTAGTTTGGATGTTAAAAAAGCCCTCAACTTGAACAAATCTGCAATGGAACAAGTAGCTTTTAATAACAACACCTCTGACATTTTTGTTGCTGATGCCGTCTATAACGGGATTGAAGGCTTAACAGTAAACATTCTATCTTACCAAGATGGGGGCACAGAAGTTGTTGAAATTTATGGGGAACGTTCTCCACAACTTCTTTTGAATGCAATTAGCGAAGTAAAGAAAGCAATCATTAACAAGCTCAAGAACCAAAGCATTATTGAAAATACGCAGAAGAATAAAATCGTGGCAATTTATGACTATCAAAGTATGTCTGAATGGGTAAAAGTTGAAAAATCTCTCCGTGAAATTGGGGGCATTAATGATATCAAAATCATTGCTATGACAAGCGGAAAAGTCCAATTTGAAGTTGACTACACAGGCTCTTTCAGCAAATTTGAAAGAAAATTGCAAAGTAACAATTTCTCATTAGTTGAGAATGGTGAAATCTTCTTCTTGAAAAAACAATAAATAGTAAGAAAATAAAGGAAAGAATAATGGCTAAAAAATCAGGAAACAATTGGTTCTTTTGGTTGTCTGTTTTTACACTTTTTTGCATTTTTGTTTATGCAACAAGATCTGTCATTATGCCTTTTGTTGCAGGTATTTTGATTGGTTATTTGTTTGACCCATTGGTTTTAAAACTTCAAAAATTTAAGCTTAATCGCACCTTAGCAACTTGCTTGATTATTGTGCTAATTGTCACAATTCTTGTGCCATCCTTGATTATTCTCATCAAAATCATCAATGAACAAATTATCAAATTCATCCATAGCTTACCCCACTTGGTTACCTCTTTGAAAGTTAAAGTTGACCCAATCTTAGCCAATGCAAATCAGACCTTTCCTTTTCTCACCACAAGTGATGTCGTTGAATATGTGAACAATAACGTAGCAAATTCCGTAAAGTTCTTAGGCTCAATTCTGAAAAAAATTATTAGCGGTGGCTTTGCATTTGTGAACATCATCTCTCTTTTAATTATCACCCCTGTTGTCGCTTTTTATATGCTCCGTGACTGGACTCTTTTTTCAAAAAAAATTGATGACTTGCTTCCTGTCAAATCAAGAAATGAGATTCGTACCGTTGCCAAACAAATTGACAATGCCATTGCTGGGTTCATCAGAGGACAATTGAGTGTTTGTGTCATCTTAGGACTTTTCTATTCCACAGGCTTATATTTCATTGGTCTACAACTGGGTGTTTTGGTCGGCTTTGTTGCTGGTTTAATTTCCTTCATCCCATACATTGGCACAATTTCAGGTTTTGTCACGTCTATCATCATTGCGCTCATTCAATTTGATAGCGTCATTCCAACTGTTCAAGTCATTTGCTTATTTGCATTTGGGCAAATTTTAGAAGGCAGTTTCCTAACGCCAAAACTCGTTGGAGATTCTGTTGGGCTTCACCCTGTTTGGATAATGTTCTCCCTTTTGGCTGGTGGTGTTTTATTGGGCTTTTTAGGCATTATGATTGCTGTTCCAATTGCTGCAATCATCGGGGTTTTGACCCGCCATTTCATCACAAAATATAAAGCAAGCCAAATTTATAAGGGCTAGTGTTAATCATTATTTTATCATTTACTCGTATCCTAGCAGAAACGTTATTGTGATTCATGCTTAGGAAGATTTCATATGATAAATTACCTCATGTCAAACCTCGACATTTATGTCTTTAGCTCTCTCATTCTCAGAATTGTTCTTGCTTTTCTGACAACCTTCATTCTTTCAATTGTTTTCGGAAACAAAGTGATAAGTTTTATGAGAAACAGACAAGGTAAAGGACAACCTATTCGTCAAGATGGTCCACAAAGTCACTTACTCACCAAAAAAGGCACCCCAACCATGGGTGGTGTGATGATTATTGGAACGGTACTTCTCAGCTGTATGCTTTGGGCAAAGTGGACAAATATTTTCGTTTTGACCTCCCTTGCTGTACTTGTCATTTATGCTATCGTCGGCTTTTTTGACGACTATGAAAAAGTGACGAAACAAACTTCAAATGCAATGAGTGCAAAGATGAAACTTTTTCTTCAATTCTCTGTTTCTTTTATTTGCGTTTTAATTGTCACTTATGCAACCCCAACTGAATTTCAACATAATGTAAAATTCCCATCAATTTATCCATTCATTAGCAACTTCACCCTCAATCTTTCTTGGTTTTACATTCCATTTGCAATGGTAGTGATTGCGGGTGCATCTAATGCCGTTAACCTCACTGATGGACTAGACGGATTGGCAGCCGGACTTCTAACCACAATCTTTATCTTTTTCATCATCACTTGCCTAGAAACAAGCTTTACCATTTCAGGCACACAAGAAGTTGCCATCATTTGTTCGGCAGTTGCAGGTGCTTGTTTAGGTTTTTTATGGTTCAATGCCTCGCCTGCAAAAATCTTTATGGGGGACACAGGTTCTCTAGCTCTTGGTGCATTGCTCGGTACAATTTCTGTCATCACCAAAAGCGAACTCATCTTGGCAATTGTTGGAGCAATTTTTGTTGTTGAAGCCTTATCCGTTATGATTCAAATTTTCTGGTTCAAAAAAACAGGCAAGAGATTCTTCAAAATGGCTCCAATTCATCACCACTTTGAACAAATGGGCATTCCAGAAAATACCATCGTTATCAGATTTTGGATTATTGGAATTCTTCTCGCTGCCTTCGGACTTGTTGCTGTTTACTAAGGAGAAAAAAAGATGTTTTCCTTTTCCAGAAACAGCAGAGGCATCATTGCCAATTGGTGGTGGACGATTGATAAAACACTTCTCCTCTGTTTGAGCCTGCTTATTATCATTGGGGCATTTTTAAACTTCACAGCTAGTCCCGCTGTTGCAAACCGTATCGGATTCGGAAGCTATCACTTCATCAAAAGGCAACTCCTTTTCTTGCCAATTGCTTACCTCTTTATGACCCTCCTTTCTATGCAACGTTTAAAGACCATTCGACGCATTGCCATTGTTGGCTATGTCATTGCCATTGTACTTCTGCTTTGCACCATTTTCACAGGCTATGAAACAAAAGGGGCTTCTCGTTGGATTAAGATTTTAGGCTTTTCACTTCAACCGTCAGAATTTGTTAAACCAACGTTTATTGTGGTTTCGGCATGGCTTTTTGATGGGCAACTTAAAAACAAAAATTTTCCTGGAAACATCATTTCTGCCATTCTCTTTGTCTTCACTGCTTTTCTTTTGATTAAGCAACCAGACTTTGGTATGACGATTATTATCTCCCTCATCTGGGGCTTTCAACTTTTTCTTTCAGGACTTTCGCTGACTCTGGTGAGCATTTTAGCAAGTGTTTTCATCGTTGGTGGTGTGTTGGCATATTTCACGCTTGACCATGTTCACACGCGTGTTCAACAATTTTTAGAAAGTGAAAATAATTTAAGTTTTCAGGTGAAAAAATCTTTAGAAGCCTTTCAAAGTGGTAATATCTTTGGCAAAGGCCCAGGGGAAGGCATTGTTAAAGCACATATTCCAGATGCCCACACTGACTTCATTTTTGCCGTTGCTGCTGAAGAATTTGGCATAATTCTTTGCCTCATCATCATCGCTTTATTTACAATTATTGTCATTCGTTCAATGTATCTCTCAATGAAAGATAATAATTTCTTCATCATTCTTGCTGGTTCAGGACTGGCCGCATCTTTTGGATTGCAAGCCTTTATCAATATGGCTTCAACGGTTCATCTCATTCCAACAAAAGGAATGACACTCCCTTTCATCTCTTACGGGGGGTCATCTCTTTTAGCGACTGCTTTATCTATGGGCATTTTACTTGCCATCACTCGAAAGAATGTCCATGCTGAAGATAGTGACGATAAATAAACTTTCATAAATTCGAGGAAATAAAATGTTAAAACGATTTTTCAACAAGATTTTCAAAAAAAGCTTAGTCGATATCCTTCCTGAAGTTAAAGGAAAATATATTGAAAATGCGCCTTTAAGCCGCCACACTTGGTTTGCGGTTGGAGGTCCTGCCGAAGTTTTATTTGTGCCAAAAGATGAAGAAGATTTGAAGTTTTTCCTTAAAAACAAACCATATAATGTGCCAGTAACTCTCATCGGTGGCGGTTCAAATTTGCTCGTTCGTGATGGCGGAATCCCTGGGGTTGTCATCAAACTTGACAGCCCATATTTCCGCAAACATTATGTTAACCAAGACCGTACCATCACTTGCTTTTCAGGCAAAAGAAATGTTGAGCTTAAAAAAGTGATTTTAGAATGTGAATTGGCTGGCATTGAATTTCTTTGCTCCATTCCTGGGGCGATTGGGGGTTGCATCAAAACCAACGCTGGTTGCTATGGCACAGAAGTAAAAGATATTATTCAAAGTGCAAAAATCATTGACGGCATGGGCAATGAAAAAATTATTGGCGTTGAAGACTTAAAACTTTCTTATCGCAATAGCCTGTTTCCAGACGATTGGATTATTATTTCCATCACCTTTAAAACAAAAAAGGACAGTCGAGAAAACATTCAAAAAACACTTGATGAACACCGCAAGCATCGCACAGAGAAACAACCATATAACAAAAAAACAGCGGGCTCAACCTTTAAAAATCCAGCTGGGGTAAGAGCTTGGGAACTTATCAAAAAATCTGGAGCTGACAAATTTTCTGTTGGCGGAGCTAGTGTTTCAGACAAACATTGCAATTTTCTCATCAACAATGGTACAGCAACAGCAAAAGACATTGAAACACTTGGTGAAAAAATCATTCAACAAGTTGAAAAAGAAACGTCCATTACCTTAGAATGGGAAATTAAACGTGTGGGTGTAAATAAATAAATGTTTTTTAAAGCAAAAGACAAAAAAGATGATTCTAAAAAGGTGAGTTTGCCAAAAGACTGGCCATATCGCCTCATTGGAAATTTATTTTTGCTTTCAACAATCTTTTGCCTCTCTCTCGTCACCATCACCATTCGAGATGAACTCATTTCTAAAAAGCTCTTCGACTTAGAACAAAGTTTTTACGCAAAAACAACCAAGCTTGGTTTCACAATTGATGACATCATCATTGAAAATCGTCAACGAACATCCCTAAAAGAAATCGAAAGAAAACTTGAACTCAATCGTGAGCATAATATCTTAAGCAGCAATCCAAGAACCATTAAGGAAAAACTTAAGGAATTGCCATGGATTAAGGATGTCACCGTTCGCAGAAATTTTTTCCCGAATGTCATTCAGGTTTCGCTCAAAGAAAAAAATGTGAAAGCCATTTGGCAACTTAACAACAAATTTCATCCCATTGATGAAGATGGCAACATCATTGAGGCAGAATATATCCCCCATAAGCCAACTTTACTCATTGTAGGGAAAGGTGCACCAGAAAACTTTAAAAACTTAATTGAAGTGGCGCAGAAAAACCCAGAAATCTATGACCGAATCAAGGTTGCAAACTACATTTCTAATCGCCGCTGGAATTTAATTTTAGACAGCATTGACCATGGCATAACCATCAAACTTCCTGAAGAAGAAGTGGAAAAAGCATGGGCAAAATTGATAAAAATAGACAAGTCAGAAGGCATTCTTAAACGTAAATTAACTATCATAGATTTAAGATTACCCAATAAAGTTATTGTAAAAATCGGCAAGATTTCAGACAAAGAAAAAGAAACTATAAAAAACAGCAAAGAATCAAAAACTTAAAAAAGAGGGATACCAGTGACAAATACGTTCAACCGACTAACAACAATTGCAGCTTTAGATATCGGTTCATCTAAAGTGTGTTGCATTATTGCAAAAATTAGTCGTGACAAGAAAGTATCAATCGCTGGCTATGGTTATAAAGCCTCTAAGGGAATAAAAAACGGCGTCATTACAGACATTAATCAAGCAACTTTTGCCGTTTGCAACGCCATTGAAGACGCTGAACAAATGGCAAATGAACGCATCAATCGAATCATTGTCAACATTTCAGGCGACAAAATTGAAAGTGTCATTAAAAATGCCCTCATTCAAATCAATAAAAATCGTCCAATAACAGAAGCAGACATCAACAAAGTTGTTGATAAGGGCATTAGTAAGGTAAATGTTGGCAACAACGAACTTGTCCACTGCATTCCAACAAAGTTTAGAGTAAACAATGGGGAAGAAACAAAAGACCCTCGTAACATCTTTAGCGAAACGCTTTCTGTTGATATTTTGCTTGGACTTGTGCCAGAAATTAATTATCTCAATTTAGCAACCGTCATTGAAAACTCTCACTTAGAAATTGCGGGCAAAGCTTTTTCTGCTTATGCCTCTTCTCTTTCCTGCCTTGTTGATGATGAGAAAAAAATTGGAGCAACATTAATTGACATTGGTGGCGGAACAACAAGCATTGCCACCTTCCAAAATGACTATCCTGTTTATTTTGATTCAATTGGGGTTGGTGGAAACAACATCACAAATGACATTGCTTGGGGATTAACCACCTCTTTCACACATGCAGAAAAGTTAAAGAACTTACATGGTTGTGCATTTCTCACGACACAAGATCAAGAAGAAACTTTAAACATCTATCCTGTTGGTGAAGAAGATGATAGCTCAATCCGTCAAGTTCCAAAATCTGACCTCATCAATATCATCACGCCTCGTGTTGAAGAAATCTTTGAATTAATCAATAAAAAGCTAGACGAAATAGGCTTAAAAGATGTATCAAGTCACCGTGTCGTTTTAACTGGGGGCACAAGTCAACTCCCTGGGATTAGAGAAATTGCCAGCATGGTCTTGGATAAGCAAGTGAGACTAGGACGTCCACGCAACATCGTTAACTTGCCAGACACGCTTTGTAATCCTTCTTTTGCAACAGCTCTTGGTTTGATTTCTTTTGCCCTTAATTATACCGAAAAAAAACCGGCAAAAATTATTAGTAAATCCACATCAAGCAATGGATTCTTCAGTGGAATCTTCGGTTGGGTTAAACAAAATTTTTAAGATTATTCTCAAAAAACAGGAAAAAATAAATCTTAGTAACTAAAACTTAAATTTTTAAGCTTATCCTAGGGAATATGTTATGAAGAATTCAATGGAGTAATGAATAAATGTCAATTAAACTTACAGTACCGGAAAAGACTGTGATGCACCTCAAACCAAGAATTTCGGTTATAGGTGTTGGCGGCGGAGGCGGCAATGCAGTGAACAACATGATTTCTCAAAACCTTGAAGGGGTAGATTTCATTGTTGCCAACACAGACTCTCAAGCGCTTGCTAACTCTAAAGCTGGCAGAAAAATTCAACTTGGTTTAGAAACAACCAGAGGGCTCGGCGCTGGTGCAAATCCTGACATTGGTAAAATTTCTGCAGAAGAAGCCATTGAAGAAATCGAAAGAGAACTAGACGGCGTAAATATGGTTTTCATTACCGCTGGTATGGGTGGTGGAACTGGCTCTGGTGCTGCACCTGTTATCGCCAGAATGGCTCGTGAAAAAGGCATTTTAACCGTTGGTGTTGTAACCAAACCTTTCCAGTTTGAAGGCCGTAAACGTTCAGAAATCGCAGATAGATCCATTGAAGAATTTGCTGGTAATGTTGACAGCATCATTATCATTCCAAACCAAAATCTTTTCAGAATTGCTGATAAGAACACAACCCTTGCTGATGCATTTGTGATGGCAGATAATGTGCTTTATGCAGGCATTCGCTCCATTACAGATTTGATGATTATGCCAGGGCTTATCAACCTAGACTTTGCCGATGTAAAATGTATTATGGAAGGCAAAGGCAAAGCCATTATGGGAACAGGCGAAGCAGAAGGCGAAGATCGTGCCGTTAAAGCTGCCGAACAAGCCTTGTCAAACCCACTTCTTGACGACTGCTCTGTGATTGGGGCACAAGGGGTGCTCATCAATATCACAGGTGGTTCAGATATCACTTTGTTTGAAATTGACGAAGCGGCTAATCGCATTAAAGAAGAAATTGCCGAAGATGCAAACATCATCTTTGGATCCAGCTACGATGAAACACTTGACGGAAAAATTCGAGTTTCTATCGTTGCAACAGGAATTGCTGCAGCAACAAGAGAAATCAAAAAACCTGTTGTGATTGAACAAAAAGCTGTCATTGCAAACGAAATTAATATTCCAAAAGAAACACTTTCTGCAAATCTTGAAAAATTCTCTGCAACAAAGATTGAAGTTGAAGAAGATTTTGAAGAAGAAGATATTATTCCTGATGTCATTAAAGAATTCGAAAACATTGAAAATAGCATCATCGAGCATGAACTTGAGAGTATTTCTGAAAATAACGTCTTAGAAGAAATGACACAAAAACCAATTAGAATTGAAGACTTTGAAACATATGATGATTTAGAAAAATCTATCATTATGGATGAAATGCCAAAAGCATCTTCTCTCTTCAAGGCAATTGTAAACAAACCTGAAAAACAATCTGTTGAAAGCCAACTTGAAATTGCTTTAGCTGCAAGCCAAAATACATTTGCACCAAAAGCAACTATCAAGATTTCTGAAGACGAACCAGAGCTCTTCCCAGACCACAATCCAAATGCTTTCTCTGGCCACAGACACGAAGCTCAAGAAGAATTGATTGTGAACAATGAAGATGAGTATACTCCAACTCTAATTGAGCGTGTAACTGGCTTCTCAATTGCAAAAAGAAATAAAAAGAAAAAAGAAGAAGAACAATTTCAACAACCAATTTCTCCTTCTTTCATTAGAGAAGACAATTATTCAGACAATAAACTGAACTTGGAAATCCCTTCTTTTTTACGTCGTAAATAGTTGTTATAAACCGAAAAAAGAGCAAGAATTTCTTGCTCTTTTTTTTATTCCTAAAAACTACTTTTCTTCTCTTTTTTTGATTTCCTCGTTCACCTCATCCAAGTAATAACCCGCCATGGTTTTTGAATATTTTGGACTAGTCAAACTGTTTCCGAGGACTGGAACATAAGGAACATGAGACGAAAAATATTCCTTTAATTCTTTTAGTTCGTCATCTGTTGCTGCACTTGGATTCTCCTTAAAATGATGATAAAGATTATCTATCCGAGTTTGTTTAGGAGAAGATGTGTAAATTTTTTTAATGATAATCGGCAATAGATATACAAAGAAAAAAATAACAACAACAGCAACAATAAAAACAACAATAATAAATGTTTTCATAACTTTGTTTTTTAATAGTTAGTAAATAATTTTGAATATGTAAAAAGGCTAGCATTAAAATCAAAATTTTGCAACTAAAAACAAAAAAGGAACTCATAAGAGCTCCTTTTTATTTGGAAAACAGGTTTATGCCTGTTGATGCCTTTTTGAAATTTCTTCCAAAATCTTGCTCGCTTTATAGCCTAAAAACGTCTCCAAATTAACAACCGTTCTCCCACATTCAGAATCAACCGTAGAAGTAAGAAAAGCTGAATTAGAAAAATAGTCGAACATATTAGAAAGTTCCTTATCCGACACATCTGATGCATTACTTTCAAAACGAGAAAAAAGAGTGTTCATTCTCAGTTCTTTGATATTTAAATATCTGAAATAAACCTCAAAAAAATCTCTAATTCTCGAAATGTTGATAAGCAAAAGAGGCAAGCCAACTAAAACAAAAACAAGTAATAATGTCTTTCCCATGGCAAAATAATTTTAAGGTGAATAAATAATTTGTGTATCCCTTAAGTTTGCCACAAATATTTTTGTTTGCAACAAAAAAAGAGATGGCAATTTCTTGCCATCTCTTTTTCTTTAGTTCAAATCAATTATGCATTTTCGGCAGCTTCGATAACAACATCAGCTGTTACTTCAGCATTTTTCAATGCAGCAATTTCTTTGTCATTTTGTGCAGCAACGCGACGTAGGGCACGAAGAACACTACCTGTTCCGGCAGGGATCAAACGACCAACGATTACGTTTTCTTTCAAACCAATCAACTTATCTGTCTTACCAGAAACAGCAGCTTCTGTGAGGACTCTAGTTGTTTCTTGGAATGACGCAGCAGAAATGAATGACTTCGTTTGAAGTGATGCTTTAGTGATACCAAGCAAGATAGAATCTGCTTCAGCAGGTACACCGTTTTCAGCAAGAGCTTTAGCATTTTCAGCTTCAAATTCGTCTCTATCTACTTGTTCGCCGATCAAGAATGTTGTGTCACCAGGAGCTGTGATTTCAACTTTTCTAAGCATTTGAGAAACGATTGTTTCAATGTGCTTATCGTTGATTTTCACACCTTGGAGACGGTAAACGTCTTGAACTTCTTTAACCAAGTATTCAGCCAATTTTTCAACACCGAGAACACGCAAGATATCGTGTGGAGCAGGAGTTCCGTCTACGAGCAAATCTCCCTTCTTAACAATATCACCATCGTGAACAACAAGGTGACGGCCTTTTGGCACGAGATATTCAATAGGTTCGCCTTTCTTAGGAATGACACGAATTCTTTGTTTTGTCTTATAGTCTTTTCCATATTCAACCATACCATCAATATCAGAGATGATAGCTTGATCTTTTGGACGACGAGCTTCAAAGAGTTCAGCCACACGTGGAAGACCACCGGTAATATCTTTTGTTTTAGAGCTTTCACGAGGAATTCTTGCTAAAACATCACCAACTTTCACTTCTGCACCATTCTCAACGCTCAAGATTGCATCAACTGCCAAATAGTAACGAACTTCCTTACCATTGTCATAGTTCACAACATGACCTTTAGAGTCTTTGAGCATAATGCTTGGTTTCAAGCCTTGTGTTCCAGTTTTTCCATTTCTCCAGTCAGTAACCACCTTAGAAACAATACCAGTTGTTTCATCGATAGTTTCTCTAACAGAAACGTTATTAATCAAGTCAACAAGTTCAATCTTACCTGCTTTTTCAGTGATAACTGGGATAGTAAATGGATCCCATTCAGCCACTTTTTGACCTTTCTTAACTTTGCTTTCTTCTTTAACAAGAACTTTAGCACCGTAAGGAATGTGGTGACGAGATTTTTCACGACCTTTTTCGTCTTCAATAACGATATCGCAGTTACGAGCAAGGATAATGATGTTGCCATCAGAATCAGTGATTGTACGTTTGTTATCAAGTTTCAAAACACCAGCGAATGGAACTTCAACAGCAGATTGTTCAGCACCTTTTTGTGCCGCACCACCGATGTGGAAGGTTCTCATTGTCAACTGTGTACCAGGTTCACCGATAGATTGAGCGGCAATAACACCAACTGCTTCACCGATAGAAACAGCCAAACCTCTTGCCAAGTCACGACCATAACAAGCAGCACAAACGCCATTTTGACATTCACAAGTGAGAACAGAACGAATTTTAACTTGTTCAACACCAGCTTTTTCAACGAGTTCAACATCTGCTTCATTAACCAATCTACCCTTAGGAAGAACAAGTGCACCTGTTTCAGGATGAACAATATCTTCACCCAAAGTACGACCCAAAATTCTTTCCCCAATAGACACGATAACATTACCACCATCAACCACAGGACGAACAATGATACCATTTTCCGTTCCACAGTTTGTTTCAGTAATCACCACGTCTTGAGCAACGTCAACCAAACGACGAGTCAAATAACCAGAGTTCGCAGTTTTCAAAGCCGTATCGGCAAGACCCTTACGAGCACCGTGGGTTGAGTTAAAGTATTCAGACACTTTCAAACCTTCTTTAAAGTTTGAAATAATTGGTTGTTCAATAATTTCACCATTAGGTTTCGCCATCAATCCACGCATACCAGCAAGCTGACGCATCTGAGCAGCGGAACCACGGGCACCAGAGTGAGCCATCATATAAACAGAGTTAATGTAGCCATCTTTGATTTGAGAAATATTTTTCATCATTTCGTCAGCGACCTTATCTGTACAAGCTGCCCAGATATCCACCACTTTGTTATATTTTTCACCTTTGGTGATTAAACCATTTTGGTATTGTTCTTCAAATTCTTTAACTTGTTTTTCAGTTTCTGCAATCAAAGTTGCTTTAGACTCAGGAACAATCAAGTCAGCTTTACCAAACGAAATACCAGCTTGGCAAGCATGTTTGAAACCAAGAGCCATAATTCTATCAGCAAAGATAACTGTTTCTTTTTGGTCACAGTGACGATAGATAATGTCAATGATTTCAGCAATTTCTTTCTTCTTAACAAGTCTGTTAATCAAAGAGAAAGGAACATCTTTGTGTTTTGGAAGCACTGCTGAAAGCAAGATACGCCCAGGAGTTGTTTCAACAACACCACGTTTGAGTTCACCTTCGTCATTGATATATTCCATACGACATTTAATTTTCGCATGCAAATCAACCGTTTTAGCGTTAAGCGCCAATTCCACTTCGTCCATATCAGCAAACACACTGCCTTCACCAATCATGCCTTCAGCTTCATATGAAAGGTAGTAAATACCCAAAACCATATCTTGTGAAGGAACGATAACTGGCTTACCAGAAGCAGGGAGCAAGATGTTGTTTGTAGACATCATCAAAACACGAGCTTCAAGTTGAGCTTCAATAGAAAGTGGAACGTGAACAGCCATTTGGTCACCATCGAAGTCGGCGTTAAATGCTGTACAAACCAACGGGTGAAGCTGAATTGCCTTACCTTCAACAAGTGTTGGTTCAAAAGCTTGAATACCAAGTCTGTGCAAAGTTGGCGCACGGTTAAGAAGCACTGGGTGTTCACGAATAACTTCTTCCAAGATATCCCAAACTTCAGGTCTTTCTTTTTCAACCATTCTCTTTGCAGCTTTAATTGTTGTTGCATGTCCGTAAAGCTCTAATTTTGCATATACAAAAGGTTTGAACAATTCCAAAGCCATTTTCTTCGGCAAACCACATTGGTGAAGTTTGAGTTCAGGACCAACCGTAATAACGGAACGACCAGAATAGTCAACACGTTTACCAAGCAAGTTTTGACGGAAACGACCTTGTTTACCTTTGAGCATATCAGACAAAGATTTGAGTGGGCGTTTGTTTGTGCCAGTAATTGCACGAGAACGACGACCATTATCAAACAAAGCATCAACAGCTTCTTGCAACATTCTTTTTTCGTTACGAACGATAATATCAGGTGCTTGAAGTTCCAACAATCTTTTCAAACGGTTGTTACGGTTAATCACACGACGATATAAATCGTTCAAGTCAGACGTTGCAAAACGACCACCATCAAGTGGAACAAGTGGACGAAGTTCAGGCGGAATAACCGGAAGAACATCTAACACCATCCACTCAGGTTTTGTGCCTGATTCGAGGAAAGCTTCAATAATTTTCAAACGTTTAACAAGTTTTTTACGCTTAGATTCAGAAGCGTTTTCTTTCAATTCACCACGAATTGAATCTCTTTCACCTTCCAAATCAATTTGAGACAAAATGTCTTTCAAAGCTTCCGCACCAATTTCTGCACGGAAACTATCTTCACCATATTCGTCAACTGCATTTTGATATTCTTCTTCTGTCAACAATTGATTAACTGACAAAGGTGTTAACCCTGGTTCAATCACAATATAGCTTTCAAAATAAAGAACTCTTTCCAAGTTTTTGATGGAAATGTCTGTCAAAATTGCAATGCGAGAAGGCAAAGATTTCAAGAACCAAATGTGTGCAACCGGAGCTGCCAACTCAATGTGTCCCATTCTTTCACGGCGAACTTTGGAAAGCGTAACTTCAACGCCACACTTTTCGCAAACGATACCGCGATATTTCATTCTCTTATATTTTCCGCACAAACATTCATAGTCTTTTACAGGACCAAAAATTCTTGCACAGAACAAACCGTCTCTTTCCGGTTTAAATGTTCTATAGTTAATTGTCTCAGGTTTTTTAACTTCACCATAAGACCAAGAACGAATTTGTTCAGGAGAAGCGATGGAGATTCTAATTTCATCAAAAGATTCTCCAGTCGTGACTTGCTGCTGTCCAAATAACTTCATTACATCATTCATTATCTCATTCTCCCTAGGCTTATACTTCTTCACTTAACAATTCAATGTTCAAGCAAAGTGATTTAATTTCCTTCGTCAACACATTAAATGACTCAGGAATTCCTGCTTCAAACCCATCTTCACCGCGAACAATTGCTTCGTAAACCTTCGTACGACCATTCACATCGTCGGACTTAACAGTTAACATTTCTTGCAATGTGTAAGCAGCACCGTAAGCTTGAAGTGCCCATACTTCCATTTCACCGAAACGTTGGCCACCAAATTGTGCCTTACCACCCAACGGCTGTTGTGTAACCAAAGAGTATGGACCAACAGAACGTGCGTGCATTTTTTCATCCACAATGTGGTGAAGCTTAATCATATAAATCACACCAACAGTGACTTTTCTGTCAAACTTCTCACCAGTTCTACCATCAAAGAGTTCAATCTGACCAGAAGTTGGAAGACCTGCTAAATCAAGCATTTGGTCAATATCAGCTTCATGTGCACCATCAAATACAGGGGTTGCCATAGGCACACCATCTTTAAGGTGAGAAACCATATCAAACAATTCTTCTTGTTCCAAAGATTTAACATCTCTGTCAAATTGCTTTTTACCATAAACATCAAGAAGTTTAGCATTAAGCTCTTCAATTGTTTTTTCACCGGCTTTATATTGCTCAACCATTTCGTTTAACTGACGACCAAGTTCTTTTGCAGCCCAACCAAGGTGGGTTTCAAGAATTTGACCAACGTTCATACGAGAAGGCACACCAAGTGGGTTCAACACGATGTCAACAGACGTTCCATCTGCCATATAAGGCATATCTTGGAGCGGAAGCACACGAGAAACCACACCTTTGTTACCGTGACGACCAGCGAGCTTATCACCCGGCTGAGTCTTTCTCTTAGTAGCAATAAATACTTTAACCATTTTAAGAACACCAGGAAGCAAATCGTCCCCACGTTGAACTTTTTCAACTTTGTTTTCAAAATGTTTTTGAATTTTTTCAATTCTTGCATCAAAAGCAGCGACAAAACCTTCAACATTAGACATCACAGCTTCATCTTTCACAATGATTTTTCTCCATTGTGCAGATGGCAATGTTTCCATTGTTTCAACAGTCACTTTTGAACCTTTTGCAAAGCCCTTAGGACCATCAACAACTGTTTGTCCGTTAAGCATTGTTTTCAATCTTTCTTCAAAGCTTCTGCGAACAATTGCGATTTCATCGTCACGGTCTTTAGCAAGTTGAGAAATTTCTTCTTGTTCAATTGACAAAGCACGTTCGTCTTTCTCAACACCACGGCGAGAGAAAACGTGTACGTCAACAACAACACCTTCAATTCCAGGAGCAACACGAAGAGAAGTATCTCTTACGTCACTTGCTTTTTCACCGAAGATGGCACGAAGCAATTTTTCTTCAGGCGTAACTGGGCTTTCGCCTTTTGGTGTCACTTTACCAACGAGGATGTCGCCAGTTTTAACTTCAGCACCAATATAAACGATACCAGCTTCGTCCAAGTTGCGAAGTGCTTCTTCACCAACGTTTGGAATATCACGTGTAATTTCTTCTTGACCAAGTTTCGTGTCACGAGCCATAACTTCAAACTCTTCAATGTGAAGGGAAGTTAAAACGTCGTCACGAGAAACTCTTTCTGAAAGCAAAATTGAGTCTTCATAGTTGTAACCATTCCAAGGCATAAATGCCACAAGAAGGTTTTTACCCAAAGCCAATTCACCCATATCCGTACAAGGACCATCAGCGATAATATCGCCAGCTTTCACTTTATCACCAACTTTCACCAAAGGAATTTGGTTGATGCAAGTGTTTTGGTTTGAACGGCGGAATTTTTGAAGTTTGTAGATTTCCACACCAACGTCACCAGCATTATCTGAGTGTGAACGAACAACGATACGGTTTGCATCAACTGCATCAACCACACCATCATATTTCACAACAACAGTCGCACCAGAGTCACGAGCAACCACCGCTTCCATACCTGTTCCAACGAGTGGTGCAGCTGAACGAAGCAAAGGAACCCCTTGACGTTGCATGTTTGAACCCATCAACGCACGGTTCGCGTCATCATTTTCAAGGAATGGAATCAAAGCTGTTGCAACAGAAACCAATTGTTGAGGAGAAACGTCGATTAAGTCAAGTTCAGTGGCATGAGCAAGCTCAAATTCACCAGCCTTACGACAAGTAATCAATTCTTCTTCAAAATGTCCGTCAGGTTTTACAACGGCATTCGCTTCAGCAATAACATATTTTCCTTCTTCGTTTGCAGAAAGATAAATCACATCATCTGTCACTTTGCCATTCACAACTTTACGATATGGACACTCAATGAAGCCATATTTATTGATGCGGGCAAAAGTTGAAAGCGAGTTAATCAAACCAATATTTGGTCCTTCAGGCGTTTCAATTGGACAAATACGACCATAGTGAGTTGGATGTACGTCACGAACTTCAAAGCCTGCTCTTTCACGAGATAAACCACCAGGTCCCAAAGCAGAAAGACGACGTTTGTGTGTCACTTCTGAAAGTGGGTTGTTTTGATCCATAAACTGTGAAAGTTGTGATGAACCAAAGAATTCACGAATAACAGCAGCAATAGGTTTTGCGTTAACGAGGTCTTGAGGTTTAACACTAATCAAATCTTCAGAACTCATTCTTTCACGAATAGCTCTTTCCATTCTGAGCAAGCCCATACGATATTGGTTTTCCATCAATTCACCAACGGAACGAACACGACGGTTGCCAAGGTGGTCAATATCATCAACTTCACCTTTACCATCACGAAGTTCAACAAGGCGTTTAACGATTTTCAACACATCATCTCTGCGAAGCACACGCATTGTGTCTGGAGCTTCTTCAAAAGAAATATCCAAAGACGCATTCATCTTCACACGACCAACAGCAGACAAGTCATAACGTTCATTATCGAAGAACAAATTAGTGAACAACTGGTCAGCAGTGTCATAGGTTGGTGGTTCGCCAGGGCGCATCACACGATAGATATCAAGCAAAGCTTCTTCCCGACAAGAGTTCTTGTCAATTTCCAAAGTATTTCTGATATATGGACCAACATTTACGTTGTCAATGTAGCAAGTTTTAACTTCTGAAATTTTTGCAGCTTTAATTTTTTCTAAAACTTCTTTATTAAGTTCAACACCAGCATCAGCAATCACTTCACCAGTTTTCTTTTCAACAACGGTCTTTGCCAAGAATTTACCAAAAAGGTAATCAGCAGGAACAACGATTTCTTTCAAACCATCTTCAAAAAGTTTTTGTGCAGAACGTGGCGTGATTTTCTTACCAGCAGGAACGGCAACTTCACCTGTTTCAGCATTAACGAGGTCAATATCAAACTTAACCCCTTTCATGCGTTGATGAGGGAATGCAGTTTTCCAGCCTTTTTTCTCAGCTGTCCAAACATCTGTTTCATAGAAATAAGAAAGGATTTCTTCTTTATCCATGCCTTTAATTTCAGCAGGATTAATAGTTTTGCCTTCTTTTGCCAATTTAGCAATTTTCTTCTCTGTTTCTGCAGAATATAAAGAATATAAAACAGAAGTTACAGGAATCTTACGGCGACGGTCGATACGCGCATAAACCAAATCTTTGGCATCAAATTCGAAATCAAGCCATGAACCACGGTAAGGAATGATACGAGCAGCAAAAAGATATTTACCGCTGGCAACAGTTTTGCCTTTATCATGATCAAAGAACACGCCTGGTGAACGGTGCATTTGTGAAACAACCACACGTTCAGTTCCATTAAATACGAATGTACCCTTCTTTGTCATCAAAGGAAGGTCACCCATATAAACGTCTTGTTCTTTAATGTCATGGATAGATTTTGCACCAGTTGTTTCGTCGATGTCCCAAACGACCAAACGGAGCGTTGCTTTTACCGGAGCGGCATAAGTCATTCCTCTTTTGATACATTCTTCAACATCATATTTTGGCTCTTCAAGTTCGTAGGAAACAAACTCTAATTCACCTGAACCGGAATAATCTTTAATAGGGAAAATTGAATTGAAAACTTGTTCTAAACCAAATTCACAAGCACTATCTTTAGTGATAAAGTTGTCATATGAACCTGTTTGAACTTCGATTAAGCTTGGCATACTCGTAATTGCTTCGATTTTACCAAAACTCTTTCTTACACGCTTTTTGCTCGTATAAGATTTGTCCATTATGTTTCATCCTCTAAAATTAATTTCTGAGACAATACTGTCGGAAAGCCGAACCCCGTCAACAGAAGGTTTATATATTTAACATGTTAAAATAAATAAATCCAACCTCAGCCACCGAGCCACTTTTAAGACCTATAAGCCAAAGGTTGATCAGAATAATATCTTCTAGATTTTAGTAAGCTATACGACCACGATAACTTACTAAAACCCAAAAGGACTTTTCATAATAATTTAAAACTCTCAAAAGGCTTTTTAAAAAGCCTTTATTTAGAGTTTGTATTTCTCCTTCTCAACTTCAGAAATAATCTGATATAGAGCTGGAGTGCGAGGGGGATTTTGAACGACGTTTACAACAAAGTAAATAAGCAAAAAATCCCCAAGCAATACACTCTAAAGTAGATTATTTCAATTCTACTTTAGCACCAGCAGCTTCTAACTTAGCTTTAATTTCTTCAGCTTCAGCTTTAGGTGCGCCTTCTTTAACAGTTTTAGGTGCGCCATCAACGAGGTCTTTAGCTTCTTTCAAGCCTAAACCAGTAATTGTTCTGATTTCTTTAATTACGTTGATTTTGTTTGCGCCTGCTTCAGCTAAGATAACATCGAATTCATCTTTTTCTTCTTCAGCAGCACCAGCAACAGCACCAGCGGCAACAGCTACAGCAGCAGCTGCAGAAACGCCCCATTTTTCTTCTAACATTTTTGAAAGGTCAGCAGCTTCCATAACTGTAAGTGCTGATAATTCTTCTACCAATTTGGCTAAATCTGCCATTTTTTTTCTCCAATTAAATTAAATTTCACTAAAAATCTAAAAGTCTATAACTCTTAAAAACACAAACTTATCTCTAAGAAAGGGTTGATAATTTTATCTTGATATGATTTGAGCAAAATTGCTCTAGCCATAACATAAAAATAAAACTAAGCCGCTTCTTTTTCTGAATAAGCTTTGGTAACTCTCGCAAGTTGAGATGCAGGAGCTTGCAACAAACCAATAATTTTTGCTCTTAGTTCGTCCAAAGATGGGATAGAAGCTAAGTACTTAACTTCATCAGCAGAAAGAACTGCTGCGCCCATTGAACCACCAACAACAATTAATTTTTCATTTGTCTTTGAAAATTCAACACAAGCTTTTGCGGCAGCAACAGGTTCATTTGCAAAAGCAATTGCTGTTGGACCAACAAATAAATCAGCCAAATTTTCAAACTTTGTGCCTTTTAGAGCAAGACGTGTAATACGATTTTTGGTAACCTTAAACCCAGCACCAACTTTTCTGATATCATCTCTCAATTGAGTAACTTGACCAACAGTCAAGCCCTTATAATGAGAAACAACAATCACTTCTGAACTGTTGAACAATTCGTTGAGTTCGCTGAGCAACTGTGCTTTATCTTCACGGTTCACTTGAGTTATCTCCAAAAAAACATCCGCATTTCTGCAAATGCCCAATTTACACAACCACCAAAAAAATGGTGGCACTCTAAAATCTGTCCAGGAGAAAAAAGAAAATCTTTTATACCTACTCCCGTCTATGTAGGAAATTAAGAACTTTAATTACTTAAAGACCACCTACAGTCTTGGACAGAGTCCCCAAGTAGATTTCAAAGAAACCCCTTGAGGTCGGAAACATCATCAAAGACAATGTCTCCGAATTTTTTTATAATCTACCTAAAGGTAAATTACGAAACTTTTATTAGATTGATCTAATACGAAGTGTTTTTTAAGCAACGCCTACAAAAAAAGTAGGCTAGCGAAAAAAGCACAAGTAGTAGGCAATCTATTATAGACTAGTTAAGTCTACTTTAACGCCAACACCCATCGTAGAACTGAGGGAAATCTTTTTCAAATAGTTTCCTTTAAGTCCTTGAGGTTTTGCTTTCAAGATAGCGTCGATGAAAGTTTTTGCATTTTCTGTGAGTTGATCAGCAGAAAAACTTGCTTTACCGATACCAGCATGAACAATACCATTTTTTTCAACACGATATTGAACTTCACCAGCTTTTGCTTTCTTAACAGCATTTGCAACGTCAACAGTAACTGTGCCGAGTTTAGGGTTTGGCATCAAGCCTTTTGGTCCCAAAATTCTAGCAACTTTACCAGCCATACCCATCATATCAGGTGTAGCAATACATCTGTCAAAATCAACTTTTCCTGAAAGGATAGAGTCGATTAAGCTTTCTGCACCAACAACATCAGCACCAGCAGCTTTTGCTTCATCAGCTTTTTCACCTTGAGCAATAACAGCAACGCGAAGTGTTTTACCTGTTCCATGTGGAAGAGAGCAAACGCCTCTAACCATTTGGTCAGCATATTTAGGGTCAACGCCTAAGTTCATTGCAATATCGATTGTTTCATCGAATTTTGCAGTTGCATTTGTTTTAACAAGAGAAACAGCATCTACCAAAGGTAAAAGTGCATCTTTGTCAAAATTCTTATATGCATTTACGATTCTTTTTCCGTTCATATTCTTAGCCCTCTACCTTAATGCCCATAGATCTAGCTTGACCAGCAACCATCTGCATAGCAGATTCAACGGTTGAACAGTTAAGGTCAGGCATCTTAGTTTCGGCAATTTCTTTAACTTGAGCGGAAGTAATTTTTCCAGCAATAACCTTACCAGGTTCTTTAGAAGCAGATTTAAGACCTGCAGCTTTTTTAATGTAGTAAGAAACTGGTGGAAGTTTTGTGATGAAAGTGAAACTTTTGTCTTCAAATGCAGTAATAATTACTGGAACAGGAATTCCTGGTTCCATTTTTTGAGTTTCTGCGTTGAACGCTTTACAAAATTCCATAATATTCAAACCTTTTTGACCCAAGGCTGGACCAACTGGAGGAGAAGGGTTAGCTTTTCCTGCAGGGATTTGAAGCTTAATGAAACCTAAAATCTTTTTCTTAGATTTAGCCATTTTATACCTCTATTTCCTAGGTTTCGTGGTCAACAAGACTATGGCAAATCTCCCACGAAATTATTATTAAACATACGATTCGCTTTAAAAGAACAGTCTCGTCCCTTTAAAGAGTCGCGTATGTATACCATAAGCGATTCAAAAAGCAAGGATTTTTTCAACTTTTTTTTGATTAATAACCGATTTTAATTATTGACAAAAAAAGATACGAAACTAAAATTAAGGCAGTTACTAATTATTATAGATTTATTCTCAAACCTAAATTTAAGATTAATCATAATAATTCGAATATTTTAAAGAATAAAACGTAAAAAATTATATGCCTATGATGATAAATAAATTTTTTTTTCAAATTATTCCAATTAGTTTAGAACTTAAATTTTCAAGAAAATGAAAACAAAAATGTTTTCCCTGAAGTCATATTCGAACAATATTGCGTCAGGGCAAAAAGATGAAGCTTTGGTTATTTCAAATGAGGATAATATCCTTGTTTTAAAGCTCAAAGAAATCAACATAACCTTTGAGCTAGATTATTCAAACGAACAATTAATTGAACAAAAATTTCAAAATCTTTTAGGAAGTTTTTGCGAAGGTGATATTGTTTATGTCAGAATAACCAAAAAACATGGCATTATCCAAGAAGTGCTTCCTTCGGAAATGTATTTAACTTATGAGTATGAAAGCTCTAAGAAAATCGTTTCTCACTTAGAAGGACTAGCTACACGTTTAGCTTCCGTTCTCGATTACAAGGACGATATCAGACCAGAAACTGTGAAAGCCGTTAGAGAAGAAATTTTCCACGCGGAAAATAATATTAAAAAGTTTTCAAAGCGTATGGCAATTGCAAAGAAACTACTGGAAAGGTATAAAGTACCAAAAGTAAAAAGGAGTTACAAAAAGAAATGTAACGCTCAATACTACGAAAAAAACCGAAGGCCTCTTTCAGTTGCTTAAACTAACTAAAAAAAAGGTGCTTATTAAATAAGCACCTTTTTTTTAATCAACTTCAATTAAGCTTTTTCAACTTGTGTATATTCTAATTCAACAGGCGTTGAACGTCCGAAGATTGAAACAGAAACTTTCAAGCGATTCTTTTCATTATCAACTTCTTCAACCAAGCCAACAAAAGAAGCAAATGGACCATCGCAAACTCTGACTTCATCACCAATTTCATAAGCCACGATTGTCTTAGGTCTTTCGACACCTTCTTGCATTTGCATAATGATTTTTTCAGCTTCTTTATCAGAAATTGGCTGTGGTTTGTTACGACTACCCAAAAAGCCAGAAACCTTTGGCGTATTTTTAATTACGTGCCAAACATCATCATCCATAAACATCTTCACCAAGATATATCCTGGGAAAAATTTTCTTTCCGTATTAACCTTAGTTCCCTTTTTAACTTCCACAACTTCTTCAGTTGGAACCAAAATTTCTAAAATTCTTTCTTCAAGTTTCTTCAAAACGATTTGTTCGTTAATAGATTCAGCAACTTTTTTTTCTGAACCGGAATAAACTTGTACGACATACCAACGTGCTGACATCTGATTAATCTCCAAAACCTAGTATCTTTTTAACACCCCAACCAAGAACTTGATCAACAAAAAAGAAAAAAGTTGAAGCAAGAGCAACAATGATTGCCACCATAATTAAAGTTTGGACAACTTCTTTTCTTGCCGGCCAAGAAACCTTCTTAACTTCCTGTTTAACTTGTCTTAAAAACTGTATTGGACTAATTTTCATTTGATAAATCCACTATAAATAACTGATTGAAAACAATGACATTACACCTCATGTGTAACGAGTAATTTGTCAGAAACATAAACCATAATTTCTGACAATGCAACCATAATTTTATTTGATATCTTAATTTTCATGAGATATCAATAAAAAAGAGGGTAAAGTGCCCTCTTTTTTTATCATGTAAGCCTAAAATAATTTCTTATTTTTCGAAATCAACAGCCCATAAGCCATGCAAATTGCAATATTCATAAACCGTTACCCCACCTTCAGGAAGTTCAAATTCAGCCTCAGGCTTTGAATGAACATCTAAATCAATTCTCGTTGTTTTATTTTTTTCAGCAACAACAATAAAAGCAATATGATGTTCAGGCGTCATTGGGTGTTCAACAGAACCAACTTGAACTTTCAATTTACCATTTTCAATTTTGACTGCAGGCACGTGCTTTTCTTGAGAAGCATCAACTGTGTTAACCTTCAAAAGCTCCATAGGATGATTGCAACAAGCCAAAGGACCACCCGCACGAACTGTTTCTTCAGTTACATGACCACAAATATTACATTTATAAAATTTTCTTTCATATTTCATTTCTAATCTCCATATTTCAATTAATTAACTTTTTTCAAAAAAGCACTCATAAATGAAGCATAAAACTTCTTACTTCCCTCATCAGCAAATTCTGAATTATCTGTGATATCTCCCTCTTTATATTTACCGTAAAGTTCAGGTTGCCCCATAATGTTCATATTAAAAAAGGCTAAGATATTTCTCAAGTGAGCCTGAGCTAAAGCCGTTCCAATTGCACCTAAAGAAACACCAACAATGCCAGCCGTTTTATTCGCCAAAGAAATTTGACCATAAGGACGAGAAGACCAGTCTAAAGCATTTTTCAAGACCCCTGGGATAGAACGATTATATTCTGGTGTCACAAACAAAATTGCATCTTGTGCTTCAATTTCTTTCTTAAACTTCACAACAGACGCTGGAAGTTCTCCTTCACTATCAACAGAAAAGAAAGGCAAATCTTTAATTTCAATAAACGTAAATGCTGCTTCTTTTTCACTCAATTTTACCAAAGCCTTGGCAAATTTACGATTAATAGAGCCTTTTGCAATACTCCCCACAATAACCCCAATTTTTTTCATAATTTCACTCCTTATTATATTAACTTCCTATAATCTATGGTTTTAGAGTTAAGAATACAAGGGTTTCGTAAATCTTATTCTATTTTACTTTTCCACACATAAGAAGTCATTGAAAGCGAACCAAGAACCCTCTTGTCATTATAAACCTCCGCTTTGTCCTTGGCATCTACCGCCCCTAGGCAATAGAGCAGTGGGTCGTAATGGTCTCTGAAATAAAAAGATTTTTGTTCTTCTTCTCCTGCATTTTGATAATCAATAACATCGTCAACATCATATTTTTTAACGGCTTTTTTAATATATTCATCAAAAGAATTTGCCCAAACATATCCACCATTCGGCATATTCCAATCAATTAAACGCAAATTATGAACCACGTCCCCACTGCCAAGAATAAGAACGCCTTCTTCTCTCAACTTTCGTAATTTCATTCCAAGTTCAAAGCTTGCTTGTGGACTGTTTGCTCGATTAACACTCAGTTGAACGACAGGAACATCTGCCTCAGGAAACATAAATTTCAAGACAGACCAAGCCCCATGATCTAAACCTTGAGAGGAGTCTTTCTCAACTTTCCCTCCAAGCAAATCAGCAACTTTTTCAGCCAAAGCAATGCTACCTTTAGCTGGATAAGTGATTTGATAAAGAGCATCAGGAAACCCATAAAAATCATAAATTGTTTCAGGCACAGGGTTTGTTGAAACTTTTTGTCCTTGAGTGAACCAATGTGCAGAAATACAAAGAACAGCCGTTGGCTTAGGTATTTTTTTTGCAATTTCTTTCCAACCTTCTGTAAACTCATTTTCTTCAATAATATTCATTGGGGAACCATGTCCCACAAAAACAACAGGCATTTTCATTTCAATTTCTCCTTTTATCTAATATAGGAAAAAGATTTATTGCTTTCAATAAAAACTGAAAAAATTACGACTTTAGGATAGAAACCTGTTTTTGATGGACTATTTTAAAATATCATATATTCTGCCTTTTTTTTAACAATTGGAGTGAGATTTTGACAATTAGAAAAAAGCTAAAAAACCTACTTGTAAAACTTCTAGGTTATGAACTTTATTATATTGCTAAGCCAATAACAGAACATGACATTAACAGAGCCCAACGCCTTTGGGCATCAGGCATCTTAAGAATTGGCAGACTTTATAGAAATGGCGAAGACTATGTTGCCAGTGCAGAAAAAATGATTGATAAGCTTTATAGCTATGAAGATGGACAAGTGCTTTTCAAACCAACAAACGCCAAAGAAGACCAATTTAGAATTGAAAAAGATGAAGCTCTTTCTTACTTTATCGGCACTCCAGCAACAGAAGATGAAGGCTTTGCCATCAAAAACTGGAGTGCAATTAAATTCAATAAAGACGAAAGATATATTATTATCAATAAAGGCTTTGCCCTTGCTATGGGAAATTATTACTTCACAGAAGCGAAAAGCGACAAAACTTATAAACTTGAATATACAATTGGATACAAACGTTCAGACACAGACAATCATCTGGAAATCTTCCTCCATCATTCATCTTATCCTTATAAAACAACCAAACCTTTTAAGGAAAAACCGCAAGAAGAAAATAAAGAAACCAAAAAATTCTTCTGGTCAAAACTGTTTGATTGAGAAACCGATTATAATAAGAATAAAAAAGGACCGCTCACAAAGACAGGTCCTTTTTTTCAAGAAAAAACTTGATAATCTATAAAAACAAACTATCTGTCTCGTTTATGGTTATACCAAAAACGTATTGCATTGGGAGAAGCAACACTTTGTTTTTCAGCGCTGGAACAAAGCGTTCTCAATCTCGTCTGGTCGTATAAAAATATATAATTTATAAGATATATTATTGCACCGCTCAGCCACTTGTAATAAAAACTTCATAAATTTTGTCTAAATTTTGTTTACATTATAGAAAATTTATTATATAGTGCTTGCAATAGAATTTATTATTAATCTTATAATTGCATAAAAGTATGAAAAAATTTTTAGCTTATTTTTTCCTCGCCATAGCATCTGTCCCAACCTTTATATTAATACTCGTAGGGCTACATACAAATCCTTATAGCAGCAAAAGCTATTTTGGCGTTAATTCAATCGATATCATGTTTTATTGTTACACCGTGATATTTGGCTCTCTGTTGATTTCTCTTATTATATGCCTTATCGACACCATAGGTTCGGATAAAGAAAAGAACGGAGAAAGAGAGCGCAGAGAAGATAACAATAATAATAATGATGATGATGACGATAACGATGACGATGACAACGACGATGATGATTATGACTGTCTATTTGACTCTGCAAAGTTCTGGTGTGATGAATATCAAAAACTTGCAAAAGAAACCCTCTCCCCACTTGCAGCAGAGAGAACCATCCTTAAAGCACGCGAAAAGGCGGATATGCTTGGGCTCTATGATGATTTTGAATATGAAAAGGAAGATAAGGAAGAGGACGAATAAAATATGAAAGACTCAATACCCTTACCGCTAAAACGGTCTGGGTATTTTTTATTGTATGAACATAAGGACATCAAGAACCACAAGTTAGAAATACAAAAACTTTAGAAAACAAAGATCATTGACTAATTAGTTCGAAAAAGCTGGAAAAAACTATTTTAAGTAGATACCTCCTGAGAGAAAGACATACCTCTCAGAGTTCTATATCTAAATTAAAAATTATATTTAAGCCCCAAGCTATACGAATCAATGTGGTTAACTTTCATGCTTTCTGAACCGCTGCTAAATTCTCTGGTATATTCTGCATAAATATTCATATTATCAAAAGCATTATAAGTTGTTCCTAGCCCAAGCTCATAAGTTGTTCCTCCTGTTTTTGAACGAGATTCAAAAGCCGTGCCGTCATTAAAACCAACAACACTGCTTCCATTAAATCGTCGCCACACATTTCCTTTAACATATGGAGAGAGGTGACCATTTAGAATTTCATACGTTGTGAAAAGTCTAAGCCCCAAACGTCCAATAACTTCATCACTAGACTTCACATCAACATCTGTTCCATTCATAGAAGACTTTTTCACGTCAGTATAAGTGTAAATAACTTGAACTTGTGGCTCAATTCCAAATGCTTTTCTTTGTCCGAAATAGAAAGGATAGCCAGTTTCTGCAGATAAGCTATAAGAAGTTGCATCATTTCGCTTAGAAGCAGAACCTTCTTCTTTTGGCTTAAGATTCATCTTATGAAATCCAACTTGCCCAACAAGATCAAGATAATAACTGTTTTTATATGAAGGCATGTAAGTTGCATATAAACCCAAGTAGTATGAGGTGACATCAATATCCCCTGCTTTTTCATATCCCTCATCGCTCAAGCTATATACCTTTGCATCACTGGTTAATGCTGTCGCATATAACCCTGAATTCCACGTTTTATTAGCATAAAAATCTATACCAGATTGCAATCCATAAGTTGTCATATCAGTCTTAACAGGAGCTGTTCCACTTTGTTCAATGTCGCTATTTTTCGCAATCAACCTTGCCCAAATTCTCTTTCCTGAATCATAAAAATTGGAAAAGCCATTTCCTGTTTTTGCAACATCTCCCATTCTGGTATGAAGTGTGCCAATTGATTCTCTGTCAATGTTTTTTAAAATCCCTGACGTTGCAGTAAAAAGTGGAATTTCTCCACGATAGAAAGAACGTAAATACCAAACATTTCCGAGCCCTAAAAGATCACTGGCAAAGAGTTTATATTCATATGACCCTGCAATGGCTTTATTTCCAACCAAGCTAAATTCTTCCCCCGTAAAATTACCTCCAATTTTGATAAGCTCAACACCATCACCAATCGTCCTTGCTCCTTTTCCAAGAACATTTATCTGAACCAATGTTTTTCCTGAAGCATCTCCCGTAATTTCAAGAACATCGGCACTCTGCATAATACCGTTAAGCCCAAGAATCATCGTACCATTATCCCCAACATAGTCTCCATCAACTTTGAGAACACTCCCCACAGAACCTTCAACATTTGTTGAAACATTGACAGTCCCAGCGTTTTTCATTCCCTTAATGGTTTGACTAAATCCTTGTGTATCAAGTTTGGAAGTTTCATCAACTTCATAATAAGAATTTGCACTTAACGCATTGCTTCTCGCCGCAACCAACGTTGCCCCATTTTCAAGAATTGTATCTCCACTATAATCAGAAGCACCACCTCCTAAAACAGTTGTGCCGTTGCTCCTGATAAAACTTCCTGTCCCATGTAAATTACCATAAATAGTTTGCGTGCCAGAACCTTTGGAAACGACTTCATCTCCCGCACCTGCAACATCTCCCATATAAATATCATATAAAAGATTAGTTTCTTCAGCACTTTCATACGTTATCCTGACAAAAGCTCATTACCAGCCGTGTAGTTGAAACGACCTTCGCTTTCTAACTCTGTTGCTGCCTTATCACTCCTAATTGCTCCAACACCACTTGCGCCGATACTAATAATCCCTTCAATTGTCAAAGGCTCTCCATCATTCGGCACAGTAAGAGCAAATCCCGTATTTGTTGGTTCAAGAAAGGGAAGAGAAACCGTCGTGGCAGAAGCAAAAGCATTTGTAGAAAAGGAAATTACAACAGCAGATGTTAGCAATTTTAGTTTAAATTTTTTAGTCCAAATATCAAAAGATTCAGACATCACGCCATCCATATAAAACTCAAACAATAAATAATAGTAACAACAAATAGTATAGTCTCTATTCTCTCCTTTTCAATTTAATGAAACAATTTTCTATAAATCCCTCTCCAAAAGCAAAGCTAACACTTATTGCAATTTTAATATAAATATTGAAACTATAAAAATAACAGATATAATCTCCAATAGTTATCTTCTTCCGCTAAAAATGGAAAAACATATGATAAAAAAAATACTTTTTATAATGATTACGATATTATATCCATTTTCTCTTAATGCTAAAATCAGTGAAAAAAATATATTCCCCATCCTTTCAGAAAAAGAAATGAACTGGAAAGACCGTGATATTATCCAAGAAAATATTTTAAATGGATATGATATATCTCTTAAAGATGAAAATAATCAAAGTTTTATTGATTATATTAATATGTCATCCCTAAGTACTAAAGACAAACTTAAGCTAGAAGCTTTTGTAAAAAAAGAATTTCCACCTATTAAAGTAGAATACAAAAGCATTGATGAGATGCATGAGATTTTATCTGAAGATGGTAGATTTTCACTTTTTACAACAATTCCAAAACCAACTGACATCTCTTCTCCAAATTACGAAAAATTAATAAAAATCTATCGTGATTTACTTTATATCAACGAGAATATTAAAAGGTTAAATATTGGTATATCTACATATAATAAGGACAATTTACCTTTCGTATATTATAGAGAAGGAACGTACAATGAAACTGTCCAGAAATATTTAGACAATGGAGATGAAAATGAATTTCTTTCTGACATGGATAAACACTGTATCGATTGTAAAATAGAAGACTTTGAAGATGATTTAGATATACAGTTTAAATATACTCCTGAGAATTCTTCATTATGCAAAGAAATGCGTGATGAACAATTTTTTAGGAAATCAAGACAACCTCAAAGTTTTTCATTTATAGATGAACAAGGAAACACAAATGAAATTGAAAGTGTTAGTGAAGGAACTATGCACGTTGATAGGTTCTATATAAAAAATGCAGGAGACAATAAATATAAAAACTTAAGATATTATAGATGGCTTATGAATGCACATTTAGAAAATTATAAAAATAAAATTTATATAGTTAACTCAGACAATCTTGAAACTTCTTTTGATATATATGAGTTTAATCCAAAGACTTGGGGATTTACACAAGTCTGTTCAATATTCCCACAGATGGTTACTAAATATGAAGAAACTTTAAAAACAAATGATGACCTATGCAATAAAATAATAAAAAAAGAATATAAAAATTTTGATACAAAAATAGTTGAGGAAGATAATAATATAATTAGACAACTTCAAGCTAAAATAAAAAGTGTTCCTTATTCAAATTTATCTATACCATTGCCTTGTAAAATAGTAATAGCAGATTATAACAATGACGGCATTGAAGATACACTTATTCAAACTGATTTTGCATCTGGATCAGGAAGAGGATGCGATCACTCTTTTTATTCAACATTAAATAATGATAACACTTTTATATTGAATGCAGAACCTTATTGTAATGGTGCAAAAAAACAGATTATAAACATTGATAATAAAAATTATATATTATCGACCCAACAACACATGATTAAAAATGTTTATGAGATCATACAAGAGAACAATAAAGATATTTTAAACAACATTTGTAATTTTATTCCAAATATTGAATATTAAAAGCATGCCCTTACGACAGAAAAGCAACCCTTTTAAAGCCCCTTTGTATCCAGCTTGAAAACTTTTTCAAGTCCATCACGAGGAAGATTACCATTTAAACCTCTATATTTACAATAATTACCGAATTCACTGTAATAATTGCAAGTTTTTCTTCTACTATGCCTTTGCTTAAGTGTGACTTCATAGGTAATCAAATGTACATCTTCAGCTTTAAGTTCTGAATCTTTTTCATACATATATGGTTGCACATATATATAAGCAAATAATTTTTGACTAACATTTTTCGGTAAATTTTTAAGTGCATGGTTTGATAATATATTTTTGTAAAAAGCCCTTCTTTTAATGGGATATAAATTATTTGTTTTTTCTGGAACATATGATTCCACACATATCAGTTTATATCCTAACAATATTTCTCTCAAATCCTTTTCTCTTTTCTCTCTGAAAGGAGGAGTGCGATAAGAAGCATCTTTATTCCCCAAAATATCTCTACATTTCAACATATAAAGACTATCTTTATCAAGCTCCACAGCTTCATTACTTATGTAAAAAATTTTTCTTTCAGAATTGAAAAAAGCGTGTCTCAAATCAACAATTTTTGGCACCAAAACCTCAAGATCCTTTAAATCTTTATGCCTACAATATGAAGAGAAATCTTGTCGGACTGACATACGATAGTTTTCTGGAGAAAGGCTTATTGCATCAAAATATTGATGTTCTTTAAAATCTCGAAAACAATATGCCTTAAACTCTCCCTGTTCTAAAGTTTCAAGAAAAATTAATAAACGAGGGATACTAAGAATTAACGCTAAAAAAAGTATAAGAAAAAGGGGATAATAACGAATTTTACAGAAACTTCCATGAAAAACAAACAATATGGAAAGAATCAAAATAGGATTGTACATATAGTAATAATTATTTATGAGAGCAAAACAACAAAAAATACTTCCAAAAACAATAAACAATAGAACAAATGCACCCATCAAATAGTATTTTTTTGGATTTCCTCGATTTCTTTTCATAAGCTTCATATAAGCAAAGGATAAAGTAAAAGCTGTAAAACATAAGCCCCCATAAAATAGCATAAAAAGAATTATCATGACCTTACCCTTTCTTGAATATATACAATCAATCTTAACAAAATACCTTCGTCTAACAAAGCTCTATTAGCTTTATCAACAAATTATATTAATTTTAAACTAATTTAGATAGAATCCTTGTCTATGATATGTATTATGATTCTGGGTATGGTGAAAAACATAAATTGAAAAAATGAAGAATTAAACCCCAGCCAAATCAAAATTATAGAAGTAAATTCAATTACTATATAGTTTATACTTCCTTTGATTATTACACTCAGTACATTGTTTGTTTTGGGTATATATTATCTTAATTCAAATCAAAAAAGGTCAACAATATTTTTAACCACAAGTTTTCTACTTGCCATAACTTTTCTTTTCTTGCTAAAACATAATGTGATATAAATTTTCATACAAGAGTATATCTCATGATTTGTGAGTAAATAGGAATAAAATCTTTACTTTTGTTTATAATTATGATACATATACTTTCGTCACTTGGGAGAAGTTTATCTAAATTCCAAGTGATTTTTTTATTTAAACCGTTGGTTCACTCCAGCGGTTTTTGTCGTTTAAATTGCAATTTAAGGAGAATAAAAATGAGGTGTCTTGATGAAGAAGACATAAAAGAACTAATGTGGAGTGATGCTTATGTAAATAAGTACAATCCAAAACATAAACAAACCGTGAAAAATATTGAACAGGGATTTCAGAATTTATATCCAAATGATGATAGAAACTCTGAACCTAAGCAATACTATGTATGGCATAGTGTCGGAGATGAGAAAACACGTTCTTCTCATGAGGAAAGAGATGGTTTAGTTTTTAGCTGGGATAACCCTCCAGAAGGAGGGCATCCTGGAGAGGACTATAATTGTAGGTGTTGGGCTGAAGATTACGAACCACCTCTAAGCAGAATGCATAAAAGTCAAAAGGAGGATTATGCATACTTAAGCTTTGATGGTAAGGAGTTGAGTTTTTACAAAAATGGTGAAAAGATAAAATCATGGCCTGCAATGTCGGGTAAACCAGGATATCAAGAAAAGGAGTTCACAAGTCTGTCTGAAAAAGGACCAATTCCTGAAGGAGAATGGATTATAAAACAAAAAGATTTTGAAGCTTGGGATGATAAAGATAATAGTAAGTGGTATGAAAAAAGAAGCCAATGGCGTAAAGACCCAGTAGCTTGGGGTGATTTCCGTATACCTCTGAAACCCACTGCAGAAACAAAAACCGAAGGAAGACATGGAATATTCATACATGGGGGAAAAATTCTTGGCTCTGCTGGATGCTTAGATCTTGCTGAAAATATGGACGACTTTGTAAACTATTTTATTGAGTATGAAAAGGATATGATAATAAAAGTAAAATATCCAAAAGATAAATGGTAACACTTTTAACTTCAGTTTAACTCACCTTTAATATAATCAAAACAAATATTGGAGGTGAGTAATGAAAAATAAAATATATCTAGCAAGCTACTATATGGTCGCATTTATATTATTAATTATGAGCTTTTTTTTTCTGGCTAATATATACTCTGAGTTTGACTATACGTTCATCAAAAGAATGAATGGTGAATGGGGATTTTATGATGGTAAAATTTGGTATTACGAAAGTGCCACATCCTTTTTCACATATATTGGTCTTCAAACAATCTTGGCAATATTATGTATATATTTGGGATTTAAAAATATAAATTACAATAAAGTCAAAACATTAATATCTCTATCCATTCCTACTTTGTATCTTTTATATTTAATATCCTAAAAAACTCTTTTATAAATATAAAAAAATTGGAGCCTTACAAACGCTATGGTTAAGATAAACTATATAATTATCAAGCAAAAGAAAAGATAACAGCAAAAACCAATATAAATTCTACCAGAAGAGTGACTTTGCAGAAAAAGCCATTGTATACAAAAACAAAAAAAGAGGCCATTTTTAGCCTCTTTCTTAAATCATATACAGTCACTGTTTTCTGTGTCCCGCTGTCCGCGGGCTATTGCTTAAAATAAAAAACCCTGTAAAAACAATGGCTTAGATGGCAGGGGCGGCAGGATTCGAACCCGCGACATTCGGTTTTGGAGACCGACGCTCTACCAACTGAACTACACCCCTATTGGTAAATCGACTTCTTTGATACACTACCAAGTGCAATAAATCAAGTGTTTTTTTATAATTCAAATAAGGAAGCAAGGAAAATTTAGATAAAATAAAAAGTGAAACTTTTATCTCATTTAATCCCTATTAATTTATACGTATCTTCACCACAAGCCTCATCAAAATATTTCTTTAAAAACAATCCCTCAGAAAGCAATGTTTCATACCTTTCTTCACTAATTCCAGAATATTCTTTTCTAGAATTATATCTATCTCGAATAAGCGTTGCTCTTTTCTCTATTGAAACAATCTCAGCTCCATCACTTAACTTGTCGCAAAATTGTATCAATCTATCATAATCATCATATTCAACGTTATTCAGAATTTGTTTTGCTTCCATCATCCAATCACGAGGATAACCAATAGCATCGACAGGAAAATCTTTATTCGGAAATGTATGTGTTAAACATATTTTTGCAACATCAGAATAACCGAAAGATATCATTGCATGATATCCTTCTAGCCCATGAAAAACATTTGCTTTTCGTTCAGAAATTCTTTTTCCATAGTCATGCAAAAGACCAAGCACATATGCCTTTTCGGGATTTAAAGCCTTCGTTTTTTCAGCAATTTTATAAGCAAATTTTGCTACATTTTGAGTATGAACAATGTATGCCGGACTATTTGGACCATAAGGCGTGTTTTTCGCTCGATAATCCATTCCCTCTTGCCAAAGTTGTTCAGCTTCTTCTCTCAGTGGATATCCTAAACCCATGCATTAAAACCCTAAATATTTTTCACCTTGAATAAATCTTTCAGCCATAATGAATAACTTATTAAAGTAAGACACTCCCAAATTAACAAATCTAGCTTTATTAACTTTTATCGTTTCAAAATCATTTAATTCTCTATTAAAGCCATAAACGGAAACCTCATCAGCTTCATCATTAAACAATCTAAAGGCATCATTTATATCTAACTCATAAACCCCATCAACCTCTTCAGGTTGTTGAAGATATTTATCAAGAGGAGTATCATCATTTAAAAAATAAGTATGTGTAAATTCTCTATTGAAAAAGGTACCTTTACTAGTTGGAATATCTACTACTTGCTTATGAACGCCCACCAAACTTAACTTGCTAAAATCCACATCAATTCCCAATTCTTCTTTCATTTCTCTGATTCCATCTTCAATACTCTCTCCTGCTGACAAATGCCCCGCAGCTGAAACATGAAGAAGATTAGGAAATGTAGATTTTATTTTACTTCTAAGTTGAAATAGAATTTTATTATCTGGTCTGATAATCCAGCAATGAAATGTTTGATGCCACAAACCATCTAAATGTGCCTTATCTTTTTCTTCTTTACCAATATGATTATAATTCACATCAAAAATATCAATATATTCCATACCACGTTCCAATATATAAATGATTAAACCTACAAAGAAGCTTATACAATTTCACCTTTAACATCAAGGACAAAAAAAGAGCTCTTCAAAAGAAGGGCTCTTTCCTTTAACTAATTAAAGTTATATAAATTGTGTGGGCTACGCCTTAAGTTTTTGACGAAGTGTACACAGAAAGTACACGAGGAAAAAACTTAAAAGTATGACACCAATTTAGATTACTTTAGAATCTTAGATACCACACCGGCACCCACAGTTCTACCACCTTCACGGATTGCAAAACGAAGACCTTCGTCCATAGCAATTGGGTGAATGAGGTTTACTGTAATTGTTACGTTGTCTCCAGGCATTACCATTTCTGTTCCTGCTGGAAGTTCAATCGCTCCTGTTACGTCTGTTGTTCTGAAATAGAACTGTGGACGATAGTTACCGAAGAATGGCGTATGACGTCCACCTTCATCTTTGTTCAAGATATAGCATTCGCCATTGAAGCTTGTGTGTGGTGTGATTGAACCAGGAGCCGCTAATACTTGTCCACGTTCAACATCTTCTCTCTTCGTTCCACGAAGCAATACACCTACGTTATCACCTGCTTGACCACTATCCAACAATTTACGGAACATTTCAACGCCTGTACATGTTGTCTTAGCTGTTGGTTTAATGCCCACGATTTCCATTTCGTCACCAACTTTAATAACACCACGTTCTACACGACCTGTTACCACTGTTCCACGGCCTGAAATTGAAAATACGTCTTCAATTGGCATCAAGAATGGTTTGTCAACTGCTCTTTCTGGTTGTGGAATATAAGCATCTACTGCATCCATCAAAGCAATAATTGCTTTCTTACCGATTTCTTCGTTGCTGTCTTCCAATGCTGCCAAAGCTGAACCTTTTACAATCGGAATTTCATCGCCAGGGAATTCGTATGAACTTAACAAATCTCTGATTTCCATTTCAACGAGTTCCAACAATTCTTCATCATCAACTTGGTCTACTTTGTTCATAAATACTACCAAAGCTGGTACGCCTACTTGACGTGCCAACAAAATGTGTTCACGTGTTTGTGGCATTGGACCATCTGCTGATGATACCACCAAAATTGCACCATCCATTTGTGCCGCACCTGTAATCATATTCTTTACATAGTCAGCGTGGCCTGGGCAGTCTACGTGTGCATAGTGACGAGCCTTTGTTTCATATTCTACGTGTGACGTTGAAATCGTGATACCACGTGCTCTTTCTTCTGGTGCTTTATCAATATTTGCATAGTCTACAAATGCACCGCCGCCTTGTTCCGCCATAATCTTTGTAATTGCCGCTGTCAATGTCGTCTTACCATGATCAACGTGACCAATCGTGCCAATGTTACAGTGCGGTTTATTACGCTCAAATTTCTCTTTTGCCATAGCTAAAGTATCCTAATTGTTATTGTTAATGTTATAAATCTTATCTTCTATAGAATGGGAAATTGGAGCGGGTGAAGGGAATCGAACCCTCGTCATAAGCTTGGAAGGCTTCTGCTCTACCATTGAGCTACACCCGCATATTCACCAAAGCCATTCTGGCAACTCTCTTTATAAAAATGGTGGAGGGGGAAGGATTCGAACCTTCGTAGACCATAGTCGACGGATTTACAGTCCGTTGCATTTGACCGCTCTGCCACCCCTCCTCTTTATAAAGTCAGAGAGTTGTTACAAACTAACTAAGAGGCAAATAACCTTATTTTCGCCTGATTGTCAACATATTTTTTATTATTTTTTTAACTTATCCGCATTATTATTCATTAACCAATAATTTAAGGAGATTAAAATGTCGAAAATCGTCCTAACTGAGAGAAGCAATCCCCAAACAAAAAACATAGATTTGATGAGTGCATATGAAATTGCCAAAGCAATAAATGAAGAAGATAAAAAAGTTGCCCTAGCAATTGAAACCCAACTTAAACAAATTGGAGATGCCATTGAGCTTATTGCGCAAGCCTTTGAAAGAGGTGGTCGCCTTGCTTATTTTGGAGCAGGAACAAGTGGACGACTTGGTGTGCTTGATGCCTCTGAGTGTTGGCCAACTTTTGGTGTTGAACATGGTATGGTCGTTGGCTATATTGCTGGTGGAGATAAAGCACTTAGATTCTCAATTGAAAACTCAGAAGATAGCGAAGAGCTTGGACTCAAAGATATAGAAGATTTCAAACCGACAAAAAATGACATCATCGTAGGTATTTCAGCAAACGGGGGTCCAAAATATGTTCTTAAAGTTTTATCTGAAGCAAAAAAAGTGGGAGCAAAAACAATTGGCATTAGCTCAAACCCTGAAGCAAAGCTTCAAGAATTTTCAGACATTTTTATCAACCCTGTTGTTGGAGAAGAAGCAATCACAGGATCTTCACGTATGAAATCTGGCAGTTCTCAAAAGATGGTTTTAAACATGCTGTCAACAGGGGCAATGATTCGCATTGGCAAAACCTATCAAAACTATATGATAGACGTGCGGATGTTAAATGAAAAACTTGTCGACAGGGGCGTTCGCTTTGTTTCAGAAATTGCTGAAATTCCTCTGGATGAGGCAAAAAAATATATTGATTTAAGCAACAAAAAGGTCAAGACTGCTATTGTGATGGCAAAACAAAAATGTTCTAAAGAAGAAGCAGAAGAAATTTTGGCACAAAACAACGGAATTTTAAGGAAAGTTATAAAGGACAATCATGGCAAAATATAATCGTGGCAATCAGCAACAACAAAACAACGCATCAGGCATCGTTCTTTATGGAAAGCACTCTGTTTTTTCCGCACTTAAGAACCCAAATCGTCGCTTCAACAAAATTCTTTGTACTAAAGAAAATTTTGCTGAATTTAAAGCTGCTTGCGAGCAAAACAAAATTAACGCAACCATCTTAAATGTTGTTGACCGCAAGGAGATTGAAAAAGTTGCAGGGAATGAAGCTGTTCACCAAGGTGTTTTGGCATATTGCAAAGAACTTGACAACTACCTCTTAGACGACATTCTAACCCTTGCCGAAGACAAAGAAAGATGTCACGTTCTCATTCTTGACCAAGTGACAGACCCTCAAAACATTGGGGCAATTATCCGTTCTTGTGCCGCATTTAACACACTTGCACTCATTGTTCAAGACAAGAACTCCCCAAGAGAAACTGGCGCAATGGTCAGAGCTTCTGCTGGCACGATTGATATGTTGCCAATTTGCCGTGTAACAAACCTTTCCAGAGCGATTGAACAACTTAAGGAAGCAAATTTTTGGATTGTGGGCATGGACGGCTCTGCAAAACAGATGATTGATGAACTTGCTAAGGGTGGAAAAACTGCAATTGTTATGGGAAGTGAAGGTAAGGGAATGCGTCGCCTTGTGGAAGAAAATTGCGATATCACTGTCAAACTTCCAATTTCTTCAGATGTTGAGAGCTTGAATGTGTCAACTGCTGCTGCCATTGCCCTTTATGAACTAAATAAATAAACCATAAAGATTATTTTTATGAGGAACGCAGAAATGAAAACGACCATAAAAGTAAGCCACTTAACAAAAGACTTTCAAATTCTTAAGGCGGTTAATGAGGTTTCTTTTGAGGCTAAGAAAGGAGAAATCATTGCCCTTCTCGGTCCAAATGGGGCGGGAAAATCGACCTTAATGAATATGATTGTTGGTTATCTTTCGCCAACGCAAGGCAACATTCAAATTCTCGAAAAAGACATTTCACAATATGGCATTTTTGCCAAAGAAAACATTGGTTTTCTTTCTGAAGGGGCGCCACTTTATGCCGATTTGAGTGTGAAGAGCTTTTTATCATACATCGCCGAACTCAAAGGCTTTTATGGAAAAAACAAAAAAACTGAGGTCGCCCGTGTGGCAAAACTTGCCAACATCACAGACATTTTAGAACAAAAAATTGAAACCTTATCTAAGGGCTATTCCAGACGAGTTGGATTTGCGCAAAGCATTATTGGCAATCCACCAATCTTATTGCTAGATGAGCCAACAGACGGACTAGACCCTAACCAAAAAGAATATATGCGTCAACTCATTGCCAAAATGGGAAAAGATAAAACGATTATTATCTCCACACATTTACTGGAGGAGGCTGAAACAATCTGCAATCGCATTATCCTTATCAATAAAGGCGAAATCAAGGCAGACGGAAACCTTGAAGCAATTTTAAAACAAACAAAAACAAAAAACTTAGCAGAAACCTTTAAAAAGCTAACAAAACTCTGAGAGAAAAAATATGAAAAAAATGGGAATCATCATTAAGAACGAACTTTTCAGATATTTCACCTCTCCGCTAGCCTATGTTTATCTGATAAGTTTTCTCCTTCTCAACGGCTCTTTTGCCTTTTATTTTGGGGATTTCTTCCGTCGTGGACAAGCAAATCTTGATGCTATGTTTGCGTTTCAACCATGGTTATACCTCATTTTTATCCCAGGAATTGCGATGCGTCTTTGGGCTGAAGAATTTCGCTCCAAGACCGTAATCCAAATTGTGACGATGCCTATATCTATTACGACATTAGTTTGGGGAAAGTTTTTTGCAGCATGGCTTTTTGCAGGCATCGCACTTGCTTTAACCTTTCCATTCTGGATTTCTGTCAACTTATTAGGCTCTCCTGATAATGGTGTAATTTTCATGGCTTATTTAGCAAGTTTCTTACTTGCTGGAAGCATTCTTGCAATCTCAGCAACAATGTCTGCCTTAACTCAAAATCAGGTTATTGCCCTTGTGTTGTCTTTCTTTGCAAATATCCTTTTCTTCTTAAGCGGACTAGATTTTGTGCTTAATTTCTTTAGGCTTTTTGCCCCTGTTGCTTTTGTTGATATGATTGCCTCATTCAGTTTTATAACACACTTTACCACCATGAGCAAAGGGCTGATTGAACTTAGAGATTTAGTCTTTTTTGCAAGCATTATTCTCTTGTTCAACTTTGCAACAACTTTGATTGTAAACTTTAAAACTTCAGGCACATCAAAGCTTTTCAAATCTAATAATAAGAAATATTACAATATCTCCTTTGCCTTCATTTTAGTTGGATTTATCGGCTTAAATTTAATGGCAAATAGCTTGCTAAGAAACATTCAATTTGATGCCACAGAAGAAAAATTATACACCTTAAGCCCTTCAACACAAAAAGTTTTAGAAGACCTTCCAGACAATGTTTTAATTAAATTTTACTACTCACCTATGTTGGGTGAAAAGAACTATGAAATGCGTTTAATGTTTGACCGCATTCGCATTTTACTCAATAAATATGTCGCAGCTTCTAACGGAAAGATTGATTACAAAATTTATGCTCCAAAGTTTTTAGACCGCATTGAAGATGAAGCAATCACCAATAAAATCCAACCAATTCCGATGATTGAACTCAATCAAAATGGTTTCTTTGGCATGACCTTTTCAGACGCTTTAGATAATAAGAAATCAATTCCTTTCTTCCCAATGGAAAGACAAAATTTTATCGAGCAAGACATTACTCAAAAAATTTATGAATTATATCATCAAAAGAAAACCGTGGGCATTTTAACACCATTAGTGATTGGTGATTCGAAAATTTCAGAAAACGTCATCACCACACGCTGGGAAATCGTGAATGTAATTGAAGAGCTTTATGACATCAAATTTATCTCTAAACCTGAAGAGATTGATAACCTTGATGTCTTAATGATTATCCACCCACAAAAACTTGACAACGAAATCATTGAGAGCATTAAAGCATATAGTAGAAAGGGCGGAAAGTTTTTTGTGGCAGCTGATGGAGCTGTTGAATCTTCTCGTCTTTACACAGTTGCTAACCAAGAATTTGCACCTTCAAATATGAATGGACTTGACGAGTTTTGGGGCGTTAAGCTTTATAACAACTGGGTTGTTGCGGATATGGACAACTCTATTGCGGTTGATGCCACAGATAACTACAAAAGCAATCCAAAATTTTCACAAGACCTCATTCAGTTAAAATATGACAACAAAGCCTTTAATCCGCATTTGCCAGAAATTGCAAATTTGCAATCCATTATGTTCACCTCTGTTTCGCCAATTGTCCCAACGGGAAAAGATATCATTTTCATTCCAATGATTAAGGCAAGTGATAATTCTCAAATTATGCCAATTAAAACAATTTATGACAACCTAGCTCCAAATGAAATTTTGAAACTTTTCAAACCAGATGAGAACACCAAAATCTTGGCAGCAAGAGTTTTGGGTGAAACCATTGAAAATCCATTTGAACTTGTCATCGTGGGGGACACGGATTTTCTTTATGATTCATTTTGGAGTAAATCCACGCAAATTCTTGATGAGCAATATGCTATTCCACTTTTGGATAATGCCAATTTTGTGATGAATGTATTAGACACATTAACGCAAGACACAAACTTAGTGGAACTTCGAGGCAGAGCAGCAAAATTCCGCAAATTTGAGGACGTTGAAAAATCTCGCCGTGAAGCACAACATGAGTTTGCACTTAAAGAAGCCAGCATTTTAGAAAAAATAGACCGCACGAAAAAAGACCTTGAAGAGATTACAAACAAAAGAAACTTTGAAAAAAGAGATGAATTTACAACCGATGAATTAGCGGTTTTAGCAAACATTCGCCAAAACTTTGAAGCGCTACGCCAAGAACTGAGTGACATTCGATTAAATAATAATCTACGTGTAAAGAAAATTGAAACAGACTTGAAACTTTTTAACATTTTTGCCGTTCCAACACTCATTCTCTTAGCGCTTCTGATTGGCAAAAAACGTCAAAAAGGCAAAACTGAAAAACCCTCACAAAAATTATCTTTCAATAAAGAATTTAAGATTGTGATGGGTGCCTCTTTAGCGCTCCTTATTGTCGGCACACTTGCAACTTTTCTCACAGACCGTAGTGAAATTGATTCATATGAAGATAAAGCCGTTTTCGAAAACCTTGCCCAAGAAGTTAATTCCCTTGAAAAAATTGCAATTAAAAGACACGAAAGCGAACTTGTTTTCTACAAAGAAAATAACATCTGGAAACTCCAAGGATATGAAGATTTCCCTGTGTATCAAGAACGAATCAAAAGCCTTCTTATTTCGCTAATCAATGCCAGATATTATGAGAAGAAAACATCCAAAATGGAACATCTTGATAAATTTGGACTAACGCCAATTGAAGAACCAAACTCAAAAAACACCAGAATTGAACTTCTTGCTGAAAATGGAAAAATCATTTCCGCTTTTGAAATTGGAAAACTCGACATTGACATTGGTAGAGGAGCAAAAGCTGCATATATGAAATTTGACAATCAGTTCCAAGTTTGGCTCATTGCTGTTGATTTCATCGATTTATCATCAAACTGGCAAGACTGGACATATAGCACTGCGTGGAATTTACGCTTCGGCAGACTTCAAAACTTTGATAACAAATCAACAAACGAAAGCCTGCTTTTCGCTAGAGATTTAGTTAATGTTCACTTCACAGGAAAAACGCTTCCTAAAGGAACAGAGCTTTCTTCCATTGAACTTATAACGGAAGATGACGATAAAATAGAACTTGAATTATTTAAGAACGGAACAGATTATGCTGTCAGCTATAAACAAGTTTCTCAAAGGCTAACAAACCAGCACCTTCAGTTTTTCTATGAAACTGTTAAAGGTAAGAAATATCAGATTTCTGCAGAAGATAAGGACACAATATTAAATGACATCAACAACCTCAGATAACCTAAAAGCTTTAAAAAAGAAAGCCGGTTTTCTAAGCATTTCATTAGCTTTATTTTTGAGCATTTTGAAAATCATTGCAACAATTTACACAGGCTCTCTAGCGATTTATTCTTCAATGATTGATAGCCTTTCTGACGTTTTGGCATCTACTGTGACCTTCTTCGCAATTCGTTTTTCCACACGTCCTGCCAGTCGAGATTTTAGGTATGGTTATGGCAAAGCAGAAGCGATTAGCTCTCTTTTCCAATCATTGTTTATTGCCGCTTCTGGACTTTATGTCCTTTGTGACGGCATCATACGTTTACGCTCCCCCGAAGCACTTGATGATAGTTTCATTGGCATTAGCATAATGATTATCAGCCTCCTTTTAACGTTAGCTTTAGTGATGTTTCAAAACCATGTCATCAAGAAAACAAACTCAATGGCACTTAAGGCTGACTCAGCTCACTATCTAGTTGACCTCACAACAAACGCTTCAATTATTCTTTCTTTGATTGCCATTAAGTTTTATAAAATTTACTGGCTTGATAGCGTGATTGCCATCGTCATTTCGCTTTACCTTCTGCATATGGCATATGGCTTACTTAAAGAAGCAATTTTAACGCTGATGGATCAAGAACTTTCTGATGAAATTCGGCAAACTGTTGAGAGCCTTATTAAAAAGCAACCTTTCACCCGAGGCATACACGACCTTCGCACCAGAAGTTTAGGCGAAAAATTTCTCTTTGAATTTCATTTAGAATTAGATGAAGATATTTCCCTTAAACAAGCCCATGACTATGCCCACATCACTGAAGATGAAATTTTGAAAACATATCCTAATGCCCAAGTCATTATCCACCAAGAACCTTTTGGGGCGAAAGAAGAAAGACTAGACGACAATCTCTGTTAATTTTCCATAAAAACATACGAACAAAGATAGCGTTTTCCTCTCCTTTATCTCTCTTCTTACTGTCATATTCGGGCTATTTTTTAGTCATATTCGGGCCTGACCCGAATATCCATCTTCCTGTGTTAAGTTCGTTCAAAATAGATTCCCAATCAAGTTGGGAATGACAGAAAATTTGTCATTGCGAACAAAGTGAAGCAATCCAATCAAAAAAGACTGAAACATAACCAACAAAAAAACCTCCCCAAATTAGGAGAGGTTTTTTTTGAATAATTAGAAGCTTCTAATTATTTCTTAGACATAGCTGATTGCAAAGCATCACCAAAAGCAGATGAACCAGAATCAACATTAGTATATTCTTCTAATGCTTTCTTTTCTTCATCAACTTCAAGCGCTTTAATTGACAATGAAAGTTTGCCTTTCTTTTTGTCAGCAACAGTTACTTTAGCTTCAATAACTTGACCAGCTTCGAACTTAGAAGTTTCTTGACCAGCCTTGTCTTTTGCAAGATCAATTCTCTTGATTGAAGCTTGAACGCCGTTAACTTCTACGAAAACTTCTTTGTCATCAGCAGAAACAACAGTGGCCTTCACAACGTCACCTTTTTTGAAGCCGTCAAATGCAGCGCCAACAGTGTCTTCTGTGAGTTGTTTGATACCCAAACTAATACGTTCTTTTTCAACATCAACATCAATGATTTTTGCTTGAATTTCTTGACCCTTTGTGAAGTCTTTAACAGCTTCTTCACCAGATTTGTCCCAAGAAATATCAGACAAGTGAACCATACCGTCGATTTCGTCAGTTAAACCAACAAACAAACCGAATTCAGTAATGTTTTTGATTTTTCCTTCGATAACAGAACCGAGGTCATGTTCTTCAACATATGCAGCCCAAGGGTTTGGAGTGCATTGCTTAATTCCGAGAGAAATTCTTCTCTTGTCAGCATCAACTTCAAGAACCTTAACTTCAACTTCTTGAGAAGTAGAAATAATTTTTCCTGGGTGAACGTTCTTACGAGTCCAGCTCATTTCAGAAACGTGTACTAAACCTTCAATACCATCTTCGAGTTCAACGAAAGCACCATAATCAGTAATGTTTGTAACTTTACCTTTGTAAACGTCACCAACTTTGAATTTGCCTTCAACACCAGCCCAAGGATCATTTTCAAGTTGTTTCATACCCAAGCTAATTCTTTGGTTATCTTCATTGAATTTGATAACTTGAACTTTAATTGTTTGACCAACAGAAAGCATTTCTGCAGGGTGAGAAATTCTCTTCCAAGAAATGTCTGTAACGTGCAACAAGCCGTCGATTCCACCGAGGTCGATAAATGCACCGTAATCAGTGATATTTTTAACGATACCGTCGAGGATAGAACCTTCTTTAAGGCTTTCAACCAATTCTGCACGAGCTTCAGCTCTTGTTTCTTCAAGAACAACACGACGAGAAACAACGATGTTGCCTCTTACTTTGTCCATTTTCAAAATTTGGAATGGTTGAGAAATGCCCATCAATGGCGTGATGTCTCTGATTGGACGAATGTCAATTTGAGAACCAGGCAAGAATGCAATTGCACCGTTAAGGTCAACAGTGAAACCACCTTTAACACGACCAAAGATAACGCCGTTAACTCTTTCACCAGATTCAAGACATTTTTCAAGATCTTGCCAAACTTCTTCTCTGCGTGCTTTTTCACGAGAAAGAACGATGTTGCCATCTCTGTCTTCATATCTGTCAACATAAACTTCAATTTGGTCACCAATATTGAGTTCTTTATTCAAACCGAATTCGCGAAGTGGAATGCGGCCTTCTGATTTCAAACCAACGTCAACAATAACGAAGTCTGGAGTAAGTCTGATGATTGTACCTTTAACAACAGAGCCAGTAATGTTACCGTCTTCGCCAAACTGTTCGTTCAACAAAGCTTCAAAGCTTTCTGTCATTTCAGGGATTTTAAATGCTGTATTTGTCATAAATTTTTATACTTATATAAAACTGCCAATTCCCCAGAAACATAAGCGGGGCGGACTTGTGTGAAATTAAACATTTTACGCCGTCACACCACAGAGTCGTAAAACTAGGTTAGTTATATACATAAATCTTTAAAATACAAGAAAAATTTTTAGTTCTTATCAGCAATAATCGCTGAAACTTTTTCAAAAACTTCTTGAGCATTTAAGTCGGATGTATCAATGATAAGCGCATCAGCAGCAGGCTTAAGCGGAGCCGCTGCTCTACCTGAATCTCGTTCATCTCTAGATTTCACATCTCGCAACACTTCTTCATAAGAAATTTCAAGCCCTTTTCCCAAAAACTCTTTGTGTCTTCTCATTGCACGAACTTCACTGCTCGCTGTCACAAAAAGTTTCAAATCTGCTTGAGGGCAAACCACAGTTCCTGTGTCTCTCCCATCATAAATCACACCCTGAGCAACAGAGCCATCTTCAAGTTGAGGATTTTGAGCGAAATCTTGTTGCATTTTAAGAAGTGCAGCTCGAACTGAAGCATAAGCTGCAACTTTAGAAGCATTGTTCCCATTTTCAGGACCACGAAATTCAGGTTTCTGGGAAAGCGAAATCATTTTTGAAAAAGTCAGCTTTTTTGCAAAATTTTCTGCAAGGCTTTCTTGTTCAACATCTTGACCACTCAACATCATCTCTAATCCAACGGCACGATAAACCATTCCTGTGTCAAAATAAGCATAGCCCATAGCATCTGCAAGTTTTTTTGCCAGAGTTCCTTTTCCCGCTGAAGCTGGGCCATCAATCGTAATAATCATATCCTTCAAACCTTGTTTTTTCATAAGCACTTTATATATTTTTAATACATATATTATATTCTAACCCTAAACTACTTTTGTTTAAGCGTTATACAGAACTTTTTAAAGATGGAAAAATGGCAACAATTAGACTTTTTATAAACAATGACTTAGCTATTGGCGACATCATCACCCCAGAGGAAAAACAATCACACTACCTCATAAATGTGATGAAACAGCGAGAAGGCAACCAGATTTTATGCTTTAATAATAAAGACGGCGAGTTTTTGGCACAAATTGTGAATGTGAGCAAAAAATCTCTAAACTTGTTGATTCAAGAACAGACCAGAATTTTTGAAAAATCACCAGATTTATGGTTGCTCTTTGCCCCAGTGAAAAAAGACCAAACAGATTTCATCATTCAAAAAGCAACTGAACTTGGCGTGTCAAAGATTATTCCAACCATAACCAGACACACCATTAGTGAAAAAGTCAGAGTGGAGCGTTTTCAGGCACAAGCCATTGAAGCTTGTGAACAATGCCGCAGAGTCGATATCCCAGAAATTTCGGAAGCATTGAGTTTAGAAAAAGTTTTAGCAAGTTGGAACGAGGAAAGAAAACTCTTTTATATGGACGAAACCGGAAATGGCACACGAATAATTGAAGCCTTTAGCAAAAACAACCAAGTAAGTGCCATTTTAGTTGGTCCAGAAGGTGGATTTGATAAAAAAGAGTTAGAACTTTTAAAAAAATTAGTTTATACTCAGGGCGTAACGATGGGAAAACGAATAATGAGGGCGGAAACAGCCGTCGCTGCCTCAATTTCTTGCTGGCAGGCAATTAGTGGAGATTGGTAGAAATGAGAATTTTGATTGCAGATGACCATGAACTTTTCTTAAAGGGCTTGGAGTTTGCACTAAGAGATATGTTTGATGATGTTGAATTTGTTTTAGCTAGCAATTACGACAAAATTTTTGAGATAATTGAAACAGATAAAAATTTTAACCTGATTTTGACAGACTTGGCAATGCCAGGAGCAACTTGGCTTGAGGCCATCAGCAAAATCCATGAGGTTATTCCGAACACGCCGATTATTGTTCTTTCTGCGGTGTTTGAACCAAAAATTGTGAACAAAACAATTGAACTTGGTGTTTCAGGATATATCCACAAGACTTCTTCAAATGACACGATTAAAGAAGCGATTAATATGGTTATGTCTGGTGGGGTTTATATTCCGAGTGAACTTTTAACCACCGAAATTTGTGACATTTTCTCCTTAGATGCTTGCCCAACAAACAGCGAAGCCCCTAAGAGTAAATTGCTCACCAACAAACAAATGGATATCATTAATTTAATTGCAAAAGGACTTGCCAACAAGCAAATTGCTTATGAATTAGGATTAACGGAAGGAACTGTAAAACTTTATATCACTGACATCTTCCGTCGTCTTAAAGTTTATAATCGAACAGCAGCTGTTGTTGAGGCCTCAAAACTTGGTTTGATAAAGAATGGATAGCAATTTTGACATTAGTACAATAAAGCAATATGAAGCGATTTTGGGAAAAGACAAAATTGCCGCTCTTTTTGAAGAATATCTTAAAGAGCATGGGGATTATGTCCTCAAATCGCATTTGCTCTTGGAAAATGACAAATTGGAAAATTTAAGAATCATCTATCACAGTCTTTGTTCTGCAAGCCTTGTTTTCGGCATGAAAACATTTGCAAAAGCTTGTAGTAAAATTGAACAAGACATTATTGTTGGCAAAACAATTGATGAAATTCGCTCAGATGTAAATATGAGCAAAAACATTTTTGACAGAGAAATCACCCTTGTTAAAGAACATTTGGGAGTTTTGTAAGATGGTAGCAACTAAAGACATTGCAGAACCAACTTTACCAATGTATGTCAAAAAAATATATCCTATGTATACGAACAAAAAACTAAGCAAGTTTTTTGATAGGGAAGAAGGCTTAAGCCTCTTTTCGTTTGGAAACCGCCAAAAATTAATTAAAGCTGTTTTGAGAGAAGTTGAACAAAGCAAAGACTATTTGCAGATTGGCATCACCTTTGGCAACCAAATTGAGCAAACGGCTGATAAAATCGGCTATTACGGAAACTATCACATTGTAGACATCTCTAAAACACAAGTGGAAAGATTGAAAGAAAAATATCAAGGCATTCAGCAAAACTTGAATTTTTCTAATCAAAATGGGTTAGCACAAATTCCAAATAGATATGACGGAATCATCTGCTTTATGTTATTGCACGAACTTCCACCACAAACGCGCCAAGCGATGATAAATCACATTTTGGAATCTGTCAGAGAAAAATGCAAAGTCATTTTCATTGACTATCACACCCCACAAAATCGTTTTATGAAAAAACTATTCAAGACGTTTCACCGTCTTTACAATCCTTTTGCGGAAGATTTTGTTTCAAAAGAAATTTTTGATTATGCAGAAAACAAAGATCAATTTTTCTGGAATAAGAGCCTTTATGCCAATGGCTTATATCAAAAAGTTGTGGCAATTAAAAAAGAAAAAACTAGAACATAGCCTCGTGGATTTTTTGAGCAATCTCTTTGCCAGAATTAAGCGTACTTTTCGGTTTGAAATCTTTGATTCCTTCTGCTAATTCCGTTGCATAATGCTCTTTAAATAAAGAGTGAATGAAGCGGTAATGCTTATTCGTCAACCAATTTTCCCCTGCAAAAACATAAACAGGTTTACCAGTTCCACAAGCTTCACTGCACATTGAAACAGAATCTCCCGTGACGATAATATTGTCAGCACAGGCCAGATATCCTAGATATGGATTTTCCCCTTCACTGCCCCATAAAAACATATGAGAAGGAAAATCTTTTAGATGAGAAACAATTAAATCTCTAGATTCCCTTCCTGTTCTTTTAGAATCAGCAATCAACAAAGCCCCTTTCGTTTGACGCATAAAGGCGGCTGTTTTTTCAGCCAAAGCTTGGGCATTTGCCAAACTAAATGGTGCTTTTTTAATTGACCCACCAATAATAAGCGCTGTTAAAGGCTTTGGCAAAGAAGCAAATTGTTCTTGCCATTTTTCTTTTGCTGTTGCCAAAACGTCATCCGTCACTCGGTGAGGACAGCCTACAACAAAGAACGTATTTTCATTTGATTTCTTGTGGCTATCATGCTCTGGTAAAAAAATGAGATCAAAATCTTCAAGCTCTGTTCCAGGGTGCAAAATCTGCACAATTTTGGTGTGTCCTTTTGATTTTTTCTTGATATATCTTGCCACACAAGCTGTACGACGGCTGGCAGAAATAACTAAATCGGGGTAAGGGGCTTGCAATTCTTTCTTGCTTTCAGCGACCACACCAAGCAGGGACGCTCCCTTCAAATAGTTCGGCAAAGCAGCGAAAAAATTATATACAATCTTTTTTTCAACAAGCTCAAATAAATTTTTATCCAAAGCCTGTCCAACACCCAAAGCCTGTCCAACACTTCCCATTCTATTATCAAGTAATAACCAAACAACTTTTTTCATTTTCTGTCCAAATTTATGTAGCCAAATTAATTAGTTTAGTATATAATATTTTACAATGTTTAATACAAGCTTTATTTCAAAATCAATGATATAAAAATATTGAGGGCAGAATGAAAAAACTATATTTTTCTGTTTTTATTTTTTCGGTTTTTTTCTCATCTTTAGCTCAGGCGCAACTTTCCGCAACTAAAGATGCTCAAAACTTGGTCATCGTCAAAGTCATTGCTGACTATAAAATTGATGATGCTGAATATGCCAAAGACATTGAAAGTTTGAGATCCAGCGAACGTTTTAATCAAAAGCTACAAAGAATGCTTGAACGCTTAAGTAATGAACGCAGCAAAGATTCTAAAAATCGCCAGATAATAAAAATTCTGGAAAAAGCTGGAAATGACATTGATAAAGTCTTAAATATTAGATAATAAACATACTAACACCTAACCAATGTTAATACTAATTTAATAAAAAATATGTTATAATATGAGCTATCATAAACATATTTATGATTGGAGATTCTAATGCAAAACACGACAGATAAAGACTTCTCAGCAAGCATTGATAAATTGAGAGAAACTTTTTACGCCCTAGGTGTTTCCCCTGTTGAAAAAATTTCTGATGATTTCATGAAAAGAATGGAAGCTCAGGAAGTAAATAAAAAAATGATTCGTCCTAACAATAGCAAAGAAAACACAGCGAGCGCATAAATGTATAAAGGCATTCTTTTTTCTCTTTTCATCTTTTCAAGCATTGCCGCCTGTTCCACTGACAGTTCTCAACCTGTCAAAACAACTTATGATTCCACTTACGATAGATTTGTTAAAAACGTTTTCATCAGAGAGAAAACGCCAAACAGCATTGTTTACGAATATCGTGACGTTCGTGTTGATGAAGTGGCTCTCTTGGCAGGAAAATATTGTCAAGAAACATATCAAGCCCCAGCACACCTCCAAGCAATTAGACTTCACAAAAACAATTCAAGACTTGCAACTTTCCACTGTTATGAGTTGCAATAAATCTATATAAACCCTATATATAACTCAAGTATAATTGAAAGGTTTAGAGATGAGTAGTGATTTATATAGCATTCTTGGGGTTTCAAAAACAGCAACTGAAACAGAAATAAAATCAGCCTTCAGAAAGCTTGCCAGAAAATATCACCCTGATGTCAACAAAGACAACCCTAATGCTGAACAAAAATTCAAAGAAATCAATGGAGCATATGACATTCTTGGCGACAAAGAAAAACGCAAAAAATATGACAATAAAGAAATAGATAGCGACGGTAAGCCAACTGGCTTTGGAGCTAGTGGTTTTAGTGGAGGCTTCGGAGGTGGAGGAAATCCATTTGGACAAGGCTTCAATCAATCCCGTGGCAATGCAGGTGGCTTCGACTTCTCATCTATTTTTGGAGACGATATTTTCTCCACCTTTGGTGGAAACCGTGGATTCGACGGATTCAACACTGGTCCAAGACAACGTTCTCAAAAAGGGCAAGATATTGCTTACACAATGAAAATTAGTTTTCTTGACGCTGCAAATGGTGATGAAAAAACCGTAACGCTTAATGGCAAAAATATCAACGTTAAAGTGCCTTCTGGCACAACAGACGGACAAACCTTGAGACTTAAAGGCCTAGGTCAAGAAGGGATAAATGGTGGTGCAAATGGCGATGTGCTCATCACCATCAACGTTGACAAACACCCTCACTTCACAACAGACGGCAACAATATTTTATTAGACCTCCCCATTAGCCTTAAAGAAGCAATTTTAGGGGCAAAGGTGACCATTCCAACAATCTCTGGAAAGGTTGTCGTAAATATCCCGCCATATGCCTCTAGCGGCGAAAAACTCCGCCTAAAAGGCAAAGGAATTAAAAACAAAAATTCAACTGGTGACCAAATCATTACGTTGAAAATCATTTCCCCTGAAGAAAAAAACCACCAACTTGAGGAAACACTTGCTCAAATGCCAGACGAAAATGTAAGGAACTTCTAAATGCTTCTCCAACACCTCAAAGACTTTGAATGGATTAATGAACCGCTTGGTGTTTTCTTTATTGATGAAGGCATGAAAGTTTTAGCCAATGCAGAAACAGGCTTTTCTCCCAAAACAGACACTGGACATTTTTTCTTTATTAGAAAGCAAGAAGATTTTACCCTGATTGTAAAATGGCAAGTGGAAGCAATCTCTCCGCTAGTAGAATGTGGCATTATGATTAGGCAAGATGAAAAAAACTGGGCAAAGACTCACCTTACCCACACCAAAACTCATAAGCTGTCATCAACAGTCCTCATTCATGGAAATGCAGATGAAAGCATAAATGATATTACGCTTTCACAAAACGAGCTTTTCTATAAACTGGAAAAAACTGGAGATAGCTTCACGCTGTCATATTCCCAAGACAATCTTTCATATCACCAAATTCGCCACTTTTCTTTCCTCGACAAAGTTGGTGAACTCAAAATTGGGGCATACATTTGCAACCCGAAAAATTCTGATTTTGAGGCAGTTTTAAATTATCTTGAAGTGCTTTAAGTTTTAGAAATTATATCTAATTGTCAAATAAACCTGATCATCATGATAACTTGAGTTTGCATCTCGAGCATATCCGAAGTTAAATGCAATTGGTGTCAAAATGTTATTAATTTTGAAATTAAAACTTCCTCTAACACTATCACGCTTTGTTGCATCTCCTCTAAAAGTCCAAGGAGAATTTGGATTCCCAACAAAGGAAGCTCGCACCTCAGAAGCCGTATCCCCCACATTTCGTGAATAAGCCAACTCCATCGCAGGCGTGATGATATAAGTGTCGAAGACCATATTTCTTGAAACTCTTAACCCAACAGGAATTTCCACACTATTCCAATAAGCGCTTTTGAACTTTCTTGCCCCAATGCCCTTTTCTGTGTAGGCATCATTATAAAGATAGGCATATTCCACACCAACAAACGGTTCGACCACCCCACATTCATTGCCAATATCATATCCAAACTCTGCATTTGCAAAGAGGGTTTTAGTATTATATTGCCCAGTTGAATTAATCGTACTACTAACAACATCTGTCTTATTAGTGATAATTCCACCGCCTAAACTTCCTGTGATATATACTCTTTGAGGTTTATATTTTCCATAAAGCGAAACCAAATATTCATCAACTTCGGCTTTATTCTGAATGGATTGCCCCTTTCCTTCAACATCACCGAAAGCATAGCTAACGGCTAAACCAAGATTGAGCGCATTTGGAATGAAATCATAGTCATATCCCAAAGCAATGCTGGTTGGAGAATATTTATAACCGATTGTGGTTTTGCCACTATCTCGGTCAATCCAGTTCTGCCCAATATTTAACCACAAATGTTCATCTGAAAACCCATTTGACATACCACAACTTGGACAATTTTTATTTTGCACGCGGGAAGAAATCTGACGCCCAAACTGTCTAATTCCTGATTTGTGAACTTCATTGTAAACAATATTATCTCGCCCAGCAATTACCGCAAATTTTTCTTCAGCATCTTTGCTTATTTCACCCGTATAATAAATATTATCAAACATTTCTCTTTCGGAAAGTGAGAGGTCAGTTCTCATACGATAAGTGTCTGCCAAGGCAGTTAAGTTTTTATAGCCCTCTAAATCTCTCTTAATTTCAATATCTGTCGTGCCATTTTCAACAACCACAGAAGCCAAATCATTACTCCAACCAGTAAACTCACTATAATCATGTGCGTAGCTATAAGAACCGATTTCATGAGAAGATAAATTATAAGGCACAAGATAAACATTATCTTTAAGAACTGCAGAACTACCAAGAAAAGATGATTTTGCTTCAGTCATAAGCGGACGAAAACTTGTACCACTTTCAAAAACAACTTTTGCATTGCTCAAATCAAAATTAAGTCTTTGTCCGTTAGGGTCATTGATTAAATCTGGCTCTTGGTCATACATTGCATATAAAGCACCTTCTTTGACATTAAACTCACCAAAATATTCACTATTATCTCCCCAAAGATATAAACTTCCTAACCCTGTCTTATTAATTACACCACCAGTTGTAGGATTTTCAAACTCATCAATACTTCTCATTGGGTCACGAACATTAATCAAAGTGTCCTGAAGGGTATGAAAATTAACAATCGCTGTTTCCTTAACGAAGTCAATGGAGTTCAAACTTGGTGTTTCAACGCCATTATAAACCTTAATGACCTTATTATTTTCAAAAAGAATCTCTTTTTTATCTTCTGTGGTAGCAATGCCGATTGTTCCCTCAACATTATAAATCGCACCGCCTAATGCTCTGAAGTCTGAAACATAGTTTCCAATAAAATCACCCGTAATTCTACCGATTATTGAATTGTCATTATAAATTGCTCCACCCATACTTCTCCAGCCATCAAGCCCAACGGCAAAGTTTCCGATAAAATCCCCTTCAATCACACCAATTTCCGCATGATTAAGATTATGAATTGCCCCACCTCTGGCAATCATCTTACTTGCCAAAGCTTGGTTAGCAATAAAATCACCTCGAATTGTGCCAATTTTTGAAGAATAATAGTTATAAATCGCGCCACCTTGAGCCGGCGCACCCGCAGACGTCGCAACCTTGTTATTAATAAAATTACCATAAATATTTTCAATAACAGCCTGATCATTATTATTGTTGATTGCCCCACCATTTGTTTCGACTGAACCGGAAGATTTATTCCCAATAAAATTGCCCGTAATTGTGCCAACTTTAGCTTCATTAACAAGAGCTCCTCCTTTGACACTGGAATCCGTGGTTTTCACATTATTGATGAAATCGCCCTCAATCAAATTAACCGTTGCTGGAGTGCTTCCACTAATTTCATTTGAAAAAGGCGTGGTGTTAACATTATTTACAAAGTCTCCACTAACTCTATCTAACTTCCCTTTGTTGGAAACAATCTTGGCTTGCGTTGCATCATAATCAAAGAAATGACCTTCAATTGTTCCCTCACTAGCATAATGCTCAACTCTATCATGAGGAACAATATCATCTCTAGGTGTAAGATCATATTTATAAAAAACTTTTTCCCATTTTCCATCAACAATTTCATAAGTTGAAAATACAGCATCTGCTTCATCGACTTTTGTAAAGACAACGTCAAAAGCGCTCTCCATAAATTCCGATTCGCTATCAAGGGTGGATGTATAATTTTCTAAATTAAGATACGCATTTGCATTTGTTGAAAAGCAAACAGTACCAAGAAGACAGAAAAGAGCAGAAATACTTTTGTTCATTTTTTTACACATCCTGTATAAATAATAATCATTATTATAATTCTATCAGAAAAAAACAATTATGGAAATAAAAATCATACAATAAGTTATATATGTTAACTCAAGCTTAATCCCACAAAAAAAAGAGCCGCTAATAAGCAGCTCTTTTTTCAATGTTTCAATTTTCTATTTGTCAGCCGACTCAATTCTCATCTTATAGAATGAGCGATAAACGAAATAAAGTGCAATCAAACCAAAAACAATGCTGGCTGTTAAAGTAACACATTTAGGTGCTGCTTCTGCCATTTCAACAGCAAGTAAACCAAATAATGTTGTGAATTTGATAATTGGATTGAGCGAAACAGAAGATGTATCCTTATATGGGTCACCCACAGTATCCCCAACCACAGTTGCCGCATGAAGCTCTGTTCCTTTTTCTTTTAAGTCAACTTCAACAACTTTCTTGGCATTATCCCATGCACCGCCAGCATTTGCCATAAACAAAGCTTGGAACAACCCAAAGACAGCAATTGAAATCAAGTAACTTGCAAAAAGGTTGGCATCAAAACAAGCAAAACAAATTGTGAAAGAAAAAATTGCAATAAAGATATTAAACATTCCCTTTTGTGCATATTGTGTGCAAATTTTCACAACTGCTTTACTATCTTCAATGGATGCTGCTTTTTTACCATCAAGCTTAATTGTGTGCTTAATGAAGTTCACAGCCTTATATGCACCTGCCGCAACGGCTTGCATAGAAGCACCAGAGAACCAGTAAATAACTGCACCACCGAGAATAAGTCCAAAGAGAACGTGTGGATCAAGCAGGTTCAAAGAAAGATTAAGCATCAAAATGATTGAGAAAATCATTGTTGTTGCTCCAATCACAGCTGTTCCAATCAAAACAGGTTTAGCAGTTGCTTTGAAAGTGTTTCCTGCACTATCATTTTCTTCCAACAAGTCTTTACCAAGTGTAAAGTCTGGTTTGAAGCCATAGTCTTTTTCAATCTCTTTCGAAATACCTTTAATTTGTTCAATTTGAGAAAGTTCAAAAACAGATTGTGCATTATCCGTCACTGGACCATAACTATCCACAGCAATTGTCACAGGTCCCATGCCGAGCATTCCAAACGCTACCAAACCAAAAGCAAAGACGTGAGAATAAATCATATAATCACCCAAAACTTCGGTCGAAGCAAAATATGCCACAGCCATTAGTCCAACCATTACCAAGCCTTTCCAGAAAGCTGAAAAGTTACCAGCAACCAAACCAGAAATAATATTCAAAGAAGCACCTGCTTCACGACTTGAGTTCACAATCTCTTGAACGTGTTTAGATTTAGAAGAAGTGAAAATTTTAGTAAATTCTGGAATAATCGCTGCTGCAAATGTTCCACAGCTGATGATTGTTGCCAGTCTCCACCATAAATCTGGATTCAAGTCTGCAAGCATCAAGTAAGACACCCCATAAGTTACCCCAATGGAGATAAGAGAAGTAAACCAAACAAGTGTCGTGAGTGGAATTTCAAAATCGAAAGATTTTTTCTTACCAAACAATGTACGAGAGAATTTCTCATTGATGAAATATGAAACCAAAGAAGTCAAAATCATCAACAAACGCATTGCGAAAATCCACACAATGAACTTGCCTTGAATGAGTGTGCTTCCACCCATTGCAGTTAATTGACCTTCAGGAGAATATGCCATACCAACCGCAAGAATAATGAACGTAATTAACGCCACACCTGTCACACCATAAGTTTCAAAACCATCGGCTGTTGGTCCAACTGAGTCACCAGCATTATCGCCAACACAGTCAGCAATCACCCCTGGATTTCTAGCATCATCTTCATCAATCTTGAAAATAATTTTCATCAAGTCTGCACCAATATCGGCAATTTTTGTGAAAATGCCACCGCAAATACGAAGCGCTGAAGCACCCAAGCTTTCACCAATTGCAAACCCAATAAAACAAGCTCCAGCATAATCTTTTGGAACCCAAAGCAAAATGACAATCATCAAAATAAGTTCAACACAAATCAGCAAAACACCAATAGACATTCCTGAACGAAGTGGCAATGACATCACATTATAAGCTTTTCCTTTCAACGATTCGAAAGCTGTTCTTGAGTTTGCATAAGTGTTGATTCTCATTCCGAACCAAGCCACCCCATATGACCCCAAAATTCCCAAAACAGACCAAGCTAAAATATTCAAAACCTTGTTCATTGGAATTCCACTTAGGAAATAGAAATAATAGAAAATGCAGGCAGCAATGAAAAGCTCAAGAATAACGAGCAACTTTGCCTGTTGTTTCATATATGTTTTGCATGTCTCATAAATTGTTTCAGAAACAGCAAGCATTGATTTATGTGATGGAAGATTTTTAATTTTCACGAACTCATAAAGCCCGAATAAAAGCCCTAGGACACAAATTCCAAGGCCATAAAACAAAATATCGCTACCCAAAATATTATATCCGAAGATATTATAAGTCACATCAAGTGACGGCAAAATCAAATCGACTTCAGAGGCCTGAGCATTTGTTGACATAAACAAGGTCATCACAGCCATAAGCATAAAGCCAAAACTTCTTTTAAGAAAAGACATCATTTCCTCCTAAATAAAATTAACAATAATATTATTTATGGATAATATTCCCCAAAGTATAAACATTCTATTAAACATTTTAAATTATATTCAAAATCAGTTACAATTAAAAGTGCATAAAATAAATTCTTGAACTTCGGAGAACTTAAATGAAAAGAATTCTAATCCTTGTTGCTTTCATTTTTGTTGCGGCTTGTGCAACAGAAACACCGAAAGAGACATATCCTTATAATATGACTGCAAAAGAGTGGAACAACCTTTCCATTCAAGATCAAGCAAAAATCAGAAGAGATTTTTATTTCTATGAAAAAGGTGATAAAAATTTCGTCAATCCAGAACTGAGTGTTGAAGGGCAACAATCTGTTACCCCTAGTTGGAAGAAAAACCAACCTGCTCCAACCCCAGCTCCTGCAGAATAAAAACAGAAAGAGCCTCAAGAAATAAACCTTGGGGCTTTTTTTGAAAAGACTGGCGTGTTCGGGGGGATTCGAACCCCCTACCCCTGACGTCGGAAGTCAGTACTCTATCCAAATGAGCTACGAACACATAAAACTGCTTATAGCTTATTCTATTTTATTTCGCTAGCATTTTATCTTCCCCACACAAAAAACAACAAGAAATAACATAATTTTATGTTTTTATACTTGACTATTACCGTAAGTTTATGTATTAAAGGCAACAGTTTAAGAAAAAAGTGAAATTTAGGGATATTGAAAAATGGCTAAGAAATGTGAATTAACTGGTGTTGGCGTTATGACTGGCAACAATGTGAGCCACGCAAATAACAGAACTCGTCGTCGTTTTTTACCTAACTTGCAAGTTGTTTCTCTCTTGAGCGAATCTTTGGGTAGAGTTTTCAAATTGAAAATTTGTGCAAAAACACTTCGTTCAATTGAACACAACGGTGGTTTGGATTCTTATTTAGAATCTACTTCTAACGAGAAATTGACTGTAAAAGGTAAAAAAATCAAAAAAGAAATTATCACAGCTAAATAGTTTCTTGATTGCGAAAAAGTTTCAAAATGTCTTTGTATTTCTACAAAGACATTTTTTTATCCCCATAATTAACAAGCTGTGAATAAATTTCTGCATTTTTTCCATGATTACCTTTGTCTTTTTCAGAATTATTAGGTATAAAAATAAAAAACTTTTCACTTAGGAAATTCATAAAAATGGAAAAACCAGATCTCTCGAAACTCCCTCATAACTTGGAAGCGGAACAAACTCTTCTCGGAGCACTCATTGCCAATAATGGCGCATATGAAAAAATCTCCGAGTTTTTGAAGCCTGCTCATTTTGCTGACCCTGTTCACGGCAAAATTTTTGAAGTTATCTCCAAACTTATCCAAAAGGGACACGTTGCCGAAGTTGCAAACTTAAAGAGCTATCTGGAGCAGGAAAAATCTTTGGAAGAAGTTGGCGGATATAAATATATCATCAAACTCGCCAGTGCTGCTTCCCCAATGACCAACATTGAATATTATGCAAAATTCATCTATGACAAATTTCTCCGTCGTGAACTTATCTCAGCAGGCTATGAAATTGTTAGTGAAGCAAACATTGAAAACATCGATTCCGATGCCACAAACATCATTGAAAGTGCAGAACGAAAACTTTATAACCTTTCCAATCAAGACAGTTCTCGCACTGGCTTTGTTGAATTTTCTGAAGCCTTAGTTTCTTCCTTGGGGTTTATTGAAAAAGCCTATCAAAAAGAAGAAAAAATCTCTGGCATTCCAACCGGCTTAGACAGACTCGACCACAAAATTGGTGGATTGAATAAATCTGACCTCATCATTCTTGCTGGACGTCCTGCTATGGGAAAGACAGCCCTCGCCACCAACATTGCCTACAATGTTGCAGATTATATGTCACATAACAAAAATCTGGATGAAAAGACAAGAGGTGTCGCATTTTTCTCACTGGAAATGTCTGCCGACCAATTAGCAACCAGAATTTTGTCTTCTGCCACTCAAACCAGTGGTCATAAAATGAGAAATGGTGAATTAGACAATGCCGAATTCACCCGCATTGTTGGTGCAGTGAGAGAACTTGAAAGACTCCCGCTTTACATTGATGATTCCCCTGGGCTAACCATCAATGGTATTCGCACGCGTGCCCGCCGTTTGAAAAGAAGCAAAGGCTTAGGCTTAATTGTGATTGACTATATTCAATTAATTATGGGCGACAGCAAAAAAGGCGAGAACCGTGTGCAAGAACTTTCTGAAATTTCTCGTGGACTTAAAATTTTAGCGAAGGAGCTTGATGTTCCTGTCATTGCGCTTTCTCAGCTCAATCGTGGGGTTGAACAAAGAGATGACAAACGCCCTGTAATGTCTGACCTTCGTGAATCTGGTTCCATCGAGCAAGATGCGGATATCGTCATGTTCGTTTATCGTGAAAATTACTATCTACAAAATGAAGAACCAAAGCAAAAAGCGACCGAAACACCAGAAAGATTCCAACAAAAACGTGAAGAATGGGAAAAACGGATTCGTGAAACAAAATATCAAGGGGATGTCATTATCGGAAAACAACGTCACGGTCCAACAGGAACAGTAACCCTTTCTTGGAATGGTGACTATGCTGAGTTTGGAAATTTGGCAAATGAAGAATATCTCCCTGAGCAAATAGGATAGAAAATTGACAGATAAATTTTGGAAAACAAAAGAACTTGAAGCCTTCACTTCTGAAGAATGGGAAAGCATTTGCAATTTATGTGGCAAATGTTGTTTGGTTAAAGTGCAAGATGAAGACACGGATGAAATTTATTACACTGACGTTGTCTGTAAATATTTCAATCATGACACTTGCACCTGCAAGGAATATGAAAATCGTTGCACCCTCGTTCCCGAATGCCTAAAACTAACGATTGATAATCTTGATAAAATTGAGTGGATGCCTAAAGATTGCGCCTATAAAACACTTCTTGAAACCAAAGACCTTCCCGACTGGCACCCTTTGATAACTGGCAAACCACTGACGGATGAACATAATATCAAAGGAAAATGTATCTGCGAAACATTGGTCAAAGAAGAAGACTTAGAAGATCACATTATCGATGAGGATTTATAATGAGCGAAAAATATCAGCTTGAGGAAGCATTCGACCCTCAATCTCGCTTTGAAAATTTGGAAGAGTTCGAACCAGAATTTTGGAAAACAAAAAAATTAGAATCCATGACTCGTGCAGAGTGGGAATTGCTTTGTGATGGCTGCGGAAAATGTTGTTTGAATAAATTAGAATATAAGAAAAAAATTCACTTCACCAACACCCATTGCCGTTTTCTCAACTGCAACAATTGCACTTGCCAAATTTATGCCAACAGATTTGAAGTTGTGCCAGATTGCCGTGACATAGACCTTGCCGCTGTGAGAGAAAAGCCAAGATGGCTACCAAAAACTTGTGCCTATTGGCTCTTGGATAACGGCTATGACTTGCCAGACTGGCACCCGCTCATCACCAAGAGAGCAGATTCGGTGCATCAGGCAAAAATGTCGCTCAAAGACCGTGAGATTGTTTCAGAAGTAGGAATTATAGACTATGATCATTACGTTGTTGACTGGGAAGACCTCTAAAATTAAGGAACGCATTAAGCTCCTCACCGGACTTGACCTGAAAGTCACGGTGTCTACCCGCAGTAAGAAAATGAATCTTAAAATCGATTCCAAGAACAAAACCCCTAGCCTTTCCATTCCCAAATTTTGCTCTGAAAAAAAAGCAATTGATTTTGTGGTTAAAAACTTAACGTGGATTAATGAGAAAATGGAAGGACTTGTTTCAGGAAAAAAATTTACTGACGGTGACAACCTCAGTCTGTTCGGACAAGAACTCATCCTAAAACATTCCCCAAAAGCTCGCAGTGGCGTGCATCTTGAAGGCGACTTCTTAGTCGTTTCAGGTGAAGCAGCTTTCATTCATCGTCGCACCATGGACTTCATCAAAAAAATGGCAAGAATAAAATTCTATGACCTCTCAAAAATCAAAGCTGAAGAAGTTGATTGCCAAGTTAATAATGTGGTCATCAAAGATACCAAAACCCGATGGGGAAGTTGCTCTTCCAAAGGCAACCTCAATTATAATTGGCGAATTGCCCTTGCCCCTTATTTCGTTTTTGAATATCTCGTTTGCCATGAAGTCGCTCATCTCAAACATCAAGACCACTCTGAAGATTTTTGGAAAACAGTTGCAAAATTAACCCCTTATCATCAACAAGGCAAAGCATGGTTAAAACAACATGGGAAGACCCTTTACCTCTACGAATAAGTCGTTTCTCTATTGATTGTTTTCAAAAAAACACCTATATATATTTTAAGACAACAATAAACTTTGGAGTAAATTAATGAATAACAACACCAAAACACAAACCGTAACTCGCGTTGACGAAGGTTTGCGTCAACATATGTTGAAAGTCTATAACTATATGACAGGTGGCTTAATTGCTACTGCTATTGCAGCTTATGCGGCTTTATACACTCCGCTTGCGCATGTTTTTTTCAATGAAACAGGACTTACCATTATTGGTACAATTTTCCTTTTTGCCCCACTCATCATGGCATTTGCCTTCAATAGTGTTTTAAGCAGAGCCAAAATTGAAACCGTGCAACTCTTTTTCTGGGGCTTTGCAATTGCAATGGGCTTTTCACTCGCTCCTGTCCTTAATGTTTACACAGAGACAAGCATTGTGAGAGTTTTCCTTATTGCTGCTGCAACCTTCGGTTCAATGAGCCTTTATGGTTACACCACTCAAAAAGATTTAACTGGCATGGGCTCTTTCTTGTTTATGGGGCTCATCGGCATCATCATTGCCTCTTTGATTAACATCTTCTTGGGCAACCAAGGCTTAAGCTTTGTCATTTCTTTGCTTGCAGTTGGCATCTTTGTCGGCTTAACGGCTTATGACACACAAAAGATTCGTGAATCTTATAATGTAAATGACAGCCAAGACATTGCGAGCAGAAAAGCAATCTCTGGTGCATTAAGCATTTATCTTGACTTCATCAACCTCTTCATTCACCTCTTAAGAATTTTTGGTGAAAGAAAATAAAAAAGCTTAAAAAACAGAAAAAAGGCTTCTTTGGAAGTCTTTTTTTTGTTGACTTATATTCTTTTTGACACTATAAGGTCACTAACAAAATTTGATAATAATAAAACACTAACTGGAGATAAGTAATGAAACGTACTTACCAACCAAGTAAATTGGTTAGAGCTCGTCGCCACGGTTTCCGTACTCGTATGGCAACTTTGAATGGTCGCAAAATTTTGGCTACTCGTCGTGCAAAAGGACGCAAGAGACTTTCTGCGTAATTTTACGTATGCCTGAAATTTTAAAAATAAAAAAACGTAAAGATTTTTTAAGAGTCGCTAAAGGGATTAAGGTGGTTACAAAAACACTAATTCTGCAAGCGGCTCAAAGTTTATGCAATGAAGAAATTTTGCCAAAGATTGGTTACACAACCAGCAAAAAAATTGGCAAAGCCACCGTTCGCAACCGCACCAGAAGAAGACTTCGTGCTGCTGTTCAAGAAATTTTTCCAAATAAAGCTTTAAGCAATGTTGAATATGTTCTCGTCGGCAGATATAACACCGCCACTTGCGATTTTGCACTTATCAAAGAAAATCTAAACTTTGCCTTGAAAAGAGCCAACAAAGAATTGGGCATTAAAAATGAAGAAAATAAGTAATTTTATAAAGAAATTGTTTATTTTTCCCGTAAAGCTTTATCAAAACTTTATTTCCCCACTTTTGCCCAATGTTTGCCGTCACCAACCTTCTTGCTCACAATATATGATTGAAGCCATCGAAATTCATGGCGTTTTCAAAGGCATTTATCTTGGCACAAAAAGAATTTTGCGGTGTCACCCTTGGGGAACATCAGGCTACGACCCTGTCCCACCTAAAAAAGAAAAGAATAACAAGCTTTAACGCTTGCTTAAACCACAAAATTAGATTAAAAATAGTATCAAAATTTATCGCATCTTAATCAGGAGAAAATAATCAGTATGAAAGAAGATTTAAAAGGGCTCTATCTTGCCGTTATGCTTTCTGTGGTAATCATCTTTGCCACAAACTTCCTCTTCCCAAGCCAACAAAAGGTTGCTCCTGAATCTGCCGTAGAAACAACTGCAGAACAAAAAACTGAACCAACCAAAGTTGCTCCTAAAATTGTGGAAAATGAGAAAAGCAAAACCATCTCTCATAAAGAAGCACTTGCTGAAAGCAAAAGAATTTCTTTTGAAAACGACGCCATCAAAGGTTCAATTCGTCTAAAAGGGGCAAGAATTGATGAACTTTATTTGAAGAAATATAAAGAAACCCTTGCTGAAAACAGCCCGCTTGTTGAATTGCTCTCTCCTGCAAAAACTGAAGACGCATATTATGCTGATTTCGGTTGGACAACAACTGACAAAAACCTTATCTTGCCAACTTCTGAAACCGAGTGGAAAGTTAAAGAAGGCAATCTTTTAACAACACAAACACCAATTATTTTAGAATGGAACAACGGACAAGGCATAACATTCAGTCAAAAAATTTCTCTTGATGAAAATTATATGTTCATTGTTGAGCAAAAAGTTTTGAACAATAGTGCTCAAGAAATTTCCCTCTATCCTTACGGACTGGTTCACCACGACATCAGCAAAAATGACGCCTCAAGCAGTGTGGTTCATAATGGGGCAATTGGAGTCATCAATAACGTTCTAAAAGAAATTAAATATGCCGACCTTGAAGATGCTGAAAAATTTAAAGCCAAAAAAGGTGGCTGGGCGGGATTCACTGATCGCTACTGGTTCACAGCCTTCATTTTGGACAACAACAGTCGTAATGAAGTGAAGATGTTTGAAACAGCTCCTCAAAAATTCCAAGTCGATTTTCTCGGCAAAGAAGTTAGAATTGCAACAAATGCTTCTCAAACAAATAAAGTTAAACTTTTCTCTGGTGCAAAGGAAATTAAGCTTTTAGATTCTTACCAAAAGAAATATGACATTTCCAAGTTTGACTTAGCCGTTGACTTCGGATGGTATTACTTCCTAACAAAACCATTTTTCTATATCTTAAACTTCTTCTATCAACTCATTGGCAATATGGGTTGGGCAATTTTGCTTTTTGCTGCTTTGCTCAGACTTGTAATGTTCCCTGTGGCGAATAAGTCATATGAAAGTATGTCTAAGATGAAAAAAGTTCAGCCTAAGATGCAAGAAATTCAACAAAGATATAAAGAAGACAAAGTCAGACTTCAGCAAGAAACAATGAATTTATATCGCAAAGAAAAAATTAATCCAGCCGCGGGTTGCCTTCCTGTACTTATTCAAATTCCGGTATTTTTCTCGCTTTATAAAGTTTTGAACTTCTCCATTGAACTTCGTCAAGCACCTTTCATTGGTTGGATTAAAGACCTTTCAGCGCCAGATCCTTTGACCATTTCAACAATGTTGCATATGCCAATTCCAAACATCATCAACATTGGTTTATGGCCAATTTTCATGGGCTTGACGATGTATATTCAACAAAAGCTCAATCCAGCTCCAACCAACAAAGACCAAGCTCGTGTCTTTGCAATGATGCCGCTTATCTTCACGTTTATGCTCGGACATTTTGCTTCAGGCTTGGTCATTTATTGGACACTCAGCAACATCTTGTCTATTGTTCAACAAAGATACATTATGAAGAAAAACGGAGTATAAAACCGTGCAGTTTGAAATTGATAATTTCACGACAGAAGAACTCAAAGAAGCAGGGCGAATTTTCTCTCGTCCTTGCACTTTTGTGCTCGGCGTTGCCAAACTGGAGCAACTCCCTGATGACAGCCTCAATGAAATTGCTTTTGCCGGACGTTCAAACGTTGGAAAATCAAGCATCATTAATGCCCTAACAGGACATAATGGCTTAGCAAAAACTTCTAACACCCCAGGCAGAACACAACAAATTAACTTTTTCAATTTAGACAATCTCATTCACATTGTTGACCTCCCTGGATACGGATTCGCAAAAGCGCCCGAAAACATTGTGAAACAGTGGCAAAGACTGATTTCGACTTATCTGCAAGGCAGAGCAAATTTACGTCGTGTTTTTTTGCTGATTGATTCTCGCCATGGCGTTAAAAAAGTTGATGATGAAATTATGAAGATGCTTGATAAAGCTGCGGTCACCTATCAAATTGTGTTGACGAAGACAGATAAAATCAACCAAAAAGACTTAGAAAAAGTGATTGCGGATACAAAAAAAGTTATCTCAGAACATACTGCCGCCTATGCAAGGCTGATTGCCACAAGCTCTGTGAAAAGCTTTGGCATTACAGAACTTCAAGCTGAAATTGTTTCGCTAATCTAAAAGATTGACACTAAACTAAAAATAGACTAATTACTGGTTTAATTACAAATTACTAGTCTATTATTATCAGAAAAATATTGTCGTGCGACAATGCATTCTTTGAAATCTTGAACAACCGGACGTTTAGAGAACAGATAAAAATTAACATTTACACTGTCTACTCGCAAAAAAGGAAGAAGTTGAAATATCTCAGTACTCCTTTTCGGTAAATTTGAATTCATTTTTTATAGCGGTAACAAAAGAAGAGATGCATCATACAGTCGTTTACAAAACATAAATCTGTAAGGCATTTGCGTAAAAAGAAACCGCCGTGATCTATGGTCATCACACTAAGCAGGAACACTAGCTCTAAAAGTTAGCCTTCCTGCTTTTTTATTTCTTGAAAAAATGTTTTCTATCCGCTTTCTTCAACTTCCAAATATTACCAATCCCTGAAATTGGTTGAACCTCAAACTTAGAAATAAGCTGCACATTTCTGCTAAGGAAAAGCGTTGTTGTTTTAGGATAAGTCGTCATTGGGCAAAAGCCATAAAAATCGACCTGAATGAAATCACCTTGCTTCAAATGCTCCACTGCCATAACATATTCTTTACTGGTGTTGATTCGGTCACTATCATCAAGGATGACAATGCCACCTTTGGCTAATTTTTTCAAAGCCACCTCGGCACATTCCGCTCTTTTTTTGCCGTCTACGACAATAATATCATAAAGCTCATCACTTTTTTCATTAATTGCTTCATAATATTCCTTGCCTTCATCACGCAAACGGATTTCAATATTTTCTTCTGAAAATTCTTTCTGCCATTTTTCCAACCATTCAGGGTTATCTTCAACGCTAATGACACTTTCAACACGATTCGCCCACCAACGAGAAGAGTTGCCACAGCCAAATTCAAAAACTTTCTTACCAGAAAAATCAAATTGTGACAGATATTCAATTGCTGGATAAGTGTACCAAGGAATCGGATTTCCTGAAGCATCAACACAAGCTTTCTCATCTAGCGTCTTTGCAAAAGCAAAATCTTTAAGCCAAATTTCAATAAATTTTTCAAATTTTTCACTAAACATCTTAAAAACACACTCCATTTTTTTGACAAACTACAACAGAATTGAAATAAAAGCAAAATATATTACTAAAGTGAAACTTGTTTATTCCTTTCAAAACATTAGAATAAAGCAAACTAAAATTTAGAAGGAAAGTCAATGCGTAATGTCGTTTTAAGTTTGAAAGACCCTCAAACAGATAAGATTAAAATTATCAAAACAGGTTTTTCATGGAAAACACTTCTGTTTGGTTTTATGGTGCCTCTTTTTCGCAAAGACTGGAACAGCTTTTTAATTTTCACCCCTATTTATTTCATCACTTTTGGCATGGCTTCAATTCCATTTGCTTTTGTATATAATAAAAAATATATCGAAACACTTTTTGAGAAAGGCTATAATCTTCTTTATTTCACGGGAGATTTAACGGAAGAAGAGCTTCAATCTTTGATAAAAATACCCCTCATTGAAAGAAAATTAAATAACAATCCGATTGTGGCTATTGCCTAGAAAGTCTTGCCGCAGCTTGTGCAATATTCAAAAGCATCTGCCCAACAATCTCTTCAACAGGCATATTAGTTGTCTTACAATCTCTCTCACATTTATAAAGAAAATCAAAAGCTCCTAAGATGCGTTCTCTGGTCCAAAAAGAAACCTGCTTTTTGAAAGCATTTTCACGATAAAAAATAATTCTTGGCATCAAAGAAGACACTGCCTTATCAACGCTCAACCCAGAATCAACAGAGGCACGTGCATTTAACATTTTATCAAAATGATAATAAAGCGTTCTAATGAGAGAAATTGGTTCAACATTTTCGTTTAAAAGACGTTGATATGCTTTTTGAGATTTTTCAAAATCTCCACTTGCAACAAAATAACACACATCTTCAATGCTTGATGAAGACGTGTCACTAATGATTGCTAAAACATCCTCAACACCCACATTTCGACGTTCCCCAATATAAGTGATAAGCTTATCAATTTCAGCTAAATTGCTCTTTCTGTCGTTCGAAAGACGAGCACAAAGCAATTGCAAAGCTTCATTGGTGATGGTTATTTTTTGATTGATAAAAGTTGTTCTTGCCGTAGCATAAATATCTTCATCTTTATCTTCATAACAAGGCACACAAGCAAAAGATTCATCAGCTTCTGCTAACACAACTAGAGAAGATTTACGATTAAGGCTTTCAGAAGTAATAATCAGCAAATTATCAGCATTGCTTTCAGCAAAAAGTTTTTTCAAATGCTTGGTCAGATTATTATCACCATCTCGAATGATGACAACGCGACGCCCCCCCATGAGAGATTGAGCATTATATTCCCCAAAGAGCAACCCAACATCAGAATTAACATCACTCCCATTGAGATAAGTCACTTGAAAAGCATCATTCACATCTTGAACAACTGTCAAAGTAAATGCTCGCAAATGTTCGGCAATTAACCCTTCGTTTGCACCATAGATAACGACACAACGGATGTTTTTATCCGGCTGTTTTAAAAATTTATCAATTTGTGCTTGCCTAAAAATCACTCTTCTTTATCCATTACAAGTTTGCTGTGGAAATATGCTCCAAGACGCAAAGAAATGTCATTAGAGATAATGTGTGCAGCATCTGTTTCAGCTTTTTTCTGTGCCATTGTGGTTGAATATGGATTCGCCATAATATCATAGCTCACATAAGCCACACTATCCCCTCTAACCAACTCTTCTCCCGAGCGGTCTGTCATATAATAAACAACCTTATATCTTGCGCGTTCACGAGAAGCAGTGATATCCTTACGCAACGCTTGTCTATCAATTTGCACCTCATCAGAAAGAACATAAAGCTTATAGGCATAATTTCCATTAACGCCTGCTGGAACAATAATATCAATTAAATCATTACGAAGCTTTTGCCCAAAACGACCTGAGATGGATTCGATTTTAATTTTTTCCATTTCTCCATTAATGGAAATATCAAATTCATTGCCAAAATACCACTTTTTTGCAGTTTTCTTCTCCACATAAAGAGGCTCAAACCCACAAGCGGTGATAAAAGAAACAAGAACTAAAATCAAAACCTTTTTCATATATTTTTCCCAGAGTTTAGGTTTATAGCATTAAAAAAACTTTCAGGTCATAGACCATTATCTTCGATAACTAATGTTTGGAGAATGAGAGAGATAATAAGAAATGAGGAAATAATTTTTTGAGTGTACACTTAGTACATGATAAAAATTATTGTCTGAAATTTCTGTATTAGCTCTCCATTATCTCTTTTCGAAACTTTGAAGAATGAGACTAGGACGAAGAAAGTTTTTGACGACGTGTAGACCTAAACTACACGAGGAAAAAAATTTTCAAGTCATAGACCATTACCCTCCATAGCAAATGTTTGAAGAATGAGAGGAATAATAAGAAATGAGGAAAGAATTTTTTGAGTGTACACCTAGTACATGATAAAAATTCTTATCTGAAGTTTCTGTATTAGTCCTCCATTATACAAACATTATAGAACGATGTTGACAATCTTATTCGGCACCACAATAACTTTCTTGAGTGTCTGACCATCTGTTTGTCTTTTTACATTTTCTAATGCAAAAGCTAGTTTTTCAACATCTTCTTTTGGAGCATCTTTCGGTGCTTCAAATGTGCCACGCATTTTACCGTTGATTTGAACTGCGATTGTTACTGTGTCATCTTCGGCTAATTTTGCATCACCCTTTGGCCAAGTTTCGGTAACCACTGATGTGTTATAACCCAATCTTGCCCACATTTCCTCTGCAAGGTGTGGCGTGAATGGAGACATCAATTTGAGAAGCGTTGCATAAAGCTCTGCCGGAATTTGTTTCAAAGAAGAAAGATAATTCACATAAGTCATAAAGGAAGAAACCGCTGTGTTAAATTTCATTTGATCAATACGTTCTGTCACTTCTAAAATGCACTTATGCATCGCACGCAAATCGTTTGCAGATGGTTCAAGTTTGAAAACTTTTTTGAACAAAGCGTAAACCTTACCAACAAAGCGATAGCAACCATTTAAGCTTTCATCATTCCAGTCAACCACTTGTTCGAATGGACCCATAAACATTTCATAAAGACGGAAGCTATCTGCCCCATAATTTTCAATAATGTCATCAGGATTAATCACATTGCCACGAGATTTAGACATTTTCTCGCCATTCGTTCCCAAAATCATACCATGAGAAGTTCTTTTCTTATATGGCTCTTTTGTCCCAACATAACCGCAGTCATAAAGAAACTTATGCCAAAATCTTGAATAGAGCAAGTGAAGCGTGGTGTGTTCCATCCCGCCATTATACCAATCTACATTCATCCAATAATCCAACGCTTCTTTTGAAGCAAAGGCTTTGTCATTTTTAGGGTCTGTATAACGCAAGAAATACCAAGAAGAGCCTGCCCAACCTGGCATTGTGTCTGTTTCACGACGTGCATGTTTGTGACCACATTTTGGACAAGTTGTGTAAAGCCAATCTTCAACTTTAGCCAAAGGAGATTCGCCCTCGTCACTTGGAAGATAATCTTGAACCTCAGGTAAAACCAAAGGTAAATCTTCTTCTTTCAAAGGCACCCAACCACAAGTTGGACAATTCACCATTGGAATTGGTTCACCCCAATATCTTTGACGAGAGAAAACCCAGTCACGAAGTTTGAAGTTTATTTTTGCTTTTCCAAACCCTTTTTCTTCTGCAAATTTTGTTGCGGCAGCCATGCCTTCTTCTTTATTCATCCCATTTAAGAAACCAGAGTTGACATGAGCACCTTCGCCTTCATGAGCTTCTTTAGAAATATCGCCACCTTCCAAAACTTGGATAATTGGCAAATCAAATTTTTTCGCAAAGTCATAATCTCTTTGGTCGTGTGCCGGAACGGCCATAATTGCGCCTGTGCCATAACCCATTAAAACATAGTCAGAAATAAACACAGGGATAAGTTCACCATTATATGGGTTTTTAGCTTTCACGCCTTTGAGTTCAACCCCTGTTTTTTCTTCACTAATTGTTCTATCCAAATCAGACTTATTTTTTGATTCGGCAACATATGCTTCAACATCAGCCTTGTTTGCAAACTTATTCAACAACTCCGTCACATATTCATGTTCAGGAGCAAGCACCATATAAGTTACCCCAAAAGCAGTGTCTGGACGAGTGGTGAAAACGGTCATTTTTTTGCCATCAAGTTCATTGCCTTTTTCATCGACCAAAGCGAAATCAAGTTCAGCCCCTTCAGAGCGACCAATCCAGTTGATTTGTTGAGATTTAACACGATCAATAAAGTCTAAATCTGCCAAGTCATCAATCAAACGGTCTGCATATTTTGTGATTGCGAACATCCATTGTTCTTTTTCTTTCTTAACAACTTCGCCACCGCAACGTTCACAATGGTTTCCATTAACCACTTCTTCATTTGCCAAACCAATTTTGCAACTTGGACACCAGTTGATTGAGATTTTGTCTTTATAAGCCAAGCCTTTTTCGAAAAACTTGATGAACATCCATTGTGTCCATTTGTAATATTCAGGAGAAGACGTATCAATACATCTGTCCCAGTCAAAAGAAAAACCAATAGATTTCAACTGACGTGTATAATTTTTGATATTTTCAGCTGTGGAAATTGCTGGGTGAATCCCTGTTTTAATCGCATAGTTTTCAGCAGGCAACCCAAAAGCATCAAAACCCATTGGATATAAAACATTAAAGCCCTGCATCCGTTTTTTACGTGCAACAACATCCAAAGCTGTGTAAGAGCGAGGGTGACCAACGTGAAGCCCTTGACCAGAAGGATATGGGAACTCAACCATTGCATAAAATTTTTCTTTATCATGGTCAATTTCAACTTTATACGTTTTTTCATCTTCCCAAATTTTCTGCCATTTTTTTTCAATAGCATGGAAGTTATATCTTTCTTCATCCGCCCAATCTTTTTGCCACGCTTCCCACGTTGCTTTTCCGTTATATCTCGCAGTCATCAATCAATCCTTAAATATATTTTAAACGTTACCGACAAATTTATCACAACTTCTCTAAAAAACAAGAGTCTTAAAGACATTTTCCAACTTGAATTTTGCATAACTTTGGTGATAAAATGAGCCAAACTGATAATATGGGAAAAAATTGATGTCCGAAATGCGTAAAACTGCAATAAAATCACTCCAAGACATTCTTGAAAACAAACTCTTTTTAAGTGAAGTTAAGGAAAACTTTGGCGAAGACAAAGCTTTTTTAAATATGCTCCTCCTCACCGCTCTCCGTCACTATGTTTTTTTGAAGAAAACCTTAAAGAACTATGTTAAGAAAAAGATTCCAGAAAAAAATGCGATTGCTGAATACGCCCTCGTTTTGGCAATGACTGAAATTTTATATCTCAAAACCCCTGAATATGCGACAATCAATAGTTATGTCGAAATTGTAAAAAAGAAAACCGACAAGTTTTTAGGCGGGTTTATCAATGCCGTTCTAAGAAAAATTTGTGCAGACAAAGAACAAATTTTAGCTTCCCACACAACAGGTTTTTTCTCAAAAGAATTTTATGATATCTTGAAACAAGATTACACTCCGGAAGAAATCATCAAAATTGAAGAAGCTTCAATTAACGAAGCTCCCCTTGATTTAACGGTTAAGGAACAACCTAAACTCTGGGCAGGAAAACTTGGTGGCACACTGCTTGCTAATGGCACAATCCGCTTACCAAACCAAGGGGCGATTACAGAACTTGAAGGCTATGCAACAGGCGACTGGTGGGTTCAAGATATGGCAGCTTCTCTTGCTGCACAAGTTTTAGGAAACATTGAAGGAAGAAAAGTTTTAGACCTCTGCTCCGCCCCTGGGGGCAAAGCCGCTCAACTCATCAGCAAAGGAGCGGAAGTTAGTTGCTTAGATGTTGCTGACAATCGTGTTGAAACATTGAGAGAGAATCTCTATCGCCTGAAAATGAATCCTGAAGAAGTCATCTGCACCGATGGCATTAGATTTTTAAAACATAGCGACCAAGAAACTTTCGATGCCATTTTGCTTGACGCTCCCTGCTCAGCAACAGGAACGATTCGCCGACACCCAGAAGTGTCTCTCATCAAAGACATGGAAGACATTAAACTTCAAGAAAAACTCCAACGTGCCTTTTTAAAATATATCGGCAATGCTTTGAAAAAGAATGGTATCGTCGTTTATTGCACTTGCTCTATCAGCAAATTTGAAGGCGAAAAACAAATCAATAACTTCTTGAAAGAAAATAAAAATTTCAAAATTATTCCCATTAAAGAAAAAGAAATAAATATATATGATAATGAAGGAAAATTGAAAGAATTAATAACGAAAGAAGGATTCATCAGAACATTGCCATATCATCTTGAAACCCTCGGAGGTATGGATTCTTTTTTCATCGCAAAACTACAAAAGGTTGGATAAATGTTTTTCAAGAAAAAGAAAACACAAGAAGAAAAAATTGAGGAAATTGTCAACTTAGAAGACAATCTTGAAACAGAAATTGTAGAACCAATTTCCGATGAAATGCTTGAAGAAGAAATCATCCTTGAAGAAGTAACAGAAAAAACTTCTGAAGAAGCTTCCACGCTTATTCAAGAACCTACATACATTGAAGAGGAAATTGAAGAAGAATTTAACGAAGAAACAGTCAAAGACCAAGCAATCTATATTCTTGGTGACAATGCTTTAGCTTGTTTCCTTGCGATGAAGTTTACAAAAGCAGGTGAAAAAGTAGTGCTTATCACTAATAAAGAAAAAGCTTCAACTTTGAGCAATAACGGCATCACGATTATTGAAAATCATAGCTTGCAAAAAAATCATTATAAATTTGCAACAACTTTTTGGCTAAAAGAAACACCGAAAATGTTGCTCATCACCTCTGATGCCATCAAGCTTAATGCTTCTTTGACAGCCATTTCAAGAAAAAAAATCGTGAACACGCCTGTTTTGCTTTTTACCCCAATTAAAAACCCACTTTATATCAAAAACATTCTTGAAAACGATATTTATCGTGCTTTTTTTGACGGCTATTTACTCAATCAATCTGACCAAATCATCCTCTTTGGCAGAAGTCCAAGTGTTACTTTCTCACCCAAAGGGAGAAAGAAAAAACAAAGTAGCCTGATTACAGCTTGTTTTAACAAAGCTGACCTCACGTTGAAAACTGAAAAAGATGAAGAGAAAGCTTTTTGGGACTATTTCAGCGTTTACACTGCTTGTTCTTTGGTTTCAGCTGCATATAACAAAAACATTTTTGATGTTATCAAAGATAAAGATAAAAGAGAAAGACTCATTCCATTGATTATGGAAATTTGCAAACTGGCAAAACATGACGGGGTTGACTTAAACAGCGATGAAATTTTGAAGAAAATTTACAATACACCTCTAAGCTATCCTTATCCACTCCAAGTGGAAATTGCCAAAGGAAAAGCTGGAGACTTTGACCTCATAAGCTCAAATTTGATTAATATTTCTCGTAAGAATAAATGCAAAATCGATGAATTAGACGCGCTCCTCAAAAAAATATATAATATAATTATGGCATAAATCATGCTTATATGTTGAAGAAATGCGATAAACATAATATACATATAAGACATTAAACAGATTTATAAGGATATAAAATTATGGATATGCAAGGAATCATGCTCCTCTCAACTTTTGTATTATCTCTAATCGCCAGTTTTTACTTTTTGCTCTTTATCAATGCTAAAATCAGCAATCAGCATCTTGCAAAGAAAAGTATTTTTGCCTTTATTGGCGTCTATCTTGTTACCTTCATAGCCTTTACTGCTCTTTATTTTGGAATCTATACCCCCACAGACTTTCTTCATAATCTGCAATATGAAAGTTTAGCAATTGCCTTTGTTGGCGGAGCATTAATTTTCACCGTTTATAGTTTTCCTAAAACAGAAAAGTTCGGCTTTTTAGCTGTGTTATTAAGCTGTGCTGCTATATATTTCACCATTCCAGAAGATTTCAGAATTTTTGAAGAAAACATTCCTGCATGGGCAGATAAACTCTGCATCATTCTTGCCTTGTTCTATTTCTCAATGATTTACAAATATATTAATGTCATTGATGGGCTTCTTGTCTCTCAAAACGGAACGATTGGCATTGGTGTCGCAGCCCTAGCTCTCATCTTTAGCATTCCGCTTCTTGGTGGATTCGGAGGAATTATTCTTGCGACCTCAATTCCACTGCTTTTCTTCAACAGATATCCTGCAAAAATTCAAATTTCCTCTGCTGGAGCAACCGCTTTTGCCTTTGTTCTTGGTTGGCTCTTATTGTTAATTGGGATGGAAACTTCCGTCAGTTGTAGCCTAATTCTTATCCTTTTCCCGCTTGTTGAAGCAACACAAGCCCTCCTAAAAAAAGCGACTTTTTTAGAAAAATATAAAGACATCAACGAGAACACTTTTTGCGCACAAACCAACATCAGAGGACTTTACCCAGACATCATCAGAGAGAATGTCACAAAAGTGATTATCCTTTGTGTTTTACTTGCGTGTTTCCAAATTTTTTCAACAAATCTTTATTCAATCCCTGCCTTTGGTGTTGTGGCCGTTCTCTGGTTCTTAATGAAGATGAAAGACTGGGAAAGCAGCAATAAATCTCTGTCTGAAATAAACAAAGAAACAATTGAGAGTCTTAAAGATAACATTGATGAAATAAAAAAATACATCAAAAAAGACTAACCATATAAAGAAAAGAAAATGACTTTTTTTGATTTCGTCAAAAACATATTCCCAAATTCAAATCCGAAAAAAAACACGGATATGCCATTGTTTGCGCCAAAATTCAAAGTTTTAATTATCGAATTTTCAGACAATGTTGAGGGCAATAGTGGCGAGATTATCACTAGGATGATAAGAAACAAAGAAGGTCTTGAGGTCTACTATTTTGATGAACCTTTCAACAAAAACTTCTTAAGCCTCGATTCGAAAGAACTGTTTGATTGGATAGACCGTGGGCAAACTATCATCGACCGCACGGGGGCTGATGTGATTGTATGGGGCTTCAGAGAGGGCGACAAACTTCGTCTAAACTTCCAAAGCACCAACCAGTATGAAAGCAATCGTAAAATTTTCATCTCTTTAATGGATAGCCTTTACATTCCAGCAAGCAACATCAATGATGAAGTTCATTTTCCAACTTCTCTCATCGACCTCATTCACGGAGCAATCATCAGCACCGTTGAAGCAAAAGACAATGAACTCAAAATTTATCGTAAATATCTTTTAAGAAAAATCATTAACCGTTTAATTAATGATGATTCGGCGAAATCTCTTTCCATAGACTTTATGCCTTATTTGATGAATTTTCTTGGCATTATTTATCTGAGCTATGCCTTTGAAAATACGGATGATAAAGACTTTAAAATTATCAAAAATTTATTTGAAACAGGCATTAAACACCAAGACTTAATTACCAATCCAATTCACTTAGGCTGCATCTATTATCATTTGGGGCAACTTTATGATTGTGCCTCCAACAACATCAACAAACATCCCCTGATTTATTTCAAAGGGGCAATTGAATATTACATTCAGTCTCAAAAATATTTAAGTAAATACAATTATCCTTATGAATATGGTTCAGTTTGTTATCGCCTCTCCAGTCTTTATTTTAATTATTGGAAACAAAAATCAGACCTTCAAGCACTTAGAGATGCTGTTTTCCAATTAAGAGAAGCTGAAAAAATATATACATATGCCCTCTTCCCTGAATTTTGGGCAAATATTCAAGAAAATCTTGGACATCTCTTGGCGATTCTTGGCAACTTGACCAATAGCAATGAAATTTCTGGACTAGCAATTGAGAGCTATAAAAACAAACAGAAAGTGATTACAGAAAAAAAATCTCCAATTTCTTGGGCTCAAACACAAAGTGAAATTGGTGACATATATTATCGCTTAGGAAAATCCAATCAAAATAAAGAGCTTTTTGAAGATGCCCTTGAATATTTCCATGATGCACTCTATATCTTTGAAAACGCCAAGATGGATAATGAAATTAAAAAACTCAGCGTGAACATTGCTAAAACGAGTCAAAACATAGGCACTTTCTAAAATGAAACATTGCAACAAACATCAACATACATCTGAATCACAGGCTGAAGATAAGTGCGAAAAAATTGTATTTGGCAGCGCCTTTTTTGCCATTTTCATTCATATTTTTTGTTGTGGCATTCCAGCTTGCTTGGCAATTTTGAGTGCTTTTGGAATTTACGTTCAGATGCCTTTTCTGGAACACGACCATAATGGTATGGCAGAAATTATCATGTTTGTTGTTTCAGGTTTGTTTTTGCTTTTTTCATTTTATATCTATTTCAAACATAACCACTGTACATGTAACCACGCCCATGGCTCACACGATAAATGGAGTCGCAGAATTTTAGCCATTGCAACAGGTTTGTATCTCTTTGGAATTTATACACATTTTATCGCTGGACACTTATAACTTTAAAAAAATTAAAAATTATGAAAATTAAGGCTTGCTTTTTTATTTGAGTAATGCTAATTAATACACGTTCTATTCGATGCGGGTATAGCTCAGGGGTAGAGCGCAACCTTGCCAAGGTTGATGTCGAGGGTTCAAATCCCTTTGCCCGCTCCATTAAAAAACCGTCCTTAAAGGACGGTTTTTTAATGGAATGAAGACAGGGGATGAACCCGAGAAGAGGGTTCACTAACAAGCCTCGCAATGTGAGGCGAAGTTGGACACCGAAGAAACTGAGGTGGTCTAAACGAAGTGAAAGATGCGGTCTGGCATCGCCGCCCGCACAACTCCCTTTGCCCTCAAATACCCTTATCCAAAACCGTCCTTCAGGGACGGTTTTTTAATGGAATGAATACGGGGCTGAACCCGAGAAGAGGGTTCACTAACAAGCCTTGCAACGTAAGGCGAAGTTGGACACCGAATAAAATGAGGTGGTCTTGAACGAAGTGAAAGATGCGGTCTGGCATCGCCGCCCGCACAACTCCCTTTGCCCTCAAATAAGAACACTCAAAACCGTCCCTGAAGGACGGTTTTTTAATGGAATTTTACGCTTAAATAATAATCATACAAAAAGCCACCTCTCTGGTGGCTTTCTCTGTTAAATAGAAGTATTCTACTTAAAAACTTTCACTCTATTTTCAATTGGCATAAATTCTTTTGCATCTGCTTCTTTCTCAATGCTCCCAAAAGGCATTTGAGCAATCAAGCGCCAACTTGAAGGAATGTTCCATTCTTTTTTAACTGCTTCATCAATAATTGGATTATAATGTTGCAACGTTGCTCCAATCTTTTTTTCAGCCAAAGCAGTCCAAACAGCAAATTGTGCAATTGCATTTGCATGTTCCGCAAATGTTGGGAAATTTTGGGCATACATTGGGAACTGAGCCTGTAATTCTTTAGTTGTTTCATCTTCTTCAAAGAAAAGGACTGTTCCAAAACCAGATTTGAAGCAGTTATCCACCTTAGCCTGCGTATTTTTAAAAGTCGCTTCGGGAATCATTGCTTTCAATGTGTCCAAAACAATATTCCACAATTTTTCATGATGTTTTTCAAACAAAATGACGACTCGAGGAGATTGAGAATTAAAAGCACTCGGACTTTGCTTCACCGCATTTTCAATAGTTTTTACAATCTCATCTTTACTCAAAACCTCTGATTTTCCAAGATTATATATACTTCTTCTTTTTGCAATAAGCTCACCGAACATCTTTTGTCTCCTTATGTAACATTTTGTGTGATTTTACTATAAACTTTTTTAATTTAAAGACTAGTCAAAACTAAATAAATTTGGTAATAGTAGTTGAAATTTTAATAAAAATGGTTCATTATAATAATGATTGCTATTTTTGGGTAGAATCTTGTTAACGTAAAGGATTTAATGATGACAGATAAAACAAATGAAGCTTGGAACGGTTTCGCCGGAGAAAAGTGGAAAAAAGAAGTGAATGTCAGAGATTTCATCATTCACAACTACACACCATATGAAGGAGATGATTCTTTCTTGGCAGACGCAACATCCAGAACAACAAAAATCTGGAATGAAGTTCTCGGCCTAATGAAGAAAGAAATTGCTAATGGCGGCGTTTTAGACAGCGACACTAAAGTAATTTCAGGCATTGCTTCTCACGGTGCAGGCTATATCAACAAAAACGAAGAAATAATTGTTGGTCTTCAAACAGATGCTCCTTTGAAAAGAGCTTTGATGCCTTACGGTGGCTACAAAATGGTTAAAGACTCTTGCGAAGCTTATGGCATTGCGCTTGACCCATTTGTGACTGAAGTTTTCACAAAATATCGTAAAACGCACAATGACGGTGTGTTTGACGCTTATACACCAGAAATTCGTGCTTGCCGTAAAAGTGGTATTGTTACTGGTCTTCCAGATGCTTATGGCCGTGGCCGTATCATTGGTGACTATCGTCGTGTTGCCCTTTATGGTATCGATAGACTCATTGCTGAAAAAGAAATGGAAAAAGCAATCTCCGACAAAGCAGCAATGATTGAAGATACAATCAGAGAAAGAGAAGAGCTTTCTGAACAAATCAAAGCTTTGAAAGAAATGAAAGCAATGGCTGCTGCTTATGGCGTTGACATTTCAAAACCAGCTGTAACAGCTAAAGAAGCTGTTCAATGGACATATTTCGGCTACTTGGCAGCCATTAAAGATCAAAATGGTGCTGCAATGTCTTTGGGCCGTGTTTCAACATTCTTAGACATCTATTTTGAAAGAGATATCAAAGCTGGCACATTAACTGAATCTCAAGCACAAGAAATCATGGACGATTTCATTGTTAAGCTTCGTATGGTTCGTTTCTTGAGAACACCAGACTATAACTCTTTGTTCTCAGGCGACCCAGTTTGGGTAACTGAATCAATCGGTGGTATGGCAATTGACGGAAGAACTTTGGTTACAAAAAACTCTTTCCGTGTGCTTCACACATTAAACAACTTAGGACCAGCTCCAGAACCAAACTTGACAGTTCTTTGGTCTGAACACTTGCCAAAAGGTTTCAAAGACTTCTGTGCAAAAGTATCAATTGATACCTCATCAATTCAATATGAAAATGATGACATGATGAGAGAATTCTTTGGTGACGACTATGGTATTGCTTGTTGCGTATCTCCAATGAAAATTGGTAAACAAATGCAATTCTTCGGTGCTCGTGCAAACTTGGCAAAAACGATGCTTTATGCGATTAACGGTGGTAAAGATGAAAAGTCTGGTGCACAAGTTGGCCCAATGTTCGAACCAATCACTTCAGAATATTTGAACTATGATGAAGTTGTTGCTAAATTTGATGAAATGATGGAATGGTTAGCACAAACTTATGTGAACGCATTGAACATCATTCACTTCATGCACGACAAATATTCATATGAAAAATCTTTGATGGCATTGCACGACAAAGACATCATTCGCACCCTCGGTTGCGGTATTGCTGGACTTTCAGTTGTTGCTGACTCTCTTTCTGCAATTAAATTTGCAAAAGTTAAAGTTATCAGAAACGAAGAAGGACTTGCCGTTGATTATGCAATTGAAGGCGATTACCCTAAATATGGTAACAACGATGAAAGAGTTGATGACATTGCCGTTGCAGTTGTTAAGAAATTCATGGATAAGATTAGAAAATTCCCAACTTATCGTCATGCAGTTCCAACACAATCTGTTTTGACAATTACATCAAACGTTGTTTACGGTAAGAAGACAGGTTCAACACCAGATGGTAGAAAAGCGGGTGTTCCGTTTGCTCCTGGTGCTAACCCACTTCACGGACGTGACACACATGGTGCATTGGCATCTTTGATGTCTGTTTCAAAACTTCCGTTCCAACATGCACAAGATGGTATTTCTAATACTTTCTCAATTATCCCTAACTCTTTGGGTAAGGATAAAACAACTCAAGTTTCTAACTTGACAGCTATGTTGGATGGTTATGTTGCCAATGCTGGTCAACACTTGAACGTTAACGTATTTAATCGTGAAACTTTGCTTGATGCAATGGATCACCCTGAAAACTACCCACAACTTACAGTTCGTGTTTCAGGTTATGCAGTTAACTTCATTAAGTTGACAAGAGAACAACAAGAAGACGTTGTTTCTCGTACGTTCCACGAACGCATCGCATAAGTCAACAAAGACAAAGTCTAAAAAAGAGGTCGAAACGTCGACCTCTTTTTTTATATAAACTTTTGTTTTAATGTTTTTTCACAAATAAGACTTATATCTAATCAATATCTTTCCGAACTATTGAGAACCACACAATTACGAACTTCCTCGTAATTGTTTCATCATTTAAACGGACAGAAGAATGGTAAAATTTTATTTCATAACAATCAGTAAATGTGGAGATGCAATTGGTGCAAGCCTATTAAGAACATTAAAACGTAAAACGCATAATGTTGACTATTATGGGATCGGCGGATCTAAGATGAATCTAGATACTATCATTGAATATGACAAACTACATGATAATATGTATTTAAGTGATGATGAAACAAAATTTTCCAATAAAGACTATAATATCACATATGATATTATGAAAAAGAAACCTGAAGTTGTTATCACAATTGGTAACTGGGACTTCTGCAAAAACATTCATAAAAAAATAAACAATTCTCATCATTGTGGCAAAGTAATTCTTATTCACTATGTTGCTCCCAACGTGTTTTATAAGGGGGACAGATTCATCAAAGAAATGAGCGAACAGATAGATTTCTTAATAAGCATATACCCTCAAGAAGCCAATTGTGCCAGTCGCTACAAACTCCCTTGCGCATATGCGGGGCATCCAATGATGGAAATTAGATGCGTGAATACCAATATTCAAGAATTTAGCAGAAGAATAGACCACACACCACAAAAAAAAATTCTCACAGTCTTATTGGAAACAAATGTATCTGATATCAGACGAATTTTACCAGACATTCTCCAAGTTGAAAAAAACCTAAATTCACAAAATCAAAACATTGAGATTATCTTTCTATCTTCAGGAAGTGCGGTTAATCAACTCCAAGAACTTCTTAAAAAAAGCCTATCAAAAGCCCTTGTTTTTGATGAAGAATATGACTTTGATAACGTTATGGCAATTACAAAGGTGGCAATTGCAACCTCTGAAAAATCCACGCTTAAAGCTTCTTTAGTAAATATTCCTCATATTGTTGCCTATAAAGAACCTATAACGCAAAGACTCAAACTTGGAAAGAGCAAACAGTTTCATTTTCTTAACTTGGTCAATTTAATTTTGGGAAAAAACATCATTCCAATTTACTTCAACTATAATTACAACATAAAAAGCATTTTACAAAGCATACAAGAATTACTTGAAGAAAAAGAACTTTATAAGAAACAACTTACTGGTTTTGAAGATTTAAGATATATTCTTTCAAATGGAAAAAACTTTTCCAGTGAAAATGCAGCAGATGCGATTCTAAACTTTGTCAAAGGATTAATGTGTGTGAATGATACTTGCGTATATTTATAAACTTTAAGGTTGCTAATTTATTGCAAAAAGACTATATAAATAAGCAAGTTAATACATTTTAAACTGAGAAATTCTATGGAAGAAATAAGAGGTCGCATTCATTCGGAAGAAAGTGCTGGAACTGTTGATGGTCCAGGGCTAAGATATGTTGTTTTCACACAGGGTTGCCCGTTGCGTTGTCAATATTGCCACAATCCTGACACTTGGGGATTAAACGGTGGTAAACTTATTACCCCACAAGATCTCATTGACCGTATTGTGAAATATAAAGACTTCATGAAGTTTTCAAATGGTGGCGTCACGGTTTCTGGTGGAGAACCCCTTATTCAACCAAAATTTGTTACTGAATTATTCAAAGGCTTAAAAGCTGAAGGAATTCACACAGCCGTTGACACAGCAGGACACATCGACTTTTCCAAAGACATTGAAGAAGTGTTGAAATATACAGACCTTGTCTTGCTCGACATCAAACATCTTGACCCAATAAGATGTAAAGAATTAACAGGCTTTGATAACCTCAGAACATTAAGATTCTTAGATAAACTTGAGGATATGCGAATCAAAACATGGATAAGATATGTGATTGTACCAACATTTAACGACACAGTTGAATATGCCGAAAAACTTGCTGATTATGTAAAAAAATATAAAACAGTAGAACTTGTTGAGCTACTACCATATCACGAAATGGGTAAGTTCAAATGGGAAAACTTAGGCTTAAAATATCGCTTACAAGGCATCGAACCTCCTTCAAAAGAAACTGTCAAAGCAATTGCAAAAATCTTTAACGCTAAGGGCATCAAAACGCTCGGTGGCGGCATATAACTTATGTCATATAATAAATTCTTGTTATAACACACAATATATTGTATTATAGAGTACTGAGGAATAAACGATTGCGATTCCTATTATCTTAATTCTTGAACTGGACTTAACGCATGAGACTATATCTAATAGCAGTTAGTAAGCAAGGCGATAGAATTGGAGCTAATCTCATAGAAGCTCTGAAGAAGAAGTCTCGCAAAATAGACTTTTGTGGCATCGGCGGCCCTCAAATGGGTTTGGATAAAGTTATTCCTTATGAAAAACTCCATGACACAATGTATTCGACAAAGAATCACCAAGATTTTTTCACAGACAATACAAATATCATCAAAGACATCATTAAACACGATCCTGACATTGTTATCACAATTGCCAACTGGGATTTTGCTTCAGAAATTCATCAAAAGATTAAGAAAATTCGTAAATCTGAAAAAGCAATGATTCAAATTCACTATGTTGCTCCAAGAGTCTTTTCACACAACGAAAAAATTGCGAAAACAGTTTCAAAATATGTCGATTTTATGATTTCTGTTTTCCCTCAAGAAATCCAATGCTTCAGCAAGCACAAACTTCCTGCTGTTTATGTTGGACACCCTGTGTTAGAAGTTCTTTCTTCTTTAGATAGAGAACGAGAATTTCGACACTTTCACAATATTGCTTCTGATGCCAAAGTGCTAACTGCAATGCTTGGTTCAGATGAAGAAGATGTTAAAAGAATGCTTCCTTTCTTCATTAGTGCTGCTAAGGCTCTAAAAGAAAGAGATAGCCGTCTTTGTTGCACAATTCTTGCTCCTGCAAATGTCTATGGTTATATTTCAAGTGTGATAAAAAAAGAAGGCTCGCAAATTAAAGTTTTTGATGAAGAAAGAGATATGGATAACGTCCTCAACATCACTGATGCTGGCGTTGCAGCCCATGAAGGGGCAACCCTTTTAATGTCTGTTGCAGAAGTTCCTCATATTGTTGTTTTCAAGGAGTCCTTTTTATCAAGACTCTATCTTAAGAAAAAACGTAATTTTCATTTCCTAAATCTCTCTAATGAAATTTTAGACAGAGATATTATTCCAATTTACTTAAATGAAAATTTCACTTTTGCAAAAGTGAGAGAGGCAATGTATGAACTTTTGAAGAAAGAAGGTTTATATAATTTACAGAAAAAAGGATTCGCTGATATTAAAATGATTCTCTCAAAAGGAAGTAAAAGAGCCAGTGAAAATGCTGGTGATGCCATTTTAGATTTTTATCGCAATCGAATTTGTGTTGATGGCGTGAATTGTATTTATATTTAAACACAAAAAAGAGCGTGAAATCACGCTCTTTTTTTAAGTCAAGGAAAGGCTTTCAGTTCTTTTTTTCAAGATTTCTAATTGCTCTCTCCAAAGACTTCGGAGGGAGGTTAGACCAGCCCTTGCCATTTTTTACATATCGAATTTCACAAACAGCAAATTTTTCCTTTATATCTCCATGCTCATCTTCGGAAAAAGAAACCACCTTAGAAATTATGATTTCACCTTCCTCTGCTGAAAGGATATAAAAACCACTTCGAATGACAAAAAGATTAAAGCTTTCACTTTTTCGAATGCACTGAGAAAATTTCCCTTTCTTATTTGTAATGAGTTTTCTTTCGCCACTCATCACTTGTGCATAGGCATTTTTTCCAGTCACGGAAATTTTTTGATTTTGGATTTTCATAACCATTTATTTAATAATTTAATATCAAACAACTTAAAAAAACACTTTTCAATCTTCTTATCCTTGCCTTCCCGTGCGATAAAAATGGATTTCTTTTGTAACTTCAAAATATTCCATAATATTATTCCCACGAGCATTTCTTTCTCCGGCTCTTAAAGCTGAAAGAAAAAAAGGCAAAGGTTCGACATCCCATACCCCACGCTCAAACCTGTTGATTTCTTTCGTCTTCAACAGCTCTCCCTCAATTTCTACAATTTTATTGATAGTGACTGAGAAGATTTTATCATTCATAAGGGTTGTCTCAATGACACAGTATCCCTTTTGAATAATAACTAAACCATCATGATTTTTGACAAAAATTGCCAAAGCTTTTTCACCAATTGGCTTGGTAATGATTGTTGATGTCATTTCTTTTCCTCTGATAACTCTTTGTTGCCAAAGGACAGGCTCATTTTTTTTGTTGAGCTCACAAAGATAACGTTTTTCTTTCATATCTATAGTTTTAATAATTTTCTTGAGGGATTAATGTAACACAAAGATAGCTTAATGTAAATAGACAAAATTTCCGCCAATCAATAATATAATTAGATATATATTATTTTGTGATTACAACCATTTTTTGATTATCATTAAAAATTTGCTGTAATAATATCCGACATATGATTAAAAGGAGAATGAAAATGACAATGAGAATTATTGTCGCCTGCCATGGTGATATTAATGAAGAACAAAATGCAAGAAACATTGGGCTAGTCCTCTCAGAGGTTGAATTAATCCCTAATGCTGTTTTTGCCTTGGAAGATGAAAAATCGAAAGCAACCGCAAACGTAATTATCAAGACAATGGAGCTGAAAACACCTATTATTGTTGAAAATAATTTTACACCAATTGATTATAAAGAAGATGAAGACAAACCTGAGAATGAAGTCAAACTTAAGCTTGGAACAATTGAAGCTAAAAAAGAGGGGTTAGAAATTGCTTCTTTATCAATGGAAGAACTCTTTGCGAAAGGAGATAAAGTCTTAGAAAAATGGAACACCAAAGGCACATTACCTTCTTCTTGGAGCTTAGACATAGATAAAACAATCTCCAGTTGGCTTGAATTTGCTGAAAAAGTTAGCACTGATTTTGTCGACCAAAACATTCTACTGGTTATGGGAGATGACCTAATTCGTTTTGCACCATATTTAACACAAGACTTCGTTGGCTTTACAAAAGAAAACAGCTTAGAAGTGAAAAACGGAAACTTTTGTATTTTTGAAAAAGCTAAAAATTCAAACCGTTGGATTTGTCGCGCATGGAATGAAAATCCAGAAACCGTTTTGCAAGAAATTTATGACGAGGAATATGGTTGTGGCTGTGGAGACAACTGTGGCTGTGAACATCACCATGATGAAACGCAAGGGTGTTGTGGTGGACACCATTCTCACGAACATAGCGAAGAACATCCCTGTTCTTGCGGAAAACATAAGCACTAAAAAAGAGAGGGCATTTCCCCTCTCCTTTTTTATACCCCCAAAACTAAATAAGGTTAACTCTGAAACTTATCAAGCAAATCTTTAATTTCATTAATCTTTTGAGTTCTTTCTTGTTCATTTTCAAAAGAATGAGCCACACAAGATTCTAAATGCGCTTTCAAAATATTACTTTCAACAGATTTAATCGCTGAACGAATTGCCTTCAATTGAATTAAAATCTCAGGGCAATAGCGTCTGTTTTCAATCATCTTTTTCACACCTTCCATCTGCCCAATAGCACGATTAAGACGAGAGACTTCCTTCTCATGCGAAGGATAATCAATAGACTGACAACACTCGTGTTCTTTTTTCATAATCTCTCTCCCTAATGACACCCATGATGATGTTCAACGCCTGTTGATTGAGGAACTTCTTTCATCAAGAGCGGACTCAAAAAATGTCCACTAGCTCCGATAATATATAAGAAGCCACCCAAAATCAAAACATATTTATTCACTTTATGAAAGGTTTTATTACAACAGCAGCGACAATCTCGACGATACATCAAATAAGACACCAAGAGCAATGCACCCGAAACAAACAAAAGAATTGTCATTTGCATATGACTTAATTCAAAAACACCCAAATTAACATTCACCCCAAAAGCCAAACTAAGCAAAATAAAGATAAGCGGCAAACCACAACAGATAAAATGAAAAAGTACAATTGCTAAGGTGGAAAGAAGCGAAAGATATTTTGTAGATTTAATATTCATAAGTTTTCCTAAAAAAGAATGAGGAAACACTCTTAATGATGCTCCCTCATTTGTTATTAATTAGCATTTGCAGTCTTTGCCACATTTACAGCTTTTTTCACTTACAGATTTGTTGCCACATTGGCACTCATCACCACATTTACAATTCTTTTCGCATTGACAATTATCTCCACAAGAGCAATTCTCGCCGCACTTACAATTTGGATTATTACATTTTGCCATTTTGTTTCCCCGAAATTAATAACACATACCCCTAGAAGGTATTTTCAATATATACCCCCAATGGGTATATGTCAACTATTATTTTATAAATTATATAGTATAATATCACCATTGTAAAAATTGGAGAAGAAAAATGATAAGAGCATTTAAGCCTGAAGACTTAGAAGAAATTATGAAAATTTGGCTAGAAACCAACCTAAAAGCTCACCATTTTGTTGATTCTGATTATTGGAAAAATAACTTCAACTTTGTTAAAATGGTGATGCCGCAATCTGAAGTTTATGTTGCAGAAGAAAATGGCAAAATCGTTGGCTTTATTGGACTTGTTGAAGGTTATATTGCAGGATTATTTGTTGATGAAAAACACCAAAGAAAAGGCATTGGCAAAGCTTTATTAAGAGAAGCACAAAAAAGATATAACCTCTTAACCTTAAACGTTTATGTCAGAAACAATGACGCCGTGAGATTTTATCTCAAACACGAATTTGAACTTGTCACGAAACAGACAAATCCTGACACTGGTGAAGAAGAATGTGAAATGAACTGGGAACGCAAAGCCTGCATGATGGGCGGAAGTTGTTAATTTTCTAAGAAAGAGGACTTTAAGACAAATGAGCAAAAAAATTCTTTTTACTGGCGGAGGCTCTGCCGGACACGTAACCCTTAATTTGGCACTCATTCCGGCTTTTCAAAAAAACGGCTGGGAAATTTCCTATATTGGTTCAAAAAACGGCATTGAAAAAGACCTTATTTCAAAGTTGAAAGATGTGACATATCACGAAATTCAAACTGGAAAACTCCGTCGCTATTTTTCTTTGAAAAATTTCATAGACATGCTCCGCATTCCTTTTGGCGTTCTGCAAGCAATCTATTTGGTCAAAAAAATAAACCCAGACATCATTTTTTCCAAAGGCGGATTCGTTTCTTTCCCTGTGGTCATTGCTGGTTGGATTAACCGCAAAAAAGTGATTATGCACGAATCAGATGTCACCCCTGGGCTTGCCAACAAACTCTCTTTTCCTTTTGTGACGAAATTTTTCACAACTTTTGACGACACAGTAAAATATGTCAAAGACAAAACGAAAGTAGAATATATTGGACCTGTTGTATCTAATCGTCTCAAAAAAGGCAAAACAGAAAACGGCTATGAATTTTGTGGGCTGACGGATAAAAAACCTATTATTTTAGTAATGGGCGGAAGCTTAGGAGCTAAGAGCATTAACAACGCCATTCGTGATAATTTAGAATTTATTTTGAAAAAATATCAACTTGTTCACCTTTGTGGCAAAGGACAATTAGCAGAAAACATCAAGAAAAAAGGCTATGTCCAATTTGAATATGTCAATAAAGAGCTTGCAGATATTATGTCAATTGCCGACCTCGTGCTTTCACGCTCTGGTTCAAACTCAATTTTTGAATTTTTAAGCCTTAAAAAACCAATGGTACTCATTCCTCTGCCATCCACACAAAGCCGTGGAGAGCAGAGCCTAAATGCGAAATCTTTTGCTCAAAAAGGCTTCTGTGAAATCATTAAAGATGAAGATTTGGTCAGTGGCAAAGAACTTTTATATGTCATTAATAAAGTTTATGAAAACAAGGAAGATTACATCAAAGCAATGAAAGACGCTAAAGTTCCAATGGCAACCGACAAGAACATCTTTGAAAAAATTGTTGAAATTGCAAAAATATAATCTAAACTAACTTTTATGAAAAAAAGCAAATTACATCATGTCTTATCGGCACTTTTTGCGCTGTTGATTGTTTCAACGGCGGTTTGCTCTTATGTCAACCCTTGTGTTGGTGAAGAATGTTCAATACTCAGTGAAGAACTTGAAAAGCACACAGCCACTTCCGAAAGCTGTGCTCACGCGCACCACTTCCATGCCCACCACAATTTTGTGCTATCTGCAACAGGGTTTGACTTAGAAGATATTGAAACACAAAATCTATCCCCCTCATATGAAAATTTAACGTTAAGTTATATCACCACAAAAATATATCGCCCCCCGATTTGTTAAAAATTTGAGCTGAATTTTCGGCTCATCACATCTATTTTTTAACATTAATCGGAGATTTTTTATGTTTACTAAAAACAAAATCTTTGTTTTGAGCTTGTTGGCAATTTTGTTCGCCTTCTCAAAGCAATCATACGCACAAACCTGTAATCCTAAAAATGGATATGATGTCCTCGCTTGTGCCATACAACAAAACCCAGACATCTTAAAACAAAAAGCTCAAGAACCTGTCTATCTTGAATATCAAAAACAAACAAAACGTTGGTTTGCACCTGAACTTGACGGCGGGCTTAATTATACCAAGTCGGATGATGAAAAAGGCATTGAGGCTGAACTTGCCCTTTTGCAAAATATTGAAATGCCGAGCAAACGAAAGGCTCGCCAAAATAAAGCCGCTGCCGAGTTTGATAGCATTCGCCTTGCAACGCTTGAACAAGAAGAACAAACAACCTTTGAAACTTTATTTCTTCTAAACAGATTACGCCAAGTTGAAAAAGAGAAAGAAGTTGTGCTGGAAGCGGTTGAAACTTTTGAAAAAGTTTTGAAAAAATATCGCCAATCTGCAGTACTCTCTCCCGAAGATGAAGTTTCTAAAGACGTTTTCTTAATGGCACTCAAAGGCTATAAAATTGAACTTCAGCAATTGACTGATGAGAAAAACGCTTATCAAAGTGCCTTGGCTTATATGCTTCAACTCAAAAACACAACAAAGATAACTTCCGCTTGGTTTTTATCCGCACCAAAAACTTGGCCTGTCATTAAAAACATTGATGTCACAACCAGTTATGAAGTCGAACAAGAAAACTTGAACTTAAGCCAAGCACAAGCAGATTATCTTGAATCTAAATCAAGTAATGCCAATTTCAATGTTGGACCTTACATTGCCACAAAACCAGGGGGCTTAGGAAAACTAGAAACTTATGGCATTAAGTTTTCGTTTCCATTTCCTGTCAATGCGAATAAAAACCAAATTAAAGGTGCAAAATTTGCAGTCAAAGCGGCAGAACAAAGCTATGCTTTCAAAAAAATTGAAGCGGAAAAAAATCTAGCCTTATTTATTCAACAATATGAACAAGGCAAAAAAAACCTCAAAGAAATTCATCCTGGAGATTTGAAAAGCCGACACCAAAATGTTGAAAGACTTTTTGCTAATGGTCGTGTGAGCACATCTTTGTTCATTGAGGCTCACCAACAAATGATTGAAGCAACAAAAACCTATCATCAATATGAAATGGAAACATTGAAATCTCTGTGGCGCATTTACCTCATCGATAAATCTCTCAGCACAAACATTAAGGAGGTGGCTTATGCAAAATAAGAAATTCTTTTCGTTAATGCTTTTAGCATCACTTCTGGCTTTCAGCCCGCTTTATGCCGAAACGGAGCATGACGAGCACGATGAACATGAAGAACTTGTCTTGTCAGCAAAAGTCATTCAAAACTATGGCATTGAGATTGACATTCTTGAAAAGAACACCCCTTTTGTTTTACCAAGAGAAGCTTTCGTTAACGCGCAAGGCGACTATTTTCTCTATAAACAAGAAGCGGAAAATGTTTTTGAACAAGTGGAAATTCACTTGATAAAAAAAACAAACTCAGAAATGTTTTTCACCTCAGACGATCTTTCGGCGGGAGAAAAAGTTGTTATTAAAGGTGCAAAATTTCTCCGTGTCATTCTTTTAGATAAAGAAGGCGGAGAAGTTGGTCATGCACACTAAGATTAAGGTTTAAAAAATGATAAATAAGATAATTAGATTTTCTGTGAAGAACAAAGGAATGATTTTGTTTTTCACGCTTTTAACCATGCTTTATGGACTTTATAGCTTGGTTCATTTGCCGATTGATGCCATTCCTGACATCACCAACAATCAAATTCAAATTAACACTGAAGTGAAAGGTTGGTCGGCGGAAGAAATTGAAAAGACCGTAACTTTCCCTGTGGAAGCAAATGTTCGAGGCATTCCAAACATCAAAAATGTTCGTTCCCTCAGCCGATTCGGGCTTTCTCAAGTGACGGTGATTTTTGACGATGATATGAACATTTATCTGGCAAGACAACTTGTTTCTGAAAGGCTACAAAACATTGAGGGGCTTCCTGAAGGAGCAAACCCTCAACTAGGACCAATCAGCACGGGACTTGGCGAGATTTTTCAATATAAGATTGACTTCAAAAAGATTGAGTCTTCACCGGAAAAGAGATTTCAACAACTCGTTGACCTAAAAACCATTCAAGACTGGAACATTAAGCCACGTCTATTGGGTGTTCGAGGTGTTGCGGAAATCAACACAACGGGAGGTTATGAACGTCAAATTCATATTTTGCCTAATCCTGAAAAGCTTTCTCATTATGGCTTGGAAATTGAAGACATCAGTGGTGCTTTGACAGATTCAACCCAAAACGTTGGGGGCGGATATGTTGAACAAGATGCAGAGCAATTTATTGTTCAAGGCATTGGTTTTCTTAAAGACCCGCAAGAAATTATGGAGCTTCCCGTTAAAGTTTTGCCAAACTATGATGTGATTACCATTTCAGATGTGGCAGAAGTCATTGAAGGCAAAGAAACTAGAACTGGAACGGCAACGTTTAATGGCGATGAAATTGTTTTGGGAACGGTTATGATGATGACAGGTGAAAACAGTCGAACCACCGCTCAAAACATTGCTGAAAGAGTTGAGGAAATCAAAAAAGATTTACCCGAAACCTTAGAGCTAACTGTGCTATATAGCCGTTCAGACTTAGTAAACGCCACCATTGGCACAGTTTGGCATAATATTGCAACAGGCGCATGCTTGGTAATTATCATTTTGTTCTTGCTGGTTGGCAATATGCGTGCTGCGTTCATCACTGCCTTGGCAATTCCTCTTTCGCTCTTAATTACGGTTATTGGCATGAGAATTTTCAACATCTCTGGAAACTTAATGAGCTTAGGAGCATTAGACTTTGGAATCATCATCGATGGCGTGGTCATTGTGGTCGACCATTGTATGAGAAAACTGAAAGAAAAAGTAGATGCACATGAAACGCTTTCTCATGAAGAAATTGATGAAGTTGTCATTTCGGCAACAAGCGAAATTCGTAAAGCTGCAGGGTTTGGACAACTGATTTTAGTTGTGGTTTTCTTGCCGATTTTTGCACTTGTCGGCATTGAAGCAAAAACGTTCCAACCAATGGCATCAACCTTCATCTTTGCCTTACTGGGAGCAATGGTTTTGTCCTTTACGCTCGCTCCAGCACTCGTTGCTTTGCTTTTAAGAAACAGCAAAACGTCACAAGATTCTAAAATCATGCTTTTCTTAGAAAAAAGATATTCTCATCTTCTCTTTTTCTTGCTTAAGAAAACAAAACTGGTTGTTTCTTTTGCCTTGGCAATTATCATCATTGGCATTTTTCTTTTCAAGTCTTTGGGTGGAGAATTTATGCCTCAACTCAAAGAAGGTGCTTTTGCATTCCACGTCATTAAACCTCAGAATGTGTCGCTGACCATGAGTTTAGAATTGCAGGAGAAAGTCGAGAAATTAATTAGTGAACACCCACAAGTCGAACATGTCTTTAGCCGAATTGGCACGAGCGAAATCGCCACCGACCCAATGGGCATGAACATTGCCGACACCTACATCATCTTAAAAAACTTTGGGAAAGGAATGGATTTAGATGCCTTCTCTCATGAGTTGACAGAGGAGTTGAAGGAAAACTATACAGGAATGCAATATCTCGCCTCACAACCGATTCAAATGCGTTTTAACGAACTCCTTGAAGGCTCTCGCTCAGACTTAACCATCAAGATTTTTGGTGATGACTTAGAAGTTTTAGCAAAAATTGGGAAAGAAGTTGAAGAAGCCATCAAGCCTGTTTCCGAACAAGCCGATGTTGAACTTGAGCAATTAGGGGCGTTTCCCGTTTTAGCAATTGAACCAAAACTTTCCGCACTCAAGAAATATGGCGTTAACAAAAACGAAGTCTTACAATTGATATCTATGGCTCTTGCCGGTGAAGAAGTTGGATATTATTATGACAAAGACAAAAGATATCCAATCATCATTCGTCTTCAAGAAAGCTTGCGTGGAGACATTGAGGTCATCAAAAAACTTCCTGTCGCCACCTTAAACGGAAACGTTGTTCCCTTGGAAATGCTTGCTGACATTAGTTTTAAGGAAACTTATGGGGCAATCAACCGAGAAGACGGCAATCGTCGCAGTGCAATTATGGTAAACATCAGAGGCATTGATACGGAAACATTTGTGAAAAAAGCTCAAGCAGTTGTTAAAGAAAAAATCACCTTACCTGATGGCTATTACATTGAATGGGGTGGACAATATGAAAATATGCAAAAAGCCGCCAGCCGTTTGTCTGTTTTAACCCTCGTAACGCTTGGCGTGATGTTCTTTATGATTTATGCCGCATTCCATAGTGTTAAACAAACATTGCTCATTTTCTTCGGCATTCCGTTTGCTTTGTTTGGCGGGGTGTTGTCCCTCGTTCTGACGGGTATTCCATTTAGCATTTCAGCGGGAATTGGCTTCATTGCCTTACTGGGAATTGCTGTTTTGAATGGAATTGTTTTGATTAATGGATTCGCAAAAAACAGTTATAACAACCACGGTTTGAAAGCTCGTGTCTTGCAAGGGGCAAAAATGAGGTTACGTCCGGTTTTGATGACGGCACTCACCGATGTTCTGGGATTCTTACCAATGGCAATTGCCACAGGAGTTGGGGCAGAAGTTCAAAAACCTTTAGCTATTGTAATCATTGGCGGCATTATCTCGTCAACAATTCTCACACTGGCTGTGCTGCCAACTTTATATTATCAAATCTATAAGAAGAGATAGTTCAATAAAAAAGAGGCTTTTTTAAGCCTCTTTTTTGAACACAATTTTATAATAAAACCCCGAGATAATACCACTCTGCACCAAGTTCGCAGTGATGATTTGGAATAATCATATAACAATCCTTATCCGCAAAAATTTGTTCGCCATCATCGCATTGAGCAATTAAAGTACCTTTTTTGAGAAAATCAAAATGCTTAAACTTATCCGCAAGATGCCCTTCTTTATTTTTAATGACAATATCTGTCATCTTAACAATTCGTTTTTCTTTTTTCTCAAAAGAACCTTCAATCATTTTCAAATTTTTAAGCAAGTTCACAATAGATTGATATGCAAGGTCAATCGCCGCTGGATCTTTATGATAACCCGATTCTAAAGTCAGTCCGTTTTTTCCAATAAAATTAACGTATCTTTCGGTCGAAAAATCAACAATTTCATCTTGTGAGCCATAAACGTCCGGCCAACCGGAAAGCACATAATCTACATCCAACGCCTCAACAATTTTCAAATTCCCTGTTGTGGCATAATCCAAAAATGAAAAAGCAATTTCCCCCGCATTATGTGTTGAGTGAACATCAAGCATATAATCACAAGCTTCAATGAGCTTTGCCACTTCAACACCCAACTTTTTTTCATAAGTGTTCGGAGTTTCCCATTGATTAATCACACGGTTCAAATTTTCTTCAATCTGACGAATATCTTTTTGATGTGCTTCAGGATTCGCAATTGGCAAAAGAGTCAACGTTCCGCTCACAAGCTTAATTTTCCCTGCCTCAAGTTCTTGCATTAAGCGAGAAATTGCCAAAGGACCCGCCACTTCATTTCCATGAATTGCGCCTAAAACAAGCAGTTTAGCCCCGTCTTTATTTCCCTTAAAATTATAGACCTGCACCATTTCTCGTGTTCCTCATCAGCATTAAATTAACATTATTATTTCTAGCACTCATTTTGTCATAATAGTCCGTTCTTGCAAACATAATTTTTTTACTTTCTTTGTCATATCCCACGCCAATTCTGTTCATATAAAACATTTTATCAATCTGATTAAAATTTTCAAAATGACTGGTTTCAACTTCTCCTTCGGCTCGCACAACATTATCTCTAAGCGGGCGGTGCATCAACGCAATTTTACCATTATCCGCAGGGTCAATGCCCGAAGAAAACATATTAAATTCATTCTCAAAATAAGGAGTCATATTCCAAACATTTTTACGGTCAATAATAGAAACAACGTCAGTTGCCCCCAAGTGCCCTGCCAATTTTTGACGATAGTCAATCATTGTTTTGTTGAGGTGATTGCCTCTAAATTTTGGGTGAACCGAGTCAGACCCTAAAACCGCAACTTTAACCTCTCCAAGCCTTCTATCTTTTGAGAAAATGTTCAATTTATGATTCGGAAACTCCTCTTGCAATGAAGCATAAGTTTCAACCATTTTGAAATTAGACATTGCAATCAACTGATGACCAATGAAAACCCCGACAAATTTTGTGTCTGAATTTTCTTGAGTCATAATCTCACGATAATATTTACGGTCGTGTTTGTGAATGAAACATTCTTGCCCTTCTTTGAGATTGTCATAAATACACATAGACAAATCTTCCATTGCTGAACAATCTTTCATCGTTAACGGACGAAGATAAAAGCTTAGTTTTTTTGAAAGCGAACGGCCTTTATATTTGGAAATTTGACCACTAATTTCCATCGCATTGCTCCTTGCTCTTTCTTTCAAAATCATCTCACTCATTTTCTTTCCTTTTAAACACAAAAAAACCGAACTCCCTAGCTCGGCCTCACATCTTCTTTTGCAATTTTATTTAGATTTTTTACCTCCTACAAAACGCATAACAAAGTGCAAGGCGAACTCGCCTTCTTCTTTATTACCAAACGTTTTATAGACTGTGCAATCATCTTCATTCCTTAAATTACCTAAGTCTTAGGATAATGAAAAAATATTTTTTTGTCAAATAAAAAAGAGCCTTCTCTCGAAAGCTCTTTTTTTAGTATATCTTTTAACGCAAAGATTTCGTACTAATAACCTTACATTGCAAATCTTTAGAAGCCCATTGCTCCAGGGCCTCCAGCTCCCATTCCGCCATGATCATGTCCACAGCAACCTTCTTTTTGAGGTGCTTCAGTAACCATTGCTTCTGTGGTAATCAACAAACCAGCAACAGAGGCAGCATCTTGCAAAGCTGTTCTCACAACCTTAGTTGGGTCAATAATTCCGGCTTTTACCATGTCAGTATATTCAGCTGTTTGAGCATTATAACCAAAACTTGTGCCGTTTGTGCTTTCAAGAAGCTTGCCCACAACTACTGCGCCATCAACACCAGCATTTTCTGCAATTTGACGAATTGGTGCTTGAATTGCCTTACGAATGATATCAATTCCAACTTTTTGATCTTGATTTTGTGTTTCTACTTTATCCAAGATTCTTGTTGAATAAAGCAACGCCACACCACCGCCAGCAACCACACCTTCTTTAACAGCCGCACGGGTTGCATTCAAAGCATCGTCAATTCTGTCTTTCTTTTCTTTAACTTCAACTTCACTTGAACCACCAACTTTGATAACGGCAACACCACCAGCAATTTTTGCCAATCTTTCTTGAAGTTTTTCACGGTCATATTCAGAAGTTGTTTCTTCAATTTCCTTACGGATTTGTGAAGCACGAGCCGCAATCACCTCTTTTTCACCGGCACCGTCAATAATGGTTGTGTCATCTTTAGAAATTTCAACACGTTTTGCAGTTCCCAACATATCCAATGTTGTTTCTTCAATTTTCATACCAAGTTCTTCAGAGATTACTTCTCCACCAGTGAGGATTGCAATATCTTGCAACATTGCTTTTCTTCTGTCACCAAAGCCTGGGGCTTTAACAGCAACAACTTTCAAGCCACCACGAAGTCTGTTCACCACGAGGGTTGCTAAAGCTTCGCCTTCAATGTCTTCTGCAACGATAAGCAATGCACGACCTGTTTGCACCACAGCTTCCAAAACAGGAACTAATGTTTGCAAATTTGAAAGTTTTTGGTCGTAAAGCAAAATGAATGGACTGTCATATTCCACAGACATTTTTTCTGTATTTGTCACAAAATATGGAGAGAGATAGCCACGGTCAAACTGCATACCTTCAACAACTTCAAGCTCTGTTTCAAAGCCCTTAGCGTCTTCAACCGTAATCACACCTTCGTTGCCAACTTTTTCCATTGCACGAGCTAAATATTCACCAATTGTTCTATCACCATTGGCTGAAACAGTGCCCACTTGAGCCACTTCTTCACTTGTTTTAATTTCTTTTGAACGTGATTTAATATCCGCAACAACCGCTTCAACAGCCAAATCTACCCCACGTTTCAAATCCATTGGGTTCATTCCCGCCGCAACAGCTTTCATACCTTCTTTGATGATTGCTTCTGCCAAAACCGTTGCCGTTGTTGTGCCGTCGCCTGCTTTTTCAGCTGTTTTAGAAGCAACTTCTTTAACAAGTTGAGCACCCATATTTTCAAATTTATCGGCAAGTTCAATTTCTTTTGCCACAGAAACACCGTCTTTTGTAATTTTTGGAGCACCATAAGACTTGTCTAAAACCACATTACGTCCTTTTGGACCCAAAGTGACTTTGACAGCTTTTGCCAAAGTTTCAACACCTTTAAGCATTTTTGCTCTTGCATCTGTTCCAAATTTAATCTCTTTCGCTGACATTTTTTATTCCTCTTGTTTATTTAATTGATAAAAAATTTAGTTTATGAGATGAGTACGCCACAGTTTTTTAACGAAATGTATAAGAAAATACACGAGGAGAAAAATTGTAAGTAATCATCCATAAAATAAATTTTTATTCCTCTATAATTGCTAAAATTTCTGATTCTTTAATAATGAGTCTGTCTTCACCCAAAACTTTGATTTCATTACCAGACCATTTGCCGAACAAAACTTTATCACCAACTTTAACGCTCATTGGCACAATTTTTCCATCTTCAGCGACAAAGCCATTTCCAACAGCTTCAACAATTCCTTCAGATGGTTTTTCTTTTGCATTATCAGGAATGATAATTCCACCTTTCGTCTTAGTCATTTCTTCCAATCTTTTAACCAAAACTCTATCATGTAGTGGTCTAATTTTCATTTTTAACTCCTTATCTAAAGTTATTTACGCCTATTAAAATTATTTTCTAAGTCTTAGGTAGGTATATTTTATGAGAATGTCAAGAATCTACTGCTGAAAAACAATAAAAAAGTGAGGGCTCAAGTTCATCAAACTCAAGCCCCTTTCTTTTTTCAGTTTTCTATGCCTTTTTAATCACTTCTTTAATGGCGGAAACCACAAAGGTTGTTATGATGAGATATGAGAACAGAATAAAGGAGAAGAAGAAAATCCATGCTTTTGGATAAATAATCATCACAGATTGAATAATCTCAACCGAAAGACTGTCAAAACTCATCACCTGAACCAAACTAAACACGGCATGGTTTAAATCGCCAAAGGCAATAAAAATATCTCCAAACAGCCCAACAGACATCACAGAGAACACATAAAGCACAACAAAATAAATGACCAATGAGGTTAAGAAAATTGGCACAATAGACATTAAATTTTGAATAAAGTTTGCCACTCTCAAATCTTTATCAACATATTTAAGCAAGCGAAGCAATCTAAACGAACGCAAAATCACAAAAAAGCTCGTTGCTGGAATAATGGAAAGCGTAACCACAAATAAATCAAGCAAATTCCATCCTTTTTTGAAGAATTCACCTCCATAGGCATAAATCTTAATCATCATTTCACAAATAAACAAAGCCACAATCAAACGGTCGAGAAAGAAAAGCTCCCATCCCAAAGACATCATCACTTTTGCTGAAGTCATAAACCCAAGCAAAATAGCGTCCCAAAAGATGAGAAACATAATCAAGGACGAAAAGTTTTTGCTCTGCACCAAAGATTGAGCCTTAGCTCTTTCTTTTTCCAAATCTGTAATATTCATCACAAAACTCCTCTAAAATTAACTAAAAACAAGCAAATAAAACAATCAAAGACGCCATCACAATTGCTGGACCAAACGCCCCTTCTTTTTTTCTGTTCAAAATTGCATAAAGTCCAAACAACGCACAAGCAAGCACAATCACATAAAGTAGTTTCTCAAATCCGAACCATGCACCAACGGCTGCCAACATTTTAATATCTCCACCACCAAAGATGTCTTTATTTCTCCAAACCAGTAAGAAGCTTGAAATGACAGGCAAGAAATAACCCACAAATGCGCCTAAAGAACTTTCACCAAACGTGACCCATTGGCTGGCAAAAACAGCATAGTTAAAACCAATAATCAAGAGTGGAATTGTCAAAATATCTGGCAATAAATACATTCTCTTGTCAATTTCCATCAACAACAACATCGTCCACAGAAAGATAATGTGCCAAATCACATTTGTTCCTCCGAACGTTGCCAAAAGAAGATAAGTCAAAGCTGAAGTTGCAACACCCCAACCAAAAGAATAGAGACGATAATCTCTCATCAATTTTTTATATTTTTCGTCGGATTTTCGCTTTGAACGACTAACTGTTTTATTCGGTTTCAAAATGCGATAAACCGCATAAGCAAACGTTGCCGGCATAAACTTTTCAAAGCGACGTGCAATATATGGAACAGCAAAACCAAAAAGGAAAGAAAAAACAATATAACTCATATAATAAACTCCCAAAACAGGCTATGGCATAATTTTATACAGATAAAAATTAAAATCAATTTAAAAGAAACCTCCTTCGGGAAAAAGGAGGTTCTCAAAAACAGTTTTAGATTGCTTTTAGCAAATATTCACTAAGCTTATCAGCAAAGAAGGAAGGGTCTTTAACTGGCTCTCCCTCGGCAATTTTTGCTTGATCAAGCAACAAACGAGAAATTTCCTCAACTTGTGACGTGTTCTTTGGGTCAAAAATCATTTCCGACAATTTGATAATCAGCGGATTATATGGATTAATTTCCAAAACTCTAGAACTTGCATAAGCAATTTGTTGCTGATGTCCTTTCATCAATCGTTCAAGGTGAATAGACATCTGTCCGTCTTCCACTGTCAAACTTGCTGGACTCTTTGTCAACTTTTCAGTGGCAACAACCTTTGACACATCTTCTTTAAAAAGTTCTTCCATTTTTTTGAGCAATCTCTCCAAACTTCCTGCTTCTGCTTTCACACCTTCTCTTTCAAAAGACAAATCTTCATCTGCTTGAGAAATATGTTTCAAGGCGTGTCCTTGATAAGTTTTGAAAACCTGTGTCCAAAATTCATCAATTGGGTCTGTCAGAAGCAAAACTTCGATTCCCTTTGCGGCAAATGCTTCCAACTGAGGATTATTAGCCAACACATTCAAATCATCCCCTGTGATGTAATAAATTGCCTTAGATTCCCCCTTAATGCGAGAAATATATTCATCAAAAGAAGTGAGTTTCGTCTTATCAAATGTGGAATAAAAACGAGATAAAGTTGCGATTTCATCACGATTCGTGAAGTCCTCATAAAGCCCTTCTTTGAAAGCAGTTCCAAATGAATCCCAAAAAACCTTATAGTCTTCATAATTTTCTGAACGTTTTTTTAAATCTTTCAACAAACGAGAAACCGTCCCTTGCTTAATTTTTGCAATAAGTGGACTTTGTTGCAACATTTCTCGAGAAAGATTCAACGGCAAATCTGCAGAATCAACCACGCCAACCACAAAACGTAAATAATTCGGCACCAACTCATCAACTTTGTCAGAAATGAAAACTTTGTTCACATAAAGCTTTAGTCCTTTTTTCTTATCTGGTTGAAATAAATCATATGGCTGTGTAGAAGGCACATAAACCAAACCCGAATATTCCATATTCCCTTCGGCTTTAAAGTGAAGCGTTAACCAAGGGTCATCAAAATTCTTAGAAATATGATGATAAAATTCTTTATATTGCTCCTCTGTCACTTCTGACTTGTGTTTTGCCCACAAAGCTGAAGCCGTATTAATGGTTTCTTCCCCAGCTTCGCCCAAAGCTAAAACAATTGGGTAAGCAATATGGTCAGAATATGTACGAATAATGTGACGCAGATAAATCGTATCAACATAATTCTGTTCATTTTCTTTAAGAAAGAGTTTAACTTCAGTTCCGTTTTGTTGCTTCTCAGCTTCAACGATTTCATAACCATCAACGCCGTTTGACGTCCAGAGATAAGCTTTTTCTTCACCTGCCTTTTTGGTCAAAACCTCGACTTTGTTGGCAACCATAAAAGCGGAATAAAAACCAACCCCAAATTGTCCAATCAAATCCACAACTGAACCATTTTCTTTGGCATTTTTCAAGAAATCTGCTGTGCCAGACTTTGCAATTGTGCCCAGATGATTAATCAAATCTTCTTTATTCATGCCGATTCCATTGTCTTGGATGACTAAAGTTTTTTCCTTATCATCCGGCAAAACGGTGATTTGTAATTTTCCAGCTTTTGTGCCCAATTCCTGATTCGTCAAAGCCAAATATCTCAGCTTATCGCAAGCATCACTTGCGTTTGAAATAAGCTCACGTAAGAAAATTTGCTTATCCGAATAAAGAGAGTTTACCACAATATCTAAAAGTTTTGAAACTTCTGCCTGAAAATTCATTTTGTCTGTCATAACTTACCCCCAAAAACTAACCTTTGTTGCTTCTTATATGGGTAATATTTGCTAGGTTCGCAACCCCTAGCTGATAAAAAATAAAAAAATTTTAATATTTTAACTTGATTTTATCCTTTTTCCGACTAGATTGAAGCAAAACAGAGAAATGATAAGGAGTCCCAAAATGGTTTCTGTAGTTAATGATTCTTGTATTAAATGTAAAACTTGCGTCAGCGTTTGCCCTGTAAGTGCATTCCACGAAGGCGATGATATGGTTGTTATCAACCCTGAAACTTGTATCTCATGTGGTGTGTGCATTTCAGAATGTCCTGTTGGTGCAATCGCTCCTGAAGAAGAAGCCGAAAAAACTTGGATTGATTTTAATGCGGTTAAGTCGCAGGAATGGCCTAACGCCGAATAAATTAATTTTAGGCTGAATTAAAATTCAGCCTTTTTTATGTTTACTTCTCAAAAAAAATTGTTAACTATATTATAACAATTAGACACTCAAGAGGGAAAAATGGAAAAACTTTTTTATGATGTGGTCGCCGTTGGCAATGCTGTTGTAGACGTCCTTGCCCGTGTTGGTGAAGGCTTTTTGAAAGAAAGAAATCTTCCGAAAGGCGGAATGGTTTTGGTTGAAGCTCCTGAAGCGGGCAAAATTTATGCTGACTTAGTCATTGAACGTGAAGTTTCTGGTGGTTCAGCAGCAAACACCATCGCAGCTATCGCTTCTTTGGGTGGCACACCTGCTTTCATTGGCAAAGTCCACGATGATGAACTCGGCAAACTTTTCAAAAGAGATATTGGTGTAGCTGGCATTGACTTTTTCACCAATCCTTTGGAACAAGGTCCAGCAACAGGTAGAAGCATCGTGCTTGTCACGCCAGACGCTGAACGCTCTATGTTTACTTATCTCGGAGCATCTAAAAAACTTTCCTATCATGATGTTGAAGAAGAAATGATTAAATCTTCTAAAATTGTTTATCTGGAAGCATATCTTTGGGACGGACAAAGTGCTCAAAAAGCAATGATTAAAGCCTGCAAACTTGCAAAAAAACATGGCAAAAAAGTGGCTTTTTCCCTTTCTGATAAACAGTGCGTCATCAGACACCAACAAGAATTTGTCAAACTCATCAGAAGATATGTTGATATCTTATTTGCCAATGAAGTTGAAATTAAAACGCTTTATGGTGAAGACGACTTGCTAAAAATCTTGGATATCGTCAAAGAAGAATGCAAAATCACAGCAATCACCATGGGTGATAAAGGCTCTGTTGTAGTTAATGGCAGAACCAAAACTTTTGTTGAAGCTGAAAAAGTTGAAGAAGTTGTCGATTCAACTGGTGCTGGCGACTCATATGCCGCAGGATTTCTCTATGGAATTATCAACGAAAGAAGCCTGGGAACCTGTGCATTAATTGGTAGTTTTGCAGCTTCAGAAATAATTAGTCACTATGGTGCAAGACCTGAAATCTCTTTGCGAGGCTTCGTTCGCAGCAAACTTCAAGAGCTCGGTAAGAAATCAATTTAATTTTTGTTCAAAGTTTATTTGTTTTTTCTTGAATTTTTCGTGACAAGTGCTATTGTGACGCGAATTTTTAATTAAAAGACATAGAATTATTGTGCCATATGTGAAATATGGCACTGTTCTATTTGTGAAAGAAAAATATATGAATTTAAGAAATATAGCCATCATCGCCCACGTTGACCACGGTAAAACAACTTTGGTTGATAATATGCTCAAACAAAGCGGAACTTTTCGTGACAACCAAAAAGTTCAAGAAAGAGCAATGGATAGCGGTGAAATTGAAAAAGAAAGAGGCATTACAATTTTAGCAAAATGCACCTCTGTCATTTGGAAAAACATTAACATCAACATCGTAGACACTCCAGGACACGCCGACTTTGGTGGTGAAGTGGAACGTATCCTTTCCATGGTTGACGGTGTGGTTTTGTTGGTAGATAGTTCAGAAGGACCAATGCCACAAACAAAATTTGTGCTTGGTAAAGCCCTCAAAATTGGTTTAAGACCAATTGTTGTCATCAACAAAGCAGACAAAGCAGATGCTCGTGTTGATCATGTTCTCAACGAAATTTTTGACTTGTTCGTTAGCCTTGATGCAAACGATGAACAACTTGATTTCCCTGTGCTTTATGCTTCAGGACGTAACGGTTGGGCAGTCAAAGAAATGAGTGATGAGAAAAAGGACCTCTCTGCTCTTTTCGATACCATCACCTCATATGTGAAAGCACCTGATTGCGACCCTAATGCACCATTCACAATGCTTGCAACAATTTTGGAAGCAGATAAATTCTTGGGACGTATCTTAACTGGTAAGATTCAAAGCGGAAAAGTTAGAGTCAGCGATAATATCAAAGCCTTGAACGTTCACGGTAAAGAAGTTGAAAGATTCAGAGTTAGCAAAATCTTGGCATATAAGGGTTTGGTTCGTGAAAACTTGGAAGAAGCCAACGCAGGTGAAATTGTTGCCATTTCAGGCATGAGCAAAACCACAGTTGCCGACACACTTTGCACTTACGAAGTTGTTGAACCAATCACAGCTCAACCGATTGACCCTCCAACCTTGTCTATGACTTTCTCAGTGAACGATTCCCCTCTTGGCGGAAGAGAAGGTGACAAAGTAACCTCAAGAATGATTGGTGATAGACTTCACAAAGAAGCCGAAGGTAACATTGCGCTTAAGATTACAGAATCAGACAATAAAGACTCTTTTGAAGTTGCTGGTCGTGGTGAACTTCAGTTGGGCGTTTTGATTGAAACAATGCGTCGTGAAGGATTTGAACTTTCCGTTTCTCGTCCAAAAGTTTTGATGAAAAAAGATGAAAATGGCACCCTTTTAGAACCTATGGAAGAAGTCGTCATTGATGTTGATGAAGAATTTTCTGGTGCGGTTGTTGAAAAAATGGGACAACGCAAAGCAGAACTTTTGGAAATGATTCCATCTCAAGCAGGAAACAAAGTTCGTTTGATTTTCAAAGCCCCTGCTCGTGGCTTGATTGGATATCACTCTGAGTTTTTAACAGACACACGCGGAACAGGCATTATGAACCGCATTTTCCACTCATATGAACCTCACAAAGGCGACATTGACGGCAGAAGAAACGGCGTGCTCATTTCAAGTGAATCTGGCACTGCCTTGGCCTATGCTTTGTGGAAGTTGGAAGATCGTGGACCAATGTTCATTCATCACAACACTCCTGTTTATGTGGGAATGATTGTTGGAGAACATACTAAGACAAACGACTTAGAAGTGAACCCAACCAGAGCAAAACAGCTCACAAACATTCGTGCTTCCGGTAAAGATGATGCCATCACTTTAGCACCACCAAGAAAAATGAGTCTTGAAGATGCTTTATCATACATTCAAGATGATGAGCTTTTGGAAGTGACTCCAAAAACACTTCGTTTGAGAAAAAGATATCTTGATCCGAACGAAAGAAAAAGAATGTCTAAATAGATATCTCTCAAAAAAAGCCTCCGAAATTCGGAGGCTTTTTTTTGAGTTTAAGATAAAAACAGCACACGCTCCATAGGATTATGTGCTTTTTCTAATTTTATTTCCTGATAATTTTCCGAAAAGAATCAGAGGTTGATTTAACAATTTGTTCAATTTCATCCACCCCATTTGCAGAAAAAACATTGGTTACGTCAAATTGCTTAAGCATAAACAAATGATGTTTATTTTCAAACCAAATTGAAAAAGTAACAATATCTTTGGCGTTCACAACATTTTTTAAACTATCATCGCAAAAGTAGCTCATTTCATATTTTTGGGCGATACTCATAAGTGCTTTTTCTTTTGACTGAGCTCTTCCAACAAAGAGAATTTCCGAAAAAACATCTCCATATACCACCCGAAGATTCTCCCTGCGAGCCTCAACGATTTCCGGAGCATCATTCGTTGAGGTCACAATAGCGACATCAAAACCGCTTGCCCTCAAATTTGCCGGCAAAAACAACATTTCATCACTGAGCGGAGGAAGACTTCCAAAATAGTTTGAGTTGTCAAAATAGTTTCCAAAATCCAAATAAGGAACAGGATTGTGAAGAAAATCATCAATAACATCTTCCCATTCTTGTTCAGAAATTTTTATCTGATGAAAATCCTCATAAGCACAACGCATAACTTGCCACAAATTAAGAAGAACCCCATCAACATCAAAGATAAAAACCTTTTTGTTTCTCATGATTTATAATTTTTAAATTGTTTGTAAATAGTATTTATTAGGTGTTAATTTTAGACAAAAGAATAAAAAAAATCAACATTTTTCTCACAAATCAATAAAATACATGCTCTCAACATCAAGATACACAAACAAAGATTCACTTGTTTATTTACCGACCTATATATCGTCTATCGACAATCGACACACGATATATAAAACACATATAGAGACACTTCAATTTCACATTTTTTATATAAAAAAAAGCCCTCGGTTCATTCTACAACCAAGGACTTTTTCCACTTACAAATTTTTACGCAATTTCTTTTGAAGAACGCTTCAATGGAACTATTTTTTTAGAAGCCTTATTTCTTTCCTTCAAATATGAAGTTGTTTTCTCTGCTCCATTAGAGATTGTCTTAGAATCTTCCTTCGTGAAACGACCTTTAATTGCTTGAAAATTTTCATTTGCAACATAAGCCACTTCGCCAGAAGCTAAACGCTCTGTTCCACCAACTTTTGCATATTTACCGCCATCAACATCTTTCACAATGCGATCACGCTTAATTCTAGCAATTGTATCTTTATTTTTATCAGTCATGAAGACACTCTCCAATTTCGTTCTTTTGTCTATTATCACATCAGGATAACATTTTGTCAATGATTTTCTCAAGGACTAAAAAGCAACCCTCGAAAGGCTATCTTTTTAACTAATTTGTAAACAATGAGGCTTTTTGCTTTTCCCAAAGAGCCTTCTCTTTCGCCTGAGATTCCTTAACCTCTTCTCTCCATTTATCCAAATTTGCAAAACATTTTTTTACAAGAGCTTCTGCAACATAAACAGACTTTACAGAAGAAATGGAGTGAACATCACCTCCTGCTTGAAAATTTTCTGTTAATGGAGAAGCGTTTTTTGCTGCAATTTTCATTGATAAAGAACGAACTGCATCACTACGTTTTCCTTGCGCTTCAGCACTTTTTTTACCATAGAGTTTTTCTCTCGCTTGATTAATTCTTTTATCAACTGATGATACATCTGAAGAAAGGCTTACTTTTCCCTCTCCGATTCTTGGTCTTCTTTTTTTAACTTCTACCATAGGCTTTTCTCCTAAGAAAATTTATTTTGTCTAATTATTGCAAAAAACAAAAGTTTTGTCAATATGTTTCCGCTGTGCCCAATTGATTAAAGATGTAGATTTTTTCAAAAAACACAATATAATGCAATCCTTACGAAATAAATTATCACATTTAGGTTAAAAATGTCTTTATTTAAATCAATTGCTACTTTTGGTAGCTTCACATTACTTAGCCGATTCGCTGGCTTTATCCGAGATGTTGTCATTGCAAAATATCTTGGTGCTGGTATGTTTTCTGATGCCTTTTTGGTGTCTTTCAAACTTCCAAATTTATTTCGGAGCCTTTTTGCGGAAGGAGCTTTCAACACTTCTTTTGTGCCACTGCTTTCTCATAAGATGGTAGAAGATGGTAAAGACAAATCAACTTTTTTTGCTTCTCGGGCATTATCCATTCTCTTTTTCATTCTTGCTTTTTTCTCACTAATTGTGATGATTTTTATGCCAATTGCTGTCAAAATCATGGCTCCAGGCTTCATCAAAGACCCTGAAAAACTGAACCTAACCATCACTTTATCACGCATCACTTTTCCTTATTTGCTTTTGGTTTCAATGGTTTCATTCCAATCAGGCATTTTGAACTCTCTAGGCAAATTTGCAGCCCCTGCCGCCACACCAATCATTTTGAATGTAGTCATGACACTTTCTGTTTTTGTCTTTATGCCTTTCACCCCTTCACCAGCATATAGCCTTGCCATTGGTGTCACAACTGCGGGGTTCTTACAGGTTTTATGGCTAATGTATTTCATTCGTAAAGAAAATTATCAACTACGTCCACAATTTGACATTTTCAATATTCTTAAAGACAAAGAAATAAAACTTCTCTTTCGTCGCATTGCCCCAGGAATCATTGGTGCGGGCATTTATCAAGTGAATATCATGGTTGGAACAATTCTGGTTTCTATGTTGCAAACAGGTGCAATTTCTTGGCTTTATTATGCCGACCGCTTACAACAAGTTCCACTTGGTGTGGTTGGCGCTGCAATTGGTGTTGCCTTGTTGCCAGTTTTATCACAACAACTCAAGAAAGATGATATCCAACAAGCCAAAAGAACTCAAGACAAAGCCATTGAATATGGTGCTGTGCTTGCCATTCCTGCTGCAACAATCTTAATTGTTTTAAGCTTCTCAATCATCAATGTTCTTTTTGAAAGAGGTGCATTTGGCGTACTTGAAACAGAAATGACAGGACAAGCCCTCATTGCTTATGTGATTGGACTTCCTGCCTATGTAATGGTTAAAGCCCTCGCTCCAAACTTTTTTGCACGTGGCGATACCAAAACGCCTGTTAAATATAGCATCGTTTCTTTAGTGTCTAATCTCATCTTAAGCATTTGCCTAATTGTGCCTTTCAAACATGTTGGGGTTGCGGTTGCCACTTCCATTGTTGCATACATTACGCTCGCACAATATATATGGGGCTTAAGAAAAAGAGGGCACTGGTCTTTTTCAAGTAATCTCATTTTGCAAATTATCAAAATAGTCCTTTGTTCTTTAACGATGGGAATTGTTCTTTTCCTTGCTCATCAGTTTTTCAATCATACTATTCCATTATGGCTCAACCTCGGATTCATAAAAAAATTGTTCATTCTCGGCACAATTGTCATTTTGGGAGTTGCAACTTTCCTTATTATGGCTAAAATAATGAAAGTGAATTGTGTCAACGAGCTTATCGCAATGATACCTCAGAAAAGGAGAAAAAGATGAAAGCGAAGTTCCTAAACTTTCTGAAAAAAACTTGGACTTTTCTTAAAAACGCGGGGTCATTTTTGAAAGAAAAGACCCAACTAACTTTCGAATTTGTCAGCACTTGGTGGCAAGGAATTGTTGTTTTCTTGCTTGCTGTCATTTTTCTATATTATCCACTTGGTGCTTTACTCATCAACAATGTTGATCGCAACATAAACTATCAATTTACAACGATGGATAACCCAAAACAATCTAAAACAATTGAAACGATGGCACACCTCATTGACCGTGAAGTGAACGAAAAATTTTGGACACCAAATTTGCCATTTTTCTTCCCGTCATATTTTCTTGATAATATGCCAAACTTCCAGCTAGGTATGTTTGATGCTTTAAAAAATGTGAGTGAATCTTTCAGCAAAAATTTTGATACTTCTTCAGAAATGAACGAAATCTCAGAACTTCTTGCTTATCCAGGAACAATCTGGATGTTTTCTCCTGAAAACAAGCTTAAACCTGTGAGTTCTGCCAATTCAAAATATCGAGAAGCCAGAAAAAAACTCCTTCACTTCAACAATCTCTTAGCTGGAGGAGAAGAAACGCTTTATCGCCGCCCAACAGATTTTGCACATATCTTGAACAAAGCAAGACTTGGGTTGGCAAAGTCTGTGAGAGATCTTGAAGGTTACATCACCGAAGAAAGCAATGCTTGGTATAATCGTAAGAGTGACAACCTTTTTTACTACAACCAAGGAAAGGCCTATGGCTATTACTTACTCTTAAATGCTTTAGGACAAGACTATAAAGACATTATCATTGCCAGCAACCAATATGACAATTGGACAAAGATGATTAAAGCATTAGAAAATGCCTCACAAATTGACCCTCTCATCGTAAGAAACGGCAAATTAAGTAGTTCTTTTGCACCAAATCATCTGACATATCTTTCATTTTATATGCTAAAAGCAGAAGATATTATGCAGACGACCATCAGAAAAGTGAGAATGGGACAATAAAAAATGATAATAGAAACCCAACTCGTGGAAGAAAATGTAATGAATTTCTTTTCTCCTGCAAAACTCACCAACGGAGAAACCATTGAAGCAATTGATGCAAAATCGATTCGCAAATCTCCTTTGGCAGAAACGTTGTTTGACATTGGTGGCATAAATACAATTCTTATCACCCCTGAAATGATAAGCATCACCAAAGAGCCAACCACGTCTTGGGAAGAAATTAAAGCAATTATTCTTTCAGAAATTATGGAATATATTGCCACACAAAAACCAACTACTTTTCAAGAAACAAGCAGCGATGAAAACACAATCAAACAAATTCAGGGACTAATCTCAGCCCGCATTCGCCCTGCTATTCAACATGATGGTGGTGATATTGAGTTTGTTAAATTTGAGAACAAAATTGTTTATGTTAAGCTCAAAGGAAATTGTGTTGGCTGTGCTTATGCTATGGTAACCCTTAAAGAAGGCGTTGAAAAACTCCTCAAACGCTATATTCCTGAAGTTCAAGAGGTGAAAAGCATTGATAAAGAAATTAAGCAAAAATAACTTTTTTTTCTTTTCCTTTTGCATTCTGACAATCCTTTGTCAGACCTCAAATGCTATGGCACAAGAGACAGATTTTCGTCAAGACGGCATTTATGTCGAGAAGACCACCGTTTCTCAACTGGAAGACCTATTTAAATTTTATAAATATAATGACTACATCTATATGCCTAAATGGGAATATCCACCCATTTACTTGCAACATATTCCTTCAGATTTTGATAAAATTGAAAATGAAAATCAGAGAAACAAACTGTTTCTCAGATTAATGATTCCACTGGTTCTCAAAGTCAATAATGACATTGAAGCAGAGCGATACGACTTTCTTTCTGTTAAAACATATTATGAAAAAAACAACGATTTCACAGAAAAAGACAAAGCATATCTAGAAGAAAAAGCTAAAAAATATGATGTCTTCACAAGGCTTAAAGGACTGAGAAGATACACATATCTAATGGAAATGATAGACCAGAAAATGGACATTGTTTCCCCTTCAATTCTCATTGCACTTGCCGCAATTGAAACCAATTGGGGAACCTCATCTTCTCTGAAAAAAGCAAATTCCCTTTATAAAGAAAAAACATGGTACTCTGAAGAAGGTTTACCCGTGGAAGAAGATAAAGATAAGAGCTATAAAATTAAAATCTATCCAAATTTATATGATTCAATTTATGATTTTGCACTAAAAATGAACACAAGTATAGACTTTGAATCTTTCCGTTTTAATCGAGCTCTTCTCAAAGCAAGAGATAAATATCAGAGTGGAAGATATCTTGCTGGCAATATGATTCTTGCTTCAGGACTAAAAAACTATGCTGGTATCTTGGATTACACCATCACCTTCTACGAGCTCACAAATATTGACGAAGCAACCCTTGGTTTCCAAGATTAAAATTGACAAAAAAAGTTTTATGATTAGAATAAAAAACAATCAAACTATTATTAATCTTAATTAAAAACTTATGGAAACAAATGAATTTAACCTCTTAGCAGATTTTTTTTCGGAGCTTCTTTTTCCCACTTTGTTGACCATGGCTTATTATGCACTCGTTCTGCTTGCCTGTGTTGTTTTACTTTTATCTTCAAAAGCATTAGCCCTAAAAAAACCAAAAGAGCTAAAGCATAACCAAAACAACAAAGTCAAAGTATATATTGAAAATAAATATGCTCAAAAGGCATATCAAGAAAAATTGCAAGAAGTAGTTACGCTGAATCAATTCTTTTCAGTTTTCTTTTTAGCAGCGACACTTTATATCCTTTTAATTTTAAGTGTGGGAAAAGTAAATGAGCTTCAAACAAAATTGACAATAATCTTGACATTAAGCATTCTCAATTTGTTAACTGCTTATGGGAACAAGCTCGTTCCAGAACTGAAAGAATATGCAAGACTAATAATCACGCTGGGAAGTTTTTTCGTTTCTTTGGAACTCATTTTCATTTTTACATTAAACGAGGCTATAAATACATATATAAGATTGCCTGTAGGCATTTTTATTGTTTTTTCAAATGCCTTCAATCTTTTTTCTGCGGCAAGAAAAATAAAAGACGCTTCAAATTGAAGCGTCTTTTTTATATTTATTTGCAATCTCCACTACAATTACAATCTTTAGATTCAATCTTATATTCTTTTTGCATGGTTTCTAACAAGTCTTTTTGCTCTGCATTGAGCTTCGCAGGTTTTCTGGCAACTGTCAAAACAGGCAATAAATCTTTAGCATTTTCAAGCCCAAATTGAGAAGCTTTGATTCTAATTTTCTTACCTTGACCTGCTGAAACTCTTGAAGTAATTTCCCCAGTTAACGCATCTTCAAACACATCAAATTGAACGCGCACATTTTCTAAAGAATTTGGTTTCAAGAACTCAATCCACTCACCTTGTTCAACATGATTACGAAGTTCAAAAATTGCTTCATCTCCTTGCCATTCAATGATAGAACCTGCAAAGAGCCAATCGCCCAATGTTCTCGTATAATCATAATTTTGAGCAATATTTGTGAGATGCCCCTCATAAAAACCAAGTGTGTAACCACGGTTTTGAAGGGTGTTAATTTCCCCCATATACTTTTCAAAATTCCAATTTTCAGGGTCACGATGATAATCATCAATTGCCGAACGATAAGCACGAGCCACCACCGCAGCATAATATTCAGTTTTATTTCTTCCTTCAATTTTAAGTGATTCAATTCCCAAATCTAAAATTTCATTTAACTTTGGCAATAAGCACATATCTTTTGAGTTCATAATATATGAACCATGATTATCTTCGATGATTTCAATATATTCATTCGGACGAAACTCTTCTTCCACGAAGAAATCAAACAAATCTTTATTCTTTTCGTTAATTTCAACATCTTTAATTGTGCCGTCTTTGAGCTTTAATTTAAGTTTATAATTCCAACGACAACAATGGGCACATTTTCCCTGATTCGCACTTCTTTCCGCCAAGAAATTAGAAATCAAACAACGACCTGAATAAGACATACACATTGCCCCATGAACAAAAGATTCAAGTCTAATATCAGGACATTGCTTTCTAATTTCCGTCAACTCTGCAAAGCTCACTTCACGCCCAAGCACACATAAATCAGCACCTAAGTCTTTCCAAAAATTGACGGTTTCATAGGAGCACACATTCGCTTGTGTTGAAATGTGACGTTTAATTTCAGGGGCATGGTTTTTGAAAAACCGAAACACCCCAGGGTCAGCCATAATCACGCCATCAGGAGCAAGCCCTCTAATGGTTTCAACAAATTTAGGCAATTTTTCAATATCTTTATTATGCGTATAAAGATTAAGCGTAAGATAAATTCTCTTGCCATGCGCTCGTACAAAGTCGATTCCCTCTTGCAAATCTTCTGCCGAAAATTGCGACTGCGTACGAAGTGACATATCAGGCATGCCAGCATAAACCGCATCTGCCCCATATAAAATTGCTGTCTTAAGTTTGGTTAAAGAGCCCGCAGGCATTAACAATTCAGATGTCATTAATTATCTTCCTCTATCTTAACATTTCTCGCAAACACGCTCAACTTTCCATAAGGCGTGCTTTTAATTTCTATTCTTGCAATGAAAGGGTGCCCCTGTTCATCTTCTAAAACCCAAAAATAAACAGGCTTATCAGAGCTTAACTCCCAAAGCATATCATTGCCTACTTCTCCCAAGCTATCAATATACATCGAGCATTTCACCGCTTCTCCTTGATAAGGTGAGCTTTTATGTTTATTTAAAACCTCCTTACCCTCATCTTTAAACACCACATCATATCTTCTTTTTCCATCAAAAACTTCCATTTTTGAATCACAAAATCTAAAACGATTATATTGCAAAACAAGTTCAGCAATAACCGTCTGCAAATCTGTTGTGCCTTTTTCATTTTTAGCTTGGTCAATGTCAACTTTTTTCTGTTTTTCATTCTTCGAACTCAAGCGATAAATAGGATTCCCTTGCTCATCATAAACAAGCTCCTTAGTTCGTGTATTAAAACGTGATTTTGCACGATATTTATAGCTCTGTGTCTGCAAATCTTCCCCAACCAACTTACCTGTTGTTTCATAAATAGCTTGGAAAGGATAAAGCTTATCAAAAATGCCATAAGTTTTAACATCAGACTTAATGCGATAATCTTTCTCAGAAAGCGCATAAGAAAAGTTTGTTCGACTAGCATTGAAACTGCCAATAAACACGTCGAAATCATGGTCAACCGTAAAAGCCCAAGTGCTTTTAACAAAGACACAACTAAAAAACAAAATGTAGCCTATTTTTTTCATAAAAACCTTTGCTATCTTAACAAATAATCAAAACTTGAGTGGCATAATAGCATAAAATTTTATTTAGGAAAGTATTTAATGATGAAAAAAGTTCTCGTTGTGATGGGCGGATATTCTTCTGAAAGAGACGTCAGTTTAGTCACTGGCAAAGCTGTGGCAACTGCCTTAAAAACATTTGGCTACGAGGTGATAGAGCACGACCTTCAAAATGGGTTTGACTTTGCTGCAACCCTCAAAACAGAAAAACCAGATGTGGTTTTTAACGCCCTACACGGAAACTTTGGAGAAGATGGCTCAATTCAAGGATTCCTTGATATTTTGCAAATTCCATATACCCACTCCAACACCACAGCTTCAGCCATTGGCATGGATAAAGAATTTACCAAAACAATTGCCAAAAACAATGGAATTAAAGTTGCTGATTCCGAAAGAATGAAGGTAAAAACTTTCTTACAACAAGGCACAAAAATTAGCCTTCCATATGTCATTAAACCAGTTAGCGAAGGCTCAAGCGTGGGGGTCCACATCATCAAAACAACTGAAGACCTAAAAAGCATTTTTTTCAAAGATAACACCCAAGAAATTATGATTGAAAAATTCATCGCTGGCAGAGAATTGACTTGCATGGTCTTAGATGAAAAAGCTTATGTTGTCACCGAACTGGTCGCAAAGAATGAGTTCTATGACTATCAAGCAAAATACACAAACGGCGTCACCGAACATCTTCTTCCGGCAAAACTTCCTGATGATGTCGCCGAAACAATTAAAACATATGCTCAAAAGATTCACCAAGCATTAGGTTGCCATATTGTGTCACGAAGTGATTTCAGATATAACGACGAAGACGGTGTGGTGTTTTTAGAAATCAACACCAATCCAGGAATGACCCCGCTTTCACTTGTGCCAGAACAAGCAAAATATATTGGCATTTCTTATGCTGACTTATGTAAAAAATTAGTGGAGAATGCAACTTGCAAGAAAATTTAGTGATTGCCATCGGCGGTTCAACAGCTTCAGGAAAATCAACGCTTGCTCTTGACCTCGCACAAGCGCTAAATGGCGTCATCATTAATGCAGATTCCATGCAAGTCTATCGTGACACGCCCATTCTTTCAGCAAATCCAACCACAGAAGACAGAGCTAAAGCCCCTCATGTCCTTTATGAAATTTATGATGCAGACAAACATGGCAATGTTTCCGAATGGTTAATCTTAGCAAAAGAAGAAATTGAAAAAGCTTGGCAACAGAAAAAAATGCCAATCCTTGTTGGTGGAACAGGAATGTATCTCCATAGCCTGATAAACGGAATGTCACCCATTCCAGAAACATCTCAGGCGACAAAAGAGAAAGTTTCTAAATTGTTAGAAGAAATCGGCACACAAGCCCTTCATAAAAAACTGGCAGAAGTCGACCCTAGTTCAGCAAAAAAACTAAGTCCTAATGACAGCACGCGTGTTCGAAGGGCTTATGAAGTTTGGCTCGACACAAAAAAACCGATTTCTAAATGGCACGAAGAAGAAAACATCAAAATTTTGCCAGAAGCAAAGTTTTTCACAATCAAAATTGTGCCTTCTGCTGAAGAAGTTGATGAAAAATGTTATGAACGATTTGAAAAAATGATAACCCTTGGGGCATTAGAAGAAGTTAAAAAACTTAAAGCAAAAAAACTAAACAAAAACCTTCCTGCAATGAAAGCCATTGGAATTCCTGAACTTTCCAGCTTTCTTGAGGGTGAAATTAGTCTTGAAGAAGCAATAAATTTAGGCAAACTCAGAACCAGACAATATGCCAAAAGACAAAGAACTTGGTTTGCCAATAAACTAGACGCAAACCTAACGATTGATAACTATTATAAAAATGACAAATTTATTATAATGAATATCAAAAAGTTATTGCACAAAAGCTCATAACGTTATAAAAACAATATAACCTTATGGAAAAAGAAAAAAATCAATAAAATATTATCTAATCGGGAGTTGTAAATGTTTTCAAAATTAATGGGATGGCTATCAGCGGATATGGCAATTGACCTTGGTACAGCAAACACCTTGGTATATGTGAAAGACAAAGGAATTGTTCTCAATGAACCATCCGTTGTTGCAATTGAAGAATATAACGGCAAAAAAAGAGTTCTTGCCGTGGGAAATGAAGCAAAGCAAATGCTTGGTCGTACTCCTGGAAACATTCATGCTATTCGTCCACTCCGTGATGGCGTTATTGCCGATTTTGAAATCGCTGAAGAAATGATTAAATATTTCATTAGAAAAGTTCACAATCGCCGCACTTTTGCAGCCCCTCTCGTTGTTGTTTGTGTTCCTTCTGGTTCAACAGCTGTTGAAAGAAGAGCAATTCAAGAATCTGCTGAAGCTGCAGGTTCTCGCAAAGTTTGGCTCATTGAAGAACCAATGGCTGCCGCAATTGGTGCAAATCTCCCTGTAACAGAACCAACTGGAAGTATGGTTGTTGACATTGGTGGCGGAACAACTGAAGTTGCTGTTTTGTCTTTGGGTGGCATTGTTTATGCTCGCTCCGTTCGTGTTGGTGGCGACAAAATGGACAGCGCAATTATCTCTTATATCCGCAGAAACCACAACTTGTTGGTTGGCGAAAGATCTGCTGAAAGAATTAAAAAAGAAATCGGCTCTGCTTGCCCGCCTGAAAAAAGCGATGGCAGAACAGTTGAAATCAAAGGCCGTGACTTGATGAACGGCGTGCCTAAAGAAATCATTATCACAGAACGTCAGATTGCTGAAAGCTTGAGCGAACCTGTTTCACAAATTATTGAAGCAGTTAAAGTCGCACTTGAAAACACAGCTCCTGAACTTGCTGCTGACATTGTTGACAAAGGCATCGTCTTAACTGGTGGTGGTGCATTACTTGCCAACCTCAGCCAAGTGCTTCGTGAAGCAACAGGACTTCCTGTTTCTATCGCTGAAAATCCTCTTGCTTGTGTTGTTAAAGGAACTGGAGCTGCTCTTGAAAACTTGAGCAAATTCAAAGGCGTTCTTTCAACAATGTACTAATAAGGATAAGAATTAATCCGGCTTAAGAGTGATATTCAACCTATCACTCTTCGGCTTTTTAAAAAACGAATTTTGGAAGATATAAAATGAAGCTAAAGCGCCGCAGACTTTTGTTTCTAAATTTTAGCAAAATTAGACAACTCACAAAGAAATTTGCCATCATCATTCTATTCATCTTTGCTTTTGTGTTCATGCTCATCAGCAAAACGGACACCATTGTTATTGAGAAGACATCGTCTGTTGCTGGAGATTTGCTTGGACCAATCATTGACACGCTTTCCATTCCTGCAAAATTCATTGCCAGTTCTTATAACTATGTTTCAAGCTTGAGAAAAACCTATGAAGAGAATGCAAAACTCAAAGAAGAAAACAAGGTGCTTCACGAACTTCGAAACCAAATTAGAGCTTTAGAAATTGAAAATAGACTACTAACTCAACTCCTCAACTATATTCAACCTCCACAAGCAAAATTTGTCACAGTGAGAATTGTGGCTTCTGAAAATGATGCTTTCTCTAATTCTGTCATTGCTTACACGGGAGATGTTGAAAACATTAAAAGCGGACAAATTGTGCTCACCCAAGACGGGGTCATTGGTCGCATTGAAGAAGTGGGAAAAAATTATTCAAAAATTTATCTCATCACTGATATTAACTCAAAAATTCCTGTCATCATTGAACGCAATCGTGTTAGAGGCATTCTCGCTGGTGACAACACAGATTTAGTTAAACTTGTCTTCACGCCAATTTCAACAGACATCAGAGTTGGTGACAGAATCATTACCTCTGGCGTTGCTGGTGTTTTCCCTCCGGGAATTCCTGTTGGAAAAGTTGTTTCAACAGGCAAGAACAATATCCGCATTAAACCATATGCTAACATTAAAAACGTTGAATATGTTAAAGTCATTGAATATGTCGCTGACGAAAACTAAAAGGAAAATAAGAACAAAATGAAAGATTTGTGGAATGATAATATAAAAATTCACCTCCAGCATATGATGCCGGTGTTTTTTTCTATTCTCTTCATTCTTATGTTTTTCATTCCATCATATCCTTTTGTGGCAGAAAGCATTCGCCCTTGCATTTCATTAATTTGCATATATTTTTGGCTCATCAACCGCCCTGACATTTTTGGAATTCCATATGTTTTCATGATTGCTTTGGTTGAAGACTTTGCATCTTCTTCGCCAGTTGGCTCAGACATTTTTGCAATTTTAGTGCTCTATGCTATCACGACCTCAATTTATAAATTTGTTTCCAACAAACCTTTTAATATTGTTTGGTGTGGCTTTATTTTTGTGGCGTTCATTACACTTGTTGTAAAATGGCTCGTTGTTTCAATTTATTACAGCCAATTCTTAGCTTTTTCTAATGTCTTTTTCACATTTTTAAGCACAATTGCCTTTTATCCAATTTTCAGCATTATCAATGTCTATATCCACGTCTATTTTATGCAGGAAGATTAAAAATGATAAATCGTGATAATGACAAAGGAAAAATCTTAATCAAACGAACCTTAGTTGTTGCTTTGTTCAACCTCTTTGCAATGTTAATCATTATTCTAAGGCTGTATTATCTGCAAATTTATAATGCAGATAGATACAAAATGCTTGCCGATAAAAACCGCATTTCAACCCGAATTCTCATTCCGCACCGAGGCATTATCTACGACAGAAATGGCATTGAAATTGCCACAAACCAACAAAACTTTATGGCAATGATTGTCGGTGAACAAACGACGAATGTCGACAAAACCTTACAAGCTTTTAATAAAATTATGCCTCTAAATGAAAGTGAAATTGAGCGCATTAAAAAAGACCTTAAGCGAAATAGAAGCTTTGTTCCAATCCGCATCAAAGATAATCTCTCTTGGGAAGAAGTTTCAAGAATTCAACTTAACTCTGCCGACCTCCCAGGAATTTTTATTGATGAAGGATTGAACAGATATTATCCTTATGCTGAAAAAACGGCTCACTTGTTGGGCTATGTTGGTTACTTGACTGAAGCGGAAATTAAAAGAAACAAAGAAAGAACGGACAATCAAAAAGATGAAGACCCTCTTTTGGAAGTTCCCGAATTTAAAATTGGGAAAGAAGGGATTGAACGTCTTTATGAAAAAAAATTGCGTGGCAATGGTGGAAACTTAAAACTTGAAGTGAATGCCTATGGCAGAATTATGCAAGAAATTGAAAGATTCGATGGTATTCCAGGGGAAAACATTTCTCTTTCCATTGATGTCAGATTGCAAGAAAAGGCTTTTGAACTTTTCGGAGAGGAAGCAGGTTCAGCAATCGTGATGAATGTTGAAAGTGGCGAAATTTTAGCGTTCACTTCTTTTCCAACTTATGACACGAATATGATTGTTAAAGGCATCTCCTCAAAAGAATGGAATGAACTTCGTAACAATGAAAAGAAACCGCTCATCAACAAAGCCATCGCTGGACAATATTCACCAGGTTCAACCTTTAAAATGATTGTTGCTTTAGCCGCTTTAGAAAACAATGTCATTCGCAAGGATTCTTCTGTCTTTTGTAGTGGTAGAACCTTTTTAGGAAGCCATGCTTTCCACTGCTGGAAAAAAGAAGGACACGGACACACCAACGTTGTGTCAGCTTTGCAACATTCTTGCGATATCTTTTTCTATGAAATGGGACAAAGATTAGGCATCGATAAAATTTCTGAAATGTCTAAAAGATTTAGCCTCGGCTCAAGACTAAACTTAGGATTCTCAGGAGAAGCAGAAGGTCTCATTCCAAACCGTGAATGGAAATTGAAACGCTTTAAAGAGCCATGGCAACAAGGGGAGAACCTCATTTCTGCCATTGGTCAAGGATATATCCTCACAACCCCAATACAACTTGTAACCATGCTTTCTCAAATGACAAATGGTGGATATAAACTCACCCCAACATTCATCAAAAACACCGATAGTGATTCAATCAAGAAAGAAAAAATCAACATTTCTGAAAAGAATTTGGAAATCATTAAAGAAGGAATGTTTGACGTTATCAACAAACCTGGTGGAACAGCTTTCATGTCACAATTCAATTACAATGGCAAACGTATGGGCGGAAAAACAGGAACAACTCAAGTTCGCCGCATCACCATGAAAGAAAGACAAAGCGGAATTATTAAGCAAGAAGACTTGCCTTGGAAATATCGTAACCATGCCCTATTTATTGGCTATGCACCACACGACACCCCAAAATATGCTGTTGTGGTCATTGTGGAACATGGTGGCAGTGGCTCAGCAAAAGCAGCACCAATTGCCTCAAAACTTTTAAAAGAAACTTTAAGACTTGAAGATCTTGATAAACAACCGATAGAAAATAAAGAGTAAGAGAATGTATACATATTATGATTCTGGCATAAAAAATCAAAAACTAACAATTAGAGAAAAAATCAATAATCTTAGTTTTTCCTACATTTTTCTCATCTGCCTTGTTGCCTTTATTGGCACAGGGATGCTTTATTCTGCTGCAAATGGTGAATGGCGTCCTTGGGCATTGAATCATCTTATTAGATTTTTTGTTAGCTTTGGTTTAATGCTTTTCATTGCCCTTGTTGATGTGAGATATTTCTTACGATATGCCTATGTCTTCTTTTTCATCACCTTTGTTCTGCTCATTATTGTTGATGTTGCAGGATATACGGGCATGGGGGCTCAAAGATGGATTGACCTTAAATTTATTAAAGTCCAACCTTCAGAATTGATGAAAATTGCCCTCATTTTAGCACTTGCAAAATATTTTCATAACTCTTCTTTACAAAGCATTGAAAGTTTGCAAGGGATTATGATGCCAATTGCGATGACAATTTTACCCGTTATTCTCATCTTACTTCAACCCGATTTAGGCACCTCAATTATGATTTTGGTTTCAGCTGGCGTTATCTTTTTTATTGTTGGCGTTCAACTTTGGAAATTTGCCATCGTATTTTTAGGCGTTCTCGCCTCTTTACCTATTGCTTGGAAGTTTCTCCATGAATATCAGCAAGAGCGTGTCCTCACCTTCCTTAACCCTGAAAGAGATCCACTTGGAGCTGGCTATCATATCATTCAGTCAAAAATTGCGCTTGGCTCTGGCGGAATTTTTGGCAAAGGCTTTTTGCAAGGAACACAAAGCCACCTCAATTTCTTACCTGAAAAACACACTGACTTCATCTTCACCATGCTTTCTGAAGAATTTGGCATGATTGGAGCTGTCACTGTCATCATTTTAAACATCATCATTTTAGCTTATGGCTATTCTTTCGCCTTCAAAACGACTGGTTATTTCGGAAAATTGGTCATTATTGGACTCAACACAAACTATTTTGTTTATGTTGCGATGAATACAGCTATGGTCTTAGATTTAATTCCTGTTGTGGGAATTCCTCTTCCGCTCATTTCTTATGGCGGAACAGTGATGCTTTCAGTGATGGCAAGCTTTGGCATTATTATGTCAGTCTATATCAACCGGCATGTCAATATTGGAAAAGACTAAGCAATTTTTTGAAGCTCTTCCAAAGTTTCAGCGTGTAAATATGGATTGCAAACTTTTTCCATTCCCAGAGTAATTGGGCAAACAGGCAAGTTTTGACGAAGTCTTTCTTCAGCAAGTTTGAAATATGCTCGTAGGGTTGATTCATCTGTGCAATGCCCAGCAGCAAAATCTGCCCCTTGCAAAGTATATTCATGCCCAGGATAAAACAAAACCTCATCAGGCAAAGCTTTAACTTTCTTAAGCGTTTCAAACATTTGTGACGCTGTCCCTTCAAACAATCCACCAACACAAAGATTAAACAATACATCTCCTGTGAACAACACTTTCTCTTTTGGGAAGTACCATAAGATGTGTCCCGTTGTATGTCCTTCTGCTTTAAGAATATGCGCTTCAAGAGAACCTATTTTAAATATATCTCCCTCTTGAACTGTTTCATCAATTCCAGGGATTCTGTGTTTGTCATAAACAGCACCAATAATTTTCAAGTTGTAAATTCTTTTGAGATCTAAGTTGCTGTCTGTGTGGTCAAAATGATGATGTGTATTGAGAAGATATGTTGGTCTGAGATTATGCTCATCGCAATATTGAACAATTGGGAAAGTTTCTGGAGCATCTATGATGGCTGAAACACCTGTGGCTTCATCCGTAATAATATAAGCATAATTATCCATTGTGCCAGCACGGCATAAAATTGTTGCAATCTTCATTTCTAATCCTCTCTATTTTTTCCCCATTTTAAGAAAATATAAAAGAAGATACAAGAACTTTAACAGTTTGACTGAGTAAAATATCTGAAAATTCTGCCCGAATTAGCCATTGCCTTAAACTTAAAATGGAGAGAATGTGATAAGTCGTAAGAATTAAAGAATTTTATGAAGGAGTGTAGATAAAACTACGTGACTGAGTAAAATATCTGAAAATTCTGCCCGAATTAGCCATTATATCCATTTTAAAGATAGTCACCCGGATTAATCTCATCTATCTGTTCTGGCTTCATATATTGCTTCGCATATTCCATATAGACTTTATTATTGATGAAGACTAAATAAAGGTCTGGGTCAATATGCCCTGTGTTTTTCATATTACGCATAATTTCTAGAACTTGTGAAAGCTTTTTGGTTTCTTTGTATGGTCTGTCGCTAGCCGTTAGCGCTTCAAAGATATCAGCAATGGCAATTATTTTTGCTGGAACAGACATTTGGTCACCCGTTAAACCATTTGGATAACCTTTGCCATCAATGCGCTCATGATGCGCCCCTGCATATTCCACCACTCGAGAAAGTTCCTTAGGGAATGGCAAGGCTTTTAACATATCAATCGTCACTTCAATATGCTCATTGATTTTATTGCGTTCTTCGGCGTTAATTGTGCCACGCTTAATCTCAAGATTATAAAGCTCTCCATGATTATAACCGTTTGACAAGTGGTCTTCTCGGTTTTGAAGCAAGTTTTCTAAACTTGGATTATCATAAAGCTCAATATCCTTAATATTATCTCTTTCAGCCCAAGAAATGCCTTTGATTCTGCTGAAATAACGTTTAAATTGAATTTTGGAAATTTGTCTGAGGCGAGCGACTTCTTCCTCACCCATCATATTATCACCAACATTGCACTGAGCAACAAAATCAAAGTCATTTTCGAGCTGTTTCACCGTTGCCACAAATTCAGCTTGTAAATTTTCTTTTGATTCTGCATTTGCCAAACGTTTTTTAAGATATTCGATGTGTGCATCTCGACGAAGAATTTCAAAACGATTTCTGACCTCGTGAATTCGATTATTAATCGTTTCAAGTTTTGTTGCCTTGTCAACGACATATTCAGGCGTTGTCAACTTTCCACAATCATGTAACCAAGAGGCAATATGCAAGGAATACCATTCTTCTGAACTCAATTCAAAATCTGCCAGAGGTCCACTTTCTTCTTGAACTGCTGCTGTTGCCAACATACGTGTAATAACTGGAACATGTTGACAGTGGTTGCCTGTGTAAGGTGATTTTGCATCAATCGCACGGGCAATCACTTCAATGAAAGATTCCAACAAATGACCATATGATTCTTTTAGGCGACGATTTTCAGAAATAATTGCTAAAACATTACACAAAAAAGTGACAATTTTTTGAACTTCAATACTGAACGAAATATTTTTACCATTTGGATCTTTAGCATTAACAAACTGTGCCACCGCAATCACTTCCATCTTTTTACTAATCAACGGAATGGTCAAAACGGAAGTGGTGAGATAATTATTATCCGTGTCATATTTCTCAAAAAAAGCATTATCAATGTCGCTCACAACATAAATATGGTCATAATTCAAAATTTCTCGATTAAGAATACTTCGTTCAACGGCACTTTTTTGAGATTTAGAACGTTGTTCATCAATGTTTACAATCGGCGTATAAGCTAAATTATCAATGCCATTTTTAAAAATTTTGAGGCTCAAATTACAACTATAATCCAAGCTCACATAGTTATTTGTGTCAATATTATAAAAAAAACAAGCATCAGCGCCAGAAACACGCAAGGCAATGTTCATAATTTTTTGCACGACGGTATTATATGGAGCTTCACTCACAATAATTTCTTGGAGTTCCAACATATCTGAATCGTTCAATAATTTTAACATTAAGCCTCCAAGTTCCTAGCTAATTTTTGTAATTAAATATTCAATGTCACTGATATCTAATTTTTCATTTAAAGTTTCGTGTGTCAAAATGCGTTCAATAACTCTCTTAGAAAAAGTATCCTTATTTTTTTTGCCAATATCAAAATTAAGCTCTTGAGCAATCTTCAATGAGGCAATTACAGGAACAAACATATTCGTTGGAATCTTTGCATCTCTCAATAGATTACGAATGATGAAATCGTCCTTTGTCGTGAATAAAACTTTTCTCACATCGTTAATTGGTTTGTTTGCCAAAAGACAAAGAGCATATTCAAAAAACTTCACATCCCCCAAGCAAATTGAACGAACAACCAGACTGCTCGAAAGCTTATTTAAGCGATAAAGCTGAGAAACAAAAAGCTCAATCTGACGATCAGAACTATATTCCTGAGAAATTTTCAAGGTCACTTTATCATGAACTTGCTCAACAATATCTGAAACAATATTATCAGGAAGATTATGCTTAAAGAGTAACTTCTTTTGCAAGATTTCAGAAAGATTATTCAAAATTTTTTCAACGACTGGAATTGGTAAAATTTCTCGATTAACAATTTTTTCTTTAATCCCTTCACTTGTTGTGTAACGATTAACAATTGTGTCGTAAGCTTTTTCTTCTATCTTAGCTGTTTTATTTTCCAAAAGAATTTCAACAACCCCTTCCGAAGAAACCTCTGCAATATGACTTGCAACCTCTGACGGAAGATTTTGACGCATTGCAACGGCTTTTTGTTTATTCTCATTTTGAAAATTGATAATATTTACTAAGTCATCTTTTGACAAAGCCTCATAATCACGAATAAACGGCACAGAAACAGTGTCTGTGTCTTGAACAATTTTAGCAATAATATCATGAGGAATATTTTTAGAACTTTTGATGGTATCAACTAGAACTTCTCTGACTTTAACTTCAAAGTCTCTAACCATGATTCTGAAAATGTCTTCTGCAATTCTTTTTTCTTCTTCAGTGATTGTTTGCGTGTTATTATAGTAATAACCAATCTTTTTAATCGTCTCCGACTTTACGCCGACAGACAATGTGTTTGCTAAAGTATCTATGTCTTTCCTAGTGAGACCAACTTCTTTCATCGACACAATCCATATATAAATACGACATACAACAACAGTACATTATAGTATTATAGTACGAATCTATATCAAATTAGATTAACTTTTTGTTAAATTGAAAAAAGATTATAGATTAATGATAGATTTTATCTTCTTGTAAATATATCGTCAATATTTTGAGATTCAATACTTTCCGATAAATCTTCGACGAGAATATTATCAACCCTTGCCAAAGGAGGTCCAGAAAAACAAGCCGTTAGCATTTTTTGCAACGCTTCTTCAGAGCCTTTTATAACTAGCTCAACATCTCCATTTTCCAAATTTCTGACAAAACCACCAAGCCCTAAGTGTGACGCATTTTTAACTGCCCAACCCCGAAACCAAACCCGTTGCACACGACCTTGAATCAGCAAACGATATATTTTTATCATTTTAAGAACTCAGCCAAAGCAGTCAATTCCTGCTTAATTTCCAAACGTCTTTCTTCTGCTTCCTCAACAATTCCCCAGCTTTCAGCCTGCCATAACTCTTCAATAAAAGAAGCTTCAAAGGCCTCTCTTGGTGAAATTTGTTTTTTCACAAATGCCATTGCTAATAAAGCTGAACGCAAAACCATGGTTGCCACATAAAAAACTGCCAAATCATTATCACCAAACGAGGAGATAAATTTCTCAATATTTTGCTTTGTTTGAGGCTCTTGATTAGGAATATCAATGCTATTTGAATAATTAAACTTAACCAACAAAGTCTTTTCTAACCAATCTAAAATTGGACGCCAAAGCTTTTCTTGTCTCAAAACAAGTTCTTTTTCTGTTCCCCAGAACATCAACACATCGGTCACCGAAAGGTCAACCAACTTACTGATAACTTCTTGGCAATTGCACTCAATAAAAGCTTTGGCTTGTGAAACTTTTTTCAAAAATTTCAGCTCCTCTTATTTTTGGTTAAACATATTCATCAGTTCATTAACGCCTTTCTCAACTTCTTTTGCAGCATCTGCTGGTGCATTTGAAGAAGACCCAACGCCCTTAAGTGCATTTTTAGTATCTTTTATTGTTGTTTTCAAGACTTTTCCTGCACCTTTTATGGTTGTTTTAACAGCTTTCTCTGTTCCTTGATAAACATCTTGTCCCGCAGCGGAAACCCCCGTTGGCGCGGCAAAATGTTTTGAATATACGGTGTTCTGCAAAGCTGTGTAACAAGGCGCACTATTTGCATCTAATGCCACACTAGCTGCATAAACTGGTGCACCGAGAGCCATTCCAACAATTGCCTTTGCTGCTTGTTCTTCATTAAGCCCAACCGTAGGATTTTCAATTGTACCCCCAACTTTGATGAAAGAAGAAACTGCACGACTAATATTCGCAACATCCGTAATGTTAGAGAAAGGTTTAATCGTGAAACCAATTTTCTCACTTCTCAAATTAACCGAACCATCAGCAGAAATCTTAAATTGGTTTGTGTCAACAGCAATTCCATTAGGGAAAGAAAGCTTGCCGTTTGTGATATCTGTTCTAACCACGGCACAATTTAATTCTGCCTTAGGATTTTTCTTAGTATTAATTTTCAACATATTGAAAACTTCACCCACAACATTACCAGAGAAGAGGTCAAGTTGTCCCATATTAATCGTTGACTTATCAACGATAACAATTGCTTGTCCACTCAAATTATTCACAAGTTCTTGACTGCCACTTCCAAAAGCGTTGAAAGTAGCTTTCACTTCTGCTTTTCCACCATCAAGAATGGCAAAGTTTTTACCTGTTGTGTCATTAAATGGCTGATAAATTTTCTGCAACACTAAATTCTTACTATAAACATTTGCTGCAAGGGTTTTATTTTTACCATTCACTTTGAAATCTGCAGAAAGCATGCCATCGCCAAAATTTGTTCTAATCATATAAACATCTAGCACATGGTCTGTCAATTTGGCTTCCACATTCACGTCTCTGGTGCTCATATCTTTATTAATGATGAGTTTTTTAATTTCCACATCAAGGTTTGCATTTGCTAAACCCAATAAATCATATGGAATTGGCACATTAGGCACAAGAGGTGTTGCATAAGCCGAAGCAATAAGACTTGGCAAAACGAAACTCGTTTTTTCCTGTGGAAGTAAAGTTTCCAAATTAATCAAATCACTCAACAATCTAGCATTAACATATGGCACTTTTCCTGAAATATCTGCCGTAATACTTCCATTCATTGCATTTCCTTCAACCACGAGGCTTTGAATGATCGCCTTAACCTTGTCTAGTCCACCATCAATATTTGCCACTAAACTCGCTTGAGGTGCACCAAAATTTCCACGAGGATTCGTTGCTTGCACATTCACAATATAATGAATATTATTATTTAACGGATTAATGATGCTTCCTTCAACCGTTGCAGCAACATTAAAAGCTTTCACATTAAGCATCACAGGATATGGCTCAAAAGACTCAAACAAGCTCTGAATTGACCCGATGTTGGCATTTCCGACAATATCATTGCCATCAAAAATCACATCAAAGCTAATTTTCACATCATCTGTAGCACTCTTTGACGTCAAAGAGATTTCATTTGCTTTAACTTCCATAACTGATTTTTTCTGATGATCTTCAAACTTAATCAACCCATTTTCAATCAGCACATTCTTCGCAAACACACTCTTAATGGCAAGCTCGTTCATCTCATTATCAATCTGCGCATCAATGGTTTCCACAGCTTGTGCATATTGCTTTTGAAACTCCATTCTTGCCTGCTGAGCAGCAAAATCCCAGTTTGCTACACCCGCTGCATTCACCTCTAAGAAAATTTCTGGTTTAATTAAAATAACACGATAAATTTCGACTTCTTTTTTCAAAAGCGGTAAGATTGAAACTTGCACATCTAATCTTTCTAACTGCACCATATTCGGATTTTTTGACCAAGCCGCATTTGCAAATTCAACATTTTCAAGCTCTAAAGTTGGAATCAAAGAAATGCCTAGATTAGCATTGCCATTAATCACAAAACGTCTTCCTGTTTGTTCTTCAACAATCTTAGAAATAAGTGGCTTATATTTGTTCATATCAAAAAAGAAATGAACATAAATCACAAGCCCAGCAATTGCTAAAAACAAAACAATCAGAATTGTTAAGATAAGTTTTTTAATCAGACGTAATAATTTTCTCACGGCTAAATCCCTTTAAAATTAATTCCAACAGCGTCCAAACTTTCCATAAAATATTCAGGAAGTTCAGCTTCAATAATCTTCTTCTTACCATATATGCTTGATAAGTCGATTTTGTATGCGTGAAGATGAAGTTTTCTTGCAAAATTTTCATAATTTTGCCTTGTTTCTCCATAATATTTATCATCCCCAACAATCGGCGTCCCCAAATGCTCCAGATGAACCCTAATTTGATGTGTTCTTCCTGTCACCGGATTTGCTTCTATAAGAGAGAACTTATTTCCCACATTGTCAACTATCTTATAGTCAGTAATGGCTGTCTTTCCCTCAGTTGTAACTGCATTTTTATCGCCAACTTTATCAATTGGTGCATTGATTTGCCCTTCAGCTTTTTTAGGCTGTCCATAAACAAGTGCCAAATATGTTTTCTGAATCGTATGTTCTCTAAAAGCCTTCGTTAAAATTTCAGCAAATTTACGGTTTCTTGCTAAAACTAACAACCCACTTGTTTCTTTATCAATGCGATGAACAAGCTTTGGACGTTCATCAAGTTCATACATCAAGGCGTCAAGCAAGCCATCAATGTGTTTTGTAATACCCCTTCCACCTTGAACAGCAATGCCTGAAGGCTTGTTCAAAATAAGAATATTATCATCTTTATAAATGACTAGCCTTTGCATAAAATCCGTGTCTTTTGGGGAAATCGGACGATATCTTTCTTCGATATCCGTAACCGTAATTGGCGGAATACGAACTTCTTGCCCCTCGACAAGCTTCGTAGAAACTTCTGCTCGCTTGCCTTCAACTTTAATTTGTTTTGTTCTGAGCAATTTTTGCAAACGACTCATTGGCAAGTCGGGATAATATTTCAAAAACCAACGGTTCAAACGCATCCCATCATCAACGGCTTTCACTTTAACAATTTTAACTTCTGACATTTTTTTCTTCTCTATTTCTTTTTGTTTTTTTCACGACGCAAATTATCAAAATATTCAATGCGTTTTTTAATTTCTCTTTCGAACCCTCGGTCAACAGGTTCATAAAGTTTTCTTCTGCCAACTTCTTCAGGAAAATAGTTCTGCCCTGAAAAACCATCTTCTAAATCTTGGTCATATTGGTAGCCTTCACCATAACCTAGCTCACTCATCATTTTAGTTGGGGCGTTCAAAATATGTTTCGGAGGCATAACCGAACCCGTGCGACGAGCAAGCTCTCGTGCCTTGTGCATTGCCTTATAAACCCCCGCAGACTTTGGAGCTGTTGCTAAATATGCAACAAGTTGCATAATGGCTAAATCTCCTTCTGGAGAGCCAATTCGTTCATAAGTTTGCCAGCAAGCAATTGCCTGTGTGACAGCATTCGGATCCGCCAAAGAAACATCTTCCACAGCAAAACGAGTCAACCGACGCAGAAGATATTTTGTGTCTTCTCCACCCTCCAACATTCTTGCCACCCAATAGAGAGCAGCATCAACATCTGAGCCTCTTAAAGATTTATGCACCGCAGAAATCAGATTATAATGCCCGTCACGTCCTTTATCATAAACGGGGGCTCTTGAACGAACAATATTAATGATTGTTTCTTTATCAAAAATCTCATTCGGCTTCGCATATGCGTAAATACTTTCTGCCAAATTAAGCATATATCGACCATCACCATCAGCAAGTTCTTTAATGAACGCACGAGCTTCATCATCAATCGGAAGCTTAATGCCTGTTTCACTTTCCGCTCTTTGCAAGAGGGCTTCAAAATCATCAACATTTAGACGATTAAGGACAAAGACCTGACATCTTGAAAGCAACGCCGCATTTAATTCAAAGGAAGGATTTTCCGTTGTTGCACCAACTAAAATAATTGTGCCATTTTCAACATATGGCAAAAAACCATCTTGTTGAGATTTATTGAATCTATGTATCTCATCAACAAAAAGCAACGTGCCCTGCCCCTGATTCGCACGCCTATCTTGAGCATATTGAAAAACTCTTTTAAGATCAGCAACACCTGAAAAAACAGCAGAAATTTGTTCAAAATAAAGATTTGTGTTTTCAGCAATCAAACGAGCAATCGTTGTTTTGCCACACCCTGGAGGTCCCCACAGGACAAATGAAGAAATTTTGCCAGAAGCAATCATTCTGCCCAAAGGTGCATTTTCACCAATCACATTTTCTTGCCCCACAACTTCTGACAAGCTTTGCGGACGCAATCTATCGGCCAAAGGTCTTTTAACCTGCGATGAGAACAATGTTTCTTCCATAATTTCCTCTAATTTCCAAACGGATTCTTATGCCCATTTTCGGCAGCTGAAAAAGAATTTTCATTTAGCCACCAGTTATCTTCTTTTTCCATATTTTTTATGTTTTTATTCTTAATTTTTTGCTGACGTTCAAAGCTGATATTATCGTCATTTTGCTCTGCAAGTGCAGAACTTTGTTGAATTTTTGCAATATTTTCTGAAACAATATTTTTTTGCTTCATAACATAGTCTTGAATATCCTTTTCAGAAGTAATGTCAACACCTGTTTGACGAACCACCTCAATAATATTTGGAACTTCAACATCTTGAAGATTTCTTTTATCCAATAAAGCTTGCGAAACAAAAATTTCTTCTGGCAAAGAAGCAAGACTTCTCATTGCCTGATTTTTCGCAAAGAAAATTGAATCAACTTTAATTGGACGACCATAAGAAACATCGGAAAACAAAATATATTTTCCTTTACCCAAAGGCTCAACCTTAGGAGAAAGTAAATCTTTCGAAACATTGCTATAAAGCTCACTTCTTAAAACTGGTTTTGAGAAAACTCGAGCAGCATTGCTTTCAGGAACAGCTTTTGCAACATAACTTCCCACGACCTTCAGTTTTTCACTTAAGTCTTCATTCTGATTACTGGAGAAGAGTTTATATTCTGTTTTCAGGACAATATCTTCCAACGTATCTTTGTCATAAATCTGTTCAACCGTTTCCAAATCTCTAGTTAAAAGCATAAAAGACATATTTTTTTCTTCGGCAAACCCCATCGATTCGTTAAGGAGTTTAAACTTAGGCAAAACTTCAAAATCATCTAAAACAAACATAATTGGCGTTTCCGTCAAAGAAGGTTTTAGATTGATATTAATTCCCAAAAGCATATCAACCAAAAGCTCCGTCATAAAAGCAGAAGATTTTTTGCCTGCAGAACTGTAAACACTCACTAATTCTCGTTCACCAGTTTCTTCATTAATCATCCCACGAATGGAAGACAAATTAAAGTCACTGAGCGACGTTCTTTCCCGAACAGATTTCTTACGAAACGAAGAAAGTGCATCTAAGATAATGCCAAAAATAACTTTTCTCTGACGTGGCGTAAAGTGAATTAAATTATCAATCACCCCAAAATATTGCCAATTATATCCAAACAAAAGCGCTTCTTGCCTAAATTCTTGCAACATCTCTTTCCACACTGCCATTTCAACATTATCGTCCAAGTTGGCATCACAATAAATGTAAAGCAACGTGTCAACAATCATAGCAAAACAAATTTCCTTACCTCGCCACAACTCGGGAATACCATACCAAGAACCAATCGGCAAATAATTATCAATTGTCAGATGTCCTGCATCCAGAAATTTCAATACTTCCTGCGTCAATTCTTCGGGCATAAAAAGATAATAGTCTTTCAGCAAATCTCGATCGTCAGAAGTCAATCTTCCATTTTCCAAAAAACGACTCAAAAAATAATCATTTGCGGAAGCTTGCTCAACCTTTGAAACAAAAAAATGGATGATTGCCTCCAGCGTTAAACTAGACATCTTTTCCCAATAGTTTTCAACGTCTTTAACAATTAGATATTGCGAAATAGATTTTACATAAGCCACACGAGCCTTGTTTTTTCGAGGCAAATTTCCAGCAGAAAGCGGATTCCATCGTGCATAAAACTCCCCATTCTCAATATGATCAATCTTATCCCAATTGAAATTATAAACACGGCTAATCCCTGCACGATAGCCACTTGTGAATTTAGAAAGCGTCCCACTACAATCAACGGCAACCAAATTCGTCCCCGCACTTTCTAAGATTGTTGGCACAGCAATTGAAACGGTTTTTCCTAGCCCTGCAGAAAACCAAACCAACGAAGAAGTCGCTTTAGAAGGCTTCAAGAAATGATTATTCAAACGCCCCAAAACCATATAAGAATCCCCAAAGACATCTAACGTTTTGACATCTTCAAACGTTGCAAAATAATTCTTATCACTGAGGGAAGAAGTCGGCCTTCTAACAATAAAAATCGACAGAACAACAAAGGTCATCACTGGTGCTAAAAAAGGAATAAGAAGAAGCTTTCGGAATGTTTCCGCTCTTAAACCTTCATTAAAAGCAAAAATCCACGAATTATAAGACTTCATAACATAAGCAGGAATATTCAACAAATTAAGATTGGCAAGCCCCGCATATTCAAAGGTCTTCTGACTTAAGCCGTAGCGAATAAAAATATATGCCGAGAAGAAAATCAAACTAAAAACAAAAAAAGAAAGCAACCCGATAATCAATAAATATATCAGCCATTTCCACGTTTTTTGAGGTGGTAAAAAAATAGACTTAACGTTCATTTCCCCCTCTTCTCATCATATTATCATTCATTCGCTCAGGGTGAGTTTCACGGTTTGTCTCCCCAGTTTCACGCACAACTTCCCTTTTCTTTTCCTTACGAGCTTCCAACTCCGAACGCTTACGTTCTTCAATCAATTCTCTAAGTTCTCGATTGTGGTCTTTCTGAGTGTTTTCTTTGTTTTGTTGAATTCGTTCAACAACTTCTTGCTCTTTCAGAGGTGGTTTTTCAGCTGAATGACGGAAGAGCTTCTTACCCATCCCCAACATTTTATCAATGCTCATTCCTTTGTCTCTTGTTGTATCCCAAACACCAAATTGCTTTCCATTATCAAAGAAAAAATCTTCAAAATCTATTCCCTTAAACTTTTGCCCTTCTTTAAGTTTCGGCGCAAGTAATCGACGTAATTCTTCTGGTCCAGGAACACGTCCTAAAGCCTGAGCAATTTGCTCTGGCGTAATAATACATTCACTTAAATCAAGTTCAAAAATATTAACCCCAACGAAGCTCACCCCCGTAAAATCTACGCCACGCAAAGAAACCTTACTCAAATCCACTTTAGACAAGTCTAAGAGGGTCAAATTAATTCGGGAGAGATTGAGTTTATGAGGATAATATTTCGCTAAATATTCAATGAGTTCTTGCAGTTCTTCTAGGCTAATATCATCAAGTTCAATATCTAACAAGATAGCATCTTGAATGTCAGCATCATGAAGCTTAACACTTTTCAACTTAGCTCCAGTGAAATTTGCTTCTCTCAAAACAGCACCCGTTAAAACAGCACCTGTTAAGTCAGCCCCTGACAAGTTTGCATGAGCTAAATTTGCACCAGAAAAATCAGCATATTTCAAATTAGCGCCAGAAAAGTCAACACCTTCCAAATTCGCAGCAGAAAAATTAGAATTTTCCAAATTCTCGCCCGAAAAATTTCCTCTTTCAGCACTTTTTCCGCCAAACTCAATGGCTTCAGATTCTTTATCTATCTGTTCAATGAAACTTTGTGCTGGTTCAGAAACAGCTTGGCTCTTTTGTGATGAAGCAGTTGGAACGGAAGGTGTAAAATCAGCAGTTGGCTTCACATCTCTTGAAACAGACGACCAGACAGTTTTTTGCTTTTTTGATGAAAAAGCCTCAAAATCTTTCTTCTTAAAATCATCACTCATTATTCTAAAATCCTTAGAAACTCATAACTAAGAAAGAAGTTTATAATACATATGGAATTTTTACAACTTTTTTTAAAAGCAAAGCATTTTATCTTAGAATGCACTCAAGCCCATCAGCTCTCATCATATTACATAAATCGACCAAATTCCCTTGAGGGGCTTCAACAACCAGACGATAAAGCGTTCTACCTGAAACAGTTACTTCTTCTGTTTTTGGTGAATATGCCTTAATTTCAGGATAAAGCTCATAAACCTTTTCCCAATGAGCCGTTGCATTTGCCGCATCAGCATAAGCTCCAAGCTGCATCAATTTACGGTCATTATGACTTTCATTATAAAATTCTGGAGAAACAGCGCTATCTATACTTGGCTTATTATTCATTTTAGATAAGTCCAAGAGAGGTGGTGGCGGAGGAGGCAAAGTGCCCGCTTCTGAGGTCTTTCCATCAACTAATTGTTCCAGCCAGCCATCTTTTTTTGCCCAATCATTCTCTTTTAAAACAACTTCTTCTTTGGAAACTTTAACCCTAGAAAGAGAAGACACAACATCTGCATTGAAACTAACTTTCAAGTCTTTAGAAATTTCTTTCACTGGTTTTGCTAATAAATCACGATTAAAGGGTTCAAATCCTGCATAAAAATAAATTGCACGAACAGCAGCAGCCCTGTCTGCTTTGAGCTTATAAAGTTGATATCCCATTTCAATCACTTCAAGCCTTTTCTCATAAACTTTCAACTCATTTTCCATAGTGTCTTTTTCTTTCTGAAGTTTATGCAAAGTGGCTTGAGTTGCTTTAAGATCTTCTTCAAGAGAAGTTATTGCCAAGTCATTATAGGCAATAATATTATAAGCCAACTCAATTTGCGTGAAAACTGCAATCGCCAAATTATCTGAAAAAGAAGAAACAACTGTCTTCATACTACGCTTTGAAGAATTAAAACGATAATCCAAAGTGTCTTTAACCAAATTATATGCAATTAAATCAGCTCTCTTTTCTAAGGCTTTGAGATAAAGCTCATCCCCAATAGAATATCCATTTAACACAAGGGTTTGAACATCAGGATATTTTTCAATAGAAATCGCTTCCACATCAGCAAAAGCATATTTCTTTTCATTAGAATAAATATCAATAAATTCTTCACGAGAATTAATTGCACCTTTTTGAAAAATATCAATGGTTAAAGTTTTATCAAATCCAGTCACCTCGTAAAACTGACGACCCTCAACTCTGATTTTATCCTCAGGAGCGGCCTTAATGAGTTTTTTATATTCTTCTCTCTCAGCCATAAAAGATTTATTCAACTCACCAAATTTGTAAGCAGTAACCTCCAAATTCTTTTTATATTCTGTTTCTTCTTGGCTTAAAAAGCCATTTTGCTCGAATTTTTCATTCAAAAGCCCAACTTTTTTCTGAATTTGAGCAATATTTTTACGAATTTCTTTGGTTTTTTTATTTATATAGATAATACGTTCGTGATATTTTATCGCGTTTAAAGCCAAACTTTGAGAAGATTTATGAAACAAAATTTCTGAATTTTTATTTTTTTGAATCACCGCTGCATTTGCACCAGCAAAAGTTACAGAAAAATCAAGCACTCGCAAAGATTCATAAAGCCCTAAACGGTCTTTATCCTCACCCTTTTTCAACCCTTCAATAATTTGATTTGGTGTTACAAATTCCAATCTTGGGTCATAAACTTTGCCTGATAAATATTGATTTAAATCATCAACATTATATTTCACAGCTCTTGCCATTGAATCATAAGCATCAAGCTTGGTTTTAACTTCTTCAACAGTTTGCAGTTTTTCCACACCAACTTGCTCGGTTTTAACACCGTCAATTTGTTCTGAATTGGAGGAACATGAAACAGCAACAAAAGAGCTGAAAACAATTAAAAGTCTAAAGAAAACATTTTTCATAGGCATTCACATCATAATCATTGAAGAATCGGTTAATAAAATATGTAACATTACGTAACAACATTTTAAAAGCTTTTTATCAAGATTTTTGCTATAAGTAAACATAAATTAATTTGTGAGGTTTATAAAACGATGACTAAAACTAGAATTGCCGTTATTGGCGCAGGAATGATGGGCAAAAACCATCTTAGAACATATAAAAGCTTATCAAACGTTGAACTTATTGGAGTTTATGACATTTTCCCAGATGCTTGTAAAGCAGCTGCTGAAATGTTTGACATCAGAGCTTTTGCTTCTATGGAAGAAGTTGCAAAAAACGTTGACGCTGTTAGCGTTGTTACAACATCAATCACCCATGCTGAAGTTGGTGAATTTTTCTTAAACAAAGGCATTCACTGCTTAATGGAAAAACCTTTAGCAACGACTGAAGAAGAATGCCAAAGACTTATTGCTGCAGCTAAAGCAAACAACGTAACGCTTTTAGTTGGTCATATTGAAAGATTTAATCCTGCTGTTGAACAAATGGGCAAAATTTTGAGCGACACCTCAAAAATCCGCTCTTTAACAGCACAAAGAATGTCTGCTGCCAGCGGAAGAATTACTGACGTTGACGTGGCTATGGACTTGATGATTCACGATGCCGAAGTTGTTTTGTCTTTAATCAAATCTAAAGTCACAAACATTCAAGCTTCTTCTGTAAAAACAAAAGAAAATGAAAAAGGCACAGACTATATTACAGCATTGTTAGCGTTCGAAAACGGTGCAACAGCAAGCCTCACAGCAAGCCGTATCACTCAAGCGAGAGTGAGAACGCTAACTGTCACAACAGACACAAACTATATTGACATGGACTTCATTGGTCAAAGCATTAATGTTCATTCTCAAGGTCGTATGCCTTATGTGAACCAAGACAGCATTCCTGAATGGATGAATTATGGCTTAAAGGGAAGTGTTGAACAGTTGTTCATTCCACAAAACCAACCTTTGCAAGCTGAACTTAACCACTTCATCAATTGCATCAATGGCAAAGAAACACCACGCATTAGCGGTGAAAATGCCTTGGAAGCTTTGAGAGTTATCTGGGGTGTTCAAAAGGCTTTGGGTTTGTCTGCGACTTCTGAAATAGCAACCCTTAAAATTGCATAATTTCAGGTAATGTCACGATATAAAATCACCATAGAATATGACGGAACAGGTCTGTTGGGCTGGCAAAAACAGCTCGACGGACCTTCTGTTCAAGAATATATTGAAACAGCAATCTACAATTTCTCTAAGAAACAACTTTCCTTTGATAAAACAACAAAGGAATTTAGGTTCATAGCTGATAATTTGGATGAGCATTCGAGCATCGAATTTTGCGATCAATCGTCCGATAAAACCATTTTTATTGTTTATGGAAGTGGAAGAACCGACGCCGGCGTCCATGCCCTAGGTCAGGTGGCACATTTTGACCTTGTGACTGAAATGAATGAATATAAACTCAGAGAAGCAATGAATGCTCATTTACGCCAAATGGGAGCAAATATTTCCATTTTGGAAGTGGAAAAAGTCAGAGATGACTTTCATGCGCGGTTTGATGCTAAGAAAAGAAGTTACGTTTATAAAATTCTTAATCGCCGAGCCCCTAGCCCATTATTGAACAATCGAGCTTGGCATGTTAATCACGCCCTTGATGTTGAAAAGACGAAAGAAGCGAGTCAATATTTAATTGGAAGGCATGATTTCACATCTTTCAGAGCAACTTCTTGTCAGGCAAAATCTCCGGTTAAAACCTTAGATAAAATCGAAATTTCACAAAAAGGGGATGAAATTGAGTTTTATGTTGAAGGTGTTTCATTTTTGCACCATCAAGTCAGAAACATTGTTGGCACCCTCAAAGAGGTTGGCGAAGGTACTTTAGAGCCTAAAGATGTCAAAAGAATTTTGGAAGCAAAAGATAGAACTCAAGCGGGCGTCACTGCCCCTGCCTGTGGGTTATATTTCAATAAAATTTGGTATTAAAAAAAGGAGTTGGCATAAAAACCAACCCCTATATAATTTTTGCAAAAATTACGGCACATGAACCACTTTTAGCTCATCGCCGTCAATGACGAATTTTATAAACGTCCTGCTATAGTCAGCAAGTGGTTCACTCGGTTCAAAGAATACACCCTCCAATTCGAGACTCTGCCCCAGAGTCCCTCTTGAAGTATTGATAATCGTGACTTCATAAGTTTTATCAAGAACCGTGACATGATAGGTTCTTTCCAACTTATTTACCTCTGAAATCACGAAAGGAATATAATCCGCCCGTGGAAAAACTTTCACCGGAAAAAGACACTTATACTCAGTCAAAGGATACGGAGGATTGTAGAAAAACTCATCCTCTTTTTTTGGGTTATAAAGCAACTTCTCGCCCAAATAGTAAGATTCGAAATCAAACTGATCCTTTAATTTTTTCACCGTTTGAGCCTGTCCAAGTTTATAGGAAAAGTAAACGACAGCTATAACAGCGCAACACAAAAGCGAAACCAATATTGCCATAATGTAAAATTTTATGTGATTAATAAAAAAATAAATAATTCTAAAGAGACTTTAATATACAAAAATATTTGCATTTTGTCTATATATTTTTAATCTTCCAGTTCAAACTCTAAAACCTCACTTGCTGTATCATAGTCAAACCCTGCAAGGGCTAATTTTTGCAAATCTTTCTGTTTATTTTCAACCCTATCCTCTTCGTTCACACGATAAGGTCCAATTCGTTTTTTCTTAGCAAATCTTAAAGCCGCGTCAAAAGGAGAATATTCTTTTTCTTCTAATAATTCCTCAATTGTATCCTCGGAAATTCCTTTTTCTCGAAGCTTGCCTTTGATATATCGAGCAGATTTTCCGGCATTCACATATGCCCCAACTCGAAAACCGGCATAACGCTCATCATTGACATAGCCTCTCTTTTCACAATCCGCCACAATTTCATCAGCCCAAGCATAAGCCTCTGCTTTATCGTAATCTGGATTTTGGAAAGCATATTTATCAATTCTCTTTCTCAACACAGATTTTAAGTTAGACGTTGAAGTTTCAAAGCGTTTCAGATAATAAAGGGCAATATTGTGCAATCTTTTCTGAGTGATTTTTTTCAACACTCTAACAGTTTTCTTTTTTTCTTCCGCTTCAAACACTTGCAAATCCTTTAAAAAAGCACTAAATTCAACACAACTTAAATATGATAATATAAGGAAAAGACATTTTGACCAACAAAAATTTTGACACATGCACCTCTTTTCACCTTGATAATGGTGCTTTTTTAGGCAGATTCGTTCGCTTAGATAAAACGATTAATACAATTTTGGAAAAACACCAATATCCAACACAAGTGGCTTCAGTTGTTGCAGAATTCACTTCACTTGCTGTTTTACTTTCAAGTTCAATGAAATATGACGGGCTTTTCACGTTACAAACTAAAACAGACGGACCAATTTCCATGGTTGTTGTGGATGTGACTTCCGAAGGCAAAGTCCGTGCTTATGCTAAATATGACATGGATAGAATTGAGCGCGCTAAAGAGCTTCGTAAAACAACTGATGAAATTGAAGCTAGCCCATATCTCATTGGTGGGGGCTATCTTGCGTTCACCATTGACCAAGGGGATAAAGCAAAACTTTACCAAGGAGTTGTTGATGTTCAAGGAAAAACACTTTCTGAGATTGCTTTGAGATATTTCAAACAATCTGAACAAATCGACACGCACCTCAAACTTTTTCTGCAAATGCCTACGGCTGAAAACCCTAAATGGCAATCTGCTGGCTTAATGTTGCAAAAAATTCCGCAAAAAGGTGGAAAAATTGAGGAAATTGAAAATTTTGAAGAAGTTTGGAATGAAAGCAAAATTTACCTTGAAAGTCTTAAGGAATCAGAGGTCTTTGACTCTTCTCTTTCTTCTGAAAATGTAATTAACCGATTGTATCATGCAAATAAGTTGGTGATATCTGGGGCTAAAAATTATAATTTTGCTTGCCGTTGTAGCAGAGATAAGCTATTAAATACATTAAGTGGCTTTGATCAAAAGAATATTGATGAAATGGCAGAACACGGAAAAATCACTGCAACTTGCAGTTTCTGCTCTGAACAATATGTTTTTGATAAGGGCGAACTTTTGAAACATTAATTTTAATGGATAAAAAACATGAACAAATTTAGTAAAATCATCTTAAGCATTATTTCGGTTTCTTTAATCTCTGCGTGCAGCTTTGTTTCAAAGGACGAAGAAATTGAAAAATTTAATGAACCTAGATATACCGACAGAGGACAAATTGAATTAAAAGTTAACAGCATTGAGGTTGTTTCAGAATTCACCCCAACATTTAGAACACCAAATGTTGAACATCTTTTCCCAATTTCTATTGAGAAAACTGCAAAATTATGGGCAAAAGACAGACTCAAAGCAGTTGATTTTTCTTCAAACAAAAAAGCAACTTACATCATTAAAAATGCAAGTGTGACAGAACAACTCATCAAATCTGACAAGCCTTTTTCAAAAGACAGAATCAAATATAAAGCAAATTTGAACGTTGTCCTTCGTGTTAGCGATGAAAACAGTCTTTCTTCAGCACAAACTGAAATTGAAGTTTGGAGAGAATTAACAATTCCTGCCGACACAGCAATTGATGAAAAAGAAAAATTCTGGAATGGCATGGTTATCAAATTATTTGATGAATTTGATGTTCGTATGGAACAAAACATTCACCAATATTTGAATATGTATGTTAAGAACAGCAATTACATTAAAGAATATTAATTAAAATTAATGTCGAAAAAAAGAGCGGAATTTCCGCTCTTTTTTTATTTCTCAAGTTTAATTCTAATTCAAAACTCTGTTTTCAACTTCACGAGAAGCCCAAGTCATTGTTGGAAGTTTTACTTCCTGAACAGAACTTTCTCTCAAAACACTACAAGACCCATAAAAAACCATCTGAGAAGAGCAAAGAGGCATTGTGTCAGTATATTCGAAACATTCACCTGGTTCTAGCTCTGGAAGCTCTCCTTTGAAGCCCTCAGAACTATCTGTGAAGATATTTCCCAAAGCATCTGTCACATTCCAATTTTTTCCCAAAAGTTGAATTTTTTGGTCAGAATTATTTTCAATGCAGAAATAATAACCACACATATTTTCTTCTTCAATAAGCACAGGATATGCGGAAATATCAATTCCTTCTTGGCTCAAAAACAATTCTTCTTGTTCAAACATAGGCTTTTACCTTTTATTAACTATTCATTAATTTTAGGATTAAAGAATGTTTGACTGATTCGCAAGGTGAGTCTTTTTTTTCAACAGCTTTATACACAAAAAAGAGTCTTATTTCCTCAACTTAGCCCTTATCTCCATTAAAATCTTGCCAAGATAATTTTCGCCTATGCCGGAATCAACATCGATTCCCCAATAGACATCTCCCCAATCATTTCCTTCCTCTAAGAGAAGTTCACCTGTTTCTAATAATAATTTTGCCAAAGACTGAGAATTAGCAAATTTTTGTTCGACCAAATCTCGCATAATTTGAAATTTAGCAACCTCCCAATCGGAACGAACTTCGGCTTTTCTTTCATCCCAATAAGCCTTTGTTTCATAAGGCGACATCTCAGCCATTTTCTTTTGCAGGGAAACATCTAAAGATTTTGCTGCCTGATAGGCATTTTCAACACAATCAAAGACAATCTGATTATAAACAACATGAACTAAATGCTCAAACTTCTCCCCATTTTTCTTGTGAGGATAAAAGTTTGAGAGAAATCTATGTTCCTCTGTTGTAAAGGTGCTAATTTTTTTCATTTTTCCAACTTTCAAAAAAAGAAAGGGAAAGAAACAAACTTGTCACTTTCCCTTAAAACTCAATTTTCTTGAAATTTATTTTGCTAAAAGTTCAAGAAGCTTTTTCGTTGCATCCGTTGTGGAAATTTGTTCACACACCGCAACTTCATTCACGAGTCTATCCAAAGCTTGTTCATAGATTTGTCTTTCACTATAAGACTGCTCAGCCAGATTATCGTTTCGATATAAATCTCTCACAACTTCGGCAATAAAAGTTGGGTTGCCTGAGTTGATTTTGTTTTCATATTCCTGAGCTCTTCTAGACCACATAATTTTCTTAACTTTTGGCTTTCCTTTAAGCACGCTCAAGGCATCATTAATCATGCCCGTATCAGAAATTTGACGGAGTCCAACGTTTTCAACTTTAGCCATTGGAATTCTCAAAGTCATTTTATCTTTATCAAAATTAACGACAATTAATTCCAATTCTGTTCCTGCAACTTTTTGCTTTGCAATATCCGCAACTTTACCAACGCCATGGGCAGGATAAACAACAAAATCACCAGGATTAAATTTTATAGAAGATGCTTTTTTATTCATAACTTTCCTTTACACTTAACTATAAATTGAAATGCTTTAACTTTCCTAACAAGGAGGGAGTATAGCACAAAATAGAGGCTTAAGCTAGACAAATTTTCAAAAATTTTCAGAAACTATCTTTTTACGGGAAATCTATGGGTTTGACGCATGGCTTCACCCAAGACCATTGTTGCTGAAACAGCAACATTTATAGAACGAGCAAGTTCTGTCATCGGAATTGTCAAACGAGCATCAACTGTTTCATGGACAGACTGTGGCACACCAGCACTCTCCCGTCCCAAAAGAAGCACGTCATTGGCTTGAAATTCGAAGTCATAATAAGGCTCAGTAGTTTTGGTTGTTAAAAGCACAAGACGTCCATATTTTTCAGGATTCGCACGAGCATATTCAAGGAAGTCTGCCCAAGAATCATGTCGCTTATAAGTCACTAAATGCAGATAATCCATTCCCGCACGTTTAAGATTCGCCTCAGAGAACACAAACCCACATGGCTCAATAATATCAAGCTCAATCCCCAAACAAGCACCTAAACGAAGCAATGTGCCCGTATTTTGCGGAATGTCTGGCTGATATAGCGCTAATCTCATTTATTTTGACCTTATATATAAAAAATCTTCTTTTGATTTATGAGTTTAATACGTAGGAAATTTTCGCCGACGTGTACAACTTGAGTACACGAGAAGAAATTTTACAAGAAGTAAACCATAAAGCAAGACCAATCATTATCTACTAAATAAAAAGTGCATTACATCTCCATCTTGAACAATATATTCTTTGCCTTCAGAACGCATTTTTCCGTTTTCTTTAGCACCTGCTTCACCATTGAACTTGACGAAATCGTCATAGGCTATTGTTTCTGCTCTGATGAATCCCTTTTCAAAATCTGTGTGAATCACCCCTGCACATTGTGGTGCTTTGAAACCTTTCAAGAATGTCCAAGCACGAACTTCTTTAACACCGCAAGTAAAATAGGTTTGAAGCCCAAGCAAGTCATATCCTTCACGAATGATTTTTGCCAAACCTGTTTCTTCCAAGCCAAGTGCAGAAAGAAATTCTTGCCTTTCTTCGTCCGATTCTAACTGAGCAACTTCCGATTCGATTGCAGCCGAGATAATCACAGCCTTTGCATTTTCAGATTTTGCTTTTGCCATCACAACTTCAGAAAACTTGTTCCCTGTTGCTGCAGATTCTTCATCCACATTACAAACATAAAGCACAGGTTTTGAAGTGAGAAGTTGAAGCATTTTATATTGCTTGTAAGCATCTTTTTCTGCTTCGTCAGGAGCAGCAACTCTGGCTGGCTTTCCTTCTTGAAGCGCTTTCACAATTGGTTCGATGACAGAAACTTGAAGTTGAGCCTCTTTATCTCCAGCAGATTTTGCCCTTTTTTGGAGTTGTTCAAAACGACGTTCCAAAGATTCCAAATCGGCAATCATCAATTCTGTTTCAACAATTTCAGCATCTCTAATTGGGTCAACATCACCTTCAACGTGGGTGATATTTCCGTCTTCAAAACAACGAAGCACATGAATAATGGCATCTGTTTCACGAATGTTTGCTAAAAATTTGTTTCCCAACCCTTCCCCACGAGAAGCACCTTTCACAAGCCCTGCAATGTCCACAAATTCCAAAAAGGTTGGTTGAACGGCTTGAGGCTTTACAATCCCCGTCAAAACATCTAAACGGCTATCAGGAACAGCCACACGGCCTGTGTTTGGCTCAATTGTGCAAAACGGAAAATTTGCGGCTTGTGCTGCAATTGTTTGCGTTAATGCATTAAACAAAGTAGATTTACCAACGTTAGGAAGCCCAACGATTCCACAATTAAAACCCATATCAAAAAACTCCTAAATTCTATAATTTAGGAGTTTTATATAACATAAAAGCAAGCTTTTCAACCTCAATGTTCAAAAAGCTCTTTTTGCATGGCAACATATGTATCCAATGCAGAAGGACAAGGAACTGTGTCAAACTTATTTACCTGAAAAAAGATAACAAGTCTCTGCCAATATTCCGGTTCTTCTTTCGCCTTTTGAAGAAAATGATAAAGGGAGCTATGAAAACGTTCATCTTTAACCATTCTCACCCAGATGCTGAACTTAATATCCTTAACTCTTTGTTGAAAAAGACAATATGCAAGGTTTGTTCGTCTAACAGACTTGTCAAGGTAGTAATTCAAAATTTCATGCTGATATTCTTCCAAAGACATTTTTTTGCAACACATGAAAAAAACATTCTCAACATGACCATAATTATGAACCAAAGACATAAGACCTTCATCTTCCGCAATATCTTCCACATAAGGAGCAATAGCCCAAGCTTTTTCTTCAAGAGTATTCGCTAAGATAACACTTTTAATCCGAGCAACTCTCTTAGGTGTTAATCTATTATTGCGGTGTGTAAATTCTCGCATTTCATGAGATTCAACCTTTTCAACCTCAGGAACACGTTTAACTCTTTTTATAAAGCTAAAAAATCCAAGCATTCTCATAATTTTTTGTTTTAAGGATTAATAAATAAAAAATAATAAATTTGAATGAGTAGCATATTATATTTTATTTTTTTGTCAACATTCCCAACTTGTTTGAGAATTTATCCATCCCATCTTTAAGAAGGATATCAATATTTTCAGAAATGATTTCAATATTTTTGCCAATTTCTTCTTCTTCAAGCTTAGAAAGTTTACCCAAAACATGGTTGACAACTTTCTCCCCTTTTCCTAAAGGATAGCCGATTCCCACACGAATACGATTATAGTTTGGCGTAATATGTGCATCTATACTTTTCAACCCATTATGTCCACCAGCTCCACCACCTTTTTTGGCTTTCATTTGACCTAAGACTAAATCCAAATCATCATGAATCACAATCACATCTTCAGGAAGAATTTTATAAAACAAAGCAGCTTTAACCACCGAATTGCCAGAAAGATTCATGTAAGTCTGAGGCTTAAGAAGATAGCACTTTTCTCCAGCTATTTTGCCTTCACTAATCAACCCGTCAAATTTAGATTTAAACGAGCTAAAAGAAAATTTATCCGCCAAAACATCAACTGTCATAAAGCCCACATTATGACGTGTGTTCTGATATTCCGCCCCAGGGTTGCCTAACCCAACAATTAAAAACATATCTTTCTCCTTTGCTTGAAAGATATTAAAAATCTAACAACTTGGCAACAAAAAAGGTTGATGCTTTATACATCAACCTTTTTCTAAAAGATTTAAAAATCCCACTCTTCGCCAACAATAAAAGCCCCAAAGAGAGGAATTGACCAGACATCAACTTCAACTTTACTCCCAACTTGATATTTTTTGGCATCTCTCATCTGGCACGAATATTTAATACTGTCTTGAACAATATATCCCCTAAGATTATATCCTTCTCTACCATCATCCACATCACGAACCTCTGTAACAATAAAAAGATATTTTTTACCTTTGAAAACACCCTTTTGGTTGACATAAGCTCCCCATAAAAAAATGAGAACAAATAATGACAAAGAAACTGCAAAATAAACCGACTTTCCTTTAAGAAAATCAAATTCACAGAAAAACCCTAAGGCGATTATGATTCCGTGAAGAAAAATAAAAATGCGAGTTAGAGCTGAAAAAGCCTTAAACCCTTTTTTAACCTGCCTTTGTCGCGCTTCTTCGTCATTATTCATAAGACAGTAGAAGATAAAGGAACTAATGGTCAAAAGAGATAAAATCATTGAAAATAAAAAAATCACATTTTCCATAACTCCTCAATTTAATTAGTTTAATAAATATAAATAATTTTTATTTGTCTGAATTATATATAAGTTAATAGACAAAATCAACAAAAAAAGAGGGCTTAATTTTAAGCTCTCTTTTTTCATCTTCTTTCAAAAAGACCATGCAAAAGTTTTTTGGGCTCTTTCACCAAAAGAATGAAGTTTTTTACCTGAACCAGTCATATATGTTTCATATGGCTGATTCTCATCATCATCAATCAGTGTAAAATAATGTTCCTCATTAACAATTTTCACTTTTTCCGAGGCTAGAACCCTTTGCTCAGCATAAGAATATATGCCATAGCCTGTCGCTTCCTCAAAAATTGCAAAGTCTGCCGATGAAAAAAGCTCAATCTCCTCTCGACAACAACGAATGACAGCGCCTAATTTTTTAAGAGGCTCAAGGTCTCTATCAACATAAACTTCATCCGCAATTTGAATTGCACGCCTTTTAATTAGAACTGGATAAGCAACTTCAAGAGGAATTTTGAATTGTTCTTTCCAACTGGAAAAAACACCATATATCCCTCTTTTTTTAAGACTTTCCAACACAAAATAATAACCCCTTCCGCTCACAATTTGAACATCAGGAAGTTCTTGCTTAAAAGCAACTTCATAAGTTCCTTGCTCTGGCTTACTAACGATGACAACTCCGCCATCTTTTAGGTTATAACCTATGAACTTATCAAGATGAAAAGTTTCAATGATTTTATATCCCAATGGCGTATCTTCTTCCAAAACCACTTCTGGAAGCACACCATAGACCACCTCAGCACGCTCGCCTAAAATAAAAAGAGGAGAACCGCTACCATCAATATACTTTTCATAAGCATTTCCAGACTCAGACATAAATGTCAACGCAAAGTAATGCTTCTCATTCGTAATTTTAAGACAACCTGAAACAAGTGTTTCATCTTCAATATTTGAATAAACGCCGTATGACCCATTCTTATCTTCAAAAATGACATAATTTACGGATTTATACTTTTTAAGTTCGGATTTTTTACAAACCGGAACTCGTCCCAAACGTGAAAGTTTATTCAAATTTCTATCCAAATATGTTGCCTTACCAACCTTAAAGCTTCTTCGCTTAATTTTAATTGGTTGCTTACCATAAGGAATTTTGAAAGCCTTTTTCCAACAAGAAAAGACTGAGTATTTATTTTGTAAATTTTTAAAAACAAAATAATGTCCCCGCCCACTCACAATTGTCGCATCTACTTCTTCAAAAAAATAAAGATGATGATTACTTCCTTCTTCAGGTTTTCCAATAATCACTATACCGCCGCCATACACATTGTAACCAATAAATTTATCAAGGTGCACTTCGGCAACAGCCATAAACGTTTTTTGAATTGTTTCTATTTTTTTCATAATCGTTAAAATAATATATTTATGAAGTAAAGCTAACTAACTCTTTCTTACAAGTCAAGATGGATTAAAGAAAAATATACAGTTGTTTTTTGACAAATAGACTGCTATATTATGTCTAATAAATGAACTGTTGGACGGAAAAATGAATAAACCTAACAACCTTCCTGACCTAAATGACCTAACCTTCGCCATCAGTGATGCCCCGCTTGGACAGGGAACGGAAGCTCGTGTTTTCAAAATTCATACCAAACCTCAATATACGCTCCGTGTATCCATACATATTTCAAATTCTGAACAACTCATAAACATTCTAAACAATTCAAAAATAGTTCTTCAGAAAGACTTTTTTGAAAATAGAAATTTCGCACAAACCGTTGCTATTTTTGAAGAAACCTCTCGTCCAAAAGACAACTTCCCTCTTGTTTCAATTAACAGATATGTTCCTGGTTTTTCCCTTGACATTGGACGCCTAAATATTATCACCAAAGACATAAACAAATATAACAATCTTAGCGCTGATGAGAAGAAGCAAGAATCTGAAAACGTGCTGAGTGTTACAAAGAAGCTTTCTGAAATGGTTCTGAATATTGGCGATGATAAATATGACAAGCTCTTTGACGACCTTCATTTTCTGAGCTCCATCAAACAATCCATAGATTGTGGCGGAGGACTTTATACAAATATGGGAAACATTCTCTATTCAGGAAATGAAAATCAGTTAAACATTATTGACCTTCAACCTTTCAGAACAGAAGCTCCCGGAATTAATCGAAACCACACCAAAGGGAGCAATTCACCTTTCAATCTCCTTCACGGCATTTTACCTGGTTCATATTTTTATCGAAATCAAGATTATCTTCTTGAGAAAAATATGACCATTCCGAGAGATGACCATAGCAAAGATAAAGAGCTCATTAAGATGAGAACAGAAATTGTTGAAAAAGTTATCAGTGCGGCAGAAAGAAATAATCTGAACGATTTAAACAATTATTCCATGACAAATATGCAAGGCGTGCATCGTGCATGGAGTGTTGTCTTGGAAGCAATCAGAACACCTGAAAATTTAAGAGGTAACTTCATTTTCAGGCTAAACAAAATCAAAGATGAAGTAAGATATAAACCAAGAAACAATCAAGCAATGAATCTATACCAACGTGTGGGAAGATATAATGATTAAAAAAGAGAGCCTAAAGAGGCTCTCTTTCTAAATTTGCTAAGAATTGATATGTTGGTTTAGTGCGAAGTGATTTTTAAGCGACGTGTACAAAGCAGTACACGAGAGAAAAAAGCACAAGCAATAAACACTCAATATCTATAATTTTGGTAAAAACTTGTGCTACGCAGTAATTTTTGAGCGACGTTTACAAAAAAGTAAATGAACGAAAAAATTACAAGTATGACAAGTTTTTTACAAAATTACTTTCTCAAGAAGTCAACGTGGATTGGAAAATCAGATACCACATGGAATTGAACGTCTTGGCAAGTTGCTTTGTGCTTTTTGCCATCTAAAACGATTTCAATTTCAGACTTGTAGAAATCTCTTTTATCCAAAGCTTTTTCAAGCTCAACTGGGTGAAGAGAAACCATTACAGGTTCTTGTTTTCCACCATAAATTACTGCAGGAACACGACCGCCATTACGAATTGCTCTAGCTGCCCCCTTACCTGCTTTTTCACGCTTTTCAGCATTCAAAACTATTGTAGCCATTTTTATGTTTCCTTAAAAACTATTTATTAAACATCCCTTTACAACCTCCAGGGGTGTTGCAAAGTTGTTCCGTTTATAAACCAATCTTAAAATTTTTGCAAGCACAAAAAAAGAGCAGGTAATTTTGTCACCAGCTCTTTTTCATCATAGATTATTTTTTACCCATCCAAGAAAGCTTTATCACATCAAAAGCTTGCCAAAGAACAATCAAAGTCATTAAAAACAAGCAAAATGAAGTCATAAACCACAAAAGTTGATCATTACTGAAGAGCAATTCTTTTGCTGAAATTGAAGCAAACAATTCATGGTAGTAAAATACATGACCAATAGAAAAAACGCTTAAAATTATTGAGAAAAAAAGGATACGCTTTTTAAACCTGAAATTAGATTCTAAATAAGAACTTAAATAATTCAAAAAAATAAAAAGCATACCATTAACCAAGCTAGCATCTATTATTGTCATAAGCCAAAATATATAAGTGATTAATAATTCAAGATAAGCCTGTCTTTTAGCATATAGCCTTCGGGAAGACAACCTAAAAAAAGCCTCATCATTTCTGACAAGGCTTTTTAAGGGATAGAAAAGAGATTATTTCTCTAAATCAGCACCAGTTTCTTGGTCAACTCTTTTCGCAGAAAGTTTCATCTTGCCACGATTGTCTGTGCCAATAAACTTAACCCACATTGTGTCGCCTTCTTTATAGAAATCTGAAACAGAAGCAATACGTTCATTTTTCACTTCTGAAATATGAACCAAACCTTCTGTTGTTCCCAAGAATTTAACAAATGCACCAAAGTCCATAATCTTAGTGATAACACCTTTATAAATATGACCTTCTTCTGGTTCAGCCACAATGCCACTAATCCATTCCAAAGCAGCATCTAAGTCGTCTTTGTTAACGGAAGCAACTTTAACCACACCATCATCAGTGATATCAATTTTAGTTTTTGTTTTTTCGATAATTTCACGAATAACTTTACCACCTGTTCCAATCACTTCACGAATTTTATCAACTGGAATTCTGATAGAAACAATACGAGGAGCTTTCGCTGCAACATCTGAACGAGGTTCAGAAATAGCCTTTGCCATTTCACCAAGAATGTGGATTCTGCCTTCATGTGCTTGTGCCAAAGCAGTTTCCATAATTTCTTTTGTGATAGATGTAATTTTGATATCCATTTGCAAAGCTGTGATACCGTCTTTTGTTCCAGCAACTTTGAAGTCCATATCCCCAAGGTGATCTTCGTCACCAAGGATATCTGTGAGAACAGAAAAACGACCATCATCTTCTTTAATCAAGCCCATAGCAATCCCTGCAACAGGTTTAATCAAAGGTACACCGGCAGCTTGCAAAGACATTGTTGTTCCGCAAACGGTTGCCATTGAAGACGAACCATTAGATTCCATAATTTCAGAAACCACACGCAAAGTGTATGGGAAAACTTCCGTATCTTTTGGAAGCATTGGGTTAATTGCACGCCAAGCCAATTTTCCGTGTCCAATTTCACGTCTACCAGGAGCACCATAACGACCACATTCACCAACAGAGAATGGAGGGAAGTTATAGTTAAGCATAAATGCTTGTTTCGTTTCAGGGAAAAGTCCGTCAACAAGTTGAGCACCATCAGCTGTTCCAAGTGTTGTCACAACAAGTGCTTGCGTTTCGCCACGTGTGAACAAAGCAGAACCATGTGCTTCAGGAAGCAAGTCAACTTGACATTCAATTGGACGAACTGTTTTTGTATCACGAGCATCAATACGTTTGCCAGTTGTCAAAACTTTTTCACGTACCACATTGCTCATCAATTTTTCTAGAACGTCACGAATATATTTAACTTGAAGTGCATCTTCAGCATCAATTGAAGCTTTTGCTTCTTCACAAGCTTCAGCAACAAGTTGTCCACGTTTTTGTTTGTCTGTTTCGTTGAAAGCTGTTTCAAATTTTGTTCTGAATTTTTTAGCGACTGTTTCAAACAACTCATCAAATTCTTTAGGGAATTTTGGAGCTTCCCAAGCAGGTTTTCCTGCTTCTTTTTTGAACTCTTCAATCATCTTGATAACAGGTTGAAAACCATTGAAACCAAACATAACAGCATCAAGCATTGTCTTTTCGCTGAGTTCTTGAGCCTCAGATTCAACCATCAAAACGCCTTCAGTTGTTCCAGCAACAACGAGTTCCAAATCAGAAGTTGCAACTTGTTCCAAAGTTGGGTTCAAAATGAATTCGCCGTCTTTATATCCAATTTTCGCAGCAGCAATAGGTCCCATAAAAGGAATGCCTGAAATTGCCAAAGCTGCAGAAGCAGCAACCATTGCTACGATATCTGAATCTGTTTTTTGGTCATGAGAAATAACGGTACAAACAACTTGTACTTCATTTCTGAAAGCATCAGGGAATAAAGGTCTAATCGGTCTGTCAATCAAACGAGAAATGAGTGTTTCTCTTTCACTTGCCTTGCCTTCTCTTTTCATAAATCCACCAGGGATTTTACCTGTTGCATAATATTTTTCTTGATAGTTAACTGTCAAAGGAAAGAAATCTTGATCTGCCTTCGCCTCTTTTGCCGCTACCACTGTCGCATGTACAACTGTTTCACCATAAGTCGCAATTACTGAACCTGTAGCTTGTCTTGCGATTTTTCCTGTTTCTAGAACTAGTTTGCGTCCAGCCCATTCAATTTCTTTTCTGAACACGTTAAAATTGATCATAATATTTCCTTTCCTCTTTTAACATCTTTTTTAAATTTAAATTTCATCTAGTCATCTTTTATATATTTATTAAATTGTTTCTTTATGAGCCGGATAATAAGAAAAGAGGGAGAAAATTTTTGAGTTTACAAGAGTAAATGACTAAAAATTTCTCCCCTCAATTTCTGCCTTAGCCGGCCATAAAAAACGATTTTATCTACGAATATTTAATTTCGCGATAACTTCTTGGTATCTGGATTCGTCATTAGCTTTTAAGTAGTCAAGAAGTCTACGACGTTTACCAACCATTTGCATCAAACCAACGCGTGAGTGGTTATCTTTCTTATGAACATTGAAGTGTTCAATAAGAGAGTTGATTCTGTATGTCCAAATTGCAATTTGAACTTCAGGGCAACCAGTATCATTTGCAGTTCTTCCGAAATTTTTGAAAATTTCTTCTTTTTGTTCTTTAGTAATCGACATCAATTTTTCCTTATTATTATAAATTAAAAACTCGAAGTGGCGATATCTTAGACACGTCCACCCCAACAATCGCCACCAAACGACCTTCAAACACAGCCACAACTTCTCTTCCAATTAACGCATCAATTTGATACGGTTTAGGAGAAATTTTCTGACCCTGTTTGAGTTTAGCAGCATCTGCTTCCGAAACGGCAATCTCCGCGATGTCGCGCAGAGATGTCTCTATCGGTAGCAAAACTTTTGCAAGTTCCTCTTTGTACTCTATTTTTTTTATTTTATCTAGTAAAATATTATCATCAGAACTAAAAACCCCACACTTCGTGCGACGAAGTTCAAGCAAATAGCCTAGTGTGCCTAGTTTTTTTGCCAAATCTTTTCCTAAAGTTCTCACATATGTCCCTTTAGAACAAGCTACCCTAAATTTTGCCTGATGATTCGGCAATTCTTCAAGCAATTCTAAGGCATAAATTTCAATTTCTCGCTCAGGCATCTCAACATCTTCGCCTTTACGAGCTAAATCATAGGCACGTTGTCCATTGATTTTAATAGCAGAAAAAGCGGAAGGCGTTTGTTTAATTTTACCAATAAACTGTGGAATCATTTTCAAGATTTCTTCTTTTGACGGGAAAACCTCTGATTCGCCAACAATTTCTCCCTCAGTGTCGTCGGTTGAAGTCTCAACGCCCCATTGAATGAGAAATTCATATTCTTTATCACCGTCCATCACATATGAGATAAGCTTGGTTGCTTCGCCAAAAGCAATTGGCAAAACACCTGTGGCAAAAGGGTCTAGGGTGCCTGTGTGCCCATTTTTATTTGCATTAAAAATTCTGCGAGTAATATTTACCACCGCATTTGAGGTTATATCCCTCGGTTTGTCTATAATTAACCAGCCGTTTAAATCTTCACCTTTTTTCTTTCTCGCCATAAATTCAACCCTTTATATCCACATCAAAAACGCTCTCTTTATAACAGAAAGATACAATTTAGACAATATTTTTCAAAAAAATTTGACAATTAAGTTTTTACGAGTCATAATACGCTCACTTTTGAATAATTAATTTGTATTATTAACCCCTTAAAATATTTAGTTATGGGAACTTTATCTTTACCTATCATTTTGTTGATAGTTATCATTTCCCTTGCCGTCCTAGACGGTCTTATGGTGGGGAATGAAAAGTCAAAAAAGAAAACAACATTTAGAACAATTGGAGCCGTAACAGCTTTTACATTTATATGGGCCTTTGCAGCTTTCTTAGCCGCTAATGGTTTTGCATATATTGTAAATAGTCCCGCAGAAATTGTTTTTCCAATTCTGATTGGCGTGTTGTTTATCTTTTCTCCTTTCATATTGTACATCATAATGTATTATGTTGGGAAGAACGAAGCGATAAAAATAAAAAGAGTATACGCAAATATAAATGACATTAGAAATTCATTTTATAAGGGTTTTATCCGATTTGCATATACGTTTTTGCTTTAAAAAGCAAAAACACACCCTATTTAAAAGAAACTCCGTGATGTTAGGCACCGAGTTTCTTTTTTTGTTTAAAGTTTGAAACTTATTATAATTTCCTAAAAACTTGAAGGATGAGACTGATAAGAGGGAATGAAGAAAATTTTTTTTGAGCGTACAAAAAAGTACGTGACCAAGGAAAATCTCTGATATTTCTGTATTAGCAGACCATTATACAAGTTTTATTATGCTTTTTCAGGAAGTTTCGCATAAATATAATCACTCACCCAGTTTGGCAAAATAGACAAGACCCAAGTTGAAAACCTTAGATACCAAGGGAAAGCAATGATTGCTTTTTTCTTATTTAAGCCATCTGAAATCACCTTTGCCGCCTCATCAATTTCTAAAATCCCCGGCATTGCACAAGTGTTCTGGTCTGTAATTCTTGATTTTACAAACCCTGGGCAAATAACCGTCACATTGATTCCTAGAGGATTAAGCTTCACTCTTTGCGCTTCTCCCCAAGCTTTGACACAAGCTTTGGAAGCACTATAATCAGGACAAGTACAAAGCCCATGATATCCGGCAATGCTTGACACAACCGCCAACGTTTTATGCTTTGCTTTCTTATTTTTCTTAAAAACCTCAATAGCCGGCAAAGAAGTGTTCAATACCCCAAACACATTCACTTCAAATGTTTGATAGGTCGCCTCATGAGAATCATCACAAGTGCCGATTCCCGCATTAGCCACCACCAAATCCAATGCCGCTTTTTTATTACAACTTTCAATCCATGCGAAAGTCTTTTTTTTATCTGTCACATCTAACACTTCTTCAAAAACATTTTTACAAAATTTACGACATTCTTCAGAAACTTTTTTAAGCCTTTCTTTATTACGACCACAAAGAAACAGATTCTTCGCCCCATTTTGAGCATAAAAAATGGCTAATCCTTCACCAATGCCAGAACTTGCACCCGTAATTAAAATATTTTTATAAAGATTGTTCATTTTGATTATCCCTAGTAGAATTTTAATGATTTTAGATTATAATACCAAAAAATTAAAAAAGACAAGGAGAGAGATTTTGAGCATTTCAAGCATGACCGGTTTTGCAAGCAAAAATGGAGAGCATTTTTTTGACAACACAACACTGACTTGGTCTTTTGAGTTAAAAAGCGTTAATGGCAAAAATATTGACTTAAAATTAAGAACACCCTCTTGGCTTGGAGATATGTCTATCCAAATGAGAAACATTCTCTCTAAATATTTCACTCGAGGCAGTTTTAATGTCAGTTTAGACATCAACAGCAATAAGAATGAACAAAAGATTAAAATCAATCAAGAAATTCTCTCTCAAATCACCGCAAAAGCAATTGAACTTTATCAAACAAACCCTCAAGAACTTGACAAGCCAAAAGCGAGCGACCTCTTAAACATTAAAGGCGTGATTGAAGTTGAAGAAAACAAGCTTTCTGAAGAAGAAATTTTAGCCCTTCAAGAAAAGCTATTTGCCGATTTTGAAGAAGTTTGTAAGAACCTAAAAATAAGCCGTGATAGCGAAGGGGCAAAAACAAAACTAGCTCTCGTTGAAATCTTAACAAAAATTCAAAAAAATGCTGAAGAAATTGCACAAATTTTTGAGAGCATTCCTGAAAAACTGAAGGAAAAGATCAACCTTCAACTCAAAAACCTCTTAGAAACAGGCAATAATGTTTCTGAAGAAAGACTAGCACAAGAAATTGTTTTCTATATCGCCAAAGCAGATATCAAAGAAGAGATTGATCGTTTGCAACTTCATCTCAAAACTGCTCACGAACTTTTAAACAGCAAAGAGGCCGTAGGTAGAAAGCTAGATTTTCTTTGCCAAGAACTTAACCGTGAAGCAAACACCACTTGTTCAAAATCTGTCGACATCACCATCACCAATTTAGGTATGGAGTTAAAAACGCTCATTGAACAATTTAGAGAACAAATTCAAAATATCGAATAATTATCAAAAGGAAAGAATAATGAAAGACGTAGCCGACTATTTAAGAAAAACCCGCCGCGGAGCCATGTTCATCTTTGACGGGCTTTCTGGTTCAGGAAAAAACACCGTCATCGAAAGACTCATTAAGCAAGATAAAAACTTAAAGTTCTCAATCTCTGTCACAAATCGTCCCATGCGTGAAGGCGAAAAAGAAGGCGTGAACTATTACTATGTCACCGATGAAAAATATAATGATCTTCTTTCTCAAGATGCCTTTTATGAACATGTTGAATCAGATTACGGCAACAAATATGGCACCCTTCGTTCAGAAGTTGAAAATTTTCTAAAAGTTGGACAAGACGTTTTGTTTGACTTAGACTTCCCAGGAATTGTGCAACTCAAAGGCAAAGCCGGTGATGATGTCGTCACAATCGGGCTTCTTCCGCCTTCTATTAGAGCTTTAAAAGAAAGACTCATCAACCGTGGTGATGACCTCGCAACCATCAAAAAAAGAATGAAAGCTTTCAGAACTCGCCTTTCATATATTGCTGGTTATGATTATGTTGTCATTAATGATAACATCGATGACACAGTAGCGAAAGTTCAACGAATTATCTCTGGTGAAAGAATGAAAAGAGTTCGCCAAATTGGACTTCCAGTTTTCATGAAAGACTTGTTTGATGAACTGAATGAAGTTCTAAACGAAGCCGAATAATCTTTCCCCTAAAAAAACCTCCGAAATTCGGAGGTTTTTTCTTTTCATTAATTATATAAAACTTTCTTTTTTTGCTCTTGCGTCATCACTTCATAAACTTTCAACGCATTTTCCTTAGCTTTCTCAACATGAAGCTCTTCCGCATGACGATAAAGACGGAAAGACTTTACTAAATTTTTTTCAACGCCAACGCCTTTAGCAAACATCCACGCATAAATTTCCACCGCACGAGGCTCATTTTGAGCAACTCTTTGCTCCACCCTTTCCAAGTCAACAGGAGTCACATTTCTCATCTCAATCGATTCGATTGTTCTCAACCATTCATCATGTGCACGAATAGCGGCAAGTTTTTTCATTCTGGCATCTTTACTGAAATCAAGCTTTTCAATTTCATAAACTTTTTCATCTTCACTATAAGATGTGTCAAACTTTGTTTCATCAATATCCAACGTTGGTGTTTCTCTATTTTTAACAAAAACAGGTAGATAACCATCATGTGTGGAACGCACCACATCACGATAAACAGAATCTAAGCTGACAGCGAAAGCCTCGCCAGACAACATCATTCCAAACAAAACCACAAAAAATTTCAACTCTTTTTTCATCTCTTACTATCTTTTAATATTTGTTGTAATAATAATCAAATCTTGCTAAATTACAAATTATAAAATATTTTTTAAACAACTTCAATATCCAAGTTAGGGCGACTAAATGCAAAAGATATACAATTCTATCACTGAAATGGTTGGTGACACACCGCTTATCAGACTCAACCGTCTGGCAGAAAAATACAATGTAAAAGCAAATATTCTAGGAAAATGTGAATTTTATAATCCCTTGTTTTCCGTCAAAGATCGCATTGCTGCAAGAATGATTGAAAGTGCTGAAAAATCTGGACGCATTACCGAAGACACTGTTTTTGTTGAAGCAACATCTGGAAACACCGGCATTGCCCTCTCTGCACTCTGTGCTTCAAAAGGCTATAAACTGGTTATTTTGATGCCTGAAAATATGTCTGTTGAACGCATTGAAATGATGAAACACTTTGGTGCAGAAGTTGTGTTAACCCCTCAAGGGGAAGGCATGAATGGTGCAATTAAAAAAGCAGAATTGCTTGCAGCGAAAAACCCTAACGTCATTCTAACACAACAATTTGAAAACGAAGCCAACCCAGAAGCACACAAACTTGGCACTGCTATTGAACTGATTGAACAAACAGACGGCAACATCGACTGCTTCATCAGTGCGGTTGGAACAGCGGGAACAATCAACGGCGTTGCTTCAACACTTAAAACTTATAATCCAGACTTATATGTTGTGGCAGTTGAACCTGCTGGAAGCCCTGTCTTGAATGGTGGATTGAAAGGCCCACATAAAATCCCTGGGATTGGAGCTGGTTTTATCCCTAAATTTTATGAAAAAGACTTAGTGAACGAAGTTGTTGATATCACTGATGAAGAAGCTTGGGAAATGGTTGGTATCACTGCAAAAGCAGAAGGCTTGCCAATTGGCATTTCTGGTGGTGCGGCTTTGGCAGCAGCCCTCAAAGTTGGAGCAAGAGAAGACATGCAAGGTAAAAATATTGTGGTCATTCTAGCCTCTGCGGTTGAACGTTACCTCTCTTTGCTTTTCACCTAAAACAAGGAAAATTTTAAATGTTTGATAAAGTCACCATCATTGGCATTGGCATGATTGGTTCATCCATTGCCAGAGTCATAAAAAAAGAACATCTTGCAAAAAAATTAGTTGCCTATGATGTTAATTTGACATATCTCAAACAAGCCCTTGAACTCAAGATTTGCGACGAAGTCCAAGACGACCTCATTGCTGCTGTTAAAGATGCTGAACTTATTATCTATGCTTCTCCTGTCGGCACTTATTCCGAAATCACCAGAAACATTGTGCCTCACCTCAAAGACGGAACAATTATCACGGACGTTGGCTCGGTTAAAAGATGTGCCATTAGAGATGTTGAAAAACATATTACAGATGAATCAGGCATTGTCTTTGTTGCCGGACACCCTGTTGCAGGGATTGAAAAATCAGGTCCTGAAGTTGGCTTTGCAGAAATGTTTGAAGACAGATGGTTTATCATCACCCCTTCCGCTCGCTCAACCGAAGAAGCAATTACAAAAATTTCAAAGCTTTGGGCAAAAGCCAAGATGAAAATTGACATTATGACCCCGAAACATCACGACAAAGTGATGGCGGCTGTGTCGCACCTGCCTCACTTAATTGCTTTTTCAATTGTGGGAACGGTTGCTGACTTAGAAGGCTATGAACAGCAAGAAATCATTAAATATTCCGCCTCTGGTTTTCGTGATTTCACTCGAATTGCGGGGTCAGACCCCACCATGTGGCGTGACATTTTCTTGAACAACAAAGAAACGATTTTAGAACTAATTCAAAGATTCGTTGAAGATTTAATTGCCCTCCAAAGAAACATTCGCTGGAATGAAGGTGATGAACTTTTCAAACTCTTTTCTCGCACTCAAAAAATTCGCAAAGAAGTGATTGAAGCAAAACAACATCAAATGGAAGAGGAAAAGCGCCTGACAAACAACCAAAAATAAACTTGCTAAATTAGTGAGAATTTATATACTCAGGCTAATAAATAAAAAGGATTTTCCAAAAGAATGAAAATAAACAACCTCATTTCAAAATATCTCATTCGTAGTTTTCTCGTAAACTTCATTGCCGTATTGTTTATGATTCTCGGCATTATCTTGATGTTTGAAGTAATTGATTTGCTCCGCAGAGTTTCAGACCGTAGCGATGTCGGATTTGACTTTGTTTTGCAAATGGCGTTCACCAAACTCCCTCGAACCTTAGAAATGGTCTTCCCGTTTGTGGTGATGATTGCTGCAATGATGACTTTTTGGAAGTTTAGCAAAAGCAATGAGTTTGTCGTGATTCGTGCCGCTGGCGTTTCCGTCTGGGGCTTTTTATATCCTGTTTTATTTACGGCTTTTGCCATTGGCGTCATCAATATCATATTGCTAAATCCAATTGCTTCACAGATGTATGAAATCCACGAAACATTAGACTATCGATTTAAAACAAAAAATCCGAAAGCAATGCTTTTTAACAGCAAAGGCTTGTGGATTCGAGAAGCCATTAATAATGATGAAACTATGGTTTTTCATGCAAAATCGCTCCGTCAAGTGAATGCAAATTTACTCCTTAACAAAATCACCCTGATTGAAACAGACAAAACCTCTCGCCCAATCAGACGCCTTGAAGCTTTTGCTGGAGAATTAAACAATGGCTTCTTCGACCTTGCTGACATTAAAATTTATACAGCAGGAAAAGAAACAGAAACAATCAGCAACCTGAAATATCCAACCAGCTTAAACATCGAACGTATTAAAGAAAACTTTATTGAACCTGAAGCCATTTCCTTTTGGGATTTACCTGAAACCATAAGATTTTATGAACTCTCAGGGTTCTCCGTGCAAAAGCACTATATGAGATATCTCACCTTGCTTGTTTCACCATTTCTGCTTTGTGCGATGATTTTTGTGGCAGCCGTCTTTTCACTTCGCCCCAACACACGTAAAGGGGGTGTGATTTTGATGATTGTTGGCGGGGTCACCACAGGGTTCACGGTTTATTTCCTGTCACAAGTCATTTATGCGTTCGGCTTAAATGATTATATCCCAATTTGGTTGGCTGTGCTTTCACCCTCACTGATTACCATCTTGTTTTCTGTGTCCCTTCTACTTCACCTTGAGGACGGCTAATGAAACTTTATGAACGCTTTGAAAAAAAACCAACGCTTCCTTTAACTTTTGGACTAGGACTTATTCTGGTTGGACTTTTTTCAGAACAAATCGACCTTTTTTTTAGTCGCATTTTCTTCAAGGAAGACCTTTTCCACCTCAAAGATAATGAAATTTTTTACGCATTAAACCATGTCTTACCAGTGTCTTTGGTCTTATTATCCTTTATTTTTCTTTTGCTAGGACTATTTCAAAAAATTGAAAGAAAAAAGATGATTTTTCTCTTTGGTTCAATGCTCACAGGTCCTTTATTAATTACAAATGCACTTTTCAAAACCATGTGGGGCAGAGCCAGACCCTTTCAAATTATTGAATTTAATGGAGACAAACACTTTTCTTCAGCACTCATTCCCTCTGACCAATGTTCTTGGGATTGCTCTTTCGTTTCAGGACACACTGCCGTTGCCATGTGGACACTCAGTCTAGCCCTGCTTTGCCCCGTGAAATATAGAAATTTAGCAATTATATTCTCCCTTTTCTTCACAGTTCTTGTCGGAATGAGTCGCATTGTTCAGGGATACCACTTTTTTAGCGATGTTCTCTTCGCTGCGGTTATCAATTTTTATGTGGTTTGGTTTTTTTATACCTCTGTTTATCTTGAAAAAAAGACTAGCTTTTAAAAAAGATTCATGATATACAGAGCATAATTTGATAAATATTATTGAAGGTGGGGTGAGAACCCCACCTTCTTTCATAAGAAAAACAGGACATTTTATGAAAACTGAAGAAAAAATTGAAAGCATTATCGCCCCAATCATTGATGAAATGGGTTATGAGATTGTTAGAGTAATGCTTATGGGTCAAGCCAGACCAACTTTGCAGATTATGATTGATAATAAGAATGGAAAGCCAATCATTGTTGATGACTGTGTCAAAGTCAGTAAAGCCATTGAAGAGCCTCTCGATTTAAACATCGATATTGAATATGTGTTAGAAGTTAGCTCTCCAGGGGTTGACCGCCCACTCACCAAGATTGAGCATTTTGAAAAATTTGTCGGTTTTGAAGCAAAAATCGACACCCTAACAGCCGTTGAAGAAAGAAAAAGATTCAAAGGAAAACTTCTTTCTGTCAAAGGCGATAAGATTGAAATTGAAACTGATGGCAACAACTATACCGTCAGCTTTGATAATGTCTTGAAATCAAAACTCGTTTTAACGGACGAGCTTCTAAAATCATACCAACAACAAATTGAAGAAAACTAAATTTTTAAGAGGAAGAAAATGTCAAACATTGAAAATATGCCAAGACCTGAAATCATATTAGTTGCTGACACTGTTGCCAGAGAAAAAAACATTGAAAGAGAAGATGTTTTTGTCGCTATGGAAGTTGCTATTCAAAAAGCCGCTCGTTCAAAATATGGATTTGAACATGATATTAGAGCAAATATTGACCGCAAAACAGGTGCAATTAACTTGGCAAGATATCGTGAAGTTGTTGCCTCAGTTGAAGAAATTGAAAATGATGCTGCACAACTTGTTTTGGAAGATGCAAAACTTTACGACAAAAACGCAACTGTTGGCGAATTTTTAATTGACCAACTTCCTCCAATTGATTTCGGACGTATTGCCGCTCAAACAGCAAAACAAGTTATCACTCAAAAAGTGCGCGAAGCTGAAAGAAACAAGCAATATGAAGAATATGTTCAAAAAGTTGGTGCAATCATCAATGGGACAGTCAAAAGAGTTGAATTTGGTAATGTTGTTTTAGACATTGGTAAGGCTGAAGCTGTTTTACGCCGTGACGAAATTATCCCTCGTGAAAAGTTCAAAAACGGTGACCGTGTTCGTGCTTACGTCCTTGAAGTTCGTAAAGAAACAAAAGGTCCACAAATCTTTCTTTCTCGTACTTGCCCTGAATTTTTGGAAAAACTTTTCACTTCAGAAGTGCCAGAAATCTATGATGGAATTGTTAAAATTGTTGGCGTTGCTCGTGACCCTGGGTCAAAAGCAAAAATCGCAGTTAAAACAGATGATGTGACCATTGATGCCGTTGGCGCAACAGTTGGCTTGCGAGGCATTCGTGTTCAAGCAGTTGTTAACGAACTGCAAGGTGAAAAAATTGACGTCATTCAATATTCAGAAGACAAAGCACAATTCATTGTTAGTGCACTTGCACCTGCAGAAGTTTCTAAAGTGGTGATTGATGAAGACAGCAACCGCATTGAAGTTGTTGTGCCACAAGAACAATTCTCAATCGCTATTGGTCGTCGTGGCCAAAACGTTAAACTTGCTTCTCAACTCATCAATAGTGATATTGATGTTTTAACTGAAGACCAAGAACAAGAAAGAAGAGCTAACGAAAACAAAGTTCGTTCACAAAGATTTATGGAAGCTTTAGACGTTGATGAAATGATTGCTCACTTGCTCATTGCAGAAGGTTTCTCTAAGGTTGATGAAATTGCGTTGGTTGATCTTTCTGAAATCACAGACATTGAAGGCTTTGATGAAGATGTTGCGAAAGAACTTCAAACACGCGCCATTAATTTTGTTCAAAACAGAGACAAAGAATTTGCTGCTCAATCTAAAGACTTAGGCATTGATGAAAGCCTTAAAACTGTTGAAGGTCTTGACCAAGACATGGTCATCACTTTGGCAAAAGCAGAAATCAAAAACATCGATGACTTGGCAGATCTTGCTGCTGACGAACTTATCGAAATTTTGGGTGAAACCGCAATTTCAGAAGTTGAAGCAAACCGCATCATTATGAATGCTAGAGCTCACTGGTTTGAAGAGGAAAAATAGTTGACAAGAGAACTTGACACCACAAGAAAGTCTATTGTTTCTGGCGAAGTGAAGGAGATTGAACATCTTCTTCGCTTCACTGAAGCAGAAGGCTTGCTCATTCCAGACTTCCAAAAGAAGTTTGCAGGCAAAGGTGTTTATGTCGAAAATTCGATTTCGACACTCAAGAAAGCAATTGAAAAAAAATTATTTTCAAAATTTTACAAAAAGAACTTGAATGAAAACATGGAACTTATCACTCAAGTTGAAAAAATAATGAAAAAGAAAGGGCTTGATTCCATTAACATTTCTCGTAAAGCCGGCATTTTAATTACTGGTTTTGAGAAAGTTAGAGAAGTCATTATTCATGATAAAGCAGCCTTTCTCTTAGAAGCAAAAGACGCAGGAGATGATGGACATAACAAAATTATTTCTCTTGCAAAAGAAATAGAAATTTTTTCTTTATACACAATTGAGGAGTTAGACAGGGCATTAGATAAAACCAACACCGTGCATATTGCTTTTAAGAAAAGCCCAATGGCAAAAACCGTCCATAAAGATTTTATGAAACTTAAAAATTTTTTAGAAAATTAGAAAAAGACAAGGAAATGTTATAATGAGTGATAACAAACTAACATTATCAAGTAAATCAACCCTAACTTTGAAGAACATCGGAGATGGCTCAAGAGCCAATGCTTCTGATGGCAAAAAAGTTGTGCAAGTTGAAGTTCGCAAAAAGAGAATAATTACCCAACAAAGTGCTAGCCCTAAGGCCGATGAAAATGTCAAAATTGATGACCACATGGCGGCTAAGCTAAAACTCATTGCTGAAGCAAAAGAACACGAAGCAAAAAGACTTCAAGAAGAAGAAGAAAGAGAAGTTTTGCGTCAAAAGCAAAGAGAAGAGGAAGAAAAAAGAAGACAGGAAGAAGAAAAACAATCTACTTTGAAAAAAGAAGAAAAACCTGTTGTTGCAAAAAGTGAAAAAACAACAGAAGAAAAACCTGCTCCAAAATTTAAAGAGAAAAAAACGCGTGACTTTGAAGAACCTACTGAAGACTTCAAGAAAAACAAAAAAGAAACACCTTCTGATGACTTTGAAGAACGCAAAAAAGTAACAAAAAGAAGCTTTGAACCACAAAAAAGAAGCAACAAACCAAATGTTCACAGTTTCTCTTCTGACGAAGATGAAGATGATTATGGATTTGGTGGTCAAAGACGTCGCTTCAAAAGAAAACAACCAAAACAAGCTCAAATTCAACACCCTCAAGAAAAAGTGATTAAGGAAGTTATTATTCCTGAAATTATCACCGTTCAAGAGCTTGCAAACCGTATGGCTGAAAAAAGTGCAGAAGTCATTAAAAAATTGATGGCTTTAGGTGTCATGGCAACAATTAACCAACCAATTGACGCCGACACAGCACAAATCGTGGTTGAAGAACTTGGTCACAAATTCAAACGTGTGGCAGATAGTGATGTTGAACAAAACTTGATTGACCATGAAGACACTGAAGAGGAATTAGTTTTCCGTGCTCCTGTTGTAACGGTTATGGGACACGTTGACCATGGTAAAACCTCTTTGCTCGATGCCTTAAGAGAAACAAACGTTGCTGACAGAGAAGCTGGTGGCATCACCCAACATATTGGTGCTTACCAAGTAGGTCTTGAAAATGGCAACAAAGTCACCTTCATTGACACCCCAGGACACGAAGCATTTTCCGAAATGCGTGCCCGTGGTGCAAAAGTGACAGATATTGTTATCTTGGTGGTTGCCGCCAATGACGGCATTATGCCACAAACGATTGAAGCGATTCGCCATGCTCAAGCTGCTGGTGTTCCAATTGTTGTTGCAATTAACAAAATTGACCTTCCTGGGGCTGACCCGCTTCGTGTTAAAACAGATTTGCTTAATCATGGCATTGCTGTTGAAGATATGGGTGGCGAAACACTTTGTGTTGAAGTTTCTGCAAAGAAAAGAATTAACATTAAAGGTCTTTTGGAAGCTGTGCTTCTCCAAGCAGAAATGCTTGATTTAAAAGCAAACCCTAATCGCAAAGGCGACGGAACTGTTGTTGAAGCAAAAATGGAAAAAGGCCGTGGTTCTGTGGCAACCGTTTTGGTTCAAAGAGGAACATTGCAAATTGGTGACATCTTTGTTGCTGGAAAAGAATGGGGTCGTGTTCGTGCAATGTTTAACGAACATGGTAAAAAAATTGAAAGTGCTAGACCTTCAACACCAGTTGAGGTTTTGGGGCTTCAAGGCACGCCTTCTGCTGGGGACACTTTTGTTGTGGCAGATAGTGAAGAACAAGCTCGTGAAGTAACAACATATCGCATTAACAAAGAAAGAGATGCAAAGATTGTTAAAAGTGCTAAAACAGCGATGGAACAAATGCTTGATAAGATTAAGTCTGGTGAAATTAAACATTTACCAATCATTATCAAAGCAGACGTTCAAGGCTCAATTGAAGCGATTGAAGGCATTTTGAACAAACTTTCAAACGAAGAAGTTTCTGTTCAGATTTTGCACTCTGCTGTGGGTCCAATTTCTGAATCAGACGTTACTTTGGCAAAAGCTTCTCATGCGTTCATCATTGGCTTTAACGTTCGTGCGATTCCGCAAGCTCGTGATATGGCAAAACGTGACGGCATTGACATTCGCTACTACTCAATCATTTATGACGTTGCAGATGATGTTAAGAAAGCCCTCCAAGGTATGCTTTCTCCTGAACTTCGTGAAAAAATCATCGGTTATGCTGAAATCCGTAAAGTCTTCAACATTACTGGTATTGGTAAGGTTGCGGGATGTATGGTCACAGAAGGCTTTGTGAAACGTGGGGCGAAAGTTCGCTTACTCCGTGACAACGTGGTCATTCATGACGGTGGTCTTGGACAACTCAAACGTGCCAAAGACGATGTGAAAGAAGTTAAATCTGGCTATGAATGTGGTATGAGCTTTGAAAAATATGATGACATCAAAGAAGGTGACTACATTGAATGCTATGAAGTTGAAGAACTTGAAAGACAACTTTAATTTTTGAACAAATAAGATAAGGAATTAATATGCTACTCCAGGAACAATCACAACGCCAACTTAAAGTTGGGCAAGAAATTAAAAAAATTATTGCCGGCTTAATTGAGCGTGGCGAAATCAGAAATCTAGCAGAAATTAATGTTCTTGTGACTATCACAGAAGTTAGAATTTCACCAGACTTGAAATATAGCAACGTTTTCTTCGTCACTTCAGATGACAATAAAAACGAAGAAGTGCTTAAAGGCTTACAACTGGCAGCGAATTTCTTTCGTAAGCAAGTTGCCTCAAGAACTGAGCTTCGCTATGTGCCACAAATCATTTTCAAAGTTGATGAAAGCTTTGCAGAAGCAGAAAAAATTGAGAAACTTCTATTAAATGACAAAGTTCAGAAAGACTTAAAAATTTCATAAAAAAAGGAGCCTTATTGAGGCTCCTTTTCTTCTATTGATAATTTATTGGAAAGTTCATTTAGAACATCCACTTCAGGATTTTCAATCGTCAGACGAAACTTTCCAAAAAAGGTGTCATATTCAATCACAAGCTGAGGATCAATAACGAACTCATAGCCAAGTTTTTCAGGTTCTAAGCAAAACTCTCCATCACTCCCCACCATATAATTTGGGAAATATAAATTTTTACCAATAAACCAATAAAAATCCTTTTCGACGGTTACCAAAAAAACTGGCAAATCTTTCAATGGGATTCTTTCTTCTCGTAATCTGTTTCTAACTTGCTCAGGATTTATTAATAAACTCTCCTGTGTTGCTTCAAACCAAAAAAATTTTAAAAAATTTCTAAGAGCAATCGCCTGAAGAACAATTAGCGTTAAGCAGAGGATCTTCAAAAAGAAATAAATATCTTCTCCCTTAAGCCATTGATAGCCAATGAAGAGATATATGACCAAACTTATCATACCAAGAATAAGAAACCTTGAAAAAAGTTCAGAATTTTTTGTTCTGAAAATTCTAATCACCTCATAGTGAAAAAGAATCAATAAAACGCCCAAAATAAGCTGTATAATATGTATTGTTTCCATAATTCAATAGATTAAATAATTTGAATAAATAATAACTTCTATGCGGGATAATCTCATTTTTGTCATTTTTTGTCAAGTGTATAATTTGTTTGACGAAAAAGAACAATTTGCTATTATCATCTTGAAAATTAATTATTAAAATATTATTGACTTATGGAAATTATCAAAAGCAAAACAACAATGTTAAAGATGAATCAAGGCACTTTAACAATTGACAGGAATGAGAATAATCTCCTCACCCTTCGTTTTATGAATGGATATGGTGTTTGGCAAAGAAGTAATATCAAAAGATATACGGCAAATAAGTTCTATTTCACGTTCACAGATATAAATGGAGCCTTGTCATATTTTTTTCCGTCAATTCTGATGAGAGAAGAACTAATTGGGCTTCCTTTCTTGCAAAAATACTACCTTGCGAAAGACCCACATCATAAAGATGAGATGATTATTTCAACCTTTATGCAAAGTAATGAATATGCCTATGTGAACAAAAGAAGCACATATAGCATTATTCATAATGAAAATTTCTTGATTTTGGGAACGGAGGGTTATCGGAAAATCATTCCCCTCACTGAAAGAAGGCTCGGAGACGAAATAACACTCTCTCCTGAGGCGCTTTATGAAACAACCATCATTAACAATGATGCCTTGCTTCACATTCCTCTAAAAAAGGAACTCTTCTTGGTAAGAGCACATAATGTGCTTGAAAGAGGACTCTTTACTTTTCCAGACTTATAAAAAAACCCCATGGCTCCCAATAAGGAGAGCGATGGGGTAAAAAGTTTAATCATTAAAAAAGGTAAGTGGGGGAATCTCACGACTCCTATATAGACCCTTTCTCATAAAAAGAATGACATAAATAAAAAGAGAAAGAGAGAATTCATCAAAAACAAATTTATGAACCAAATTTTAAAACTTAAAAAATAAATAAAAACATACCTTTTTCGGTAAAACTTTTTCAAAAAACTATAATAAAAAACAAATAATTAAACATTGAGAACATCAATAGCATAAATTAAATGTTTGACAACCCTATCTTTTGTCTAAAAATGGCAATAAGAAGAGAGCTGGTAACGCTAAAAGCGATGTGATTATGAAAAAGACCGGCCAAGAAACAGCTACGGCTAAGAAACCACTACTGGCAGCAACAACATCTCGAAGGAGTGTCATCAAAGACGAAAGCAGAGCATATTGCGTTGCCGTATAAAGTGGATTACAAAGCGATGATAAATAAGCCACGAAAGCCGCTGTGCCAATTCCGCCTGCAATATTTTCAACGGAAATAGTCAACATCAAGAAATTTACATCATGTCCAACATAAGCTTGTGCAGCAAACATCAAGTTTGAAAGTCCTTGCAAGATACCTCCAACCAGCAAAGTTGTCATAAGATTATATCTCATGGCAATCAAGCCACCAATAATGCCTCCCAAAATGGTTGCTCCCATTCCAAAAATCTTAGAAATTTTAGCAATTTCAATTTCCGTAAATCCCATCTCATCATAGAAAGGATAAACCATTGGACCCATATAAGCATCGCTCATTTTATAAAGAAAAATAAAGAGAAGAATAATCTTCCAATTTGTTCTTTTCAAAAAGTCAGCAAAAGGAGCAACAACGGAATTTCTAAAAAACAAACATAACCGCTGTTTTCTAGTCCCTTGATACTTTCTTTTCCTTGGTGCTGATGATTCATTAATAAATAGCATTGTGAAAAGTCCGACCAAGGCACCAAGAGACATTACAATATAAACACTATTCCAACCAAGTTTGGAAGCCAGAAACAAAGCTCCTGCCCCAGAGAAAATCATACCAAGACGATATCCCAAAATAAAGATTGCTGTGCCTGCCCCCTGCTCCTTATCATCAAAACTTTCAACACGATAAGCATCAAGCACAATATCTTGCGAAGCGGAAGCAATCACCACAAAAAAACCAAAAACACCTAAAAGCCATAAATTTGTGAGAGGATTCACCTGAGACATTGCTAAAATAAAAACAATCAACATAACTTGAGAAACAATTGCCCAACTTTTTCTTCGCCCCAACTTATAAAGCAAGGGAATTCGAACCGTATCAACAATAGGTGCCCACAGCCACTTAAAACTATATGGAACTTTTATAAGCGAAAACAAACCAATCGTCTGATTCGTAATATTCATTTTTTTAAGCCAAAGGCTTAAGGTGCTTCCCACCAACGCTCCTGGAAAACCACTTGAGAACCCCAAAAGAACCATCACAATCATTCTTTTGTCGGCATAAATTTTTCCAGCTTCAATCCATTTCTTAAACATACAAATACTTTTTCACATAAATTTTCATAAGAAGAATATAAAAGATATTTATTAACTTTTCAATAACCAAAAATGAAAACAATTCCTACTTTTCCACAAGATTCTAAAAGATTACAAATTATATTTAATTTATATTTCAATCGGTTAAAATTTTTTTAGATTTTTTTTCTGAATTAATCTCAAAATTAACGATTTACTCAACATATTGTGTTAACTTTCAAAATTGAACACAATATATAGTATATCAACATAAATAGAAGGTTTTAAAAAGATGACTGATTTTCAAATAATTAAAAGAAACGGCAGCCCTGAAAATTATTCCCCTAAGAAACTCAATCATATCATTGAGATTGCAACTGCCGGATTCGACCTTCCTAAAGAAGACCTCATCAACGACATTGAATCCATTCTTAAAGAAAACATCAAAAGTTCTGAAATTCTTGGTCACCTCACACTGAGCGCTGTCAAAAGAACAGATGTCCTCAATCCTGATTGGAAAAACGTTGCAGGTCGCCTGAAAATTATTGAACTCATCAAAAACACTTCCCTTAAAAGAGGCATAAACCTGAAGGAAAGTTCAATCTACCAAAATTACCTTCAATATGTTAAGAATGCTGTTCAAGAAAAAGTATATACTGATGTTTTGCTCGAAAAATATTCAGAAGCAGAGCTCATTGAAGCGGGAAAATTCATCAATCCAGATTATGACTTTGTTTATGACTTTGCAGGTGCAAGTTTACTCATCAAACGTTATTTATGTGAACATAAAGATTACATCTTTGAACTTCCTCAAGAAATGTTTTTGACGATTTCTTTACTTGTTGAACAAAATGAAGACAAATCAGTTCGTATGGCTCAAGTGAAAGATACTTATGAAAAATTAGCCAACCGCAAAATCTCTCTCGGCACACCTTTCTTGATGAATTTACGTCGTCCAAATGGCAACTTAAGTTCTTGCTTTATTACAGCAATGGACGATTCCCGTGAATCTATCTTCTATGTCATCGACCAAATCTCTGCCATTTCCAAGTTTGGCGGAGGCGTCGGCTGCAACGTTTCAAGAGTGCGTTGCAAAGGGGCAAGAATTAGAGGCATCAAAAACTCTTCTGGTGGCGTTGTGCCTTGGATTCGCATTATCAATGACACAGCTGTTGCCGTTAACCAACAAGGCAAAAGAAAAGGTGCAGTAACCGTTTCCTTAGATGTATGGCATATGGACATTGAAGACTTTCTTGAGCTTCGCACTGAAAACGGCGACCAACGCATGAAAGCTTATGACATCTTCCCACAAGTGATTATCCCTGATTTGTTCATGAAAAAAGTTGAAAAGAATGAAGATTGGCTCTTGGTTGACCCAAATGAGATTCGCTCAAAATATAAGGTTGAAATTGCCGACCTTTGGGGAGAAAAATTCACAAAATTTTATAATGAACTTTATATGGAGGCTCGTGCAGGAAAATTGGAAATGTTCAAATTCATTTCTGCAAAAGAACTCATCAAACGTGTGATGAAAACACAAATTGAAACAGGCATGCCATATATTGCGTTTAAGGACACCTTAAATAAATATAACCCGAACAAGCACGATGGTGCAATCTTAGGCACAAACCTCTGCACAGAATCTCACAGCAACGTTAAGCCAACTAAATTTGCTGACCGACGCCTAGAAGGTGGTAAGATTGTTGCTGAAAGTTTTGAAGGGTTGGTTCATGTGTGCAACCTCGTTTCTATTAACCTTTCAACAATTACCACAGATAAAGAACTAGATTCCGTGTGCCAAACCTCTGTCCGCATTTTAGATAATGCCATCGACTTCACAGAAGTTCCAATTTTGGAAGGTCTGCAACATAACCGCAGATATCGAACTATCGGCATTGGAGCAATGGGACTTGCGGACAAGCTTGCCCTGAACAACATTCCATATACAAATTCTGCAGATTATGTAGATGATTTATTTGAAAAAATGGCAATTTATAACATCAGAGCCAGCATTAACATTGCTAAAAAGAAAGGCACTTTTGAAGCTTATAAGGGTTCTGAATGGGATAAGAGAATAATCTTGAATAAAGACAGAACTGAAATGACTGCTCATTCAAAATATGCCCAAGAATGGAATGAAATTTATGATAACTTGGCAAAATATGGCATTCGCAATTCTCAACTTGCCGCCATTGCTCCAAACACGAGCTCTTCGCTCATTCAGGGTTGCACCGCTTCTGTTTTGCCTGTTTATAGCAAATTCTTTGTTGAAACTCACGGCAAAGGCAGTGTGCCAAACTGCCCACCTTTTATCAAAGACAAGTTCTGGTTTTATCAAGAAAACAGAAACATCAATCAAACGGTTGTGGTTGATATCATGTCTCGCATCAACAAATGGATAGACACTGGCATTTCTGTTGAACTCATTTATAACTTAAACAGAAATATCCGTGCGCAAGATATATACAACACCATTTTAGATGCTTGGAAAAAAGATATCAAAACACTATACTACACCAGAACAATTCAAAAAGACGGAAGTTCGTCTGAAAAAGAAGAATGTATTAGTTGCGCAAGTTAGGAGAGAGAAGAGATGAAGGGGAAAAAACTGTTTAATGTTGACGGCGACGATTCGGTCATCAACCGCCGCATGATTAAAGGCAATGTGACCAACTTGTTCAACTTAAACAATGTGAAATATACTTGGGCAAATAAAATGTATCGTCTGATGATGGAAAACTTTTGGATTCCTGAAAAAGTTTCTCTGTTTGACGATAAAAGAGCCTATAACGAACTCACAGAAGCGGAACAAAACGCCTATGACGGCATTCTCTCTTTCCTCGTTTTCTTGGATTCTATCCAAACAAATAACCTGCCAAACATTAATGATTATATCACTGCCCCAGAGGTGAACCTCATTTTATCTATTCAGACTTATCAAGAGGCAATCCACTCTCAAAGCTACGCCTATATCATTGAGAGCATTATCCCCGCCGATAAGCGAGAGAAGATTTACGACCGTTGGAGAGATGATGAGATTCTTTTGGAAAGAAACAAATATATTGCGGAGATTTATCAAAATTTTATTGATAATAAAAATGATAAAAACTTTGCAAAAGTGCTGATTGCAAACTTCTTGCTTGAGGGAATATATTTTTACAATGGCTTCAATTTCTTTTATAATCTAGCTTCAAGAAGCTTGATGATTGGCACCGCCGACGAAATCAAATATATCAATCGTGACGAACTCACTCACTGTGTGATTTTTAACAATATCATCAAAGAAATCCGCAAAGAAAATGATGTGTTCTTCAGTGATGATGAAATTTATGAAATGTTTGAAAAAGCAGTTGAACAAGAAATCACATGGAGCAACCATATCATTGGCGACAATATTATGGGCATTACGAAAGACACGATTGAACAATATACAAAATTCATTGCCAATGAGCGTCTGCGTGCGATTGGCTTGAAACCGCTTTATGAAGGCTTTGATAAAAACCCATATAAGCACTTAGAACAAATTTCTGACACAACCGGCGAAGGCAATGTGAAGGGCAACTTCTTTGAAGCCAACGTCACGGCTTATAACCAAAGCACCGCTGTTGAAGGTTGGGACGAAATTTAAAAAATCACAACATTTAAACCTAATAAATAAAAAAGAGAAGTTCAGAAGAACCTCTCTTTTTTATTCTTTACTCATCAAGAATGTCTTTCAAACTCTGCAAGATAAACTCTGCAACAGGCTTAATCTCTTGCGATTCGGAGTTCTCAAACACTTTAAGCAGTTCCTCAACATCTCTTTTTAGTAACACTAAAATCTCAGTTTCATCATAAAAATTTTGAACGAGAAAACTTGTAACAGACTTTTCCAAAACAGAGCCAAAACAAAAAAGAAGATACAAAGCCTCTTTTTCTTCACCAGAAGCTGTACGGAACGCTTGAAGACATTGCTGTTGATTTTTCCTTAATAGACTGCATAACGTGACTGCATCAATTTTTTTCATAATTTAAATAATTAGAGTTGATAATAATTAACATTGCAATCAATATAACAAGTTATATAAATATTATCAACAAAAAACTTATGCTTTATTCTTTTTCAATCAGCTTAGAACTTCCAAGCAAATCTTTATGCTTATCTTCCCCAAGCTGAATATCTTCAATGATTTCCACACGGCGAGAAATCTTGTTTGAAGAAATTTTAATCTCGCCAATATCCTTGCTCGCTTGGTCAAAGTGTCGAGATAGATTTTCAATTCTATCATCAAGACGGGTGATATCTTCAATCAAAACCCCAACTTCTTTTTGAATGACGCCTGCTTGTTCACGCATACGAGCATCTTTCAAAATTGCTCTCACCGTGTTGAGCGTTGCCATCAAAGTCGTTGGAGACACAATCCAAACCTTACTCTTATATGATACCTCAACCACATCAACAAAGTTTGCATGAAGTTCTGCATAAACAGATTCAGAAGGTAAAAACATCAACGCAGATTCTGCTGTTTCTCCCATGATGATATATTTTTCTGAAATATCTTTAATATGTTTTAAAACAGATGCTCTAAAGAAACGAGCAGCCTCAATTTTATCACGCTCCGTTTCAGCATTTCTCAAAGCTTGATAGCTCTCAAGCGGAAACTTGGAGTCAATCACAATCATCCCTGGGGGATTTGGTAAATTGAGAACACAATCCGCACGTTTTTGATTGCTCAACACCACTTGAAAAGCATATGCCGAAGGCGGAAGAGTTGATGTCACCAAATCATTAAGTTGAATTTCTCCAAAAGCACCTCTGGCTTGCTTATTAGAAAGCACTTCTTGGAGCGAAACAACTTGTTCGGAAAGCGTAGAAATTTTTTGCTGTGCCACATCAATTTTGGTCAGTCTTTCACGCAAATCATTCAGCGTTTCTGTCGTTTTAGTGGTTGAAAGTTGTAAGCCTTCGCCCACATTTTTTGTGACTTGCAAAAGTTTTTCATCAACCATTTTAAGCACAGAAATTTTTTGTTCATTAATTGCTTCAGCCAAAATATTCTGCTGATTCGCACTTGTTTCAGACATCTGAGCCAAGCGACCTGCAAGTTCAGCTTGCCCCCTAAAAAGCGTGTCTGAAAAGGCGGATAAATGCTTATCATCTTTCTTAAAAAGAAGCACAAATAAAATTGCTAACATCAAAAAGAATAAAACAATTCCAAGCACACCAAAAATGATAAGATTTAATTCCATAAACAACCCTATTTATCTAAATTTCTACCCATTGTAAAAAACTTTTCTGTTCTTTGCTTTTTCAAATCTTCACCACTAAATTTCAAAAGCTCATTTAAGTTTTTAGAAATCGCCTCACCAACTTTTTCAACCATATATGCAACATCACGATGTGCGCCACCAACTGGTTCAGTGATAATTTCATCAATCAATTTCAATTTTTTCAAATCTTGTGCAGTGAGTTTCATTGCTTCTGTTGCTTCTTTAACTTTGTCGGCAGAACGCCACAAAATAGAAGCACATCCTTCAGGAGAGATAACAGAATAAATAGAGTTTTCCAACATCAAGATACGGTTTGCAGTAGCAATTGCAATTGCCCCACCAGAACCACCAACGCCAATCACTGTTGAAACAACAGGAACTTTCATTTGCAAACATTTTTCAATAGACGCTGCAATAGCTTCGGCTTGTCCACGAGCTTCCGCATCAACCCCAGGATATGCGCCATCCGTGTCCACAAAACAAAGAATTGGCAATGAAAATTTATTCGCCAAATCCATAATCCTTTGTGCTTTGCGATATCCTTCAGGCTTTGCCATCCCAAAATTATATTTCACACGCGTTTCAAGGTCCTTACCTTTTTGTTGTCCTAAAACGGCAACAGAAACGCCTTTGAAACGACCAATGCCGGCAATCATTGTTTCATCATCGGCAAAACGTCTATCCCCACAAAGTGGCGTGAAGTCTTCAATCAACGCATTAACATAATCCAAACACTGCGGACGATCTGGATGTCTTGCAATTTGAGCTTTTTGCCATGGAGACAAGTTTGCATAAGAACTGATAAGCTGTTTTTCCAACTTCTTTTGAAGTCTTGACAATTCATCATCAATATTAACTGCTTCATCTTCAGCCAAAAGCTTCAAAGCACCAATTTTTGCCTCAATTTCAACAATATTTTTTTCAAAATCCAAAACCATTGTATCTTTTTTATCCATAGAAAAACATCCTTTAATATTTTAAATCTTGTAGATTAATTAGCATAAATTATTAAAAATTTCGACTCTTATTTTCAAAAATTGTGTATTACACATATAATCAGTATGATGACGCATCTTTTCTGTTGCAATCCAATCAAATTATAATAAGATGAAAACAGTGAAATCTAATTGATTTATGGAGACTTTTCGTGCTGAGTTTTTCTTTTTTCATATCTATCTTCTCAACTTTCTCATGGCTCATCTTTTGCTATAATTTCATTTCAGAAAAATTAACAGGAATTACTGTTGCAAGCTTAGGCGTGCATGATTTAATGATTTATATTTTAATGACACTCTTACCAATCTTAATCATCTGGTTAATTTTTGGATATATCACAAGCTTTCACAATGCTCGCTCAACCCATAAAAACTTCCATGTTCTTTTTTCTCAAATGAAAAAAAACCAAGATTACAGCGACCTCATTGCAAGAGCCCTCATTGAATGTGAGCAAGACATTCGCTCTGGCTTTATCTTAAATAAGTTCGACATTTTCATTGTTGACTTAAACGAACTCATTTCAGAGATCATCTCTCGTTGCAAAATCATTTCCGAAACAGAGCTTCAAGATGCTTGGGCAAGAACTGAAAATGGCGGCAAATGGTTTTTAGGAAAGATTTTAATTGAAGCACACCGCAAAAAGGCTGATTTCTCTGCTGAAATCATCAGGCATACGGAAAACGATCCACTCATTGGAGGCACAATTTTAGAATTTTGTGCACGCTATCAATCGCTTGTCGGCATTTTGGAAAAGCACGACAAGGAACGCCTTTTGCTCAAAATTGTTGAAATGGGTGTTTTAGGTAAAGTTTTCTCAATCCTTGCGCCTATTGCGGAAAAAATTAAAAACAAACGTGACTATAACAAAGGTCCTTTCTTCTCATCTGAATCAAACGAAGAAAACAGCTCCAACGCATATTTAGAAGAAGCTCCAAAGAAAAAAACAGGATTTTTCTCTAAAGTGTTCAAGAAAAATGAAGAAGAGCAACCAAAACTTGAACGCAATGAACCTGTTGTTGAACATTCTTTTTCAAATGACTTCGGAGACGAGGATGTTTCCTTCAAGGACGATGAATTTGTTCTTGATGAAACAGATGAAGAAAATGAAATTGATTTAGACTTACCTTCTGATGAGGAGGCGGAAAAAGAAATTGATTTGGAAATTGATTCAAATGAAGCGCCTCTTATAAATGAGGACGATGAAACTGAAGAACCCATCCTCCGCACGCCTTCTGTCACTGAAAAAGCGATGGCAGATTTAAAAAAAGAATGGAAATATTTTGAGGATTTAGAGAAATCATCTCCAATTGAAGAAACCAAGAAAGAACCAAAATTGAGTAATCTCACAACATCAGAAAAATCTTTTGGAAACTGGGCAGATGAAGAAAATTATAAGAAATAGTTTTTTTCTTCTCAGCTTTTTTTGTTCTCAAAACGTTTTTTCTGCCTCCTCTGAGATTGTCATCTCTGACCACATCTCCATGTATGGCGACCATAAATATAAAACAGGTTTCAAAAATTTTGACTATATCAACCCTCATGCGCCCAAAGGTGGAAGAATTGTTCTGCCCGCATATGGCGGATTCGATAACTTCAACCCCTTCATCTTGAAAGGCATTGCACCAAGCGAAATTTTCCTAACCCTTGACACATTGGGTTATACCCCTCTTGATGACGAAACAACGGTTTATCCGTTAATTGCTAAGCAATTTGAACTTCCAAAAGATAAATCTTTTGTCGGCTTCATTCTGAATGAAAAAGCAAAATTTTCTAACGGAACAAAGATTACCGCAGACGATATCGTCTTCACTTACAACAACATCATCGAAAAAGGCTCCCCGCTTTACAGGGTTTATTATGCCGATATTGACCATGTAGAAAAAATTTCTGACCACCATGTTCGCTTCATCTATAAAGAAGAAGGCAAAAACAATCGTGAACTACCACTAATCTTGTCAGGACTTCCCGTTTATTCAAAAAAGGACTGGAAAGAAAAAGACTTCGCTAAAACATATCTTTCAGCACCGCTTGGAAGCGGACCATACCTCTTGCAAAGGTTTGAAGCAGGGAAATATCTCATCTTTAAAAGAAACCCTAATTATTGGGCAAAAGACCTTCCAAGTCGTAAAGGATTTTATAATTTTGATGAAATCAGATATGACTATTATCAAGACACAACCGTCACTCTTCAAGCACTATTTTCTGGAAATATTGACGCCAGAGAAGAATATATTGCTAAAAACTGGGCAACAGCCTATGACAACGACATCGTCAACGGTGGCAAAATCATAAAAGCTGAACTTTTACATAACAATGCAGCCACCTTACAAAATTTTGCTTTCAATATTAGAAGAGACAAATTCAAAGATAAAAAAGTTCGCCAAGCCATCAATCTTGCCTTTAATTTTGACTGGGCAAATGAGAATTTATTCTATAACCAATATCAAAGATTATATAGCTATTTCACCAATTCAGGTATGGAAGCAACAGGGTTACCACAAGGGAAAGAACTCAAAATTTTGAAAAAATATCAAACAAAACTGGACCCCGAAATTTTCACCAAAGAACCAAGTTTACCAAGACATAAAAATTTTGAGGAAACCAGAGAAACCCTTCGCCAAGCAGTAACCCTTCTTAATCACGCGGGATATGACTTTGTTGACGGCAAAATGACTTTTCTGCAAACAGGAACGCCTTTAAGAATTGAAATCTTAAGCAATAGTGTGAACGGAAGTGTCTTTACCAGAGTGATGTTACCATTCATTGAAAATCTTAGAAAAATTGGCATCGAAGCAACCTTTAGAAATTTAGAAATGAATGTGTTCAAAAATCGCTTAGATACATTTGATTATGACATGGTCATTCTCTCTTTTCCGGTCAGCAGAACCCCAGGGAACGAACAAAGGGAATATTGGGGAAGCAAAAATGCCAACACCAAGGGGAGCTACAACAAAATTGGCATTCAAAATGAAATTGTTGATGAACTCATCACAAAGGTTATTCAAGCACAGACCAAAGAAGATTATGTTGCCTCCGTTAAAGCTTTAGACAGAGTTCTTTTAAACGAACAATATATGATTTTTCAATGGTATTCCCCAAGTAGGAAAGTTGCTTATTGGAACAAGTTTGACCGTAAGAAAACAGAAACAAAAACAGGCTATGATATCAACACTTGGTGGATAAAAGAGTAAGACTTCATGGAAAAAAGAATTGGATTTATTGGTGATAGTGTCACAGCAGGCTATTGTGACGAAACAGGAGCCGGCTGGGCGGGAAGACTTAGTCAAAAAATCGGCACAAATTATCCAAACAAATATTTCTTTTATAATCTTTCTGAGGGTGGCGACAGAATTTGTGACGCTTACCATCATGTTTGCTCTGAAGTTGTCAAAAAAGACACTGATATTCTTATCATTGCCATTGGAATCAATGACATTGTTCATCGTAGCTCACCAGATGAACAATGTGACCTCTCTGAATTCTTAAGAAAAAAATATTGGCAAAAGCTTTTTGAAATCACTAAAAAATTAAAAATTAAAACCGTTGTTTTAGATATCCTACCTGTCATTGAAGAAGAAGCTATTTATGACGACGAACCATCGCTTTATAACTTTAATGAAGATGTAAAAAAATACAACCAAATTCTTAAAGAACTATGCCAACAAAATGGAGCATCTTTTATTGAAAGGTTTGAGCTCTGGGAAACAAGAAATCTTGAAAATCTTTATGTTGATACCGTTCACCCCGCGGGCACGGCTCACCAATTAATTGCTGATGAGGTTTATGAAGGACTGCTAAAAAATAAAATTCTTTAATTCCACCAAAAACCTCTAGTTTCAACCAAAATAGAAGGCAGATTGAGAATCTCTTTTGCACTTTTACCCCCCTTTTTAAACAATGAAAACCCTTTTTTTAACTTTGAGAAACGCTTTTGCACTTTAAGAATCTCTCCATAAACTTTGACAATCCCTTTAAAAACATTGACAATCTCATTAAAAACAATAAGAATATTGTATATCGAATGTCGACAATCGACATACGATATAAATACAATACAAATATAATGTAAACAATAAATAAAAGCCCTTTTTAAAGACAGTCTTCTAAAACAACCTTAAACCAGAGGAACCCAAATGCAAAACAAAGCGCTTAGCGAACTAAAAAACTTAATGGAAGAATATGAAATTAATCTTTCACAACTGGCTCTCGGCATAAAAGTTCAAGCAATAAGAATTTCTGAAATTTTAAACAACAAGCGTCGCATCACTGCGGACTCAGACCTCAGACTCTGCAAATTTTTTAAGCTCAAAGAAGGTTATTTCCTAAACTTACAAACAACATATGATTTAGCCTTAACAAAAGAAAAAATTGCCGATAAACTCAAAGAAATTAAACCATTCATTAAAATAGGCTAACATGAGAAATTATATTATAAAAAGATTGCTTCTGATTCCGCTGACTTTGTTGGGCATTATGACAATTAATTTCTTCATCATTCAGCTTGCCCCTGGTGGACCTGTTGAGCACATTATGGCGAAAATGGAAGGAATCAACACAGACGCCACCGCACAAATCACTGGTTCTGCACAAATGAATATGGAAAAGAACTCATCTTATCAAGGTTCTCAAGGGCTTTCTGATGACATTCGCCTTGAGCTTGAAAAACAGTTTGGCTTTGACAAACCCATTCACCAACGCTATTTCAAAATGATAAAAGACTATGCGATGTTTGATTTTGGCAAAAGCTATTATAAAGATAAAACAGTCATTGATTTAATCACTGAAAGAATGCCAGTTTCAATTTCTTTAGGGCTTTGGTCGACACTTATCATTTACTTAATCGCCATTCCACTTGGCATTAAAAAGGCCGTAAATGATGGCTCAAAAATGGATATTTGGAGCTCTTTTACAATCATCTTGGGTTCAGCTATTCCTGTTTTCCTTTTTGCCGTTTTTTTGATTGTCTTTTTTGCAGGCGGAACATATTTCCAATGGTTTCCTCTACGAGGATTGACTTCTGACAATTTTGCCGAACTTTCCACTCTAGGAAAAATCAAAGACTATTTCTGGCACATTACCTTACCTGTGCTCACCATGGTTATTGGAGGATTTGCCAGTTTAACAATTTTAACAAAGAACTCTTTTCTCGATGAAATTAATAAGCAATATGTTCTGACGGCAAAAGCCAAAGGATTAACTCAAAAACAAGTGCTTTATGGTCATGTGTTTAGAAATGCGATGCTCATCGTAATTGCTGGATTCCCTTCTCTTTTAATCAAAATGCTATTCACTGGAGCACTTTTGGTTGAGATTGTCTTTTCCTTAAACGGACTTGGTCTTCTAGGCTATGAGGCAATTATGAGCCGTGACTATCCGATTATTTTTGGAAGTCTATATATCTTTGCTTTGCTTGGTTTAATTCTAAAACTCATCAGTGACATCACTTATAGCCTTGTCGACCCAAGAATAAATTTTGAAAAAATGTAGTTAACCAAAAAAGAGTGTTCATTTCTGAACACTCTTTTTTAATTCCTAAAATTTAGAGAATTAGATTAGTACAAAGTAATAATCAATTATAAATTTTATTCCTTATTGAAGGCTTTTTCTTGACGTCTAGCTTCTTCTTCAGTTCTTGCAACATTGATATATACCTTCTGTGCAACTTCTGGGTGAAGTTTTACGTCAATTTCATAAACGCCCAAATCTTTAATTGGCTTATTAAGCTCAACTTGGTTACGTTCAATGTCAAACCCTGCGCCTTTAATAAGAGCAGCAACGTCACGCATTGTAACTGAACCATAAAGTTGACCTGTTTCAGCAGCTTGACGAATCAAAACAGCACTGAAACCTTTCAAAGATTCACATTTAGTTTTTGCATCTTCAAGCAATTTAGCATTATGAGCTTCTAATTCAGATTTTTTCTTTTCATAGAAAGCAACATTAGCTTCAGTTGCACGGAGAGCTTTTTTGAACGGAAGCAAAAAGTTACGAGCAAAGCCGTCTTTAACAACAACTTTGTCACCCATTTTGCCGAGTTTGTCTACATGTTCTAAAAGAATGATTTCCATATTAATATCCCCTTTCCTAACCTGCAAACGGAAGAAGAGCTATAGCGCGAGCACGTTTAATTGCACGAGCTAGTTCCCTTTGCTTCTTCGCAGAAACTGCTGTAATACGACTTGGGATGATCTTACCTTTTTCAGAAACATATCTGGAAAGGAGTTTAACATCTTTATAGTCGATTTTCAAAGCATCTTCACCTGAGAACGGGCAAAGTTTTTTCTTCTTAAAAAATGATTGTTTAGCCATTACCTTTCCCCTTATTCTTCAGATTCTTTTGAAGAAGATGTAATTTCTTTTCCGAATTCTTCAACTTTAATTGTCATGAAACGGATAACATCTTCATTTAGTTTAAGCAATCTTTGATATTCCGCGACAGCAACAGCAGGCGCAGTGATATTTAGAAGAGTGTAATAACCTTTACGGTTTTTTTTGATACGATAGGCAAGGTTTTTAAGGCCCCAGCTATCGACTCTAACAACTTGACCACCATTCTTAGCAATTGAGTCGCTCAAAGATGAAACGATTTCGCTTACTTGAGTTGGTGTCAAATCTTGACGTGTGATAAGCACACTTTCGTAATTTGCCATAAAATATCTCCTTATGGATTCTCAACAATAGGCTTATAACGAGATAAGCCCGACTAATTTGTATAGCCGAAACAAATTTGCCTCGGCAAGGAACGGTGTGAATATACTCTAAAACTTTAATATTGCAAGCATTTATTTGCTTAAAAATCTAACTATTTTTTAATATTTCTTCTGTAAATTGAGAGGAGATATATATAAGGAATTGTCACAAATGATTAAAAACAACTTTTTTTTCATGTTTTTTCTTGCATTTTTAGTAACAGCATGCGGGTCAAACAGCCTAAAAAACGAGGGAAGCCACATTCAAACTTATGCAAATGCGGTTGATGTCATCACGCTTCAAGAGCTGAACACCAGAGCTTTGGTCAATTGTTATCGTAGTAGTTATCAATCTGCTGAAACTTGTGCTGAGATTTTTGAACAGAAGGGATATGTTCGCTTAAAAGACATTCCGCATAAACCAGCAAAGTTTGATAATCTGAAACAAAACACATACCCAACAAGACGCTGGAGAGAAGGAGAAGGGTTTTCAAGGTGGTAAAAAATGCTGGCAAAAATTAATACAGTTGCCTTCAACGGGCTTGATATTTTGGATGTAGATTTACAAATCCAAATATCCTCTGGTTTGCCCGCTTTTACAATTGTCGGATTGCCTGACAAAACCGTTGCCGAGAGCAAAGAAAGAGTGAGAGCTGCTTTGAATTCTTTGAGCTTGAGCCTCCCAGCCAAAAGAATAACCATCAATCTCGCACCTGCAGATTTACTCAAAGAAGGTTCTCATTTCGACTTGCCAATTGCGTTAGGCATTTTAATAGGCATGAAGATTGTGCCACAAGAAGAAATCAATAACTATGTTATTCTTGGGGAACTTGGACTTGACGGCAAGATTTCGCCAATCAATGGTGTTCTTCCTGTTGCAATGAAAGCAAATAAGAAAAACCTTGGTTTGGTTTGCCCACAAAAAAATGGTAGTGAAGCCGTTTGGTCAGGATTAAAAGATATTGTCGCCGCAGATAGCTTACTTTCTCTCATTAATCATTTCAAGGGTTTGCAATCAATTCCTTATCCAAAAGCCTTGAAAGATGATGAACAAAAAAACTTTCTTGATATGAGCGATGTTAAAGGGCAAGAAACCGCCAAAAGAGCCTTAGAAATTGCTGCTGCTGGCGCACATAATATGCTTATGGTTGGACCTCCAGGGTCAGGAAAATCAATGCTTGCCTCAAGATTAATTTCCATTCTTCCACCCATGAGTTCTGAAGAAGCCTTGGAAACGAGCATCATTCATTCCGTTGCTGGAAAACTTAAAGAAGGAAAAATTAATTTCACTCGTCCTTATCAAGCCCCACATCATAATGCCTCAACCCCAGCTCTTGTTGGAGGGGGTAGAAAAGCTGAACCTGGAGAAATTTCTCTGGCACATAATGGCGTGCTTTTCTTAGATGAACTTCCTGAATTTAATCGTCCAACTTTGGAAGCCCTAAGACAACCTTTGGAAAATGGCTATGTTTCCATTTCCAGAGTCTCTGCACACACCACATACCCTGCAAAGTTTCAATTAATCGCCGCAATGAACCCCTGTCGCTGTGGCAATTTAGGCAATCAAGACCTTGAATGTTCCAGAGCTCCAAAATGTGCTGAAGAATATCAAGCAAAAATTTCTGGCCCGCTCATGGATAGAATTGACATTCAAATTGATGTCCCTGCTGTTAGCCCATGGGATATTGCTGATGTAAAAAAAGGCGAAACCTCTGCTGAAATTTTGCAAAGAGTTATCAAAGCTCGCAACATTCAGAAAAAAAGATTTGAAGATTTTGGCATTCAAAACCTAAGAACCAATGCCGAACTCAAAGGCGACTTATTGGAAAAAGCAACTGAAATGGATGAAAAAGCAAAAGAATTGTTGATTAATGCTGCAAATAAGATGAATTTATCAGCAAGAGCCTATCATCGAACCCTTCGTTTAGCACGCACAATTGCAGACTTGCAAAATGAAACAAAACTCATTAAGATACACATAGCTGAAGCACTGTCCTACCGTAGAACAGTGCCCTCTATATAACACTCGGGAGACAAACCTTATGAAAAATCTTAAATATTTGATTTATTCATTGACAATCTTATTCATCGCCGCTTTTGCGACAGAAGGACAAGCCCAATGTAACAGCACTTCTCCGCTGGCAACTTGTGCCCCTTCGCTTAATGTTGTTGAAGAAAAAGTTGTGATACAAAAAAGAATTGTCAGACATAATAGTCAGGACGTTGTCTATAAAAATCAACCGAGACAAGTTCAGCAACAACAAAACACGACCGAATTCGGCAGACCTAACAATGCACGAGGTTTCAAACAAACTTACCACAATCCAAAAGACGGCAGTATCTTCCCGGGTGGTCGTTGTGATGGTGGTTCTTGTAAAGACGGTAGCATGTTTGGCGGGGGGTGCTCAATTCCTAAGGGAAAATGTTATAAAGCATGTAAAGGTCAATGCACTAGCCCAATGAAGGGAACTTGTGAAAAATCTTGCCGTTCTTGCTTCCAATGCGACCGTGCAAGAGGCTTATTCTCTGCAAGTTGTTCAGCCGCACAGAACACAACAGATTTAACAAATGATTCTGTTGAAAAAGCAACACATCTCAGAACATATGTCGACACAGCTCAAGATTCAATTTACGATGCTATTCATAAATGTAAAGATTTGTCTTCGCTTGAATTGAAATATGTCGATTTTCGTATCAAACGTGACCAAAAATATACAGGATTCACCAACAAACTTGGAAAATATCGCTTCCGCATTTTCGGTTGCCGTCGTTTTGATAAAGATGCAGTCTTAAATCATGGTCGCATTATGCAAAAAGACCTTCAGTTCATCAACATTTTCGATGATATGATGAGCGATTGCTATAATATTGTTAAAACACCAAATGATTTATGTGAAGAAAACAACAATAAACCAATTCCGCAGTATGTTCTAACCGCAGAAATCACAGATTATTTTATGAATGTTTGCGATGAATATAGCTGGGAAAAATCTGAAAAGAAAGATGCTCGTAAAGGCTCTTCAGAAATGACTGTTACATGGAGATTAACCGATGCAACTGGCACAAAAGTTGTTTGGAAAGGAGAATCAACAGGTTATGCAGAAATTGATGAAGGGGAATATAATGGCGAAATCGTTCTCATTGAAAGAGCTTTTGCTGATGCCGTAAATTCACTTCGTAACCTTCCTGGCTTTGACGACCAATTGGCAAAGAGAGTGAGCGATGAAGAACTTGCAAAACAACGCAAAGAACTCATTGAACTGGAAAAAATTGCAAACCCTGTTAAATGTGCATACAAAGAAGAAATCAAAATTGCTCAAGAAGAAAAGCTTTGTGGCATCAAAAAAGTTTGCTACGACGTAGACACTTGCACAGGTGAAGAAGTTGGCAAAACAGAAACCGACATCAAAGTTGAAGAAAAATTCGAAATTATTGAAGATGGTGGTAGTAGATCCACAGCATCAATTATTCCTGAAAAGAATGAAATTGATGAAAATAGTGGCTACACAGCTTCTGGTATTGGTGGATTTGACCAAAATGAAACGGTTGAAGTTGATGAAAAAATCATTGATGAAAATAGTGGTTACACTGCTTCTGGCATCGGCGGATTTGAGAAGGGAGATTCTGTTGAATTCAGTGAAAAAGTCATTGATGAAAATAGTGGTTATGTCGCCTCTGGGTCTGGCGGATTGGGTGTGTCATCATCATCAAGTATAAGCCAAAATGTAATTGACGAAAACAGTGGCTTCTCTTCTGCTGGTGGTGGCTTCATGGTTGATGGCGACACCATAACCTTTGAAGTTGTTGACGAGATTGACGAACAAGGTGGTTCTTTCTCCTCTGCCTCTAGCGAAGAATTTTGGATTGATGTGCCTTTAGAAGAAGAACAAACAACTATTGAACAAAGAACAGTCGTTGAAGAAAGCTTCTATAATGACAAAGACGCTCTCTGCATTCTCGACCGTGCTCCTTACGATTCTTTAACACCAGAAAATCTCTATAAAGTGAGAGCCTCTATTGTTAAAATCGCTAATGTAAACGGCAAAGAAGCTTCCGGTTTGATTATCTCTGATCAATTTGTGATGACTTCTGCAGACATCATTGTCAAAGAACATAATGTCTATAATTTGGAAACAATTAATGGCGTAAAATTCAAAGCGAGTGCTTTCAGAATTAACCCTGAAAAGAATGTTGCACTGCTTGTTCTTGATGCCAAAACAATGTATAGACCATTATCTCTTAACCTTGATTTACCTCAAATTGGTCAAAATTCTTTCTTAACGCTTGGCTTGTTGAACTTCTCAAAAGGGGATGGCACAGAAGGAAAATTAGACAACAGAACAACCATCACAAGCTATCGCTATGGTAAAGATGAATCTGTTGAAATTGTTGCCAATACTAACATTCAAAAATCAACAATTGGTGGCGTTCTGATTGATAAATATGGCACAATCAGTGGTATGTCTAATCGTGACTATAAAGTTGAGAATAATGACCTGTTTATTCCAATCTCAGATGCGTTAAAAGGTGTGGGCCTGAGCATTTGCGGAAAACCATTCCCAACTCAAAAAGTTGAATGGTATGACCGTGCAACAACCCCAATTGCTGATGCAATTGACAATTATAAAACACCAAAAGCCCCTGAGGCATTGGATAAAAAAGAAAGAAAATAAACATAATCTTTCACAAAAACCCCCGCTCATCTGAACGGGGGTTTTTATCAAACTATTTTAACTTTTAAAAACATCCTTTAATCAAACGTCTATATTTAAGATATCTACCAATTTTGTGTCCTCTCCAAGAGAAAAGCCCTTTTTGATTTAAATCTCTCAATTCTTCAGAAAAAGCCTTAAACATAAAAGGTTTGATATCGGAAGAAGCTCTTGTGCATCTTCCAAGTTGATGTTTTAAGATAATGGGCATAAAATCTTTTATCAAAAAACGAAGTTCTTTTTTTCTGTCTTTATATCTCTCATAAAGATAGCTTATGCCTTGATGATAATCTTTTATTTGTTTAACCGAAGCTTTTTGATTGGAAATTGAATCAATGTTTTTAGTATATAAATAAAGAGGAATATTTGTCACAACAGACTTAGGATGCTTAAGTAAAACAGCATAAGTGTGAGGATAATCCTCAAAATGAATATTAGGAATAAATTCTATTCCATGTAATAATTCTTTTTTATAAAGCTTTGTACAAGCACTTACAGGAACCCTATACTTTCCTGAGCAACCACAAAACAAAGGCTTATTTGTTACCTTATATTTTATTTTAGAAAGATTAAAATTCTTATTTGGAATTTCAATCCCATCTGAATCGGCATAATCAATTGTCACTAAATCTGCTGAATGTTTTTGTGAAAGAGTATGTAAAATTTCCAATGTTTGAGGCTGAATAGCATCATCAGAATCTAGGAAGTAAATATATTCTCCCTTTGCAGATAACACCCCATTATTTCTTGCAACAGATAAACCCCCATTTCTTTGAGTTATAATTTTAACTCTATCATCTTTGGCAGCAAATTTATTTAAAATTTTGCCACTGCAATCAACAGAACCATCATTTACACAGATAATTTCAAAATCATCAAAGGTTTGGGCAAGAACGGAATCTAAACAACGAGAAAGATATTTTTCAACATTATAAACAGGAACGATTATAGAAATTTTTGGCATAGAACCCCCAATTTAGACATAAAAAAACCACCTAAACTAGGTGGTCGGAGAGTTCACAAAACATACTTAACAAAATGTTCCTTTAAGTCTTTAAAGTAAAAACCTCTGAACATACACTTAAAGCTCCCCGACCGTAAGTCGGGGATATATTGCCAAATATATATATTAAAAATATATACATCAAACTAACGATGCTATATCTTAGGCACCGTGTTAAGTTAAAGAGCTTGTGAAGGCTCCGCGCCCAGTTCAGGACACTACTGATTGAATGAGTCCAACCAATGGAATTATAATATATCACCTTAAGTTCAAGTCAAGATGTTTTGAGTTTCCCCAAAAACTATTTTTATCCCCCTCTTCATCCATTTATATATTGACATTTTTAAATGCAACCTATATTAGAAAACTCTAACTTAACAAAATGTTCCTCTTTTTGTTTTTAAAAACAGGAAAAAGGTCATATCTCTTCACAAAAGATATGACCTTCTCTAAACTTTGACTATCTCAACTTAAGAACAAAAGAATATGGCTTTTAGAATATATAACTTTTTATTATCCAAACAGTTTGGATAGAACATCAGACACGCCAAAGTCAAACATAGCCTCTTTGGTACGAGAAGTGGTTTTAACCCCTAAATCTCCATCAACTTTTAGTGCAGGAGAATAATCATAGGAATTATTCAATCCTGTTTGCAAAGCTGAAACATCTGAATTTTTGGAAGACATAGATTCTGAAATTTTATCAAATCCCTCACCAACACTCAAACCATCTTTCGTCTTTGCCTCAACACGCTCAGAGGCTATTGAAGTTTTAGCAACTGGTTGGACTTGTCTTCCCGTTGCATCAACTGAACTTTCTTTGCCATAAACTTCCTCATTCCAAGAAGATATTTTATTATTAAGTTTTTGATTTAAATTCTTATCTTTACTCTCAAACCAAGTGTATCTTGACGTATCCTTAATTTCTTGCGCTGTAATATCCTTATTCTTCTTATATAAGATATCCTCATGCTCGTTATTATTTAATTTAAATTTTTCCTTAAACCTTTCTCGTAAATTTTTATTCCGCCACTCTTTCTCCCTTTTTGACTCTTCCTCTTTTTCAAGAGATTCCTGCCTTTCCTTTTCAAACCTATCTCGAAAGGGTATCGATGATTTTGCTTTTTCTTCCAATCGTTTAAGTTCCTTTTCATCTTGCCCACCTAGATTTATATAATTTAGTGCATGATTATCAAAATCTAATATCCTTTTTACTGAAAGAGAGTTTTCAACTGCTGCACTGTTATTGACACTATTTGCTATTTTTCTTACATCCATTTTGTTTTCTCCATAAAAAAAAGAGAACCTGAATTCTCTTTTTGCTAATTAGTTAATTATTTGATTAATATAGTTTTAGTAGTTCTTTATTTCTTTTTTGTTGAGACACCCAATTGTTATCTTCACATTCCTTAAAATTTGCCAACAATTTTTTTTCTTGTGGATCACCACTTAGCGTCGCCCCTCTATCAACGAGAAGTTTAGAACTTTCACAGTCTCTTATTTGTAAAGCAACCGCCAAAGGCTTAAACTTGTCATTCAGTAAAAGATTAACATCAGCACCATTATCTATCAAAAAATTTATCAATTTCTGATCATGCAAAAAAATGGCATGAAAAAGAGGCGTAAAACTCTCATTTCTTCCCTGATTAACACTAAAGCCTTTTTTAATAAGAAACGTTAGAAAATTATAATCAATGGCGTTTCTTTTTCTCATAACATATTCACTTACTAAATTTAGTTTAGGATAAAGGTTATTTGGATCAACGTCTTTTTCTTCAACAAAGAAGGTTATTGCATCTCTATCTTGAGAAAAAAATGCTGAAATTAAACCTATTCTATCTTTTACTATAAAATATAAAACACCAAGGGCTATAACTAGAATCCCAAGGACAATCCCTAAAATTTTCAATATCTTTTTCAACATAACTTTTCCACTTAAAGTTTATAATACAATTAAGTTATCTTAATTCTAGACATTAAACAATAAAAATCAGCCAAACAGTTTGGATAGAACATCAGACACGCCAAAGTCAAACATAGCTTCTTTGGTACGAGAAGTGGTTTTAGGTCCTAAGTCACCATCAATTTTTAGTGCAGGAGAATAATCATAAGAATTATTCAATCCTGTTTGTAAAGCTGAAACATCTACATTTTTAGAAGACATAGATTCTGAAATTTTATCAAATCCTTCTCCAACGCTCAAACCATCTTTGGTCTTTGCTTCAACACGTTTAGAGGCTAGTGAAGTTTTAGCAACCGGTTGAACCTGCCTTCCCGTTGCATCAACTGAGCTTTCTTTTCCATAAACATCCTCATTCCACGAAGAAACTTTGTTATTAAGCTTTTGATTTAAATTCTTATCTTTACTCTCAAACCAAGTGTATCTCGAAGTATCCTTAATTTCCCCCTCTGTGATATCCTTATTCTTCTTATATAAGATATCCTCATGTTCATTATTGTTTAATTTAAATTTTTCCTTGAATCTTTCTCGTAAACTTTTATTCCGCCACTCCTTCTCCCTTTTTTTCTCTTCCTCTTTTTCAAGAGATTCTTGATTATCATAATAAAATGGATTAATTTTTTTTGCTCTATTCAAAGCCTTATTATAATCTTCTTTAGTAGCATTTTCTCCTTTATCAAAAAGTTTACTTCCATCATCAAAATCCATAAATTTTCTTGTACTTTTTAGTACCTTTCTCTCAATATCAAATACCATTTTTTTCCCTTTAAAAATAAAAGAGAGGCTCTTATAGCCTCTCTTTAAATTATTATTCACATTATTTAAAAATTAATTTAGCATCACCAGAAACCCAGTCATATTTCTTGCAAATATTAATCCAGTTTTTTAGTTTTTCCTGACTTTTATCTTCATCCAGTGTTGCACCTTTATCTATTAAAAACTTGGACATGTCACAATTATATAAACGCAATGCACCACCCAACGGGGTTATCCCTTTTTTATTAGAAAAGTTAATATCCATTTTTTTGTCCTTAATCAACAACTCAACTAAGTCTTTTCTATCAAGCAAAACAGCTGAAAGAAGAGGTGTTAAATCTCCTGTTGGATTGATATTCGGGTTAACCCCTTTATCTAATAAAAATCTTACAAACTCGATATCAACCTTTTCTCTGTAATTAGCCATATAGACTTGAATATAATTTCCAAGATAAACATTATTAGGATCAATTTTTTTCTCATCAACATAATAACTAAAAGATTCTTTATCCTCATCAGTAATCGCAACAATTAGAGATATTTCATCACGAACTAAATAATACAAAACACCAACTGCCATAATCATTACAACAAGGACAATTCCTAAAATTTTCAATATCTTTTTCAACATAACTTTTCCACTTAAAGTTTATAATATAATTAAGTTATCTTAATTTTAGTGATTTAACAATATAAATCAGCCAAACAGTTTGAATATAACGTCGGACACTCCCAAATCCTTTCCCAAAATTTCCAAGCCTTGGAATTCTATCACTAATATGTTTTTTATTATTTTCACTCATTTATTTTTTCCCTTTAAAATAAAAATAGAGATGAAAATCATCTCTATTTAGGTTGTTACATTATATAGCTAAATGCTATTCTAAAATTATTTTGTTATCACTAGAAACCCATTTGTTGTTTTTACACTTTTCTAGCCTATATTCCATCAGATCTTGGCTCTTACCTGCTTGTAAGCTTAATCCTTTATCTATTAGAATTTTTGCAATTTCACAATTAGAAAAGACAAGAGCAACGCCTAAAGGATTCATATTTTTATAATTAATAACATTAAGGTCTGCACCATTTTCAATATAAAGCTTAACAATTTCAAGATTATCAAGTAAGAATGAATAGGTCAAAGGTGTTGCTATTTTTCTTTGCTTATAATTTGGATCAATTCCTTTATCTAGCATATACTTCACAAACTCGGGCTTACTTTCTTTCTTATAAACAACTAAGTATAGATCATGTAAATTGAACCAAGCATATAAATCATTCGGATTAAACCCTTTTTCATCTATGTAATATGCTAAAGTATCCTTATCTTCATCAATTACAGCGTTCATAACCGTAATCTGGTCATTTAACAAATAACGTAAAAATCCTAAAGCGACAATCATCACAACAAAGACAATTCCTAAAATTTTCAATATCTTTTTCAACATAACTTTTCCACTTAAAGTTTATAATATAATTAAGTTATCTTAATTTTAGACATTAAACAATAAAAAACTCAGCTATTTCTAACTGAGTTTTAAAGACACTTATCCCTAGTGACAAAGAACATTTATCATAAAGCCTCTAACTTGTCAAGGATTTTATTCCTAATATATAACCCTTGCAATCCCTAAAGAGAATACCTAAATTAAAGCTAAGAATAAAAAACATTTAAGGAAATGAAATGACAACAATATTATGCGTGAGAAAAGGTGATGAAGTTGTTCTTGCTGGAGACGGTCAAGCAACACTTGGTGAATCTGTCGTTTTTAAATCGAAGTCTGTCAAAGTTCGTCGCATTGGCAATGGTAATATTATTGCCGGATTCGCAGGTTCTGCGGCTGATGGCATGACCCTCATTGAAAGACTAGAAGGTAAACTTGAAAAACACGCCAACCAACTCAAAAGAGCTGCCGTGGAATTAGCGAAAGATTGGCGAATGGATAAATATCTTCGCCAACTTCAAGCTTATATGATTGTTGCCGACAAAGACACATCTCTTGTGCTTTCAGGAAATGGCGAAGTCATGGAGCCAGACGATGGGATCATTGGCATTGGCAGTGGTGGAAATTATGCCATGGCTGCGGCAAAAGCCCTTTTTGAAAGCGAATTAAGTGCTGAAGAAATCGCTCAGAAATCGCTTAAAATTGCTGGCGACATTGACATCTTCACCAACCATAATGTGATTATTGAAAAGGTAGGAAAAAATGACTAACTTCAGCCCTCGTGAAATTGTATCAGAACTAGACCGCTTCATCATTGGGCAACAAGATGCCAAAAAAGCCGTTGCTATTGCACTTCGTAACCGCTGGAGAAGAATGCAACTTCCCGAACAATTGAAAGAAGAGATTGTTCCTAAAAACATTTTGATGGTCGGACCAACAGGGGTTGGTAAAACAGAAATATCTCGTCGCTTAGCAAAACTTGCAAAAGCGCCTTTCATCAAAGTTGAAGCCACAAAATTCACCGAAATTGGTTATGTTGGACGTGACGTTGAGTCAATCATCAGAGATTTGCTCGAAATTTCCATTGCCACCGCCAAAACAGAAATGAAAAAAGACGTGGTTGCCAAAGCAGAGATTTCTGCGGAAGAAAGAATCTTGGAAGCTCTTGTTGGCGTTTCCGCAAGTGAAGAAACAACGCAAAAATTCCGTAAAATGCTTCGGGAGGGCAAACTTGATGACAAAGAAATTGAAATCAGTGTCATTGATGCCCCAACCAATTCAATGCCGACGTTTGACATCCCTGGAATGCCCGGTGCTTCAATGGGAATGATTAGCATTGGCGACATCTTCGGCAAAGGCATGGGAGAAAAATACAAAACAAAAAAAATGACCGTTGCTGAAGCACAAAAAACAATCCTTGATGAAGAAAGCGACAAGCTTTTAGACAATGATAGCATCATCAGTTTTGCGATTAAAAATGTTGAAAATAATGGCATTGTCTTCATTGATGAAATTGATAAAATTTGTGGCAGCGACACACGTCGTGGCGGAGATGTTTCTCGTGAAGGCGTGCAAAGAGATTTACTTCCCTTAATTGAAGGCACAACCGTCACTACAAAACACGGCATGGTTAACACAAATCATATTTTATTTATCTGTTCCGGTGCTTTTCACCTTTCAAAACCATCAGACTTACTTCCAGAGCTTCAAGGACGTTTACCAATTAGAGTGGAACTCAAAGCCCTTACGCATGAAGACTTTGTTCGCATTTTAACAGAACCAGAAGCAAACCTAATTGAACAATATATTGCTTTACTGAAAACCGAAAATTTTAACCTTTCTTTTGAAAAAGAAGCAATTGACAAATTAGCGGATATTGCGGTTGAAATTAACCAAAACGTTGAAAACATTGGGGCAAGAAGACTTCACACAGTGTTAGAACTTTTGCTTGAAGATATCAGCTTTAATGCTTCTGACACTGTAAATAAATCAGAAACAATAACAGCAAAATTTGTGGAAGAAAAATTGGCGAAATTCACTACCGCCAGCGACCTTTCTAAGTTTATTTTGTAATGGGCAACTTCGGAATTTACATTCATTGGCCTTTTTGCTTGAGCAAGTGTCCTTATTGCGACTTTTTCAGTCAGATAAGTAAAAACACTTCTCAAGCAGAAATCATTGAAGCATATATAAAAGACCTCAATTTTTATCATCAGATGACAAAAGAAAAAACCGTCACCAGCATTTTCTTTGGAGGTGGAACGCCTTCTTTGATTGAGCCTCAAAATATTGAAAGGCTTATCAACCACATCAAAAAGAAGTGGCACACTGCGGATAATGTTGAAATTTCTCTTGAGGCAAATCCAAACACAAATCACCCAAATATGTTTCAAGATTTGAAATCTGCGGGAATTAATCGCCTTTCTCTAGGGATTCAATCTCTCAGGGAAGAAGATTTAAAATTTCTTGGACGAACACACAATGCAAAAGAGGCTTTTCAAGCAATTGACGAGGTTCTAAACACGTTTAATAATCATTCAATGGATATGATTTACGCCCTCCCTCATCAGCAACTTAACAATTGGGAACATGATTTAGAAAAAGTCACCAATTTTGGATTTAAACATATTTCGCTTTATCAATTAACCATCGAAGATGGAACTGTTTTTGCCAAGCAAAAAATGAAACTCATGGACGATGAACAGGCAATTGAGATGTATAATCTCACGACAGATATTTTGGCGGATAATGATTATAATCGTTATGAAATTTCTAATTTTTCAAAGCCTAAATTTGAATGTCGCCATAATCTGCTTTACTGGCAAGGCGATGACTATGTTGGAGTCGGAAAAACCGCTCATGGCAGAATTGGCTTAAAAGCAACCACACATCGTCGAAAGATTGAATCTTTAACAACTATTGAGCGTGCTGAAGAGCTTATCATGATGGGACTTCGCCTACAAAGGGGAATAAACAAACAAAAGTTTGAGAAAATTTGCGGACTAAATTTTGATAAATTCATCGCCACTAAATCCATTCCAACACTTCTTCAAGAAGGCTTGATAGAAAACACCAAAGAATCCTTCAAAACAACAAAGACAGGATTTCTCCTTCTAAATTACATCATTGAAAATATTGTGCCCTAAAAAAGGCCCCTTAAAGGGACCTTGAAACTTTTCACTGCTTATTTATAATTTTGAATCCAGCTCAATAAAGATTCTTTAGAATTTAAGCCAATTTTTGCATCAACTTGCTTGCCATCTTTAAATAAAATCAAAGTCGGAATACTTCTAATTCCGCAATCAGCAGCTGTTGTAGGAGCCTCATCAACGTTCATTTTAATGACTTCAGCTGTTCCACTCAAATCTTTTGCTGTTTCTTCCAAAATAAGTCCAAGCTGACGACAAGGGCCACACCATTCTGCCCAAAAATCAACCAAAACCAAACCTTTTTTATTCAAAACTTCGCTTTGAAACTCGTTATCTAAGATAGACTTCATAATTGTTCCTTTCACGTTTTAATATTATCTCTATTGCCTAATATAGTATTTAAATTTTGTTATTTAAATAGTTATTTAAAAAATAGTAATTGTTGTTAATATTTGAAACAAACCTAATTCCACCTATATTTTAATAAAAAATGAATATTAAAAATATTAAAACTAAATAAATTTCTTTAATTTCAATATCTTCTAAATTTTCAACTAAAAATATAACTGATTATATAATTTTTTAATTTACTCAAATTTTCATATATGATATTATATAAAATATAACTAAAACAACTAACCAGAGAAAAGCCATGTCAAAACGAACTAGAAAAACTTTCCTCACCTTTTTTTGCTGTATAATGACTATTATTTTCATGGCACATAGCTTAAATGCAGGTGTATATTTCATCACAAAACCAGAAGGACAAGCCTTTGACAAAAGCAACAAACCATGTGTTCTACAAGGCTATAAAATTAAACCTAGTGAATGTTTAGACGGTAGATCTCTTTTTGATAAATGCCCGACAGGAGAGTTTTATAGATCATGTCGATGTGACACAAGCCAATATCCATACAGCATCCTTAACTGCCAAATAGATAAATTAGCTGGCGAAAACTGCGCTTCCACATATTACGAAAAATGTGAATGTGACTTAGAAAAATATAAATATAATGAAGAAAACTGTAAAAATGGCAGAGTTCTTGGTGGAGAAAGCTGTGACGATGTTAATTTCACACAGTGCAATTGTGGCAACGAATATATCTATGACTCCTCAAACTGCCAAGCTCCTAAAGCACTCTCAGGCGATTCTTGTGGTGGAAAATATAAAGTGTGCCAATGTAATAACACCCTTTTCCCATATAGCAAATGTGATTTCGGACACAATGGCGACACTTGCACAGATAGCAGAGGAACTTTCTATCAAGAATGTAAAGCAGCAACTTGCCCAGCAGGCACTGTTGACCCAACGACTTATTTTGATGGTAAACTTTCATCCATTATCAATGTTGCAGCTTATTCAACGGTTATCAACGGAAAAACTTGTGTAACTCTACCAACATGTGAAAGTTTTAACTTCAACAACACAAGAACATGTGTTGGACAAGATATTTTGAGATGTCCTTTCGACTTATCAAAAATCTATTGCCACTATAATTGATTAAGGAGTAAGAACATGAATGTTACATATAAATATAGCTTTCCGGCAGTCTTAGGAACGACATTCTTTGTTCCACTCTCATCTGCTAATGCTGCTTATTCTTGTAGTGATATGGGATATAATATGACGGCTTCAGATTGTAGCAGTGAATATGTTAAATGTCCTTTTGACTTATCAAAAGTCTATTGCGTCAAGAAAGTTATTCCAAAGACCTGTGCTGACTATGGATATATCACAACACAACCAACTGGAAAATATTGCACCTCTGTTTCAATTGATGGTCTTGATTGTTACGTTAATGACTGTAAGACTGACTATTGTGAAAGATATAGTGGACATTATGCGGCTGTTCCTTCAGGACAATCATGCGCTCAACGAACAGTCAATGGACTAAATTGTTACTACAATTGCGTTACTGTTGTTCAAACTTGTGAAAATGCAGGATATTTAACAGAAGAACCTTCTGGAAAATCTTGTACCTCTGTTTCTCTTGATGACGGAACAATTTGTTATGATCCAAACAATTGCACAAATAGCAGTGGTGGAGGAACAACACCAATGACCGAAGCGCAATGTTTAGCAAAATATTCTCAATATGTCTTTAATTATTGTGGCACAAACTGTCATGGTCCTGGCTACGAATATGACTCAAGAATTCCAACAGAGTGCCGCTTTAGTGGTTTGGAAAGCTGTTTCTGTTCTTCTTGGCATTAATTTAGATTTTAAGGAGTACGACAATGAATGTCACATATAAATATAGCTTTCCAGCAGTCTTAGGGACAACTTTCTTCGTTCCACTTTCGTCTGTTAATGCGACAACCCCTTCATGTAATGATATGGGTTATACAATGGCAACAACCGATTGTAATAACAGCGAAGAAATTGTTAAATGTCCTTTTGACTTATCAAAAGTCTATTGTGTTAAGAAAGTCATTCCAAAGACCTGTGCTGACTATGGATATATCACAACGCAACCAACTGGAAAATATTGCACCTCTGTTTCAATTGATGGTCTTGATTGTTACGTTAATGACTGTAAGACTGACTATTGTGAAAGATATAGTGGACATTATGCGGCTGTTCCTTCAGGACAAACATGTACCCAACAAACAGTCAATGGCCTGAATTGTTACTACAATTGCGTTACTGTTACTCAAACTTGTGAAAGTGCAGGATATTTAACAGAAGAACCTTCTGGAAAATCATGTCCTTCTGTTTCTCTTGATGACGGAACAATTTGTTATGATTCAAACAATTGTACAAATAGCAGCAGCGGTAGTGGTGGAACAACGCCGATGACTGAAGCCCAATGCTTATCAAAATATTCTCAATATGTTTGGAATAGATGTGATTCCCACTGTATTTCTGGAGCAACAGAAGTCTATGACAGCAATATTCCAACAGAATGTAGATTTCCAAGTCTTCTTAGCTGTGACTGTTTAGGTTCTTGGCTTTAATTAGGAAAAACAATGTTAACTGATCTCCAAATAAAAGACATTGCCGCTATTCTTCTAAAAAACAATAGCACCCTTTGTTCTGAAGTTTTTAGAGCAGATAATTTTGTAAAGAAAGAAATTCGTGAAAAGATTTTAGAAATCGCCAATTTTCACCTCGAAAAGATATCATCCTTTATGGTTGGATTTGAAGTTGAAGATATTGTTTTATGTGGTGGAATAACTGGCCATATTTATAATGATTACACAGACATTGACGTTTGCATCATTCTCAAACACCAAACACTTGATAAAGATAGTGCTTACTTAAAAGAAATCTTAAAAAAACTCAATTCAACCCTTTCTAACATCATGCAACCTGTTCGGATTTACAGTCGAAGGATTGACATTGGAGTTATCAATTATCTAGATCAAGGTTCAGGAACATATTCTTTATTGAAAAATGAATGGCTTTCTAAACCACTTTATCGCAAATTTCCATTCACAATGAAAGAATTTGTCCTTGGATATATGGAATATGAACAAGAAATTGATCAATTTATGATTGGGCTAGAAAAACTTTCCTCAAATTTTTTAACCGCTCAAAGTTGCCAAAAAGCAGAAAGATATCTTTTACAACTCAAAGAAAAAACGCTTAAAGAAAAAAGCAAAAGCGAAGAAAAAGAATATGGCTTAAAAACAAACTTCTATCGCTTTTTTGCAAAGAGTGGAAAGCTTGAAGAAATTCGTAACTATATTGCCGATTCTTATAGTCATATCGTTAATGTTTTGGAGAAAAGAGATGAATGAAGAACTTATAAAAATTCCTCTCAGAGATTTCATTGTTGAACTCATCACACCAAAACAAACTTTAGATATGAGAGTTTTTGATGACAACGGAATCATGCACCCAAAACTAAAAGATAAAATCTTAAGACGTTCAGATTTCTTAGTAAACAAAACCATCAGAGATATTAAAAACATTGAACGAACAGATGTTGTTTTGGTTGGTTCGTCAGCCTCATATTTTTATAAGCAAAACTCAGATCTTGACGTTGCCATTTTTGCAGAAAACACAGGGTGTGATTTTATAGCTAAAGATGCTGATAATCTGGGAACTTTTTTATCATACTTAACCAACGATTTTTATAAAAAATATCGCCAATTTTCCATTGATGGTCAATATTTAGATATGAAACTTCGTTCTGTCTTAAGAGATAGAATGGGCGTTTATTCCATCTTAAATGAAAAATGGGTCAGAGAAGCCAGAAAAGACGTTGTTAAAGACATTGATGCAGATGATTTGATGAATAAATATTATCTCAACGTTGAAGAACTAGATATCTTCTTGAATAAAATTAAATACAATGAAAATGACGTCGCTTCTCTTGAAGAATGTAAAAGAATCAATGAAAAATTTAAAGACAGCATTTTGAACATCAAAAGTGTTGAAGAATATCTCATCTTTAAATTAATGAAAATCCCATTGAAAGACCTTAACAAAATCTATCAAAGAGAACTCGCAAAATCATTTTCTCTAGAAATTGAACTATAAGCTTTCAATTTTCATCAAGTCAGCAATATCCGTCCATAAGATATAGGTTTCAATTTGCTTTTGAGGATAAATTTTTGCCAGCAATTGCTGATAAGCTTTGAGCTGTTTAAGATAAATTTGCGGAACATCCTTAAGCACTTTTGCTGCTGGACGATTCGTTTTGAAATCAACAATCATCACCTTGTCTTCTAAAACAATTAGCCTATCCATTTGTGCGGAAATAATTTTACCGTCAACTTCACCCATAATTGGCACTTCTTCAAAAGAATTTTCTCCAAACAAAACAGCAAAAGCCTCTTGTTCAAAAAGTTTTGAAACTTCCTCAAAAATTCTATCTCTCTGTGCTTCAGAAAAGTCATGCGCATTCTTTTGTAAAAACTCTTTCGTCACCTGAAGTCTTTTTTCAGGAGAAATACTAGGTAAAAACTGTAAAAGTTTATGAATAACAATGCCTCGACGATAGCGATTTTCACCAGTAGAACTCATTGGCGATAGTAAAACTTCTTCATCTGCCTCATCTTCCTGTCTGGAAGGAGCATAAGGCTTTGCTAGAGGACTTTCAGCCTCAGCTGGCGAACTTATCCAGCTAAAAGAAGGATAAGAAGCTTCTTGCGCCTTTTCTTGAGTTTTTTCAGAAACTGGAATTATTTGCGGATTCTCATAAACAAAAACATCTTCTTTCTTTTCTGAAATCTCCGCAAATTTTCTTTCCAGAAGTGTATACCAAGATTCTTCTCCTGCTTTGCCATTTTTTGCATAACCACAAAGACAAAGCCTGTCTTCCGCTCTAGTTAATGCCACATAAAGCAACCGACGATATTCCTCAAGGCTTAACTCATTTTCTTTCGCTTTAATCCCTTCACAAACATCTTCATAATCTTTTGCACTTAATGGATAATAAAACAAATCTTCCCAAAGCATACTGCTATTACGGCTCATACGCACAACTCTGACAGTGTCTGGCAGAATAACAATTGGTGCTTGTAAGCCTTTTGAACCATGGACAGTCATAATTCTTACAGCATCTAAATCGCTCTGCTCTTGCTCTCGTTTAATTTCAACATCGTCTTTCGAAATCCAGTTCACAAAATTTTGCAAATTTGGAATATGCTCTTGTTCAAAATGCAGAGTCAAATTCATAAACTCATCAATTCCCTCAAGCACTTCCCGTCCCATACGTTCGATAAATTTCTTTCGTCCATCAAGCTTGCTCAAAATAAAAGAATAAAACTCAAATGGACGACAAAAATCTAGCTTTGAAGTCAACTTTTGCAAGCTTTGATAAACAGATTGATATGCCTCATTCATACCCAATCTTGCCCAAAGAGAAAGCTTTCCTCTGCCACAACAAAGCTCCATTAAATCATCATCAGTCAACCCAAACAAAGGCGATTTTAAAACCGTTGCCAAAGTCAAATCATCTGTTGGTAACAGAACAAATTTAGCAACTGCAATCAAATCTTGAATGGCAATTTGCTCAAGGAGTTTAATTTTATCAACGCCAGCAATATTCACATCTAAATTTTTACATTCTCGAACGAGCGTTTCCACAAAACTATTTCTTCTTTGAACCAAAACCAGAAAATCTTTATAACGAATAGGTCTATTTTGAGAAACAAGAAGCTCCTCTCCTTCAACCATTTTTTTAATTTGCGATGCAATTTTTCTGGCAAGAAGCACTTGCTCAGATTCTTGTCCCACACGTCGAGTTGGCAATTGCCATTTATTTTCTTGTGCAATTTCTTCTTTGCTTCTCTTGACCGCCTCAGGCATTGCCCAAAACTCAATTTTTCCACCATCTCCTAAACGAAATGGGTTATGTGTAATTTCTTCACCTTCTAAAACAACGCCTTTTGCAGCTTGTTCATCTTTGAATAAATGATTAACCAAATCGAGAATGGTTGAGGTCGAACGGAAAGAAACGGCAAGCCGAACATTCTCAAAATCTGCAATACGTTGCTCATAAAAGGCTTTAGACTTTTCAAACTCTCTTGGATCAGCTCCTTGGAAGCTATAAATTGATTGCTTTCTATCTCCCACCGCAAAAATCGTTCTTTTTTGATGTCTTGCCCCTTCTCCAGAAAAAAACTCTGATGTAATCGACTTAACAATTTCCCACTGGTCAGGTGAAGTATCTTGAGCTTCATCAATCAAAACATGATCAACCCCACCGTCTAGCTTAAATAAAACCCAATCTGCAACAGAACTTCTTTGCAATAAGTTTTTAGTTAAAACAATTAAGTCTTCATAATCCATTTTTGAGTGGTCATGCTTATATTTTGTATATTTTCCAATCAAATCTTCAGCCAAAAGCAGAACCGCTTGTGTTGACTTAAAAACCCGCAAAGATTTAAGTCTTTTTTCAAAAGCTAAAATCTTTTCTGCCTCACCTTCAAAAACTTCTATCAAGTCAGGGAAAAAAGCAACTGCTCCGTTTCCTCTTGCACCACCTTTTGCTCTAACTTTTTCTTTGTCTGTTAAAAAGAAAGTTTTATATTCAAAATAACTTTCAAGGGTGAAAGGCTTCTCCAAAAAAGTAGCCAACCTTAAAGCCGTTTCAACATCGCTCGGAGAACTATGTTCCCATGCAGACATAATTTTTTGCAAAATAGGACGGTCAATTTTTTGAACAAAGCTTAAAATTTGTTCTGCTTCTTCTCGTTCATCAACAATGGTTAAGCGTTCTTTAAGCAGCGAAATAATCTCTGTCAAATTATTTTCAAATCGCAAAAACATCTGCGAGATTTCACTACGATTCGCCGTAATTGAATTCATAATTTCAGGGAAAGAATATTCACTGACATGCTTGGTTAAAAACATCAAGGCTTGCGCCACAGAACTTTCAGGGTTTCCTTCAATATATGAAATGAGATTACTCTTAATTTCTCCCAATGCCTCCTTAGAAGCTCTCTCATCCATAATTTCAAAATAAGGAGAAACTTGGGCTTCAAGCGGAAATCTTTTCAACACTTCCTGACAAAAACTATGAATTGTCTGAATTTTCATTCCGCCAGGCGTGTCCAAAAGAATGGCAAAAAGCTTACGCGCTGTGGCTTCCAACTTCATCATCTCTTCACGACTTTTTGGCAGTCCCCCTAGCAAATTTAAAAGCTCAGCATTCAGTTTCTCGTCTTCTAAAACCGCCCAACGACTAAGCCTTCCGGCAATACGAGAGCTCATCTCCACCGCAGCAGCTTTCGTATAAGTTAAGCAGAGGATTTTTTCTGGGCGAACACCATCAAGCAATAAACGCAACACTCTATCAGATAAAACTTTGGTTTTTCCTGTTCCCGCAGATGCTTGAACCCAAACTGATTTTTGTGGATTAGAAGCCCGACGCTGTTCATCTGTTGCCTGTTCGCCACGTCTTTTTCTGGAGAGTGAAATTTCTTCAGCACTAATCATCGCCTTCTCCTCCCACAGACCATTCTTTTGTTCTTGCCAAATGTTCATAATCATTATTCTGTGTGGCATATTTATGATGTGGCTTTGCCATATATGGCGTTTCAACATCATCAAAAACACTCACTAATTGATGAATTTTTTCTAAATTACTTTGTAAAAGCGCTTGAATTTCTTTATCAAAAACATCTTCTTTACGTGCCAAACTCCAATAGATAAGTTCCTGAACTTCTTTCTTGCCAATTTCTTTAAAACCACCTGCTTGAGCAATCAGAGCTTCTATCGGCAACTGTGGCGCATAACCTGACCAAACTTCTTTTTCGCTTTTAGCTTTCCCTGTTTTATAGTCAATAATGTTCACTTTTCCATTTTTTGAAACATCAACTCTGTCAGCCTTTGCAGTAATAATAAATTCTCCAGCTGGAGCATTAAGGCTAAATGTCCCCTCAATCTCGCTATAAATTTGTGCAATATCTTGACGATATTTTGTCTCAACTTCAACCAACCATTCCACAGTCTTTTCAAACTTTGGCCACCAAAAAACTTTCGTTTCTAACGCAATTTCATTTTCATCAAAAAACGCTGAACCAATTTTGAGCAATTCTTCTTTAGCGTTTTGCGGATAGGCTTTTGGAAATTTCTGATTAAACTTATCCAAAATGCCATGAATAATGCTTCCATAATCTGCTGCCGTCAAATCAATCTCAAGCTCATTCAATGGTTTTAGCTTTAGAATATATTTTGCAAAAACAATATAGGGGTCTTTCATCAACGTCTCAATTGCACTCATGGAAAGCTTACGAGGTCTAAGTTCAAGAGAAGGTTTTGGTTCCGGTGCAGAAATTTTATCTATTGACTTCAGGTCGTCAAACTTTTTCACCCAATAAGGATAGCTCTTTTCCTCAATTTCTTGAAGCTTAATCCCTAAAGCAGAAATAACGGTTTCCAAACGCATCAACCAACGAGATTTAATCATTGGCGTTCCCTCAACCCTATCAGCTCTGGTCAAATAAACCTCTTCTCTAGCAAGCAAAGAAGCAAAGTCTTTTGCTAAAATCCCAATTTGTTTTTCAGGCAGTGGAAAACCAAAATCTTTTTTCATCGGACGTGACATCCAAGGGTCAGCTGAAGAAAGCTTCGGCCAAATCCCTTCATTTCCACCGCCAATAATAATCACATCAAAACTGTTAAACCTAGCTTCAATTGGACCTAAAATTTTCAAACGAGGGTGTGTGCCATAATTTGTACGAACTGTAATCCGACTTAACAAAACTTCAAAGAAATCAAGATATTCTTTTGCTTCAACAGTTTCCAAAACATCTGCTTTTTCATAAAAAGAAGCAAAAAACTTCGCCAATGCAGCACCATCGTCCCCTCGCCACAGGGCTTGATTTCCATCTTTATCTTTTGTAGCAGACAAACTCACGGCAACCTCAAGATGACAAGCAATCAATTCTTTTAAGGAAACACTGCCTAAATTTAATATTGATTTAAGCTTGGAAAGCTTCTCTTCTAACAAAGAAATAAGTTCAGAAACTTCTTCTGAACAGGCGGGCTTATCTGCACGCAAAACTTTCTGTTCATATTCCCTAACCGCTTTTCTAACACTTGCTGTTTCCAACCCTAAAGAAACATAAGGGTTTTTTAAAAGTCCAAGCAAATCAACATTCGTTGCTGTTGGTTCACAAGTTTTCACAATTTGACGTAAAAAAATGCCGATTGGAGTCAAATGGACTGGCTTACCCGCAGAATCATCAACTTTCACGTCCCATTTTTCAAGTTCATTAGACACTCGGCGTGCAAGGTTTCTATCTGTTGTAACTAAGGCAGCCGTTTTTTCAGGCGTTTCTAAAACTTCTCGCATTAACATTGCCACAACCGTTGCCTCAACACGAGAATCTTCACATTCAATCTCTTTAATCCCACGCCAAGCCAAATGAGAAAGATTTTTGTTTTTAACCTCACGCCATTTATCAGTCGTTTTTGCGGGACGCATCATTTCAGAAATGAGAATTTCTCGTTGTTCATTGTTTGCTTTTGCAACATCTTGAACATCGCTTCTTTGAACTTCCAAAAAATCTAATAGTGTTTTAACTTCTTTTTCTGGGTGTGTTTCATCAAGCTCTTGCCAAGATTTTTCATCTAAAAACTTATCCAAACCATTCAGATAAAGCTCTCCATTTGGAAGCTCTAAAACGGTTTTAATTAAATTTTGCACGGCTGGAAAATTTGCAACATTTCCGGCAACAATAATTCTCTGCGTCGTTTTGCTTTTCTGCCAAATTTCTTGCTGAATTTCTAAGAGTTGATTATAACGCGAACTGGCATCAACAAGTCCTCTCTCTTTTAAAATCTTAGGCCAATCATGTGTAATGATTTCCATAAAGCTTAAAGTTTCAAGCCAATGTGAGGCATATTCTTCAGGAACAAGATTTTTCAAATTATCAAAACTCAAGCCTTCAAAATTGACTGTATCAATCATTTTTGACAGTTCTTGAGATAAGAAAAACGCCTGAGGCAAGCTCAATCTTTCCAAACCAAAACTGGAAGACTTCTCCAAAATATATTTTGTAAAAAGAAAATCTCGCTCAAAATTGTCGATTGCTGGTGAGAGTTCATTTAATTGGAAAGAAACATTAAAGCCTAAAATTTGCAATTCTTCTTCCTCAACATCCCCAATTGACAAAATCTTTGGCAACATAGTCGGTTGCAACCCTCGAACTCGAACAAAAGCTTCTTTCAAAGACAAGCAAGCACGACGATTAGGCATTAAAATTAAAACATCAACAAGCTCCAACAAACAATTTTCATATTGTTTTATTAAAAGTTCAGCCAAGGTGTCTGCAAAAGAACAGCTTGCTGGAATGTTAAAAATTTTATGTTTCATCATCAATTTTTAAGAACCCTTCTGATTGCATTTTATAAAAATTATAAAAAACACCTTTTTCTTTCAGCAATTCTTTTTGTGTTCCTTTTTCAAGGATTTTTCCTTTACTCATCACCACAATTCTATCCATTTCTTTCAAGGTTGAAAGTCTGTGCGCAACGGCAATCACTGTTTTTCGCTTCATCAAATCTTTCAAGGCTTTTTGAATATAAAACTCACTTTCACTATCTAAGGCTGAAGTTGCTTCATCTAAAATCAAAATTGGAGCATCTTGCAAAATGGCTCGTGCAATAGAAATTCGCTGCCTTTCACCACCAGAAAGCATCACCCCTTTTTCACCAACCTTACTGTCATAGCCTTGCGGAAGCTCCATAATAAATTCATGACAGAAAGCTTTTTTAGCCGCTGAAATAGCTTGCTCATCACTTGCCTTTGGAAAGCCATATTTGATATTTTCCATAATTGAACGATTAAAAAGCAGAGGTTCTTGAGGAATGAGAGAGATATTTTTTCGCAAAGACTTTTGAGTAACTTTAGCAACCTCTTGCTCATCAATTAAAATTTGCCCTTTCGTCAAATCATAATATCTTGAAATAAGTTTAATAAGCGTAGATTTTCCAGAACCAGATTTTCCAACTAAGCCAATTTTTTCTTTTGGTCTGATATTAAGCGTAAACCCACTAAACAAATTTTTCTTGCCGTCATATGCAAAAGAAATTTTATCAAATTTAATTTTCCCTTCCGTAACCTGAATCTTTTTTGCCCCGTCAATGTCTTTAACCTCTGCATCTTGATAAAGAAATTCAATCCCGTCTTTAAGCTCTCCAAAATTTCGGAGTAAGCTTGTTAATTCATAACTAAACTCTTTAATACTAGACGTTAAAATATTGATAGAGGAAAAAATAAACACGATGTGAGTCACGCTTAAATCTGCAACGTACCACGCATAAAAAACCGCTAAATAGAAAGAGAAAGACAATGAGTCATAAAGCAGATTACTTTGATAAGCAATCTTACGCCTTCTATTCGCAGAAATATTCCAAAATCTTAGAAACTTTTTGAAGCTAGAATAAATATAGAGCCTCTCATGAGCCACATTAGCAAAAGATTTCACAGAAAAGGCATTGTTAATGGCATCAGATAAAACACCAATGGCCTGTCCTTCAAGCTCTGATTCTTTTTGAGAATCACTAATCATTGCCATTCTTTTCTTGGTTGTATAACTGATAGCAACAAGAGAAGTTAAAAAATAAAACAAAGCTAAATAAGCATTCATAAAGGCAATAATCGCTAACGTAATAGCAAACGTTGAAAAAATTCGAATAAATGCAATCAGACGATAATAGCCATTAATGATATTGTTCGTGATTTTATTAAATTTTGAAATAATATTGCCCGACATTTCTCTTACAAAAAAAGAAATAGACTGACTCAACACTTGTTTAGAGAGATTATTCATCACATTAGATTGAAATTTGATGAAAAAAATTGTTTCACAAACATGTGAAAGATACATCAAAAAAGAACCACCTAATGTCGCAAAGAACAAAAAAGCTGAAAGCATTAAAAGCTGGTGAAGTTTTCCTTCCTTAGATAACTCTTCAGCTACAACGCCAACCATTTCCGCACCGATATAAACAGAAAGTCGTGAAACAGCAAAAGTAGAAGCAAAAAGCAAAAGACTAAAAATCGAGAGTCTTCTAATTTTTTTCACCTGTAAGAGAAGAAAATCAAAAACGTTCAACAGATTCTCCTATTTTTCAGTTTTAATATATTCAATAAGCTTTTGAAGGGCACGTCCACGATGAGACATCTTATTTTTTTCCTCTTGAGAAATTTCTGCAAATGTCTGAGATAAATTTTCAGGAACAAATAGAGCATCAAATCCAAAACCATCTTTCCCTTTTTTACTTTCCGCAATCTTACCTTCAACTTTTCCTTCGAAAATTTTTGTTTTTCCATTTGGTGATGTAAGTGCTAAAACACAAACAAAGGCAGCGCTTCTATCTTTAGATTCAGCTTGAGAAAGTTCTTCAAGAAGCATATCCATACCCTTATCAAAATCACGATTTGGTGCATAGCGGGCCGAATAAACTCCAGGGCGTCCATTCAGGGCTTTCACACATAACCCAGAATCATCTGCCAAAGACCAAAAACCAGTTTCTTTTGCAAAATGTTCAGATTTTAAACGAGCATTTTCTTCAAACGTTGTTCCTGTTTCTTCAACATCACCCAAATGAAGTTCAGCTGCAGACTCAACTTCAACCCCTAAAGGTTCTAAAATCTTTTTAATCTCTTTAATTTTGCCTAAATTATGACTAGCAACTATAATTCTATCCATTTTTTTCCTCAAATATAAAACGCTAATAAATACCACATTAAAAACCAAACTTTATAATACGATACCATTTATATGCTCCGTAAAACAGCTTTTCTCACACATCTAAAGAACTTCCTTCTGTTTTGCAACAAGCTCCTTAATGCCTTCTTTTGCTAAAGTAAAAAGTTCAGCAAATTCTACTTCTGAAAAAGGGTCTTCTTCCGCTGTTCCTTGAATTTCGACAATCTTTCCACTTTCTGTCAGCACAAAGTTCATATCCGCTTGAGCAGAAGAATCTTCAATATAGTCCACATCTAAAACCGCCTCTTCTTTATAAATTGCACAAGAAACAGCTGCCACAAATTCTTTAATTGGATTTTCTTTAATTTTTTTGTCTTTTAACAATTTTTCAATCGCATAATGAAGTGCAACAAAACCTCCTGTAATAGAAGCTGTTCTTGTTCCACCATCTGCTTGAATGACATCACAGTCGATACAAATTGAAATATCTTTCATCAACTTCAAATCAACAACCGCCCGCAACGCGCGACCAACAAGACGTTGAATTTCCTGTGTGCGACCAGAAGGTGATTTTGTTTCACGGCTCACTCTTGTTTGAGTTGAACGAGGCAGCATACCATATTCCGCCGTAATCCACCCACGATTTTGACCTTTAAGCCAATTTGGTATTTTTTCTTCAACACTTGCAGTGCAAAGCACATGCGTATTCCCAAACTTAATGAGGCAAGAGCCTTCCGCATAAGGATTATAATGCGGGATAATCTCAACTTTTCTCATTTCGTCATTTTGACGACCAGAATGTCTCATTTTAAACTTCCTTAAATAATGCAACTGAATTTGATATAAATCTATTCTAAATCCCAACCTTGGGCAAGTGATATTTAAAAAATGAGAACAAATTTAAATAAAGAAAAAAATTACAAGTAGAAATAAATTATATAATTTTTTATATGTGACCAGTATGGAACAACTGATAATACTTTTGAATTGCACCTCCTTCAACAGTCCAACTAAAATCTTTTTCCATATCTCTTTTTTGGATTTCTTTTATTTTTGCTTTGTCAGTGTAAAAAACCTTAAGCGCTTTTTGCATAGTTTCAGTGAAGGCATTTTCATTGTTCCTCAATCTTTTTGCTGTGAGATTATTCCCAAAAACACGCCTTTTATCCACAAAGAAGACTTCTGTTCTAAACCCATCAAGATTATCTTCAATGGTATCAACCAAACCACCTGTTGATGTTGTAATTGGAATTGTACCTTTTGCCATTGCTTCCATCTGTGTTAAACCGCAAGGTTCAAAACGACAAGGCATTAAATAAAAATCTGAAGCAAGCTGAATGGAATAAGCAAATTGGTCACGATATCCATAGAAAACAAAAACTCTCTCTCCAGCAGTTTTGTTAATTTTTGTGATATCATCTTTAAGCTTTTTAAGCATCTTATAATAGATAACATCTCCTGCCCCACCCAGAAGGAAAATTGGAAATTTTGCAAAATTTTCCTTGAAATCCTTAGCAATATTCAAAATGGCCTGAGCAGCAATATCATAACCTTTTTGCTCTGCCAAACGGCTCGTTGCCGAAATAACGGGAATTTCTTCAATGTTTTTGAGTTTTGAGAGATCTGCAAAATCATAAAGCTCTGTCTTTGGTAAAACTTTGTCCTTAAACTTTTTATCTGTCGCAATTTTGGATAAGAGCTTGATAAATTCTTTTTTATTATGGAGCTTACGTTCCACAGTTGAGGTATCGTAAGACATAAAATCTGATGAACCAACAAAATAATCATTGATAGATTTCACTTTTGTCTCATTTGGAGAAATAAGGCTTTTTTCATAACCATTCACAATACCAAAGAAATTTCTGTGATCTTTACGCATTTTCAAAATATCACGAAAATCTAATCCGAACTTAAGTTCTTTAGAGACCTCTTCTAAATAGTTTTTAGAAACAGTAACAATTCTATCTGCTAAATGGAAGTTTGTTGATGCCTGATTATAGCAATCATGAACAATGAGCGTGTTTGTCATGCGTGGGTTGCTGTTTTTAATGGCTTTCGCATTTTTAAAAACAAGGTTGGAAACATTATCATAAAGAGAGTTCAAAATTTTGGAAGTGTTATGATAGTCCCACCCTTGATAGCCCAAATGATGAGCAATGTGAATAATAGGAACGTCACGAATTTGCTCAGCAAGATAAAGGCTCATATCCCCTGTGTAAGCTTTTGCCGTAGTTAAATACTTCGTCAAACCTGCCAAAGCACCACTATGCCAATCATTAGCAATCACAATGTTCGGACGTTTTATTTTATCTGTGCGATATTCACAAATATCCTTTAAGATGGTATAGACTGCTTTAGAAAAGAAGGCAAATCTTTCAACCTCATTAACACCATGCTCATTATAAACATAGCAACCATCTTGAGCTGTTGAATTTTCAGCATGAGGATTAATTGAAAAATAACGGTCATTTTCTAAAAAAAGATAATCTGTTCCAGAAAAGTTTCCTTGATAAACCGTAACTTTATTTGCAATAAGTTTTTTACCTTTACCAATAAAAGGCACATTAAAAATTGCAATTTTTTTAAGCTTTATTTGATTACTCTCACTGCCGAAATAGACACCTTTTTCAAACCGACATTGCTTCTTTTTGGTATCTCCAAGATAAAGCGGCGTAATGATAGAAACTTTTTCTCCCTGTGGCCCATATTTTCGATTATAAGCCTCAGGAAGTTCGGAAGCAATCACCCCTAACCCACCAATTTTCATAAAAGTTGCAGTTTCAGCGGAAACCATCCACGCCTCGACCTTGAAAATTTCAGGCCAAACATCTTTAGAGAGGCATTGTTTTCGAGAAAAATCTTGTAGTTCTTTTATTAATGGACTGGCAGGGACACTATATGAAACGGTAAATTTAGTTTTGTTAAAGCTCTCTGGCAGGAAACTTTGCAGACTCCTGTTTTCTAAATCTGAAGGTGTCATATCCAATCTTTCTATCTAAAAATTTCATTAGTAATTTATGATAAGCTCAAAGTAACATAATAATATATATTTTACAATATTGACTTATACATTTTTAATAACTAATTTAAAGGTAATGAATTTTTGGTTAAATAAGATTGAGGAAGAGATGAAAAAAGACAATAAAGAAGATTTTGCAGAAGAAATAAAAGAGGAAGAGATTTCAGCAGAAACCACTCTTAACGCTGAACAAGAAACAAGCAAAGAACAAGAAACTTCTCTTGAATCAGAGAACGAAAATGAAACAAGAATAGAAGTTGATGTTGAAGCCCTTCAAGAAGAAAATAAAAAACTTCGAGAAGACTATCTGCGTGCTTTTGCCGATGCAGAAAACACCAAAAAAAGAGCTCTTCAAGAAATTGAAAAGAATAATAAGTTTGCCATTTCTTCTTTCGCTAAAAATTTGCTTTCTGTTGCAGATAATATGCAACGTGCCGTTAACAGTGTGAGTGAAGACGCCTCTGAAGAATGTCAAAACCTCTTAAAAGGGGTTGAGTTAACACAAAACGAATTAGCAAAAGTTTTTGAGAAATTTTCAATTAAAAAAATGGAAATTCTCGACACAATTTTTGACCCTAATTTTCATCAGGTTGTGCAAGAGGTTGAAGATAAAACAAAGCCCGCTGGCACAATTATTGCTGAACTTCAATCTGGCTATATGATAAATGATAGAATTTTACGTGAAGCTATTGTTGTTGTCACAAAATAAGCTATAAATTCGCAACAAAAAAAGACCTCTAAATAGAGGTCTTTTTCTTATGCTTAAGTGAAAATTAGAAGCTATATCTAACACCTAAAGTGGCATCAAGAACACTGTCTAAGCCTTTCACATCAACCCAAGAGTTTTTAACCATTGCACGAACAGCAACATCGCTTGTCACATTATATTGCAAGCCGCCACCAATACGTCCATACCAACCATCATCGCTGCCTTTTTCAACAGCATTTTTGGCGCTATATCTGTAATTACCCGTACCAACTAAACCCAAAAGTTCAAATTTTTGAGAACAACCCAATGGCAAATGACCAATAGCGTCAAGCCCCAAAACTCTATACTTTGATTTTGTTTTCAAACCAGCATGGCTTTTTGATTCATTAAATGTTTGTTGATACAAACCTTCAACACTGAAGAATTTATTGATTTGAGTTCCAATAACCAAAGCAGGGGAATTAAAGTTTTTCTGCAAAGCTTTTTTATTGTCACCCTTATATTCTGCACGAGAATAAACATAATCCAAACCGACAATAGGCTTAACACTTAATTCTGCAGCTTTTGCAGTGAAAGCACACAACAAAGATGCAACTGTAACAAATAGAAATTTTTTCATATAACCTCCGTTAAGTTTTTTATATTTATATCAATTAATGATATAAGTCTTAATCGTTAAAAGTGCAATATTTAAATTTTAACCTCAAATAGTCAAGATTATGAAACCTTGACCCTTTTGGTTTTCAAAAACCAACAAAATAAAATGCACAACGAAAGATATATAATCCCCCTTTCGCAATTATCAAGAGGGTTTTACACTAAAAATTGTAAATATTTGTAAAAACAGATGAAAATTTTTTAATTAAATAACTTCACGCCGTCCAACATGATCAGCAGCAGAAACCACCCCTTCAGCTTCCATCCTATCAATAATGGACGCTGCACGGTTATAACCAATGCGAAGCTTTCGCTGAATATAGCTTGTTGAAGCTTTCTTGTCTTGCTGAACCACAGCCAAAGCTTGAGCATATAAGTCGTCATCTGAACCCCCACTACCGAAAGCGGAACTATCAAAAACTGCACTTCCTTTATCTGAAAGCTCACCGTCTGTAATTCCCTCAATATATTCTGCAACTTTCTGACTTCTGATAAATTCAACAACTTTTTCAATTTCAGCATCTTTCACAAAGCTACCATGAATACGAACAGGACGACGTCCAGCTGGCATATAAAGCATATCCCCTTTCCCCAAAAGCTGTTCAGCACCTTGCTCCCCAAGAATGGTACGGCTATCAATTTTAGAAGTCACTTGGAAGGAAATTCTTGTTGGGAAGTTTGCTTTAATTGTTCCCGTAATAACGTCAACAGAAGGTCTTTGTGTTGACATAATCAAATGGATTCCCGCCGCACGAGCCATTTGTGCCAAACGTTGAATAGCCGCTTCAACTTCTTTACCAGCAACCAACATTAAATCTGCCATTTCATCAACCACCACCACAATATATGGTAAAGCAGTTAAATCGAGTTCTTGCTCTTCCATAATTGGCGCACCCGTATCAGGATCAAACCCCGTCTGAACAGTTCTAGTCACTTTCTCACCAGAAGCTCTTAATTCAGCAAGCTTAATGTTGTACCCTTCAATATTTCTCACATTTAATTTTGCCATCGCACGATAACGGTCTTCCATTTCTCGAACAGCCCACTTCAAACCCAAAACAGCTTTACTTGGATCAGTAATAACAGGCGTTAACAAATGCGGAATGCCATTATACATCGAAAATTCAAGCATTTTAGGGTCAATCATTATCAACTTACATTCTTCTGGCGACATATGATAAAGCAAAGACAAAATCATCTGATTCACCCCAACAGATTTTCCCGAACCTGTTGTTCCAGCAACTAGCAAGTGAGGCATCTTTGCTAAATCTGCATATATATTCTTGCCAGCAATATCTTTTCCTAAAACCACATTAAGCGTATTTTTTGAAGAAGAAAATTCAGGGTCTTCAAAAAGTTCCCTCAACCAAACGGTTTCACGTTTTGGATTAGGCATTTCAATTCCGATTGTGTTTGAACCAGAAACAACAGCAATACGAACAGAAGAAACAGACATTGAACGCGCAATATCATCAGAAAGCCCAATCACTCTGGCAGTCTTTGTCCCAGGAGCAGGCTCAAGCTCATATAAGGTAACTACTGGACCAGGGCGAACTTTAACAATTTTACCATTTATCCCAAATTCTTGTAAAACACTTTCCAGTTCCAATGAAATTTTTTCAAGCTCTTTTTCACTAACTTCATGAGCTGATTTTGACTTCTCAGGTTTAGATAATAAATTCACACTAGGCACAACATAACCATCGTCTGAAACCTTTTTCTTCGCAATTTTTGCAACAACATTTGGTTTCTTTCTTACCTCATTATCCACCATCTTTGGCTCAATTCTTTGACGATATTCCTCCATTTCTTTTATTTTGCTTCGAGAAATTTTAGCTTTCTTAACTTTGATAATGTCATCATCTTTCTTTCTGAAAGGATAAGAAACAAGTTTTCCAAACAAAACAAAACAACGTCCAATGAAGCAGAAGAAAGCATACCAGTTTTTATAAGTGATACCGACAGCATAGTTAAAAGCCAAAACAGAAAAAACAAAAAGAAAACTACCCACGGCTAAATTGGTGTAATCATTTGCAAAAAACAAATTAGCAAATTTTAAAAGATGCCTTAAGAGTTCCTTTCCAACGATTCCTCCTAACTCAAAAGCCTCAATCTTTTGTGGAAGAAGCGCCAAAAATGTAGCAAAAGACAAAACACCAAGCAAAAAAGCGAAAAAGCGTGTCGGATAATTAATCCGTGGTCTTGCCAAAGCAAATTCATATCCCCAAATGAAGAGAGCTGGAAAGAAAGTCAAAAAAGCAAACCCAAATCCTCTAAGAAGAATATCTGCCGTGCTAGACCCAAACAAACCTAAATAGTTCTTAATTTCTGCAGAAGAGGCATAATTAAGGGTTGGATCAGACGCATGATAAAAGCACACACTCAAAAGAGAAAGCACAACAAAAGACAGCAACGCAACACCGAAGAGTCTCCAAAAAACACGTTGAAAGATTGAGGATTCTTTTTTCTTATTTTTAACACTTTTAGCCATTTTTAAAACCTGTATATTTCCTTAAAAGCTTATTTTTAGAGAATTATACAAAAGAAAAATCAATATTATGTTAATTTTGCCAAATTATCTGTTTTTATCTTTAAGGCTTGATAAAAGATTTTTATCATAAGCAACCTTTTGAGTTGGACGAAGTCTCTTTGCAGTGGCATTAACAGCATAGCGTCCCCAATAATATAATCTTTTAGCAAAAGGAATTTCAGTTTGAGCCATATATCTTTTAAGAGCCGTTTTTGCCATTTTTAATTTATTTCTACTGATCTGTTTTTCTCTCACTCGATAAAAGCACAAAACTTCATTAATTCCATAAGATTTGAATCCTTTTTTAAAAAGCCTTATCCAAGCTTCAGCATCATTTCCCAAAGTTCTTTCTTTAGGAATATCAGGAATTCCTGTTTGTTTTGTGTCAACCATAGATGTTGAAAAGCCAATTTGAGTTGTTTTCATATATCTTCTTAAATCAACTTCCTTATCAGCTTTCACATATCCTCGAGACTTAGGGTCACCATTCTCGTCCATAAAAATATAACTTGTGTGGGAAATGGGATAATTATTTTCTTTCATAAAACGATATTGTTTTTCCAATTTTGTTTTTGCCCAAACATCATCTGAATCAATAAAAGCAAAATATCTCCCCTTGGCTTGTTCCATGGCAAAATTTCTGGTTTCACCAACGCCATAATTCTTTTCATTCCGATAAACCTTAATGCGGCTATCTTTTTCAGCAAAACTTTCTGCAATTTGTCTTGTTTTATCTGTTGAACAATCATCAACAAAAATCAACTCCCAATCATTATAGGTCTGATGAAGAATAGACTTAATTGTTGAAGCTAAATATTTTTCACTATTATAAGCAGGAGCAATGATGGAAATTTCTGGCATAGACAAGTTCCTTTTTCTATGAGGAAGAATATTTATATTCTATATAAATTATTTAAAAACTCAACAAAAAAGGCACCCAACAGATGCCTTTTCATTAAGTCTATTTCACAAATTTTATCATTTCTTCATAGTCTTGAGGTGTATTCACATCAGCAGGGGCTCGCTTATCAATGCGAGTGTCTTCCACTTTTAATGCAAAAATAGACATGCCATTTTCCAAAGCACGGAGTTGTTCAAGCTTTTCTCTTGCTTCCAAAAGCCCAACTGGGAGAGAAACAAATTTTTGCAAAGATTTTGCATTATAAACATAAATCCCAATATGCCAAAAAGCCTCATCAACCGTTCCTAAAGGGCGATTATATGGCAATGGACTGCGAGAGAAATACAAACATCTTGCAGTGTTTGAGCCTTTGTCAAAAGCTGTTGCCACTTTCACAATGTTAGGATTTTCAATTTCTTCTTTCTTCACAATTGGCTGAACCACTGTGGCAATATCCGCACCACTTGTTGCCATCAACTCAACTAATTTTCCACAAATTGTTGGGTCAACGTTGACATCATCACCTTGAAAATTAATAACCACATCATATTTTGAACCATCAGGGTCAATTGTTTTCAATGCCTGAGCAATTCTATCTGTTCCGCTTGGACAATCTGGATCTGTCATAATTGCCTTTGCACCAAGCTCTTCAACTTTTGCCTTGATTCCTAGGTCATCACAAGCAACATAAGTGTCTTGAGCTCCAAAGACGTTTGACACATTTTCATAAACTCTTTGAATGAGCGTTTTGCCATTAATGTCGATTAATGGCTTGTTTGGCAAGCGTTCAGACTTCATTCGACATGGAATGATTACAACTGTTTTCATTTTTAACCCCTTTATTTCATTATCGTATTATTTAATAACCAATCTTTTAACTCATAAATATTGCCCACCTCAGGAATATCCCTTAAATCTTCAGGTAAGTCAGTGGTAAACTCTGAACGAAAACGAACAGGATGAACACCAGCGCGAAGTGCGGAATAAATATTATAAATTCGATCATCAACTAAAATGGTTTCTTCAGGTTTCAACCCATATTTTTGCATACACTGAATGAGCTTTTCTTCTTTAGTTGTATCGTGCATTTTGTCACCGTGGAGCGTTACTTCAACGGTCAGTAACTTAACACTATCTCCCAAAATGCGAGCAATCATCTCTTTCTTTTTTGCCATATCAAAACCGGCACTCATCGTTAATTGACGATAACCTAGTTTATCAAGTTCCGCCAGAACTTCTGCTGTGCCTTCATAAAGCGGGCGGTCAAAATAGAAATCGTCGGTGTGGCAAAAATCATGGTCTAACACTTTACCAAGCGTTGGGTGGGTGATTAAATCCATTGCCCCATATTTTTCCTTATTCACAGGCAATGCCTTAGCTAAATCCTGATATTTCAATCCCTTAAAGATATCTTTATATTTTTCATGCTTAGTCAAAAATTCAAAATAGGCATGATTTAGGTCAACCAAAACCCCATCAACATCCCAAAATATATTTTTTATCACCAGCTTTTCAGACATAAAAAATTTCCTCGTAACATTAGTTTTTCCACATTATAAAGCCAAAAAACATAAAAACAAATTAAAAAAGCAACTTTGCTAAATCTATTTAAAGATTGACTTTTTACGGAATAATTTATAAATCTAACGAGTTATTAATATTAAGGATATTCAAATGAAATATGCTTTTGTATTCCCTGGACAAGGTTCTCAATTTGTCGGCATGGGGAAAGATTTGGCAGAAAACTTTAAGTCTGCCCAAGAAGTATTTCAAGAAGTCAATGAAGCGCTTTCCCAAGATTTATATAAAATTATGGTTGAAGGCCCTGAAAGTGAATTGACCCTAACTTATAATACTCAACCTGCATTAATGGCGACTTCTATGGCCATTGTTAAAATTCTGGAAAAAGATTTCGGTATTCAACTCAAAGAGAAAGCAACCTTTGTTGCTGGCCACTCACTTGGCGAATATTCAGCGGCTTGTGCTGCGGGTGTTTTTTCTTTGGAAGAAACTGCAAAACTTCTTCGCATTCGTGGAAATGCTATGCAAAAAGCTGTTCCGTCAGGTGTTGGCGGCATGGCTGCTGTGATTGGCATGTCTTTCAAAGATGTTTCAGCCTTGATTGACGCTTGTTCAGACAAAGAAAACCTGATTGTTGCCGCAAACGACAATTCAGATGGACAAGTTGTGCTTTCAGGACACATGAAAGCCATTGATAAGGCCGTTGAAATTGCGGCTGAATTTGGTGCAAAAAGATGTATCAAACTTCCAGTAAGTGCTCCATTTCATAGCCCTTTGATGCAACCTGCTGCTGAAGCTATGGCAAGAGCTTTTATGGAAGTTGAATCTCACAATGCTGACATTCCACTCATTTCAAACGTTCTTGCTCAAGCAATCACAGACAAGAATGAAATTATCAAAAACTTAATTGAACAAGTCACAGGCTCTGTCCGTTGGCGTGAATCTGTTTTGTTCATGAAAGAAAAAGGAATCACCGATGTCGTTGAACTTGGTGCTGGAAAAGTTTTGTCTGGCATCGTTAAAAGAAGCGACAAAGATATGAATGCCTATTCTGTCGGCACAGTTGCCGAAATTGAAGATTTGGCAAAAAACTTGTAAAACAACCCTAAACAAAAGGAAAAATACACATGTTTAGATTAGATGGTAAAATCGCTCTCATCACTGGCGCTGCTGGTGGAATTGGTGATAAAATTGCTCGTACCCTTCACGCTCAAGGTGCAATCGTTGCTTTGACAGATATGCGTGCGGAACCTATGGAAAAATTGGCAAAAGAACTTGGCTCAAATGCTCATGTTTTTGTTGCAAACCTCACAGATTCTGAACAAGTCAATGGCTTGGTTAAAGAAGTTGAAGAAAAATTGGGTCGCATTGACATTTTAGTTAACAATGCAGGCTTAACACGCGACAACTTGTTTATGAGAATGAGTGACGAAGAATGGCAATTGGTTCAAGATGTTAACCTCACAGCTGGTTTTAAACTCACAAGAGCAGCAATTCGTGGGATGATGAAAAGACGTTTCGGTCGTATCATTGGTATGGCTTCTGTTGTTGGTGTTATGGGAAATGCCGGACAAGCAAACTATGCAGCCACAAAAGGCGGCATGATTGCAATGAACAAATGCTTGGCACAAGAAGTTGCAAGCCGTGGCATTACAGTTAACTCAATCGCCCCAGGGTTTATCAGAACACCTATGACAGATGTTTTGACAGACGAACAAAAGAAAGCGCTTTTGACAAGAGTTCCAACTGGTGCTTTGGGTGAAGCTCAAGACATTGCAAACGTTGTTGCTTTCTTGGCATCTGATGAAGCAAACTACATCACAGGTCAAACCATCAACATCAATGGTGGAATGATTATGATTTAGTCTTAAAAGATTAAATGACAAAAAGAGTGTCCACTGTGGCACTCTTTTTTTTTATTCAACTAAAAATTATATTGATAAGTTAAATAAAAGAGTCTAATCTTTTTTCATAAAAGAGCCATTAAGACTCTTTTTTGTTAAAATAAAAGGGAGTTAGAACTTTGAAAAAACTATGCACTATCCTACTTTTCACCATGCTAATTTCTGCGTGCACTTCTTTAACCCGCCAAGAACAAATTTCATTAAGAAGCTTAAAAGCCCAAGGAGTTTCCGTTGACAAACCTATTGGAAACTGGGAAAGACCTGCAAGCCCTGCTGGTGCAGGTGCCTTAAACCTTCTTCCAGGCTTTGGAAACTTCTATTTAGCAATGGGAAATGGAGGCGAAAGCAACCACTATCTCTATGGAGCATTGAATCTTCTTACATGGCCAATTTCTATTCTGTGGGGTATCCCTGAAGCAGTTATTGATGCCAACAGAATAAACGAAAGAGAACTTATTTACTATTATACCTTTGATGAAAGTGGTAAAGAAGCCTTAAAAGAAAAGGGTTTGGAACTTACTGCTTCTGGTAGATTAGAAACAATTAAAGAATAATAAATTTTCTAACAAAAAAGAGAGTGTTTTTTCAAACGCTCTCTTTTTTCATCAGCATCAACCTGAAAAGTTTTGACAAAGAAAAGAATGCCAACAAGGATTCCATAATATTCTTTGTTTCCAGTTTTCTTTGAAATAAAGGATTTGCTTCAATTTGAAATTTATTCAAATCTTCTTTGAAGAAAAAATCAACAACTTCTCCAACAGAGATTGCGTTTTCTTCAGCAAAAATCCAATCTGTTCCGTCTTTCGTGAGCTTAATATTTGTTGCTTCTTCAAGTTTTGAAACAACTTCAGTCATAAGCTCTTTTTCTGAACTAACCTGAGCATTTTTAGCAAAGAAGAGAACACCATTAACAATATAACAGCTTTCTTCTCGTCCCATTTTTCTTGCGATAAAATCTAAAAGAGCAGGTTTGGTTAAAGCAACTTCTTTTTCAAAAATAACAATTTTTTTTGACATAAATAATAAGGATTAAAAATTAAACGAAGCTATGATTATAGCAACGATTCTCATTTAATACAAGATTTATATATAAAATTTTATATTTTTCTGGCAATTTCTAAAAATTGTTGCGGGGTGAGTTCTTCCGCTCTGAGATTATTGCCAATTTTCAAGCTTTCCAAAATTTCTTCAATATTAGCAATAGATTTCAAGCTATGCCTAATCATCTTACGACGTTGTGAGAAAGCAACATTTGTCAGTTTCTCAATTTTAGAAATTTCTTCAAGAGTTAACCCACTATGTAACGGGCGAAAAACTAAAACTGTTGACCAAATTTTTGGTGCAGGCACAAAGCAAGTCGGGCTAATATCAAACAACTTGTCAATTTTGCATAAAAGCTGTGCCAAAATCGAAACACGTCCATAGTCTTTCGTCTTAATCGGTGCCATAATTCGCTCGGCAACTTCTTTTTGAAACATCAACGTCAGGCTTTCATATGCCTCAATCTCTTTCATCCAACCAATAAGCAAAGGCACAGAGATATTATAAGGTAGATTGCTGACGATATGACGAGGGCTAGAAGCCAAAGCAATAAAATCTTGCCTCATTGCATCACCATTGATAATTTCAAGCCTGTCGCCCACTTTATCCTTAATTTCTTGCATTATTGAAATGCAACGTTCGTCCATTTCAATAACTGTCAATTTTTCAGGAGAATTTTTCAAAACTGAACGGGTTAATCCCCCCGGACCAGGGCCAACTTCAAAAACATTCGCTCCTGAATAATCAGCTTTTCCTTGAACCTCAAGTGAAAGCTTAATGATTTTATCCGTGATATTAGAATCAAGCAAAAAGTTCTGCCCTAAAGCTTTCTTTGCCATCAACCCATGTGCCTCAACGGTTGTTCGGAGGCTTGGAAGCATTTCTATTTTTTCAGACATCAACATTTTAATTTTTCATTTCCACAATAGATTTCTGACGAAGTTTATTCAGATATGAGCTTGCAAATTCTTCAAGTCTTTGTCCTTCTAAAGCCTTTTTAACTTCTTCTTCACTCGGAAGTGCTTGTTTATCTTTTTCTGGGTCATAAATCTTTTCAAGCTTGAGAATATAATAATCATTTCCAACTTCAATTGGATCAGAAATTTCCCCTTCTCTCATTTCAGAAACTTTTCTTGCTAAAACAGGGAAAAGTTTTTCTCTATCAACCCAACCCAAGCTACCACCGCTTGATGCTGTTGGCGCTTCAGAAAATTGCATTGCATAAAGCTCAAAACGAGGGTCTTGCCTCAAAGCATGCACGAGATCGCTAATGTTTTTGTTGTTTTTCTTTGAAACGATAATTTCAGATAAGCGAAACTTTTTCACAGTCATATCTTTTTTGGCATAAGCAATAGCTTTTTCAATGTCTTTTTGATTTACTTCAACTTCACCATAAGACTTACTTCTTACCAATCTTACCCAAGCCAAATCAGACTTCATTTGATCTCTTAAGGCATTCACATTAATGCCATTTTTTCTAAGTTCTTGCTCAAATTGAACCTTTGTCATACCATTGCTTTGAGCAAACCCTTCAACTGCTTCATCAACTTCTTTTTCTGAAATATTGATTTTTTCTTTCTGAGCTTCTTGAATTTTAATTTTCTCATCAATTGTATTTTGAGTAATTTTTGAAAAAATCATTTCTTTTGTTTCAGAATTAACAGGAATTCTTGTTGTCAAAGAAAAAGCCTTAACACGATTATTAATATCGTCGGTCGTCACCATTTCCCCATTCACAATGAAGGCAATTTTGACATTTGTGTCATATCTATAAGGGGCAACCTTCGGCTCAACGGGCTGAACAGGCTCAGGCATAACAACTTCTTGTTCTTCAACAAACAAATTAGAGCCTCTTGCTTGCATTTCAGCTTCTTGCGACACAAACTGAGCTTGCGCCTTCGTTGAGAACAAGCCAGCTAATACAAAGAATAGAACATAAAATTTCTTAATCATCAAAATCCTCTCTTATTTTGAACCAATACCACCCAAAGTTTTCAAGTAAAAATCAACGGTAATTTCAAAATTATTTTTATATTGTGGGTCATTTGAAATCTCTTTACTGATGTTTGTTCCCATTTTGAAACATTCATCTTCATAAATCAACGAACCACCATATTCCAAAGTTCCACCATTTTTAGTTAAATCAATACGGTCATATATTCTTGCAGACCAATCTCTTGTAAGCTGTGACGAAATTGAAAAATAAAGCTCACGACGTTCATTATAGTTACTAATTGAATAAGTTGCATCATCTTTTAAGTAAATATAACTCACATAAAATCTTAGCAATTTCGGACCAAATGTTGAAGAAAGTTCACTATATTCTAAATTATAGTTCTTTCTGTTTAGTGCAAAACGATAGTTCACATCTAAATATTTGCTCGGATTTGCATAAAAACGTCCGAAATAATTACTCAAATAACTATTATCTTCACTATAATTAAGGAAAGATTCTTCTCTCCTCATCTTATAAGACTGTGCAATCAAAAGAGAGGTTCTTCCAAAAATATTTCCATAAGAACTCCAATTAACCCCATAACTCACACGACTTCCAGTGTCATTTTTATCATAACCCGCATATCTGTCGACATCTAAAATATTCGTATCATCAATTCTGACGCCTAAGCTATCATTATTCGGAATTTTATTTGCCTTATTCCCTCCGTTTGGTGCCAAAACACCCACCACAATTGGTTCAACAATTTGTCTTGTTTCACCAGTGGCTTTCACAAAAGGTAACCGCCATTCATAAGAAAGTTGTGGGAAAATTCGTCCCACACTGCCATCATAATCATCACTTCCAGTCGCATATTGATAGTTGGTGATATAATATAAATCAGACTTAACAGAAGCCATTAATTTATGCTTTGCCCCATAAGAAGTAGTTCCAGGCAAAACCCAAGAATTTATCATTGAAATTCTTTGGCTTTCATCACCCTCACTGCGATAAATTGAAGCAAGGCCTAATTCATTTTTATTATAAAAACCATATTGATTCATCTCACCATAATGTTCATAGTTCACTAAAGGAACAACATATGGCTTTTGTTGTTGTCTTAAATCGTAACTGATTTGTTTATAGTAATATGACTCAATCCCTGCATAATTTCGATTATCAAAGCGCTGAAACTTTGCTGAAGAAATTAGCCAAGCATCATCTTTTCCACGAAGCGACATATCTTTGAGATAGGTTCTATCTGAAACATAATTAAAATCAAAGTCAGAAACCCATAAATCATTAATTTCATAATTACTTTTCAAGAAAAGATGTCCACGATCTTTATTCATAAGTTTACTATTCTTATCGTCTCTTAACCCGCTGGCACTAAACTTCAGCCTTCCAGAATAGAAATACTTATCATAATCAACTGCCATAATTGGACCAACTTTTGTGGAATATCCTGGGCTTAAAGTTAAGTTTTCATGGTCAGAGATATCAAAGAAATAACGACTCATCACCTTCATTCCAAAATAATTGCTTGAAACAAGCGAAGGAGACAAAAAGCCTGAACGTCTTTTAACGGTTGGATCTGGATGCGAGAAGAAAGGCGCATATAAAATTGGCAACCCTTTAATTTCAAGAAAAACGTCGTTATAATTCACATCTTTTGCTTCGGCGTCATGCCTAATTTTTCTGGCTTTTAACTGCCATAACGGGTCAGAAGTCGCACACAAATCACAAGCTGAATAAACGGCTTTTTCCATTAATTTATTATTGTTTTTATATTTTGTAGCTTTCTTTGCTGCCAAGTGAGTTTGGTCCTTCATGATAATTTTAATATTATCCATACTCACTTCATCTAAATTCTCTCTCAGGTTGACATAATCTGAAAAGATGACATCTCCTTCAGCATTAAGTAAAACAACATTTCCCTTCGCCTCAATAATATCTTGAGCTTTGTCATAAACAACTTCATCTGCCTGAAGCGTAACACTCTCTCGAACAATATTCACATTTCCTCGAGCAATTACGACATCTGCTTGAGAACTGCTCTCAACTTCATCCGCACTAAAATAAATTTCCTTGTTTTCTTTCTCAACTTTTTGAGATTTGAGGTTAGTAAATTCCATAATATCTTGCTTAGGCTTCACCACAGGAACATATTTTGACTCTTCAATATAAGGTGTTTCCTCATTGAACAAATTACGTCTCACTTCCAAGCTTTCAGATTTCGCAATCAAAGGCATCGCGATAAAAGCTGTGGTTGCCAACAAAATGAACTTGTTTTTAATCATAATCGGCTAATCCTCTGTTTTCTTACGACGCATTTTTGCCGGATTATAATATAAAAGCAAATAAAGAGCGATTAAAAGAGGCACAAAAAGATTGGCATAATAAAGCGATAACAAAGAAATATTCTTCGCTGCCATATTTGTATAAGCCAAATCACCCGATTGAATCAGAACCATCACAGCTGTTGATAAGCAAATAATTTTCACTTGTCCACGACGATTAAAATTGCCAACAATCAACCCAGTGCAAGCAATTAATGCAAAGAGCAGATTATATAACGACGCACTTAGCCTTTTATTTCCCTCAACAAAAAACTTATTTCTTTCTTTTTCAGTCAAACTTTTATCCTTATAAGACAAAAGAAGTTCTCCTAAAGTTTTCTCTCTTGCTTTCTCATCTTTCTTCTTCGCAGAACCAAAATTTCCAAAATCAACAGAATACCTGTCAAATGAAACAGAAACAAACTGATTGGTGCGTTCATTAATTTCTTGTCTAACGCCATTAATTAAAATAATACGAGGACCTTCATCCGTATAAACCACACGTCCTTTTTCAGCAGAAACAGTGCTTCTGACTTTATCTTTACGATCATCATTAATCAAAATGCCAGAAACTGAACCATCTTTTTCATGAGAGGTGATAAAAATTGTGAAATTATTTTGAAGCGTATTAAATTCGCCAGACTTAAACATTAAATGTGAAACATTATTTTTAACTTTCCATTCCAACTCACTAAAAGCTTTTTCAGCACTTGGAATTCCAACATTACTCACATAAAAACAAAAAAGAGAAATTACTAAACCAAAATAAATGGTTGGCTTAGCAATTTGAAAATGACTAACCCCTGCGGCTTTAACCACCACAAGTTCTCTGTCAGACAACATTTTATTATAAACAAACAAAGTGGCAATAAACACTGCAATCGGTGAGATAATGGCAAACAAACGAGGCATAAGCAATGAAGTAAGCTCCAAAAAAATGCTCACAGGAAGCCCTTTATTGGTGATTAATTCAACAAACCTTAAAGACTGTGTAAGCCAAAGAATAGACATTAAGGAAAATGTCACTAAAAGGAAGCTCACAGTCAATTGTTTGACGATATATAAATTCAATTTTTTCATAGTAAACGATTATATACAAGATTTATAAGATTAATACTAATAAAATTAAGATATTACAAGATATTTTCAAAGCAAGTCCTAAGTTTTCTTGTTTGCCAAAGGGTGTTTTGACTTCACAATTTCCATTAATCTATCAGAAACAATATGCGTATATATCTGCGTGGTTGAAATATCTTCATGTCCTAACATCTTCTGCACACTGCGTAAATCTGCATCATTATTAAGCAAATGCGTTGCAAAAGAGTGACGCAACACATGGGGAGAAACCCTTGAAGGAGGAAACCCCATCAAAACTGCCAAATTTTTAATATTTTTAAAGAAAGCATCTCGAGTGATGTGCCCAGAAGTTGAACGAATGGAAGGAAAAAGCCAAACAGATTTTCGACCCTCTTTGACAAATGCCTCTCTAAAATTGAAATATCCTAAAACACTTTTAAGTGTTGGTTCTGCCACGGGAATAATTCGTTCCTTACTGCCTTTTCCTTTAACCAAAATTTGTTTTTTATCAAAATTGATAGCATTTTCAGGCAAACTAACTAATTCAGAAACTCTCAATCCACAAGCATACATCAGCTCCAACATCACAGACATTCTACGATGTGCAAGCTCATCTCGGCTTTGAGCAAACTCAATCATTTCTCGCATTTCCTCTTGCGTCAAAAATTTAGGCAAAGGCTTGTCAAGTTTTGGGGAAGAAAGATAACTTGCTGGGTTCTCTTTAATTTCTTTTTCTGAAAATAAGAACTTAAAAAATTCCCGAACGGTTGAAATTTTTCGGGAGATTGATTTTGCAGAATATTTCATCTGGCTGAGTGTTTGAACATATTTTGATAAATCTTCTTTGGAAATTTCTTTAACAGTTTTCTGTTGCATAATCTCAAAAAACTGCTCCATATCCACCTCATAAGCAGAAATCGTATTTGAAGCAGCGCCTTTCTCAGCAGACATCATTTCCAAGAAAATTTTAATCAGATTATTTTGCATTTATTTTTTCAAAAAAACATTTTCCATCTGTTCTTCAACATGCTCAACTTTAATCGGCAAGTCTCTAGAAACTGCGAAAATAACAACGAGCAAGAAGACTAATCCTAAAATGTAAAAAATTTTTTTTGATTTTTTTTGTCTCATGATGTATAAACCTTATTAAGTTAGTTTAAATTGAAATTATATAGTATGTAACATAATCTATAAGAAATTAAAATGCAAAAAATAAATAAAATTGTCCTCCTTGTAGGGCTAATGGGTAGCGGCAAGACCAGTGTTGGCAAAAGACTGGCAAAAAAATTAAAACTCCCCTTTCTAGACGGTGATCAAGAAATTGAGAGAGCCGCAGGGCTTTCGCTTGTTGACGTGTTGAAATGTTTCGGGGAAGAAGAATATCGTGCGGGAGAAGCTCGTGTAATGAAACGATTGCTTCAAGGTGAACCTTCAGTGCTTGCTTCAGGCGGTGGGTCGTTTGTAGCAGAACAAACACGTGAAATTGCCAAAAATAATGCCATCACGATTTGGCTCAAAGCTGACATTGACACGCTTTATAATCGAACAGCTGGCAGAAAGCACCGTCCATTTTTAACAGAAAGTGACAATCTTCTTAAAAACAAATTAGAAAAATATATCCATGAAGAATATCCTTACTATTCTGAAGCAGATATTATTGTTGAAACAAAAGAAGAACTGGTTGATAACACAGTTAATCGAGTGATTGACTCAATTTTTGAATTCATTAAGAAGGAAAATAAAGAATTATGATAAGCGCTTCCATTGCCGTCTTTCTTTTACTCTGTCTTTCTGCTTTTTTCTCTGGTTCAGAAACCTCTTTAACGGGGGCTTCTAAAGCTTATATGCTTGATAAGGAAAAGAATGAAGACAGTTCACGCGCCAAAATCATCAACAAACTCTTTGAAAAAAGAGACAACATCATCATCACCACCCTCCTCGGCTCAAACTTAGCCAACACTTTAGCAACCTCTCTTTCAACCAGCATTTTAATTTCAATGTTCGGCAATGAAGGTGTTGCTTATGCCACAATCATTATGACGGTTTTGGTGTTGATTTATACAGATATGCTTCCAAAAACTTATGCGGTGAGAAATGCTAATAAAATGGCACTTTTTGTTGCACCTTTCATTAAGTTTTTTGTCATCATCTTTAGCCCGTTGGTTTACGTGCTTCAGGTGATTGCAAAATTCACCTTCAAGGCTTTTGGCTTAAAAAACACAGACAATGACGAACAAATGGCAATCTCTGAAATCAGAGGGGCAATCAATATGTATGACGGCATCGAGATTAAAGAAGAAAAAGAAATGCTTAAAAGTGTTTTGGATCTTGCTGATGTTGAAGTCTATGATGTTATGAATCACCGTAAGAATTTGTTTTCACTTGATATTAATCTTCCAACAGAAGAAAAAATCAAAGCCTTGCAGAAATGTCCATATTCTCGTGTGCCGCTTTATCAAGAGAAAAAAGACAACATTGTCGGCGTTTTAATCGTTAAAAACTTTCTTAAAGAATGCGTCAAAAAAAGCGATGACCTCTCAAAAGTTAATCTTGAAAAAGCCATGATAAAACCTTGGTTTATTCCAGATAATACCAATCTTTTGCAACAGCTTAAATCCTTCAAAGACCGTCGTGAACATTTTGCAATTGTCATTGATGAATATGGCTTAATTCAGGGAATTGTTACCTTAGAAGACATTCTTGAAGAAATTGTCGGCGACATTAACGACGAAAGCGACGTTGTTTCTCCGCAAAACAGCTCCATTAAACAAATTGGAAACAGCTTCATTGTTGATGGCGAAACCACAATTCGTGACCTTAACCGTCAAAATGGCTGGGAAATTAGTGACGATAACATGGTCACAATCGCTGGATATTTAATTGATATGACAAGATCTCTGCCAAAAGTTGGGCAAAAATTCATCTTTGACAATTTCAAATTCGAAATTATGGAAAGAAAGAAAAATCAAATTAGCTCAATCAAAATTACTAAGTTGAAAAACTAAGATTTGCTTGCAAAAATGTCACAATAAATTGAGAAGAACTCAAAGAGTTTCCGACTAGGAGCGTCCTGATATTTTGCAAACAAAATTTCCGGATGCCACTGCACACCCAAAGCAAGAGAAGGATAATCAACCAATTCAATCGCCTCAACAATTTTTTGAGGGCTTGTTGCTGAAACACGCAATAAATTTTTAACGAGAGAAGTTGATTTTAATGTCAAAGCCTCACTATGGTTAGAGTTTACCTCAATTTCTTCTTGTCCAATTGCTTTATATAAAAGAGAACTTTTATCAATCAAAACTTTGTGCGCATAATTATGTCTGTCTTGAGGTTTATGAACTTCTGTCACGCCTGTTTCAGATGTTAAATTATGATGCATTCTTAACCCATTTTTAGAAGCCCGAGCACCACTCATCATCTGCATTCCACCGCAAACACCTAAAATTGGAAGTCCTTGCTTAAAAGCCTCCTTACAAGCATTAAGATAAGCTTTTGCTCTTCTATCTGTTTTATGTTCAACTTTCATTTCATACCACTCAGCTGGTGAATCAAAAAAACCCCCAGGGAGAACCAAGCCTTGAATAGAATTCATCTGTTCAGCTGTTTTTTCATAAGTAAGAAAACGAACCTCTAAGCCCACTGCCAAAAGTGAATAGAGAAAATATTGATTAATGGAATAATCATTACCATCTCGACCAAGCAAAAAACCAACGGTTGATTTCACTTTCTGCTTATCATAGCCAGAAAAAATGCTTTTTTTATCTTCTTCTTTTAGAAAAACTTCAATTTTTGAAGAAGGGTCAATTAACTTCTCATCAATACCATAAGATACATAAGACGTTCCTTCATATTGCTTCTTTTCTAAAAAATATGCCATTTATCTCGTGCCAATTAAGGAAGTTGAAGAAATTGTATCTCCCATACCTACCAGTGTTATTGGTTTTTCCACCAAAATTGTCGGAATGGCAATCACATCAAACCCATCATAAGAAGAAATCCCTGTTGAAAGCAAGTTTTCATCTCCAATAAACTTCGCTAAATCGGTTAATTCATTTAAACCAACATCCGAAACTTCCTTGCCATGTGCCCAAAGCAAATTTTTCTTCTCATTAATACTTCCTGTTCCAGCTTTTCCTGCTGCAACCGTTGCAGCAAGAGCCATACCACGCAAGTTTGCTAAGGGTGAAATTTTGAAGTTTTTATCTTGAAGGGTAATATATAAACCAAACATATGGAGCTGAATTCTTGGACAACCAATATATTTCTTAATTTTCAACAAGCCCTTAAACAAATTGACAGCATGCGTATCAGATTCACATGTTTTTGCTAAAGTTTCTTCCTCAATAACCTCTAAAACATCAATCGTTTCTCGCTCATTAACCCCAACTGAATCAGAAATTCGAGCAAATTTTTCAACAATTTCTTTTCGAACTTTTTTATCTTGAGTTGATGCAATTTCTAAATGAAGCACCCCGTTTGAACTTGTTTTTTTCCATGTTTCAACAATTGGTAAAGCTTCTTTTAAGAGCGATAGCCCGTTGCTTTTTTCGGTTAAGGCATGAAACCCTGAAAGCACAATAAATTCTTTTGCATGTTTAGATAAATCTTCAACAAAAAAGGTATCTTTAACAAGATTCAAGTTCAAAGGGTCATAAGTGGCGATAAACCGATTAGACTTCGGACAAACAAATTTCTGCTCTTCAATTTCCACTTCATCTCCTTTGTCAAACTCAATAATCCAATGAATGAGCGGTACATCATCTTTTCGGTCAATTTGATGTGCAGGTTTTTCTGCACCTGTTTCATCAAAGGAATAAAGATTGTCTTCTTTAAGAAATTGCTCTGCCTGAAGCTTCGGAATTGAGTTTGTGTGAACATAAACTTTTTGAACCCCAGTAACACTCAAAACATTGGCAACAATGCCACCCTGACCGCCCATTTGTAAACGGTCATAATGAATGTTCTTTACCATCCAATTATAAATTTCAATATCTTCAGTGAGCCACTCTTCAGCAATGCCACTTTTGAAACACTTAAAAATACCCTTAACCACATCTGAAGGTTCTTCCAAAGCGTTTCTTTTAATGTGAATTAGCTCATCAAGTGAAATTTCCTGTAACTTTATCAATTCTGCCAATTTTTTGCCTGAAATTTTAATCACTGCATCAATATTTGCATTGAAAGCCGTTGCTGCAGTTTTAATCTCTTTCACCTTTTCCAAGCTTTGTGGAACAGAAGCATAATTTTGCAACCACGTTTTTTTCAAATCAGCAAAGTTCATAAGAAATTTCTCCTAATTTTTAAATTGATTCGCTTTCATGATGCCCAAAGAATAAGCTGTGAGCTTAGAGATTGCATCATAAAATTCTTGTCTCGACTTAACATTTTGCACCCAAAGTCTTAAAGTTTCATTAGCTTCTAAAATTTCCTGATATTGTGGTTTTTCAAGTTCAAAAACAACTCTTGAAAAATCTTGTGCATTCACCAAAACATAAACATCATCTAAATTAACCGCTTTAACTTCTTCAGCATTACGATATTTGATGGTCATAATTTTACCAAATTTCTTATTAAACTTTGTCATAAAATCATCTGTTGGCTCAATTGGTTTATCTTGATTATTTTTAATTGTTTCCAATGAATAAATCTTATTAAATTCATTTGTTAAATAAATTTCACTATAAACGCCTTTTTCATCATATTTGCTCAAAACCCCAAGATATGGCAACAATTTTGGTTCACCTTCAGCCAAACTTCTCAAAACAGATAGTTCATAAATATAATTAGAGCCTCGCTCTGCAGCATCTTTAACCAACATAGTTGCTGTGGCAATTAAAGCACCATTATCAGAAACTTTTGCTACTTCATTAAGTCTAACTTCAACATTGTCTAAACGTTGAATAACCCCCAAAATGGTTGCATTATCAGCCTTTGAAGTAATCACATTCAAATTGTGCTTTTCTAAGGAATCAAGCTTTTGGCGTAGCAAATCAACATCAGAATCTGTTGATTTTTTCAAGTCATCAAGTCCGTTTTCCAAACTCAGAACATCACCTTGCAAAACTTGAACTGCCAAATCAACTTCCTTATTTCCTTCCGAAAATAAATGCTTTTTAACAAAAGGCAAATGTGTTGAAGCAAGCCCCGCAATAATCAGTAATAAAATGAACATAAAAAAGACTTTTGAAAATGAAAAAGACTTTTTCTTAACCTTTTTTTCCACTTTTTCAGTTTCAACAGATTTTTCATCAAAAGTTTCTTTTTTAGCCTTGTTTTCTTTGTTCTTAACCATTTTTAAAACCTTTTCCTTTGCATATTTCTTTTGAACAGTGTATATAATTTAAAAAAAACTTCAATATTTATATGGAAAAATCAAATGATAGTTTTAGGCATCGAAAGCAGTTGCGATGAAACGGCTGCAGCCATTTTAAATGAGAAAAAAAAAATTTTGGCAGAAACACTGCTCTCTCAACAAGAACATAAAGCTTTTGGCGGTGTTGTTCCTGAGCTTGCGGCTCGTGCACACTTAGAACATATTGATGAGATTATTGAGGAATGTATTGAAAAATCTGGGGTTAAAATTGAAGACATTGATGCGATTGCAGCAACTTCTGGCCCTGGCTTGATTGGGGGTGTTTTAGTTGGTGTAATGGCCGCAAAAGCAATTTCTTTAGCGCTTAACAAGCCTTTCATTGCAGTTAATCACCTTGAAGGACACGCGCTTGCGGCTCGCCAATCTAACGATGTTTCCTTCCCTTACCTCTTGCTTTTAGTTTCGGGTGGACATTGCCAAATTTTGGTTGTTAAAGGAGTTGGACAATATGAAAGACTTGGCACAACCATTGATGATGCAGCGGGTGAAGCTTTTGATAAAGTTGCAAAAATGCTGGGCTTAGGTTACCCAGGAGGTCCAATGATTGAAAAAATGGCAAATAAAGGTAATCCAAACCGTTTTGTTTTGCCAAGACCAATGATTAATTCTGATGACTATGATTTTTCTTTCTCAGGCTTAAAAACAGCTGTTCGAAAACTCGTTGAAGCTTATTCTCCTGACGGAAATGTTGCTAAAGCCATTATTAATCCTGAAGACACCGCAGATATTTGTGCAGCTTTCCAAGTTGCTGCAACAGAATGTTTGGTTAAAAAACTTGAAAAAGCCATCAAATATTTCAAAACAAATTATCCTGAAGGCAAAGATCTTGTTGTTTCAGGCGGAGTGGCTGCCAATTCTTTTTTGAGAGATAATCTAAGAAACTTGGCACACAGAAATCAACTCACCTTTGCAGCGCCTCCACTTCAATATTGCACAGATAACGGTGTGATGATTGCTTGGGCAGGCTTGGAAAGATTCCAAAAAGGACTTGTTGATACGCTAGATTTCAAACCTCGTCCACGCTGGCCACTCGATGAAATTAGGTCTGAATAAATGACAAAAAAAGAAAAAGCGATAGAAATTTTTAAGATTTTGGAAAAAGAAATTCCTAACCCAGTAAGTGAGTTAGAATATACAAATCCATATACATTTCTTGTCGCTGTGGTGCTTTCCGCTCAAAGCACAGATAAAGGAGTTAACAAAGCAACAAAAGCTTTATTTGAATTTGTTGACACGCCTCAAAAAATGGTTGCCTTAGGCATTGATAAACTCAAAGATTACATCAAAACAATCGGCTTATATAATAACAAAGCAAAAAACATCATTGCTTTGAGCCAAGATTTGGTTGAAAAATACAATGGTATTGTCCCTCATAATAGAGAAGCTTTAGAAAACTTGGCAGGTGTTGGGCGTAAGACCGCTAATGTTGTCTTGAATGTTATCTGGGACGAACCAGTAATTGCCGTTGACACGCATGTTATTCGCATTTCTAACCGTCTTGATTTCTCAACTTCACAAAATCCACTCAAAATTGAAGAAGACTTAAATAAACTCCTTCCTAATGACTATAAAAAAATAGCAAACCACTTGCTTGTTTTGTTTGGCAGATATACTTGCAAAGCGCAAAAGCCAGATTGTGAAAATTGCCCAATTGCTCACCTCTGTCAATCAACCGACAAAAGAATATAAATAAAAATATTTCTATTTTTTGATAACCTTTTGTTTATTAAGCCTTTTCCAGTTTTCATCAACTTCTCCACAAATTGGAAATCCAAATAAATAAGTGATCCCACGTAGAAAATATAAAATGTTCAAACCAAGGATTCTTAAGAAAATCTTTTCATTTTTAAAACTAAAAAAGAAGATGTACCTATTAAATAAATATTTGTAAAAATAAGATTTATATGGTGTCATTCTTAAATATTTAAAATATTCTTTTCTATGTAAATGACCATTTGTTGTTGGATTCCAAGGCTTCTGTGATGTTATTAAATGTACAATACTTGGGTTATCCAAAGCTTTAAACATTTGAGGGTATCCACCTGGTGCTGTTAACACTTCAGGAAAAGAAGATGTATTCCATACGCTGGAAACATATTTTATTTGGTTTTGCATAACAATATTCAAAGCATCTTGATCCAAATATAAAGGCTTATTCTCAATTAAAAATTTTGAACATTTTTCAAATAACTTGTTTTTTCTCCAAAAATCTAAGTTCATCAATAAAGCACCGGCATTTACATATTTTCCATTTTTTCTGATTTCTAGACGTTCAAGACAAACTTTATAATTTCGTGCTTTAACCCCGGCAATAGCAAAATTTTTAAGATTTGTTCTCCAAAAAGGAGACAAAGACTTCATAACCAACATATCAACATCTAAATAAATTATTTTTTTATATTCTGGAAAAAGGTAACATAAATAAAGGCGATAAAAAACATTAATAGGAAATCTTGAACGAAGGTAAAAATCTCTGAATAGTGAATCTGAAATTGATTTAAATTCTATTTGTACATCTCCAGCACTCAGTGATAAAATTTTTTGTTTGTTTTCAGCAGAAAAGTCATTCGTGATGATATAAATCTTTATAAATTCATCTTTCTTCTTATTACTTTTAATTGAAGTAATACAAACTGCTGTATGTTGTGCATATAAATCATTGGGGGTTAATGCAATAGTAAATTGATTAAATATTTTACCTATTTCATTGATTTTATCTGATAAATATTCTCCAGATTTTAAATATATTTTATGAATATGTTTATATGACTGAATTTGATTAATAAAATTATCCCAATTTTTATCAATAAATTCAATAAAAGCTTTAGGACTTCTACGTTTCTTATAACGTGATATAAATTCATTTTTTAAATCTATTTTTGGTGCAACAATAATAAAGGGCAGACCATTTGTTATCAATCTATCAATCACTTCAGGTTGTGTAGAAACCAACACATAGTCAAACTGAGGTAATTTTTCTTTTATTACCTTCAGATAATTTTCTGGAAAATTGGGCTTTTTTTCACCATTTGAAAATCTGGAAAACTCATTTGAATCTAAATCTAAAACTTTTAAGTTTTTACAATCTGTGGCAAACTTGCTCTTACCAACAGCGCTAAAACCAGATATAATAATTCCCATCTTTCAAACCTTAAATTGATTGATTATCATTCAATATTAACACAATATTTTCTTAAAATTCCAGATAAATTATTATAAAAACAAAAACTCCCTTTCGGGAGTTTTAATTTAGTTTTTCGCTTCAGGCGCTTGCTCTCTGGCATTATACATTGCCACAAAATCAATCGGATTAAGCATTAAAGGAGGAAGTCCACCAGAAACCAATGTGTTTGTCACAACACTTCTCACATATGGGAATAAAAGTCTTGGAATTTCAATCAAAAGAACTGGCTCGAGGTGTTCTTGAGGCACATTAATTGCCACAACGCCAGCATATGTTAATTCAAGAACAAAAAGTTTTTTCTTCTTGATGTCAGCATCAATTGACATCTGCAATTCAACATTAAATAAATTCTCTTTTATATGATTTGCTTCAACATTAATTTTAATGTCTGTTTCTGGTCCTTGATTAACTTCTTCAAAAATTTCAGGTGCATAAGGAATTTCCAAAGACAAATCTTTGATATATTGATTTCTCACCATAATTGAAGGGAGTTCAGCCTGTGATTCTTTTTTTTCTGTCATAAAAATTTCTCCTAAATAAGATTTTATAACAATTTATCAACATCAAAGTCTTATGGCAAGTTTAATTTAGATGTTGATAATAAGTTTATTTAACACTATATTTAGGGAAGAACTGTTGAGAAAGGAAGAAAATGTTTTTTGATATCATTATTTTGGTTGTTTTAGTCGTCATCATTTATGGACGTCTCAAAAATGTTTTGGGAACACGCCCCGAAGTTCATAAAACCGAACTTTCGGAAAAAGCTGCTGAAAAAATCTTTGACATCATTTTGAAAGAATCAAAAAGCAATTCAACCAATGAGCTTATTGAAAAGGGAGAGATTGAACCTCTTGAAAAAGAAGAAGCGTTGAGTGAAACGGATAAAGTTTTATTGCAAATTCCAAATTTTGACAAAGAAAGATTTATAAATAATTCTAAAAAAGCTTTTGAAATTATTATCACTTCTTTTAGCCAAGGAGATGTTGAAACGCTTGAAAATTTAGTCAGCAAAACCCTACTCAAAAAATTTACAGATATCATTGAACAGAGAAAAAATGAGGGTGTTATCGCCGAAACAGATTTTATTGGCTTTGAATTTGCCGAAATTTATGAAGCAAAAATTCTCAAAAGCGGTTTAGCAAAAATCAGTATGAAATTTGTTTCAGAACAAGTTAACATCCTTAAAGATGCTTCAGGAAAAGTCATTGAAGGAGATGAAAACTTCATTCAAAACATCACTGATGTTTGGACTTTTGAAAGAAATATAACTTCAACCAGCCCTAATTGGCTCCTTACTTCAACAAAGAAATGATGAAAAATTTTCTTGCCTTTTTATGGATTCCCCTCCTCGCTTTTATTCTTTTTAAAGAATTTAAAAGCCCAACAGAACCTCAAATAATTGACACACAAGTCACTGAAACACCAAAGCAAGAGGAAGTTATTGAAGAAATAAAAATCAATCTCCTAGATAGCGAATTTAAAGCAATCCCAAACTGGGAAAAAGATTCTAATCTGGCAGCTTTTAAAAAAGCTTTTGAAAATTCATGCAAAATTATTTCTTCAAAAAAAGATAAATATCTTGCAGATTCTGTCATTAAAATTGAAACAAAAAAATATCAAGAAATTTGTGATAAATCAGCTCAAACTAAAGATTTCAAAAAATTTATTGAAGAAAATTTTACCCCTTTTCTTATAATTGAAAACGGCAATGAATTTGGGAAATTCACCTCTTATTATGAATCAAGAATTAATGCATCTCACAAAAAATCAGAAAAATATAAATATCCTGTTTATGGTAAACCAAATGATTTAATTGAAATAAATATCAAAGATTTCGACGATTCCCTGCCAAGCAAAAGACTTGTTGGAAGAGTTGAAAAAAATAAAATGGTTAAATATTACACTCGTGAAGATATCTACGAAGGCAAAATAAATGCCCCAATCATTTTTTGGACAGATAGTTATATTGACTTATTTATTATGCAAATTCAAGGTTCTGCCATTGCTCATTTTGATAATGGACAAGATATGAGAATTGGTTATGCAGAAAACAATGGATATAATTTCAAAGGAATTGGTAGTATTTTACTTAAGAAAGGACTTCTTAAAGCCGGACAAGCTTCAATGGGTGGCATTAAGCAATGGATGCTTGAAAATCCTAAGCTTGCTTTAGAAAATATGATGGAAAATGAAAGATTCATCTTTCATCGCTTAATTGATGCCGAGGGTCCGCTTGGAGCTCAAGGTGCTCCATTAATTGCTGGTAGAAGTGTTGCTGTTGACAGAAAATTTATTCCTTTAGGAAGTGTTTTATGGGTTGATACAACAGGTCCTCAAAATGAGAAAATTCAGAAATTAGTTGTTGCACAAGACATTGGAAGTGCTATAAAAGGAGCTATCCGAGGAGATTATTTCTGGGGCTCAGGAAATGATGAAGTTCTTGAAATGGCTGGAAAAATGAATTCTTCGGGAAGACTTTTCATTCTTCTTCCAAAATCTGCGGAGATAAAAAATGGCAACAAAAAAACCCAATAAAGCCGATTTAATGACCTATAAGGCTCTGCAAAAAGCTGTTGAAGAAAACAAGCTTAAAATTTTTGTAAATGATATTATTTTGAACAAACCTGGAATTGCTGTTTATAATCCATGGGAAAATCTTCTGCCTAAACTCCTGCCTGTCTTAATTGGTTTTTTTGTTCTATTTTTTAGTGTTATTCTTGGATTAATTATCATTATTGGTTCTTTAGCGCTGAATGAAAGAATTTGCAAAAAAAAGCTTAATATTCGTTTTTATAACCGCACCAAGGAATATGTTTTAAAATCTTACGACACATATGATGAAATTTGGCAACTTGGTGGCTTAATTCTTGCTGATAGCGAAAATAAGAAAAACTCTTGTTTATCACCAGAAGAAAACTGGAAAGAATATATTATCCATAATTTTTCAGAGTTAATGATTGATAAGAAAGAAGAAAAACCTGAAGAAAAAGTTGAAGATAAAAAAGAAAATGAACAAAAAAGCATCAGAAGACCAAGAAGATAACCTTGCTTGGGAAGACTTCACAAAAACAATAAAAAAAATTGATACGGATGAAAAAATTTCATATCATGAAATTAAACCGATTCAAATTAATAATGATATAACTTATTTTCAAATTGAAACAAATAAAAATTTAGATGATTTAGAAATTGGCTCATTAGACAATATTGACCGTTCAACTGCTAAAAAATTTAATCGTCATGAATATCGTATAGAAGCAGAACTTGATTTGCACGGATACACAGAAAAAAAAGCATTTGATGCTGTTACAAGTTTTATTAAAAAATCTTATCTTCAAGAAAAAAGATGTGTCATTATTGTCACAGGAAAAGGACTAAGAAAAGAGGAAGATGATATCTTCTCCTCTCGTGGAGTTTTGAAGGATAAAGTCCCTCAGTGGCTCAATTCTGAAGATTTACGACCTTTCATTCTTTCAATAAAACACCCCTCTCCTAGCTTAGGCGGAACAGGAGCTTTATATATTTTACTTAAGAGAAATAAATAAACATTTGAATTTATTAAATATAAAAGTTATAACATACATAATAACTTATTATTTACTTAACATTATACAATTATGAAAAATATTTTAGTAATTTTTGATTTTGATGGAACAATATGTGATACAAATCCTTCTTGGTTAGAAGCATATAACAACTATTTAAGTATTTATAATATTCAAATAGACAAGCTTCTTTGGGACAATATCCTTCAATATACGAACGATATTGGAAGAATTGAATATATAAACGAAAAAAACAATCTAAAACTAAACGAAGATGATGTTTATGAAATTCACAAAGAATTTTATAAAACAATAAAAAACAAACCCTTAGTTCTTTCTAATGGTTTTATGGGATTATTTGAAAACTATCCTAATATATGTATTGCAACAGGTGGAACACTTGAAGAAACTAAAGAAAAAATAGCTAATCTTGGAATAGGAAAATATTTCAACGAAGATAATATTTATCTTTCTTCAACAACAAAAGGGTGTAAAAAGGATTTATTCAAGTATATTGCATTAATTAATAACTTTGACCTAAGTAATTGTTTTGCAGTAGAAGATTCTGTTAATGGAATTAGAGAAGCAAAACATGCAGGAATAAATATTATCCCTTATGCATATTATTGGGGGGAAAATTTAAATAGATATATAGTTCAAACAACTCAACTCGGAATTAGCTATATTGCTTATAGTGCTGAAAGCATAAAGACTAGAATTAAAAATTTACAAAAATAAAAAATAAGTCCTGTTTTTAGATAAAAACAGGACTTTATTATTACCAAACTTCTTCAAGTTTAATTTTTTTCTGTAAAAATGCTTTATGTGCTTCAAGTTCTTCAGCAGAGAGATTAAAATTTCTGGCAACCCTAAAACTTTTACCAGACATATTTTCCACAAACTGCGTTTTTGTTCCACTATTTTTATTATCTTGCAACATTGTTGGTTCAACCCCACCAATAAGTTCAAGATAAACTTTTGCTAATAATTCAGAGTCAATTAAAGCCCCGTGCTTTGTTCTATCAGAAGCATCAATTTCAAAACGACGACAAAGTGCATCAAGGCTTGCTCTTGCTCCAGGAAATTTATTTCTAGCAATTTCCAAGGTATCAATTACCCTATCCCATTCCAAAGTTGAACGATTAATTGCTTTAAGTTCATAATTCAAAAAATTAATATCAAAAGCAGCATTATGCGCAATAAGCTTTGCATCTTCACCAATAAACTCTAAAAATTTATCCGCAACTTCTTCAAAAACTGGATAATCTTTTAAAAATTCATATGAAAGCCCATGAACCTTAAAAGCTTCTTCAGGAACTTCTTTGCACGGATTGATATATTGGTGATATTCCCTACCAGTTGGTAAATGATTAATCAGCTCAATTGCTCCAATTTCAACTAATCTTTCGCCATCTTCAGGTTTAAAACCTGTTGTTTCCGTATCAAAAACAATTTCTCTAACCATTATATTCTAACCCATTTATAATATTTATTATTTCAAGTTTTAATAAATTTGATGTTGTGTTTGTATCAATAACAACATCAGCAAGCTCTTTTTTTGTTTTATTATCAAGTTGAACTGCAACAATTTGTTCAAAATGTTCTACTGAAACATTATCTCTTTTCATCACGCGTTGTTTTTGAATTTCATAATCAACATCAGCAACAATAATGAAATCACAATATTTTTCCCAACCCATTTCAAAAAGAAGAGCCACATCAATAAAATAAGTATAATTAGTTTTTGAATGTTTATTAATATAATATTTTAGTGTTTTATCTAGAAAAGGGTGGACTAAATCTTCAAGTTTTTTAAGTTCTTTTTTATCATTAAAAACAACTTTTCTAAGTTTTCTTTTATTAAATTTTCCATTTTCAACAGATTGCGGAAAATTTTTCATAATCACTTCAATAAAGTCTTTTTTATTATATAATCTTCTCACCCAACCATCAACGTCATAAACGCTGAAACCAAGCTTATTCACAATTTTAGCAATTGTCGTCTTACCGCAACCGATTGAACCTGTGATTGCCACTAATTTCATTTTTTATATACCTTTTTATTAACAGGGGATGTGTATAAATCTGACAACATCTGGGATATTATAATTTAATACCCATAATATAAAAATTAATATACGCACTTATTAACAAGTTGATAAGTTTTGTTAACCTATTATTAATCTGTTTATTAAAATTTTATTAACATTCTAGTAAATTAGAACTTGGAATATTTAACTCAATGAATTTTATTATTTTTTAAAATTTTTGATTCGCTCCTTTTACATTGTTATTAACAATCTATTAATCTCTGTATAAAATTGTGAATAAAATTTAATTCACATCAATCACAAGGATCTACCTACTACAACTAACTTTTAAAAATATATATTAGGGGCTGTTCATTTCATTTGACAGAAACCGATTTAAATTTTATACATAATTCATAAATATAAATCACATCTCTAATTTTTCAAAAAATCATCATTTATAAAATTCAAGGTATTTCATGTATTTAAAAGATTTAAAAGACAAATCTCCTAAAGAGTTACTCACTCAAGCAGAAGAATTAAATATTGAAGAAGCATCTTCAATGCGTAAACAAGACCTCATTTTTGCAATTTTGAAAAAAGTTGCTTCTGAAGATAATATCATTTATGGCGAAGGGGTAATTGAAGTTTTACAAGACGGATTTGGATTCCTACGTTCTTCTGAATCAAATTATCTTGCTAGCCCAGATGATATTTATGTTTCTCCTTCACAAGTTAAAAAATTTGCTTTAAGAACAGGTGACACACTTGAAGGTGAGATTAGAGCTCCAAAAGATAATGAACGTTATTTTGCTCTAACTAAAGTTATTAGAATTAATTATGATGATCCTGAAAAATCTAAACTCCGTGTTAATTTTGATAATTTGACACCGCTTTATCCAAGAGAAAAACTTGATTTTGATATCATAAACGGTGAAAAAGACTACACAACTCGTGTGATTGATTTAATTGCTCCACAGGGAAAGGGGCAACGTGGATTAATTGTTGCACCACCAAGAACAGGTAAAACAGTAATGCTTCAAAGTATTGCGCATGCGATTGCAGAAAAAAATCCTGAAATTTATTTGATGGTTCTGTTGATTGATGAACGTCCTGAAGAAGTTACAGATATGATTCGCTCTGTTAGAGGTGAGGTTATCTCTTCAACGTTTGATGAACCAGCAAGCCGTCACGTTCAAGTGGCAGAAATGGTTATTGAAAAAGCGAAGCGATTAGTGGAAATGAAAAAAGATGTCGTTATTCTTCTAGATTCAATTACACGTCTAGGAAGAGCTTATAACACTGTCATTCCATCATCAGGTAAGGTTCTAACTGGTGGGGTTGATGCAAACGCTCTACAACGTCCTAAACGCATTCTAGGGGCTGCTAGAAACATTGAAGAAGGTGGTTCTTTAACAATTATTGCCACAGCTTTGATTGATACAGGTTCAAGAATGGATGAAGTTATTTTTGAAGAATTTAAGGGAACAGGTAACTCAGAAATCATTTTGGATAGAAAACTCACAGATAAAAGAATTTTCCCAACGATTGATATTACGCGTTCAGGAACCAGAAAAGAAGAGCTTTTGGTTGATAAAGCAACACTTTCTAAAATGTGGGTTCTTCGTCGTGTCTTGATGCAAATGGGTGTAACAGACGGCATGGAATTCTTGCTTGATAAGATTTCACATTCAAAAGATAATGATGATTTCTTTACGACAATGAATAGTTAAAAAGGTGGCTTCTCTAAAGAGAAGCCATTTTTTTATTGACAAACCCTCTAATTTAGCCAATTATATTCAAAGTTATTTATTTTTTTAAGGTCACAAATGAAAAAAGAAACATCTACATCTTTTTTTATTCAATCAGAAAAAACTTTTTCTGAGTCATTTGTGCATTTCAATCAAAATTCTCTACTTCTACTCTTTCTTACCAACCTCTAGGCGTTTTCATCAGAGTTATTAAGGCTTGGGCGCTTGGAGGAAATCTTAAACAAGCGTTTTTTTGTATGAAAATTTAGTAAGAAAGAGAAAGATAAAATGAATAAGAATATCCAAATCAGAGAAGCAAATTTTACTGATGTTAAACAAATTGCAGCTGTTCACAGTGTTTCAGCTTATAAGGCTTATGATCATATTATGTCGAAAGAAATTTTGGAAGGATTTTGGAATCCTGAAACTTTGGAACAAGATTGGCATAATTACATTTCTCAAACCAAGAAAGATAAAGATTATACAGCTTACGTTGCTGTTGAAAACGATCAAGTAATAGGTGTTTTAAGAGCGAATAGTGCAAATGCTCACGATAAAGAAATTTTTGACGACATTGGTCAAAAAGATATGTCGGATTATGTGCATTTTAAAACGATTTACATTCATCCAGATCATCAAGGCAGAGGAATTGGAAAAGATTTTATTTCTCATGCCGCAATGGACGCTTTGAAAAATGGCAAGAAAAAATTAATGACCATTACCACAGATAAATATGAAGATTCCCCTAGGTTTTTTAAGAGTTTTGGAGCGTCTTTTGCTGGTCGCCATGATGTTGATATGAAAGAACACTATGACACCACCACATCAGACGCTAAAGACTCAAAATTAGTGACAAATGTTTGGGTAATGGATGCAAAAGAAGTTTTATTTATTTCTCATGAAAAAGATAGAAAACAAGCTGAACAAAAAAATAGTAAAATAATAAGTATCATTAATAATAAAAATTCATATAATTATGCTAAGCATAAACCAGTGATTGTTCGTCCAATATTTGCTAAAGCAGTAGGGAGATAAAAATGTCTGAATCATTATATGTTTTAGAAAAACTCATTTCTTTTGATACAACAATTTCAAAAAATACATTACAAGCTGTTGAATTTGTTAAAGAATATTTAGAATTAAAAAAGGTTAAAACACATATAGTCTATAATGAGGAAAGAACCAGAGCAAGTTTGCTTGCCACTATTGGTGATGAAAGCAAAGCAGGGATTGTTCTTTCAGGACATTTAGACACTGTTGCTTCGATAAAAGAAGAATGGGACACAGACCCACATCAACTCACTGAAAAAGGAACAAAGCTTTTTGGACGTGGAACAAGTGATATGAAAGGCGGAATTGCTTGTGCTTTAGGAAATGTAGATGCTCTAAAAGCGAGTGGAAAAACTTTTCATTTTTCTTTAACGCATGATGAAGAAGGTATTTTTTCAGCCATTAAACAACTAAATAAAACAAATTTTGATGGATTCTTTAAGCATAAACCTGTTGGCTGCATGGTGATGGAACCGACGCTTTTGAAACCTATTTATGGGCATAAGGGAACATATTTAGGAAAAATTAAAATTGTTGGTAAAGAAAGTCATTCAGCATATCCTCATCTTGGGGTTGATGCTTTGGGATACATGGTTAAAATTTATAATCAAATTAATAAAATTATGACTGAATTTGGTAAAAATTCAGCAACTGATGAAATTTATAGCCCCAACAAAACGAATTTGAATATATGCACTTTTAATTCAGGAGATGCGATTAATAAAATTTCAGGGTTTGCGGAACTCTCATTTTGCATGCGTTATCTACCGCAAGACGAGATAAAGATTATCTTGAAAAAAATTATGAATTTCTGTGAAGAAATTGAACAAGAGATGAAACAACAAGATGAAAACTGTTCCGTTATATTTACTGAAATCCTAGATGTTAAAGGGTTTGAGAGCGATTTAGATTCTGATTTTGTAAAGAATTTTGATGAACCAACAAAAGTGAGTTATGCCACTGAAGCAGGATATTTTCAAGAGCTTGGCATTAACACAATTGTTTTTGGCCCTGGAAGTATTGAACAGGCTCACATAAAAAATGAATTTATTGAAAAAGCTCAGCTTGAAGCGTTTGATAAATTTATTCAAGAAAAATTATGTTCATTTGAGGTTTAGAAAAAGGAGCTAAAAAGCTCCTTTTTTATTAGTAAATATACTTTTTTAATTCCTTAACATTATTAGCGAATTTTGTTACACCAATTTCTTTAAGTTTTTTCAAATAATTATCTCTATCAATATGTTGATGTTCGGTAAAAGCAATAATATCCATTTTTGCAGCTTTTGCAGCAATAGCGCCAGCAATTGAATCTTCAACAACGACACAGTCTTCTGGTTTATATCCCATTTTTTCAGCAGCATATAAGAAAATATCTGGTTCTGGCTTGCCTCTTTTTACCATTTCTGCTGTAAACACAATTTCATTTGGTAAATATTTTCTAATATTTAAGACATCAATTTTTTTTGCTGTTTTTAAAGTTGGTCCACCCGTGCCAATACATTTTATAAGGTTTTCATCTTTGAGAATATCAATAATGTCTTTTGTGATTTCAATTTCTTTAATGAGAGAAGTTTCCCCTTCGATAATTTTTGCATAATCACTTTCTGTAACATTTATTCCAAAATTTTTTAATCTTTCAATTTTTGTGACAGGGCTAACACCTGCAAAATTTTTATATGCTTCTTCAAACGACCAATTTAAATTTGAGTTTTCATTCACAAATTTATGCCAAACACTCACCCATAATTTTTCAGTATCGGCAATGACACCGTCAAAATCAAAAATAACTAGTTTTTTCATGAAATATCCTTTAAAAATCGAGTCCATATAATGAGTATAGAAGGGATGTTTTAACTTTTTATTAAGTTTCTATCATCAAGCAAGCTCAAAACGCCACAGAGTCAAAAAAACAGCCTTTATTTAAGTCTATAAAAATAAATGCTATTTGATAGCCATTCTTTATCGAACTTGACTTCTTCAACAATTTCCATTGTTTCAAAATGTGACCCATTTGCGATGACGATGCTGTCTTTTTTCATTTCGGATAAAATTTTCTCTGAAAGGGGTTTTTTAAAATTTTCAACAATGAAGCAATAGAGAATATCAACTTCTTTAAAATTAGATTTAAACATGTCGCCATGAATGAGTTCAATATTTTTCAAATTTCCAGATTTTAATTTTGAAATAAAATATGGATAAAAAGTCCATTCAATGCCGACAAATTTATGTTGAGGAAATTTTTTAGCCAAAGGAATGATAATTGTTCCTGTTCCACTTCCTGCATCCAGAAAAGTGATTTGCTTTTCCGATTTTTTTAAAATCTCAGAAATTTTATCTAAGATGATTTTTTTTCTTTTGCCAATTGTTGGTGCAAAAGGCGGATATTTGCCAAATTTGCTTGAGAAAAGTGCATGATAAATATATATGTTAAAAAGGATTAACAAAATTAAAGTTATCGTATATATACTATAAATAATGAATTCCATGATAGTCTTCCAAAAATTAAAATCAGTTTTGTATTCTATCTTGGGAGTGATTTATTTTTTCTTAAGAGGAATTGATGACAAATAAAACAATTTATGCACTTTCAACAGTGAATGGAAAATCTGGGGTTGCTATTATCAGAGTTTCAGGAGCTGAAGCTTTGGCTGTTGTTAAAAAAATGACTGAGCTTGATGTTTTCAGCCTTAAATCTCGTTATGCTTATTTTACAGATTTAAAAGACATTGTTTCACGTGGAACGTTAGATAAGTGTTTATTGTTATATTTTAAAGCACCCAATTCTTTTACTGGTGAAGACATTGTTGAGCTTCATCTTCATGGCTCAAAAGCTGTCATTTCAAGTGTGATTAAAAACTTGTCTTCTCTTGAAAATTTCAGAATGGCGGAAGCTGGCGAATTTTCAAAGCGTGCTTTTTACAATAATAAAATGGATTTAACGGAAGCAGAAGGGTTAGCGGACTTGATTGATGCTGAAACTTCTGAACAGCAAAAGTTTGCCATTCGTCAAATGGAAGGAAGCTTGAGCAATCTTTATGAAACTTGGCGTGAAGCTTTAATTAAAATTTTGGCACATCTCGAGGCTTATATTGATTTTCCTGATGAAGAAATTCCTGATGATGTGGTTGAAAAACTTTTGAACAATGTATTTAAACTTCAAAATGAGATTAAACAACATCTTGAAAGTGATAATATTGGTGAAAGGCTGCGTGAAGGTTTCAGAGTGGTTATTGTTGGCGCACCAAATGCAGGAAAGTCAAGTTTACTAAATAATATTGCAAAGCGAGAAGTTGCAATTGTTTCAAACATTGCTGGAACAACCAGAGATGCTATCGATATTCATTTAGATTTAAAAGGATATCCAGTTGTTTTCACAGACACTGCTGGGTTAAGAGAAACAATCGAAGAAATTGAACAAAAAGGCATTGAAATTGCGAAGTCTAAAGTGAGCTCTGCCGACCTTGTAATTTGTTTATTTGATGGTGAAAAAGAAAACATCTCCATTTTTGACAGCATTAAAGAATTGTTTAAAAACAAGCCGATAGTCGTTGCAAATAAATGTGATAAACTAATTTCTGAACAATGTTCACAGCTTGAAAATCAAGGGTGTTTACCAATTTGTGCAAAAACGGGTGAGGGGGTTGAAGTCTTATTAAATAAAATTTATGAAGAAATTGAACAGCGTTTCACATCTAACTCAAGCGTGCTGATTACAAGAGCAAGATACCGTGAATATCTAAGTGATGTTTTAGAAAATTTAGAGCTATTTAATCTTGATAAGGAAATTGAACTTTCTGCCGAAGACATTCGTTTGGCAGCACGTTCTTTAGGAAAAATTACAGGAAGAATAGAGGTTGATGATATCTTAGATAAAATTTTTGGCGATTTTTGTATAGGAAAGTAGTTGCTTTAATTTTTTTATCTGCTATCTTCTCTACTTCGTTATAATTATTTACTTTATTTTTATTTATAAACTAAAATTTATCAAAATGGAAAAATTAGATTCCCTTGTAAAGAATTTTAAAAATGCTTCAGATGATTCTGAAAAAAAAGAACTTCTATTGCAAATTTTTAGGCAAAATACTCTTCAATCTATGAGTTGGATTTCAGACCAAAGAGAACTTGAGAGAATACAAAATCTCGGACGAGAAACCAACCTTAAAGACGATCTAGGTCTGGATAGTCTCGACTACGTTGAATTAATGATGCTCTGTGAAAAAAGCCTTGGGGTTAGCATTGACGATAGCGATGTTATTATGAGTATGGATGTTGTCGGTGAGATTATTGACAGGCTTTATGTTCTTGTAGAGGAACAAGCTTAAAAAAACTTTATTTGCGCCCTTAATTTTGAAAAAGATTAAGGGCTCTTTTTTGGTTTAAAATATTGCAAAAATATCATTTTTAATGTAAAACCCAAGTAAACAATTTATATTAAGAAAGATTCTCATAATGAAAAATGAATATGATGTCATTGTCATCGGCGGCGGTCACGCCGGATGTGAAGCTTGTGCAGCAGCTGCTAGAATGGGTGCTCAAACGGCTCTAATTACGCATAAGATTGACACAATTGGCGCAATGTCTTGTAATCCAGCAATCGGTGGCTTAGGGAAAGGGCATTTAGTTAGAGAAATTGATGCACTTGACGGTTTAATGGGGCGTGTCATTGATAAGGCAGGAATCCAGTTTAGAATTTTAAATGCTTCAAAAGGACCAGCAGTTAGAGGTCCTCGTGCTCAAGCGGATAGAAAGCTTTATAAAAAACACATGCTTGAAATGTTGCAAGCACAAGAAAACTTAGACATCATTGAAGCTGCTGTTGAAGGATTGCTCTTTAATGGAGAAGAAGTTTCAGGCGTTATTCTTGCTGACGGAAAAGAATTGAAAGCTAAATCAGTGGTGCTTACCTCAGGAACTTTTTTAAATGGCGTGATGTTTGTTGGTCATAAAACCTCAATAGGTGGACGTATTGATGATGTCACTTGTGTTGGTATAACACCGTATTTAAAGTCTAAGGGTGTTGAAGTAGGTAGGCTTAAAACAGGAACACCAGCAAGGCTTAATGGAAAGACAATCAATTGGGAAATTCTTGAAACACAAAGTGGCGATGAAAAGCTCATTCCTTTTTCATATTTGAATAAAGAAATTACCACACCGCAAATTAATTGCTATATTACACATACAAATGAAGAAACACACCAAATTATTCGTGACAATTTTGATAAGTGCGCTTTGTTCTCAGGATTAATTAAAGGGATTGGTCCAAGATATTGCCCAAGCATTGAAGATAAACTTGTGAAGTTTGCAGACAAAACTTCTCACCAAATTTTTCTTGAGCCAGAAGGTTTAGACACAGATGTTATTTATCCAAATGGCATTTCAACTTCTTTGCCTGCAGATGTTCAAGAGAAATTTATTCATACAATGAAGGGTTTGGAAAATGTTGAAATTTTGCAATATGCTTATGCCATTGAATATGACTTTGTTAATCCGCAAGAGCTTAATTCAACTTTAGAAATTAAAAAAGTTCCACATCTTTTCTTGGCAGGACAAATCAATGGTACAACAGGATATGAAGAAGCTGCTGCTCAAGGGCTTGTTGCTGGAGCAAATGCAGCCTTGAAAGCACTAAATTCAGACAAGATATTATATGTTGATAGAAGTATGGGATATATTGGGGTGATGATTGATGATTTAATCACCAAGGGTGTTGATGAGCCTTATCGTATGTTTACTTCTCGTTCTGAATATCGTCTTTTCTTGAGAGCAGATAATGCAGACGCACGCTTAACGGAATATGGCTATCATATGGGTTTGGTTAGTGAAGAAAGATACAGTGTATTTAAACAGAAGTATGATGCAATAAATCATTATCATGAACTTGTTGAAAGTCTTTTTGTGAGTCCACAGGAGTTAGAAACTTTTGGTGTGAAGACTAAAAAAGACGGGGTTAAAAGAACTGCTTTTAATGTGATGAGTTATGATAATGTTTCACGTGAAACAGTGTTACAAATTTGGCCAGAGCTTTTTGAAATTCCTGAAGATGTTTATGAGGCAATTGAGATTGAAGCAATTTATGCGGGTTATATTAAACGTCAATTGGCTGATATTGAACTGTTTAAAAAAGACGAAAAATTACGAATTAAAGAAGATGTTGATTATAAGAAAATTGGTGGGCTTTCCAATGAAATGGTTGCTAAACTTTCTAAGGTTAAACCTTCAACCATAGGCGAGGCCTCCCGTATTCCAGGCGTGACACCAGCAGCAATTATGGCTATTTTGAGTTTTGTAAAGAAATAGTTTAAACACTGTATTTAAAGGGACTAACAATGCAAATTTTGAAAGACTTGGAAGTATATAAACCATATGATGAGGTCGAAGCTGAAGATATCAAATCTATGAAACAGTTTTTGAAAGCCTTTGGAGAATTTGGTTTTTTAAGAGAATGTTTACCAGCTCATATGACAACAATTGTTTGGGTGGTTAATCCTGAGCGAACAAAAGTTTTAATGGGATATCACAACATCTATCAAGTTTTCACATGGTTTGGCGGTCATGCTGATGGAGAGTTTAATCTTTTAGAAAATGCTAAAACAGAACTCACAGAAGAAACAGGCATTTCAAATTATAAAATTTTGAATAGTGGCAAGCCTTTTGATTATTCTTCTATGCATGTGCAAACACATCTTAAACATGGAAAAAGAGTGACAGAACATTTGCATTTTAATGCAACATATCTTTTTGAGGTTCCAGAAGATGAAAAGTTTAGAATTGCTGAAGGCGAAAACTCAGCAATTTCATGGATTGATGTGAAAGATTTACATAACCATTGTGACTGTGAAATTGTAGGTATAACCTACAAAAGACTTATGGATAAGATCTATAAACAAAAGCTCTAGTTAAACAATTCTTAAAGACTGATATGATATTTTTATATCATTATGATTCTAACTTTCAAAGGGGACTCCAAGATGAAAGACACTTGTTTATTTATTCCAAAAAATTTGACAATTGAGGGTGGTCATCCCGTCAAAGGTGAAGTTGAAATTAGTGGTGCAAAAAACGCCATTCTTGGACTTATGGCAGCAGCTTTATTGACAGATGAAAAAGTTTTTTTAAGCAATGTTCCTTACATTAGTGACGTTTTGGAAATGGGGCATATTTTGGTCGATTTAGGTGTTCGAGTTAAATATAATCCTGAAACTAAAGTTTTGTTGCTCCATGCCCAAAAAATTAAGAAAAATATTCTAAGTGATAAAGCTTTAAAGCTCAGAGCGAGTTACTATCTTTGGGGTGCTTTACTTGCCAGATTTAAACATACAAATGAATTTAAAGAGTTAAAAGTTCTTGTTCCAGGGGGGTGCTCTTTTGGTGGTAAAAGACCAACAGATTTCCACGAACAGCTCATCAAAAATATCTTTGGAGCGCACATTTCAGAAGAAAAAATAAATGGAAAACATTACCTTAATTTCAGACTTCCAGATATTGAATTAAAGAATAACCAACCAATTTATACCACAGCAAAAGTTTCTCATGGGGCAACATTTCACTGGTTGCTTTCCATTGCTGGAACGCAAGATGTGAAGATGATGTATAACTCTTCTCTTGAGCCTGAAGTTTCAAACTTAATTGATATGCTGAAAAAAATGGGTTTAAATATCAGTGGTTCTGAGCGAACAGGTCTAATTTATAGCGGTAAAAATCAAGGGTTATTAAAAGGTGGTTGCTTTGAAGTTATTCCTGATAGGTTAGAGGCGGGGACATATGTTTTGCTCGCACTTGGCACAAAAGGAACTGTCAGAATTAAAAATATCAATCTTGAACATTGCGCCCCTTGGCTCAAACAACTAACAAAAACAGTGAATAATGGCATATATTATTCTTTTGATAAGAAAGACCTTATTGTCGATTTCAGAGAAGTTGAGGCTTATGAAGGGTCATATTTACAAATGTCACCTTTCCCAGGCTTTGAAACGGATTTACAACAGATTTGGACACCAATCTTAGGACTTGCAAACTCAGACTCAATGATTGTTGATATGATTTGGCCGGGACGTATTGCACATTTAGAAGAAATGAAAAAATTTGGCTTGAATAGTGAAGTTGAACAAATTGAAGTTTCTTCCTCTCAAGACACAACAAGCCAAGCATTGTTTGCACATATTAAACCATCAGTTTATCACGCTGCAAAAACCAAAGGAACAGATTTACGTGGCACAATGGCAGTTATCATTTTATCATGTATGGCTGAGGGAAAAAGCATTGTTGAAAACCCAAGTTTTGCTTTAAGAGGATATCCTAATTTAATTGAAAATTTGAAAGGGCTTGGCATTAATGTTAAGCTTTCAAAAGAAGGTCAAACAGTTGAATGTTTACCAGATTTGAAAAAGTAATCTAAAGGGAACTTGAAAAAATTTAGCAAGCACATACTCATCAGAGATGGCTCATTAATATATAGGACGAAGATGAAGAAAGATTACCCGAGCAAAGAAGAAGCTCTTAAAATTTGGCTAGAAGGCATGAATTATAGACGCTCTCAAAATGCCACAGAAGTTTTAGATCAATATCATGAAAATATGTATATCTTTCACACTAAAACTGTTGCTCGAATGGCAGAAAAAATTGCTGCAAAAACAGTGTCTTTAAATCCTGAAAAAGCATATGTGTGCGGACTTTTGCATGATTATGGTAGAAAGCTTGATGAGAAAATTTTAAATGCTTTTCATGGATTAGTCGGTTATCACGAACTTAATAAGCTAGGTTATCCAGAAGTTGCAAAAATTTGTCTAACACATAGTTTTCCAGTAAAAGACTTTAATCAAAAGATAATGACTTATCCCGAAGATTGGGTCAGACAGATTAGAGCAGAGCTAATAAAATTTAATTATGATGACTATGATAAATTAATTCAACTATGTGATAAAATGGCAACAGGTTATGCAATGGTTTCAATTGAACACCGTGTAGAATCAATTTATAAAAGATATAATTTAACTCAAGAACAATTTGAAGCTCAGCTAAATGAAGGTTTAGAACTTAAAGCACATTTTGATAAACTTTGCGGTGAAGATGTTTATAAGGTTATTGGTTTAATTGAAGATAAAGAAATTCCAACTTTGAAAGAAGCTGAAAAAATTTGGCAAGAGGGAATAGACTATCGTCGTAAAAATCCCGTTGAAAGGCCTTTAAGTTTTTATATTGAAGAAGAATATATTTATCACACAAAAAGTATTGCTGAGGCGGCAAAAAAACTTGCTGAAAAAACGCTGTATTTAAATCCAGAAAGAGCATATATTTTTGGTCTTCTTCATGATTATGGTAAGAAGATTGATGAAAAAATCAGTAAAACTTTTCATGGACGTGTTGGTTATGATGAACTAATGGAACGAGGATATAGCCATGTCGCTCAAATTTGTTTAACTCATACTTTTCCAAACAAAAATTTTCGTTCAGAGGATTATAAGTATTCAGATGAAATGATTCTTTGGATAAGAAGCAAACTTTCAGAAATTGAATATAGTGATTATGATATGTTAATACAGCTTTGTGATAAATTTTTTGAGGGACTGACAATGATTTCAATTGAAAAGAGAATGAAACATATTCAAGAAAGATATGGGTTGAATGATGAGGCCTATCATAACTTGGTCTCGGAGGGATTAGTCCTTAAGAAATTTTTTGATGAGGCTTGTGGAGAAGACGTTTATAAAATTTTAGGAATCGAAAAATAATATTTGCCAAATATAACGTCACGTAGTAAAATGCTCGCAAAGAAAATTATTAACTAATTATAAACCACTAAAATCAAGAGTCATGGAAGCTGTAAAAGTTTTAGAAGATTATTTGAATCTATACAAAAGTTTTTTGTATATGAAAGGAAGTCAAGCAATGGAAACAATTCTTTTTATTGCGGGTCCAAACCCTTGTTATTTAACTAATTGGATTTGTTACGCTGAAATGGGTATAAAAGACTCATTAAAGATTCTTAATGAAAAAGAAATTGCTCCTGAAGCCGCCGAAGAGCTTTACACGCTAATTTCAAAGAATAAAGAAATCTTAATTAAACTCTCAAAAGAAAGTTTGACGACTTTGATTGATAAACCAATTTTTGAACCATATCGCACTTATTTAGTGGAGATATAGAGATTTATTTATCCTTAAAAATTAACGCTTACCAATTTGGTAAGCGTTTTTTATGTATTTTTAATCTGTATTAGATAACTAAGTCTAGAGATTCCCTAATTTGAGAAATATTATTCAAGTTTGTTTCTTTATCGTAAAAGATATTTAAGAAGGTAATGTTTTCAATGCCAAAAATTTTAAAGCAGTTCTTAATTGAAGCTTCGAAAGTACTTTCAATTCTTGTGTCTGTATAAATTCCACCCCATTCAGAAACAATATAAACTCTTTTATCTTTAAGTAAGCCCTCCCAAGATTGGGAAACAGTGGCATCAATTCTAAAAGAATGTTCAAGCCAGTTTTTAAAGATTGCAGGAACATTAAGCAAGTATCCCGGAACACCAATGACATAAACATCAGCCTCTAAAAAGGGCTGAATATTATAAGTTGAAAGAATGGCTTTATCAAAATCCGTTCTATCTTTTTCAGGCTTAAACATCGCGATTTGATATTCTTTAGTAATGAAAGGAATTTGTTCTTTCACCAAATCAAGATAATAAAGTTCTGAATTAGGATATTTGAGTGTAAGCTTCTCAACAAGAATTTTTGTATGTTGTCTAGTTTGCGACTCATTAAAGTCATTAACGGAGCAATCAAGCTGAAAAATCTTCATTATTTAAGTTCCCAAATTATAATTAAACTAAAGACATATTATATAATATATAAGTGTAAATAAAAGAATAACAAATAAGATAAAGCAAATAATCTATCTTCTTGTTTTAAGATTCTTTTTTATGTTGTTTATAAGTCGATAATTTATATTTTAAATTCAGCAAAAAAAAGCTATAAAATAATTATGAAAAATTTAGAAAAAAAATATAATGTTTCACGTGAAACAATCGACAAGTTGAAAACTTATGAAGCTTCACTAAACGAGTGGCAACAAAAATTCAACTTAGTTAGCAATAGCTCATTGTCAAATTCTTGGAATCGACACTTTGAAGATTCAATGCAACTTTTCTCACTTTTACCAGAAAGTGCAAAAACACTTTATGATTTTGGCTCTGGTGCTGGTTTCCCTGGGATGGTGTTGGCGATTATGGCAGCAGAAAAAACACCGTATTTAAAAGTTAATCTGGTTGAAAGCATTAAAAAGAAAACACTGTATTTAAATGAAGTAAAAAGTTTGACAGGAATTAATAATGTCAACATCATCAACGACAGAGTTGAAAATTTGAAAACTCAAGTTGCAGATGTAATCACATCAAGAGCAATGACCTCATTAAATGGCCTTTTAGGATATGCACACAGATTTTGCGGAAAGCATACAAAATGCATTTTTCCAAAAGGAAGAAGTCACCAAGAAGAAATCTTGGAAGCACAAAAAAACTGGAAGTTTAATTTAGAAATTTTACAAAGCACACAAAGTGATGAAGGAGTCATTCTAATAATCACAAATTTATCAAAAACTAAGGGAGCAAAATAAAATGCCTAGAATTATCTCAATTGCTAACCGTAAAGGCGGCGTTGGTAAAACAACAACAACAGTTAACGTTGCAACGGCAATGGCAGCTGTTGGCAAAAAAGTTCTTGTGATTGATTTAGACCCACAAGGGAATGCGTCAACTTCAATGGGAATTGACAAGCGTGGACGCATGGCATCTTCTTATGATGTGTTGCTCGGTGATAAAACTTTGGCAGAAGCAATTGTCTGGACAGAAGTTCCAAACTTTTCAATCGTTCCTTCATCACCAGATTTAGCTGGTGCTGAAATTGAATTAGTCGATATTGAAAATCGTGAATATGCTTTGCGCAAAGCCCTTGAAAAAGGTGCTGTAAATTATGATTATGTTTTAATCGATTGTCCGCCTTCATTAAACCTCATCACAGTAAATGCACTTGTTGCTTCTGATGCTGTTGTTGTTCCACTTCAATGTGAATTTTTGGCTTTAGAAGGAATTACAGATCTAATCAGAAACATCACGCAAATCAAAAAGAGATTTAATCCGAAATTAGAATTACAAGGTGTTGTGCTCACTATGTATGACAAAAGAAATAATTTAACGCAAATGGTTGAAGATGACGTAAGAAGCTTCTTTGGAAAAAAAGTTTATGACACAGTCATTCCGAGAAATGTTAGAGTTTCAGAAGCTCCATCACATGGTAAACCAGTCATTTTATATGATTTTAACTGTAATGGTTCACAAGCTTATATTAATTTAACAGGTGAACTTTTGAAGAGAGAAAAGGACTTATTAGCATGCTAGAAAAAGAAATCTCAAATATGGGTGAAATTAGTTTGGACGATTTAATTGAAAAAGGCGAAATGCCTTCACACACTTCAAAAAGAAAAAGTCTCGGAAGAGGATTGGGTGCTTTGCTCGGAGATGATAATTTTGATGTGACATCTGAATCAACACACAAAAATGAAACTGAGATTGAAAAAGATGGTGTTGAAAAAATAGACATTAATCTTTTATTTGCCAGTAAATATCAACCTCGTAAAGAATTCGATCAAGAAGCACTTGAGGCTTTAGTTGAATCAATCAAAGAAAAAGGCGTGCTTCAACCTTTATTGGTTAGAAAGCAAGGAGATAAATTTGAAATTATTGCCGGTGAACGCCGTTGGAGAGCTTCAAAAATTGCTGGTTTAACTGAAGTTCCTGTTATTCAAAAAGACTTAAACGACAGAGAAGTGCTTGAAGTAGCACTCATTGAAAACTTGTTGCGTGAAAATTTATCTGCCATTGAAGAAGCTGAAGGTTTTCAAAGATTGATGAATGAATTTTCTCACACACAAGAAGTGCTTTCTAAGATTGTTGGCAAATCAAGAAGCCACATTGCAAACACGCTCAGACTTTTAAATTTACCTGATGAGGTTAAAGATTTAGTAAGAGAAAATAAAATTTCTGCTGGTCATGCTAGAGCTTTGGTTGGTTTAGAAAATGCAGGAACATTGGCAAACCAAATTATATCAAAAGATTTGAGTGTTCGTCAGATTGAAGAAATGGTTGCAAAGCAAAAAGAACCTAAAAAAGAAACGACGCCAAAAAATAAAGAAGCAAGCCAAGATATCAAAGAGATTGAAAAAGATTTAATTGAAAAACTAGGATTAAGAATTAAGATATCACCAAGCAAAAACGGTGGTGGTAAAGTTGTTTTACAATATGCCTCTGTTGCTGAACTTGATATGATTCTTAATATTTTAGAACAAAAAAACAACAATAAATCATCAGCATCATATGAAGTCCCTGTTCAACAAGCTTCAGGCGGAGAAAAATTCTCAATTAAAATGGTAGATTAGGACAAGAAAAATGGAAGAAATTTTAGAAAAAATGCTCAAGCAATGTGCTGAAGCAGGATATTATCCAACAAAAAACATTAATAAAGTGGCACGTGCCAAGTCAATAATGTTTTCAAAAGAAGAATGGAAGAGATGCCCTTGTGATGCGAATAATTCAGAAAGGTCTTGCATTTCAGAGGTGTGCAGAAATGATATTTTAATGAAGGGTGTTTGTCACTGTAATTGCTATTCTAACAAACCCTCTGAATAAAAATTAAAATACTTCTGAAAGTACATTTGCAATTTTTGAAATATGATATTAATATATCCACATTGATATTAATTTTATCAGGAAAGATATAATATGTTATTTTTAAAAAGAGTGATATTAGGAGCATTAGCCTTAGGATTTATTTTTTTTGGAGGAACTGGCACGCAAAGTAATGGTGCTTTTTCTCAAGGGGTTGGTTTTGTCGGCTTAGTCATTGGAATTATCATTCTTTATATCTTTTTGAAAATGACATGGCGTGCAATGGGTTGCCTACCATCATTTGCTATTTTTGCAGTGATTATTCTTTTCATTTTATTTGCCATAGGTGCTTTTAGTAATGGAATTGAAAATTTAGGCAGCAATTTAAAGTCTTTTTTAGGCAGTGGTCCAACTGTTAAAAAAACAAGCCAACAAGCTGATGCTGCATATTATGAAGAAGATTTAATCTTTGAAGATGAAGAACTTGAACCAGCCATTGATGAAAACTTCTCTCAAGGGGCTAGTGAAAATATGAGCGAGCCTACTAAAACCCCAAAAAATAACGCAAAAGTCACCGAAAAAGGAGCTCTTGATAAAATTATCAATGTCTTTTCTGGAGAAGAAGAGGTGGAGGAAACGCCAGCTTTCGATCCTGCAAACTTACCTGTTGTCTATGGCTTTCCAAAAGTTATCAATGGGGATACAATTGCCTTAAATGGTAGATATTTCAAGCTTTTTGGTGTTGATGCTCCTGAAAGCAATCAAACTTGTGCAGATAAGCAAGGACGCTCTTATCATTGTGGCAAACAGGCCGCCGCATGGTTAAGCAGTTGGATAACCAATAATGAAATTGAATGTCGGGTCATGAAAAAAGATGCTCGTGGCAATATGGTAGGAATTTGCTCTCTTGGACAATATGACATTGGTGCTGCTTTAGTGAATGCTGGTTGGGCTGTTGCAGATGTTTCAGCAACAGACATCTATTATTCCTATGAACAGCAAGCACAAATGAACAAAACAGGACTTTGGCAAGGAAGATTCTACAAACCTGCAGATTGGCGTAAACTTCAATCTAAAAAACCAAAAATAAAAGTAATTAAGCCAAAATCCACAAAGAAGGGTATCTTTGATATATAATTTGCGATGGAATATAAACAAACTTTCATTTGTCAAAATGAACAAGAAACCATTAAATTTGGCAAAAAATTAGCAAGATTCGCCAGAAAAGGAGATGTTTTTTTGCTTTTTGGAACACTTGGTATGGGAAAGACAACCCTTTCTCGAGCATTTATTCAAGAACTAACAGAAGCAAGAGAAGTTCCAAGTCCAACGTTCACGCTTTTGCAAACTTATGAAACACCAGATTTTGATGTTTATCATTTCGATTTATATCGTATTAAGTCAGCTGAAGAAATTTTTGAAATTGGCGTTGAGGAGGCAATGTATGAGGGGGTTTCACTCATTGAATGGCCAGAAAAAATGGAAGGCTATCAACCACGCAGTGCCTTTAGGGTAACAATTCGCCCAGAGGGAGAAAATGGACGCCAAATTGAAATTTCAACAACCGATTCGCTAAAGAAACAAAGATTGGAAAAACTAGGAGAAGTTTGATGCAAAATATTCATGGCTCTTGCATAGTTTATAAAGATAAAGGAATAATGTTTATTGGACCTTCAGCTTTTGGAAAGTCTGAGTCTTGTTTAAAAATGATTATGCGTAAAAATGCAGTGCTTTTAGCTGATGATCGGGTCGATTTACGATTTGAAAACGACCAAATAATTGCTTCTTGTCCAGCCACAACGGAAGGACTTTTAGAAATTCGCGGCATTGGGATAAGAGAATTTGAATATATTAAAGAACATTGTCTAGATTTAGTGATTGAACTTGTTAAAGATTATTCCCAAATTGAAAGAATCCCTCAAGAAGAATTTTATGAATTTGAAGGCATTAAAATTCCCAAATTCAAAATGATAGCTCAAGATAGTGCTTTAGTTGATAAACTTGAGGTTATAGTCTAGTCAAAATTGCAACAAAACCTTAACTTGATTACATAACCCTGAATGATATACTTTAGAAATAAGGTATGAGGAGTTGTGTTATGTCAATGTCAAGTGTGACATTAGTTAGGCCACAGAGCAAATATGCAAGTGCTTTCTTTAAAGCCTATGAAGGGTGCAGAGAAAACACGCTCGGCTATGACATTAGAAGTCTTTCTCCATTGCAAAAGTGGGGCGTTAAATTGGGTGTGCCTTCTGCTTTGAATAAGTTTTTACAAGACTATAATGACTTTAATTATGCAAATAATCAAAATCAACTCATTTTCTGGTCATTTAAAGATGGAAAATTTTTAGGCGAGGTTAGTTTGACTTCAAGAAAAGCGGATGCTTTGAAAGATTATACTTTGCCACAACAAGAGATTTGTGAAAGACTTTTTGGTAAAAAAGATCACAATATTATCATTCCAACCATCAAGATGGCACCACAAGAGAAGGGAAAACAGAGTTTTGAAGAAATATTTATTGGAATGGCAGATTTACTCAAAAAAAATAATGTGAAACAATTTTTAATTAATGCGCCATTAAAGAACAAAGGTTTAAATAGATATTTCTCAACAATTTGTAAGTTTTGCCAAGGAAAAGCTCTAAAGACAAAAAACACGATTGAATATCTTTTGCCACCGAATGTTGATAAAATTAGAGAAGCTTTCAAAGAACTTGCAGCAATTGCTTTGATTAAAGCAAAGAACGGAATTAGTGCTGTTTTAGATGGTTTGAAAGAAATGAGTGGTGTAAAAGACAGCAGAACTTCGAATAATCGAAATATTTTGTCTCGTGTAAAAGACTCATTGTTGATGAAAAGGGAAAGAGAGCGTCAGAGTGGAGTCAACACCTTAGCAATTGGTTATCATAATGCTACCCCGAAGGAAATTATGGGAAGATATAAAGATGCCAACAGAGCTTTGAAGCATGCAAAATTAATGGGAAGTAGAGCTTAGAGAAGTTTTCTTGAGTTAAATGCCAGTTGCAATGTTCCTTCGTCCATATAATCAAGTTCAGCACCCATCGGAATTCCTTGAGCTAGGGTTGTCACTTTAACCTCTGTTTCTTTAAGCTTTGAAAGAAGATAATGGGTGGTGATTTGTCCATCAACAGTCGCTGGCAAAGCTAGAACAACTTCTTTAATTTCTTGTTTTCTAATTCTATGGAGCAAGCCTTCAATATTCAAATCTTCAGGTGCAATGCCATCAAGAGCTGAAAGAACACCACCTAAAACGTGATATTTCCCCTTGAAAAGTGAAACTTTTTCCATTGCCCATAAATCTGAAACATCTTGAACCACACAAAGCAACGCATTATCCTTTTTGTCTGAACAACAAATGGAGCAAGGGCTTATGGTGTCATAATTTCCGCAAATTTCACAGGTTTTCACATTTTGAGCAACGGCAGTTAAGGCTTCAATAAGCGGAAGCATAGACGATTCTTTCTTTTTTAAAAGCTGTAAGACAATACGACGGGAAGAACGAGGCCCCAATGACGGAAGCTTCGCCACAATCTTAATCAGTCTGTCTATCTCTTTCCCAATCATCTATTTTCTATCCATAAAACTATAATTTACAAAACTTTTTCTAAAGCTTTACGAAATTTTTTTCGTCTTCAAGCTTTTTTGCTACAACATGAGGAACATCATGTAAAATAATTAATTCTTTTTTGCAAGTTAGTCTATCAAGAAGGTTTTTATTATCTTGTAGGCGAATATCATTTTCTAAATCACCAATAATTAAAATTGTTTTCGCAGTTATTTTTTCTATCTGTTTTGAAAAATCATAAAGCATTAAGTCTTCAATAAAACTATAAGGAACACGTAAGGTGCGTCCTCTAGATTTTGATGTTTTATCCCAATAACCTAATGTTTTCCACTTTTTGAGCTCTTTTGGATTATCTTGAATAAGTTTTGATTTACCACTTAACCAAGGAAAAGAGATTGGTAAGAGCAAATCCACATTTTCAGGATAGTTTTGAGCATATAACAAAACAGAAGCTGCTCCCATTGAATGTCCAGCAAGTGTAAAAGGGGAAGTAAACCAAGGTTGGTGTTTTGCCCATTCAATAACATCAATCAAGTCATTATAGTGACTTGTAAAAGTTATTCCCTCAGAAGAAGATTCGCTATCATTTAGAGAATCAACAGCATCAAAGTTAACAACGATATAGTCTTGTTTAGAAAATTTTTCCTCTAAAACCACCATATGCCTTTCATCTTTGCAACCAGAAAACCCATGTTCCAGAAAAGCCAGCTTTGTTGCTTTTTCAGGTACTGTTAAGCGTATTGAAATTTTATATCCATTTCTATTTTTGATAAAAATATTTTCTTGATGCATTGTTTCTATCCTATCCAACTAAAAAGGGAGCTTCATACCACCCAAATTAAGCCCGCCAGTGGCGTTTTGCATTGAGTCTGCCATAAGTTTATCCGCTTTGGTTTTTGCATCATTGTAGGCTGCTATAATCAGGTCTTCCAAAACATCAACTTCATCAGCTGAGACCAAAGATTTATCAATTTCAATCTTTTTCATATCAAACTTGCCATTGATAATAATTTTAACCATGCCACCTGCACTAGAGCCGGAAATTTCCGCTTCCGCAGCCTTTTTCTGTTCTTCTTCCATCTTTTTTTGCATTGCTTGAGCTTGCTTCATAATGGTTTGCATATTGAACATCTATAAATACTCCTCATTAAAAAATTCATTTTCTTCTAGTTTTTCGTCTTCAACTTTTTCTTCTAAAATTTTCTTGGTTGCCGTTTCAATTTTTGCACCGGCAAATTCTGCCAAAATAGCTTTAACCAATGGAAGTTCAGAAGCGCTTTTCTTATCATCTTCAACTTTGGCTTTCTCAACATCTGCAATGGTTTCTCTTAAAATGCCACGGGAAGAATCAATTTGCCAAGTCTTACCTGTTGCATCTTTCAAAGCCTTGTGAATCTCCATAATCAAATCGCTTTGCACACGATTAGAGATCGTCATTTTAATATAACCATCTTTGAATTCATCAAAAGAGATTTCATTTTTTATCGCATGTGCCATAATCATTTTCTTGTTTGTTTCAAGAAAAGCAATGAAAGCGTCAACACTTTCCAAGCCAGAAGAAGTTTCTGCCTCAATTGGCTGTTCAATTATTGGATTTTTTTTTTGAAAAGCAGGCTCAGAAGATGAAACAATGACTGGTGATTTACTTATTTCAGAGTTTTTTTTTATGTCTGCCAAAATTTCATTTGGTGTCGGCAGGTTAGCTGAGTAAGCAATGCGAATAAGAATCATCTCCAAGGCGTCAATTTGAACAGGAGCATATTGCAACTCGCTAATTCCTTTGAGCAGCATTTGCCAGATTTTGGAAAGGATTGCCAAAGGTGCGGCATTAAACTTTTTGCAAAATTCTTTTTCAGATTCGCTTAAAGAAGCATCTTCAAGAAAACTTGGCACAATTTTAGTCTTTGCTAAAAGGTGGGTAATATTAACTAAGTCTTGAAGTAAAACAAGAGGATTTACCCCGTTTTTATATTGTTCTTGCAAGTCAACAACCACTTTGTCAACATTTCCTGTGAGAAGGTTTTCAAACAAAGAAAAAGTTTGGTTTCTGTCAGCAAGCCCAATCATATCTTTAACGGTTTCAACTTTAACCACGCCTCCACCAAGCGAAATGGCTTGATCAAGAAGCGACGTTGCATCACGAGCCGAACCATCGGCAGCTTTTGCCATAATATGCAAAGCTTCTTCATCAGCTTTAATGTTTTCAGCAGCAATGATTTTGTGATAAAGCTTCAACAGGTCATTAATGTCCAATCTTTGCAAATCAAATCTCTGACAACGAGAAAGAATTGTCACTGGAACTTTACGAATTTCTGTTGTTGCGAAGATAAATTTAACGTGAGCAGGTGGTTCTTCCAATGTTTTAAGAAGAGCATTAAAGGCGTTTTTAGAAAGCATATGCACCTCATCGATGATATATATTTTATATCTGGCGACAGTGGGTTTATAGCGAACACCTTCTAAGATTTCACGAATGTCGTCAACACCCGTACGAGAAGCGGCATCAAGCTCAATCACATCAATATGTCTATCAGCAGCAATGGCTTTGCAGTTTTCGCAAACACCGCAAGGATGAGGTGTTGGACCGCCTTTGCCGTCTAAGCCTGTGCAATTCAGTGCTTTGGCAATAATTCTGGCTGTGGTTGTTTTACCCACACCACGAATTCCCGTGAGCATATAAGCATGATGTAAGCGATTGTTTTTGATGGCATTGGTTAATGTTTGCACAAGAGCCTCTTGCCCGAGCAAATCATCAAAGTTTTGCGGGCGATATTTTCTGGCTAAAACAACATATTGATCGTTTTCTTGTGTCATAAATCTTCTTTTTAATAAAAAATTAGGGGAGGGAATTTGACCTTAATTTTATCGTTGTGGCTGCTTTCTTCCGAACCTGACCCGGTTGGCGAAAAACTAACCCAAACCCCTCCGACACTTAGTATCCTCAAAATCAGCAAAAATTCAAGGGAAAAGTTCTTTTTATGCCAAATAAAACAGAAAAGTCTAAGGGATATAAATTTTATGCTTTTGCAAAGCCTTCTTAATGATTTCGGCTTCGCTTTCTTTTCCACCTGAAAGATGTTGATTTTCAGGAGGTAAAATTGTGCCATAAATCATAACTTGAGCTTCATTAACATCTTTGCCTAAGATGAGTGGGGCACGATAGTCTTCATCAAGTTTAATATCTCTTAAGTTGGTGTAAGAAATGCTGTCAAATCTTTTGGGAGCAGCATCAATGACTGCGTTTTCAGCATTTCTCACTTCTAAAATATCTAAACTATGTTGATTTGAGCCATCAGGGAAAATTCTGAAAACACCATTAATGCCAATATAACCTTCAGGGTTTGTAATTTGAGAAGTTAAGCTTTGGTCACCCTTGTTGGCAACAGCAGAAGCCAAAGCAACAGCATCATAAGCAAAAGCATATAGGCTGCTTGGATTCTCAGAGAAAATTTCAGAATATTTTTTGATGAAATAAGCATTATGACTGCGTGATAAAACAGGATACCAACTGCCAATGAAATTTCCTTCATGGTTAAGTTGAGAGCCTTCCCAAAGTGTGGTGCCTAAAATCTTAACCTTTGGCGCTGAAACATCATAATAACCAAGCATTGCGACTGCAGATTTAAGCTTGTAGCCTGATTCAGGAACAAGGATTGTGTCAAATTTAACTTCACCAAGTGAGTCAATAGATTTTAATCTGGCAAGAACTTTGGCAGAATTTTGGTCACCTTTTTCAGCCTGAGCCATTAATCTCTCTTTCAAAGATTTTGCACGAGCGGAACGCGCATCATAGTCTGTTAAAGCTTTCAAGATTTCTGAAAAATCATTCGTGTTTGGGTGATAAAAAGCAATTTTTTCAACGGTCATATTGTTTTTTTCAGCTGAAATAATGGAAGCCTTAGCAACAGCGATTCCTGTGGAATTATCAGGCACAAGCAAAGCTAGGTTTTTACGACCATTTTTAGCAGCATAAGTGACAACTCTGTCAACTTGTTCACCAACAAGAAGTCCTAGAGAGTAAACATCCCCACCAATAACATCGCTATTGGTTGAAAAAGTGATAACTGGAATGTTTTTTTCGTTTGTTTTAGGAGAAATGGCTTTCACTTCTTCAGCCATTAAAGGTCCAATGATGAGTTGAGATTTTTGGTTGAGTGCATTCTCAATGGCGATTCGTGCCCCGCTAGCAGTGCTTTTGGTATCATAAAACTGCAAGAGCATATTTGGATTGTTCACGTCTTCCAAAGCCATCAAGGCAGCATTTCTCAAGCCTTCACCTTGTTTTGCTGCAACACCAGTGAGTGGCAACAACATGCCAACCCTAAAATTTGTGGCTTCACCAAAGTTTTCTTCCTTGATGACACTTGGTTCTGTAACGAAAGCGTCTTTGTCACTTTGCTTAAGCGTTGTACAACCTGAAACAGCTAAAACCGTAAATAAGTAGAAGATTTTTTTTATCACTTGCAATTTATCCTGAAAAAAACAATTATAATAATGAATTTCTAGAACAAAAATAACATATTGTAAAGTATCAAGATTATGAAAAAAGGACTATACATTGTCGCAACCCCAATTGGTAACCTAAATGATGTTTCCGCAAGAGCCATTGAAATCTTGAGCAATGCGGAAGTCATTGCTTGTGAAGATACAAGGGTAACGAAAAAACTTTTTTCCCTTCTGGGAATTTCTTTGAAGAAAAACTTTATTGCCTTGCACAATTTTAATGAAGAAGAACAAGCCCCAAAAATTGTTGAAGAAGTGATGTCGGGAAAATCTGTGGCGTTGGTGAGCGATGCTGGTTCTCCACTCATTTCCGACCCAGGGTATAAGCTAATTAAGAAATGCAAGGAAGCGGGCATTTATATCTGCACGATTCCTGGTTGTTGTGCTTTGGTTTGTGCGTTGCAACTTTCTGGGTTGCCAACCAATCGGTTTATGTTTGCAGGCTTCATTCCCAACAAGGAAAAAGCAAGAAAAGACTTTTTTGAGCCTTTAAAAAAACTTGATGCAACGTTGATTTTCTATGAAACAGCACCAAGAATTTTGAAAAGTTTACAAGCCGCAAAAGACGTTTTTGGAAACAGAGAAATGAGTGTTGCCAGAGAAATTACAAAACTTTATGAGGAATGTTTAACGGCGGACGTTGATGAATTAATCCTTCATTTTTCAGAAAAAGAAGCAAAAGGAGAAATGGTTTTTATGGTTGCACCGTTTGATGGTGATGTGAATGAGGATATTGATTTAGAGAAACTTCTTCTTCAAAAACTTGCTGAAAAATCTCTGAAAGATGCTGTTAAAGAAATTGTAGAAACATATAAGTTTAATAAAAATGAGGTTTATGAACTGGCATTGAAGATAAAAAATGACAAATAATTTTTCAGGAAAATATGCAGAGTTTCTGGCACGTTTGCTTTTTAGGTTCAAAGGCTTTTCAATTTTGCAAAAAAACTATAAAACAGGCAAGGGAACCCACGCTGGTGAAATAGATTTTATTGCTAAAAAAGGTAAATTAATTGTGTTTGTTGAGGTTAAAAAACGCAAAACCCTTGAAGACGCATCATATGCCATTAAAGAAGCTCAACAACAACGAATTACAAATGGAGCTAAGGCTTTTTTGAAACATAATCCTTGTTATCAAAATTGTGATTGTCGTTTTGATGCTGTTTTGGTTAAACTACCTTTGTCAATCAAACACCTTAAAAATGCTTGGTAAAAAAATCCCTTAGCTTCATTAAAAGCTAAGGGAATAAATTAAGTTTCTCTATTTCATCACATAACCCTTTTGAGGCGTTTTCATAAAAATAAATGTTTCATTTTTATAAATGAACTTTTTTATTTCATCGGTTTGTTCTTTCCAACCACTTTCTGTTAACGAAATAAGGATGTTCTGCTTAAAGAGTTCCCTTTCTTTTGTGGTTGCCACAAGAACGCAATCTTGCTCTTTTTCATCTTTTCCAAGTACATAGAAAAAACATTCTCCATATGGAATGTCATCTTCTTCCAAGAAAAATAAGGACACTGAGCGTCTTAGAAACATCTTGTTTTGATGAATTTTTTTAAATCCATCAAGATTTTCAGCTTCGGGATGGGAACAAATAAGTCCGTCAAGCATAAGCTCGCCAAGATGTTTTTTACCCTCATACCACTGATTTTTAATCTTATAAAGATGGCGACCATCAATCTCTTTTCTGTTAATAATAACTTCGTTCAGAGGTTTAACAAATTCACCGGCAGAATGAAAAAAGACAAAGGTTTCACGCTTTGTTGAAACAACGATTTTCCTGTCTGTTTCCCGAGGACATTCATCATCTTTTAGAATCTCAATCTTTTTAATATTTCTAATTCCACCAAATTCGGCAAGGAAATAAGAAGCCTTAAAAAGATTTTTCTTCTGTGACAATTCAAATTTAATAAAAGTTCCCAAGATGTTGACGACAATTTCCGGCTCATAACAAAAATGATTATCCTTTATAATAGAGAAGCTTAAGTCTCCATTGTCTAGTAAAAGATATCCATCAGAAGTTTTCAAAATGTTTTCACAAATCAGAACATTCAACTCTTTTTTGTTTAAGAACGAGACTGTATTATATGAAAAACTCCCGAAATTGAAAAAATCTTTTGAAATAAGAGATTTTTTATCAGATTCCACAGGGCTTCTCTTTAGAAAAAATTGACCGAACTTTTTGCCTAAAAAGTTTTCTTCATCAAGGCTGTTCAGATACCAAACTTCTCCTTTGCGTAGAAGCCTATTTTCCTGAAAGAGCTCTTCGAACTCGTCAACAACATAGAGCGTATTTATAATATTGCTTTCAGGATAATATCTGTGAAAAGAAATTTTTCCTTCATCTTCATAAACACGAAATTCTAAAAATTTTTCCGTTGTGAAAAGTTTAATTTCTCCATGAGCAACAGGACGCCAAACAAAATATGGGGCAGAGATCGCATTTTTACCGCCATAAAAAGAAGTTGATTTGTCATGTTTTTTTGAAATCACCAGTAACGACATTTCATTTCCTGAACCGATAATCATATACGGTTTGTCAGGTGAGAATTTTAATTCTTTCATAATGATAAATTTATAATTTAAGAAAAATAGATTAATTAACAATCTTTTATCTTAATTTTAAAAATAAATCAATACATCTTTTAGGCGATTTCTTTAGCAGCATCTGCTGCTTTCGTGATGAGCTCAGCTTTAGAAAGGGTAAATTCGCTTTCAATCCACAATGTTTCAAGATAGCTCAAAACTAGACCAACTTGCTGATTTTTTATGCCAAACTCAAGAATATCTTTGCCACTAATTTCAAATTTTGGCACCTTAATTTCATTAATGCTTTCAATGATTTTTTCAACATTATCCAATTTGATTCGGTTTTTAACACAAAGGATAATCAGCTTATCAACACAAAATTCATTGCCATATTTATAAATGATTTTATGAAGGGAGCTTTTTGCTTCATAGTCTTTGAGGCTTATGTTGTCTTCATCAAGTGCAAGATAATATGCTTTTCCTTTATTGCTAAATTTAAGTGCATTTAGGTAAAAAGCTGTCTTTTTTCGTTCTGTTGTGTGCAAAAGCATAAAAAGTCTACGAATGCCCGCTTTGCCAATTTTTGAATCGTCAAACCAATTTACAAGAAATTCTAAGTCATCAAGATTTTGTGGAGAAGGCATGATGTGAGAAAAAATGTCATTTTCCTGAATGATTCTAATTGTTTTGACAACATTTTTAGTGAGCAAAATTTTCTTCATTTCATCTTTAAGCTTCTCAATTGAAATTGTCTTTAGCCCTTCTTTGTTCTCAATACAAGCTTGTAGAGATTTTGCATCTGGCTCACCTTTGCCAAAGTCTGAATAAAACCTGAAAAAGCGTAAAATTCGGATATAGTCTTCTTTAATGCGATGGTTTGGATTTCCAATGAAACGGATAATGCCTTTTTCAAGGTCACTAATGCCATTATAATAATCAAAAACATTTCCCTTGTCGTCTGCATAAACAGCATTAATTGTGAGATCACGAGAGGAAGCATCAACACTCCAATCTGTTGTGAATTGGATAATATTCTGTTTTCCCTCGTTGACAACTTTATGCAAAGAAGTGACTTCGATGATATTTTCGTTAATCACAACGCCAATTGCATCAGTTCTAATCCCAAGGGCAACAGTTTTTAAGGCTCTATCTTCACAAGCTTCAACAAGTTCATCTGGCGAGAGGTCTGTGGCAAGGTTAATATCTGAAGAATCAATGTCCATAATTGCATCACGCACGCAACCACCGACAAATCTTAGAACGCCACCATAATCTTCAACCGCACGAAAAAGGCGCAGAATTTTCTTATCTTTGATAATTTTTGAAATGTCCAAATAATTGTCTCTTATCATTTCTCGCTCACAATTTTATAAAACTTCACATAAATTAACATTTTTTATAGATTTTTCAAATATAATCAGCCGTAAGTTAACTTTTTGTGAGTATTTAAAGATGAATAAATTTAGTTTCTTTGCTTTTTTGGCTGTTTTAATGGGGTTTAGTGTTGCGCAAGCGGCAACGCCTTCAATGATTGGAGAATATGGCGACTGGGTAGCATATGCTTATAAAGACGCCTCAGGACAAGTTTGTTATATGGCATCAACCCCTAAGAAAGACGAGGGGAAATATACAAAACGTGGAGATATCTATGTTGTTGTGACACATCGCCCTAAGGAAAAAGTTTATGATGTTGTTAATTTTGTTGCAGGATACACCTTCAAATCAGGTGAAAAAGTGACCGTCAAAATCGGCACAAAAACCATTGACAAATTGTTCACAGAAGGCGATAAAGCTTGGGCAATTAATGAAACAGTTGATAAAGAGCTTGTTACGGCAATGAAAAGAGGCGATAGAATGTTCATCAGTGGAACATCTGCTAAGGGAACAGTCACAAAAGACACTTATTCTCTCTCTGGTTTCATGTCTGCATACAAAGCCATCAGCACAAAGTGTAAGTAGTATAATAAAATGACGAAAATAGAATTAATAGGACTCAGTTTTGAGGAACTTTTAGGTGAACTCGAAAAATTTGGCGAGAAGAAATTTCGTGCCAAACAACTGTGGCAATGGCTCTATTTTCATGGGGTGACAGATTTTTCTAAGATGACAAGTTTTTCTAAAGACTTGCGTGAAAAATTGGAACAAAATTATAGTATTACACGTCCTAAAATTGTCACTGAACAAATTTCCAGTGATGGTACAAGAAAATGGTTGTTGGAATTTGCTGACGGACAAAGAATTGAAACAGTTTACATTCCTGAAGAAGATCGTGGTGCAATTTGTGTTTCAACACAAGTTGGTTGCGGGGTTGGATGCAAGTTTTGTCACACAGGAAGCCAAAGAATTACCCGCAATTTAACTGCAGGTGAAATCGTTAGTCAATTTATGGTGGCAAGAGATGTTTATGGAGAATGGCCAAGCCCATCAAATGGAACACCACGAAAGCTCTCTAATGTTGTGGTGATGGGTATGGGCGAACCTTTGCATAATACCGAAAACACAATTAAAGCATTGAACATTTTAACTGACGGCGAAGGCATAGCCTTGTCAAAAAGAAGAATTACCCTTTCAACTTCTGGCATTGCTCCGAAAATGTTGCAAATTGCTCAAGAAACAGGCGTTAAACTAGCCGTTAGTTTGCACGCACCAAACAATGAAAAAAGAACCTCTATTATGCCAATTAACAAGCAATATCCGCTTGAAGAGGTTTTGAAGGCTTGTCAGGAATATCAAAAAATTGTCACTTCACGCTATATTACTTTTGAATATTTAATGCTAAAAGATATTAATGATTCGCTTGATGATGCAAGAGAACTTGTTGCGTTGATGAAAAAATATAAACTTGGCGCTAAGTTTAATTTAATTGCTTTCAATCCTTGGCCTGGTTGCGGGTTTGAACCAAGCTCCAATAATCGAATTAGAGCTTTTTCTCAAGAATTAGAAAGAGGTGGTTTTGTTGCACCAGTGAGGGTTGCCAGAGGACAAGATATTTTGGCTGCTTGTGGTCAATTAAAATCTAAAAAAGAGCAAAATTAAGCTTTAAACTTTTCAATGAGAGGCGTGAAAAAGGAAAGCCCTTTTTCATAAACTTCCCTTTTAAAAGGAACAATATGGCTTATGGCAAATTCAGCATCTGCCCATTTCCATTGATAAAATTCTGGAATTTTTGTGTGAATATTAATTTCTGAATCTTCACCGTTAAAAAAAGCTAAAACCCAATGTTGGTCTTGCCCATGAAATGAATCCTTAAATCTTTCAACAACATCTTGAGGAAAATCATAGCGAAAAGGCGCTTCATTTGCCTGAACAATTTTGATGTTTTTCAAAGAAGTTTCTTCAAAAATCTCTCTTTTGGCTGCTTCAACAACCGTTTCACCTTTATCGATTCCACCCTGAGGAAATTGCCAAGCCAACGTTTCTCCGTGTGAGTCTAGTCTTTCACAAACGAGAAGTTTTTTGTCTTGATTGAAAACAACAATACAGACATTTTTACGATATTTTTTTGACATGATTTACTCCACAACAAGGGTTGAAATTGGAACAAGAACAAAAGGTTTTTTCACTTGTTTACCCGCTCTGATTTCATCATAACTAAGAGAAGGAGAAAAACTATCAGTCCATTTTTGCAATTCAATAACGTTCACAGGCTTTGGCGCAAGCATCATCACAACTTGTCCTCTTTCTCGAGCAATGATTTCTGCTCTGGCAAAAGTTTGTTCCAACGCTTCTTTAGGGAGCGCATCATCAATAACAATATCAACTTTTGTTCGAGGCAAGTTTTGTATCTTAACACCACGAATTAAATCGCCTTTAGTTGCATCAATAAAAAGTAAGCCTTTATCTTTAACGAGAGAAAGAATATCCTTAATTGCTTTGCGATCTTCATAGTTTGCCTGTCCAAGCAAGACAACGCCACCAATGGGAGCTTTTTGAGCTTCAATTTCATCAAGCATTTTAAGATTGTTTTCTGGGGTGTCATCTAGTTTTATCGCAAGAGGGCCACTATCTTGCTCTGTGAAATTCTGAGAAGGCAAAATGAGGTCTAAATAAGTTTCATTTCCGTGTCTGCGAGCCGACTTAATATCTTCAACCAAATCTCTGGCATAAGGTGAAAAAGAAAGCGAAACATTGCCATCAACTGACTCAATAATCTTATCGGAGTTTTTTTCGTGAATCCCCATTCTGTCGATGATAATTGCCACTTTGAAAAATTTTTGAGGCACATCAACAGTTTTTGAATAAGTTATCCATTTGCGAGAATTTTGTTCAATCATTGACATGTTTTCTTGAGTAATTTCAACAATATCAAGCGGTTGAAGATTGTTTGAAATAACTAGTTTTTCAATTTTAGGAATTTCAACAGCCAAATCATTTGGGTCAGTAATTTTAACTTTTTCATCTTGAAGTTTAATAATTTGTTGTTTTTTTAGTTGTGCTTGCTCGCTAACCTGTTTTGATTGAACCGTGTCCGGCATGATAATCATATATCTTGGAGAAAGATTCTCCTTATTGTAGAGGATATAGTCAATTTTATTTAGAAATTCAGGCTTGGTTTTGATTTCAGCAAAGACATATGCCACGCTTGCCAAAATGGCAATGGTTAAAAACCAAATAAGAATTACAAATATTTTTTGTCGGAGAAAGTCTATCAAAAGCCTATCCTTCTAATTGTCATATTTTCCATAAATTCCTAAAGCCTTAACAAGGTCAACAGCTCTTGAAAGTTGATAGTCTTTTGCCAATCTTTCATTCACTTCTTTCTTGTTATCTTTTGCCTCTTTTTTGCTGTTTTTTTCGTCGTTATTTTCATTTTTCAAAGCATTTCTGAGTTCTGCTTCACTGAAAGAATAACCACTATCAATCACTTCAACCTTAGCTGGTTTAACTTCAACATCTGGTTCGATTCCTTTTGCTTGAATTGAACGTCCTGAAGGGGTGTAATAACGAGCGGTGGTAATTCTCATCGCAATTTTCTTGCCCAAAGGAACAACAGTTTGAACAGAGCCTTTTCCGAAAGATTTTTCACCTAAAAGAACTGCACGCTTATGGTCTTGTAAAGCACCTGCAACAATTTCTGAAGCAGAAGCAGAACCATCATTAATCACTACAACAATTGGCAACCCTTTGGCAATATCTCCTTCTTTAGCGCTAAATTTGATTGTGTCTTCTTCATTACGAGAACGAGTTGAAACAATTTCCCCTTTATCTAAGAACAAATCTGAAATGCTCACCGCTTGGTCTAAAAGTCCACCAGGGTTGTTACGAACATCAAGAATGATTCCCTTCGCATTGTTTTTCAATTTTTTCTGGTTTTCTTTGATATATTTTTCCACCATTTTATCTGTGTCTTCATTGAAAGATGAAATACGGACATAAATGACATCATCAGCCAAAATTTCGCTTTTAACAGATTGAATTTTAATTTCGTCACGTTTAAGGGTTACATCAAAAGGTTTTTCAGCCCCTCTTCTGATGGTGAGTTTAACTTTCGTCCCAATTTTGCCACGCATTTTTTCAACAGCATCATTAAGTGTTAAACCAATAACTGTTTCATTATCAATATTTGTGATATAGTCCCCTGGTTTAAGTCCTGCTTTGAAAGCGGGAGTATCATCAATTGGCGTAACCACTTTAACAACGCCATTTTCCATCGTAACTTCAATGCCTAAGCCCCCAAATTTGCCTTTGGTTTGTTCACTCATATATTGAAAACTCTTCTCATCTAAAAAGCTAGAGTGAGGGTCAAGCGATGTAAGCATACCATTAATAGCAGCTTCAATCAATTTTTGATCAGAAACTTCTTCCACATAAGTCATTTTTGTGCGCTCTAAAACCTCACCAAACAGATTAAGCAACTCATAAGTATCAGCTTCCTGAGTTTCAACTTTTTTCTCGTTTTTTTCTTTTGCCGCCCAAACATTTTGAGGTGCAACAACAGCAAGACAAATCATCAATATAGAGAGTTTTTTAAGCATAATATTTCTTCCAATTAAAATTATTTTTTAAACCAAGTTGTTGGGTTAATGTTTTTGTTTTCTTGTCTAAATTCGACATAGAGTTTAGCATCTCCATTTTCTGGCATTTGTCCGATAGGTTCACCAGCAAGAAGTAATTGTCCGACTTCACAGTCAATTGTTCCAAGTCCGGCAAGCAAGGTCAAATAACCATCGCCATGTTCAATAATAATAAGATTTCCGTAACCTCTAAAAGGTCCTGCAAAAGCAACAACACCATCAAAAATAGCTGTCACTTGGGCAGAATTTCTAGTTCTCAAGGAAATTCCCTTTGAAGTCACGCCTCTGGCTGTTTCTTGTCCATATGAGGTGACAATTGTGCCACGAGCAGGCATTTCAAGTTTACCCTTTGCTCGAGCAAATGCTTTTCCTGTTTCTTTTATACCCTCAGGCTGTGTTTTTTTCAAGTCAGTTTTTTGAGCTCTCTGCTTTCTTTCTTGAGCAAGTTTAACCTGTCTTTGAGCTTCAAGCTTGTTCAATAAATCTCTTAAGTCTTTAGCCTGAGAAGCAAGCGTGTCCATCTTCTTTTTAGTTTGCACGCTTTTTGCTTCAACCACATTTTTCATTTGCGATTTTTTCTTTGCCAAAACTTTGAGCTTAACTTGGTCTTTTTCCAGTTTTTTATTCTGTCCATTAATGCGTGTCACTTGCGTTTCAACCAATTTTCTTTTGGTCTCAATTCGCTCCAAGTCTTGTTTGATACGGCTTGCATTTTGTTCTAAAGTCGGAATAGTCTCTCTTAGAAGCATTGCACTACGGATAATCTCAACAGGGGTTAGTGGTTGAACTAGAAGCGATTCCGTCGGTTTAAGCGCTAAGTTCTGCAAGGCAGAGATAGACTTAATTAATCTTTCATCTTGCACAAGGAAGTTTTCTTGCGCAAGTTGGAGGCCTTCAGAAAGCTTTTCAAGTTCAATTTCCATTTTAGAAACTTTATCTTCCTGATTTTGAATGAGCTTTGCTCTTTTAATCATCTCTCGATTGATGCTATTAATTTCTTGATTAATTTTCTTAGATTGAGCCTGAAGCTTTTGGTGTTCGATAGATTGCTCTTTAATTCTTTTTTCTACAATTTCTAAGTCTTTATTAGAAACTTCAGCAAAAACATCACCAAGCATGAGAAAAAATGTTCCCATGCTCAATAATGCAAAAATCTTAAAGTTTACAATCTTCATTTCACCTACTTAACAATTAAAGAATTACCAGTCATTTCAACAGGTTGCTCAAGTTTCAAAAGCTCCAACATAGTTGGTGCTAAATCTGCTAAACGACCATCTTTAAGCTTTTTAACACCAGATTTATTGTTGAATAAAACGGCTTGAACTTTGCCAATTGTGTGTGCCGTGTAAGGTTCACCTGTTTTTTCATCAATCATTTTTTCTGCATTTCCGTGGTCAGCAGTCACAATCATTTCTCCGCCAACTTTTTCAATTGCTTTGCAGACTTTTCCTAAGCAATCATCAACCGCTGCAACGGCTTTGAGTGCTGCATCCATAATGCCTGTGTGTCCAACCATATCTCCATTAGCAAAGTTGCAAATGATGGTATCAAACTTTTGGCTCTCGATTGCTTGAATGAGGTTTTCTGTCACTTCATAAACAGACATTTCTGGTTTAAGGTCATAAGTCGCCACTTTTGGAGAAGGAATTAAAATTCTTTCTTCCCCTTCATAAACTGCTTCTTCCCCGCCATTAAAAAAGAAAGTAACGTGAGCATATTTTTCTGTTTCGGCAATACGAAGTTGCTTCAATCCTTTTTCAGCAATCACTTCACCATAAATTTTGCTCAAAGTTTGTGGTTTAAAAATAACTTTCAAGAAACGGTTATGGTCAACGGAATATTCCGTCATGCCAACAGCTTCAGAAAGGTTAAAGAATTTTTTACGAGCAAATCCATCAAAATCTTTATCCGCTAAGGCATAAGTAATTTCTCTAGCACGGTCGGAACGATAGTTTGCCATCACAACAGCATCGCCATCTTCAAACCCTTTATAATCTGCAATGATGCAAGGAACAATAAATTCATCATTTACACCGTCTTTGTAAGAGGCTTCAACAGCTTCTTGAACAGAAGCAAAGTTTTTGCCTTCTGCTAAAGCAATTGCATTAAAAGCTTGCTCAACTCTATCCCAACGCTTATCTCTGTCCATGGCATAAAAACGACCGGAGAGGGTGGCAATTTTAATATTTCTCAAAGAGCTTATTGTTTTTTCAAATTCTGCAATAAAGCCTTTTCCTGAAGTTGGCGGTGTGTCACGTCCGTCTGTGATGATATGAACATAAGTTTTCACGCCATTTTTATCCAAAATCTTGCAAAGTCCTGCAATGTGGTCTTGTTGAGAGTGAACGCCACCTGAAGACATCAATCCCATCACATGGCAAGCTTTTCCATTTGCTTTAAGCTTAGAAATGAGTTCAAGAACAACGGGGTTTTTCTCAACGTCGCCTTTTTTGAAAGCTTCGTCAATGCGAGGAAGGTCTTGCATCACCACACGTCCTGCACCAATATTCATATGACCCACTTCGGAATTGCCCATTTGTCCATGAGGAAGCCCAACATCTAAACCTGAAGTTTCAACCAAACAATTTGGACAATTTGCCAAAAGATTGTGCCAATTTGGCGTATTTCCAGTTTCAATGGCATTATCTTGCGTTTTTTCTTCACGATAGCCCCAGCCATCTAAAATGAGTAACATAACAGGTTTTTGCGACATTTTTTCCTCTTTTCCCAGTGTCTTTGTTTTAAAATTTTTTTCATTATATATAATCAGCAGATTTTTGAAAGGATTACTTGAGATTAATCATAACTTTTTTCCAAGTTTCCGCCGGCAAATTTCCACCAGCAATATTTTTCATTGGTGAGTTATTGTCATTTCCGAACCAAACAGCCGTAACATAATGCTCATCAAAGCCGATAAACCAAGCATCTCGATAGTTTTGAGAAGTTCCGGTTTTTCCTGCAGAAAATCTTTCCAGCTTTGCTCTTTTGCCTGTTCCGTTGCTCACAACATTCTCAAGCATTTTAACCATTTGTTGTGTTGGTTTCTCATCTAAAATGCGTTTTTTAGAGAGATATTTATTTTGATAAATGCGGGAGCCGCCTTTGGTGTAAACTTCATTGATAACATAAGGCTTAACTTCATATCCGCCATTGGCGAGAACGGCATAAGCGGCAGTCATATCCATAACCGTCACATCGGCAGCCCCCAAAGCAAGGGCAGGCGTGTTATTTAGGCGAGTGTTGATGCCCATTTTTTTTGCCGTTTTAAGAATGTTTCCAATGCCCACTTTTTGACTTAAATTAACTGTTGCCAAGTTGAAAGATTGAGAAAAGGCATGGGTTAAGCTAACGGAACCATAGTGCTTTCCGCTAATATTTTCAGGCGTCCATTTGCCAATTTTAACTGGCTTATCTTCAATTTTATCGGTTGGTTTATAACCCTCTTTTAATGCGGTGAGATAAACAAATGTTTTGAAGGTTGAGCCTGCTTGTCTGCGTGCTTGTGTGGCACGATTAAATTGACTCTTATCATAGTTTGTTCCGCCCACGAGTGCTTTAACCGCTCCGAATTTATCCATAACCACAATCGCCCCTTGTGTCACGTTGTTTGCTCTGTTTTCACGAATGGTTTCATCAAGAATTTGCTGTGTTTTTTCTTGTAAAGCCTGATTAAGGGTGGTCACAACTTTGATGTCTGCTTCTCTCTCGCCAATTTGAGCATTAATTTCGCCATATGCCCAATCTGCAAAATGTTTTGCGCCACTCATTTTATTCGTTTTTGCAGAGCCAATTGGCATTTTTTTGGCTTTTGCTCGTTCTTCTTGTGAGATAATTTTATTTTCCTGCATGGTTTTCAAAATAACATCAGCTCTTGCAAGAGCAAGTTTTTTATTGTTGATAGGATTATATTTTGAAGGGGCTTTGAGCATGCCAGCAATGATAGCCGCTTCATGAAGATTCAAGTTTTTCGCAGGTTTTGAAAAATATTTTTGAGCTGCCGCTTCAATGCCATAAGTGTTAGAGCCTAAGTAAACACGATTGATGTAAAGCGTTAAAATTTGGTCTTTTGAAAACTTATGTTCAAGCCAAAAAGCCAACATCAATTCTTGAATTTTACGCTTAATATTTTTGTTAGAAGTTAGGAAAAGGTTTTTTGCCACTTGTTGAGAAATGGTGCTTCCGCCTTGTGCATATCTGCCAGCAAAAACATTGGTGAGCATGGCTCTTGCAAAAGAAATTGGGTCAAAGCCGAAATGTGAATAAAAGCGGTGGTCTTCGGTTGACACAATGGCGTCAATCACATGAGGTTCAAGGTCGTAAAGCATGACAACATTTTGATAAATATTGCCATAAGTTTGAATTTCTTTACCGTTATCAGCGGTGAGAATGGTCATCGGTTGGCGAGTGCGATGAATGGCACTATCAAGGTTCGGCATGGTCAAGAAGCAATAGCCCAACAATACTCCAAAAGTTACCCCCAAGCTAAGCAACAAAAACCACAAAAGCTTGCGATTCGCAAGTCTTTGTTTTGACTCTCTTTTTTTTGAACTTTTTCTTTTTTTTGTTGCTTTTTTTTGTTGCTTTTTTTTTGCCATAAAGATAGTCCTTGTCACGATTCGCTAAATGTTTTAAATTACTATCCATTGATGTATCATAAATAAGTTAAGGGATGATTGATGAACAATATTTCGGTTTCAATTAACGCAAAGCTAAAAGGCAAATTGCTAAAACTTGCCAAAGAGCAAAATTGTTCTTTTGATGAAATTGTTGAAATTGCCCTTGCGGAATATGTTGACACAGTCAACGACAATTTCAAAACAGATTTAAGCTCTGTTTCTTCAGCGGAACGCTCGTTCTTCCTTTCTATTGGGAAATAAACACTTATTAATAAATTCAAGATAAAGATTCCAAAGCATTGAGAGTTGGTATATATTCGTCATATTAAAATTGATGAGGAAAGAGTTATGGCTAAGAAAATTTGTTTAATCGACGGGTCGGGATATATTTTTAGAGCATTTTATGCTTTGCCACCAATGACAAGCCCAGACGGAACACCTGTGAATGCAGTTTATGGTTTTACAAATATGTTTATGAAGCTGACGAATAGCATTGAATGTGATTATACATTGGTCTTGTTTGATGCCGCCCGACATAATTTTAGAAATGAAATTTTTGATAATTATAAAGCTAATCGAGCTGAAACACCTGCAGATTTAGTACCGCAATTTTCAATCATCAGAGAAGCTGTGAATGCGCTTAATTTAGACTATTTGGAAATGGAAGGCTTTGAGGCGGATGACTTAATTGCAACTTATGCCAAAATTGCTCAAGAGCAAGGTATGGAAGTTGTTGTGGTTTCTGCGGATAAAGATTTGATGCAACTCATTCGTGACGGTGTCACATATTATGACCCAATGAAAGATAAGTTTTGCACCGACCAAGAAGTAATGGACAAGTTTGGGGTTTTGCCAAACCGTGTAGTTGATGTTCAAGCTTTAATGGGAGATAGCTCGGATAACATCCCAGGGGTTCCGGGAATTGGTCCTAAAACAGCAGCAGAACTCATTAATCAATATGGCGATTTGGAAAATTTGCTTGCTCATTTAGAGGAGATTAAGCAAAATAAACGTCGTGAAACTTTGATTGAAAATGTGGAAAATGCTCGCATCTCATACCAATTGGCAACTTTAAAACAAGATGTTCCCGTTGATGAAGATTTGGAAAAATTTGCTTGCCGCAAACCAGAAATTAAACAAGTTTTCGACTTTATAGACACTTATGCAATGCGTTCACTTCGTTCTCGTGCGGAACGTTGGATTGAAACACGTTGTGCTTCAACACAGTTTTGTGAAGTGGCGACAGAAGCTCCTGCTCCAAAAGAAATTGCCAAGCATTATGAGTTGGTGCAAGACGAAAACAAACTCAAAGAATGGGTCGGAAAAATAATGCAAAGTCGTTTGTTTGCGTTCGATACAGAAACGACTGGCTTTAGCCCAACCTTTGATAAAATTGTTGGCTTTTCGATGGCAACGGAAGAAGGTGTTGCCTGTTATGTGCCTTTGAAACATGGTGAACAAACGGAAGAAGTTGTCGATTTATTTTCAACGCCAACTTCAAAAGTTAAACAGCTTTCTTTTGAGGTGGTCAAGAAACATCTTAAGCCACTTTTTGCAAGTAAATCCATTTTAAAAATTGGGCATAATATCAAATTTGATATGCATTTTATGTCGCAAGTTTTGGGTGACGATTTTGCAATCGAGCCGATTGAAGACACTGCTGTTCTTTCTTATGTATTGGATTCCTCCAACCACGGACATGGCATGGACGAGTTGGCGGAACTGTTTTTGAACTATAAAACAATCAAATATGACGAGGTCACTGGAACAGGAAAAAACAAGGTCACCTTTGATAAGGTTGAGTTGGATAAGGCGTTGGATTATGCGGCGGAAGATGCGGATGTAACCCTTCGGTTGTATAATACCTTAAAACCTCGTCTGGTCGCGGAAAGTGCGACTAAAATTTATGAACATTTTGACCGTCCGCTCATTTCAACTTTGAAATATATGGAAAGCAATGGAATTACGGTTGATACAAAAAATCTCACAGAATTAACCAAAGAATTTGAACAGAAACTGATTGTTTTGGAAAAAGAAGCGCATGAAATTGCCGGTGAGGAATTCAATCTTGCTTCGCCAAAGCAAATTGGTGAGATTCTTTATGGAAAAATGGGGTTAAAAGGCAAAAAAACTGCAGGCGGAAGTTTTCAAACGGGGGCAGATGTTTTGGAGCAATTGGCAGAAGAATATGAACTCCCAAAAAAGATTTTAGAATGGCGTGGTTTTGCAAAATTGAAATCGACTTACACAGATTCTCTTTTGAGTTTGGTTGATAAGGAAAACCGTGTGCATACGACATATAATCAAACTTTTGTGAATACGGGGCGTTTGTCTTCAAATAATCCGAACTTGCAAAACATTCCAATCAGAAGTGCGGAAGGCAAAAAAATTCGCCAGTGCTTTATTCCGAAAAAAGGATATAAACTGATTGCGGTGGATTATTCGCAAGTAGAGCTTAGGTTAATGGCAGTGATTGCAAACGTGAAAGCTTTGAAATTGGCGTTTGCCAACGGGGTTGATATTCACACTGCAACGGCCTCGCAAGTTTTTGGGGTCGCACCAGAGCAAGTGGGCAGTGATATGCGTCGTGATGCGAAAACAATTAATTTTGGAATTATCTATGGGCAATCTCAATATGGCTTAGCAAAACAACTTGGTATTTCTAATGACGAGGCAAAGGCATATATTGAAGCGTATTTTGCAAAAATGCCTGAGATTAAGACTTATATGGAAGACACAATTGCATATGCTCGTTCGCATGGCTATGTTGAAACTTATTTTGGTCGTAAAATTTCGACATTAGGAATTAACGACCAGAATAAACGAGTTGCGGCTTTTGCAGAACGTGCGGCGATTAATGCGCCACTTCAAGGCACAGCAGCAGATATTATCAAAATGGCAATGAATAGGGTTTATCAAAAGCTTATTGAAGGGGGTTACAAAACCAAAATGTTGTTGCAGGTGCATGATGAACTTGTTTTTGAATCTCCGCTTGATGAGGTAGAAATCGTGTCAAAAATGGTTAAGGAAACCATGGAGAGCGTGACGGATTTTGATGTTAAGCTGATTGCTGAAGTCGGTATTGGTGAAAACTGGGAAGAAGCTCACTAAAAAATAGAGCAAAGAGGTGAAAGTTATGATAAAAACTGAGGCATATTCTCTTTCTGCCAGAGATGGTATGACGATTTGTGGCGACTATACTTCGTATGATAAGCTGACAAAAGAAAAGCTTATGATTATTTTCCCTGGAATGACGGCAATGACATTTGCCTATACTTATGTTGCTTTTAGAGATGCGCTTGTTGAACAAGGTTGGGATGTTTTTATCGCTAATGCTTATTCCAGTGAAAAAATTGGAGAAAATTATCCTCGGTCGCTTGCTGAAATCACGATGAAAAGACACGTTGAAGATTTTGAAGATATTGTTGCTCATTTCAAAGAAAAATATAAGCATATTTACGCTAGTGGTCATTCTATTGGTGGAAGGGTTTTGATTTTTGCCAACAACAAAAATTTGACAGGGCAAGTTTTACTTGACCCCTCGGGAGATACAAGCAATGAAGCTTATGCTTTGATTCGCAATAAATGTTATAAGTTTTCAAAAAAAATGAATTGCCAGTATATGGATTGGGGAGATGGTCTCTTTTACCCGATAGGAGGGGTTTTTGAAGAGCTCGACTGCTGTCCTTTTTCAATCCTTGAGAAGAAGGTTAAGAAGCTTCAAGTGCCGACCCTTTTCATTGTCGCTGGTGCGTTTGATTATGCAAAAGTTTATAAAAATATGCTTAATGAGCTTTGCGAATATGTCGAAATTGAGGATGCAGGACACGAATTTATCGAATATGGCGCAATGAAAAAAATTGCCGAAGAAACGCTAAAGTTTTTTTCTTGATTTTTTACAATCCAACCCTCTAAAAATTATCAACAAGCACTGGCTCTGTTGTTTTTATTTTCTTGGTATTTTAAGCGGTTTGATGTATAGTCTACGCAGTTAATTTTATATAATTTTGAGGAAATAAAAAAGAATGACTGAGGAATTAAAACAACAAGAATATGGCGCAGATTCAATCAAGGTTTTGAAAGGGTTGGATGCGGTTCGTAAACGTCCTGGAATGTATATTGGTGACACGGACGACGGAACTGGTTTGCATCATATGGTTTATGAAGTTTTGGATAATGCAATTGATGAGGCTTTGGCTGGTTATTGCGATAAAACTGAAATCATTTTAAATCCAGACAATTCTGTCACAGTCAGAGATAATGGTCGTGGTATTCCTGTTGATACGCATAAGGAAGAAGGCGTTTCAGCGGCAGAAGTGATTATGACACAACTTCACGCTGGTGGTAAGTTTGATAATAACTCTTATAAAGTTTCTGGTGGGTTGCACGGCGTTGGCGTTTCTGTGGTAAATGCACTTTCCGTGTGGTTGAAACTTCGCATTTGGAGAAATGACAAAGAACATGTTGTGCTTTTTTCTCATGGAAATGTTGTGGAGCATTTGAAAGTTGTTGGTGATGCTCCTGGGCTTCATGGAACAGAAGTGACTTTTCTGGCTTCTCCTGAAACATTCACGAACATTGAATATAGCTATGAAACACTTGAAAGAGCTATTCGTGAAAAAGCGTTCTTGAACTCAGGTGTTTACTTGAAGCTCATTGATAATCGCAGCAAAGACAAAGAACAACACAAAGAAGTTGTTCTGCACTATGAAGGCGGTTTGACAGCGTTCGTTAATCACATTAACAAATCTAAGACCCCGCTTCATGAACAAGTCATTGCCTTCACAGGGGATAAAGATGATGTAAATGTTGAAGTAGCGATGCAATGGACAAACGCTTACAATGAAAGCATGCTTTGTTTCACCAATAACATTCCTCAAAAAGATGGTGGAACACACTTGGCAGGTTTCAGAGGTGCTTTAACTAGAACGATTAATAACTATATTGCTGAAAATAATCTGCTTAAAAAAGACAAAAATGTTATCACGGGTGAAGATATGCGTGAAGGCTTAAGCTGTGTGCTTTCTGTGAAAGTTCCAGACCCTAAGTTTTCATCACAAACCAAAGAAAAATTGGTTTCTAGTGAGGTTCGTCCTGCGGTTGAAGGTGTGGTTGCTGATAAATTCAAAGAGTGGTTAGATGAACATCCTCAAGAAGCAAGAATCATTGTTGGTAAAATTGTTGAAGCAGCAACCGCTCGTGAAGCTGCCAGAAAAGCTAGAGAGCTCACGCGTCGTAAGGGCGTTCTGGATTTTGCTTCCCTCCCAGGAAAATTGGCAGACTGCCAAGAAAAAGACCCAGCACTTTCTGAACTTTTCATCGTTGAGGGAGACTCAGCGGGTGGTTCAGCAAAACAAGGGCGTCACCGTTCAACGCAAGCAATTTTGCCATTAAAAGGTAAAATTCTGAACGTGGAAAGAGCTCGTTTTGACAAGATGTTGAACTCTGCGGAAATTGGAACTTTGGTTACTGCTTTGGGCACAGGAATTGGCAGAGATGACTTTAACCCAGACAAATGCCGTTATCACAAAATCATCATCATGACCGATGCGGATGTGGACGGAAGCCACATTAGAACGCTTCTGCTCACATTCTTCTATCGTCAAATGCGTGAACTCATTGAAAAAGGCTTTGTTTATATTGCTCAGCCACCGCTTTACAAGTCTAAGAAAGGCAACTCTGTTTTATATCTTAAAGACGACAGAGAAATGGAAGACTATCTCATCAGAAGTGGTTCTGACGACGCAGTTTTAACAAGAAAAACAGGCGAACAAGTTATCGGACAAGATTTGATAACATTGGTTGATGACACCAGAAAAGCAAGAAACATGATTGCAGCTTTGAGCAACCGTGCACCAGAAAAAATCATTGAACAAATGGCAATCTTTGGCTTGTTTGATCCAGAAATTTTGTCTTCAAGAGATGTTTTGGCTGAAAGATTGAACAATATGGCTGTTCGTCTTGATGTTTTTGAAGCGGAATATGACAAGGGTTGGAAAGCTTGGGCGGAAAATGATGGTGCACTTATTTTCAGTAGAACGCTAAGAGGCGTTGAAGAAAGACATGTCATTGACGGTTTAGTGCTTGAAAGCTATGAAGCAAAAGTTTTGAACACGCTTGAAAGCTTTTTGCATAATAATTTCTCCACAATTTCAAACCTTATTTCCAAAGGTGGTCTTGAGAAGAAAATTACAGGTCCGGTTAGCCTTGTTGATGCTATTTTAGCTGCAGGTAAAAAAGGAATGACAATGCAACGCTATAAAGGTTTGGGAGAGATGAACCCTGATCAACTTTGGGAAACAACGCTTGACCCTGAAGCTCGTTCTTTGCTTCAAGTTAAAATTGAACATTTGGATGAAGCGGATGAAGTTTTCTCTACGCTTATGGGTGATGTTGTTGAACCACGTCGTGATTTCATTCAAGAAAATGCGTTGAATGTGACAAATTTGGATGTTTAGATAAATGAAAAAAACAAAGACGTATCTAATTTGCCTTTCGTTTCTTTTTGCTTCACAAAATGTTGTTGCCGGTGAACTTGAGCTCAATCATGAGCTCAATGTTCGTGGCTATTATGGTGTGTCACAAAGCAAGAAAAAGCCAAGCAATAATAATATGTCTAATCGACTAGTGAATCGCAACGATTTCAAAGGCAGTGCAACATATGACTTTGAAAATGATTATAAATTAGGGATTCATAATAGCTCATCTTTGATTTATCGTCAGCATGACGCAACTTATAATCACGACGGTGAATGGCGTTTTTATAACTATGGAATGTTCACAACACCTTATGGAAGCTTTATTGGTGGACAAGATTTCAACGTTGCACACCGTTTTCATCGTGGTGCAAAAGATTTTGGGCCAATGGGGATTGATGATTCGAATATGACATGGTTTTTGGGAGATGCAAACTGGAAGAACGGTAAAAATTCCGTCGCTTTTCTCACGCCAAAATCAAGTTCAATGATGGACGATGGCAGAGCTTTGAAGTTTAGCTATATCACACCGAAAGTTTTTGAAAATACGATTTTTGGATTTACCTATACACCAAACACCCCAAGTCGCCGAGGACTTATCAGTCGTTATAATGACTATGCCCATGATGATGCTTATGTGATGGCAATGCACAATGAGTGGGAAATTGATTCTGGTGATTTATATACTTCTGCGGGATATGGTTTTTTCAATAGAAACACACAAACATTAACCCTTGGTGCGACATATCTGCAAGGCAATTGGTCTTTTGCCACAGGGTATCGCAATTCTTTCACTTATGGGGATGAGTCAATTACAAAAACCAGCACAAATTCAAGATTGCCTGTTTTTTATGATAACTATCGAGAATCTTGGTCTTGGGATGCGAGTGTGGGCTATAAATTTGGTCCAATTAAAACCAGTGTGGCATATCTTCATACGCAAGCTAAGAAAACAGATAATCAAGATGATTTGTTCATTTGGAACAATACTTATGCTTATAGCAAAATGATAGATTTTTATCTCATTGGAGGTTATTTGAAAGCCAGAGGAGATAACAAACTTCCAGCGAATAATAACCGAGGCTATGCTGCTGTTGCAGGTATTGGCTTGAACTTTTAGAAGGAAACGCATATGCCAAATATTATATTCTTTTCTGAAAACCAACAATTCTCAGAAGATATTAAGGAACAAATTTCTCTTTATGCACCGGAATATAATTTCTATACGGAATATGAAAGTGAAGAAATTTATGACTTGGTCATTCTTGATGACGGCGAAGAAATCATCAAAAAAATCAGGGAATATGGCTTTAAAGTGCCAATTATTTATTTCTTGTCAAAAGAAAATGAAACAATCCCTTTCACCAATAGCGATATTGTGATGAAAAAGCCGGTTAAATTAGATGAGTTCTTAGACTTTTTGAAATCTAGCATTTATCTTTTCGATAAGAGTGAAGATGGATATGTCAAATTTAACAGTTATGAACTTCGTCCAATGAGCAAAGAAATTCTGAATGAAAGAAATGGAGAAGTTATCAAATTGACAGAAAAAGAAGTGGCAATTTTGAAATATCTCCATAAATCGAATAAAATTGTTTCAAAGACGGACTTGTTGCAAAATGTTTGGGGATATAGCCCTGAGTCTTCAACACACACGATTGAAACCCACATCTATCGTTTGAGAAATAAGGTGGAAGAAAGCAACAACCCTGAAACGCAAATCATCATCACCGAAGACGGCGGCTATAAGCTAAAGGTTTAATCAGATTCTTTATCGTAAAACATATGCAAAACTCTCCTAACTAAAGGAGAGTTTTTTAGCTTGATTTTTTGTCTATTTTCTGATATTCTAAAAATCAAACAAAAATTAATTTATTTTATTATTAAACTTTAAAAACGAAAAATTATGGCTTACATTTTATTTTCTGCTTTTATTACTGTCCTTTTTGCAGGGTTTGCAATTAGTCGTAAAAACAAAAAACTTGTGCTTATAGCATCAGTAATTTACTTTGTTATCATGGGGTTGATTAACTATTTCGGGTTGCCAACGCTTGCCTTTTGGGGATTTCATGCAGTATGGGTTGAAATCACAATTTCAATTCTTTTAGGAACAGTCCTTTCTTATGTTGATTCAGATCTTTATTTTGATTCTGATAATACGACGTCTTATAGATGGATTGGCATGGGCTTTGTTATCTTTCTTTTTATCGTGTCTCAATTTCAAAGTTGTGGAATGGGAAACTCAGATAAATATAACGCCCTTTTAGGAGAAGTCGAAGTTGCCCAGGATAGTCTTTTTAACAGAGAGGTTCATCCTATTTCTGTTGAAAAGATGAGATCTGTTGACGAAGATTACGCCAAAAAGATTGCTGAAGACAAGTTAGGCTTAGATCCAGGTTTGGGTTCAAGAGCGAGAATTGGCAAGATGTCAATTCAATCTATTACAGGTGAATTTGTTATTAATGACGGTGAAAAACTTGTTTTTAACGAAGATCTTATATGGGTTGCTCCTTTGGAACATACAGGTTTTTGGAGATGGTTTAACAACCACCACACAGATGGTTATGTTATCGTTGATGCGACAGATTATCAAAAAGTGTATCTTGTTACAAAAATTAACGGACAAAAACTTAAGATGAAATATATCGAGAGTGCTTGTTTTGATACTGATATTGAACGTCACATTAGAAATAACGGATACTTATCTAGAGGGGTTCATGATCATTGCTTAGAAATTGATTCAAATGGAAGACCTTATTGGGTTCTTGCTTCTTATGAGAAAACAATAGGTTTTGGTGGGTCAGACTCCAAGGGCGTAATTACTGTTGATGCACAAAGCGGTGAATTGAATGAATATTCAATTGAAGAAGCCCCTGAATGGATTGATAGAATTCAACCAGAAGATTTTATGCTTGATCAGATAAGTTACTGGGGAGCATATAAAGAAGGCTGGTGGAATAGCTTTTTTGCAAAACAAGGTGTTGAGTTGCCAACATCGGATTATAATGAATCCGATGGGTCAACCAAAAAAGGAATGTCTATTGTTTATTCTGAAGGAAGAAGCTATTGGTATACTGGAATTAAGTCTGCTAATGCAGATGATGGAACGAGCGGCTTTATGTTGATTGATACTAAATCAAAGAAAGCTAAGCTATATAGAATTGCTGGTTTTAATGAAAGCCAAGCAAAGAAAATAGCAAACGACCAACCAGAGGCAAGTGCTGCTGGATATGTTGCGAATGAGCCTATTCTTTACAATGTAAAGGGAGTTCCAACATATTTTGTAACCTTAAAAGGTTCTTCAGGAAACGTCACAGCATATTGTTTTATTGCGGTAAACAATCGTCAAGCAGTTGGTTATGGAAGTAGCAAAAAAGAAGCTGAGAAAAAATACATTCAAAGACTTCTTGCAACGAGCCAAGACAAAATACTTGATGGACCAGTGAAAGAGCTTCAAATTGAACTTATAGTAAAAGATATAACGCATGAAAATGATGTTTACTATGTTCTTTTTGAAAGTGAAAAAGGAAAAGAGTTTTACGGTTCTTCGCAGTTCTTTAAGGAGCTACGCTGGACAAAGAAGGGGGATAAAGTTCAAGTTTCTTTCGGAGAAGGAAACGACAATTTGATTTCTCTAAATTCTTTCGAAAATGTAAGTTTCAATTATTAAGAAAAGAAAGGCTTGGGTTATATAACTCAAGCCTTTCGCTTTTTAAACTTTCAAGGTCATCATCACAGGAACATGGTCAGAAGGGCGTTCACAGGCACGAATTTCTTTTAGGATATCAATTCCCTCAATATCCTCTAAAAGAGTCTGTGTGGTCCAAATATGGTCAAGCAAGCGTCCTTTGTCATTGGTTTTCCAATTTGGGTTGCGATAGCTCCACCAAGAATAGACTTTTTCAGGATAAGGGTAAATTTTACGAACCGCATTCACAAAGTTAAGCGATTTCAAAAGACGTTCCATTCTTTCCATTTCAATTGGCGTGTGGGAAACTTCTTTAAGCAAAAGTTTATGGTTCCAAACATCAAATTCGGTTGGCGCAACATTAAAGTCACCAAGCATAATCATTTTTTTCTTTGATTCTCTTTCAAAATTTTGTTCAAAAAATTCTGACATATCATCAAAAAAAGCAAGCTTATGCGCAAAAGAAAGATTTTCAATTGGGTCTGGAATGTCTCCACCCGCTGGCATATACATACAATTAATTTCAATATCACCTAAAACGGTGGCTTTAATGTGTCTGGCATCGGATTTGCCAACCCAGTCCACTTTCTTCACATTTTGCAATGGAATCTTTGAAAGAATTGCCACGCCGTTGTAACTAGGCTGACCATAAAGAGCAATATGTTCAAAACCCATTTTTTTGATGTCATCAAAAGGGAAATCCTCTTCTTTAGCCTTCACTTCCTGAATGCAAACAATGTCTGGATTCGCAACCTCAATAAGCTTCTGAAGAGAGTTTAATCTGATGCGGATAGAATTGACGTTCCATGTCGCAATTTTAAGTTTTTTCATTATTTTTCCTAGTTTGCCAGTGGGTCAAAACCTTTGTTTTTGAATCTGAAAAGTTTGCTGTCAAGTTTGACATCATCTTTGATATTGTATAGAGAAACAGTTACTTCAATCCCTTGAGGGTCAACAACTTTCCATTGTTTAAGTTCTAAAGGCTTATTGTTGAAAACGAGGGTGATTGGAGAAATGCTCTTGTTTTCAGGATAAGAAAAAGTCACAGATGTAATACCAGTGTCTTGGTAAAATCCACTCGCAACAATTTTTTTGCCATCAATTTTAATATCATTTCCCAAAATTAAAGCTGCAGGAATATCGTCATAACTAATGTGTGTGACTTGATCGAGTTCTTTATCTTGATAAATAATATATTTTCCATCGCCAATAATCGCAATTTGTGCATCACCACCATATTGCATATTTAACTTATTTGGTTTTTGAATATAAATTTTTCCCTCAGCCACTGCTCCATTACTGGCACTTTGAACAAAATCTGCCTGAAGGGTCTTAATTTGATTCAAATATTGCTCAATTTTTTTAATGGTTTGTGTTTGAGCATCTTCTGCATAAGCCATTGGTGCAGAAAAAATCATTAAAATAAAAGCTAAGCACATTTTTTTCATAAATAAAAACTCCTCATTAAATTATGGGAAGCATTTTATATAAATTTTTCATTCTTAGCAAGAAGACTATCGTAAAAAAGCAGCCTTTATTATAAATAAAGACTGCTTTAAGGAGTTTGTGTTATTTCTTAGAACAAGGAGCTTTTTTAGTTTCTTTAGAGCTTTCTGCTAATTTTGAAGAAGCCTCTGGTTTTTTAATTGAATTGGTCTTTTTCGTTTTCATAAATTCCTCCATCGGTTGTGTCTTTAGTTCTGATAATAAGTTAAGTGCAAAAGAACGAAAAACAAGAGGTTATGTCTAAAAGTTTAGGCGTTGCGAAATTTAAAAACCCCATTTTCAAAGCCCTGAATGTTTTTGTTTTCTTCAGCAAGCTCTAAGCGTTTAAGGCTGAGTGCAACATATTCTTTTTCTCTTTCAATCCCTAAGAATTTTCTGCCAAGTTTTTTTGCGGTAACGGCGGTTGTGCCACTACCAAGGAAAGGGTCAAAAACAATTTCCCCTGCATTGCTAGAGGCTAAAATGAGCTTAGCAATCAGCTTTTCAGGTTTTTGCGTGGGGTGATTTGTGTTTTCAGGCATAGACCAGAACGGAACGGAAATGTCTGTCCAAATGTTTGATGGAGAAGTATAGCGAACTTTTTGTCCTTCAAGCTCAACCCAGTCTTTGGCTTGTCCTTCTTTGTCACGATAAGGTGCAATAACATTTTTTTGAACTTTAACCGCATCAAGATTGAAAGTATATTCTTTTGATTTCGTATAAAACCAAATATCTTCAAGACAATTTTTCCAGTTTTTAAGCGCCCCTCTGCCTTTTTCTCTTTCCCAAGAGATTCTATTTTGCAAGAGAAAATATTTTCCAGCAATTTCGGGAATGGCAATAGAGGTTTTCCAATCTGAGCAAATATAGATTGTGCCATTATCTTTTAGGATTCGCTTTGTTTCTTTCAGCCATTTTTCCAGCCATTTTTTATAGTCTTTTATGTCAGATTCTCTAAAAATACTTAAGCCGAAAGTTTTGGTTAAGTTATATGGCGGGTCAACAATGATGAGGTCAATAGAAGCATCGGGAATGAATTTTAAGGCTTTGAAGCAATCTTGATAAATGACTTGGTTTTCAAGCTCAGAAACAGGTGTTTTTTCAGACAAGGTGAGAGCTTTCTTTGTGAGAGCATTCGTTTCCTTTGGTGTTAATTCAATCGTTTTGTTTCTTGGAGCTTTTTTTGTCATTGCGAAACTTTTTAGTCTTCACCGAATTTATTGTCCATCAATTGGGTGAGGGCATCAATAACTTCTTTAGATTGTTTGCCAGAGGCAGAAACTTCAATGGTTGTGCCTTTAGAGGCTGCCAACATCATCAATCCCATAATGGAACAGCCACCAACTGTTTGACCGATTCTTGAAACTTCAACATCTGCATTGAATTGCTCAACGGTTTTAACAAAAGCGGACGCCGCACGAGCATGAATCCCTTTTTGATTTTTAACTTCTAATTCGACAGTGATTTTTCCAGACATTGACTTATAAACCTAACAATTTTGATGCAACATTAATATATTTTTTTCCAGCTTCTTGCGCACCGTCAACGGCTTCTTTCAAAGATTTGTCCTTACGCAAAGAGGCAAGCTTGATTAACATCGGTAAGTTAATTCCTGCAATAACTTCAACATTTGCTCTGTCCATAATAGAAATAGCGAGGTTTGAAGGTGTGCCACCGAACATATCTGTTAGAACAATTGTTCCACGTCCAGAATCTGTTTCTTGAGCTTTTTTCAAAATTTCGTTTCTTCTTTCTTCCATATTATCTTCAGGGCCAATGCAAACTGAAGCCACTTGAGGTTGTTTGCCCACAACATGTTGCATTGCAGACACAAACTCTGTTGCCAAATTCCCATGAGTTACCAATACTAAGCCAATCATTCTTTTTTCCTAATTTGTAAGTTTATTTACCGATTACCCAAGACTTAACCGCTCCGAACGATTTGATGACATCGTCACGATTCTTTGCCTTTATTAATTCATCGGCACGTGTTTGTTTCCCAACAAAAACAATTTCTTCAACATTCTCAACGGGAACGCCGTAAACACGCTCAACGGCTTTGCCTTTAAGCTCAACAATCATCACAAATTCTGCTTCGGCAAGAGGTTCTTTAGTGTCATTATGGATATTATCCAAACGCACTGCAAGTCTTTCATCTCTCTTAAGGAGGGCAGTTTTTTTGCCGTCAAATTCTAAAACAGGATTAACTGGGGTGCCATCTCTTGCATCAATAAAAATAGCAAGTTCACCATATTTATTTTCGATGATTTCAAAAAAGTCTTGTTTCTCAATAAGTGTATAATACTGTGTTTCCATATTTTTAATACCTTAAGTAGATTATTTTGCTGTAAGCATAGTATAATAAACTGAAACTGTCAATTTACAGTTAAGTTTTTGTCAGTTATTTTTGCGATAATATTCCGTCATGCAAAGCAAGAAACTCTGCTTTTCCTTTAAGGGGAGAAAAAAGTTCAGCATCTGTTGAGGTAATCCATGCTTGTAAATTAAGCGCTTGAATTTTGTTCAATAAAGCCTCTCTTTTAATTTCATCAAGGTGGGAAACAACTTCGTCCAAGAGCAAAACGGGATTACAACCTGTGTCGGCAATTTGACATTTCGTTTGCGCTAAAATAACCCCAATAAGGAGAGATTTTTGTTCTCCTGTTGAACAAAGCTCTGCGGGCATCTTCTTATCTTTATAGAAAACTTTAAAATCTGTGCGATTAACGCCGTCAACCGTTTCGCCATAAAAAAGACTTCGACGTTGAGATTTTAATAAATTCCGATAAGTTTCTTCAACTTCAATAGCTGGTTTTTCCTCAATCATTCGCTCAATTGTTCCGTCGAGTTCTAAACGAACGTTTGGAAAAACATCATCAGGTTCTTTTTCAATGAAACGATTTAGTTTTGCCACTTGTTCCAAACGAGCAGCTGCAATCGCAACCCCAGAAGCCGCCATTTGCTCTTCTAATGAAGAAAGCCAAAGGTTATCGCCTTGACCTTGTTTGAGGAGCTGATACCATTCTTTGTAAAGATGTTCAAACTGTGCTGTTCTCTTGGCATGTTCCATATCAAAATCATAAACTAGACGGTCTAAGAAGCTACGTCTAGGTTGAGGTCCGCCCCTGAAAAGCCTGTCCATTTGAGGTGTTAGCCAAATAGCGGAGAGATATCTACCAAGTTCCAGTTGAGAAGAAACTTTGTTTCCATCAATTTTGACGATTCTTTTATCGTAACTGCGAGAGGCATCATAATCTTCACGCACGATTCTCTCAATACCAGTGCCAATTTCAAACTGCTCATCACCTTTTGAAATGGTTGCTGCGACAGCCCAATTACTATCTTCATCTGCTTGAAGGCGTCTAATGTCTGCAAGCTTTGAACCTCTGAGACCTCGCCCTGGAGTGAGAAAAGAAATGGCTTCCAAAATATTTGTTTTGCCTGACCCGTTTTCACCAGTGATGATAATGGGATTAAGTCCAACATTAAGTCGCAAAGATTCATAATTGCGATATTCAAACAAACTAAGGCGAGTTACCCCCGCCTTAGAAATTGTTGTATTTATATTGCTTAAAGCCATTTTTTATCCCAAAACAAGGCGTGTTGCAAAGCAACTACACACGCATTGGCATCAAAACATAAATAGCGCTGGCATCAGATGTGTCATGAATAACAGACGGTGAAGAGCCATCTGTGAAACTGATTCGAACGCTATCTCCTTTAACTTCATTCAAAATATCAAGTAAATATCTGAAGTTATAGCCAATTTCAAGATTGCCATTGTCATATTTTGCTTCAACTTCTTCCATTGCAGAACCTAAGTCTGGGCTTGAAGTTGTGATAACAACTTTGTTTTTCGAAGTCAAAACTTTGATTGCCCTTGTTCTTTCGGCAACCACAGAAACACGGTCAACAGCCGCTGAAAGTTCTTTCACGTTAAGTTCAAGTTCTTTGTCGTTGTCTGTTGGAATTACACGTTCATAATCAGGATATGTGCCATCAATGAGTTTAGAGGTTAAAGAAACATCTTCCATTGAAAATCTGATTTTGTTTTCGGAAAGAGAAACATTAACTTCCTCAACAGAAACATCATCAAAAAGTTTTCTAACTTCGGCAACGGTTTTTCGAGGAATAATCACGCCAGCCATGCTCTCTGCGCCTTTAGGCAAAGGAGATTCAACACAAGCCAAACGGTGTCCGTCTGTTGCAACCACACGAAGAACCTTTGTTTCGCCTTCGTTTTTAGCATGCACATAAATTCCGTTAAGATAATATCTTGTTTCTTCAGTTGAAACAGCAAATTTTGTTCTATCAATCACATCCTTTAATTCTTCTTTAGACATCACAAATTCAACAGGGAGTTTGTCGCCAGAAATAACAGGGAAGTCTTCAACCCCAATGCAAGAAAGAGAGAATTTAGATTTTCCAGAAGCAATTGTAAGCTGTCCTTTATCATCAGGGAAAGCAATTTCAACTTCTGAACCGTCTGAGAGCTTTCTAACAATATCATAAAGCATATGAGCTGGAGCAGTTGTTGCACCTGTTTCAACAATTTTTGCATCTACAATTTCAGTAATTTCCGTATCCATATCCGTTGCTTTAAAGCTAATGCTATCTGCAAGAGCCTCGATTCTTACGTTTGAAAGCACTGGAATAGTGTTTCTTTTTTCCACAATGCTTTGCATATGGCTTAAAGTTTTAAGAAGTGTAGAACGTTCGATAATAAATTTCATTTTCCATACCGTTTCATCAAAGTTTATAAACTATTGAGATAATATCATATCAACTGAAAATCAGAAATGAAAAATGTAAATCTTCAACAGTTTTTTAAGTCTTTCACACAGGTTTTACAACAAAAAAACCGACCCTCGGAAAAGAGTCGGCAATTTGTTTTAATATGTCGTTTGTTTTTATTTTAGATTTCAAGTTGACGACGAAGTGTGTCAACGTGTTCTGCCAAAGATGGTTCCTCAATAACGAGTTCTTCAACTTTTCTGACAGCATGCATCACGGTTGTGTGGTCACGATCAAACTTGCGACCAATTTCCGGAAGGGAACGAGAGGTGAGTTGCTTTGCCAAATACATTGCAATTTGTCTTGGACGAGCAACATTGCGAGCACGTCTTGAAGACTGCATTTCTTTAACCGAAATGTTAAAATGTTCAGCAACTTTTCTCTGAATTTCATCAATGGTTGTTCTTCTGTCAAAAGAACGAAGCATATCTTTCAAAACATCTTGAGTCATATCAAGGGTAATTTCCTTGTTAGAAAGCAATTGAGAATGAGCAATAATTCTCCTTAAAGCACCCTCAAGCTCTCTGATGTTTGAAGAAATTTTCTGAGCCAAAAATTCGGAAACTTTTTGTGGAAGTTCAACACCAAGTTGTTTGGCTTTGTTTTCCAGAATGCCGATTCTGAGGTCAAAATCTGTTGGGTGAATGTCTGCAACTAAGCCACAACCAAGGCGAGATTTCAATCTTGTTTCGATTCCCTCTAAGTCAGCAGGAGATTTGTCAGCAGAAATGATAATTTGACGACCTTCCTCAATCAACGAATTAAAGGTGTGGAAGAATTCTTCTTGGGTTGTGTCTTTACCACCCATAAATTGAACATCATCAACCATCAACACATCAACAGAACGGAATTGTTCCTTGAAAGCAGCAGTGTCTTTATAACGAAGTGCTTTCACAAATTTATACATAAATTTTTCGGCTGAAAGATAAACAATGTTACGATTAGGGTCTTGTTGTTTGATGTGCCAAGCAATGGCGTGCATCAAGTGTGTTTTTCCGAGTCCAACCCCTGAATAAAGAAAGAGTGGATTGAAAGAAACGTTTCTTGACTCGGCAACTTTCTTGGCGGCAGCATAAGCAAATTCATTTGTTTTGCCAACAACAAAGTTGTCAAATGTGTAACTAGGGTTCAAAGGAACAGAAAGAGATTCATTTTGAGATGAAAACTCAGAGGTCACAATCATGCCTTCTTGAGGTTTATAAACATTATGTGGTGTTGGGCTTGTTGAAATCTTTTTCAAAAGTGAGCGACAAGATGGATTATAAAGCCCTTTCATATCTTCTTGCATGGTTTGAACAACAAAGTTCACACTGCGAATTTTTGGGTTTTTCTTTTCCCAAATTTTATGGATTCTATCTGAATAGTGTGTCAAAACCCAGTTTCTCATAAAGCGGGTCGGAACGCAAATATTCATGATTCCGTCATTGAAACTTCCTAGTGTTAATGGTTTTAACCAACTATCATAGGCTGTCTCACCAACTTCATTTTTCAACTGGCTGCAAATCTGTCCCCATTGTTCAATTACAGATTTTTCCTTGGTTAGCTCTTTTTCAGACATTACTTCTCCCCAATTCTAAAAATATCAAAAGATAAATGTTGCCGTTAATTAAGATTATTAAGAACGTTAATAATTTTATTTTGTTGTTGGAAAGAATACTAACGGCAAAAAAAATAAATACAACAGAACATTTAGCGAACATTGAAATTAAATTTCTTGACAATGATATTTTATAGATTCGTGCGGATTTCTTAAGTTATATACAAAAAAACACAACCAAGAGCAACGCCGAAACAGCGAAAAAAGCACTTGATTGTGTTTAAATATGTAAGACTAAATCTACTTAAAGAGATTTAATTTTTTGTGCAAGACGAGAAATTTTTCTAGAAGCAGTGTTCTTTTTGAAAACACCTTTAGAAACAGCTTTCATCATTTGAGATTCAGCAGTTTTGAAAAAGCCGGTAGCTTCTTCTTTATTGCCTTGCAAAATTGCAGCTTCAACTTTTTTCAAAAAAGTACGAACTGAGTTTCTACGAGCACCATTAACAATGCTTTGTTTCTTATTTCTTACGATTCTTGTTTTTGCCGATTTATGATTGGCCATTTTTTCAATCCTATTTTTGTATCGTTAATATAAATTGTTTTATGCTTTATAAACTCTAGTTGCCTCTTTAGTCAACATTAATTTTAAAATATTTGATTAATTTACTGTTTTTTTGATTTATTCTGTAAATCTATCAGAGATTGCTTGAATTCGCTGTCTGAAAAACAAATTTTCGCACTAAGCTTTTCCGCATAAATAGCATTGTCCAAATTATTAAAAGCTAGCTTAATATTTTGCTTTGCAATATGGGTTGTTTTTTCAGAATGAGAAGCAATTTTTTTTGCTGTTTTTAACGCATCTTCATAAAGTGCGTGTGAAGGAACAACCCTACTAACAACACCACTTGTCAGTGCATCATCCGCTTTTAAAGCTCTGCCAGTTAAAATTATTTCAGAGGCTTGTGCTTTGCCAATGGTTCTAACCAATCTTTGGATTCCACCAAAACTTGGAATAAAACTAAGCGAAGTTTCAGGGCAAGCAAATAAAACATTGTCAGCTGCCAAGATAAAATCGCAGGCTAATGCCAGTTCAAAGCCGATTCCAACAGCTAATCCGCTCACACAAGCAATGATTGGTTTAGAAAAATTAGCAATCGATTCGATGTTTTTTTGCATCTCATCAATTTTGGAGTCGATTTGATTCGCTTCTGCAACGAGTTCTTTTAGGTCGATTCCTGAAGCAAAAAACTTTTCATTTCCTTGTAAAAGCACCGCTTTAATTTTATTATCTGTTGACCATGTTTGAAGTTGAAGGTGGATATTTTCTAACATTGAAGCATTAATGGCATTCATCTGCTCTAAGCGATTAAGTGTGATGATTCCAATAGGTCCATCAGTTGAAATTAAGATGTTGTTATTTTCCATTGATTTTAATTCTCACTTTTAAGGGTTATTCTAATAAGCAAAGGGGTTTCAGTTTCTTTTGCAATTTCAATGCGTTCACCATCACGATAGAAAGAAAGCGTCCCTTTTTGTTTGCCACTGAAAGACCAACCAAGTTGTGGCATAGTGTTAATATAAAATTTCTCAACATTTTGGTAAGTTGTTTTGCCAGTTCCTTGGAGATAAATTTCAATAAAACGGCTTTCTTCATTGCCAAAGGCAATGTCACTGTTAACGGTTTGTTGTAATCCTTCCATTAAAGGAATGTCTTCCAAACCTTCGACAAACTGTTTTGCTTCACAAATTTTGAAAGAGAAAAGCAAAGTAATAAGTGAGATGAGTAAAAATTTTTTCATAGGTTTAGCCTTATTTTTGTTTTATCGGACAATAAAATGTTGAACGACCTGCCTGAACAATTTTTTTGATTCCGCCTGTTTTTGCAATATCACAAGTGCAACCCTCACATTTTTGCCCAGTTTTATTATAAACACAATGCGAATTTTGAAAATATCCTAAACTGCCGTCTGGTTTTTGATAATCTTTTAACGTTGACCCTCCAGCTTCAATTGCTTTGGTTAGAACAATTCTCACAGCTTTAACAATCGATTCGCATTCTTTTAATGTGAGTTCATTAGACACTCTGGTTGGTAAAATTTTTGCTAAGAACAGCACTTCAGAAGCATAAATATTTCCAATGCCGTTAATGAGTCGCTGGTCAAGTAATGCAATTTTAATGGCAACTTTTTTATTTTTTAGTTTTTCATAAAGAAATTTTGCTGAGAGGTTGTCGTCAAAAGGGTCGATTCCCAAGTTCTTCAAAAGAGGATGTTCGGAAAGTTTTTCTGTTGGTAAGTAAGTGACTAAGCCAAAGCGTCTGGCATCATTATAAACAATTGTTCCTTGTGAGGTTTCAATGAGGATATGGTCATGTTTTTCTAAAACTTGTGGCGTCTTTTCAGAAATTTTAACTTTTCCGCTCATGCCTAAATGCCAAAGAATTGTGAAGCCATTGTCCAGATTGATAAGAATATATTTTGCTTTTCTTTGATAAGAGGTGATTTTTGCCTGACAAATTTTTTGAGCAAAGTCTTCAGGAACTTTTTCTCGCAGTCGATTCTCTCTTACCACAACCTTAAGAATGGTTGCATTTTTAATTGATTTCTCAATTGCGGTAAGGATTGTTTGAACTTCTGGCAATTCAGGCATTTGTTGTTTCTCTTTTATGAAAAATAATATAATATTAATAGATTATAAAAAGCACAAAGGCAAGGCTCATCACTCAAAAAAGTTATGCTTGCAATGTTTTATGAGTTGGCTAATATAAGCCCTTTGGTTGAGGTTTGATAAGAGAAGATGAAGAAAAAACAGCGCTCAAGAAAATATTATAATCCGCAGAGAGAGGACACAGTCAAGAAATGCGACCACCCAAATTGTTCTAAATTAGGGGAATATAAAGCTCCAAAAGATAGAGATTTGAAAGCATATTATTGGTTTTGTTTGGAACATGTGCAGGAATATAATGCAAAGTGGAATTACTATGAGGGAATTTCTACGGATGAGCCTGTGGAAGAAGAGCCTTTCTCTCATCATCGCTTCAAAGGGTTTAAGTCGAAAGTTAAATATAATAACTTTGCTTATGGTTATGAAGCTTTTGATGATTATAATAATGATTTTTCAGGATTTTACACGCGAGAAGAAAAGAAATATTTCGAAATTATGGAAATTAAACCTTCTGAAGTCAGCATAAAGCTCATTAAAAAGCAATATAAAATCTTAGCAAAAAAATATCACCCAGATTTGAATCAGGGTGATAAAGAAATGGAAGAAAAATTCAAAAGTTTAAGCCTTGCTTATAATTATCTTTTAAACAAGTTTTCTTAGTTCCTTTCTCTTTGAGGTCTTTCTTTTACACGCATATTTCCACGCATATTTTCATTCTCAATGTTTCGCACAGTTTGTTCACGGACTTGTTTTTTGCTTAAATTTTGAGAGGTGTTTCGACCTGTTTTTTCATAAAGTTTCTTTGCCTCAATAATCTTGGCTTTTTCTTCTAACTTCACTTTATCTTTGCTTTTGGCATTATCATAAATGATTTCTGCAACTTTCTTTTTATCTTTGCTTTTCTCTCCAGCCTCAGCAACTTTATCGGCTTTCATGCCTTCAACTCTGCCACCCAAATCTCTAATGGTTTTCACGCCTTTGATGACATCTTTATATTTATCCGTAGACATTCCATCTACTTTAACTTTCAGTTTTTTTGAAGCCGCTTTTGCAGCAGCTTTGCCGACTTTGGTTTCATCAAAGGTTGGGTCAAGCATATCTTTGTTGATTGCTTGTCTATCCATTCTACCAACACCAGCTTGTTGATTGATTTTTTGAGCACGATTAATTGCGTCAAGTTTGCCAGCATTTTGTTGGCTACCAATGGTTTTGAGCGTATTCTTTTGCTCTAAAACTTTCTTTTCATTGTCATTTAAGGCATGAAAGAGAGAGTTATTCTCCATTTCTAAACTTGCGGGGTCAAGAAATATTTGAAAGCCATTTAATTCATCTTCATCTTCTTCATCGTAAACGCTTTGGGAAATTTTTTTACGAATTTTCTTAAGCCCTTTAGGAAGTGCTCGAGGCGTTTGTGAACGATTAACATTTTGGCTCGGATTTTTAGATTTAGCCTCATGTTCTTCGGCTTTTTTTGTGTCGATTCGTCGAGACAATTTTTCTTTATTGTCTAAACCTTTTTTCTTCCACTCAATGTTTGGATTTGAAGAATTTTTTTCATCATCTGATTCGCTAAACATTCAATTCTTCCTATGTCAAAATTAGTCCTAATCCTCACTAAGAATCACACAAATCAAGGGCTTTGTCAATTATCAAATTGTTCTATAAGTTATCATAATTGAATCGTCAGAAAGGATGTTTACAAAAAGTTGAATATCTTTTTGATCTTTTATGGACAAAATCAGTCCATTAGTTTTAAGCGAGGTGATGTGGTTTAAAATTTCTTTTCTCAAACTTTCCCAATCTTTTTCAAAAGAGAGCAGGTCTTTTTGAGAATCAACAAGCTCTAAGATATTGGGTTCCATATTTAGAAAGTCACTAGGGGCGTGCCAGAGAGTTATATATTCACGGTTATAAAACTTTAGTCTACCTGAAGCATCAAAGATGAGAAGGGCTTCAGAAACATTATCAATAATGTCTTGTTGCAAAGCAAACAAAGAATTATAGGCACGTCTAGTGGCAAGTCTGTCTGAAACATCTTCAAATGCTAAAATTGTTCCACCATTAGGATAACCCGCTCTAAGTCGACGAATAGTTCGGCTGTCGGGTAAATGTAATAAATCTTCTTTAGGTTCAATCAATCCTGTGAGGGCTTTATTTTCGTCTTCTTTATAAGCCACAAAATTAGGCACTTCAGGGAGAAGTCTTTTTTCACGAATGGTGTCAAGAAAGGTGCTATAAGTTGGATTGCTTTTCAGCCAGATTTCTTCAAGTTGCCACATCTTTGCAAAAGATTTGTTGTAAAAAGAAAGCACTTGTGACCCATTGAAAACCGCAAAAGCAGTGCTGCCGAGAGAGCCCAAAATATCAAGCAAGGCATTTTGCCCAAGTTTGTGTTTGAGTTTTATCTCTTCAAGCTCAGACACATTAATCAAAGTGCCAACACTGGAAATTTTATCAAGCGTAAGCTCTGAATAAAAAGGCGTTTCGCTCACTTCAAAAACATTAATCTGTCCGTTCACGACAATATTTGTCTTATCACTTTTAACACGATTGTTTGAAATGGCAGCGAAAGCAAGGTTTTTAGAAATGCTTTCCCCATTAGCATCGCAAATTTCAATGTTTTCTCTGGTGAGCGGATTTTTATTTTTCCTATCTAAAAAGTCATAATATTTCTTGTTGGCAAGGACAATGTCGAGATTGTTGTTCCTGAGCCAAGCAGGATAAGGCAAATTATTAATCATATCTTCAAGTTGAATAATTTTGTTAAAGAAGCCTTCTTTTTCTTCCACTAAATTAGAGACTTTAGATTTTTCTTCCGTCACATCACGAAACCAAATCATATCACAAAACGTGCTACCATCGTTATTCGTGATTCGACAGCCATTAAGACGGATATAGCGGTTATCATTCTTTGTGATAAAATCTTCTTCAAAAGGCACGCCTTCTTCTCTAAGGAGGTCAAAATATTTAATGATTTTTTTGGCATCATCTTTATAAAAGCATCGTAAAACATCTTCAAATTGCGAATTTTTACCATTTTCAAGATTAAGCAACACCGCAAGACGTCGGGAACATCTTTCCTTAATGCCTTTGACAGGATCGTTGACTTTGGTGTCGGGATAGATAAAAGCAAAATAGCCATCTTTTGAAGCATAAAGCGTTTCCGCATATCTTTCTCGGTCACGGTTGATGAAGTAGTTTTTCTGATTAAGCTTTAAGATTTTGATTTTAAGCCAAAAAATATATACCAAAAAAGCAAGCAAAAGCACTCCCAAGGAATACCATAATTCCGGAGCGGCGTAAAACATATTAATAAGAAGTTCTTTGTTCATTGCTTTTTTCAATAAATTATATTGTTTGTTGCTCGATTCTATAATATAAATTCAAATTATCAAATTTAAAAATTAATAAAAGTGAATAAAAATGTATATATTAGCCTTTGATACAACAGCAGAGAGCTGTTCAATTTGCTTGAAGAAGAATGATGTTGAAGTTGCAAAGTTCATTAAACGTATGGAATTTGGACAAGCAGAGGTTTTGCTTCCTGAAATTAAGAAGCTTTTAGATTCTATTAAAATCAAATTTTCAGATTTGGGATTAATTGTGGTTTGTGTTGGTCCAGGGTCTTTCACGGGGGTTCGTGCTAGTCTTTCAGCAGCAAGAGCGTTTACAATTGCAAACAAAAAGATGCCTGTTACTGGTGTCTCTGCATTTGAGGCTTACCTTTATGCATTGGCTCAAGATGAACTTTGCGCACATAATGCGGTTATTTTGGAAACCAAAAGAGCTGATTTCTATTATCAGCTTTTCAATGAAAAGCGTGAAAAAATAAATGAAGCCTCAGCAATGAGTCGAGAAGACATTATCCGTGAATTGCAAAATAAAAAAGTGACGCTCATCGGCGATGGTGTGGAAAGATTTTTGGCAACACCAACAGGACTTAGTCTTCATGCAATTAAAATCGAGTTTTATCCACCAATCGAAAAATTGGCAAGTTGTGGGGTTCAAAAATTGAATGAAGGTCTGATAGATTTCCCTAAGCCAATGTATCTGAGAGCACCAGAAGTTTATTCTCGTTCTTAAGCTGCGCGAGAATTGCTGAGAAGCTTTGTAATGGCTTCATTCAAGTTTTCAGACTGATTACTTTCAATAATTTCAATAATGTCCAATTCTTGACGGTCAAGATTACGGTTAACCCCAATTGAATCATAGAACAGTTTAGCACTATTATACATTTTAGCTGCTTGTAAAGAATTGCCTTGGTCGTAATAATATTCTGATAAGGCTTTGTTTGCATTAGCGACTTGTTCGGCATTAATTTCTTCGTCAGCCATTTCAATCACTTTGTTATATGCCCAAACAGCTCGGTTGGTTGAAGAAACAATACTATACATGTCCCCAACGCGTGACCAAGCGACAACATTGGCAGGATTAAGTTCAATACTAAGCTCAAAGCTATTTGTTGCTAAGTGAACATCATTAATACTTGAAAGCGTTCCAAAGACACAAGCTTGTGCGGAAACATCTCTTAAGAGTTCTTCACGTCTTGAGCCCGTACCCATCATGTTTGCATTTTCAACCGTGTCATTCATCAAGCCTTCCAGTAATAGCAAAGCAAGAGAATTGTCCCCCTGAGCAAGGTGATAAAGGGCATCTCTTTCGGAAGGCAAGCCTTCTTTTCCGATGAGCTTTTTAAACTTCCCCGTGTTGCACAAACCGACAAATTCATCAATTGCCGCAATAACTTGCAAAACTTGTTCTTCTGCGACTTCTCCTTGGCTTCTAAACATGATGGTTTGAGCAATTTTAAGATTTGTCACCCCACGGCTGAGCATATCAATAATTAAGCCGATTAGGTCGCCAAGCTCTTTTTTATTTTGTTTATACTGCAAATAATCGGCAGGGAATTCCGTTGAAAGATTCTCAAACGAAACTTTCTTGCCTTTTTGCCAATCCAAATCAAGTGCTTGTTCTTTTTTCTCTTTTTGTTTTTCTTCTTTTTGAGTTTTCTCTTTTTCTAGCGCTTCTTTTTTTTGCTTATCTTCAGTTTCTTTCTGGGTTTGTTCCAGAAATTTTTTCTCTTCTCGCTGTCTGAAGTCTTCTTGTTCTTTTTTCTCAAGGGTTAGCTTTTCTTTTTCTTGTTCGGCGTCTTTCTCTCGAACGAGTCTGTCTTCTTCCTCTTTCTTTTGAAGGAGGCTTTCCTCTTCTTTCTTTTCCTCTTCTTCTTTGAAGGATTTTTCCGTCGATTCTTGATAATTGTCATCTTTAATAAGTGAGATAATGGATTTGATATAGATGAACAAAGTCATGATAATGAAAAGACAAAAAGTGATGCTGATGAGGATTAAGGATAAGAGCCTAACACTATTGTTTGATGTGTCAAAATTTTGCAGCAGACTACCTAAGTTTTCGATTGCATTTGCGAAAACTTCGGAAATTTGAATGTTATTAATTGTTGTCTTTATATTTTCAAACATATCTTACGGGAGTCATTTACAAATTGTTATTTAATGTTTAGAATGTAGCCAGAATTTAATATATAATATGAAATCATTAAAAGAAAGTATAAAATGGGATACTTAAGTCAAAGAAAAAAAGCACACAGAGAAATTATAACAATTAGGTTTCTGCTAAGTCTTATCGCTTTTTTGCTGTTATTTAGCTTATTAAACGTGAGTTCGGCTTACTCTTACTATATAGATTCCTTTCGCCTTTACTACTATGTTTTAGCGGTTGTCATCTTTGTATATAGCCTCTGTCGCAGATTCGTCGGGTTTTCTTTAGCGTCTTTTCTTTTATTTGTGGTGAGTTATTTCGTTTTAGAATCTTCAGCAAATATTATTTCTAATATTTCTTATCAGTCGGATAAGCAAATTTCCGTCCTTTACGGCAGACAGGTCACAAATTATACAAAATTCGTTCAGGAATATAGTGTTGAGGCGGACTTAATCTCAATTAGCGGTAAGAAAAATGAATTCATCAGCCTGAAGCGAGATTTTGTGAAGAAAGGAATTGTTAGCCTTTCCTCAAAAAGAAAAGCGGATTTCATTCTTTCTCAGCTTTCTGATAAAGGCGTGATGTTTGTTGCGATTGATTTCAAAGGCATTGGGCTTGAGGAAATTGACACGGTTTTTAATAATCTGGCTCAATTCGTTAATCTGCAAGGTTGTCCGGTGGTCATTTTCGGAGATTTCGGAATCCCTGTTTGGACCAGCCAGTTCAAGTCGTTTTTAGATAAAACTCATCTTGAGGTTAAAAATAGAATCATCATGGGTGGAAATAGATATTTCTTTAATCCATTTAGCATTCCGACAATCAATTTGTTAGGATATAAGGAAATGGGCATTAATGAAATTAGCTTTTTGAAAAAAGCACATACGCAAGAAACGCCTATTCTTTTTGATTTATCATATTAAGTTTTTCTTGAGTGGCATTGACGAGGTCGTTGTCATCGTTGGCAAGAGCAATCTCCAAAGATTTTTTGAGGGATTCGACGGCTTGCTCTTTGTATCCCGCCATTAAGTCCGCCAGAGCAATATTATAATAATCCGAGGCGACTGCCTTATTCCTGTCGTTTTTCTGTTCAAGACTCAACGACTGTTGGAACAAGCTTTTAGCACGTCGAAAATCTTTCTTCTTGATATAAATTAAACCAAGTAAGTTATAGACATTAGCGATGTGAAAACTACTCTGTTTTTGAGAAGTTTTTTGTAAGAGCTCTCTGGAAATTTCTTCAGCTCTGTCAAAAAGTTCTAACTCATAAAAAGCTGTTGCTTGGACATATTTACTTTCTAGAAGAGCAGAAAAATTGTTATATTTTTGATGAATTTGCTCTGCCTCTTCAGCAAAAAGGAGGCTGTCTTGAGGTCTTTTTTGTTCCTTTTTTAAGTAAGCCATTAATTCTAGACTGAAGGCAAGCCCGACTTCATCGTGATATTCTCGATTAATCATAAGTGCTTCTTCTAACAAAGATTCGCATTTTGTAAAATCTCTTTGAAAGAAATAAAGGAGTGATTTATGATTATAAAGATAAGCATTATAAGCTTCGCAAGCGTTTTGTTGTAAAGCTTTGTCAAAATAATCTTGAGCTTCTTCAAAACGATTTTGTAAAGACATTAACATTCCCAAATTTCCTAAGGCATCAATAATCCCATAATAATATGAAAGACTTTCATAAATTTTTCTGGCAGTTTCAAACATAAATTGCGAAACATCAAAAAGTCCTGAAGCACGATAAGTCACGCCGAGCATCTGAAATGCTTTAGCCTCTTCAAGATAAGCTCTTTGTTTTTTAAAGAGTTTTACCGCAGATAAAAGATTTTCTGATGCTGTCATCATATCTCCATCTTGAAGGGCAAGAATTGCCTCAAAATAGAGTTTTTTGGCTTGAGCAAATTGGTCTTTGTCTGAAATTTTTTGAAGGGCTAAAGAGAGTTTTGAAAAATCAGATTTCAAAAAGTAAAGTTCTGCTAAAGCGGCGAGAACGACCTCATTACGATAATCGTTCTTAATGTAAATTTGCAAGTTTTCTAAAGCTTGTTGAGGGGAAAAGTGAGCGAGGAGGAGAAGGCTTAAATCTTTCTTACCTTTCCTCTCTAAGAAAACACAACAAGGCAAATATTTACCTAAACTTAGTTGTAACAAAAGATTTTTCTGGTTTTTTTTGAGCAGAAATTTAACGGTTCGACGCAAAGCATTTGAAGAGAAAAAGTTTTGAAAATTAATTTCAGGCAGGCGTAAAATTCGTTTTAAGGTTAAGGTATAAAAATGGTGTGTAGTTATTTTGACATAGAATGAATATATACTAAAGATGGATAGTATGGTGACAAGAGCTATGAAAGTATAAACAAAATAAATCATTAAAATTTACGCAATGTTAGTTTTTACAAGTTATATATGAATGTAAATAATAATATAAAGGATTTTTCACAGATGGCTATATCAAAATTAACGACCAAGGAACTTTATAATAAATGTAAGTATAGCAAATTTAAGTTTGCTTCAACCGCAGAACTGGAAGAAAAGCTTTCAGCTCTTGGGCAAGATAGAGCTTTGAGTTCGGTTGAGATTGGTATTAATATTCAGTCTAAGGGTTATAATTTGTTCTGCTTAGGACCTGAGGGAACAGGTAAAACCTCTTTGGTCAAAAGAGTTTTGGAACAAGAAGCTCTTACGCGTAAAACACCTGACGATTGGGCATATATTTATAATTTTGAAGAAACGCATAAGCCTTTGACAATGAGATTTTCAGCGGGTAAAGCCGCAGAATTTGCGAAAGATGTTGATAAATTAATTGAAGAATTATCAGATTCTATTCCTTCTGTGATTGAAAGTGATGAATATAAGGCATCTTTAAGCATTGTTAATGAAAAATTTAAGCAAAAAAAAGAAGAATATGTCAAAATTTTGCAAAAGAAAGCCAAGGGTAAAAGTGTAACATTGTTGCATATGCCTGTTGGATTGGTCGTTGCTCCTGTTAAAAATGGCGAAGTGCTTTCTCCAGAAGCTTTTGATGAACTTCCTGAAGAAGAAAAACAAAGATTGATGGACGACCTCAATGCAATGCAGCAAGAAATTGAAGAAACAGCACAGCATTTGCCAGATTGGGAAGATAAGCAACGCAAAGAAATTTATGCGATTCAAGAAAAATTTTTGAAAATCAGTTTAAAAAATCCATTTGATGAGATTCGCCAGAAATATAAGAGCAATCGTCAGGTTGGGGAATATTTGAAAAATGTTCAAAAATATATCATTGAAAACACGGAAGATTTCCTGTCTAGTGGTAAAGACATTCCAAATGCAGGTGGCGAAGAGGATATGTTGAGTAATATCTTTATGCGTATGAACAAAAAAGATGATGATAAATTTGAAAAATTTAGAGTAAATGTTATTGTCAAAAATGAGGCTGGAAAAGGCGCTCCGATAGTTCATCTTGACCATCCAACGCAAGGGAACTTGGTGGGTAAAGTTGAAAAGATGCAACAACATGGCTCGCTCTTGACAGACTTTACCTTAATTAAAAGTGGCGCATTACACCAAGCCAATGGTGGTTTCCTTTTAATCGACGCTCGCAAGCTCCTTATTCAACCATTTGCGTGGGATTCTCTGAAAAGAGCATTAGCGTCAAAACAAATCAAAATTGAAACCCCAGGAGATGATGCTGGTTTTAGTTCAATTTCACTTGATCCAGAACCGATTCCTCTCAACATTAAAGTCATTTTGACGGGTGATGAAGGACTTTATGAGATGTTGATGGAAAGAGACCCTGACTTTGTTGATTATTTCAAAGTTGAGGCAGATTTTGCTACCACAATGGAACGCAATGAAAAAATGGAAATGGAATATGCCAAGCTCATCGGCTCGCTTTCTAAAAAGAAAAACATTCGCTCATTGAACAAGCAAGCAGTGGCAAAAGTCATTGAATATTCTTCTCGCTTGGCAGGAGATTCGCAAAAATTGACAGCACACGTTGCCTCAATTTCAGATGTTTTGAAAGAAGCAAATTATTGGGCAATGAAGTCTAAATCTAATCAGATTGGGAAAAATCACATTGATCAAGCGATTGAGTCACAGCTCTATCGTTCAGGACGCATCAAACAAGCAATGTTGGAGCAAATTGAAAAAGGGTCAATTCTCCTTGATGTCGAAGGTGAAAAAGTGGGTCAAATTAACGGATTGGTGGTTTATAATTTTTCACGCCTTGCTTTTGGTAGACCAACCAGAATCACAACTCAAGTGCGTTTAGGAAATGGTGAATTTTTTGATATTGAAAGAGAAATTGAACTTTCTGGTCCAATTCACACGAAAGGCGTTTTGATTTTGCAATCGCTTTTAGCAAATAGATTCGCTAAAGAAGCACCACTCTCTCTTTCTGCGTCAATTGTTTTTGAACAATCTTATGGTGGTGTTGATGGAGATAGTGCTTCTTCAACAGAATATTATTGCTTGCTTTCAGCAATTGCGAATTTGCCGATTAAGCAAGGAATTGGTGTGACAGGCTCAATCAACCAGTTCGGCGAAATCCAACCAATTGGTGGGGTGAATGAGAAAATTGAGGGCTTCTTTGATGTTTGTAAGCACAGAGGGTTAACTGGAGAACAAGGGGTTATTATTCCAAGAACCAATGTTTTGAATTTAATGCTTAGAGATGATGTTTTGGAAGCGGTTGAAACTGGAAAGTTCCACATTTATGCCGTGGATAGCGTTGATGATGGCATTGAAATTTTGACAGGAATTAAAGCTGGAAAACTTGATAAAAATGGAAAGTATCCAGCAGATTCTGTAAATGGTAAGGTTCAAAAAAGCATTGAGCATTATTACAATCGCTATGTTCATTTTGCGCGTGAAACTAACGGTCATATAAATGGAAGATAAAAGTTATAAGGTTCTATTCGTCTGCACGGGGAACATTTGTCGTTCCCCAACAGCAGAAGGAATTATGGCAAATCTTCTCAAAAAAGAAAATCTTGAAGAAAAAATCAAAATTGATTCTGCTGGCACACATGGCTGGCATAAAGGTGAAATGCCAGACTTTCGCTCAGTTTCTTGTGCGAAAGGATTCGGCGTGGACATTAGCAAGCTAAAATCTCGCCCTGTTGAAAGCAGAGATTTTAACGAATTTGATTTAATTGTGGCAATGGATGAGAAAAATATGTATGACTTAAGCAGGCTTTCTCCACATCAAGAGGAAACAGCAAGCATTCATAAACTTTTGGAATTTGCGTCACAATATGGAGAAGACGTGCCAGATCCATATTATCGTGATAATTTTGACTATGTCTTTGAAATGATACAAAATGCCTGTGAAAACTTATTGGCACATTTAAAGTCTATGCTTGATGAATCCAGATAGTTGCAGATGAATTTATAAAATTTTTGGATAACTCATCAAAATAATTTTATTTTTTTATAAAAGAAGCTATTGATTATTGAAACCAAAAAGTATAGTTTATAAAAAAACAAATTTAGTAATATTAAGCGTAAAATAAAGAGGCAAAAATTGACAAAATCAGAACTAATTGAAAGAGTTGCAAGTAAGAACCCACATCTTGCAGTGAAAGAAGTTGAAAAAATTGTTTCAGTAATATTTAACAATATCATTGATACTTTGGCAAAAGGCGATAGAATAGAGTTCAGAGGCTTTGGAGCTTTTTCTGTGCGTAAACGTCCTTCCAGAATTGCTAAGAACCCTCGTTCGGGCGAAAAAGTTTCTGTGGAAGAAAGAAATATTCCACACTTTAAGACCGGAAAACAATTACACGAGTTGCTAAATAGTAAGTAGTCTTATGAAAACAGAGCAGCTCCTCAAAAAGGAAAGGCTTTAGCGTTATGAACATAATAAGAATGTTAATTGGAATTCCCATAACAACCATAATCCTAGTATTTGCGTTTGTGAATAATGATTTGGTAACGTTTAGCTTGTGGCCATTCACCGTTGAAGCGACTGTTTCTTTGAGCGTTGTCGTTATCGTTCTTACCATTCTCGGATTTATCATGGGGCGTCTTTCTGCTTGGTTTGCATATGCGCCTTTACGCCGCGAACTTTTCAAAAGAAAAAAAGAAAACCGTAAGCTTTCAGAAGAACATAAAAAGCTTAACACAACGGTTGATAGCCTCAAAGACAATCTTGAAAACCTTAAAGCACAAACTGTGGAGAAAAAAGAAGGGGATGATTCTGAAAAAGCTGTTCCTGAATTTTTCAAAGGTGTTTTCTCTCGCTTCAATAAAAATAAATAAAAATCGATGGATATAAAAATATGAATTGGTTAAGAGACTTTGTGAGACCAAAAGTTAAAAAAGCGGTTTCAACGAAAGATATTGCAGATAATTTATGGTGTAAATGTCCTGCTTGCGGACAAATGCTTTTTTCAAAAGAATTGAAAAAGAGTATGTATGTTTGTACAAACTGCGATCACCACTTGCGTCTTTATCTCGACAAACGTTTGAATATGTTGTTTGACAATGGCGAATATAATGAAATTTCATTGCCAAAAATTAAAGATGACCCTTTGAAATTCAAAGACACAAAAAAATATACTGATAGACTCAAAGCTTATCGTAAAGAAACAGGCAGAGAAGATGCTATTATTGTTGCTCAGGGTGATATCGGCGGTGTGACTTCTGTTATTGCGGCAATTGATTTCAACTTTATGGGTGGTTCAATGGGGCAAGCCGTTGGCGAAGGTATCGTGAAAGCTGCAGAAATTGCAATTAAAGGAAAATGTCCATTGATTACGGTTGCAGCTTCTGGGGGAGCAAGAATGCAAGAAGGAATGCTCTCTTTGATGCAAATGGCAAGAACAACAGCTGCTGTAAATTTGGTTAAGGAGAATAAGCTTCCGTTTATTTCTATTTTAACTGACCCAACAACAGGTGGTGTTTCAGCTTCTTTTGCAATGCTTGGTGATGTTCATATTGCTGAAAAGGGTTGCTTAATTGGATTCGCAGGGCAAAGAGTGATTGAGCAAACAATTAGAGAAAAATTGCCAGCCGGATTTCAGCGTGCTGAATATCTAAAAGAGCATGGTATGGTTGATATTGTTGTTCGTCGTGATGAGATGAAAGACGAGTTGGTTAAGGTCATTAGTATCCTGATGCACAAAAAACCAAACTTAAATCGCCTCGCACTAAAATAGAAAAATAAAAAAGCCCATTTTGATGGGCTTTTTTTGAACATTTTTTTAGTGAAGAAGGGATTAAATTTAAGCTTTCTTAAACATCATGTGCCAAAATGCAAAGTAGAAAATTATTCATCGAAAAAGGAATACAGAATGTTAGTTTTGAAGCACCTGCCGATTAGCTCTTTTAATGAAAATGTGGCTTATATTCATAAAGACTGTGTAGCCTATAATACTGAAGAAATCAAGGCATTATCCAAAATTGAGGTGCATGGTGGTGCAAAGAATATTTATGCTTTTTTGCAGGTGACAGATAGTGAAAAACTGGTTAAGCCGAATGAGCTGGCTTTGAATGATGAGGCGTTTCAGCAGATAAATTTGCCTGAAGGGGCAAACGTTTCCCTGACAGCAGCATCTAATCCGCCAAGCTTGAATTCCATTAAAAGAAAAGTGATGGGTAATATTATTAGTTCAAGTGAATATGGCTCAATTATCAATGATATCATTGCGCATCGCTATTCAAATATGGATATTGCTTCCTTTTTAGTTGCAAGTGGGTCATTTATGAGTGCACCAGAAGTGCTTTCCCTTACAGAGGCAATGATTGGAGATAAACTCATTAAGTGGGATAATGAAAACATTGTTGTTGATCATCACTCCTTTGGCGGTGTCCCTGGGAATAAAACAGATTTAATTATTACCCCAATTGTGGCGGCTTACGGATTACCAATTCCTAAAACAGCCTCTCGCTCACTAACCTCTTGTGCAGGGGTGGCAGATACAATGAGTGTATTGTGTAATGTGGACATTGATGAGAATAGTTTTAAGAATAATGTTCGTGAAAACAGAGGCGCAATTGCCTCTTATACGCAATTAGACATTTCACCTGCTTGCCGAATTATCTCTTCTGTGGAAAGACAAATTGGCATTACGAGTTTAGAACATATTGCTTCTTCAATTCTTTCTATTAAGATTGCGGCGGGTGTTACGCACTTGCTTTTAGATATTCCTGTTGGAGTTAATGCACGTCTTCGAACGACGGGTGAGGCGATGAGAATTAGAAAGCTTATGGAATATATTGGAGATATGCTAGGTATTCATGTTGATGTTGTTATCACAGATGGCAGTGAGCCAATTGGCAATGGCATTGGTGCTGTTTTAGAAGCCAGAGATGTGATGAAAGTTTTGAGAAATAAAGACGATGCTCCTGAGGACTTAAGAGAAAAATCTTTATTCCTTGCTGGTAGAATTTTAGAGTTTGATCCAAAGCTAAGAGGTGGTCATGGTTATCAAGTTGCTAAAGAAATTTTAATGTCAGGACGTGCTTTGGAAGCAATGAATAAAATCATTCATTCTCAGGGGAAATCTTCACAACCTCAACTGGGTCATTTAACCAGAGATATTGTTGCTGAAAACTCAGGGGTTATTGAAAAAATTGACACTTCAAGAATTAATAAAATTGGGGTGTGGGCAGGTGCAGGAAAATATCAAGGTGCAGGTCTGGATTTGGTTAAAAAAGTTGGCGATTTTGTGGAGAAAGGTGAGGTTATTTACCGTATCCACTCTGTCAATTCAACAGACTTTGCCTTTGCAAATTCGGTCATTGACGGACATAGTGGCTATGAAATTGTCAATAAAAACGCATATTAAGTAAAAAAACAGCAAAAAAACAAGCAAAACCCTTGCGGTCTAAAAAAACTATGACTATATGAGTCAATAGTTAAAAGGATACGTCAATAAATATACAAATATAAAAAAGAAAACAGATAAAAAGGAAGATGAGAATATGAGCAATAAAGTAATTGGCATTGACTTAGGAACAACAAACTCTTGTTTTGCAGTTATGGAAGGTGGAGAAGCCAGAGTTTTGGAAAACAGTGAAGGTGCGAGAACAACGCCTTCAATGGTTGCCTTTACAGACACTGAAACATTAGTGGGCTTTCCAGCAAAAAGACAAGCTGTGACAAACCCTGAAAATACGCTCTTCGCAATTAAGAGATTAATCGGTCGTCGTTTTGATAGTGCCGAAGTTAAGAAAGACAAAGAGCTTGTGCCATATAAAATTGTTTCTGGTGACAATGGCGATGCTTGGGTGGAAGCAAAAAACACTAAATATGCACCATCACAAGTTTCTGCAATTGTTTTGCAAAAAATTAAAGAATATGCAGAAAGCTATTTGGGTGAAAAAATTGAAAAAGCTGTGATTACTGTTCCAGCATATTTCAATGACAGCCAAAGACAAGCTACAAAAGATGCTGGTAAAATTGCAGGGCTTGAAGTTTTACGTATTATCAACGAGCCAACAGCTGCAGCTTTGGCATATGGAATGGATAAACAAAAATCTGGCACAATTGCAGTTTATGACCTTGGTGGTGGAACATTTGATATTTCCATTCTTGAAATTGGTGACGGCGTGTTTGAAGTTAAATCAACAAATGGGGATACATTCTTGGGTGGTGAAGACTTTGACCAAACAATCGTGAACTATTTGGCAGATGAATTTAAAAAAGAATCTGGCATTGATTTGAAGAATGATAGACTTGCTTTGCAACGTTTGAAAGAAGCTGCTGAAAAAGCGAAAATTGAGCTTTCTTCAACCACACAAACAGACGTGAACTTGCCATTTATTACGGCTGATGCCACAGGTCCTAAGCACTTGAATATTAAAATGACAAGAGCAAAATTAGAGTCTTTGGTTGACAGTTTGATTGAAAGAACAGTTGCGCCATGTAAGAAAGCAATGGAAGATGCTGGCTTGAAAGCAAGCGAAATCAGCGAAGTTATCTTGGTTGGTGGGATGACGAGAATGCCTAAGGTTCAAGAAAAAGTGAAAGAAATTTTTGGAAAAGAACCTCACAAGGGCGTTAACCCTGATGAAGTTGTTGCGGTTGGTGCTGCAATTCAAGGTGGTGTGTTGATGGGTGATGTGAAAGACGTTCTTTTGCTCGACGTGACCCCGCTTTCTTTGGGTATTGAAACTTTGGGCGGTGTGTTCACCAGATTAATCGACAGAAACACTACGATTCCAACACGCAAATCTCAAGTTTTCTCAACAGCTGAAGACGGACAAACAGCGGTGACAATTAGAGTGTTCCAAGGGGAACGTGAGATGGCAGTTGATAATAAATTGCTTGGTCAGTTTGATCTTATCGGAATTCCTGCTGCTCCTCGTGGTATGCCACAAATTGAAGTGACATTTGACATTGATGCAAATGGTATTGTGAATGTTTCTGCAAAAGACAAGGCAACAAATAAAGAACAAGCAATTAAGATTCAAGCCTCTGGTGGATTGTCTGATTCAGATATTGATAAAATGGTAAAAGATGCCGAAGCAAATGCTGAAGTGGACAAGAAGAAGAAAGAACTTGTTGAAGCGAAGAACCAAGCTGAAAGTTTAATTCATACAACTGAAAAAACAATCAAAGACTTGGGAGATAAAGTTTCAGCAGCCGACAAAGAAGCAATTCAAAAAGAAATTGGTGCTTTGAAAACAGGTCTTGAAGCTGAAGATTTGTCAGTGATTAAAGAAAAGACTGAAAGCTTGATGCAAGCCTCTATGAAGCTTGGTGAAGCAATGTATAAGCAACAACAAGCTGAGCAGCCTCAAGGCAATGCAGAAGGCCCTTCTGCGGGCAATAAAGACGATGGTGTTGTTGATGCTGACTTCGAGGAAGTGAAATAGAAAAAATAGTCCAGAGAACTATTTTTCTGTCTTGATATCAAAAAAACACTCCTAAAAAAGGAGTGTTTTTTTGATTTTGCGAAAATTGATTAAGCAAAAATAGGAATAGCGAGTAATACAGCATCTGCATTATCAATAAAGAAGGTTTCTTTATCAAAAGAAAACTCTGCAAAATGATGGTCTCCAACGCCATTAGAAAAAGTGAGAATTAAAATCTCAAAGGTATCCTTTGCATTTTCAGGATTCTCTAAAACAATTTTCTGTCTGGAAATTTGCTTATAAAAAGCCTTCTCTTTTGTATTCATAATTAATGCACTATGATTTCCTTCTGAAAAAGCTTCTAAAATATTAGCAAAAGTTTTGAAATAAGAAAATTCAAGGCTTTCCTCATCTTTAGGGAAGGGAATTGAACCGATAAACGTCCGCAAATCCATAGGGCTTGAAAGAGAAAGGTTTAATTCCATCAGTTTTTTTCTACTTTGTTCCATAATGTTTATTTTTAAGTTTATAATGATGTTTAGAATAATAAATTTTGTTTTTTAATATCATAATTTAAATTTATTGTAAACGGATAAAAACTTTGAACAAAGTTGTTGAGATAATCGTTATAGATTATGTAAGGAAATTTTATAGAAGGATTATCAAAATGAAAAAGATTCTCTTGGCACTTTTAATCGTTATGTTTTCAACAAATATTGCTATTGCTCGTCCAATGCACAATAATAATCCTCATCGAGGAGGCGGGTATCATCAAAAAGCTCCAGTGGTTATTAAGGAAAAAAGAAGCAAGGGAGATGTTTGGGCAACAGGGTTGATTTCTGGGATTGCAGGGTTTGTCATCGGGAGCAATCTTTCCTCCTCACAAAACTATTACGTTGACACCCCAAGATATAATTCAACGACAACAATTATCAAAACAAACCCTGAGCCAAATTGCGTCACAAACTATGACAGATGGAACGGAACAACCACCACAACATGCCGTTCAACGCCTCAATATAATAATGTTGTTATTGTGCAATAACGATAAGATTACGAAAAAGCCTCCCAAAATGAGAGGCTTTTTTAATCACAAAATGTGAAAATTATTTAATGTAAATATGAACTTCAGGATATTCAGCTGTTGCTGAAGATTTTGCTGATAAGGCAACATTTTCAGGATTTACACCAACTTCAACCACTTGTTCAAAAACTTCCGTGGCATAGTTTCTAGCTTTTGAGCGGTCAGCAGAAGTTGCTTCTGTTGGGGTAACTGCAACAATATCAAATATCATATCTGGTTTCGCTTTCAAGCCACCAGCAATAGCACGGTTAAGTCCGTCTTTATAATCAACATTGCTTTTGTTGAATTTTGCAACAAATAAAGGCTTGGTTGAAAAACCAGTGTTTACAGGGCTTTTAACTGTTGAAGAAGTGCTGTTATTTGAAAGATATGAAGTTTCTAGAGGAGAAACCTGAACAGGGGTTGTTGGAACGCTTTTAACAAATCCGCCACTGAAATTTCCCACTCTCACAGGTCCTGCAAGGCTATCAATTGTTTGATTTGCAGAAAGAACATATTGTTGTTGACGAGAATAGTCACTGTTGATTTCATTCAAAATGTTGCTAAGTGTTGTGCTTGTTGCTTCAGCGTCTTTTTGTAAGGCTTTAAGTTGCGCATGGTCTTCATCGACAGCACCAGAAACCGTATATGCGGTTTGAATTGAATTCAAAATATATGATGTTGTCACGAGGTCAGAAGCAACTCTTGTTGAAAGTTGGTTTAACAAAATTGCATCTTCATTGAGACTTTGAACGCTTCCTTGAGCAGACTGCAATGCGGCAACAACATATGGGTTACCTGGAGTTGTTCCTGCTTGAAGTTTTGTTTCAATCAGATTAATCGAGTCGCTATATTTTGAAGCGTTATCAAAAGCAGAATGTCTGATATTTTGGAGGTCGCTATTGTGTTTGTTCACAGAGCCTTGCAGGGATGTGAGTTCAGAGCGAAAAGCAATCACTTTCTGACCAACAAATGTTCCTGTTGCTTTACCTTGGCTGATGTCAACAGCTGAAAAGTTTGAAGTTCCCAGATTTGGTAAATTTGTATTTTTACTTGAAAGACGGGAAGAGCCGGAAGTTGTCATTGCTGGTTTTGTTTCCGCAGATTTTGAAGAGCTTGGAAACAGGGTATCATTACTAAAGGCACAGCCATTTAAAAGCAATAAGCTTAGCGAAAGAGATGATAATCTAGAAACTAGTTTTTTCATTGATAAAACCTTTTAAAAAATAAAAAGATAAAAAATATATATCTATCCTTCTTTTTAGAGGCAATTTACCTAAAAGACAAGAAAGATTTTCTATTTTTTGCATAACTAAGCACTTTATATCACGAATTATTTTAATTTTTATTAAAAAATTGCTTGCCAAACGGAATAAAAAGAGTTATCTATGCTTTGAATTTAGCGAATGTGCACCCGTAGCTCAACTGGATAGAGCACCTGACTACGGATCAGGAGGTTAGGGGTTCGAACCCTCTCGGGTGTGCCATATAACAAAAACCCTCACTTGTTGAGGGTTTTTGTTATATGGTAAATCTAAAAGTTCGAACCCCGTTAAAAGGGGTTTGGAGTCGATAGTTGGTGATTGGCGAGCCGTTAGGCGAAGACAGAACCTTACGAGACGAAAGGGGCCCACTGCGTGCAGTGGGAATTTACTACCCTCTCGGGTTTACATAAGCATCTCAAGTCTGATTTTTTCATTTTAAAACAAAAAAAAACCATTACGGTCAATTAAAAATTATCTTCTGAAACCTTCGGGGCAACATTTGGAGCAACCAATCGCTCGCCCGAAGCGTTTGAGGGCATATTCTTTCGCTTCTTTGAATGTTTTGAAGCGCCCAAGAAACTCTTTGTTCTTAACTTTCTTTAGACGGGAGCAAAAATCTTTATGTATTTCTCGTTCCCCTGTTGTTGGGTTTGCTTCTTTATCAATATAGAAGTAGTACATAGCCTCTCTCCTATAATAATGATATCTATTATCAATAATACCATAAAAAAGGGAAAGAGTCACGTAGTTTAGATAAATAAAAAGCGGCTAAATAGCCGCTTTTTATAGATTTTTCTAAATTATTTCTTAGAAGCAGGTTTTTTGCTAGAAGCTGTTGCTGCAGGTTTAGCTGCAGGAGCAGTTTTAGAAGTAGAAGCAGATTTATTATTTGTTTTAGCGTTTGCCATTGTAAAAATTCCTTTTATAAAAACATTGTTTAATTAAAAAGGAGCTCTTGTGATTGACTAAAGTTACTTCGTTTTAAACTTCAGCTCATAACATAATCAAGAACAGAAAGTTCCTCGCTTTTCAAAATAAGAAGAGTCGCGACCATCTTCCTACTTATGTTATTTAAGCAAAGATATTTTAAAATTAAAGAGAAATAAGAGATAAATATGAAATTTTTTCAAAAAGATTAGATTTGCTTGGTTTCAAAAAAAATAGCCTGTTGATATTTTTTTCAACAGACTATTTTTCATATTAAGCATGGTAAATTAAATTACTTTTGAGTAAAGCCTTTAATTGTACCTTTGTAAGCACTTACAGTAACTTTAACTTTTTTGAATACGAAAAAATCTTCGATTTCTGTAATGTATGTAGGAGCTACGAGAACGTCAGCACCAGAAGATTTCATAGCTTTGTAAGCTGCTGCTGATTTAACTGCACCAGTTGTGTCGAGAAGGTTAAGAGCACCTTGTCCAGCGTAAGAAACGCCGTCAGCAAATTTAGAATCTTCGCTAAGTGTGATGAATCCAAAAATTACATTAGCAGAAGAGTCTGCAGTAACTTTTTGACCAACTTGAACGTTTGCAGATTGATTTGTGTAAACGTTAGCTTGAAGAGCACCAGCAGGAACACCTTGATTCAAAGATGCACAACCTGAAAGACCTAGAGCAACAGTAGCCAATAGAGCTAATTTTTTCATTATTAAGTTCCTTTGTTTAGTAATATTAACGTTAAATAAGTCCTATTAATAAAGGACGTCATATTGAATGAACAATATCTCCGAGCGTCTAACTCGTAACTATCAGACATCTATGAGAGATAGCTGACAAAAAGCTAACAAAGGCCAAGATTTTTTGCTATTATGACTTTAGTAAACATTTTGCAAGAGGAAAGAGTGTATAATGATAAATAGTTCATTATTATCAATCTGTTAGATTGAGTTTTGTGAGTATAAAAAAAGAGGTGTTTTTTTGTTAAGATGAAGAAGCTTGTGGACAAGTTAGGGGGATTAAAAAAGGCTATATCATTTTTTGACATAGCCTAATCATTTTTAGATGTCTAAATCGTTGACGAATTTTGCTTTTTCAATGATGAAATTGAAACGAGGTTCCGGATTCTTACCCATAAGTCTGTCAACCATTCTTCTAGTTTCAAAGGCGTATTCCCTACTTTCCTCGGTCACATTATTTGGAATCAACACTTTCAACAAAGTTCTGCGCTTTTTATCCATAGTGGTTTCTTTGAGTTGCATTGCGCTCATTTCACCCAAACCTTTAAAGCGAGAAATATCCGGTTTGCTGTTTCCCTTAAATTCTTTTGCAAGAATCTTATCTTTGTCTTCATCATCAATGGCGTAAAAAACTTTGCTACCGTTTGCCACTTTGTAAAGTGGAGGGGTGGCAATGTAAAGATGTCCGCCTTCAATGAGTTTAGGCATTTGTTGATAGAAGAACGTCATGAGGAGAGAGGCAATATGTGCACCATCGACGTCCGCATCGGTCATGATAATCACTTTTTCATAACGCAGGTTTTCTTCTCTGAAATTATCTTTCGTGCCACAGCCTAAGGCTTCAACTAAATCCTTGATTTCTTGGTTTTGTAAGATCTTTTCCAAAGAAGCGCTGGCAACGTTCAAAATTTTTCCCTTAAGTGGTAGAATGGCTTGCGTCACACGGTCACGCCCTTGCTTTGCTGAACCACCAGCGGAATCACCCTCAACAATGAAAATTTCAGTATCATGAGGTTCATTTTGTGAGCAATCAGCTAGTTTTCCTGGGAGTCTAAGTCTTTTTGTTGGAGTCTTACGGTTTTGAACTTTCTCCTCTTTTTTCTTTTTTCTAGCTTCAGAGCGTTCAATGACATATTCAATTAACGCATTTGCATTTTCCATGTCGGAAGTGAGCCAATGGTCGAAAGAGTCTTTAACTGCCTGCTCCACCAAACGAGTTGCTTTAGCGGAAGTTAGTTTGTCTTTTGTTTGTCCTTGAAATTGTGGGTCACGAATGAATAGAGAGAGAATAATGGCAGCATCACTTAGAAAATCTTCTGAAGTGATTTGTGCGGCTTTTTTGATGTTTGCCATTTCGCCATATTCTTTAAGACTTCTCAAAAGAGCTGTTTTAAAGCCAAGTTCGTGCGTTCCGCCTTGAGGGGTGATAACTGTGTTGCAATAAGAATAAGTGAATCCATTTTCATCAAGCGGCCAAGTAATTGCCCATTCAACTTTGCCCTCATCATTGGCTAATTCGGATTCGCCAAAGAAGATATTGCGATTAACCGTTTCTTTTTCACCAATTTGATAGTCTAAGAAATCTTTTAACCCGTTTGGAAAGTGGAGTTCCGCTTCGCTTGGAGTTAAATCATTCTCAGAAAGAACCTCTGGAGAACATTTCCACAAAATTTTAATGCCTTTAAAGAGAAAAGCCTTAGAGCGTGACATACGATAAATTTTGTTTGGAATAAGCTTTGCGCCAACTCCGAAAATTTCTTCGTCTGGATGAAACGTAATGGAAGTTCCTTTGCGCGTTGTGTTGCCAATAAATTCAAGTTCACCTTGAGGAACGCCTTTACTATAAATTTGACGATAAAGCTTTTTCTCACGAGCAATTTCAACCACAAGCTTGTCAGAAAGAGCATTAACCACAGAAAGACCCACACCATGTAAACCGCCAGAAACTTTATAAGCGTTTCCGCCAAACTTTCCACCAGAGTGCAGAGTTGTCATAATCACTTCCAAAGCAGACTTGTTTGGATATTTTGGGTGAGCATCAATAGGAATGCCTCGACCATTATCAATAATGGTCACGGAATAGTCGGCGTTAAGTACAACGTCAATGCGGTTGGCATATCCAGCAACGGCTTCATCCATGGAGTTATCCAAAATTTCGGCAACAAGGTGGTGTAAGGCTTGTTCATCAACACCGCCGATATACATTCCTGGGCGGTGACGAACTGGCTCTAAGCCTTCCAAAACTTGAATGCTTTGGGCTGAATATTCATCGCTGTTAGGAATGGTGATTTCAAATAAGTCTGACATATCTCTCCGGTCTTTTATGTGTTTGTTATGGGTTAATTTAATAAAGTTGTGATATTAATATCAAAATTAAAAACAAAAATACAGTATTTTTAAAAAAATTGTTGCAATTATATGAATAACCATATAAAAAGGCTCTCGAAAGCAACTCAGGTGAGTCGTTTTCTTATAACACATGCAAAGCTGGCGACGTTGGGGAGTTCCCAAATTTCTCGCTCTGGTGCTCCGAGAGGAGTTTTTTACTTTGCAGAGGATTAACCGGAAAATATAAGGATATAATAAATATGTCAATTCCGACTTTTAATTTACGCCAAATGATGGAAGCTGGTGTTCACTTCGGTCACCATGCTCGTCGTTGGAACCCTAAAATGTCTCAATACATTTATGGAAAAAAAGATAATGTTCACATTATCGACCTTCAAAAAACATACCCAATGTTCTACACTGCTTTAGCTGTTGCTAAAGATGTAGCTGCTAATGGTGGTAAAGTTCTTTTCGTTGGAACAAAAAGACAAGCTCAAGATATCGTTAAACAACACGCTGAAAGATGTGGACAATACTATGTCAATTATCGTTGGTTGGGCGGAATGTTGACAAACTGGAAAACAATTTACAAATCAATTTCCCGTTTGGTTAAATTGAACAACATGTTCGAAAAAAACGAAACTGAAGGTTACACAAAGAAAGAATTGCTCAACTTGAAAAAAGAGCAAGGTAAACTTCAACAAGAATTAGGCGGCATTATGTCTATGGGTGGTCAACCTGACTTAATCTTCATCGTTGACGTAACTAAAGAAGACTTGGCTGTTAAAGAAGCTAAAAAACTTGGCATTCCAGTTATCGGTGTTTGTGATACAAACTCTGACCCTGAGGTTGTTGATTATCCAGTTCCTGGAAACGACGATGCTATTCGTGCAATTAACTTCTATTGCGATATGATTGCAGGTGCTGTTTTGGATGGTATCCAAGCAGAAGTTGCAGCTCAAGGCGTTAAAGTTGAAGAATTTGCCGATGGCGAAGCTAAAGTTGCTAAAAAAAGAATTTCTAAAAAAGTTAAAGAAGAAGTTCAAGCTGCCGACGAAGAATAAGATTTAGATAAATAATCTTTTCGAAAAACTATTGTGGCGGTATTTGTGTCAAGCAATATCGCCACATCTCAATTATGACAAGATTTTGATTTTTTTAGGGGTATATATAAATGACAAATATTACTGCCAGCATGGTAAAAGAACTTAGAGATATGACAAGCGCAGGAATGCTTGATGCAAAAAAAGCTCTTGTTGAAACAAACGGAGATATGGAAGCTGCTGTGGATTGGCTTCGCACAAAAGGCTTGGCATCTGCTGCCAAAAAAGCAAGCCGTGTTGCTGCTGAAGGTTTGGTTGCAATCGCTGTTGAAGGAAATAAAGGGGCTGTTGTTGAAGTTAACTCTGAAACAGACTTCGTTGCTAAAAACGATATGTTCAAAGAATATGTAACAGATGCTGCAATTGTTGCTTTGATGAACGAAGGTGAAGTTTGCAACATGGAAACTTTCCAATGTCCAAAAGTGAACAAATCTTTCAAAGAACGTTTGACAGATATGATTGCAAAAATTGGTGAAAATATGACTTTGCGCCGTGCAAAAACTGTTTCTGTTGAAAATGGTGTTGTTGCTTCATACATGCATAATGCTGCCGCTCCTAACCTTGGAAAAATTGGGGTTTTGGTTGCTTTGGAATCAACAGGAAATGTTGAAAAATTGGCTGAAGTTGGTAAGCAAGTTGCAATGCACATTGCTGCATCTTCTCCACTTTTCAAAACAATTGCTGATGTTGACCCTGCCGCTGTTGAAAGAGAAAAAGCAATTTTCTCTGAACAAGCTGCCGCTTCCGGAAAACCTGCTAACATCATTGAAAAAATGGTTGAAGGCAGAATCAGAAAATATTATGACGAAGTTGTTCTTGAAGAACAAGCTTTCATTATGGATCCAGACAAAAAAGTGAAAGCAATCATTGCTGATGCTGCGAAAGAAATTGGCGCTCCTGTTGAACTTAAAGAATTTGTTGTGTTCAAGCTTGGTGAAGGCATTGAAAAGAAATCTGAAGATTTCGCCGCTGAAGTTGCTGCTCAACTTGCAAAATAGTCTTTAATGAGATTAAAAAAAGCCCCCGAAATTCGGAGGCTTTTTTGTTGAGAAATTAGAGGGTCGTTGACTTCAATCTTATCTTAAGCTAAAACAGAAAATATGGTTAAAAAAGGAAAGATTATTGAATGACTGAATATTTTAAAGAATATCCAATGCTTTTAAGCTTCAGCTCTTTTGCTTTGGTTTTGTTAATTGCTTTGGTTGCTAATTTCTTTGTTAAAAAGTTTTTGATGAAACTTTTTGAAAAGATTGTGAAATTTGCCAAGCAAGGAAACGAGGCCGAGGTCATTCGCATTGTGGCTCGTCTTTCTAATATCATTCCAGCAATTATCGTCACCAAGGGCGTGACCCTTGTGCCACACATTCCGACATATTTTGTGACGATTGTTAAAAATGTTGGGAATGCTTTTGTGGTGGCAACTTTCGCAATTGCGCTTAACTTAATTCTTGATGTTGTTAACTCGGTTTATATGCGTCGTCCTGATGCTAAAGACAAGCCAATCAAAGGGTATTTGCAAGTTGTTAAACTCATCGTTTCCGTGCTTGCTTGCATTCTTGTTTTAGCCACGTTAATTGATAAATCACCAACCATTTTGCTTTCAAGCTTGGGTGCAATGGCTGCCGTTACCATGCTCGTTTTTCAAGATACCATTTTGTCGTTGGTTGCTAGTGTGCAAATTTCATCAAGTGATATCATTAAACTTGGCGACTGGGTGGAAATGCCACAACAAGGGGCTGACGGCGATGTGATAGATATTGCATTGCACACGGTGAAAATTCAAAACTGGGATAAAACAATCACCACTGTTCCAACCAGAAAATTTGTCACAGATGCTTTTAAAAACTGGAGAGGCATGAGAGAATCTGGCGGAAGAAGAATTAAAAGGGCTATTTATCTTGACCAAAATAGTATTCACTTTCTTTCAGCTGATGAGGAAAAACATCTTAAAAACTTTGCGTTGCTCAAAGATTATCTTGCAGGAAAAGATAAAGAATTAGAAGCTTGGAACAATCAAAATCAGGCTGAAATTCCGCTCAATGCCCGACGCTTAACAAATATTGGAACATTTAGAGCTTATGTTCAGAAATATCTTGAAAGCCACCCGAAAGTTAAGAAGAATATGGCGTTGATGGTGCGTCAATTAGCCCCAAGCTCTAAAGGGCTTCCGCTGGAGATATACTGTTTTACGGATACGATTGTCTGGGTGGAATATGAGGGTATTCAGTCTGACATTTTCGACCATATTTATGCCATTATGCCTGAATTTAATTTAGCGGTTTTCCAAGAACCTCAAGGCAGAGATTTTCAGCTTTTTGCTTCGAATAAATAAAATGGTTCAAGGAACGCTTTCAGAAAAACTCTTAAATTGGTTTGACCGCGAAGGGAGGGAGCTTCCTTGGCGAGTGAAAGGTGGTGCGCACCCTGACCCATATGTCATTCTCGTTTCAGAAATTATGCTCCAGCAGACGCAAGTCAAAACGGTTTTGCCTTTTTTCCATAAATTTATGAAAAGGTTTCCAACAGTTCAAGACTTGGCAAATGCTTCTCAAGAAGAAGTTTATCTCTATTGGCAAGGGTTGGGATATTATTCTCGTGCCCGTTCGCTTCACGCAACAGCAAAGATGATTGCAGAGCATTATCAAGGCATCTTTCCAAGTGATAAAACAGAAGTACTTAAACTTAAAGGTATTGGTCCATATACGGCAGCAAGCTTTCTATCTCTTGCGTTCAACTTGCCTGAATCTGTTGTTGATGGCAATGTGGTGAGAATTATTTGCAGATATTATGGCTTAACCGAACCTGTTCAAGAGATTATGCCAGAGATTAGAGAAAAAGCAGAAGCATTGATTAGCTTTGAGCATCCAGCGGATTATACCTCTGCGATTATGGACTTAGGGGCAACCATTTGCACGCCTAAAAATCCAAGTTGCGAAACTTGCCCTTGGGCGGAAAAGTGCTTTGCAAGATTGAATAATAAAACAGAAGATATTCCTGTTATTAAAAAATTGGCAAAAAAAGAGAAAACAGCGAAGATTTACCTCATCAGCAATGCAAAAGGTGAAATTTATATTCGCAAAAGAGGAGAAAAGGGGCTTTTAGCTAATCTTTATGAATTTCCTTGGGAAGAAGACGGGCTAATCAATTTATCATCAACAGATTTGCAGAAAGAAGTTACGCATATCTTTACACACTTCAAACTTGTCTTAAAACTTCATAAAGTGCAATCGGAAACGCCTAACCTTGGCGGGCAATTTATTTCAGTCAACGATCTCAAAAACTTCCCTTTCCCAACCCTCATGCAAAAAGTCTGGAAAGCTTATTTGAAATAAACACTTGCAAAATAAAATTTTTTCTGTATATTCCGCTTTGTGATTTCTTGTAGCTCTTAGATATAGTCGGTTGAATATTCAACATTAAAAACCTAATCAGCAGAGTTACCAAGGTTTGAAAAGAAACATTCCTTGGCTTGAAAGACTTACTTAGTGCTGATTTTCTATCAAAATAGAATTTTAGATTTTTATAAATACCCATGCCGTTCACAAATAACGGGCGTGACTATATGTGAGTGAAAAAAATATGACTAATTTTAGTAAATTAGGTATTCCTGCAATCATGCTTGATACCTTGAAACAAATCAACTTCATCGACCCAACTCCAATTCAAGAACAGGCAATCCCTGTGGCTTTGGAAGGTCATGATATTCTTGGTTCCGCACAAACAGGAACCGGAAAAACAGCTTCTTTCGCAATTCCTATGATTGCACACCTTTTGGCAAATAAAAAATCTTCTGCACTTGTTTTGCTTCCAACGCGTGAGCTTGCGGCTCAGGTTTTAGAAGCCACAAACAGAATGCTCGGCAACATCGAAAAAATCGGTTCTGCTTTGCTCATCGGTGGCGATTCAATGATTAAGCAATTGCAACAACTCAAAAGAAATCCAAGAATTATCATTGGAACTCCAGGTAGAATTAATGACCACCTTAGTCGTAAAACATTAAATATTTCTGCAACAAACTTTTTGGTGCTTGATGAAACAGATAGAATGCTCGACATGGGTTTTGGCGTTCAATTGAATGAAATTGCAAAATTTTTGCCTAAAGAAAGACAAACTTTGATGTTTTCAGCAACAATGCCAAGAAATATCACAGATCTTTCTCGCAAATATCTCCGTCAACCAGTTCGTATTGCAGTTGGTAAGGAAAATGCTGTGGCAAACAACATTCGCCAAGAAATTGTGAAAACTTCAGAAGGCACAAAATATAATGACCTTCTTAATCAAGTGAACACCAGAGAAGGCTCTGTGTTGATTTTTGTGAAAACAAAGTTTGGAGCAGACCGCTTGGCAACCAGACTTTCAAAAGACAAACTTTCTTCTGGCGCAATCCACGGTGACTTGCACCAAAGAAAAAGAGAAAGAGTTATTTCTGACTTTAGAAATCAAAAATTTAGAGTTTTAGTGGCAACGGATATTGCTGCGCGTGGGTTAGATATTCCGCACATTGAAAATGTTGTGAATTATGACTTGCCACAATGCCCTGAAGACTACATTCACCGTATTGGTAGAACAGCCCGTGCGGGTGCTGAAGGCTTAGCAATTAATTTGCTTACACCAAAAGACGGTGCGAAGTGGAAAGAAATCTATAAATTGATGAACCCATCAAGCAGAGATAAAGCAATGCTCAGCGACGGATTTTCTCCTGTCGATTCAAAACCGCTCAATTCAAATGACAGCAAAAATGCTCCAAAATCTAAAAGACCAATGAGAGCTGGAAAAAGAAAAGTTGAACTTGAAACTTATGGCGAAGTGGAAACTGGTAAAAGAAAACCTAAAGCAAGAATGACTTCTCACAATCCTTTCAATCCTTTTGCACCAGATAAAAAGGCTGTAAATAAGCAAAGACGTGAGAGATTCTCTAAAGCACCAAAAGCTTCAGAATATGTTTCTTATCCTGAATTTGAATTGGTTGAAAATGAGCCAAAGGCTAGAATAAGTGCTCCAAAAGCGAAGATGAGCGATAAAAAATCTTTCAAATCTTTTGCTTCAGATAAGAATGAAGTTAAAAAACCAAGACGCGAAAAATTTAATAAAAATGCGAAATCTTTTGGCAGTCCAATCCGTAGCCAAAACAAGGCAAAAGCAAAAAGAAAATAATCTTTCAAATCCCCTCCATCGAGGGGATTTTTTATTTTTGAGTTGAAGAAATAGAATTTAGCCCTATAATGCACTTTAAATTTGAACTAGGACTTTTTTAATATGCTTTTTAATTCTACTGTTTTTATTCTTCTTTTTCTGCCAATTTCATATTTCATATATTTTTATCTGAACAATAAAAGATTGATTCTTGGTGCAAAAGCTTGGCTCGTTGCTGCTTCTTTGTTCTTTTATGGCTATTGGAAAATTTCATATCTTCCGATTATCCTAGCTTCAATTGTCATAAATTTTGTAATTGGTGCTGCAATTTCCAAAGACTCTTCTGAGGTTAGAATTAATAAAAAATTTGTGTTAACTCTGGGAATTATAGGCAATGTTTTAGCCCTTTGCTATTATAAATATACGGATTTTATTGTTGAAAACATTAATCAAATTTCAGGAAGCAATTTTTCTCTGCCGCAAATTGTTTTGCCTTTAGCAATTTCCTTCTTCACCTTTCAACAGATTGCATATTTGGTCGATAGCTATAAGGGAAACACCAAAGAATATGACTTTTTAACTTATGCACTTTTCATCACCTTTTTTCCTCAATTGATTGCAGGTCCGATTGTGCATCATAAAGAGATGATGCCTCAATTGATTGCAGGTCCGATTGTGCATCATAAAGAGATGATGCCTCAGTTTTTTGCCGTGAGAAACTTGGCAGTAAGATATAAGAATGTTGCCACGGGGCTTTTCATTTTTATAATTGGACTTTTCAAAAAGGTGGCAATTGCTGATGTTTTGGCAATCACTGCAACAAACGGTTTTGACCATGCTGAAACCTTAAATTTTGCTGCGGGTTGGTTGACTTCATTGTCTTACACCTTCCAGCTTTACTATGATTTCAGCGGTTATTGCGACATGGCAATCGGCTCCGCATTGATGTTTAACATTAAGTTGCCAATTAACTTTAATAGTCCTTATAAAGCCACAGACATTCAAGATTTCTGGCGTCGCTGGCATATGACTTTATCTAAATTTTTAAGAGATTATATTTACATTCCTTTAGGGGGAAACAAAGTTGCTTTACCGCAAAATTGTTTGAACCTTATGATTGTCTTTGTTGTCGGCGGCATCTGGCACGGCGCGGCTTGGACTTTTGTCATTTGGGGGCTTCTTCATGGAGCGGCAACAGTTGTGCATCGTTTATGGCAAGCATTAGGGATAAAGCTTAATAAATTTATCGCTTGGTTTATCACATTCAATTTCATCAACGTGGCTTGGGTCTTTTTCAGAGCACCAAACTTTGAAGCGGCTAAAAAAGTGCTTTTTTCGATGGTTGATATCCACTCTTTAAGTGGACTTACTTCGTTTAAGCCTAAATATTTGTTTGAAGAGATTCATGCCAGAAGTTTCGAGTTGGAATTTATGATTTTTGCTTTTTTACTTGCCGTTTTCGCCCTCAACTCTATTCAGCTGAAGGATAAATTTAGCATTAAAACAAATAAAAACGCTTGGCTTTATGGGGTTCTGATGGGAAGTGCATTAATTGGGCTTTTAGCAAAGATTGTTTTCGTGCCTTATTCTGAATTTATCTATTTTAATTTTTAGGCGAGGAGAAAAAAAGTATGTATTATAAAAAAACGATTTTCATCACGCTTTTGACAGCTCTTTTTCTGGGCATTTTCTTTGCCGCGGCAACAGTTGTGCACGCCCCGTTACAAATTTTTCATAAGCCTTGGGGCAGAAAAACAACTTTTGCACAAGACATGAGAGAACAGGCTTTGGGAATCATTAAGCATTATGACTTTGAGTCGCTCATTCTAGGAAATTCTCTCTTAGAAAACACCTCTGCCGATGAGGCAAGTGAGAAAATCGGCGGGAAGTTTATCAACCTTTCTTCTTCGGGAATTTTATATTATGAGAGATATACAATTGCTTCTTATGCGCTCAAAAAGCATAGCCTAAAGCATGTTGTTCTGGTGTTTGATGCCAATTTCAGCCCAAATAAGTTGCATAGTCCAACGTTTATTCCCAAAGCATATAGCGACAGCATTATTTCTCAGGTTTCCCTTTATATGAACAGCAAATATGCTTTTTGCATTGCACTATTACAGAAATCTACGAAGTGTGTTGGGAAAGCAACGGCGTTAGACATGCCCAATAATTGGTATGTGAATAATATTAACCTTTTTGGCGGATATCAGAATTGGCTTGAGCATGGAAACAAAAAATTGTTCGAGAATGTTTATCACGATAAAATTAATCCTGAACAAGTTTTTGAGGAAAGAGATGCAAAAAATTTTGAAATTATTGAAAAATATCTCATTGCTTTGGGAAAAGAAAATCTTGAAGTTCAATTCCACATTATTATCCCGCCATATCACCTGCTTTTTTGGCATAATAATCGTGAAATAAGCTATCAAGAATATGGAAGGGCATTAACTTTTCTCACGGAAAAAACTTCAAACTTGAAAAATGTTAAGTTGTATAATTTTATGAATGACGAAATCACTTCAGACATCTCAAAATATAAAGATTTGGTTCATTATGATGCTCAGACTAATGCTCGATTTCTTGAGGCAATTGCTCAGCGAAAACACCTGTTAACACTTGAAAATTTGCACCAAGAATTGAAGGTCTTTAACGCAAAAGTTCAATCTTTTAAAAGTAAGCCTTATTTAGATTCGTTGCTTAAAAATTGAATTTTGTTGTAAATTCATTTTATCTTTGTATAATTTTTTTATTATAGAATTATAGAAGGAACTTTTCATGGAAAATCAAGAAGCGCTTCGCAAAAAACACCTTGAAAACGGAGTTAAATTTGTGGATGCCAACACGGTTTATTTAAGAAGCGATACGGAAATTGCTTCCGGCGTTCTCATTGAACCTTTTGTTGTTTTTGGAGAAGGCGTAAAGCTCTCTAAAGGCTGTGTCGTTAAATCTTTTTCATACATCGAAAAAGCCACGCTTGCGGAAAATGTTCAAATTGGACCATTTGCCCGCACCAGAGGAGAATGTTCTTTGGGGGAAAACACACGTGTCGGAAATTTTGTGGAAATTGTTCGTTCAACGCTTGGCAGTAAGGTCTCCGTCGACCATTTGTCTTATATCGGAGACAGCACTTTCGGTAATGAGGTTGAAGTTGGAGCAGGCTTAATTACATGTAATTATAATGGGTTTGAAAAAAATAAATGTGAGGTTGGAGACGGTGCTTTTATTGGTTCTCGTTCAACCCTTATTGCACCCGTTAAAGTTTCAGAAAATGCAATGATTGGTGCGGGAACAGTTCTCACTGAAGATGTTGAACCGGAAGAATTTGTCATTGCTCGACCACAGCTTGTTCGTAAAAAAGAGGGAGCGACAAGATATCGTCAGAAGAAAGCAGATAGAATTCAGGGGAAGTAAAATGATAATAGAAAAAACCGATTTTTCAGAATGTTTAAACGGAGAACAAATTAGCCTCTTTAAGGGGAGAGAAACGGAAAACTTTGCACAATGCCTTTTTGCTGAAATTGAAGCTTCCAGAGATTATATGCTTCCTTGGCTTGAATGGGTGAAAGAAATTAAAACTATCAAAGATGCATCTGTTCACATTTCTGCAAGGAACGAAGATTGGAAAAAAAGCAATAAACCTGCCTATGCTATTTTTAATAAGGTAAATCATTTTGTGGGATATATCTGGGTTCATAGGATTGATGAAAAACATAGGTTTGCTGAACTTGGATATTGGATTTCCTTAAATTTCTCTAGGAATGGATATGCAAAAGAAGCGATTGGGCTCATTGAACAAGAACTTTTTTATAAAAATTTTGAAAGAGTAATTATTAGAACGGACACTAAAAACATAGCTTCAACGAGTTTGGCAAAATCTCTTGGATATTTCTTAGAAGGTGTTGAAAGGCATGATAGGTTTTCTAACTTTTGGCAAAACTTCAGAAGTCATAATGTTTTTACAAAACTTTCAGAGGAATTTAAAAATCAATCAAAAAATCATTCGTGAGGAAAAAGAAATGGTAAAAAAATGTGATAAAAAAGTGGCTTGTTCAATTGAAAAAAAGGCACAAGAAGAAGTTGATGAACTTTATAAAAAACAAGTCAACCTCAAAGATGTTTCGAAAGAAGACATCATTCTTGATGTTAGAAGTCATGGAGAACATTCGGAAGTTGCTCTAAAACAATCTCACTATTTAATTGAACTCAACAAACTAGACCCTAAAAAATTCATCAAAGACTATGGCATCGGCAAGAAGAAAATTCACTTGCTTTGTGCTTCGGGCCATCGTGCCACACAAGCAGCTTTGAAATTTGAAGCGGCTGGATATGAGAATATTGACATTATTTCGGGTGGAATTAGTGAGATTAAAGCAAATAAGCTTGAAAAGTCGGCCGTTTTTTCTTTGGAAAGACAAACCAGAATAGGCGTTGGTTCTCTTATTTTGCTTAGCTTGCTTCTTGGACATTTTGCTTCAGACTATTTTTATCTTGCAAGTGCCTTTTTTGCGTGCGGATTAATTTATGCAGGGCTGACCAATTTTTGTGGCTTAGCGATGCTTCTTTCCAAAATGCCATGGAATAATAAATAAAGCTTAGAAAAGTTAATGTTTTTGCTTGCAATTCTGATTTTAGAAGGCTAAATTCAGGGCAAATTTGTTACGAAAAATCAAAAACAGGAAAACTAAAATGAGTGAAGGATATAATTCTCCTAAAGAAATCGCCAAGGCTTTTTGTGAGTTTGGAATTTATAAATCAGAAACAAAGTTTGTTAAATTTGCCATTCTTGCGATGCTTGGCGGAGCGTTTATTGCCCTTGGTGGGTTGTTGAGTGTTATGGTTGCTGGTGGTATGCCAACAACATATATTGAAAACCCGGGGGTTGTTAAATTTGTTGCTGGCGCACTGTTCCCTGTTGGTTTGATTATGGTTTCTGTAGCTGGTGCTGACCTTTTCACAAGTGACTGTGCAGGCATGGTCTTCCCTGTGATGCAGAAAAAGAAAACAATCAATGACCTTATTCGTATTTGGGTCTTGTCATATGTTTTTAACTTCATTGGCACACAGTTTATTGCTTATTATATGGCAACTGAAACAGGCTTAATTACGCATAACCCATGGCAGTCTTATTTACACGGATATGCTTCAGCCAAGGTGAGCCAAGATTTTTACACGGTTCTCATCAAAGGCATCGGGGCAAACTGGTTGGTTTGCTTGGGAACATGGATGGGGTTTGCAGGTAAAGATATTACTGGCAAAGCACTTGGCACATGGATTCCAGTGATGCTCTTTGTAACTCTTGGTTTTGAACACTCCATTGCGAATATGTTCTTCATTCCAGCCGCTATTTATTCTGGAGCGGATATCACTTGGGCTGAGTTTATTTATCAAAACCTCATTCCTGCCACGATTGGGAACATTATCGGAGGAGCTGGTTTGGTTGGTATGGTTTATGGTTATCTTTATCTTGAGAAAAGTAAATAAGATTTCGACCTTTTATCTTTATTGAAGTTAAAGGCTTAGTCTTCCACTAAGCCTTTTTCGTCGATTGGGTCAAACATCTTTGCACAACCAGTCTCCTCTGTCCAAGAAGCACAGTCATAACGACAACGATTTTCAATGGTATCCCAAGACTTTCCAGCATCATAACAGTCGCTCCAGTCAAGCTTTTGACGTATCTCTGCATTGTAAAAAGACATACTAAAAGCAATTAAGACAAAAGCTAAAAAGGAAGTTATTTTAAGCGTGTCAATTTTTTTGAAAACCATTGACCAAGCGATGATAAACATAAAAACATTGGAAACAACATAAAGAGATTCTGAGAAGCTTAGTGAAAATTTATCCGTCAAAAGCAAGATTGCAGAAATATCTTCAATGGCATAATAAGTGATGAAAATGGCAATAATGAGCTTTAAAATCGTAATGGCATGTTTGTTCATTTCTTTCTCCTTGTTATGAAATATAAAATAAGCTTCATTATTTGCATTACAAGTCTTTTAATTTCTCAAGCAGACCTTACTTATTATATGAGAATTTAGTCTTTTCAAACCTTTACATTTCTGAGTTTTTAGACTAGCCTAAGTTTTTTAATATAAAAAATAAGGATTAGAGATAATGAAAAAAGTTTTATTAGCAGCAGCTGTTTTGTTCTTTTCAACGTCAATTGCAAAAGCTGAAGTTCTTGCTGGCTTCGGAATGGGTGTTCAAAACAAAGCTTTAACAAACAAAATTGACACGCTTGATAAGACACAAGCACAAAATGTTTTCTTTCATACTGAAATTTTAAACCAACAAGGAGATATAATTACCCATGTTTGGAAAAATGGAGATAAGGAAATTTATCGTAAGTCTTTCCAAGTGAATGGTCCAAGATGGCGTGTTTGGTCTTCTATGGTTCCTGATCACTTCACAGCGGGAGATACGCTCTCCGTTGAAGTGCAAGATCAAACAGGAAAAAATCTTTATGTTGGAAATTTAGGTGTTGCGGAAGCAAATGCTCCTAAAGCTGATGAAGGTGAAGTGAATGTTGATGTTTCAGGGTCAGATGCTCCGCAAGTTGAATATGCCGATGAAGCTGGAATGATTGCTGAATCTAGTAATTCAACTGAAGACATTGATGGAAATGAATAAGAAAATTAAGGTTATCATTTCATAAAAAAAGGCCTCCGAAATTCGGAGGTTTTTTTTATGAAATGATGTAATTGGACTGTTGATTTAAATAAGTTTACTTTTGCGGTCACTTCTGATTGAATGGTCTAATCTTTAAGAAAATAGGGAAGACTCAAAATGCAATTAACACATTTACATAAAGCTTTTGATAAACTTCAGAAAAAATATGGTTCAGCCGAGCTTGATAGTATCTATGGGGCAGGATGTGTTAACGGTCCTGAAATCTGTTTTATATTTATGAATCCAACTGGTAAAAATGTTGCCAGCGCTGAATCATGGAAAGGTTTAAAAGCTCCATGGATAGGCACAAAAAACACGTGGAAATTGTTTAATGCAATTGGCATATTATCCAATGTAACGCTTGAACTTATTCTCTCTAAAAAACCGAATGATTGGGATTATCGCTTTGCCGAACAGGTTTATAGAGAAATAGCAGACAAAAAAGTTTATATCACAAACTTGGGAAAATGCACAAAAGCCGATGCTTCTTATATCAAAGATAGTGTGTTTAAAGAATATGTTGGGCTTTTGGAGCAAGAAGTTGCTGAAGTGAAACCGAAAAAAATCATCACGTTTGGCAATCAGGTCAGCTCTTTGTTTTTGGGAAAAGCTGTAAAAGTATCAGAACTGCGGAAGCAATTTATAGAAAAAGAAATTGCTGGCAATAAGTTTAAAGTGTTTCCAGTTTATTACCCTGTTGGACAAGGAATGCGCAATATTGATAAAGCCATAGAAGACATCAGCTTCGCAATAAAAACAACAAAGTAGGTTTAGCGGAGAGAGGGGGATTGGCTAAAAATTACTTCATAATTTATATCATTTATGATACAAGATGTTTATTGTTAATAAAGGGAAATTCAATATGTATAATTCGTCAAAAAGAATAGGTGATGTGGAACGTATATTTGAAGCTGGCAACATAGAAATAAAAGTAAAGGCTGACTTGGCAAAAGTAGTTGAAGAACCATGTTTAGCCGCTTGTGAGGATTTGTACGATAAAAATATACTAACCTACTGGAGTTCTTCAAACAAAAATAGTCCAAACACATCATTTATACTTATAAGATATGAGAGTCTTGATTATAATAATAAGGCTATTGCTGACAGAATGTTAAAGGAAAGTAGGGCAACAGAAAATACAACTTATGATTCTCAGGCTAACAATTCGGGAGATAACTATGGTAAAGGTATTTGTATTAGTATTCCTTCTAATCTTGATATGTTAGTATCAGACGTCTCTAACCAACTTAAAAAATTAGCATCAACATTTGAACATCAGGATATCCTTTATAATGTCTATACTCCTCAAGATTTAATTAAAGAATATAATTCTAGAACTCAGGGTACGGAAAAGTCATATAAGTTTCCTCATATAGAAAGCATTGCCCCGTTTATAATGTCTAGAAAAACTCAAGCTGACGACTCAGTTTCTTTTGATACTAAAAAAGTCGCACAAACACTTGATTGGATATATGATAAAAAAAGCGGAAATATGTATAAAGATGAAGAAACAATTCGTAGACATAAAGCTTATATTGCTTCTAAAGAAGATAAACAAAGTAAAAAAAATAATCTAGATGCTACGGCATTAATCCGAAAATACAAAGAAAATGGTAACTTCTAAAAACACCTGTTTCGAACTCAGTTTTGGAAGGAAAAAAGCTAAGTATATCAATGGCTAGACCGTTCGATTACTTCATAAAAACTGATGAATGTATACAGTGGCGGAGAGAGGGGGATTCGAACCCCCGGTAGGCTATTCACCTACACACGCTTTCCAAGCGTGCACCATAAGCCACTCGGACATCTCTCCATTTTTTCAACTCATAATAAATGCTTTGGTGGAGGTAAGCGGAATCGAACCGCTGACCTCTTGCATGCCATGCAAGCGCTCTACCAATTGAGCTATACCCCCATAAAGCATAAGTTAACCGCACTTTACTCATAAGCTCTGAATTAGTCAATAAAAATTATTTTTTCGCCCTCTAAAGCCTCTTCAAAGTTATGATTTAACAGGTTGTTTTTGAATAAAAACATTCTGGTTGATGTTCTGAGCTTTTTGAACTTCTGGGATATCTTTAAAACAATCAAGCGTTTTGCTTTTAACTTTTTCAGGAAGCGTTGGAGCTTGCACAGTGACATTTGATGAAACATAAAGAGTGTTCTCTGGAATAAAATCTTCTCCCGAAGCGGTCTGAGGTTTTTCGTAAAAAATTTCTGTGAAATCACCTAAATCACTGGAACGAGCAATTTTTCCATTGCTTATACCCAAATAGTGGTGAACCCCTTCATTCTTTGACATATTATAAAAATGTTCAAAAGCATGGTTGTCAGGTTGCCATTCTTCCCAATGAACCGTCAATGCCAAGTTAGGTTGATTGTTCATTGCATTAGGATCGGCAAGACAAAGTGCATATTTTCTTGGAAAATTGTGGTGAACAGAATTTGCTCCCATATTTTCTGCCCAAGAACCCGCCAACAAGCTTTCTTTTAGCTTTTGAGAGTCTTTAGCATTCTTTGAAATGTCTTCATAAACTTTTTGAGCTATTTCTCTGTTTGTATCTTTAAAGTCACTCCAGCAATATTCTTTTTGAAGATTTGGCAAATCTTCTGTCTTAATGCCTTTCTTTCCGAAATAAACTTCCATATATTTTCTAAAAAGCATGCCTTCATCATTTTTGGTCAAGCCTTCACCGAGAGCATAAGTTAGCCCAAGTGTCATATATCTTCTTTGATAAGGAGAGAGGGTTTCTTTAGTTTGTTGAGTTGCTTTTGCTAAAAGATATTCTGAAACTTGCGACGGATTTTTGCCTGAAAATTCTTCTGTTAAAGGAGCTTTTGAAACAGTCGCTTTTTGAAGTCTAACCTGATAACCATATTCTTCCAACTTTTCATTGGCAATTTTTTCACAATTAGGAGTAGGGCTTTTAAAAGAATCAACGATAATTTCTCGAACCTCTAATAAATCTTTGAGTTTTGGTGAAACAGCCGCAAATTCATTTGAGTTTTTATCATATCCAATTCTGACAAGGTTTTTGATTTTAGAAAAATAATCAGCACTTTTAACATAATTCCAAATTTTGCCGTCTGCTTTGAAAGAGTCCATTAAAGACTTGCCAAGTGTATCAAAATTTCCGCAAGTTGAAATGATTTTGCCTAAGGGAGATTCTTTTCGAGGGTTTTGTTCAAAAGCATTTATAATTTCCAAAGAAGAAGCCTCTTTAAAATGTTTCTCAAAGTTTCTTGCTAAAGAAGCATTTAAGTTCTTTAATTTTGCTTTTTCTTGTTCCAGAAGCTTTAAAAGAGCGTTTTTCTTTTCAGTTTTATCCTGATTCTCAGATTTCTTAGTTTCTTTTTGCTTAGAAAGGGTCTTCTTTTGAGAAATTGCTTGTTGTAATCTCTCTACGCCCTCAGGGTTGTTCAAGGGGCTTAAAGAGGCAAGATTTGGAGAAATGGTTACATTTCCTTTTTTTGGAGAAGACAAAATGAGGCGAATGGTTTCTAACCCGCTAATGGAAGAAATTTTGAAGCCTTTATATTTAGCCTTATATTTTTCTTCGAGTTTTTCAAGAACAGCTAAAGCTTCTGTGTCTGTTTCAAATTGAGAAGTCTCTGAAGTGTTTTTGCTTCCGTCTAAAGACTTAAGTGCAGATTCAGTTTTCGCAATTCTCTCATATGCTGAGGTAAAGTCTTTCTCAAGAGGGTTAAGAGAAGGGAAATTTGCAAAGAGATAGTCTGTTTCTTCTTTTGAAAAGTCTCTCTCAATTTTAATTTTTTCTCTGGCATTTTGAACAACATGATTAAAAATGCTTTCCTCTTTGTTGTTATAGATTTGGATTGCACTTCGCTTATAAGCACGAATAAACGTTTTGAGCGTTTCAGAAATATCCGTTTTCTTCTCAAGAGAGTCGTAAGCATTCATTGAACTAATTAAGCCATCAAGGTTGATAAGCTCAATGAATTCAACATTAGGAGAATAAAGTTCCGTTTTGCTTTCAAAAGGTGCATGCTGATTTAATGACACCAGATTGTCTTGAGCTCTATTTGTTTTAATCTTGGAAATTTTTTCTCTTAAAAGCACATTTGACATTTTTAAACTCCCTTAAAACATAACTATAATCTATTCTTTAGCATTTTTCTACAAAAAAGTTGACAAAAAATTAAAATTGTATTATTTAATGCTCTGAATTTAATTTTTAATATATTATGATAAACAATAACAATTTTATAACCCTTGAGCTTTTTGCTAAGCGGTTTAATCTAGAAAGAAAAAACATAGCGTGGGGAATTGGTCGAATTATCAGAAATGATATCCTTGTTTTCCCAGTGGTTCTCATTAAAAACAATCAGACGGCATATATTGACATCTCAAAAGATGCAATTTGTCATAATGGGAACGATGGTGCTACCCCAATGTTTTTTGAAGAAGCTCTGTTGTCAGAAGTGGGCGATGAGTATGTTTTCACAAGTTCAAACTGCCAAACAACGCTCAAAAAAGAGCAGGTTGAAAAGTTTTATGCTGACAAGGTTTTCAGCTCTGCGACTGAAAAATATGTCTTAGGCATGGAGTAAGAAATAAAAGAGTGCGGATTAGAGTTCTGATCCCCACTCTTTTTTATTTGTTTGAAATTGCAATATATCTATGTTAACAATTTGGAATAATTAATTTTATTTAATAAGGGTTTAGAGACTTATGATTCGCATTTATGCTGTTTTAATTATCGTTTTTATTGTTTGTTATAAAATTTATAAACTTAATAAAAAAGTGCTTCTGGCAAAGTCGTTCATTTTCATTCAGGAAATTAAGAAAGGAACAGGGTTAGAGGAAGCAATTTATTTAGCAAATCTCTTCGACTTTATGAAAAATAAAGAAGCAAAGAGTGTTGTTCATGCTGCGGAAATTTCCGTTCAAGAAAATTATGATAAGAAAGAAAATAATTTAATTGAAAGGGCTACCTCTTGGGGCTTTTTTGACACACATACAAAGCAAATTTTCAAGAAAAAAAAGAGAGTGCTGAAAGCTTTGGAAAGAGATTTCGTCACTCAGGAAGTAACTGTTTTTTCAGGAAACGCAACCGAACTTGCACGGGAAACAGGGCTGAAATATTGGGATGTGAATGCTCCTGTTTTGGCTTTTTTGAGCAATGAAGGGTGTTTGTTAAAGCTTCTTTTAGAAAGATATAAAGAGTTGAAAGAGCCTTTTTGTCTTGCTTCAGCAATGCAGATTGCGGCAAAGCTTTCGGCAGATAAAAAATATCTTGATAAGGAAGATTTAGAAATTATTCAAGAATGGGACAGTCTGATAAAAAATAAAAACAAGTTGAAATAGTGTGGCGTCCCCGAGAGGATTTGAACCTCCGACCCACAGTTTAGGAAACTGTTGCTCTATCCTACTGAGCTACGGGAACGTGAAATAATTTTTATGTTAACAACAAACCTTTCCCTTCTTTCGCTTTGCTCAAGACACAGTTTAGGAAACTGTTGCTCTTTGGCATCTAAGTTCGTCACGCTCGCTGTCGCTTACTTACTCACTAAGATGTTCCAAAGCTCTTGCAGAAAAAAACATGACTGAGGTCATCTTTTTTCGTAGCGAGTCCGTACTGAGCTACGGGAACGTTGCATCGTTTATTTATTCAAACGTTACAAAACCTTATAAAAGTTATCACGGTAAAATTCAAGTAAGAAATAAAAAATTCCCTCGAAATGCGGTTAAGCACTTGAGGGAATCAATTCTCTTAATGAATGGTTCTAATCTTTTCCAGAAATTCTTGACGATTTGAAAAATGGATATGCTCTGTTAACTTAAGCTTTAGTTCCCCATTTGTCTTATCAAGCACTTCATATTCAACTTTCCCCCGTCTGCGAATGACAATATATGTGTCAATTTCTTCAGAATATTCAACACCGCAGATTTGTCGGTTTGGAAAGTTGACAACAATTGTTTCGGTTTCACTCGTTTCCATTTTTAACGTTTTTATAGTCGTTTAACATATTCTTTGCCAGTAATGATTTCGCCAGAAATCAAGTCGAAGAAGCTTTCTTTGTCATTGTTAAGCTTTAAGATGCTGATAAAGCCGTTTTTGCCTTGGCATAGTTCTTTTAAACTCACGTCATCTTCAAGTTTAAGACTAGTTTTTTCTCCTGTTTGAAGATTTTTGACAATAAAGATTTTGTCCGTTCCAAAGACAATGGCATGTTCAAGTCTAAGAAAATGTTTATAAACATATTTATGCTTATTAATTTGAACAATCCAATTTTTCGATGCAATATCTTGCTTGAAAAAAACAAGATCTTTCATGTCTTTAGAAAAAGAGACAAATGCCTTATCATTGCCCATCTTCTTACAAGTCATCTCATCAAAATCAAAAATGACAAAATGATTTGCGCCATAATAATTCAAGACGAGTTCATTTTTGTCTTTGAAGTATTCTTCGGAAAAGAATTTATTCTTAATTTTGAGATGAGCGAGGGCGAGGGGTTGTTTCTTGTCAAAAACAAAAAGGTTGACCTTGCCACCAGCAATAACAAAATCGTTGAGTTCAAAAACCGTTTCAGCCGTTATTGTTTCACCTGAGGGAAACGAAATTTCATGCGAATGATTAGCTGCATGTCGAATAGTAAAAACATTTTTTTCCATACGATTGAGATTTAAAATGATATCTATAATAATTTTAATTAAGACATCATTTATATCTATAATATTTTATATAATCAACTTTTTTTCGCTAATTTTTCCAAAAATTTAATTTGAATTTCAGAAATTTGTTTAACAGACTCAACATAAACATATTCACTGTTGGTGTGCATGCCTTCCCCTGTTCCTGAGTGCATAATCACAGTTGAGCCACGCAATGCAAAAAGTCTGGCATCTGTTGCCCCACCAATTTGAACAAAGTTTATTTTTTTGCCTAAGATGTTTTCTGCAAAAGTTTTATAGTCTTGGATATATGGGCTATTTTCGTCCATCACCACAGGATTGCTGACTGAAACAATTTCAAATCTCACCCCTTCTTCCAAACATTCTTCAAGCTTTTTCTCCAGCGATTCAACCTTAGAGGTTTCGATGAGTCTGAAGTCGATTAAGGCTTCGGCATAATCAGCAATCACATTAGAGGTTTCGCCACCTTTCATAATGGCAACGTGCATGGTATCTGCCCATTTATTTTGTGGTTGTTCACCACCTTTTGAATAATATGGAAAATATTTTCTCAAGTTTTTAAGAGAGTTCATCAGTCGTTCATTGGCATCGATTCCGTCCCATGGTGTTGAGCCATGCGCTGCTAAACCTTCAGCAATAATTTTCACAAAAACAGGGTTTTTACACTTCGTGATAATCTCTTGAATGTTGCCGCCAACATCATTGTCTAAAACAATTTTAGAGTTCAGATTCGGATAGACTTCTAAAAAAGCTCGAGTTCCTTTTGAGCCTTTTTCTTCGTCACTAGAAAGAATGATACCAAATTTGAGATCTAAGTTTTTTTCTAAAACGTGAAGCATTGAGTGAATGGCGACAGCGGCGAAAGATTTCATATCAAGCGTGCCACGTCCGTGCATTCTGCCTTCGCTATCGATGATTGGGGAGAACATTGTTTCAGGAGCAGGAACAACGTCAATATGTCCTAAAACAAGCACATCAAAATCTGTGGTTTCCACGTTTGAAATTAAAATGACAGGTGCGGTTTCAATTTTATCAAAAATCTCAAGATGTGCTTTTGTGTTGGAAAATTTGTTTTGAATGTAAGACATACATTTTTTAATTTCTGTAACATTTCCCGTTTCACTTTTGAATTTTATCAAGTCTTGAACAGTTGTCATTAAATCCATTGTTTTTTCCTTCGCAATTTTTACGTTTTATTTAACATTAAACTCATATAATCATCATTATAAAAGTTAAAGATTAACATAAGTCTAAAAGGGTTAATTATGAAAAAAATATTTCTCATTTTACTGGCAATGTTCTTTGTTGTTGGAGAGTTAAAAGCACAAACAGTTTCTGATGAAAGCGATGAGGGGAGTAATTTGCCACGCATGGTTTCCATTCGTTCTGGCAAAGTAAATGCCCGTTCTGGTCCAGGGACAAGATATCCAATTGTTTGGGTTTATCTGCAAAGAAATGAGCCTGTTGAAATTGTGAATGAGTTTGAGTTTTGGAGAAAGATTAAAGACTGGCAAGGTTCAGAATCTTGGGTGCATAAATCAATGTTGACGTCAAGAAGATTCGCCAAAGTCATTAACCCTGGAGAAAACAATATTTATTTACGCGATGATTTCGATTCTAAAGTCATTGCCAAAGTTGAAGATGAAGTGATTGGTGAAGTTAAGAAATGTCCGACAACTTCTAAGTTTTGTCTTGTTAAATTTGGCACAATTGAAGGCTGGATTCCTCGAAAATCGCTCTTTGGGCTTTATCCTGATGAAGTCGTTGATTAAAAATTTGAGGTCTTAAATTTTATGAAATTTAAGACCTCTTTTCTTAGATATTCTGTGGTATATGTTGATAAACTTTGTTGATTTCTTGAGTAGGATGCCTTAGGATAAGCAAAGTTGTTTTTATCAGTTAGGAAACACCATGATTATAGAAAAAATAGAAAAGTTTTTAAGAACGCTCGGAAAGCCTTTAGTGAAATTCACTTATGGGATTGGGGAGCTTTCTCTCTTCGTATCACGCGCAATTTATAACTGCGTTACACCGCCTTTTTACTTTAAGCTTCTTAATCGTCAATTTATTGATATTGGTTTTTATTCTTTGCCGGTTGTGGCTTTGACAACAGTTTTTGCTGGAATGGTTATTGCTTTGCAGTCTTACACAGGCTTTTCCCAATATGGTGCGGAGAGCATGGTTGCCAATGTTGTTTTGATTGCGGTCACGAGAGAACTTGCACCCGTTTTCTGCGGGTTGATGGTTGCTGGCAGAATTGGTTCTGCAATGGCAGCAGAAATTGGCACAATGCGAGTGACTGAACAAATTGATGCTTTAACAACCCTTTCCACAAATCCATTCAAATATCTCATCACGCCAAGAGTGATTGCGGGTGTGTTGATGTTGCCAATTTTGGTGGTGATTGGTGATATTTTAGGAATTTTTGGCGGTTATATCATCGGGGTCTACAAATTAGACTTCAACTCTGCCAACTATATCCATGCAACCTTGCAATATCTGGTCGCTTCAGATGTTTATTGCGGAATTGCTAAAGGAGCTGTTTTCGGATTTATCATTACTTTAATGGGTTGTTACAATGGTTATAAATCTCGTGGTGGGGCACAAGGCGTGGGCGAAGCAACAACAAATGCAGTTGTTTCTTCTTCAATTTTAATCCTTATCTTTAACTATATCATTACCGAAGTGTTTTTTACGGAATAAGTGGGGCAGAAAAGCATGAAAAAAATTAAAATAAGCATTAAAGATCTCCATAAGTCTTTTGGTAAAAAACAAATTTTGAAAGGGGTTAACCTTGAGATTGAACAAGGTAAGTCTTTGGTCGTTATTGGTGGCTCTGGAACGGGGAAATCTGTTTTAATTAAATGTATTCAAGGTTTGTTAACCCCAGATTCTGGTTCAATTTTGATTGACGGCGAGGAAACAGTTGGAGTTGATGAGCAAAAAAGAGAAGACCTTCATGACAAAATGGGAATGTTATTCCAAGGTGGAGCTTTGTTTGATAGTTTGACTGTGTGGCAAAATGTGGCTTTTGCGTTATTGCAAAATAAAGGATTAAGCAAGAAAGAAGCCAAGGAAAAAGCTATTGATGTGTTGCGTCAAGTGGGGCTTGCTCCTGATGTGGCGGATTCGTATCCTTCTGAAATTTCGGGGGGAATGCAAAAACGTGTGGGTTTGGCTCGTGCTATTGCCACAAATCCTGAAATTATCTTTTTTGATGAACCAACCACAGGGCTTGACCCAATTATGGCAGACGTGATTAATGAACTAATCGTTGAATCTGCAAAAAAACTTGGAGCAACAACCTTTACCATCACGCATGATATGGCTTCTGTCCGTAAGATTGCTGATAAAGTTGCCATGCTCTATAAGGGCGAAATTATCTGGCAAGGCTCAGTGGCTGAAATGGATAAAACAGATAACGCATATGTGAAGCAATTTATCAATGGTTGCTCAAATGGTCCGATAAAAGTGGAGATTTAGATGGCAAAAAAAAGCACGACCGAATTCGTTTGTCAAAATTGTGGAGCGACTTATATGAAGTGGCAAGGCAAGTGTGATTCTTGCGGAGAATGGAACACAATTGTTGAAGAAAAACAAGGCGGAGAGGGCTTTTCAAATCTAAATACCAAGAGCAAAGGCAAGATGATTGACTTTGTTTCCTTGAGTGGGAGTAGTGAAGCTTTAAGTAGAACACACACAAACATCAAGGAACTTGACCGTGTTTTGGGCGGAGGGCTTGTTTCTGGTTCAGCTGTTTTGGTTGGGGGAGACCCTGGAATTGGAAAATCAACATTGCTTTTGCAACTCACCGCAAGCATTGCCAATCTGCCGAACAATCCTCAATGCTACTATATTTCAGGCGAAGAAGCCATTGATCAAGTTCGTCTTCGTGCCAAAAGATTGGGCTTAGAAAATTCTCCTGTGCATTTGGCAAGCGCAACAGATGTTAAGGATATTATCGCTACTCTAGAAAAATCTGATGCCTCAGTTGTTATTATTGACTCAATCCAAACGATGTATTTAGACGGAGTTGAATCAACTCCAGGGAGCGTTTCGCAAGTGAGAGCTTGCTCTTATGAATTGATTAAACTTGCTAAAAAGAAAAACTTTGCTCTTTTCTTAGTTGGACATGTTACCAAGCAAGGCTCAATTGCCGGTCCAAGAGTTTTAGAGCATATGGTCGATACGGTTTTATATTTTGAAGGCGAAAGAGGGCATCAGTTCAGAATTTTGCGTGCAGTTAAAAATCGTTATGGGGCAACCGACGAAATTGGTGTGTTTGAAATGCAAGACCAAGGCTTGGTGGAAGTCGAAAATCCTTCGGCACTTTTCTTAGCGGAAAGACAGGGAAACATCTCTGGTTCATGTGTTTTTGCAGGGATTGAAGGTTCTCGTCCCGTTCTTGTTGAAATCCAAGCGTTAGTTAGTCCAACGAGCTATTCAAGTCCGAAGCGAGCTGTTGTTGGTTGGGATTCTAACCGTTTGTCAATGGTTTTAGCAGTTTTAGAAGCCCGTTGCGGCTTAAGTCTAAGCTCTCAGGATATTTATCTGAACATTGCAGGTGGCTTGAAAATTTCTGAGCCAGCCGCTGACTTATCCGTTGCCATGGCAATCATCTCTTCAATGACAAATAAACCTTTGCCACCAGATATGGTCATTTTTGGTGAAATTGGGCTTTCTGGTGAAATTAGAGCTGTTAATCAACCAAATTTAAGACTAAAGGAAGCTAGAAAATTAGGATTTAATAATGCTATAATGCCCGCGAGCCTAAAAAAGGATAAGAAAAATACCAATTATGACATTTCTATCCACGAAATAGGGAACGTACAAAAATTAGTCAACTGGTTTAACTAAAGGAAAATTTATTATGCAATTATTAAATAATTTGGACATCATCATCTTAATTGTCATTGGAATTTCAAGTTTCTTGGCATTTAATCGTGGAATTATGAGAGAAATCTTTTCGATTCTCGGCTGGACGCTGATTATTCTTGTCAGCATTTTCTTAATTCCAATCTTGAATGAAGTGGTTTCAAGATATGTTGAGAATGTGGCTCTTGTGAGCATTATTGTTTTGCTCTTTGTTTTGTTTTTGCTGTTTTTGTTTTGGATGTTTTTCACCAAGAAAATCATTGGCAAAGTTCGTGATAGTAAATTAAGTTATTTTGACAAGATTTTTGGATTCGCCTTTGGATTTGCACGTGGTGTTTTACTGGTTGTTTTGTTCTATATTTTGGTGAATTGGCTTGCTCCAAAAGAATATCAAACTGAAACGTTTAAGGATTCTGTTTATTTTGAAATGGCAGGGGTCTTGGCAAAGCCTCTTGAAAAAATGATTCCAGAAGCGACTTTGGCAAATATTCACGAAAAAAGCTCGATTGAGCGTTTCATCAATGAAATTGACGACGCAGATACGGATGAGTTGTTTGATAAGCTCTCCCAACCGCAAATTAAGAAGATTAGAAAAGAGCGTGAAAAGCTTGAAGAAGTTAAAGAAGAACTTGAAGAGTTGAAAGCTGGACAAAATCTTTAAGGTTCTATGAGATAAAAAACCCCTCAATTTCTTGAGGGGTTTTTCTTTAAGGTTTTGTTATTCGCCTTTCGTAATTCGTTGTACCAGTTCTTTAACCGTTGGCACAAAACCATTATTGTAAAAAGGGTCTTGTCCGAAACGATAAGCTTGAGAACCAGCAAAGACAAGGTTGTTGTCAATGCTCCCATTATGACCCACATCATAAAGCGTTTTGTGAATGCAATATGAACGAGGATCAGGAATTCTTCCGCTTGAACCGTTTCTTTGGCACCAAGAAGAGAACATACATTGCGATAAACAACCCACGCATTCAGCACGGTCTTTTTGTTGTTTAGCAGCTTCTTCTGGGGTCAAAAATACAACAGAACTATCTGGTGTTATCTTAATTTCAGTAAACCCAGCAGCAAGCTGACGATTAGCTTTTTCAACATCTTCAGCCTTAATGTAAAGCGTTGATGTTTTGGTTTGTAAAGCTTGAGAAAAATCTTCAGTCTGTTCTTTGGAAACAACAATTTCACCGTCCTTGCGAGCCATTAGTCTTTCCAAGAAAGTGTTTTTAACGGCCATGGAAACGAACCCCGTCGGGCTAAAGCTCTGACGGATAACATCTCCTTTCTTAATGGTGGTGAGAAGCTTTTTCCATGCTTCACTGATTGGGCTTTCTTTGGTGAGTAGGGGTCTTGTACCAAACTGGAAAGCAATCTGACCAATGTCAGGGTTATCAATATAGTCATCCCATTCGCTCAGCGACCAAACGCCACCAGCAAGAATAATAGGAACATTATAAAGACCATATTCGTTCATCTTTTTACGAAGTTCAACTAAGCGATTATATGGAGCTTCAGGTTTATTTGGGTCTTCTGCATTGCTCAAGCCATTGTGTCCACCAGCGAGCCATGGGTCTTCATAAACAACGCCACCAAGAAGGTCTTTAAAGTTGTTGAAAGATCTTTTCCAAAGCACTTGGAAAGCTCTTGCAGAAGAAATAATTGGGTAGTAGTAAACGCCAAATTTTGAAGCAATTTCACCAAGTTTATATGGCAATCCTGCGCCACAAGTTACACCGTTGATTAAGCCTTTGGCTTTTTCCAAAACGTTGTTCAAGATTTTTTCCGCACCGCCAGATTCCCAAAGCATATTCATATGAATGCGGCCATTGCCATTTGAGGTTTCATAAGCAATTTGTGCTTGAGAAATGCAACCTCTGATAGCCTGTTCAATCATCTCTTGCTGACGTTCAGGTCGAGTTCTGGTTAAAAATCTTTCTAAAATAACATTATTATTCTCATCGTAGCTATCAGGGGTGATGGCAGAAAATGTCCCTACACAATTTTCTTTCGCCCATGAACCACTACAAAAACCGTTGGTGGCATTGATACCTTTGCCACCTTCGATAATCGGCAAAACTTCCTTGCCGGAGATCATTATTGGTTTTAAGTTTTTCACTATTTTTTTTCCTTAAATGATTTTTTTATAAATTCACCGTCGGAAATTATAACAGAAAAATTTTAAATGAATATATTTTTTAATGTATCTAAAAGAACAGGTTGAAAATTTCATTAGGGAAGTCATTCACCCAAATGAAAGCAATAATCATGCAAATTAAGGCGTAGATTTGCAACATTTGCGTAAGTCCCTTGTTTTGTAAAGTTCTTGAATAAGGTTCAAATTTTTTAATTATCTTGTGAATAAATGTCATTATGAAGGTTATCATCAAAAATTGAAATGCAAAGCCAGTGGCTTTAATTTTTTCAGGAAAAAAGTCTAAAATTTTATATAAAAACGTGAAAAAAGACATATAAGCCATAATAGCGACAATAGTGATATTTTGGATTTTATTGTCTTTAATGATTTTCTCAATTTTATTTTTCTGCACATTTTCTGTGGAAAGTTCAGAAACCTCCACGCCACGCAATGTCATTGGCGCATCAATTTTCTTTTGGATGTGAGAAATGTTGCCTTTAAATTTTTCTTCCATAAGACACATGCCACAGCCTTTTGAGGTGAAATAGACATGGTTATAGTCTTTTTTGCAGGTTTTAAGAGATTTAAGAAGCGACCAAATATGCTCCTTCCATTCCTTTGCTGTTGGGCGAGACTGGTGTTTTGTAAAAGCTCTTTCAAAAAACTCAAGTGTTGTCTTGTCGAAATATTCATGAATACTATAAGGGTGAGGGGCTTGATAAGTATCTGGCCAAAGCCCATAAGCATAATGATATGCTTCGATTCTTTCTTGAATGGAAAGCATTTTAGCATCAGTCTTCCTAGGCGTTCCTGAAAAAGGATGAATGCCATTGTTCAAGAGTTTAAAAATGATAACTGCTAGAGCAAACTTGTCCTGTTCTTCTCCCATATCACTGCAATTTTGACTCATACCTTCTGGGTAGATATATTCTTCACTGACAAATTCGGCTGTGTGACGGTCATTATATTCACCTTTGATGGAAAAGCCGTCGCAGTCAAGCATGGCAACCATCATGGTTTCTTTATAAACATAGATATTGGAGGGTTTAAGGTCGACAACATAATGCCCTGCTTTGTGCAACGCATAAACCATTGAGGCAACATTATAGGCGGCATAAATACGGTAAGCATATTTTTCGGGGAGACTAAGTTTCTTACGAATGGCTTTTTGCATGAGGTGGTCGAGAGAAACCGCTTTTTTCATATCAATTAAGGGCATTAAATAACCCACACAAAAGCTCATCTCATCTTCAAGAATGGCAATTGGCCAAGCAATTTGAACATATTCCACTTCATCTTTAACCGCAGGTGGAAAAATTGGCGGATTATGAAGCATTGCTTCGAGTTTCTTACGATTTGAACTGCTATTCTGTTTATTGTGAAAAATTTTTGCAACGGTTTTAGGATTCGTCGCATTGAGATAAATTTTTCCCGCTGCACCACCACGATTGACCAATTCTCCAAGTTCAATTTTTTCGAAATGACCATCGGCATAAATTGCATTATAAGATGTTTTTGTTGCTTCATTCATATCACAAACACTTTGCCCAAAGAATTGTTTTGTCATCTGGATTAATGCGTTCAGCTCTTGGATTGCTCAAAGTTTTATTCAAGGCATTCAAAGCACGATATTTCAAAGGTTCATTGCAGAGATATTGATTAATGGGTTGCAAGAAGCGTTTTTCAATTTCATTAAATTCCCCATTAAAAGAGAAGTTTGTTAGCCCATCACTCATCAAAACGAAAGTATTATGCCCTTTGAATGGAACAAATCTCAAATTTTCTTTCCAGTTTTCCATGGTGTAAAAATAGGTCTCACAGCTAAACATTCCATTTTCAGGAGGTGATATGGTGAAGTTGTCATAATTTTCATCAGTGAAGGCCACAGCAGCACCGTCACCTATGTGAAAAAAGATTCCTTTGTTATTAGCAAATACAACCCCAACCAATGTTGCAGCAAAGTCATTCAAATTTTTTTTATTGAGGCGATGAAGAGAAAGCTTTTGACGAGCAACTTTAATTGCTTCATAGGTTTTTTGCTTAATATCCTCAAATTTTTCATTTTTTAGTAAATCAACAAGGGTGTTGCAGACGATTCTCGCCCCAATTTTACCATATTTTGCTGAACCTGCTCCATCTGAAACAACTGCTACAAAATTTTTGCCATTTGTGGCGTGGCAAGAATGGTCTTGACAAGGTGCATTTCGATTGGCGTTTCTCAGCCCTTTAATACTTGTCGCCAAAACACGAATATTTCTTTTAGGCTTATTTTTCATCCCAAGAACCAGTGTCTTCAATGTAATCAATAGCATTTGGCGTTGCCTTGGAAATGCAAGAAACACTACGGCTGAGCCAGAGGAAAAACTCTGTGAACTTCAAGCCAGTAAGTCTTTTAGGTTGCATAAGAGAAAACTTAGCCAGTTTTTCTAAGTTAGCGCCTTGTGTTCCCACGGCATGAACGACCACTTTTTTGTTTTGTTGAGCAAAACGGCATCTTTCTGCCACAATTTCCCAATCATAATCTGTTGGCTCGCCATCACTGATAAGGAAAATCCATGGACGTTTAGAAGTAATGCCACAACTATCGTAAAGACATTTTTGTTCTTCAATTTTCAGCAAAGCTAAATCCATGGCTTTGCCAAGAGGTGTAAGTCCATCTGCTTCCATGACGGGAGCTTCAAAATTCATTGCATCAATCCAGTCGGAAGCTGTTATAGCTTGGTCTTTGCCAAAAGCTTTGATGATGAGCAATTGCACACGAGAAGAAGCATCAATATCATCTTTAAGCTCATTTTCAAGTGCTTTTAAGCCCATATTAAGTTGCTTAATTGGTTCGCCACGCATTGACCCTGAACAATCTAGCACTAACACACAAGGTGTTCTTTCGTTGGCATTATCGGCAAATTCGACATATGGGATAATATCATCTGAATATGAATGAGACATAATGACCCTTCCTGAAATTTCTAATTATCTATTGGTTTTGGATATTGATGAGGATATCCGCTCCCTTCATATGGTTCGGGTGCGGAAATTTTTCCACATCCACTCATGCTGAACATGATAAGAGAGATTGTATAAATAATTAGTAACTTTTTAAAATTCTTTTTCATTTTTATACCTTTTCGTTGTATAAAGCTTTACACTTGATTATAATAAATACAAGCGTTGGATTTAACAATATAAAAATAAGTTATCAATATGAAGAAAAGTTTTTTGATTCTCTTTTTGCTGGTGTTTTTTTCACATAAGAATCTTTCGGCGCAAGAGGCTGTTAATATTTTCCCAAGGTCTAGGGAGGTTCCAAAAGAAGTTATCTATCACGAGTCTGGAAAGAGATATCGCCTAAACGAATTTAAGGGAAATTTCGTTTTGCTTGTTTTTTGGTCAAAAAAGTGTGCAGTATGTTTGAAAGAGTTTGATGATTTAAACAATTTCAGCAATATTGTTAAAAATAATGGCATCAAAGTTGTTTTGGTTTCGCCCTCAACAGAATGGCACAGCTTCGGGCAGACCCGTCGGTTTATGGATAGATTCGGAGCAAATGACTTAGATGTTTATTGGGACGAAAATGGCAATTTGGCTTCTGCATTGGGCGTTTTTTCAACCCCGCATAATGTTTTAATTAACAAAGAGGGACGTGAAATTGGCAGAATTAGAGGTGGTGCAGATTGGGATAAACAAGAAATCATAGATTATATATATGAGTTAAAAGCAAAATATTAATAAGGTAGGAGAATTATGGATAAGCTTTATATCACATGGGATGACTTTCATCGAGATGCAAAAAGACTTTGCGACAAGATAAAAAAACTCGGCAAGTTTGATAGAATTATTGCAGTGAGCAGAGGAGGGTTGATTCCAGCAGGGATAATTTCTTATGAAATGGACATTAGAAATGTGGAAGCTGTGAGTGTTTCAAGTTATGATGGTGAAAATTTGAGAGATTTTGATGAGATAAAAATTTCAATTTCCGTTGATAATGTTGATGAAAAGACACTTGTGATTGATGACTTAGCCGACACAGGCAACACATTCAAATTGTTGCGAAGCATTTTTCCTAAAGCAAAATATGTTTGTGTTTATGCAAAAGATGCTGGTAAGCCAGAGGCAGATGCTTATCAAGAAGAAATGCCAAACAAATGGATTGTTTTCCCTTGGGACTAAGTTCTTTCAGTTTTAAGTAATAAGGCAAGATTTCTCATTGTCAAAGACAATTTCGAAATGACAATTTTTTTGTCATCTCAACTGAGCTCCCTTCCTGTCATCTCGACTGAGGGCTTTCTATTCTCTGTCATCTCAACTGAGCGAAGCGAACGGAGAGATATTGCCTTATTAAGATGGATTCCCGATTTCTCGGGAATGACACTGTTTTTGTCATATTCGGGCTTGACCCGAATATCAATATTGTTCTTGTCTTTCTTCAAAGTAGATTCCCGATTTCTCGGGAATGACAATGATTCTTTGTTTGATTGGATTGCCACGCTTCGCTCGCAATGACAATACATAGTGTCATATTCGGGATGTTTTTTTAGGCGTCATATTCGGGCTTGACCCGAATATCTACAAACATTCACAAACTTAAAGGTCAGGGAAGATATTCATACCTCTTGCCATACGGGTCATTTGGGTTTCAATTGCCGTTGCAAGGTTGAGTTTTCCGCTTTTGATAATGCCTCGAACTTGGTCGCCTTTGGTTGTGTCTGGGTTGGCAAAAAGGTGGCTGACAAGTGGTTTCTTGACCCCCACACCAATCAACTGTTGGTGCATTACGCCGAGCATTCCACGAGAAAAGAGGTCATAAGCCAATTCTTCACTCATTGAGGTTGAAGAAGCATATTTAACCACAGAGTTGATGGCATCTGTCACGTTGTTTGCGTGAATTGTTGAGAGAATAAGGTGTCCTGAAGTTGCCGCACGCAAAACCTCACTTGCTGTTTCAGGGGTTCTGATTTCTCCCACAAGAATATATCTTGGTTTTGTACGCAAAGCAGATTTCAAAGCCGCACCCCAGTCACCACCAGGGGGAACAGTTTGTTTGCAGAGCCCAATTCCGCCAGCAACTGAGTTATATGTGCCGTCAAGGGGTTGTTCAGTTGGGTCTTCAATGGTATAGGCAAAACCACCTTCGGAGCTCAAAAATTCTTTAAGCAAGCTTGAAATTGTGGTTGTTTTACCTTGCCCCGTTGGACCAGAACACAGGATAAGTCCGTAAGCATCCCCTAAAGAGAGGAGGTGTCGAGAGAGTTCATTGCCAAAGCCAAGGCTTGAAAAAGGCGGAACTTTCACGGGCATACGACGGGCGCAATATTGTGTGCCATAAATTGTTTCACTTCGTTCAACACGGTAGAAAGATTTACTATATAAGACAGAATAGCTAGGGTTTTTTCCGTCCCAAGACTCAGAAACGAGTTTAAAAAACTCATCAAAATCATCAGCTTTCAGAATTTTCAAGCCATTGTTTGTGTTGTCATCTGGGATATAAGCTGTTTTATCAGGTGTGATGTAAATGTCTGAGAAAGGGGTGGAATAAATAGTTGCGCCACTCATCTTAAAAATCCTCTTAATTGAAATTAATACGTTCTCATTATAGGAGAGCATTTATTAAAAGTATAGAGGAAAATGTTTTCAATTTTGTTAAATTTTTAAAAAACTAGTAAAAAGTGAAACTAACAATGCAAGTGTTGGCTATTTCTTCATCTTGAGGATTACAAGCACATTCTTGATAGATTGTTTCCAAGGTCAGGGTTTCATTAAGATTATTTCCAGAATGGTATGAAAGAGTGCCTGTGGCTGTTCCTATGCCAACTCGAAGAATGTCTGATAGAGTTGTGCTGAAATTGTGCCTTGCTAAGAATTGACAATTATCTCTGCTAAGTTTGGTGATTTGAATTTCAAAAACAGTAGATTTAGTAACATTTGCGGGCAAGTCTTCAGGAGCACTAATGATTAAATTGCCTTTTTTAGCATGTTGAATGGTTTGCTTATCCCCATTTTGCATGGTGAGTGGAACGAGGGTATATTCTATGGCACGAGCATTGTCTAAGCCAGCGTAGTTCCCTTGGTTGGCATAAGCATTTCTGATGTCATTGGCAAGGGTTATTACTTCTTCCAAAATTGATTGACGTTCATATCTGTCTAAAAGGATGGGGAAGGCTTGAACTGCCATCATCGTCATCACACTGAGAATGAGCAAAACAGCCATCAACTCTAACATCGTACGACCTTGTTGATTTGTTCTGTTCTTGTTTTTTCTTATTATCACGTGTATTGTCTTTCTCGAATTTGTTTTAAGATATCATATCTATATCTAAGATGTAAAGGGCAAAAGTTAATGAGTAGGTAGTATAAAAAGCCATATAAAAAGAGCCTCAAAATGAGGCTCTTTTTAGAAATTATTCTGGAATTAGTAATAAGTCCATTCAACAACACAAGTGTTGTTGCTTGCGCCACAAGCGCCACAAGCAGTGTTTGCATCTTCCAAGCTGAATGGAAGAGCGCTACTTGCTTTTGATGTTCCACCCGCAGCATTAGAGCTGTGAGCTCTCATTGAATTCAAGCCCGCTGAACCAGAACCCCAGTCAGAAGTTGCAAGATACATACAAGATGATTTGTTAAGTCCTGTAAAGAGCAAAGTAAAGCCAAGGTTAGCAACGCCACCAACGTTTGCAGGAGCAATTGTTACAGAGCCACCCATTGCATTATTCAAAGTTGCGCCAACGACCATGTCTGAAGGGGCAAAGCCATAAGTGATGACATTGGCAGAAGTGATGCCCGCATAGCTTGATTGACTTGAATAAGCAGTTCTGATGTTTGCAGTTAAAGTTGAAACTTGGTCAGCAAGTTTTTGTTCTTTAAACTTACTCATTGCTTTTGAATAGCCAGCGATACCAGCAACAGATAAGATACCAACAATCGCCAAAACGGCAAGCATTTCGACCATTGAACGACCAGATTGTTCAGATTTGTAATTTTTCATTTTGTTTCCCCTAATAGATTATTATAAATAATCAGTTGTTAATTTAACGATGAATACCCTATATCATATATTATAGTAATCTGAAAATTCCATCTATCAAGACTAACTTTCGTAACAAAAAATCACTTAAGCACTTGTAAAAAAGCATAAAACAAAACCTCCGCTAGAAAAATCTAGTGGAGGTTTTGTTCTGTTAACCACGCTCAGAGCAATGTTTCAAACAAAAGCGCTCTGAAGTTGTTATAAGATTAGAAGTAAATCCATTGAACAGAGCAAGTATTGTTGTTTGCACCACAATCACCACAAGCTTCGTTTGCCGTCTCAAGGCTCATAGGAAGAGCACTGCTTGCTACAGAATCTCCTGCAGCAGCAGTAGAACTCGCATTCATTGAAGATAAACCAGCTTGACCAGAACCCCAGTCAGAAGTTGCAAGATACATACAAGATGATTTGTTAAGACCTTGGAATTGCAGGCTGAATCCTAAATCAGCAACGCCACCAACATCTGCCGTAGTAATCGCTACAGAGCCACCCATTGCATTATTCAAAGTTTCACCAACAACCATGTCTGTAGGAGCAAGACCGTAGCTAATAATGTTTTCTTCAGAAATACCAGCATAGCTTGATTGGCTTGAATAAGCAGTTCTGATGTTTGCAGTTAAAGTTGAAACTTGGTCAGCAAGTTTTTGTTCTTTAAACTTGCTCATTGCTTTTGAATAGCCAGCGATACCGGCAACAGATAAGATACCCACGATTGCCAAGACGGCAAGCATTTCGACCATTGAACGACCAGATTGTTCAGATTTGTAAGATTTCATTTTTTATTCCCCTAGATTTAATCTCAAATAATTAATTGATACCCAACATCTGTCACAATTACGCTTGTCAATCTGGACTTTAGTCATATATATAATTTAAATATTCAAAAAAATTTATTTTTAAATACGCAACTATACTTGTTAATTCCAACCTTAGTCATATATATTATTCAAAAGTCCATAAAATTTCGTTCTGAACATTTTCTTGACAAAGCTTCTTTGCCACATCTGTTGAAACAGGCAATTTGTTCTCTGCTCCCCAGCCAAACTCAATGACGTCTTCACCACGTTTGAGCTTGAGAGAAAGCAGGGAAACCGACTGTTCTTCGCTTAGCTTATAACTTAATAAAGCAACGCATTCTTCTTTATTAAGATTTTTATAAACAATATCAAAACTTCTTCCGCCAGGCATAACTTTATAGCCGTCGAAATCCGTTCCAATGACGATTTCCTTCCCAAATTCATTTAACATTTTATGCTGATTAGATTTATTAATCAAGTTTTTTTCTGTAAAAAAATCCGAATTCAACCCCCAGTAGTCTGGACGGTTCTTAAAATGTTGTCTAACCTCTTGAGAAATATGAAAAAGTTGTGCAATTGGTTTTTCTGCATTTATGCCAGATTTTAACCAAAAGATGAGGATTAAACCGCATACAACTAGCAAAAACGCTAGAAAAAAGCCAATTTTTTTCTTCATTCCATTCATTTTTTACATTCCCATTGAAGCCGTAATCTGGTCTTGCATGGCAAACACGCCTAAAACAGCCCAAGCAATTACACCACCCACGGAAAGCAAAGCAACCATGTTCAAAATTGAGGCTTTTTGTTCAATCATATACACACTTTCCTCAAGCCAGTTGTTTGCTAGGTTATCTAAGGCTTCTTCAAAGTTATCCAATTCGGAATAAATCTTAAGGTCAGCCACAATTTCTTTATCAGGAAAATTAAGCCCTGTTTTCATCAAAGATTGTCCTAAGTTGTCACCATTATTGACGAAGACAAGCGTTTTGTCGATTCTTTCTTGCAAATAACGGCTAGAGTCTTTTCTTAAGGCACGCAAAGCTGTTGAAACTGGTGTGCCACCTTTGATAAGTGCAGATAAAGCTAAGAGCCAACTAATGCCCACGAAAACTTTATAAAGCGACCAAGGTGGCATGTTGTCAACAAAGGCTCTGACCTTTCCTGTCCAAATCCCAATGGTGAAATAAATTGCTGACATTGCAATTGGTAAACTGGCAAAAGCAAATATCCAGTTTTTATCAATCCACACGGAAACATTATATAATGAGGCAGCGCTTCCACGCCAATGCACCCCAGGGGCAGCTTCAACCATCGGCGGAACCATATAAACCCCAATTCCATAAATAATCAAAACAGACATCATCGCCAAAAAGCTCGGATAAGCAACCGCTCCGATAATCGGACGAATCATTTTGGTTGACCCTTCTGTCACCTTAATAAGGTTTAAAATCGCACTTTCAAGGTCGGTCACGTCACCAACGGAAAGCATCAATCTTTCTCTATCTGGTGCCCAGCCTTTCAAAGCTTCTGAAAATGGCAAACCATTCTGCAAGGCTCTTGCCCAAGCGGCAACGGCAATTGCCATTGGCTCATTAGGGCTTTTTCCACCATTGGAAAATCCATCGTGGAGCATATCAAGAGAGTTCATTAAGGAAAATCGGTTGCTCATCAAAGCCGCAATTTTTTTGAAAACTTTTAGTCTGACAGCTCCAGAAAACAGGCAAATCATTCTTGCATAATACATTTCAACCTGATTAAGGCTGTTCACTGCCTTGTTCAGGGAAGTCGATCTGCGTTTTGGGTCTCTAGCCATATAAATTCTCCTTAGTATATTGGACGCTGATCAAGCAATCCGCACCAACGTTCAATTTCTTCTAAATCAATATATCCCTTAAGCATACGCTCAATGGCAGCTTCCTTCAAGGTTCTGCCGTTCAAATCACTGGTCCAGTATTCAATGGCTTTTCTAGTTTCACCATTAATCATCAATTCCAAAAACATTGCATCAGGAAGAATAATCTCTGGCACAGATGTTCTGCCCTTAACCCCTTGACCATTACAAAACTTACAGCCCGGACCTTTGATGAAGGAATTTTCAATGCCAAAATCTCCCATGGCAACTTTTAGACGTTTCACAGCAGGGTCGTTATATTTTTCTTTCACAGGAATGCGACAATGCGGACAAAGTTTTCTGAACAGACGTTGCGCAATTAAACCTTTCATAATTTCGGCATCATTCAACATATATGGTTCAACGCCCATATCTCTCATACGAGTGATAATCGCTGGTGCACTGTTGGCGTGAAGTGTTGACCAAACCGAGTGACCTGAAAGGGCGCCCTTAAAGGTTAATTCTGCCGCAGCAAGTGTTCGAATTTCACCAACCATCAAAATGTCAGGGTCAGAACGAAGCGCTGCAGACAAGGCTTTTGTAAATTGCTCATCTTTTTCTTCTTCTGAGTTAGCATTCGTCACAGGCATTTGTCTTGCCCCAGGAATTGGATACTCAGGCGGATCTTCCACAGTAATGAGGTTAACTTCATAGTCTCTATCTTGCAAAAGCTTAATCATATTTCTTTGCAAGGTCGTACTTTTTCCTGAACCGGTTGGCCCTGAAATGATGTTCAGCCCAATTGGGTTAGCTCTTAAGCGGAAAAATAAATCAAGTTCATATTTTCCAAAACCAAGCGTTTCCAAGTCACCACTGCCATCTGGGTTGTCATCAGCGTAAAGCAAACGCATAACTAAATATTGCGACCCAAAAGCAATTGGATTAAATTGTAAACGAATTGCCAAAACATTATGTGGCAACATCAGTTTACCTTTTGACCCTCTCAGAGGTGTTGATCCAAGCTTTTGTGCGCCTTGAAATTCGTTTTGAGCATAGTTTGAGTCGGAAATGTCGGCAGAGGCAAAGGCGGCACGCACAAAGGCTTCGCCCCATTCTTTGTTATATTCCATTTCCTGAATCATCATACCGTTAATGCGGAAAAAAATCTGCGTGTTGCTTGCTGCAACAATGACGTGAACGTCGGAAACTTTTTGGCTGGCTGCTCTTGCGACCACATTGACAAAGTCTTTCTGCATCTGCAAGCTTTCAACCGTGCCATCATTTGATTCAAGAGAAGCAAATTTTCGTTCAGCAATCGCATAAACAGTGTTGAGCTCGTTCATGGAAACATATTGTGGCTTCCTGATGTTAAGTCTTCTTTTGCGGGCTAAAACTTCAAAACTGAGCACACGTCCGTCAAATTTGTGGTTTTCAGAAACAATAAATTGTCCATCAGCAAAAAGAGCCAACAGACGTCTCGTATCATCATCAATTGTGAGAGATGAACCTTGAAGCGTTAAAAGTTTGTTTCCGTTCGCAAAGTAGGCATCAATTCTCTGTGTTGCCGTAACCACAGGAGATGGCGTTGCGCCATCTCCTTGATCAACTTGAGGGTTATTTGTAGTTTCTTCAACCATCATAATACCTTGCTTATAAACAATTGTGTTTGATTAAAAAACACAAACTATCTAACAAACATGCCTTTCATAAAGCTGTCTGGAACAAATTTATCATCTTCTTTTTGAGAAGGTTTCATTACGCTTTCTGAACCCAAAGGAACAAGACTTTTCATTTTCAATTCTGCATCTGGTTCTTTATCAAGAATACCACCAGCTGAGAAATAGATATAATCTTTTGCGCCAGCACGATCTGCTCTAATGAAAGTTGGAGCAATTTCTTCAATGATGTGTCCACTCTTCAATAAAGTTCCTTTTTGAATCAAGAAAGCTTCAGCACCGCTTTTATTAGAAATTTTAGCAATCATATTATCTCCTTTTCCTCTGATTTCAAGAATGATATATTCATCACTCAATTTCAGATTAGGATTATCACTCGTGCCAAATCCTGGTGTTGAGAATGGATTTTGGATGCCATCACCTTGCAAGGTGCTCATTGCTTTAATTTTAGCATTCAAAATGGAAATTTGTGTTTGCAAACTTTCAATTTCTTTTGCATAATTTTCTTTTGCAGTAGTAGCTTCGCTAGAAATTTTCTTCGATAAAGTGGAAAGTTGAGTCATCTTATTTTTGAAGTCATTGATATAATCATCTCTTTCTTTTTCAACGGCTTGAGTCTTTTTATAAGCTGTTGAAAGTGCTTCAATCCACTTTTTGTTTTCAAGAAGCATATGAGACTTATAAGCTTTAAGAACTTTTTCTTGTCTTAGCTTTTCAAGTTTGATTTCATTTTCTTTCAACTTAGCCTGTTCAGCCAAAAGTTTTTTCTGTTGTTCAGCTTCCCAGTTGAGTTTTTCACGTCTTTTGCGTTCTTTTGCATCTTCTTCATCTTGAATAGATTTTTGTCTTTGCATTCTAATTGCTTCGATTTCATTTTTGATTTTTTCTCTTCTGAGCTCTAAAGTCAACAAAGCTGTTTGTTTTTCCAAGTCTGACATTTGAGAAAACAAACGTTCATCCGTTTGTGATAAAAGAACTTCACCAAAAGCATTGCCTGCAGGCAACTGAGGCACAGAGCCTAAATCTGTTTCAGCCGTTTCTTTGGCTTTTACAACATCTGTTGAAGAAGGTTCAAGACTACCAAAAAGGTTTTGAGGTGTTTCATCTTTCTTTTCAGTGAGGGTGACTTTCTCCGCAGAAATTTTTTCAGTTGGCTGAATCAACCCTGATGAAGCAGTCGTTTCTTCTTCAAAAAGGGAAACTTCATTAGGAATGCCGCTGTCAAAATCAAGGAAACCATCGTTTTGTTCAACATCACTCGCAAGGGACACTGTTCCTTGAGCACGCACATCACTTATGCTCAATGAAGCAACAAGTAAAGTTAGTGTCGTTCCGCTCAATATTCTCTTTATATTATAATACATAGATAGCTCCTTCATAATCCCAAGTTTCATTACCAACATTATATTTTATCATTGTAATATCAAGTCCTGAAAATTTTGTTAACAAATCTCTCCAAACCAACGGATTACTGTTTGAGTTAAAGGTAAATTTAACTGAACGATAAGTGTTGTTTTGAGGTGACTTATATGAAAAACTTGTCAAAGTCACGGTTTGCCCTAGAGATTGGAAAATGTTGTTTAACATCACCTTCAAATCATAGTCATTCATTGTTGGAGGCGTTTCAATGCTTTTGATGTTATTGAAAGGCAGAGAAACAATCGCACTATTTCCGTTGTCAGAGATAGATTTTGCAGAAAAAGTGAGTCCAGACTGATCAAGAGATTTCTGCAGCCAAGAAATTCGACCAACATCTCTTGTCCAGTCAGTTAAGATCGCTGATGGATTGCACACGATGTTGCCCATCTTCCAACCTGGAGGCATAATTTTCATCAAAGAAAGAACACCACCAAGGCATTGTTCCATGACTTGGCTTGGGTCTTTAATCTTTTCCCATGGTTTTGGCTCTGGTGGCGGAAGATCAGGCTGAATAATTTTTGGTGCCACTGGTGCAATAATTGGTCTTTTTGGAGGTGTTAGGAAAATAGCATCCATAATGCTATAAAGCAACCACAGACCAACGACCGCAGAAATACCAACAATCGTCAAAAGTTTTGTGCCACGAAGTGCTTTAATTTTTTGGAGTTTAGCTGTTAGCCCACGTTCAAAAACATCTTCAATGTCAGGATAGGTTGTGTCATCAATTTCCCATTCAGTTGGAGCAATTTTATAACCCCAATCTGGAACAGCAAGCATTGACATAAATTGTTCTTTGGCCTCTTCTTCGTTTTTGAAGAGCATATCACCATCAGAGAGAATAATATCGTTTCTGACGCAAGTATACCACCAGCCTTCTTTAAGCTTGAAAACTGCGACAAAAGATGAAACATCTGAAAAAGAGGAAACTAACCTAACTGCTGCAACTTCTTCGTTGTTTTTATATCCTTCATGAGAAACGCAAATACCAAACTGTGGAGCTTTACCTTTTTTGATACAAAAGAGGTCGGCACCTTCCAAAATTCCTTCACTTGCTTCTTCCACTTCAACATAAGGGTCATCAGCATTTTGGAGAGGTTGCCAGAACAAGCTAGTGGCATAGTTTAAGCCACCAATGCTCACTCTTGTTCCCCAAGCACGATCAGATTCAACCCCTAGTGGTTCGAAAGTGTCGTTGGAACTTGTTTCAATTATTTCATCAGTTTCATCTTGCACGATCTTAGCCCTTTATGCTGATTACATATCTCTCATTCTAGATTCAGGTGTTAACGGAGATTCTAGAACAACAGGTGTCATAACAATAACCAAAATAGCCTTATCTTTTTCAACGATAGTAGAACCACCGAAGAGTGTATTAGAAGCTTTGCCAACACCAGTTTTTTCAATGTTGTTGTCAACTTTTTCATAACCTGTCAAAATGAGGGTTTCTCCGGATTTCATTGCGACTTCTTGCGTGAAACCACGAGACTCAATGACTGGGTTTTGAATGAATTGACCACTATCTTCTTCACCAATATTAACTCTTTCAAGACTAACGAGGTCAGATAAAGTCAAGTTGAAAGAAACCATCAAGCGATTATGTTCCAAAATACGAGGTAAAACATCCATTGTAAAACCAGTTTCAATTTCGTCTGTTTCAACGGATAGGTCGACAAAGTTAGCATCGCCACCACTGTTTGTTTTTGTAATTTCAGAAATGTATTTCTGTTTGCTCACAACTTGAATTGGAGCTGGTTTATTATTCAAGGTTGTAACAGTACCGCTTGTAACAAGATTTGCTGTTCCTTGGGTTGATAAAGCTTGAATAGAGGCATCAAGGCTCCAATTTGAAGGTTTAATTGCCATTGAAATATTCTTTGCCATATCATCGCCGAAAGCATTAGCAGGACTTAACAAAGTGAATTTTGTTTTTCCATCATCAAAACCAGCATTAAGGTTTAGCCCATATTTGTCAGCATCTTTCAACGTGACTTGGAAAACTTTGACACTAATTGCCACTTGCTTTGCAAGTCTTTGGTTTTGTTCGTTAACAAACTTGGCAACTTTTTTGATGTCATTCGGATTTGCCGTTAACGTAATTGTTCCGTTTGTGGAATCAATGCTGAGTTTTGCTTCAGTATCAACCATTGAAGTGATAGATTTTTCAACGTTTGTCCAAAGCTCAATTTCTGCAGAGCTTGTTAAAGAGATAGATGATGTTCCGCCTCCTCCAGCACCTGTTGATTGTCCACCAACGTTTGCAGTGAGAGATTGTTTTGTTGGCAAGCTATAAAGCACAAATGTTTTTGTGACATATCTATAAAAATAAACTTGATTATTTTCATATTTCCACCAAATACCAAAACGGGAAGAAACCTCATCAAGTAACCCACTTAAAGGTCCTTTATAGGAAACAAGCATTTTTGTTGGTTCAGCCCAGCCTAAATTCATATTATCTGTGGTTGGAGCGTTTTCAAGCGCAGCTGAAATAGCATCTTTCTCAAGAGCAGGTGCATATCTAACTTGAATTGAAGTCACTTTATTAATCATATCGCCAATTTCATAAAGCGTAATTGGACGATTGCTCACCAAAGTGATACCGTCCTTTGCTTCAAGATAAGTTGGTAAAGGTTCGCCCTCATATTCAACAGTGCTTTTATCACCAAGCCAAATATCATTTTTAACACGGATAACATCTTCTGGTGCTACTTTACTTGGAGCCTTTGCTTTTTCCATCAAATTTGATGTAACCTGAACTTCTCTTTCTGCAGTCGCCTCTGTTTGAGGGGACACAGAACAAGAGATGATGAAAACACTTGCCACCATCCCTAAACAGATTTTTAATAAATTAGTCATACGCATTTTCATCCTCCAAGGTCTCAACAACTAAGACACGGTTACCTTTATAAAATGTTGCAATTGGTGCAGGTCTTGCTCTGGCAAAAGCTCTGATAAGTGCTGAGCTGACGTCGGCAAATCTGCCTCTAAACATTGCACCAGCAGTGATTTTATAGTTTCTGTTGGTGTTCCAGACAAGTCTCCATCCAGATTTATCACTCCATTCAGTGAGTGTTTGCTTAAGTGTTCCACCTTCTTCAGCGAGCCAATCTTCAACGGGATCTTCAGCACTAGCCTCATCTGAGCTAGTTGAATTTCCGTCACTTGCCCCCTCTGAAACACTGATTTGTTCTTCATATTCCAACACTTCTTCTTCAATGGTTGGCGGAATAGACGCTGATAGATTATTTCCTGCCCCAGCTTGAGTTAGGCGAACGTCGCGAGGGTTTCTCTCGCCATATTCTCTATAATCTGCAGCAACTTGGGTATAGTTAACAAACTCAGTTTCTTCGTAACTTTGCACGCCACCTTGACAAGATGTGTTGTCGGAAGTTTGAGAGAAACTGTCGTCGCAAGAGGCTTCAACAGGAACTGTTTGTGCTGGTTCCATGATTGTTCCCGCACAGCCAGTCAATATAAATAGACACATAAAACCAAAAGCAAAGGACGATGCTTTTCTGATTTCTGCTATTTCGATATTATATTTTTCCATAGTTTTCTATCCATTTTTAGCGAGTTTCATAATATCAGAGAAATCTACCAAGTTTGGTAATATTTCGAGAGATTATTAGCCTCTTTGTTGTTTTTATCAACCGTTTTGTCATCACGCACTGCTCTTATAATAAAAGAATTTGGCTCTCTTGTCGTAAAAACAGTGTTAATTTTGTTATACTCTACACCCTTATTAGTTAAAATATTATGTAAAAGTCTTAATCTTTTTTGTTGAAGCTCAAAAGAGCTTGTTCCATCAATCCGCACCTCAAGAAAAACAGAATTATCCTCTTTGACCTTGTTTGCAAAAGCTTCTAGCCATCTCAATGTTGGACCAGAAATTTCTGCACGGTTCGGTTGAAAGGATAGTTTAATCTCCGTTGGTAAAATTTTAGTTACTTTATTGTCTTTTTTAGAAGCTTTCGTAAAACTTTTGTACAATTTGGTGCCAGGATCTTCTTCTTCAACGATTTTAGTTGTGCCAATGATAGGTGTTTCACCAGAGAAAATAGAGCTTAAGCTGTCAAAAATGGTCTTTTTGGTTTTTTTATCACCCTTTGTTTCGTCTTTTTGCTCAGCATCGCTTCCTTCTTTATTTGTATCTGTTCCCTGTGCTTTTGAAAGCTGCTCCTTGCTTTTTCTCTCCTCAAGATTTTGTTCAATTTTTTCTTGAAGCTCTTTATTTTTCTGTGAAGAAATGAGTTGTGGCGTTACATTTCCCTCTTTAAGGATATCTTCAGGAATAGGAATAAGAATGTTTCTGACCATGTCAGCAACTTTTGTTTCGGCTTGCGATTTTTTGGGCTCAATGAATAAAGCACTTTCTGTTTGAGGTTCTAAGTTCTCAGAAGGTTGTTCAAGGTTCACGGTTGCTTGTGGAATGAAGTTAGAAGTGTCGCTTCTGCTTTTAGCCACAACCCATGGAGAACTCTCTTCGCTTTGTTGAGATGGAATAGATTTTGCTTTCTCTTGTTTAGAAACGCTTTCAATTGGAATATTGCCCTTAGTCATTGCTACAGCATTTTCAGAAGATTTTGTCTTGATATTAATTTTGCCTCGGGAAACAGATTCATTTTGCTTTCTCTGGATTGGAATGAAATCTTCTTCAAGCTCCTCCGTATGAGAAAGACTTGCAATTTTTAACTCTTTATCTATGCTTTCCTTTTCATCTAAAGCTTCGTTAACTTCGGAAAGAGAAACTGGCGTATCATTTTTTTCTAATCCAAACACATCAATTTTTTGAGGGGTTGGCTCAGCAAGTGCAAGCTTTTTTATATTCTCAGAAGACTCTTCTGGAAGGAAGGCTTCATCTGTTTGTTCATTAAGAGGGAGGGTATCGGCAAGAGCATATGACGTTTCACTGGGTTTGTCTTCTGAAAGTGCGATGTTAAGAGGTGCAGAAGATGCTTCTTCTGAAGGAAGAACCTTTTCTGCCACCATGTATGTGTCTGCAAAATAGCTGTCATCATCAGCATATAAAATAGGTGCTTCATCATTATAAACACCTGAAGATGTTTCTAAAAGGGACGCATATTCTTCAATTTCTTGTTCATTAGCGTTTCTGATAAGCTCTTCTTTGTCGACTTTAAGGGTTTCTGCGTATGCAATAATTGTAGGTTCTTCTTTAACAAAGAGCGTAATGTTGTTGCTTGTGATTTTAATTTCAGAATTTTTGTCTGTTTTTATTGGGCGAAAAAAATACTTATCTGCTAAAAAAATCGTAAGCAGAGATAATAAAAAACTACATATAAAGGTCTTCAACCCGTTTTTTCTCATAAAAATCCTCTCTATGCTCTTAAATAAAGCAAAATACTGATATTTGCAAGTATTTTCTAAAACCTAAACTGAGCATCATCACATATAATAAGGGAAATAGTTTTAAAGATTAATTAATGTTCAGAATATTTTATAATGCAAAACATCAAAAGATTATCTGAGATGTTATGAAAAAATTTACCATTAACAGATATAAAATAAGTTGTTATTTTTGTTTGAATGATATTTTTTCACTGTGAAATTTTTGTTACACAAAAAAATATGTTGTAAAAACAATTGATTATCTCATAATACTAGACGAGAATATTACTAGCCAAAAAGCCAAAAATTGGCTATTCTATAATAGTACAGGGAGTTTTATATAAAATTTAAGGAGAAGTAAAATGCAATTTCTAAAGAAAAATATTTGGACATTGAGCTGTATGGTTCTATTTGCAGTTATGGCAATGGCTGGTGATGCTGCCGCAGTAGATGGTAACTCGTTGATGGAAACCGCTCAAACCAAAGCAAAAAGTGTTTTCGTAAGTGTGAAAACAATTATCTTCATCGTAGGTGGTTTCGGTCTTGTCGGTTTAGCTTTCTCAGCTGTTTTCGGTAAGATGAAATGGACTTGGTTTGCTTCACTTGCAGTTGGTCTTGCAATCTTGGCTGCTGCCGGTGCGATTGTTGAATATGCAACAGGTGACAGACGTCCAAACTTAGAAACTACTTTTGGTGATATCTAATTTAACTGTTAGTGGTTGATTTTTGACAAAGGAGGGTGTTATGAGAAATTTGATTAAACATAAATTATCATTACGCCCTCCTTTTGTTAAAAAAAATAATTTTTATACGAAGAAAAGTGGAGAGATGGGGATGTTGTACGTAAAATTAAAGAATATAACGAAGTTTTTTTTGTTGGCTGTTGTGTTTTCTTCAGTTTTATTTACAGCAAACACATGTTTGGCTGCCGAAGATACAGGCCTTTTTTCAAACCTATTAACAACTGGTTCAACAATTTTTACTGGAATGAGAGAGATTGTTTTTGCAGTTTCAGGTTTTGGAATTGTTGCTGTGGCAGTTGGTGCATTTTTTGGTAACTTGAACTGGAAATGGTTAAGTGCAATTATGATTGGTTTGGTGGTGATTTCGACCACAGCGGCAATCATTAATTATATGACAGAAGATGGTAACAACGGAAGTTTTCAACAAATTACTGATACGCTTGTTTATGGAAATGACTCTGGGATGTCTGCCTTGGATCAAAAGCATTGGAATGAAGCAAATGAAGCGGCAGCAAAGAAAGAAGACAGTAGTAGTAGAACAACGTCAATTGTTGAAGAATGATAAAAGTTATTACGCGTTTTAAGAATAGCGAGGAGGGTGTTATGAAAAATTCAGTTAAGAAAATGTTGTCCATATTGATGATGGTGATGTTTTGCTCTGTTTTTGGGAGTGGTATCGTTCTCGCAGAGGGTGTTACAGAATCAACTTTTAGCTATGGTTACTCACCTAAAGATTTTGAAAAAGTAAAAGCTAATGGTTGGGATGTTAGTGGATTTAAATTAGATGACAAAGGGTTCTATACAAAAAGCTTTGAAGGGTTAACAGAACAACAACAAGCTGAGTTTAAACGTCAAGCTGAAGATGCAGTTATGAATGTAAATCCTGCAGCTTCAGGAAGTATGCCAGCAGTTACATCGTCAAATATTGAAATGGGCACGATGACATTTAGCTCTCCTGCAAGCTCATCTAATACGAGTTCAACGCCTGCCACAGCAAGTAGTTCAACCGCAGAAACAAATTCTGGAACAGTTGAAGAACAACCAGCAAGCAGTAATACAAGTAGCAGTGGGACAAGCACGGCTAGTGTTGGTGCTTCAGACAATTATAAAACCCCCGCTAATATTGGTAACGGAAAATGTGATGGAGCAGTAAATGTGTTTGAAACAGTTGCTTGTAAAATTGTTTTGACACTTGATGATTTGAGAATGGTTATTTATGTTCTCTCTGGTTTTGGGTTAATTGCATTTACCTTTTCAGCAATCTTTGGAAAAATTAGTTGGAAACACTTGGCACAAATTGCTTTTGGCTTATTTTTAGTTTCCATGATGGCACCATTTATTGGATATTTTATTGGACCAGACAACACAAATAAAATGAAATATGGAGATTATTTGCCAGCAGGTTTTGCAATGGTCAGTGGAACAGACGGTGACGCATCAAAAGTGGACTGTGTTGCAGGACAAGTTTGTCAAGATGATGAAGTGGCTACAAAGAAAAGTTGGTCATTATCAGACTTGAAGGGTTCTGTTCAGTCTGCAATTACAGCCGCTAAGGCTGTGCATAGTGGTGTGCAAGCTGTTAAATCAAATATTAAAACAACAAACGAACAAATTTCAAGAGTCACAAATGCAATTAAAAATATTGATGACTTAGATAGTTTGATGACAGCAGCAAACACAGTTGCTGATGCAAAAAGTGTTATGGATAATAGCTCATATCAATTAATGAATAATTTGCAACATAATGTAGCAACAGCTGCAAATAGTGTTCAAGATGTTACATTAACAAATGAAGATAGAGCATTAAATGCTGAATTAAGAAGTCAAGGTGAGCAAACAAATGCACTGGCATTTAATATGCAGGGTGGTGTCTTGAAGGGTGATCATATGACCCAAGATAAAGATGGTAACTTCACAGATAAAGATGGAAATTATGTTGGTAAGTTTAATGAACAAGGTGTATTTGTTAACGCAGCTGGACAAGAAATTAAAGGTGCTTCAGTAACAAAAGATGGTCTATTAAGTCTTAGCAATACAGTTATGACCTCTATGGTTGCTGATGCAGAGGCAAGTCGTAATAAATCTGCTAAAACAGCAGCAGCAATTAGTTCTGCCACAAATGATGCGACTGTTATGAGAAATATTGCTGGCGGTGGAGTTCTTGGAACTGTTGCAGGGTTGGCAACCTTGGGAGCATCTGCAACAGGAAATGTTGTGGCATCAAATCAAGAAATCAAGGATAATGCTGCGGCTAAAGATAAGGCATTAAACCCACAGAATTATGCCGTAACAAATAGCAAGGTTCTAACGAGTACAACAGATAAGACAGGAAAAACCACAACTAAATATGCTGATGGAACTGTTGAGGTGACAACTAAAGATGAATATAAGCGTGATGCGAGTGGAAACCTTGTGAAGGTTCTCGGTAAAAGCGTTGTAACAAAGTCGGATGGTAGTGTGACGTCTACGAACACAGAAGGTGTTGTGACAACAACGCCAGCATCTTCATCAAGTTCTAGTGCTAGCTCAACGCCTACCACCGCAAGCTCAACGCCTGCCACAACATCAACAGGCACAATCAGTGCAGCAGATTTTGCTAAATATGGTATATCTGGAGCTCCTACTACAAGTAGTTCAGATGTAGATGCTGCGCTGAAAGCTCAGGGAGATGCTTCTCTTGCAAAAATGCAAGCTCAAGATGCTGTTCTTGCAGAGATTAAGAAACAAAATGGTGGACAAGTTGTTTTGACACCAGAAAATATTGAAAAGATGAAAGCTGCTGGTTTTGATATGAGTCAATATGGCTTATAGAACAAAGTAAATCAATTAACTTAATTTTCATAAAAAAGGTATACTGTAAAGTATGCCTTTTTTTAAGGGATATTGCTTTTTTGTTGCATTAAAAAATCTTTGAGTTAGAATCAGGATAAAATCTGTAAGGGTGAGATAAAATGAGAGAACCGATATTAAAAGCCGTGGCTAGTCCTCCAAAAATTTTATGGGGACCTTTTTTACCAACGTTGCTTAACCTCGGATTACAGTTTCCTTTTATGTTTATCAGCATTGCAATGATAGACATAAACCCTCTTGTGTTTGTTGTGAGTATTGTTATTGTTCATGGGTTAATTGTTTTGCTCGGCACAAAAGAGCCTCACATTTCTAGTATGATGCAAGCTTTCGGTCAAACACGTATTGTTTCCAACAATTTGTATAAAGAAAAGGGGAATAAATTTGCGCCCTGATATTGATATGTTCAGCCTCTTTGTTGAAGGCTTAAGTAATTTTGAAGTTTTGGTTGCTGTTATTGGATTTGTCTCTGCGGCGGCTTTTATTGGTTTGTGGGCAACAAAATTGGGTCGACTTATTTTGCCTCAACCGCATGAGTCCAAAGTTTCTGATTTTTTACCGTTTAATCGCTTAATGTCTGATGGTATGACAATTCGTTGTCGTGACGGCTCTTTTGCACGTGTGTTTAAAGTTGATGGAGCAGATTTATCTTTTGTGACGGAAGAAAAAGATATTTCTATGGCAGAGGCTCGTAAGTCTTGGATAGACAATATGTCAGATATGCAAATTATTTGCCGAGTTTTAACACTCCGTGACCGCATAGAAATGGATGCAACCGTTGATGACTTTAACAATCCTCTGCTTGAACAAATTTCCAACACTTGGAACCATAATCTAGATAGAATATATAGCAATAGTCACTATGTTGTCCTTTCAGTGATTAACAGAACTGATGCTTTGAAAGATTTGAACTATGCCTCACAATCTTTACTCGCTATCTTAAATGATTATGGTGTGAAAACGTTATATGAGAGTGAAGATAGTCCTGCTGATTTGAGTCCTCTTTCTGTTTTTTCGAGATTATGCAGTCCGATTTCAAAACCAAAACCAAAGGTGAGGGGGGCACAGGAAGTTGCCCTAAATGAAATGCTAACAACCGATCATATTCATTTTACGGGTGAACAGGGCGTTATTAAATTTTTCTCTGGCGACAGAGAGATGTATGCTATCTCAATGGGAATTAGAAGTTCAGGCGATTATATGGATGAGAATATGATTATCTCATTGCTTTCAATCGACTGCGAACTTGTCTTACTCCATAATGTGAAACCAATCTTTAAGCCAAATGCCAGAATGTTGTTGATGCAACAAAAAAGAATGGCTGAAGTGACAAGTTTTTCTGCTGATGTGGTTGACCAATATTCCGTTGCTTTAGCAACCATTGAAGATAGTGATGCGGACTACCAATCTTTGAGTGAATATGCAATGACCATTATTCTCAAAGGACATAGTGATGAAGAAATTGAGTTTGCCGAAGGTGAAGTTCAGAGAATTTGTCGTTTGTTTGGGGTGACACCAGTTCGAGAAGGTTGGGTAACACAAGCGACTTTCTTTAATCAGTTCCCAACTTATGAATCATATCCAAGAACATATAGATATCTTTCCAGAGTTGTTGCGTCAGCCGTAACTTTTGATAAGCCTTCAGAAGGGTTTAGAAAAAGCGACTGGGGTCCAGGAGCAATTACGGTTTTTAGAACAGCAAACGGCTCAGCATATAATTTTCAATTCCATGTCTCTTCAGAAGAAGGTGCAGTGGCTCACTGTTGTATCATTGGTCCAACTGGTCAAGGTAAAACAACTTTGCTAACTTTCTTGGCAGGACAAGCAATGCGTAATGGCGATTTGAAAGTTTTCTTCTTTGATCGTCACCGTGGTGCAGAAATTTTTACCCGTGCAGTTAAAGGTGCATATATTGGGTTTGATGGGGATGAAAAAAATGTGTCCCTTAATCCGTTTGATACTAAAAATTCACCAGTGAACAAAGCTTTCTTAAGACGCTGGTTAAAATCAATTACAATGGTTGATGACGCTTTAGCAGAAAAAGAAATTGCTCGTGCTGTTACCACAGCTTTTGACTATCTTCGTCCTGAAGAAAGAGTAATGAAAAACTTATATAAGAGTTGTTTCTCGCCAACAGGGAATATGAGAAGAGAACTTTATCGTTGGATTAATCCTGATCAATATGGCAACATTTTTAATGCAGAAAATGATAGTCTCGACTTGAAAACAAAACGTTTTATGGCGTTTGATTTTACACATATTTTTGAGGATGAAACTCTTGCACCAGCTGTAATTAGCTATATTATGCACCGAATTCAAAGTGAAACAGGCGAAACAGGCGTGCCATCATTGATTATGATTGATGAGACTGCGCCAATGTTGAAACACCCAATGTTTAGAGACTATTTCATTATCGGACTTCAAGAGGGACGTAAAAAACGTCAGGCATATTTATGTGCTTTCCAACAGCCAAACATCATTGATAAATTAGGTGTTGGTGAAGTTATTCGTGGTCAATGTCAAACGGTTATCTTCTTTAGAAACCCACAAGCAACCATTGAAGACTATGCAAACTGGAATCTAACCGACCGAGAGCTTGATTTCATTTTTGGTAAAACATATCGTGAATTTCCATATGCCATTTTGCTTTCTCGTCAAGCAACAGGAGAGTCTGTTATCCTTGATGTGAATTTAGGGGGGCTTGGACCATATTTGAAGCTTTATAACTCTGGAAGAAAGAATGTTTTGTTGGTTGAAGAGCTAATAAAAGAATATGGTGAAGATAACTTTGTTACAAAATATTTAAATATTGCGTAATTCAGATAATAGCCATTTATAAATAGATATTTATTTGATATTATTAAATATAGGCATTTGTTTCTCGGAGGTTGTGATGAAAATATATAAACTTTGTTTCAAATATTTCATATTTGTATCTTTATTTGCGCTCTTTCCGGAAAATGCGAATGCTCTTTTTCCAACCGTTGATGTAAGTGCAATCAAAAACGGTATTGAGAAGAATGTTAATATCGTCAAACAAAGTAAAGAAATCCAAAATGTTAAAAAACTTTCTGGGAAAATCAACAGCAGCATAGGTTCTGCTGTTGAAAGTGTGTCAAAATTCAAAGAAGAAAAATTAGCAAAAGTTCAGGAAAAAGCAGCAAAGGTGCAAAAAGAAAAAGATAGAATTGAGAAGAAGCAAAGTAAACTTCAAAAGCTCAAGGCAGAGTATGAAGAGAAGAAAAAGCAATATGAGGAATATAAGAAACAAGCTGAATCATACAAACAACAATATGAAGATGCCAAAGCAGATATCAAAAAGCAATATGAGGAATATAAGAAACAAGCTGAATCATACAAACAACAATATGAAGATGCCAAAGCAGATATCAATGAAGTGAAGTCTGATATCAATGATGCAAAAGCTGAATATGAAAGCTATAAGAGTGATGTGGTAGATTTAAAAGATTCAGTTGGCGAAATGGCATCAGATGCAAAAGAAACAGTCAATTCAAAGATTGATGATGCTAAAGAACAAATTCCAACAAGTTCTTTCGATACGTCTTCTCAAGAGTCAGACTATATAAATTCAGATGATAAGACATATTCAACGCCTGTTGAGGAAGAAGCTGAAACAACAACGGGACGCTTACCTTTCACGCAGCCGACTGTGGAATTGCAAGAGGAAATTGATGCTACGGGAGAGAATATCATTGAGCCTGTCAATGCAGTTGAAGGGGTTGGGGAAGTAGAAGGTGTTGAAGAAACAATTTCTGAAACAGAAGAGGTTGTTGTTGGTGAAACACCAGTGATTCCTGTTGAAGCAAGTGATGTAACGCCTGTCGATAATTTAGAAGCCACTTCTGTCGACAATGTGGTTGCCACGCCTGTTGAGGGAGTTGCCGCTAAAGAGGTTCGTCCAAGAAAAAATCTTTCTGAAACAAGCGATGTTACAACAACAGATGGAACCAAAACAAACATCCGTAGAAAACCTTTTGGTTTCAATCGATTGCAAAATGAAGAGAAACAATTAGAAGAGTTGCCTGAAAAACAATCTTATAGATTTTCAGAGAGTGTAGCTTTTGCGCAAATAGCAGCTCCGAGCTTTACCGTTTACAACAATTACATTGATGATAAATATGCACTTTCTGAAACATTAGTTGATAGATGTGAGAAAGATGCAAAAGAGTTTGCGGATATTAATGTGGTTAATACGTGCATTAAAAGTTATGTTGAGCGTCTTCATAATGAAAACCAAACAATTGTTGATGCTGCAAGAGAAGAGCTCAATCAAGTTTTGAGTGAGCAATTACGTGCCTCATTAGCAACCGTAATGGATCGAAAAAATAAATCATCTAATTTCGATGAAACAGTGGTCGAAGATGTTTCTAAGCAAGCTGCGGCAGCAAAAGATGAAAGAGCAGATTTCACGGTGAGCGCAACAATTAATGAAGAGCTTATGAAAGTGATTAATGATACAAATGAGTTGCTTGCAATTCAATCAATCTTACAATCTCTTGAAGGTATCAATTCAATGCGTGTTGAAGATTTTAGCGATGTGGAGTAAAGGAGGCGTTATGAAGAAATTTCTAAGCTTAATAATTGCTTCTATATGCTTTGTCCTTCCGAACAAGGCTCAAGCTGACTATGATATCGCTGACGATGTTTTGCTTTATCTTGATATTTTCAATAAAGGGATAGAAGCAGGTGTAAAGGAGATTGATACAGAGCTTGAAAAGTATAGAGATTTAAGTAAGATGAATCCAGCAAATGTAATTGGTGTTAATGAATTCTATGAGATGATGCCAAAAGTTCCTAAAGTTGATTTAACTATTCCAATGAGTTTAGAAGATTTAACAGACACTGAAAAAACGCTTGAAGATATTCAACTAAAACAAACTTCTCAAATTTCCTTGGAAACCAAGGATACCGCTCAAGCAGCCTTAAAAGAATATTATGACCACCAAACCCTTGTGCGTAAAAATTTTACAGATCTTTATGCAAAGGCTTTCACAACAAGAACAAATATTGCCAGAGAAAAAGAACCAGACTTGGAAAGAAAAACCACCCAGAGTATGCTGAAGAGCTCTTCTGTGGTTGATAATCGCGTTATAACCAGACTAAATAATATTCGTCTTTTGAATTTGACTTATGCAGAATTCGTTTATAACAATAAATTATATGCATTACGTAACCCTGATGCTGGAACAACAAGCAGTGAAGGAGAGAAATAATGATGCGTATAAAAAAATATAAAATTTTCATTCTCATGCTTGTTTCTTTTCTGTTGGTGAATCAACAAGATGTTTTTGCTGGAATTCCAAAAGCAGATATTGGTAAAACAGCCGGTGACATCGTTGAAACGGTGGGAAACTTTGCCAGACAAGTTGGTGAAAAGCTCAAAGATGTTCAAAATAAACTTATGTCAAAATTGGTTGGAAAAATTGCTGAAGCCAAGGCTTTCGCTGCAGAACAACAAGCAAAATATGCAACACAAATAGCGCAGGCAAATGCTTATAAAAATGCTGCTGAAGATGCAAAAGATAAAGCAGAAGATTTTGCTGAAAAAAACAAAGAATATGCTGAATATGCAGCAGCACGTCAACAAAAAGCAAGTATAGAAAGTGCATATGAAGCTTCTGTTGAAGAAGCAGAAAGCACTTATCAGGCAGAAATTCAAAAGATTGATGAAAATATTGCACAATATAATACGGAACTTGCTAAAAGTGGTGTTTCAGAGTCTCAAAAGAAAGCACTTGAAGATGCGATTGTTGATTTAAATTTGCTCAAAAAAGATGTTGCAGAACAAAAGGAAAGCACTATTTCAGCACTTTTTAATGAAAAAGAAGCTTCGCTCGTTCCTGTAAATGAAACAATTTCTGCTTTAGAAGATAAGATGAAAAATAAGGGAACTGACTGGCTGAATGAACAAGGAGATAAATATTCAGAAGAAGCTGGCAAGGCAATTGAAGAAGCTAAAGCCAAAGCTTTTGTGAAAGTTGAATCAACTGAAACAATCGCGGGTGTTAAGGAAAATAGACGTAAGAGCTATACGCAAGATTTAACAGCAAGTTTAAGCGATGCAATTCGGGTGCTTAATCAAGCAAATGAACAGAATGTTAAAGTTAGCGACCCTGACTCTGGAATTTCAGGAGGTATGTTCCTCTCTCAAGGGATAGCACCGGCCGCAAGCACCTCAAATAATGTGAAAACAGAACAGATTAGAGCTTTGATGAGCTATAATAAACTTCTGATTCAGCAACTTAAGCTTAAGACGTCAAAATATTTAGCAGAATCAAGTATCTATCAGATGAATGAAGCTGAAGATTTAGAGGGTTTTTCGCTTGATGATTACAACTATGCACAAAAATGTAAAGGAGTTGAGTGATGAAAAATATGAAAACTGTTTTTTATAGCTTCTTTGCACTTGGTTTATTTGCTTTTATGAACCAAGCGAATGCTTTTATTAATCCGTTTAAAGGAGGAATTCCTTCTCTTGGAATTCCAGATAAACCAGCCCTTGGAGTTGTTATTATTCAAGGTGGAACAATGTTGAATTCTGTTAACAAAAGTATCAATACGGTTAAAGATTTAGCATCAGGAGAAGGCATTAATATTGATAATTCAGGGGCGGTTGCTTCTGAAGTCAAAGGGTTAAACGTGACAGATGGTAATGAGAAAAAGCTTAATAAAACAGCCAAAAAACTTAAAAAGACGAAAGTTGCCGATATTTATGATGAAAAGTCTGTTTCTGATGCCCTTTATAAAATGTTTATGGTGCAGCCAAGTGATAATCGCAAGGCAGTCGAATGTTATGATTTACAGAGAGGAAACTTTTACAAAGATACTGTTATTGAACTTTATGCTGTTTCTAGAGAAATGGAAGCTTCTTTGCCTGATTTAGAAGCAGAACTCGAAAAAGTGATTGACGAAATAAACAATGGGGGTGGCTCTGTTGGTGAAATTTCGAGTAATGGTGATGCGCTTGATGCAAATTATCAAGCTTCCGAATTGTTAGATAGAGTGGCACGTATGACCGAAGAGCTGACGGCAATGAACATTCAAGTTGAAATGGTTACAAGCATGAGAGATGGCTTGCCTGCTTTCACGAAAAAAGAAGCTGAGGAAGTTAAAGAGCTTGCCAAAGAAACAAAGAAAACAAATAAAAGTTCTTCTCTCTTTTTGGGAAATAAATATGCCAAGACAACAGCCTTTGCTTTTGCTCAGCTCTCTGAAGATGAAGAAACCTTTAATGTGAATGATTTCACCACATATAATGAGGTTACTGCTCCAGATCCAAAAATATATTCCCCTTTTGCGGGCAATGAAGAAAATCTTGATGCTGTGAAGAACCTTTCAATTTTAAGCGATGAACTTGATAAAGGCTTAAGTTTGCATAATTTAAGCACGCAACTATTGAGTTATCGTGATATTTTTGAAGAATATGAAAAGATGAAGAAACTTCATCAAAAAGCATTGGACATTTTGACAATATCTGACCAATGCTCCATAAATTATATTGGGAAATATTATGAAGATCCTGAAAATGTTTGGGCGGGAGGACATCTTGGTTCAATGGTGAATAGTCCTGAGCTTCGTCAAGGCGTTTCTAAGTGGCTGATTGATAGTTATGATGTTGCAAAATCACAAATGACAGCAAGCACAACAATTGAAAATGTTGCCACAATGGCATCGGATAGCACAATTGACCGTGAAGATATTGATAAGGGCACAGAAGGGGCAAAAAAAACAGCTTCCTCACAAGACTTGGAAAATTCTCTTAGTGAAACAGATTTGAAGAAAGAAGCGGCAGAAGGAAGAGATGTGGATATGCTTTCTTGGAAAATAGGGGCTGAACTTTCTAGAGATTTAGTCTCTGACCAATACGGTGAGAGTAAATGGGGTAAAATTAAATCTGAATTTCCATTATGGAATGACCAAAAAAAATATTATGACCTCTATATTGATGGGAAATATAATAACATTCTTGAGTATTTTACAATTGCAGATTTGAGAGATGTCGAAGTTAGTTTGGCTCGTGCAATAAACCGTGAAAAAGGCGAGAATAATGAAAAAGAATATGCAGAAAAAGCACAGAAAGAAAATCCACTATGGAATAGCGATTTAAAGACTGCCATTTCTAAAGCTTCATATACAAAGAAGGAAGGACAAGAAGAGTGGCATGCTGAGGTAGATAAAGAAATTCTTGGGATGGAAGCGCAACAAAAAACACTTGAAGCAAAAAGAAAAATGCTTGAAAAATTAGCTGTCAGACCTAAAGAACTTGATAATGTGATTGCGAATGAAAGATGGTTAGCGTCTTTTAAAGAAGAAATGGAAAAAGTTTCGGCAAGTGAAGAGTTGAGTAAATATTTGCTTGAAGAGTTGAAAAAAGATCAAGAAGCAGTGGGCACGGTTGAATCTGAAACAAACAGTGTTTTTGCAATATATGATGAGAAAATTTTATCAATTAAAGCTGAAAAAGAAGCCGCAACTTTGGTAGATGAAAAAGCTTTGGAAAAAGCCAATGAAGATTTAAAGTTGGTTAAGGAAGATATTTCTAAATATAACAAAGCTATCAATATTGAAGAAGAAGCAAAAATTGAAGCAGAGGAAGAAGGAACAACTTATAAAGCGGGAGTAGACACAAAGTTGCTCGCAAAAAGAGTTGAAACAGCCAAAAAAGAAAAGGCAAGGCTGGAAAAATTAATTCTTGAATTAGAAAATAAAATTACGGCAACGAAAAAAGAATATGATAAGAAAATTGCTGATGAGGAAGTTTCTTTCCAAAAACAACTTAATGAGCTTGCTGAAGTGCATAGAAATAGAGAATATTCTCCATTAAGTGGTATGGTTTCGACAGCTGCAAAGACAGCAAATCTTGCTGGAGCTTCATCCACATTATTATCAAGCCTTTCTCAGGCGACAAGTGTTATTAATGGGTTCAAGACTTACGCAACAGATGTTGTGATGAAAACAAGAAATGCTATTTTTGAACTTGGAGATGATTTATATTTTCAAAAAAGTAATGAAGTTGTAAATAAACAACATCAGGAGATGGTTCAAGCTTTGCGAGAAATTCCATATGAAAAATTTCTTGCTATTTCAAATATGAATATCACCCAGTCAATTTTGACCGTTTTGAATGAAGTGATTGATAAATATATGTTGGTAAATGTGTGCGAAAATGACAGTTGTTTCACGCCAGATGAGGAATATTTTCTTGGGCTTGTTGGAAAAGCTAGAGATTTTCAAGCACCAAAAGCGCCTTTCACAGATTATATGCCACCAATCAGAGAAACTTTCTATTTTGATGAAGAAAATTATACGGCATTGTTTGATGAAAATAATTATGTCAAAGAAGAAATGCTTTGCGATGAGATGAAAAAGACAGGTGATATTGTGTCTGATGTGAAAGTGGAAGTGAGATATACGATTAATCTCATCACACGTATTCCTGAAAAGAAAGAATATTGCATCTTTAAGAAATATTACATTTCTAAAACTGCATTGCTTGATTCTGAAATTTATCTTCCAAATGTTTGGAGAATAGTTCTTGATAGTCGTCCATTTGTTGAAAAAAATATTGATTTGAAGGATTTTTTAAAGAGCGAAGATGATGCAGCAAATAGTGCTGCAAATGCAGATTTCTTAAGAGGAGGGATATATCCTTGTAAAACATCTGCTGCGATTATTGATGTTTCTGATGAGGCAAAATATATTATGGGCACAGAAGCGCTTGAAGAATTGCCTGAATGTCAATTGGTTGAAATTAGTAAAAAGTCGTACTATGCCACACTAAGAGATGTTGAGGAAAACCTTAGCGGTTCTGTTGGCGTTGGAAAAATGGCACCAAGATTTTCTTCAAGTGAATTAGGATTTATGTTCTCTTCAGATAATGAACATCTCTTTTTCCGTAACACAGTTCATAGTGTTTTCAAAAGAATTTTAGAAATTCGAAAACAACAAGAGGAAGGCAAGAAAGAATATAAACCAACAATGACAGATTTAATTTATGAAAGAGGTGTGTTAAAGAGAAGTCAGTTTGGGGATTTTATAGAAATGTCTCGCAGAGAAAGTGAACTACGTAAGAATGTGGAAGAGCTAAAAATTGAAGTTGATAAATCTAAAGAAGATCTCTTTGAAAGTTTAAAAGATGTTGGATTTGAGCCAAGCCCTGATCTGAATTTAGCAGACCAGTCTGATTTTGATTTAGTGAAAAAAACCTTGCATAATAAGAAATTTGAAATCATAAATGATGTATCAAGAAAGTTGAGTAATTATAGCACAATTCTAAATAGTGTTGTTCAGGAAAGAGTTGAGCAAGTTAAGAATTTGTCAAATGCTTTGATGAAAGATAGTGAAGAATTAATTTCAATGTCAAGATCTGAACAGAATTTATCAGAATTAGAAGAAGATATAAAATCTGAAAAGGTTAATATTGAGGTTAGAGAAGGTTATAAAAAAACGGCTAATGAAGCTTTCGAAAAAGAGTTAAATGAAATGGTGAGGGCATACTGTGCTTCCTATTAGAGAGAAAATTTGATGTCAGATGAGAAAAAAAACATAAGTGGTTCTAAGATATATTCCCTTCCTAAAAGCGAGAAGGAAGAAGCTATTTCTTTCATTAGTGGGTTTAGAGAAGTTCAGTCCTCAAAAATGACTTATTATGTTTGGTTATCCCGTTTTTTCATTCTCTTGGCAACTATTTCTTTGATGCTTTTTGTAAGCGGGTCTTTGGTCATCTTTCATCTTGCACCTAAAGTTCAGGTTGAGCCTTTTTTGGTGATTAATCAGGATGCTTCTCGAGAAATTGTCAGAAATGAGGCAATCAGCCCTAATATGCCTTCAAAAAATCAATTGATGGAAGTCTTTATAAAACAATATGTTTTGCTTAGAAACACAATCATCAGTGACGAAAGAGAAATGCAAACAAGATGGTATCCTGGGGGAATGGTGAATATGTATTCTTCAGACATCATTTTTGCAGATTTTACGGTTTATCGTGAAAATGTTTGGCAACTCATTAGAAATATTGGCATGTCTCGTGAAGTTGAAATCATTTCTGCAAGCAAAGTAGGCGGTGAAAATAGCAACGTTTGGAAAGTTGATTTTAAAACTTACGACTTAACCAATGATCGTCGTGATCCAAGAAGTAAAGCTATCATTGTCACCACCAGATATTGGACGGCTTCCATAACGGCATATTTTATTCCTGAACGCTTTTTTATGGGCTTAAGACTACTTAATCCTCTTGGTTTTACTGTTTTAAGATATTCTCAAACAGAGGTTGAAATCTTATAGCTTTTTCTTCCAAGACTTCTTTCGTCTAATTTACTTTTAATTAATTCTTTATATTTTATAATAAACTAGAGATAGTTTATTAAGCAGGCTATGTTTTTAGGTTAATAAATTCATATTTTACAGTGTAAAATTAAAGTTTTCTTTGGAAATATTATAATTTTATATTATGCTGTTACATATTTAGATTGGGGGACGAAATGAAATATGTGAGTTTGTTGTTGGTGTTGATGCTTTCTGCATGCAGTATTTTTGGTTCATATTATGAAGCAGAGCCAATTGGCGTTGGTAAGGGTGTGGACGAATTGAAGCTCTCACCTTGTGCTTGTATGCACCTTGATTTACCTAAGGATTTGCCAGACTGGTTTGTCGACACAATTTAGTTAGGGAAAGAGAATGGCTGAAAAACTAAACAGTGATAATGTGAATAGAAAGCTTCTGGGGGGCGGTTCTTTTGCGAGAACGTCTAATCTTGGGCAAGAAACAATCATTGTCAATGTTGCCGAAAAAAGATATTTATGGACAGCAAGAGCGTTTGCCATCATCACGGCAATAAGCCTGTGCTGTAATTTTGTTTTGCTTTTAGCAATTAGCCAGATTGTGCCACTTTACCGTGTTGAGCCTTTTCTTTTGACATTCCAAAACAAGGAAGAACAAGTTTATAATATCCGTCTTATTGGATCAACACTTGAAGATGAAAAGGCAATTACAGAAGTTTTTGTTAGGGAATATGTTTTGTTACGGTCAACTTTTGACACAGATATCCCTGAAATGGAAGCTAGATGGTCTGAGGGTGGTCCTTTGCAAGAAACGTCTGCTCCACTTGTTTATTCTGCATTTATTAAGGATACAGCAACGAAGGCTTTGCAAATTATTAAAACAAAAGGTTTGAAAAGAGATATTCGTATTATCACAGTGAATGAATTGAGCCGTGGATTGTGGCAAGTTGAATATGAAAGTCAAGATTTATACCCATCCTCTGTGAAGCCTGAAGTGGGTTATTGGACAGCCTCCTTAGAAGTTAGATATCGTAGCAAAACTGTCAAATATAGTGACAGAATGAAAAATCCAGTTGGGTTTACTGTTGAAAAATATTCATTAACGAATAATAAAATTAATTAGGGTCGTAAAATGTTAAAGTTAATCAAAATATTCACATGTCTGTTCCTTCTTATGAGTGTTAGCAAAAATGTTAATGCCCAAGCAACCATGAACAGCATGGATCAAAATGCCGATCAGAGTCAGGGAAACTATATGCCTATGGACATGGGATATGCTGGCTTTAACTCGCTGGGAATGACTCAAAGTGCTTGGCTTGATCCTTTGCAAAACCTTGGTGAAGGGCAATCAAGACCGGCTTATTCAAAATATTATTGGTCACCAGATTTGGTCTTGCCTGTAAGACTGAGAGAAGGTATGTTGACTTTGCTTAACTTTCCTGATTGGGAATTAATTGAAGATATTTATATTGGTGATAATTCTACGTTTGACGGGCAAATTAGTGGCCCAAATACGCTTCTTCTTTATCCTCGAAAAGGCGCGCAAGTTGGCGTTGACACAAACATTATCGTTTTTGGACGTTCTGGTAATCGATATGTATTTTATGCAAAAAGCGAAGGCGTGAATACGGAAAGATTAACCAACTCTATCATTGATATTGATGTGATTAGCGAAGATGCTGGTGGCAATGGTGGTGGAAGTTTGGGTGGCTCTTCCATGGGAAAGGGCGGCGGCTCTGGCCGAGCCGGAGGTAAAGGCAATTCAGGAAAATCTTTAGATTCAACTTACACAAAAAGATTTCAAAAAGCAGATTGGATTAAACATATCCCGCTCGACCCAGAAAATATGAGATTTGATATTGAAGTTTATATTCCAAACCCAGATGATGTTGTTATCGCACCTGAAAGAGTTTGGAGAGATGATATTTTCACTTATATTGATTTGGGTGAGAAATCTCTTAATATGACGCAACGCCCTATTGTGACGTTGATTGTTGAACGAATTGAAGTGCCAGTTGGATTTAGAGCAGCTGGTCCGAACAATCGTCTGATTGTTGTTGAAGCCATTGGGGATATGGTTTTGCGTAATGGAAAGAGAATTATTTGTTTGAAAATGAGAAAGTCAGATTCACAAGGAATGCCGACTTTTGCAAGCGATCTTGAAAATCAAGAATGGAGTGTTCCTGCGCCATTACCAGATTTTTCACAAAATGGAAATGAAAATGGAGCTATGGGCTCAGGTGCAAATGGTATGGTTAATGCTACGGGAACAGATTTCGTTCCAGCTGTTGGCAGTCAGGGTGCTGCTGGTGGAAGAGGCATAAGATATAATGGTGGAGCAGGCTTCGGCAATGACTATGGCAATATTTCTAATGCGAGTGCTTTTGACAGTACAGATTATTCTAAGATGCAACGTATTAGTGGAGGCGGACAATCACTCCCTCAGGGCGTAAATGGAAAACAAGCTGGTGCAAGCTCAAATATGGGTGGTGGTTATGGAGCTGGATTTATGGATTCAGGATCAAGCATTTCCATTGAACTTGGCACAGATGCAAATGTGAATAATCTGGAGATTTTGTGGGGAACACTTTCCTCTAAATATTCAGATGTTTTGTCTGTTTATGAACCTTTCTATTCCGTTGATGCTCCGGCGGATGGTCAAGGTAAAGAACTGTTCCACTTGAGAGTTGGACCTGTAAATAGTCTTAATGAAGGGGACACTGTCTGTGGAAAACTGGGAAGAAACGGAGTCTTTTGTAGCGTAGTAAGAACACAATGAGTAAAGAAAATTTAACACATTCCGAAAACTATGTCAGAAAAACCAACCGCATTATTCTTGCGGTTGGTGTGATTTCTTTCTTGCTGTTTTTGTTTGGTGTTTATCTCTTAGTAAATAGTAAAAATACTGGCAATGAATATGAAGAACCAGTCTTTACGGATAATGATGATGTGTTGAATATGGCTGACAATGTAAATCCTTTGCAGAGTGCAATTGAATTTGGAGAGCCTGAAGATAAAGTTATTCCTTTGACATTAACCCCTAATCCAGTACAAATGGGGCAAGTTGTTTTGGGGACTGAGGCAAAGAATGTTTTAACCCTTGGTACTAATGGAAAAAATTCGATTAAAATTTTAGCGATTAATTTGGCAGAACCTCCTGCAGATGGATTTGAGTTTAACCATACGTGTAATGGGAAAACATTACGAGGCGAGGAGACTTGCCATATTACAATGAGTTGGGTTCCTGTCGTTGCGGGAAATGTTCAAAATAATTTCCTTATCACTTGGCATGAATCTAATCTTTCTCAAAGTAATGCAAAAGCAGAAAAAGTGCCAGTAGAAGGCAGTGCAATCAGAAAAGAAGATTGCAATTACTGTGAAACACCTTCTGGTGTTGCTGAGGGGGATAAAAAGGCTCAAAAATTAAGAGCGGTTATTGGTCCCGATGGAAATATCATTGGATATAGCGATGAAGAAGGTTTTATAAGAGATGATAAAGGCAATATCATTGGGCGAATAAATGAAGCGGGCATGGCAATAGATTCTGAAGGCAATGTCATTGGGGTTGCTGAAAACCGCCGCGTCGTTTTAGATGAATTTGGAAATGTAATTGGCTATGTTAACCCAGACGGAACGGTTGTTGATCTAAATGGGAACGTCATTGGGCGTGTTTTGCCAGATGGTACGGTTGTTGATTTAAACGGCAATGTCATCGGGAAAGCTTCTGATGCAGGTTATGTTTATGATAAAGATGGCAACATTATCGGACGTGTTTTGCCAGATGGCACAGTTGTTGATATGAACGGAAATGTTATTGGACGTTTGAATGAAAAAGGTGAAGTTGTTGATGCTGATGGAAACATTATTGGTTATATAACGAAGCCGGGGCGTGTTGCAATTGACAAAGACGGAAAAGTTCTTGGGGTCGTTATGCCAAATGGAGCGGTGGTAGATGCGGAAGGAAGAGTTGTCGGCTATTTAGATGAAAATGGCAATATCGTTGATGAACAAAAAATTGGAAAAATAGGACCAACACGCCGTCTTGCCTATGATAAAGACGGAAACGTAATTGGCTATATTGATGAGAATGGCAATGTTGTTGATTTCAACGGAAATATCATCGGTAGAATGTTAGAAGACGGCACTTTGGTTGACTTAGAAGGCAATGTCATTGGAAAAGCTGGGGATTATGTTACTTTGGCGCTTGATGAAAATGGCAATGTGATTGGTTACGTTGGAAAAGACGGAAAAGTCTATGATAAAGATGGCAATGTGATTGGTTATGTTGGTGAAAATGGCGAAATCTTCAGTAATATTCGACGTAAAGTTGGGTCAATTGTCGACGTGGATTTAATTCCAATTGGTCCTGATGGTAGTGTTTTAGGTGCTATAAAAAATAATGGCGAAGTGGTTGATACTGCAGGACAAAAAATTGGTAGAATTCTAGCAAGTGGACTTGTCAAAGATATGTCTGGCGCTAAAATTGTTGGTAAATTAGTCCGTGGTGGTTTGGTTGTTGGATATGGCTGTAAAAATGTTGGCTATTTGGAAAAAGATGGCAGAATTAGAAAAGAGAATAAAGAAACCACACATAAAGTTGCGGCGAATGGAATTATCCACGACGGAAATGGCAATTATATTGGCGAAGTTGTCAAATTAGGACGTGTTTTTGATAATAATTGTAATTTGCTTGGTGAAGTTGGCAACGATGGCATCGTGAGAAATACGAACGCAGGATATATTGGCTGTGTTAACCCTGACGGAACAGTCTTAAATGATAGGGGAGATGTTGTTGGCGGTGTGCTTCGAGAAGGAATTGCACTCTCTTATGACGGTAACTATCTCGGCAAAATTAGCCAAGACGGCATTGTGATGTCTGACGCTAAATTACCAATTGGCTGTGTGAGTGTTTATGGCGATGTTTTAGGTCGTAATGGAAGCTATATTGGTCGTGTTTTGGAAGAAAAATATGCTTTTGACTTAGACGGAAATTTCATCGGCGAAGTTGACGAAGATGGCAGAATTGATATCTCAGGGATTGGTCATGCGAAAATTTTTGCCAATAATTCTTTGGCAGATAATAATAATGATATTATTGGTCAGGTGATGCACGAAAAAACAATTATCATGGATTCAACAGGCATCAAAGGAAACCTATTTCCAGATGGCAATATATATAGTTACAGCGGAGCTTCGTTGGGAAAAATTCATGGGGATGGGCTAAGTTTTTATAATACTCAGATTGGCGTGCCATTGAAAAGAGGTCAAGTTGTTGACTTTAGCGGGAAGCTTATCGGTAAAACAAATTATGACGGACGTGTGATTAATCGATTTGGAGAATATATCGGAGATATTGATGCTAAAGGCAGATTAATAACTTCAAAAGGCGAATATCGTGGAGATGTCTTAAAACGTGGCGTAGCGATAGGATATGACGGTTCTTATATTGGTTATGTTCTAGCAGACGGACAAGTCATTAACTTAGACGGGAATAAAGAAGGAAGCGTGACTTCAGATGATAAGGTCTTAAGCAATCGAGGTGAAATTATTGGAGAAGTCATTCAGGAAGATATTTTAACAGATATCTGGGGAAATTATAAAGGCAGAATGAACTCTTTAGGCGATGTGATTGATTTGAAGAATGATATCATTACAGCAATTCTCCCAGGGGCTTCAACAGATAAAGGCTTGAGCATTTTGAAAAGAGGGGTTGTTGGTGATTTTGGCGGTAACATCATTGGCTATGTTTTGCCTGACGGTAGTGTTGCAGACACCAATAATGTTAAAATAGGACGTGTTTTGCCAGATGGAAATGTTATCAGTAATTCAGGAAAACTTGCTGGTGAACTTCTTGATGGAGATATCGTCATTGATAATGCCGATAAATTTGCGGGTTATGTCAGATTTGATGGAAAAGTTGTTGGACTTGATGGAAAAGCTGTTGGAAGTTTAATTTCTGGAGGTTTAGCAGTTGGAAATAATGAAACGATATTAGGTAAGGTTTATAAAATCGGTGCAACGATTTTAGGAAATGATGGAAGATATATCGGACGCCTTGCTGCAAATGGCACAGTTGTCGATATGAAAGGTAAAAACATTGGATATCTAAAAAACAATGGTTCATTTGTTGATTTAGATAAAAAAGTTTCAGGTTATGCCTTGCAAGAAGTGGCTAAAAATCGGAGGAATTAACGTTGAAAAAGCACTCTAAAACATTAACTCGTCTTTCACATAAATTCACTATGTTTTTATGTGTATTGACAGGTGTCTTTGTTCTTTCGACAAAAGGTCTTGCCGCTCAAGAAATTACGGCAATAGATTTTAATGGTGACTTAATCGGTAAGGTCATTCCAGATGGTAAGGTTGTGAATTTTGACAATCAATTAATTGGAAATATCAATGCAGATAGTTTGATTGTTGGGTTTAAAGGTGAGCTTTTAGGTGGAATTATCCCACAAGGAATTGCAATTGGCAACGATAATAAGTTTTTAGGAAAAGTGAGCAATGATGGAACAGTTCGTCTTGCTTCTGGTAAAATTATTGGTAAAGTTTTGCCAAATGGACTAGTTGTCGACGAAATCTACGATGTCATTGGGGCTGTTCTTTTCCCAGGGTTGATTTATTCAAATTATGGTGAAACAGTGGGACGCTTAACTGGTGATGGTAGTTACACAAATTTGCAGGGGCAAAAGATTGGTTTTGTTTCTTCAGATGGCTATGCTTATCGCCAAGTTGGCAATGAATATGTTTTAGATGGCAAGCTCATCTCTTCAAAAATGGTCATTTCAGATCAAGGAAAGTTTATTGGAAGTTTGGCTCCAGGGGGAGATGTAACAGACTTTGAGGCAAATATTATTGGTCGAATCAGAGCCAATGGTTATGTTTATGATGCCAATAATCGCGTCATAGGTCGTGTTGTTTCAACAGGATTTGCGGTTGGGAATGACGGAAAATATCTAGGATTCATCACTTATAACGGTGAAGTCATTTTGAATGAAAAAGTGGTTGGTAGATTGCTTGCGAATGATGATATTGTCAATGTTGAAGGCAGTGTCGTTGGTAAAAGAATTGATTTTTCAGCAACGTTCTCAAATGAAAAAGGAAAATATATTGGTCGTCTTATCCCAAATGGTGAAATTGTTAAAGCCAAAGAAGTTGTTGGAAAATTAGGGGTTGGCAATGCTGTTTTCAACGAAGAAAGAATTTTAGGACATGAAGTTAAAACGGGACCTGTGTTTGATTATAAGGGAAGTCTTATTGGTCATGCGCTAAGAAATTCTGCGGTAATCTCCGTTTTAGGAACACCTTTGGGAAATATGAAAGCCGATATGGCATATGATAAAAGTGGAAGATTTATTGGAAAAATATCTCAGACAAAACTTGTTATGGGGCTAGATAATACCATTCAAGGATTGACAAATATTGATATGACCATTGGACGAGAAGAAGAAAAGAAAAGCGTTTCTCCTTTCGGATATGTCTTTTCAGCAGAAGGTGTTTTAGAAGGATTTGCAGTTAAACCTGCGCCAATATATAATTTATATGGCATTAAAGCAGCAGATTTGTCATTGAATGGACAGATTGAGAATCAGGGAAATGCCTACACAGGCAAGATAACAACTTCTGGCATTCATATTGACGAAAGAAACCGTGTGCTTGGTGCTTTTATAAACCCTAAGCTTGTCGTGGATAAGGCAGAAGAATCTTTATATCTCTCAGCATCAAATTTGGTTTATAATCTGAAGCAAAAAATTGTTGGAAAAATTACACCAAACAATAATATCATTGAAGCCTCTGCTGAAGGCTCAACAAACTTAATGCCAAAAATTGGACAGGCTTATCCTCACTCAATTGTATTGAATGTGACAGGAAATCTTGTTGGCTATGGTTCTGGAGAAAGAGTAAAAAATTCGGCAGATTCAAATATTGGAAAACTTATCGAAAGAGGCATTGCCATTGATAATAAGGGTGCTTTCTTGGGTGAACTTGCATCATATGAAACTGTTGTTGATAATGCTTGCGCATTTATCGGAATTGTGACACCTCGTGGTGAAGTTAAAAATTATCGAGATACATATATTGGTAGACCACTTTTAAATGGAGAGGTCATTTCAGATAGTGGTGCAGTATTAGGACATGTGGTTAAGGCACTTCCAGTTATCGGAAATGCTGGAAATGTACTTGGTATTACGTCTGTTGATGGAAAAGTGATTAATTATAATAATGATAATTTGGGTTGTGTTGATGTTTATGGACGTTTGATGAATGTTGACGGATCAATTGTTGGGAGAACAGTTATTAATGCGCCTGCAATTGATTTTGAAGGTGTAATCATCGGGCAAACAAACATAACTGGTGCAGTCATTAGTGATGAGAGTAAAACACTGGGTTATATGCAAGTTGATGAAAGCGTAAACTCTGGCACAGGAATTCCTCTCGGAACACTTTTTAAATATAAATATGCCTTTGATAATGGCAACAAGTTTATCGGAATTGTCAATGAAGAAGCAAGAGTGATTGGCTTTGACAAAAAAGAAATTGGATATGTTGATTTTTACGGCTATGTTAATAGCGGACGTGAAAAAATAGGATATGCTTTATATGATTTATATGTTCATGGAGAAGAAGATTCACTCCAAGGATATATTGCAGCAGATGGAAATGTTTTAGCTTTTAGCGGGGCGAACATTGGGAAGTTAGATAAAGGCTTTGTGCTAGATAAATCAGGAAAAGTTATTGCTAGAGGAAGTAGAGATTATAATATTCGTAATGATAAATATTATGTTTTAGGATACCTCAATTTTAATGGTGACGTCATTGCCAATAGTGGGGAACTCGCTGGAAAAATTGAGCTTAAAGAAGGCAATATTTACAATGCTGAAGAGCAATATATTGCGAAGGCTTATCCATTACAATATTACAACAACGTTGCCACTGCTAAGCCTGTTTATGGTGAAAATGGTGAAATTATTGGTTATGCCAAAGATGACGGTAGTGTGGTTGATGAAGATGGAAAACTCATTGCTTTGCTCAATGATGATGGGTTTGCAATTTCTGCAAATGGCGACATCATCGGCGGAACAGGAACAGATTGGTTCACAAAATCAACTCAAAGAAAAGTCAAAAAATATGATGTGCCAGAAGTTGGGGTGAGCGGGGAAATGACGGAACAGGCTCGCAAGTCTATGTCAATTGCTTTAACAACAGATGGCGAATATTTGGGAAGAATTGGAGATGACGGACAAGTTACCGACGATTCTGGTAAAGTATTAGGCAGAAAAATGCCTGATGGATTGATTATAGATGATGGTGGTAATCTTATTGGTCTTGAAGAAACGGCTCAACCAGATACAAACGGAATTTTCATTCCAACAGGAACTTTTGGACAAGGTTCAGCTTATGGCGTTGGGGCTGGGGCAGGTGGAAACTTAGGCCCTGGAGGCGGTTATGGTCCTGGGGAAAGATATGACCCACAAAGATCAGCTGCTTTGAATGAAGCACAAAATCAACGTCGTCAAAATATTTCAGTCGGAAAAATCAGCACCAGTGTTAAAACGTCAAATTTTGATGGAATGCAAAAAAACTGGGATGAACAAGGCATTCAAAAAGCAATTTCTTCTTGGCGAGTTGACCTGAGTGAGATGATTCTTTCAGACAAACCAATTCCAGCGGTCATTGCGCGTTCAATTGATAGTAATAATCCAACACCAGTAACGGCATATGTTGAAAGAAACGTCTATTCAGAAGTTGGAAGAAATATTATCATTCCTGCTGGAAGTCGTGTTATGGGAACGCTTGGTGGCTTAACAGCAACCACAGAAGATACCTCTCAATCAGCTAAGGTTTCAATTACGTGGGAAAGACTCATTCGTCCAGATGGCTCAATTTTCGTGTTCCAAGGGCTTACGGGAGATGCGCAAGGTCGTGGGGGTGCTTTGGGATATTTGGATCAACAGTTATTCAAAAAATATACGCTTCCTGTGATGACAACAATGCTTAGTTCTGGGTTGACTTATATGATGGCAACGGATGATTCTGGTTCGAATGTTGAAAGTTCAAGACAGCAGGCAGCAAATGATGCTCGACAAAACTTTGAAAATTCTATGAATTCAATTTTCCAACAAATTTTGCAAGATAAAACGAATATTAGACCTTTAACTTATGTCCCTGCTGGTACAAGAATTATCATTTATCCTAATGTGGACTTATGGTTAAGAACCCCTGAAAGAGATGAGTTGGAAGCTAATGCTCAATTGAATAAGAAAGATGTCTTGATCGATGACCAACAGAAAGTTCGTGAGAGTAGGGAAGTTGAGTTAAGAAAGAAAATTAACCCATCAGGAAACACGGGTGGTGGTGGCGCCGACAGTTCATCTGTTGTTTATGCACCTGACCAAGATGGTGTTTCTGAAGCAACAGGTGACGCTCTGCTGATTTCTGATAGAAAGATTGTTGAAGATAGAAAGAAAATGGATGCAAGCAAAAAAGCAGCTAAGCAAAACACAAGTGTTGGCACACCGCCTCCACCTCCGCCATCTTCAGCATCGTCAGCCAGTAGCTCAAGCAAAGAAACAACGACGACGACAACAAATAGTATTCCGCAGTTGTTCTAGGGGAGAGGGAAAATGTCTTTTAAGGTGCTAGAATCAGTTTTGCGACCGCTTGCTTATTGGTATAACCAAGATAATATCGAGGAAATTGCAATTAATCGCTCGAAGCAAGTTTGGTTGCGTCTGCGTGGGAAGAGGGCATATCCATGGGTGATGTATAAAGATGAAAAATTGACCAAAGAATATTTGACTGATTTGCTTTATCTGATTGCAAACACTTATGAAATTCCTTTTGACCCCGTTGAAGGGACACCGTTGGTTTATGCTGCAATTCCAGGGGAACATCGTTTTTCAGGAATCGCAGGAAAGAACGTGATGTATGATGAAGAAGACCTTACGGGTGGCGTTGCTTTAGCAATTCGTGTGCATAGTGATGATGTGGCATTTGGGCTGCAAGATTATGGCTTAAAACAAGGTCAGGGATTGCATAATATCAATCCAATTAAAGATTTGAAAGACCCTGAAGACCCATATGAGCGATTGCTTCTTAGTATTAAGAGAGGCGACCACATTTTGGTTTCAGGTGCAACCTCGACAGGTAAGACGACGTTCTTGAATAATCTTTTGAAAATTTTAGATATCAATAAACGAATTATCACCATTGAGGATACGAGAGAGTTGATTGTGCCACACAAGAACAGAGTTCACGTCGTGCTTTCCCGTACGGAACAAACCAACCAACTAAATTATAGTAAAATCATTGACTTGGTTGTGCGTTTCACACCAGATGCCATCATCGGCGGTGAAATTTCAACAGGAAACGCAGGCGCACTTTGGGAGCTTATGGGTTCAGGTCATGATAACTGCTTAGCAACAATCCACGCAGAAAGCTCAGAAGCCGCTTATAAAGCGTTTGTCGACAGAATTTTACACACCTATCCGACCATTGATAGAACGAAAACAATGGCAGAAATGCGTCAGAAACTTCGAGTGGTTCAAATCAATCGTGATGGTAACCTCAGAGCAGTTACAGAAGTGACCTAAAGGAGGTTGCTTAAAGTTAGAAATTCTAGAATATGATGAGCCGTTTCTTCAGGAGATTGCTCATCATTTTTGATGAGAAAATCAGTTTCTTTAGGCTGGTGATAGTTTTGCTCATACATCTCTTTAATTCTGTTAATTTCCCACGTGTTTAATTCTCTTGTGCCTCTGTTTTTAAGACAGGTTTCAAGGGTTGGGGAAAGGGTGATATAGCAAATCTTAGCCTGAGTATCGGCAAGTTTTTGCCATCGGTCATAATTACTTTTTACTAAAGGATAAGCAAAAATAATAACATCATAAGTTTTGCTCTGTTTTAGGTCTTCTATCTTACTATCGAGCCTATTTAAGCGTTCTAAAATACCTTCATGAAAAGAAAGGTTTTTAAATACCACTTCATCTTCTGAAATGAGTTCATCTACTTCAATAAAAAGAGCATTAGGAATTTTTGTTTGCAAAATTTTAGAAACAGTAGACTTACCGGAATTTATCGTTCCGTTTATGTTCAAAATAAGCATTATCTGTCCTTTTTAAGAGAAGATACTAAAGCGGCGGAATATTAAGTTGAGCAATTTCACCAGGCTTGATTTTAACATTAGAATATCTAATGTTTCCTGTTTCAATCACAAAGCGTTGTCTGCCCGTTAATTGGGAAGCCAAGTCATAAAAATCTCTAGCATTAAGCTCTTGACGTTGCGGATTCATTAGATATAACACGCAACCTTGAGTTCTCTCTGTAAGGCCACATCTTGCTCTGCCACGAGGAATTTCGGAGTTGCTGATAACACCTTGAAGGCCATTACGCACAACTTTTTCATCCGAAAACAATGTTTTTGTAAAGATAAATCCAAGAAAAAGCCCAGCAATTGCCGCCAAGATAATAGAATAAGTTGTAAATAAATCACCTACCATGAATTTGTTTGATTTATTATTTGCATATAAATCTTCATCTTTAATAAAATTAGGTTGTTTATCTTCTTCATCAAGATAAGAGTCTAGATTGAAAGCATCTTGACTAACAGGCACGAAAGAATCTTGTTCGTCTTCAAAAGAGCTCAAAACCACAGCTTTTTGAGGTGTTGAGTTGTTTTCTGAAGCGTTCAAAGGTCGTTTAACAGGTCTTTTAACCTTTTTAAGTCTAGGACGTTCAGGTGCTACATTGTTATTTTTATCTTCATCAAAGCCAGACATCTGCCTACCCCTTATAAATTATTAATGATATTGCTGTTGGTTTTAACCGTGCGGATAATTCTTGGAACAATGAAAACCACAGTTTCAGATTTTGGTTTATCCACGCCAAAAATGCCATTTGGAATACCAATAATTAGGAAGTTTTCTCCCAACTTGCTTCGCACATTAAATTGAGTAATCTGACCTTTTGTTGCTTCTAAAGTGATGTCAGAGTAAATTCTATGTTTATCTTCCAGTGAAGATTTTGCCAAGATGGATAAATCTTGCTCAACCACATCTCTGCTGCCACATTTACCAATGTCAAATCTTGCAAACCATTGGTTTGGGACAACGAATTTTCCTTCTCCAACCGGCATAACCATAGCTTGTCCACCAAGGAAGTGTCTTAAAGTTGAAATGTTCAAGTCATTAGAAGTTGTTAGAACTCTACCAATTACCCCTGTTTTAGCTGTTTTGATTGTGCCAAATTCAAATGTTTTGAGAAGTTCTTGCCAGTCTACATCATTTTTATGGTCATATGGATAAATTCTGAACAAGCTAATGTCGTAAACGATTAAAGTTGGGTCGTTATCAAAGCTAGCAATGAGTTGCTGAATTTTGTTTCTTAATTCATAGTCAGCAGTAAAAGTAATTGAATATTCCGCCCAGTCAGTTGTAATATCTGTGATACCAGCACCACGTAAAACGTCTAAAAGCCCTAGCATAATTGGTCTTGATTTTGGCGCGTAAAGGCTAAAGCTAGCTTTATGACTAATGGTGAGTGTTTTTTTGTTATCATCATAGGAGTAATAAACATCAGCCGCTTCTGTAATCATATTAACAACTTCTGAAAACTCTCCTCGTAGGTTTTCTGCCGCAATTTTAGCATATGGTCCATCTTTGGCAATCAGTTTTAGTCCTGCTTCTTTGGTGAGTTTTAACAATGCTTTTTCAGCAGGCATTGTTTCAAAAGAAAAGCCTGTCACTTCAAATCTTGGCAACATATCATTGCGACCATTCTTTACCAAATTAAAGGTTTTAACGTTAAATGGCAAAGTGGTAATCATCTCTTGGGTTTTCCAGTTAACATTGCAACGCAATGGTGTTTCTAAGTCTAAGGAACTTGCCCCTTTTGAGGTCCTTATAATTTCAGGAGATTGTGGAAAAATAACTTCCGCAGTAATTTGCTCTTCTTCAGGCAAAAAGCGAGGTTGCTCATTTTGGGCACAGCTTCCAAGGAAGAAAGTGATTAAGGAAAAAGCAATTAGATTTTTCAGTTTCATGGCATTCATAATTTTATCAAACCTCATCTTTTGTCGGCAAATTTTGTCTGTTGGCTTCGTTCACTGGTTTCTTGATTTTGACAATTTTTCTATGTTCACTCATTTGTTTTTCTTTCATGAGCTTGTCAACAATTTCATCCATCTTCATTCCGGCACCTTCAGTTGGGTCAAAAAGTTTTTCATTATTTCCGCCTCCCAAAAGGTCTTTCATCTTTTCCAGCTCTTTATTGTCGTCTTTAATCATCTCTGGAGATGAATTATGCATGAGCTCGTCTTTATATTCTTTTAAGTTCTTTTTAAGGGCAGCAAATCCACCAGCAATTTTCTTCTCAACAAGAGGGCGAAGGCTTTCACTATTTACAACATAGTCACCAACTTCACAAATTTCTTCCAAAACGTCAAGAATATATCCATAAAAAGGATATTCCTCAATCGCAATATTTCCCTTGCGAATACATCTGGCGGCAATTCTTGAGATTGTTCTATCATAATAGTCTTTGAGCAAGATGTAATTGTTCAAATGCCAAAGATCTTCTTTGCTGACACTCTCATCACTCATTGTTGTTTTATCTTCCATTGCTAAAACTCCCTTAAACCCAATTCTAGTTTAGGCTTACGTTTTTGTAAATTAATTTTTTGCAATTTACCCAATAATAAGCTTATTTATTATAGATATCGTCAGAATCTCCACCACCATCGGCCTGATTATATAAAAAGTTGTCATTAACCAACTCAATATCCTCAATAATTGGGTCGTTTTTGAGATTCAGCGTTACATCATCTGTTCCAATAAATCTTCCAAGATTAATTGTTTCAGAATTATCTGGCTTCTCTAACGTTTCAAGTTCATTCCTGAAACTGGTGTCATCTTTTGCTTGTTCCACAATCTCGAGAGGGGCAGATGGAGCACTCTTTGTTGTTTTGTCATCAAACTTAAATAGGCTTTCTTTTTCAAGCAGTCCCTTGGAAGACAAAGGTTTTGGTCTTTCTTCTTTTTGACCTTCAGGCTCATAGTGTTGAGATTCAAAAGCCAGAGGTTCATCATCTACGGCAGATTTTTCAGGTTCAGGAGCTTCTTCATATTCCCAGACCCATTCCTCTGCTTCGCTATCTGCTTGGTTTTCACTATCATCATATTCCCAAACCCATTCATTTTCCTGATTATCAGAAGTCTTTATAGCTTCTTCTTGTTGAGCTTCAGGTTCTTCTTCAACCCATTCCCATTCTTGGTCGTCTTGAGATGAGGCATCGATTTCACTGTTTGAAATGTTTGGCTCAGAAATTTCTGAAACATCTGAAGAGCTTGTTTCCAGATTATTTTCTGGCATTTCTTCTTCGACCCACTCCCATTCTTGATTGTCAGCTGTTTCACTATCGGCAGATTGAGAAGTTTCAGGCTCATCAAGAATGTTTGTTAAAGAAAGACCATCATCGTCTTCAGAACCTTCTTCAACCCATTCCCATTCTTGGTTGTCTTCACTGGCTTCTTCTATGGGAGACTTAATTTTATCTTCTGTTGGCTCATCAAAAAGCTTAATCTCATTTTCTAAATCGGGGTCTGAAAGCACATCATCAATTGAATTAACTTCAAAGTTAAGATGTTCACCATTTCCCCCTTTAATGAGATTTTTTGCCTTATTAAGAATTTTATCTTTAAGTCCTTTTTTATTAATTTTAGGCTGAGGCTCAACATATTGTTCAACATATTCATATTCATATTCATAATTGTCGTCATCATCAGAACTGTTTTCATTCGAGAGCTGTTCTTTATGAGATTGCTTCTGTTTTGTTGGTACTTCTTTGATAGGCGTTGGTTTAAAGTCATCAAGTGTTGATGCGTCAAACTCGTCTTCATCACCAAAGAGAGAATAGTCCAAATTCTCATCTTGTTGAGGTCTTTGAGGAGCTTTTTCTTGTTGGTGGAAAGGCTTTCTTTCCAGCTGTCTTTCACTCTGTTGAGCAAAAGAAGATGGCTCAGCTGACCAATTATCGTCACGATTTTTTTTCTTCTTATTCTTTTTTTTCTTTTTGCTTTGGAAATTATCCTCATCATTTTCATTATACTGAGTTCTTTTTGCTGAATAGTCTTCAAGTTCCTCAAGCTTTCTACGAGATTCTTGATAGTTTGTGTTGTTATAGTCAATGCGATGAGAAGAACCTTTTAATTCATAATTGTTTTCTGAAGGCTCAAAATGATTTTGATTAATTTGCGTTGGATTGCTGTTGTTGATGTAATTATTAAGCATAATCGGACGCTCATTTTGATGGTCTAACGTTTGCTTAATCATATTAATTGATTCGTTATTCATCTCTTTCATTGCTTCAATAAAAGAAAGTGTAGAAGCTTGATAGCTCTCTTGAAGACTCAAAGTGATGATTTTTGAAAGTTGTTCAGTCTGTTTCTTTGTAATGTTAGCTAAAAGCTCTGTTTGAGATTGAACGAGGCTATTAACAAGTCCTTCAAGTTTTTTAGTGTCAAAATTCGATTGAGAAGAGGCAGACTGTTGGGAAAGCCTATTCATCATCTCAAGCATTTGTTTTTGCAAATGAGGGGATTCTTCCGTCGATGCCATCATTACTGCTGCCGTCTCAGCATCTTTTGAACTATTGTTCATTGCAGACTGTAGAATGTCATCTTTCTCAAAATAGTCAGATGTTTTGAAACTAGATTCCATCCCTGCGTTTCTCTCTAGCTCATTAACATATTCTTGAAGAGAAGCTCCACCAAGGAGTTTGCCAAACATTCCTCTGATTTCAGCAGGTTGAGATAAAATTAAATCATCAAAAGCTCTCTTACGTTCAGGTGTGAAAACATGAAGTTGTCTGAAAATATTTAAAAAGCGTTGCGCAATGGTGTTACTATCTTCTTCACCATTTTGGTTTTTTACGATATTCAAATTGTTATCAACCAACTTTTAAAAAATTCTCCTGCAAATAATCTAGAGTTTATTTTACTCTAAATCTTGTAAATATCAAGTTAACAAAAGTTCATAAAATAGATAATCAAAGCAAGAGATGAAGCCTTAAAATCTCTTGCTTTAAGGGGTTTAAAAGAAAAAAGCCTCCAATTTTTTCAGGAGGCTATATTCTCTAGTGGAAAAAACTTAAAGAGAGATAAACACAATTTTATGAAGGTCATTTAAATTATTGTTGATTTCAATTCTCTCATCAGGATTCCATCTCAACCCATATAATTTTCCATTTTCATCTTCTCTAACACTAATGATGCTTGCGGTTTCTTCGTCTTTATAATAAAGCGCAATATCACCAACACTGACCATCTCCTGAGGGTCAACAAAAAGAATTGATCTTGATGGAAGCAATGTGCCTAATCTTCTCGTGCTCAAGTTAACAGCATAGGCGTTCTTGTTATTGTTTAGTTGTTGAGGTCTAATAACTTTTTTGGTTTCGCTTTCAAAGTCTACAATAATGTCACCATCTTTTCCAGCTGTTCCAAAAACAGAAATTTTTGATTCTGGGAAGCTAACGCTTTGGCTGGATAGAGATTGTTTTGGTGCTGTTAAAATTTTATATTTTGCATCATTTCTTTGAATGATTTCTTCTAAAGCACCTTTGTCATCAAGCTTTTTAATCGCTTCTTTTAAGTCTTCAACAGAAAGTTTCAAAGATTTTGAAATGTTTTTAAGTTCTTTTTCAGAAACTTCTCTTTGTCCCATCTCAATGCGGTGATAAACAGAAAGTGTCATATCAGAGCTTTCAGCAACTTCAATGAGGGTGAGGTTTTTGTCGTTTCTGATTTGACGAAGTCCTGCACCAAGTGTTTTCAAACCACTCTTTTCATTAACTTTATTGCGTCTTTCTTGTTCTCTTCTCCAAGACTGGATAACTTCTGGCTGAGAGTTCTGTTCGTTAACGAAAAGGTCTTGTAAAGGACAATCTAGAAATTCTGCAATACGTACAAGTTGTTCTTGATCAACTCTTCTGTATCCTTTTTCAATTTTAGATATAGCAGATAGGCTTACAGTCAAATGATCAGCCAACTCTTGCATTGAACACCCTCTCAGTCTGCGGTACATTCTAATTTGATTGGGAAAAATAATTTCTTCCATGTTACAATAACCTCTCATCCATTATAATAGAAACAATTTCTGTCTGTATATTAATATGATTCATTCATATTAATCAAGAAAATAGTTGAAAAAAACAATAGTTGTGCAAAATTGCTGAAACAATGACAGCTAAAAGTTGTCTTTTAGCTGTCATTGTTTAGAAGGTTATCTTAGGAAAGTGTTATCCGCTTCAGCACTTCCAACGTTTGCGACTTGATCAGTATATTTATTAAGCTCACTTTGGTCGAATAAAATATCATCTTTGGGGACATCACTGGTAAACTCACCTAAACTATTGAGCGTGTTTTTACCATAGTAAGAAGAGGTTGAAAACTTCTCTTTGACAGATTTTTTTATTAATTGACCATTTTTATCAAGTTTAGACTTCGTTACTTTATTGATAATGCCATCAGAAGCGAAAGATTGAACGTTCCTTCCTCTGATGTTTTCAACTGAGGTCAGTACTCGGTTTTGCGACAAAGTCATATTAAAGTTCTGAACCAATCCGTCAGAGTTTCTTTGTGATAAGGTCAGTGTTTTATTTCCATTTTTATCAACGCCTGTTTGAACGCTTCTTGAGGAGAATTTAGTTGCAATTTGCAAGTTTTTATTATCCCCATGTCTTTCCTTCATAACCTGATTCATAAGCCCAATCAAAATATCTTCCTGGTTATGCATTGAATTTTGCATCAAATTATTAATGGCAACCTGATGTAAACTTCCATCTTTATTTAAAAGATACTTCAACTCTGCGGAGTTCATTTGTGTTTCTTTGCGAATGACTTCACCATTCTTATTCGTCACTGTTTTTGTTGTCATATGTTTATCACTTTGAGTGATAGTTGTTTTGTTTTTGCCAACGACCGTTTTTGTAATCAATTGATTACCATTCGCCCCAACGGATAATGTTCTGGTAACATTTCTTCCTCTCCAATTCCTTTTTGTGTAGGAAGTGTTTCCATTTGCATCTGTCGTGGCATTTTTGTTGTTTTTAATTCGATTTGCTTGAACTCTCTGACGAATAGCATTACCAGTTTGTCCTAAGCCTCTACCAACAGCTCTTCCTGTGGCTTTAGAGCCTTTCCAAGCAAGAGATAAGCTTCCTAAGCCAACAGTTTTTACGCCTTGAGCTGCTTGAGTACCTATTTTTCTGCCAATACTTCCGCTAAACTTCATACCGCCGCCACCAAATTGAGATCCTAAGCCTTCACTTTCACCTAAAACCGCCCAGCCTAAAAAGATAACGAAAACAATTTTAAGAAAGTTTTCACTCCAAATTCCTAAGCTACTTAAAAAGTCACCTAGAGGTGTACTATCAGAAGTTTTTTCAAGGGCAGATAATGTATCTTGAATGATTGTTCCTAGCATAGCGGTTAAAATGTAAATAATAATCGTCAGGAAGATGAACTGGAACATTGCATTCATAAATTGCTCCCAGACTTTTTTGAAGTATGAGTTCGTTACTTTGAAAGCAAATCCACCCAGTGCAGCAGGGAGAATAGCAACCACCACAGCAAGTTTCAAGATAGTGTCAATCAAAAGCCAAGGATAAATGACAATGAACATAATTGCTGCAATCCAAAATCCTAGTCCAGCAAACAAGAAGCCTAGGTGAGGAAAAATCGGTAAATGCCAAGCTTTTTCAAAGAAGGCAACGCATAGGAAATATGAGCCCAAAGCCATAACGTCTAAGAGCCTATCCTGAATGGCTTTAATTGTGCAAAGGATGCTTACGCCCATGGATTGCGGAAGTCCTCCCGTTCCTCCAGTGCCAGAGGCAACAATACTAAATTCTGAGGCACTACATGAGTTGGACCCCATAATTGCCTGTGCAAGCGCCATCCCCGTGTTAAAGATGGGCTCAAGCGTCAGCGAGAAGAGATATTCAATATCTAATTTCAACAATACAAAGATAAAAAGGACAATGAAAAGCTTATTCAGAATTTCTTTCAACATTCTGTTTGCATCTTTCACTTCAAAAGAAGATAGATGTTTGAGAAGAGTGAAAGCAATCCAGATTGCTGTTCCGACTAACATTACCAAAATGACACTTGGTGATAAAGCTTTTGCAGCATGAGCACACATCACACTCGCAGTGTTAAAGATGGCTTCAAAAAGCCCGCAGAAAATGCAGTCTTTAAGACTTGAACGATAGTTAGAAAGTTTACAGTTCACCGCAGGGGATGATATAGTAGTGACAGAATTTCCTTGAACAGAAGTAGACGTTGTAGAACTTGAATAGGAAATATTTGCATGAGGAATAGTGTTTGAACTTGTAACAGTTGGAACATTACATTTTCCATTTTCACAGTCACGACAATCATTAACATTAAATCCACTAGAAGTGCTAGAAGAGGTGTTCGTTGCTCCCCAACTTGTTCCCGTATTCATTGTCCATGAAGGTGTTGTAGATTTTTCTTTGTCGCATAGTGTTGGACATGACGTGTCAATGGTAGAGCCTTTGCCACAGCTATTGGCACAAGCAATTACTTCATAGTGAAGGTGGGCTCCATAACCATATTCGGAACAAGTACCGTTTCCTAGAGAATGTCCCTTTAATCCTGTTCCACCAACATAACCGATTTTTTCTCCTCCGAGAATAACTGTTTCACGATTTTTTCCACTTTTTGAAGAAGTGGCATAGGAGTGAAGGTGCATATAACGTGTGCAAAAACAATCATCATTTTCGCTCTTAACAATCGGTTGTTCTGCCGCGGTTTTAGAAGGACTTGGGTCTGTTTTGTGCCAAATTCTAATATATTGACCAGCACCTTCGCTACAACCACCAAGTAAGTCTACCCGATATCCATCTTTAGCTGCGACAACAGGAGTTCCTTTGACAACTGCAATATCCATACCATAGTGATATCTACCATCTCTTTGGCAAGTATCTTCAACCATTGTTGCAGTTCCCATAGAGGCAAGAGGAACAAGCGAAAGTGGGCAGTTTGCATCTGTTTTTTGCTTCATACAGTTCATATCTGTCGAACGAGCAACTGGGTTTTTATAACTACAATCTTCTTTTCCATTTACTGTTGTGCAAGTTTTACAACTACGTTTCCCTTGGTTTTCAATAGTACATTTTGCTAAAGCTTCAGCTGTTTGCGCATGGAGATTCGTTTCAAAGCAAAATAAAGCAACCAACAAAAGACCTAAAAAGGTTGTTGCTTTTTTGTATTTTCCAATTTTGTATCTTAACTTAAACATTTGCACCACTCTCTGATTCTAAACATAGCTATCTATAGGTTAATATTAACTAAAATTTACTTATCTTTTTTCCAAAATTTTGCGGCTTTTTTGGTTGTTCTCCAAGCTTTGTTCATTACCTTACCAGCTTTTTCCATTGCCTTACCTGCCTTCTCCATCACTTTACCTGCTGCCTTTGTTGCTTTACCCGTGGCCTGCGCCGCAACCCCGCCTGCTGTTGTTACAGCGCCGAGAGCCGCCAGTGGAACCCCTATGATTGAACCAACAACAGTTGAAGACATTGCTGCGCCAGCTTTGGTCATGGCTTGTCCACCTTTTGACATAGCTTGACCTGTCTTGTCCATAGCTGTGCCCGCTGCTTGAGTCGCTTTACCAGCTACTTGAGTTGCTTTTCCTGAAGCCTTAAGGGCATTTCCTGGGGCTGTCGTGCCACCTTCTTCACCGTCTTTAGCTTTGTCAATGAGTCCATTTGCAAGTCTGCCAATACCCTTTGAAATACCCCCTCCAGCCTTTTTTGCTCCCCACGAAGCAGCTTTCATTGAACCTTTTTTTGCCATATCAGTTACTTGCGTTAATTGCTTGTGCATTGGAGATGAGCTAAAGACACCGTCTTTGAAGAACTTGTTGACAAATTCATTAACTCCGCTTGGAAGTAATCTAATCGCATATAAATAAGCAAAAATCAGAATGAGGAAATATGAACCCGTAATGGAGAAAGTTTCAGCAATCCACATAGTTTGGTTTGCCTCAATTTCAGAATATAGCCTTTCGATGCCACCGCTTTGACCACCATAAGCATAATCAATCAAGGCAAGTCCGTAAGATGCAGTGATAGACAGAAAAGCAAAGGTCGCACCAGCCTTAAGGATGATTGAAAAACATGTTTTGACTTTGTCTTTGGTAATGCCAAAAGGCCATAATCCAAGCACAATAGGGAAAACCATAATTGTAAATCCAAGCTTATAAGAGATATCAATAAGATAATATGAAACACCGAGCGTCATCATAAACCCACAGAACCAAATTGCTGCACCACAAATGATGAGGAAAATGTTAGGGATTGTGACAGGGATAGTGATAATTGTTGTGTCAACCCATGCCCCAGCGTGTGTTGCGTGACAAATGAGAGCTTCCCCAATAACAAGGTTTTCTGAAACAACATAGTCAAGGGCACGGTTCACTTGAAAAATTTTATTAATTACATAAGGAGAAACCACAGCATCCCCATCATACTTAATTTCCTCTGCTTGAGGAGCTTTAGCATAAAAATCTGTAATACCATCAATCACGCCAAGCCCATAATCGGCACCGGCAACGATAATCGGATTAACGATAAAGTTTGTGAATGTGCTAAGTCCTCCATTGATACATATATAGGCAAACAAAATTTTAAACAGAAACACAAGTAAGTCATTGATGTTATTGCTTGGTTCCAAACTGGTAAAAGAGGAAACATTTTTAAGCGCAAAAACTGCCATCCACATCATAAAACCATAAAACAAGAGTTTTGTTCCCGCATCTTTAGCAAGGTCATAGACTTTTGTGCAAGCAGTTAAGAAGGTTTCAATTAGAAGCTTAACAACCTTACAAGAATAGCAACTGCCTTGATAGTCTTGTTTTAGTTCACCAAGGTTACATCCCTCTGTGCGTTGGACAGGAGCACTTGTATTATATGACATGGGAGTTCCCGCCGAGGCACTTTTCAACTTGCCTTCTGCAGCAGCTCTATATACATATTTGTCATAATCAATAGCAAGCGCATTGTTTGGAAAAGTATTAAGTAAAAAAAGTAGGCATGACAAAATAAGGGTAAAAGAGATTCCCTTTCTTGATAAAAATATGTTTTTCATCCATTTTGACATATCATATTCCTCAGTTTTTCTTACTTTTTACCTTTTCAGCTGCCTTTTTTATCAATTCTTGAGCTTTTCTGGCGCCTTTCACTGTGCCTTGAATAGCCGTTCCTGTTCCAAAAGTTAAAAGAGCAAGAACTAAGTCTTTAACTTTATCAAAAACAAATTTGACTTTGTTTTTAAAGTTAGCACTTCCGCCACCACCAACCAATGAATCTGCAACTTCTTTGGCAACATTAATAGACTGCATCAAGAGGAAGCAAATCAACATCAACGACAAGAACATCACGCTGAAGCCACCCGCATCATCATAGAATGCTTCTTGCCCGTTGAAGAACTTGCTCTGAGAAGAGAAAAGTTCTTCCATTGCCAACATTGTAATTGTTAAAATGATGGCAATAGCACACATATAAGCTGCTGAGTTAATGATGGTTAAGAAGCCTTGAGAAGTCCATCCTCTTGTAGCTTTGAAGGCATAGCCCATGACCAGAATTGGCAAAATGATGAGCATAATCGCAAAGCGAAAAACGGTGTCAACTAAGTAGAAAACAAAGCCAATACGAACAAAGAGGAATAAGACATAAACAACAGCTCCCACAAGCCAACCAATCCAAGAAACGCCAGAGAGGGCTGCAAAAGCATAGTCCATCCCAATAACTAATCGTTGATTTACGGAGCAAACCATACAAGCCATAATATTTTTAGGAGCACTAGGAAAGCCATCCTTAAAGGTTGCAATAGAAGTTCCCTCAACTTTACAGAGGAATGGGGTGTCAAATTTAACTTCAGAACCAAAAGCACTATATCCTCCAGTGCTCGTAGAGCCGTTTGTCTGCATAATATAGGCACCAAACTCTAAAAAGGCTGTGTAGATTGGAAAGACGACAATATTTAAGATATAGAGCATCATATCAGCACTAGAGGCAATTAAACCACAAACGAAACACAGAAAAAATTGCGTCAAAACTTCTTTCCATACTTCACCAATGTTTTCTTCTGTAACAGAGCCAACATGGGCAAGCATACGCAGAGAAAACCAAATTGCAAAAGCAATCATCATCAAAGGAAGAGCCCCTGATGTCATTTGTTTATATATGGATAAAGCAGATGTCCCCAGAGTGTCATAAATAACGATTAAGACGCCATCTTGCCAACATTTTTGTTGAACTTCTGTTGCTTTTTGGCTGGTATCCTCAGCTGTTGTTGCTCTAGTGTCTTCTGCACTATTCCCATTATTACAGCCTGTAAGCACAAACAGAGCCATAAACACTATAAATAGTGCTTTGACGGCTCCTGACATGTGCTTCCATTTAAACATCATTCTGCATCCTTATTTTTGTTTCCAAAAGCATATGGGTCTCCTCCCATTGCTTGATGAGCTTTTGCCATCAAGAAGGTGCCATCAACATCAAGCGAACCTTTTCCGTCTGAATTTCTTGACGCAATATTATCATAAAGCGTTCTATCTGTTTGACCTAGTTTGGCTTTATCAACGAATGTTTCTTTGCTAAAGTCAACATTGCCGACCGCATCTGTTTGATAGCTATATGCTTTATCGTTAGAGCCACCACCGTTTGCATCCAGATTAACACCAGAGACAGCGGTATTGCTTGTTCTCTTGCTTTCAGCTTCTTTGACCCTTGCCATCACATCTTGAATCAATTTATTATTATCTGCTTGAGTTTTCGGCAAAGGAATGGATCTGTTTTGAATTCCATTTTGAATATAGCTTTGAGCAGCATTATAGGCCTTTTTATCTTGTTCAGACAACTTGCTAGGGTCAATTGGTTGAGCAGGTTGAGTTGGAGGATTTTGATTGTTTCTATCTCCTGCACCACTCATCCTATCAGCTTGATTTTGATGCGTTTCACTCGGATTAGGGATTGGTTGAGACCCACGAGGATTAGTCTGAAGTGATGGATTAGGTTGTCTAGATTGATTTGTATTAGCCGTGTTGCCACCGGAAGGACCACCTGTTGGACCACCAGAAGGACCGCTACCACCAGCAGGGCTATTGGAAGGCGCATTGTTTCCACCCCCGAACAAGTTTGAAACGCCACGAGAAATGCTTCCTCCAATTCTATCTCTCGTTCTTCTCAAAGCAGGGGTAATGCCTGTCTTACGACCAAACCAACTTGCACCTTTTCCAGCCACTTTTCCAGTGCCAAGAGCACCCGCTTTTGCAGCACTGGCAGCAAGTCCACCAATTTTAGGAGCAATATCTCCGCCACCGCCACTGGCAAACGTCCCTGCAAGTGCAGAAGCTTGAGCTGTCAATTTGAAGCCAAACAAGCAACCAAAGATAAGAATAAGGAAGCCAGACATTCCAATATCAAGTTTTTCTTGAATTGTTTTAATGCTGTTTGCATTGACTAAGTTTTGTAATTCTTGTCGACCATTTTCCCCACCCACAGCAATCAACATCAAGGTCACATTAATTGCGATAACAATGCCAAGGAAGGTATAGACGAAGAACGTATTCATAATCATGCTCCAACCTGTTTTTGCATAATTGGATGTTACCTTAAATGGCCATGTTGCAATAAGGAAAGGCATCAAAGCACCAACAATGCCAATTCTCATGGTTGCATCAACTAAATAGAAGCCAAAGGCAAGCATAACAAGCCATGAAAAGCCCCATAAAATTAAGCCCACAAACAACATACTAAAATCTGGCAGAACATATTTAATTGTTGAAGCTCCTCTGAAGGAGATACACACCAGAGATGAACCAACCGCTTGAGGAATTGAAATTTCTTCTTGAACTGCACGAATGAAACATTCTAATCTTGAATAAAGTCCTGCACTGAGTAATCCACTATCAGAAATTGCTCCAGTTCCACAGGTTTTGATATAGTTAACATAACTTGGACCCATAACCGCTGTCCCAAATTCCATACCTGCACTTAGCACAGGTGAAATGGCATAAATATATATCTGATTGGAGTTGTAAAGCAACACATATGCTGTGAGAACTTTAAAGGTTTGAGTTAAAAGTTCAGTGATAAATTTTGGCGCATCTTGTTTAACAAATCCACTGGTCAAGACCATTACCTTGAAAGCAATGAAAATTGCCAAACCAATCAACATGACCATGGCAAGAGGGCGACCAAGTGTTTTATATGAATTTGTTGCCATTGTGTTTGCTGCCCCATAAACCACTTTGAAAAGCGGGCAGAATAGGCAAGAATTTGTTTCGGCTATTTTTGCAGGGAGTGGGACACAACCACTGCTATTGCCAGAAACGGAAAGCAAATCATCTCCAGTTCTGACAAAATAAAATTTACTGCCATTCGCATCTGTGAAGACATATAAGTCCCCTTCAGTTCTTAAATCCATATTATCATAAGCTTTTTTTATATCAAAATATCCTTCAGCAGCAGCGAGCAAAGGTTTTGCTGCATCAAGAACTTTAGGAAGTAATGAATTGCCTATATACTGTTTTTCAATATCATCAAGAAAATCGTTAACAGCACCTTCTTTATCATCAACAATTAAATCTCTTGCACCATTAACTACGGCGCTAAAAGCTATGGAAGCCTTTCTTTTAAATATACCAAAAACAGTTTGGGTATTATCAACAATAAGATTAAGTTCAGCCTCTAACTTTTTCCAAAAACCCCCTTCGGAAGCAGTGTTAACAGCTTTAGCAAAATTGTCGCCAATTTTTGAGACATCTTCACCCATTTCTTTAAGTTCTAGTATTGTGATGGAAAAAGAAAAGTTAGCGAAAGCATCATAATAGGCTTTACTTGCTGCATCTAGCTTTTTTTCAAGCTCTGCTTTTTCTGCTTGCATCTCATTTCTATCTCCAGCAGTGATGGTTTCACCTTCTTGGAGATATTTTCCTGCTAAAAACTCATCAACAAAATTTTGGCGGTCGGTTTTTACAGGTGTTTCATCTGCCCATAGGTTTTTAACGGGAAAAACCGCTAAAAAGCATAGGAAAAACAGAAGATAAGGTTTAATATATTTTTTTCTCATTACGCCACTTCCTGTAAGAGTTTTTTGTGAACTTCAACAATATAAGAATAGCATAGCATATAAAAGTTAAAAATATTGTTACAGTTTTTTGATTTTTTGATATAAAAATAGCTGACTTTTTATAAAAGTCAGCTATTTTTATATCAATTTTATTCAAAGATTTTAGGAAAGGCATCCATGGCGCGATAATTTCCCTGAGAATCTTTTTTGATAACAACATAGAATTTCTGAGAGCTTTTTCCTGTTAAAAGTCCTAATCCACTTCCATTTCCAGTCTTTGAATGACCAGAACCCCAACAAGTAAAAGTTTTTTCATCATTCTCTCTTTTCAAAATAATATCTTTAACATGAAAAAATTTTTCTCCATTTAATATTATCTCTGTTTCTTTTCCAGGTTTAACCAGTTCGTATAAAGGAGTTTGCTTGTTATACGACAAATTAAAATTTTCTAGAGCTTCTTCCTGACTTACTTCTAAAATAGCTTTTTGATAATCAGGAATGGCGACTTTCTTTGTGCTACAACCTGTAACGGCTGACATAACAACGGCAAAAAATGCGATTGTTACGATTTTTATCAAATTTTTCATAAAATGTGATTTTTATTTTTGTTTATAATTGTATAGATAAATAATTTTTTTGATGAAGTGAGTATAAACATATTAAAATATATCTGTCAAGTGAATCTCATCTTTTTTGTCCAAAAAGATTCTTGTTGATTTTAAAAGAATAAGAGAGGCAATTAAAATGCCTCTCTTATTCTTTATAAGTTTTATTATTTAGCTTCACCCATAAGTTCAATTCGATAATAGTCATTTGCTGCACAATGATGGTCAAAAATCGCAAAAAACTTTTGTCCGACAGATATGGAAAATGGAGCATATTCGTATGATGTTTGTCGCTGATATAAATATCCATTGAGGATTTTATTTTCATCTATATTTTCCTCTTCAGGATATTTTTTTACTCGTGAAAATTTAAATTCAACAAAAACATATTTCTCGTTTTCATAATTAATCTGCGTTAGTCTCTCTGGGCTTCTTAAAACGTATCTCTTGCCGTTTTCAGATTCGGAGATTATTATACGATAAGAAGTGTTGCTGCTGGTAATGGGAATGCTTTCAGTTATAATCTTACTTATAATTTCATCTTCTGTTAAGAAGTCATTTGAAGTTTCACCCACTTTAACAGTTTTGCATCCAGCTAAAACAATTAAGCATAAAAATAATATCTTTTTCATAAAAATAATTTTTAAAATTAATCAATATATTTGTAATCATAAACATTATGTAGCCAGTTTAATCCTTCGCTGTCTGAAATGACATAGTCAATAACATCACCCGCAGCTAATGGATTTTTTTTCAAAACAGAGTGTCTAAGTTGAGCGTCCATTGTTAAAATAGAGCCGTCGCTTAAATAACTCATTTCCGCTATTTTGTAATTACAAATGAAAATAGTAATTGCGCCAACTTCAGCTTTTCCAGATTTTTTAATTTTGCCAATATAACGATTGTGCTGATAGCTTTTCATATCTAAAGAGGATTTTCCAAGAGATTTTTTAGTGTTTTCTTTGTAAAACTTAATCGCATTTTTACGTTCATTTAAGCCATAAAGAATGTAATAAAAGCACTCGTTGGAATTGTCTTCATGAAAATAAGCTTCAATGTAAGGGTCTTGAAAATAGGAACACATCTCATGCAACATTGTTTTCCCAATTTCTTCTGAGTAACGAAGAAAAAAAGTTTCACCATTTTGCATATGAACCTTTGGCTTGTAACCCACACTAATGTCTTTTACTTTGCCTTTAACTACTTTTGTGGATGCAAAAGAGCGAAACGTTGGTTCGTTAAATTCCAAAAATTCAATTTCACCTTTAGCAAGCTTTTCGAGTCTGTCGTTATTTGATTCTGTATCAGATTTCTGAGAAGAATCTTTACACGAGAGAAACATGGCTGTTGCTAACATTAACAATAAAAACTGTGTTGTTTTCATAAATATAAATTTTATGTGTTAGAAATAATACTACTAATAATCGCAAAATCATTGATATTAATAGCAAAAAAAACAGTTCTGTCAAGCGTGTATTATTTTTTAAAAGGATTTCCTAGCACCTTAAAGGCAACTGCAAAAAGAACAGCAATAATAATGAAAATGCCAATAATAAAAGCATTTTCAGAAAAAAGTGCGAAAAAATTAAATTGATATGCCAAGAGAATGAGCGTAATAATCACTAAGTTTAGTAAAAAGCCTTTAAGCATTTCCTCTCTCCTTTATATATATCAGTTAAAATTGCTATTCTTAATATAGTTCTTACAAGCAAGAATGATTTTTTCGTTGTTTAAGACATTTCTCTCTTTGTTTTGAATATATATGCTTTTATATTTGCCTTCAATGTCGTTTTCAAGTTGATTAGGAATAAGCTCTTTGAATTTTTTGGGAAGCAAAAAAGAAAACTTTTTATAATAAGAATCGCAAGAGATGATACCTAAATCAACGCCTTTCGGAAAAGTTGGGATAGCAGAAATTTGCTCAACAGAGCCTTCGCTAAGCATTGGACCAAGAAGCCAACGAAAAACTTTATAGTTTCTGAGGAAAGAAAAAAGTTTACTTCCACGATTCGGTGGGCAAATTTGAATCACTCTACGAATCTTAATTCGAGATTTCCATGTCGCATTATTACTCTCATGCAAAAGTTGTCTTATAATAAGCCCGCTTGTGCCCTCAGCAATAAAAGATAAAACACTCGTATCAGAGAGATTATTTAAAAGGACATTGAGCTGTCTGACATTTGCCGTAATTGTTTTTTTAAGAGAAGGATAGCTAATTGCAGTTAAAGCAAAGTTTTCTTCTTCCTTGAAGGTTTGCCAGAGCTTCTTGAAATCTTGTCTTGAGCCATTAAGTCCGTGTAATAAAATAACCACATGGGGATTCTGTCTTTCCATTTCATAGGCTTCAGTGAATTCAATGAAAGACTTTTGGCATTTTTCAAAAGTTCCTTTCTCTCTCTGAATGTCATAACTATCTAGCAGACGATAATCTTTCAAGTTATAATGGCGCTGGATTCTCCATTGATTATATATAAAGACATCTTCCCATCTAGATTTGCCCCCGAATGTGTAAAAGTCGATTCTCATTTTCCCCTCTTAGATTCTAAAAATATGAACAGATATTCTATATATATAAGACTAAATAAATTATTAAAAGAAAAAAGCAGAATTTAGGGTAAAAAAAGATATATAAAAAACAGGTATTTGGGGGAGAAAGGAAAAAAAAATAAAAAAAGATGTAAAAAGTGTTTGACAAGGGTTGAGAGATTAAGTATAAGCACTATCACCGACGGGGCAAATGAG
>JAQWBS010000006.1 GCA_028706255.1 Alphaproteobacteria bacterium
TTCAAACCGCCGCCAACTTCAACACTAAAGCCACTCACATCGCTCTTTGTGTCCCCGCCAGCATAGTGAACATTCGTCTTACCACCGAACTCTTGAATCGCATTAATCTCAATAAAGGGTTCTAAAACTGTGTCATTATCCAAATAGGTTTCATATCCAAACATCGAACCAACTCTCAAAGCCTTACTATCCGTCTTGCCATAGTGAATGCTCATATTATTATTCGTTGTGAAGCTCTTTGCTTTCGCATGGGCATATTGAAACTCTGCCTTTGGTTCAATGATATATTTCTCATCTTTGCTAAGTTCATATTCAAATCGCTTTCCACCTTCAATGCTCGCCGTGATGAAGTCTCGATTTGGTTTATAACTAATCGATTGTCCACCCGCTGTGACACTATTGGCTTTCATATCTGACCAAAAATATCTCATCGTTGCATCGGCAAACCAGCCCTTATTATTTAACCATGTCCCATAAATCCCAACACTTGGTGTCTTCGCATGTCCCTTGCCGTCATGACCGTTATCTTGGCTAATTTTGATGTTATCCGTGTATAAATAACCTGCCATAATTCCCGCATAAGCCTTGTTCTCGCAATCAGAATAAACTTGATAGTCATACCCTGCTTCCAAACCATATAAGTTCATCTTGGCATCTATCTTTTCATTTACATCTAAATGTTTTGCGTAAGTTCTGACCCATGCCCCATTCGCAACTCTTGGAGAGTTTTCCCTCAACTCGCCTAAACGTTTACGAAGTTCATTCATGCCTGTTTTAACAATGTTGATGTGCATTGCTGGCATTTGTGCAATCGTCTTCGCTGTGTTGGTGACAACGCCGTTAGATTGCAACACGATGTTATTATTGCCGTCCATGCCCAATTGGTCATATTCATAAAAACCACTATCAACCATATTTGCCAAGGTAAAATCACTATCTGACAAAGTTGAGCCTGTCGCGTTTTCTTGATTGATGACAATCGCATCATTCATGCCACCATCGCCACCTGCAGAAGTTAAATGAAGCGTGGTCGTGCCCGAACCAGTCGCACTATCTTCAATCGTCAACATATCCCCTTGCGTGGTGCTGTTGCCAAAATAAATGTCCATATATAAATCATTATTCCCACTTAACGACAAATTACTCACATTACTGCGACCAACAGAGCGCCATACCGTGTTGTCTAGATTGATATCAGAAGAAGCCCCTAGCCCCGTATCAGTAGCCATTGAACCCATAATTTCTGAATTAGTCACATTGAATATTCCCGCACCGTCACTAAATAATGCTAATTTGCTGGAATCTGTAATCGTAACGGATGTATTCTCTAAATCTATTGCCCCACCCTTTATCGCACTAAACACATCATTATTTGTGGCATAAATATCCATATTCTCAATATTTAACTGCGAATTTGTACCATCAACTAAAACAGAAGATTGTGTGTTATTGTTCAGTAATAATGTATTTCTTGCAGAAGCGTCACCTGTAATATTCAACGAAGAGGCATTTCTAAGAAATATCCCATTACGACCACTATTGAGAATGGAAACATCATAGCCTTTTATGTCAATCACACTTCCCGTATCCCCAGCCGCCATTGCATAAATACTGCTATTGTCTATTTTCAGAACATCATTATCAGTTGATTCTAATTTTATAGAACTTCCGGAATTAACCCTAATTCCATAATAGTTATGATTAAGATTAATCCCCATATTTTCTATATTTACTTCTGAACTTGCTGTTGAGTAAATTCCAGTACTACTTACTGACGAAGGAATATTTTGAACATTCATAATATTAGAGCCATTTGTAGCACCCGTAATCTCAATTTTTCCACCATTTTCCGAAAATATCCCATAAAGCCCATTTTCACTGACTTCAACATCCATATTTTCAATGATAATTTCCGAACCAGCACCTTCGGCATAAAGCCCTTTTCCATCTGTGCCAGCAATATTCTGATTGTCATTGACTTGCAAAGTGTTCCTTCCCTCTGCAATGCCAGTAATATTTATCTTACCGCCATCTGTAACATTAATTCCGCTTACGTGATTTCCATTTGCTTTCACATCCATATTTTCAATATTAAGCTCTGAACCTGCACCTGTTGAAAGAAGCCCCTGCCCAAATGTTCCGGCAACTTCTGTATTATTATTGGCTTGTAATGTGTTTGTTCCATCTAAAACACCAATAATATTTGTTGCACTTCCATTCGTAACTCGAACACCCGCTCCCCCATTGCCGTTCGTTTCAATGCTCATATTATGTATATTAAGCGTGCCCGCCGAAGAGATTCCATAACTTCCCGTGGCACCTATATTACTATTGGCATGTAAATAATTATTCCCACTTATATTTCCGATAATACTCATTGTTCCGTTATTGGCGACGCCGAAACCACCACGATTAGCAGAAGTATTATTGTTTATTTCCAAATTCATATTTTCAATCGTCAAATTTGCAGGAGAATCTAGATACAAGCCAAACGCATTATCATCCGTTGTATTTGTTACGGCAGTGCTGCCATTGTTATTCAAAAAAAGAGTTCTGTCTTGAGGAGATGTGTTTTTAATTGCAAGCGTGCTAGCCACATTTCTTAAGCCAAATGCTCCACTTCCTGTGGAAATATTATTTGAAGCATTAATATCCCCTCCTGTTATAATTTCCCATGAGGCTCCACCTGTTATGTATATTCCATGAACAAATCCACTCCCACTATTCCCACTATAATCGGCACCAGTTGGTAAATCTTCATCTTGTGTTACATTGAGCGTAACGGAATTTGCCGTACCAATCATCGCCATTGAAAATACTGAAGCAAGCAAAAGGTTTTTTAATTTCATATCATAATCCTTATATATAACTAAACATTTATAATTACATATAATCTACAATATGACGTCTTAAAGGGTAAACCCTCACATTAGTTAAGAATTAACAACAGGTTAATAAACAATTAAATAATAGCCTTTTATCAATTTTTTACAAATTAAATAAAATTTAAAAACAAAAATATCCAAAAATAAGAAAAAAGTGCTTGCATTATCTTAAATTTTATCATAAATATAAGCCTGTCTTACATATTAAGACATTCTTGGGGTGTCGCCAAGTGGTAAGGCACCGGTTTTTGGTATCGGCATTCGTTGGTTCGAATCCAGCCACCCCAGCCAATAGAGTCTAAGTTATTGTTTTTACACAATATTTTATCAAAAGCCCGCACACGGCGGGCTTTTTTGATGGAGTGACTGTATACTTTTTAAAACTCGGCTTGAAAGGCTGATTTTTGAGATAAAGTATACATTGGCGTTTTTGCCAAAGTCACTAGATGGAGTTTATGGATGCCAACAATTCATTTAATACATGGTTTTATGGGGTTTGGGAAAACAACTTTAGCTAAAAAATTAGCCAAGGAACTTCCAGCTATTCGCTTTACCCCTGATGAGTTTATGAAAAATTTACACTCTAGGAATCTTCCTGATGCTGAATTCAGGATAGCTCATGATAAAATTGACAACTTTATTTGGGAGTTGACTGAACAGGTCATAAATGCTGGTGTTGATGTTATTCTCGATTATGGTTTTTGGTCAAAAAGTCATAGAAAAAACGCCTATGAAAAAGCTAAAAGACTTACACCAAAAGTTGTTTTTCACAATATTTCTTGTGATATAAAAATTGCTAAAGACAGGGTTTTGAATAGAACAGAAACTAATGAAGACGAATTGTTTATTGATGAAAATTGTTTCAATATGTTTTTAGAAAAATTTGAGCCAATTAGTTCTGATGAGGGGTTCGATATTATAAACCATTAAACACCTTCTCCTGTTTCTCAAATGTATCATACTTTGAGCCAATTTCGAAGAGCTTTTGAAGGTTGATGTTTAGTGGAACATTTGAGTCCATTATTGAGTTTACAATTTTGGGCGATAGATAAGCAAGGTTAATATATTTATAAACTGTGCGGCTAGCGATTTTTTCGGATTTTATAATTTCATCTGTAGTTATTCCTGCTTCGTACATCTTTTTATATTTCCATGCTATACTTATGGCTCTAATTAGAGCAGTGGCATTTTCAGTTTTGGTTATGATATTGGTACCCTTGCCAGAGTATTTGTTTTGAAGAGCAGCACCCTTTTGAATCACTACCGGTTTATCAATTATCAGATGTTTCTTATCCTCACTCAAATATGCACCTTTGAGTTTGTCGGCTTTGCTATTGATGCCATAGTTTCCTTTGAAAGATTTTAGATAATCCGCATCCTCGATGTTTATGAAATATGTCAGTAGATTCTCGCGGTAGATTATTTTACTGACAAGGTGCTTGATGAGTTTGTCAGTATATGAAATTTGTTTGAAAGCCATTTTCATTTCCGGTGGCAGCATATTCATATCAGAATCAAGGAAGTTTTGGATTAGTTCACGAGTGATATTATCAACATCTCCGGCAGGGAGATAAAAGTTTGGCATAGTATAATATCGGTATGAAAATTTGTTCTTAGTCTTCGATGTTTTTGTGTTTTTGAATATTATGCCATCTGCGCTCATTATTTTGTTATGGAGTAGATAACTATCCTTTCGAACTTTACCACCCCCGCGACTATTATTATCGTCCAATTTGTCCTGCACCTTTTTCCAAAGCTCTTTGCTAACAATGGGTTTGTGCAGACCATCAAATACTTCATTTGATATTTTATTGCTGATTTTGCCGATGTAGATTTGATCTCGAAGCAATCGAGCTAGATTGTTTGTTGATAGCGGAGTTCCTCCGACGGTTTTTCCTGATTTGGTTTTCCATACTTTGTTATTGATTTGCCGGTCTATAAGCTTGTGGCGCAAATCATTGAGTGAGGTAGAACGAAGATAAAGCTCAAAGATATGGCACATTTAATCTTTGACATTGATAATGTTGTTGACTGCCGAGATTGTATTTTAGGTACCTTCAAAGATGAGTACAAAAATGCATTAAAGCAAGATTTATCAAATGAATGTGAGAATTCAGCAAAGTTCATTTTACAAAAAAACATAATTTGGGGCGATGCATTAACTCTAAAACGAGTAGATGCATCTGGTAAACCTATAATTTTTTCAGAATGGTCTTCTGTAAATGGCAAAATGATGAAAAGACGTGATTTTTCATTTAGTCAAATGCTTGACTGTTCAACCGAGGGACTTCCTCTTCTATCTGACCTAGGAGACAACGTTTGGCTCCCTAAACCTGTTAAAGAATTTCCCATAATACATTATTTGAGGTTAGAAGATGCAGAAGAATTATAACCCTGATGTTTTGAGCTGTTTGGCGAATTTGAGTAATGATGAGGTTTTTACTCCTCCACAACTCGCTAATCAAATATTGGATATGCTGCCCCAAGATCTTTGGAGTAATAAAAAAACAACATTTTTAGATCCATGCTGCAAAAGTGGTGTCTTCTTAAGAGAAATAGCCAAACGACTAATTATTGGGCTAGAAAAAGAAATACCAAATTTGCAAAAACGCTTGAATCACATATATACCAAGCAGTTGTTTGGGATTGCTATTACAGATTTAACATCTTTGTTATCACGACGTTCTACTTATTGTTCTAAAAGAGCAAATGGAGAATACTCAATTTGTGATACTTTTAAGACAAACGATGGAAATATTATATTTGAACGTGTTGAGCACACCTGGAAAAATAGCAGATGTATGTATTGTGGTGCGAACCAAAGCGAATATGATCGTGATAATTCTTTAGAAACGCATGCCTATCAATTTATTCACATACTAAAACCGGAGGAAATATTTAATATGAAATTTGATGTTATTATTGGGAATCCACCATATCAAATGAATGATGGAGGCAATGGTTCATCCGCAAAACCTTTATATCATTTATTTATTGACCAAGCACAGAAATTAAATCCACGGTTTTTAACGATGATTGTACCTTCCCGTTGGTTCGCTGGTGGAAAAGGATTAGATGATTTTCGAGAGAAAATGATGCATGATACACGTATTAGAGCCTTATATGATTTTTTTGATGCTACAGAATGTTTTCCAGGGATAGATTTGTCAGGAGGAGTGTGCTATTTTTTATGGGATAGAGATAATAAAGGCGATTGCAAAATCGTCTCGCATTTAAACGGAAAAGTCAACGAACAAAATCGTCCACTATTGGAAAAAGATGAAACTTCTTTTATAAGATTCAATGAAGCCGTTAGTATTGTTCATAAAATAAAGGAACAAAAAAGAGAAGGCCTTTTAAATTATGTTAGTTCAAGAAAACCATTCGGTATTCCAACAACTATAAGACCCCAAAATGATAATGATGGTAAAAACAACATTAGAATGTATGCTTATCCTAACAATGGATATATTTCAGAAAAAATGGTTATACAAAATAAACAATGGCTACCCCTATATAAAGTATATTTAGCAAAAGCATATGGTGAGAGAGGTAACTTTCCATATTTGGTTATTGGAAAACCCTTCCTTGGCGAGCCTAATAGCTGTTGTTCAGAAACATATCTTGTTTGTAATCCTACACCCTCTGAACAATGTGCAAAGAATTGTATCTCTTATCTAAAAACAAAATTTGCAAGATTCCTAGTTTTACTTATGAAAAATACACAAAATGCAGCGAAAGGAGTCTATCAATTTGTTCCCATGCAAGATTTTAGTGAAGAATGGACTGATGAGAAGCTATATAAAAAGTATGGTTTAACTCAAGACGAGATTGATTTTATTGAATCAATGATTAGACCGATGGAGTGAGGATTATGGCCAAAACAGATTTTTTTCCATTGCGCCCAGCGGCAAATCCTACAATTTATGCTTATGAAGATACAAATCCTCAATACGCAGGTTTACTTAAAGTTGGTTATACTATTAAATCGGCTAAAGAACGTGTTGCTGAGCAATACCCAACTTTGCGTCCGGGGACAAAGCCATATAAAATTGTTTTAGATGAACCTGCTATTAAGGAAAATGGTACAACTTTTACAGATCATGACGTTCATCGTCTGCTCAGGAAAAGAGGTTTCTTAAATCCTAATGGCGAGTGGTTCAAATGTAAGCTAACTGATGTTATCTTCAATGATGCTAAATTCTCCTTGCAATTTAACTACTTCATTCTCAAGACGGCTAAGAGAGCCACTGTCCGCATCTATTTTCTTTTTATGAGGGGTAATTAATTGGTTATCAGAGCTCGCCAACCAAATGGCTCTTGCAAATTTAGTGGTATAATTTTTGCTATCATTCATAAGATTTGCGGCTTCAATCTGACGAAATTCCTTCATTTTTTTCAAATATCCAAAAACTCTTGAGGAAACAATTTTATCTTTAAGCAAATCTGATGCCTCTTGGCAAATGCCAACAAGGAGATTCTTTTTACCAAGAATACTGGCAACATTAACATTGAGAACTTTTGCCAATCTTGCTGCCGGTACACCCCTTTCGATTGCCTTTACAATCATTTTATGCTCCTGAACATTTGAAAGTCTGTTAACGTGCTTGTTGTAGGTAAAAGCTTCATCATCTGTCGATATTAAACAAACCACATTTTCTTGTTCTAGTTTTTTTAGGGCAGCTATGCGAAGATGTCCGTCTAGTAAAGTATATTTATCATCTTTAAAGACAACCACTGGCGGTTCAATTATGCCGATTTCTCTTATTGATGCTACTATTGATGAAAACTTTTTGGTTTTATAGATATTTTTAGGCAAGTTTTTGGTTAAAATCAGATCATCCACAGCGACAGTTATAATTTCAGATTCAAAAGCTTTTTTTATCTTATTTGCCATATTCTTTTATCCTTTCTGCTAGATAGCTAGGTACACGATCTAGGCTTTCAGCTTTTAATAAATTTTTGAAGTTATCATCTTTAAACAGTTTTTTTAGGCTATGAACTATAAATATTAATGTACTTTCTAACTTTTCAGCTTTCCTAATAAAGAGCTTTTTACGATCAATCTCCTGTTGATACATTTTCTGAACATCAATTGCAGATAATTGTTTTGAAGATGTTTTTTTGATGGCAATATTTTTACCTTTACGCCTCCGCAATTCTATCAGTTCCTGAGCATAAGTAAGTTTACTGCCTCGTAAAACATTGCTTTCATAGGCATCCTGTAGTACTTTTTGTATCTCGTGATCCGCACTTTCTGATATTTGCAAAGCTACATTTATTGGCATTTTATTGCTCTCAACAGCATTAATTAATCTCCCCTCTCCATTATCAATTAATCTGCTTATCTGATTTATATAGTCTTTTGTTAATCCAGTCTTAAAAGCAATCTCCGCAGAAGAATACCCTTCCTTGCGAAGAGCCTTAATACCATGTAGAAGCTCCTGAGGCTGATATTGGCGACGAGCTAAGTTTTCAATTAAGCTCATTACAAGAGCATCTTCCTCTGTTGCATCAACGATTATAGCTGGAATTTCTGTTTGATTATTGGCAATATATGCCTCCAATCTACCCTGTCCGCAAACCAAATCGTATTCAAATCCATCTGAAGGGATAGCTTTTCTGGTAATTGTAATTGGGCGCTTTAAACCAACGTCTTCTATGTTTCTTTTAATTTCATCGGCAATTTTACGGTTTCGTTCTCGAGGATTAAGTATATTGATTTTATTTATTGCAACTATTTGTAAGTTTTGCTTCTTCTGCATTTACGCCGCCTCCATAATTGAAATACATCTTGCCATTTCAAACAAATAATCAAGATTATCAAACCGATACGAATCGAGTAAATCTTTGTTATTTTCTTCTAACTTTAGCTTTGGAGTTTGAAAATCAATGGATGGAAGCAGATAGTAGTCCAAAATATCATCATTATTTGAACACATTCGCACTGCTATGGTTATGTCCGGATTTAGTGATGTATCAAAACGGACTTTCCATCTATAAGCATTAGCTGACGTTAATGTGCAACGGCAAATAACAATAGATACTGAAAACATGTCATTGATTATTAAAAGGCTCTTGTCATCATTAAATGTTACTTCTCCGCCGATGTTTATGATATTATCTATTGTCTCTTGGATGCTATTGCCATGTAGTTCTCTCAAAACCTTATTGATTTCAACATATCTGTAATCACGATCCGGTGTATATCCAACAAGTTGATATGCCCGTAACAAACCACCAAACCTCCCGCCATACGCAGAACTTGATGGCATATTCTCGGCTTCATCTATTACAATGGCAGATAAAAAACCTATTTTATTATGTAATTCTTTTAACTTGTTCAACATTTCTTCATCACTAATTTTCCGGCTTCTGGCTGTAATAATGCCTTTAGCTATATAGAATGTGCCGGGATCAATTATTGCTTCAAATACACCGTCAGCTCTAACCCACATATCTTCAGGATTTTTGACCCTCTTTATTTTCAATTTGTATGAGATACGATTAAATACATTGTTACCAATGTACTTTTCATTGGTCAGAACTTGATGAACAGTACCTCTAGTCCATTCTCTATCTAAATCTGTTTTAATTCCTCGTCTATTTAGATTTTCTGCTATCTGTGATTCATTCATGCCTTCTTCAATAAAGACTTTATACATCCAACGAACGATTTTTTGTTCTTCCTCAGCTCCCGGAACTAAAATAACTCTATCAGTTTGTAAGCTTTTATGCTGTCCAATACTCAATTCTGATTTATGATTACCGTTTTCATCAATCAGCATTCTTCTCAAACCATATCCGGCGTAACCACCTTGCTTGTAACCCATAGTAATGAGTCTTGACTGACCCGCAAACACTTTACAAGACAGTTCTCGACTATATTCGGCAGCCATCGTTCTTTTTACACCCTTAATAATTGTAGATACTGGGCTACCATCGTTTTCAAATTGTTCTGCGCAGTATTGAACTTTGATACCTGCTCTTTTACAAATATACTCATAATAGGCACTTTCATCGGCATCTTGGAATCTACCCCAGCGAGTTATGTCCAATACCAAGATTGCTTTAAACTCTGCTGTTTTGTTCTCTACATCCTTAATCATTTGCTGTAGCTGTGCACGACCAGCAATGTTTAAACCGCTTTTACCCTCGTCAGCATAGGTTTTGATAATTTCATATCCATATTTGCTTGCATACTCACTAATAGATGCCATTTGATTCTGAGGAGAATATTTTTGATGTTCTGTTGACATCCTTACATAAGCTGCTGCCTTTACTGGCATTTTATTAGCGTGTTCAAATAACATATACTCTCCTACCATCCGATCGAATTACTTAATTACAAAAAAATTATAGATTTGCCCTTTCTTTGAGCCGAAATTGGTCGGTTCTCATTTTTATAGAAAGGATATAAAATGTCTAACAAAAAGCATTCCCAAATCTGGGAAGAAAATAGTGTTGACAAGCATGATTTTTTAAATAACAAAGAATTGAGCAGAGCCATAATAAATTTGCTGAAGCACAATCACCCAAATAAAACTGCTGAATGTGTTGCTGCAAACCTTAACTTTAAAATTAAACGAGTTCAAAACTGGATTTATATTGATACAGGATTAACCGCTTTTGACTTATTAATGCTAATGCAAAAGTATGACTGCATAAAGAAAATGATTGTAAATTCTCTGAATTGAGGAGAGGACTTCCCTGTTATAGAAAATTAATTCCCTGTTATTTTTATGGGAATTTTATAAGTGATTATCTCAGAAGCCCCATTGTGTGGGAGATACAGTAATAAATGAATTTTCACTAAACTGCTAAACATGGCGAAATTCCCTGTATTTTCCCTGTTATTGCTATTGGCTTCTGGGATGCATTACTACATATTTCTTTTGCACACAGCCAGAGTGGACACAAGCCCATAGAGAGTAACTTCTCTATGGGCTTCCTCTTTGAAAAGACTACATTTTTTCCATCAAACTCTAGTTTCGAAAACAATATTTTCATTAGCTCTCGCTTTTCATCATTTTTCGAAACTTTAAATAATCTATCTACATTAATTATCAGGTTTACCAACACTTTACAAGCCATAAAGAAAACAGATGAAAGAAGTAATGTTTTAAATTTCATAATAAACACCTCAGCAAAAAAACACACACAATTAATATATGTCCAATGCACCAGTTTTCAACGTGACACCTCTCTTTTGATGTTTGCGTTTTCATCTCGATTATTGGCTCTCTATTTTGGAATTTATCCAAAAAACTATCTAAAGCCTAGGCTGACATAAGTTAAGAAAAGCTTTGCTAATATAAGAAAAAGCCTCAAATATAACTAAAGTTAGGGAGAATCTGCTCAAAAAGCCCCCCCAAAAAAAAGCCTTTCTTTATGAAAGGCTTTTTTAATTTACTAAGATGATTAAACACACATTTTATTTTTTCTTTTTTTCTTCAGGAGAAACCACACCGCAAGAAATGATGAATTTTAGAGCATCTTCAACCGACATCTCAACATAAGTCACTTCTTTTTTGGGCACAAACACTAAAAAACCAGAGGTTGGGTTTGGAGTTGTTGGCACAAAAACATTGAGCATTTCTTCACCAGAAACCTCTGATACCTTACTCTTATTTTCCCCACTTAAGAAACCATAAATCCAAATGCCTTTTCTTGGATATTCAAACAACACAACTTGTTTGAAAGAATCATTTTTGCTGGAAAGAAACGTTTCAAAAACTTGTTTTAATAAAGAATAAACTGAAGAGATGAGTGGCATTTTATAAACCATCCATTCTCCAAGTTTTAAGAAAAATCTGCCCACAAACCCTGCTGCAAACATTCCGACCAAAATAAAGGTCAAGAGCATAATGATAATTCCCAAGCCGGGGATTGTCACGGGCACAAGCTCTGCATATTCCTGTGGTACAAGCCCATCAATGAGTTTATAAACACTAACATCTGTCCACATCACAAATTTATATGCTAAATAAAGCGTAATGGCGACAGGGGCTGTCACTAAAATTCCCGTAAAGAAATAAGCTCTGATTTTTGCACCCAAACGCATAAACACAGCTTTTTCTTTTTCATGAATTTTTTTTCTAATTTCTTTAATTCTGACAGCTCTTTCTTTCACATCATTCATCAACTTATCCTCTTGTTATATCTTCAATAAAAAACTTCACTGAATTTCTTCCTTGCCATGTGTCTTTTCTCAGTGTTCCTAAAACATCAAACACATTGCCTTTTTCATTTAACAAAGCATGTCCAACTTCAGTGTCTGCCATTCTAAATGCCATGGCACTCAAATTTCCGCCCTTGACTGAGGTTAAAGAACATCTGATATGCCCACTGCCCACAACAGAAGCATATGAAACTTTAACATTCTTAATCACCAATTTTGGTTCAGGATTATTTGCTCCAAATGGCTCAAGAACTTGCATTTTCTCTGCCATTTCAACCGTAGCCCCATCTATGTCAACAACGCCGTCATATTCAATTACAGGCACAATTTCCTCTTCACCAAGTTTTGCTTTCACATATTCTCCGACAAATTTTTGAAAACTTGGAATTTGCTCTTCAGTTAAAGAAAAACCTGCTGCCATATAGTGTCCGCCACCTTTGATGATGACGCCTTTTTCTTTGGCAGAGATAATCAACGCTCCTAAATCCACCCCACTAATTGACCTTGCAGAACCTTTAACTTCATCTTCTTCAATGGACATCACAAAAGACGGCACATTATATCTTTCTTTCAGTTTTCCAGCAACAATCCCTATCACGCCCTGATGCCAATCGTGACCATAAACAAATGCCATTGGAAATTCTTGTGGCACGGATTCCAACTGTTCAATTGCATTCAGCAGAACATATGCCTCAATTTCTTTACGTTGAACATTAAATTCATCAAGTTCTTCTGCAAGTTTTATTGCCTTTTTCTCATCTCTGGAACAAAGGAGTTCATTTGCTTTGAAAGATTTTCCAACCCTTCCCCCTGCATTAATGCGAGGACCTAACATATATCCCAAATGAAAGGAGGTTGGCATCTCAGAAATATTTGCCTTATCTATGAGCGATTTTAGACCAATGTTTTCCCTTTTGGCAATTACCTTCAAGCCTTGCTTAACGAACGCACGATTAAGCCCCACCAGAGGCACGACATCGCAAACCGTTCCCAAAGCCACTAAGTCAAGAAACTTCATCAAATTTGGTTCTGGTCGGTTATTAAAGAAGCCTCTTGCTCTCAATTCTCGATTAATGGCAACCAAAGTCATAAAGACAACGCCAACCGCAGCAAGAAATTTGAGATATTCCACATGGTTTTCTTCATCAAGACGCTTCGGATTAACCAATGCGTAAACCTCAGGGAGTTTCACTTCTGCCTCATGGTGGTCAAGCACAATTACTTCAAAGCCTTTTTCTTTGGCATAGGCAAAAGGTTCAAACGCTGTTGTGCCACAATCGGTGGTGACGACGAAGTCAATGCCCAAAGCAGAAAATTTATCAAAGGCAAATTTGCTTGGACCGTATCCCTCTTCTCTTTCAGGAATATGTACTTCAACCTTTTTGCCTAAATCTTCGAGATATAATCTTAAAATCGCAGAAGAAGTTGCTCCATCAACATCATAGTCGCCAATGATACCAACTGTTTTTTCAGACATTACCACATCGGCAATTTTCTGGGTGGCTTTGCTCATATCCTTTAAAATGGTTGGGTCTGGCATAAGGTTTTGAAGTCTTGGGTCTAAGAAATCTTCAACTTCTTCTAACCCAATCCCTCGAGAAGAGATAATTTTTGAAACGACAAAAGGCAGAGCATATTTTTGATATATCACTTCTGCCTTACGTTCATCGGAAGCAATTTGCTTCCATATGTTTCCACCTAAAGATTTCTCAGTTAAATTCACAAAAAATCCTCAAAAAATTAGTAACCAATATAAACTTCAACACGACGGTTTAGTCTTTCGCCTTCAGGCATCACTTCTAAATATGCAGGTCTAGAATCTGAAAGTGCTTCAACCAAAACACGATCAGACTTCAAGCCAGACTTCACCAAAGCTTCAGCAACTGCTTCAGCACGAGCAAGTGAAACTTTGAAGTTTGTCATTTTATGTGTGACATAGTCTGTGTCAGAAGTTCTGCTTGAAGAATAGCCCAAGACATAAATTGTTGCTTTTTTCTCTTTAGCAATTTTGACAATTTCTCTAATTTTCTTTCTATCTTGAGGTTGAATTTGTGAGCCACCATTTGGAAAATAGAAAGTGTCTAATTGATAGGTCACACTAGGTTCTGTAAAGGCTTTTTCTTCCTCAGGAGCAACCGAAACAGCAACTTCTTCTAAAACAACAGAACTTGTTGATTTTGTTTCAACAACCGTTTCATCAACTTCTTCATAAAGTTTCAATGATGTTTTTGAAGGATTTTTTCTCAAAGAAACATCTTGTGCCTTTTTGCTTTTTTCTTTCAAAATGGGTTTAATTTTCAAAGGTTTTTCACCTTCAACTGTTTTTTCTTCCATCGGATGAGCTGCTGCAATAATGACTGTTCCATCTTCATCAACCGCAACATCAGCAAGATTTTGGCTGATATCAACTTCAACCATTTCCTCTTGCACCAACGGTTCGCTTTGTTCAGCCACAATTTTATCAGCCGAAGCATCGCTTCCTGCTCTGAGTTCTGGAAATTTTGCATCTTCTGAACAAGCTGTTAATAAGGTTGTTCCAACCAATAATAAAAAGAAATTTTTAGCTAAAGACATTTCATTAAACCTTTATAAAGAAATCATTTTCATAAATATTTACTTCAAAATATATTATTAAGGGGCAATATACAAGCGTAAAAAGCAATTAGAAACAAAAAACTTAGTTATTCTTATTAAAACAAAAATTTTTGTTGAAAAATAAGAGAATGAATATAAGATATATATAGTTGGATTTTCATAATTTTCTAAGGAGATAGAGATGTCTAAGGTTTTAAAACTTCTATTTGTATGTTTATTGATTGTTGCTTGCAACCAAGATCAAAGAACATATAATTTCACCATTGTCACAACTGATGGAAAAGTGAACTATAAACTTAAAAATGCACAAACTTCTGAGGAAATGGAAAAGGGGTTGATGTTCATTGATAAGCTCCCTGAAGATGAAGGCATGATTTTTGACGTCAGAGGTTATGAAAACATTGCAATGTGGATGAAAAACACGCAAATTCCGCTTGATATGATTTTCTCTGATGCTTCTGGAAAAGTTGTTTGGATTTATGAAAACGCTATTCCAATGTCTGAAGAATATATTGTTCCACCTGAAGAAGTTTCCTTTGTTGTTGAAGTTAATGGCGGTCAAGTAGCAAAATATAAAGTTAAACTTGGAGATACTTTGAAACACGAATTCTTCAAAAACTTTGAAAAAGCTAAGGAAAGATTCGAAGTAGCAAAAGAAAAAGTGGCTGAGGAAATTTAATCTTAAGTCAATCTCGCACTTTTTGAAAAACCATCGTTCAAACGGTGGTTTTTTTGTTTTTCTGATAAATTAGATTAATTCTTTCCAATATTTATACTCTGTTGCTTTTTTCCTCTCTTATAACCTTCCTCTTTCTCATTCAAAATCACTGCAATAAAAGTTTCATAATTTTGTGACTCATTTTTTCTTGCAAAAAAAAAAAAAGAATTATCATAGGTTGTATAAAAAGAATTTTTCTTACAACTATGAGGAGTCGTGTCATGAAGAAATCATATTTCATCTTTTTGGGAGCTTTTTTACTCTTTTGTGCAAGCTTCACCTTAACTTACGATGCCTTCGCTGGGGTTTATTTTATCACAAAGCCCAACGAAACAATTAATGGGACAAATAATAAGCCCTGTCAAATCATGGGTTTTAAAGTTCTTGCTGAGGAATGTCAAGACGGACAAAAACTATTTGATAAATGTCCAACAGGAGATTTTTATAAAACTTGCCGATGTGAAACTGAAAAGCTAACTTACACTACAGAAAACTGTACAAAAAAAGATAGCAAGAAAGAACTTAGTGGAGCATCGTGTAAAGATATATATTTTGAAAAATGTGAATGTAAAGCTCAATACAAATATACTGCTGCAGATTGTGCAAAAGATGGAAAGATACAAGACACTGACCAATGTGATGGGAAATCAACAGCTTGTGTTTGCGATTCAAAATACCAATATAGTGCTTCAAACTGCACAGCAAACTTAGGTGGTGGATCTTGTGGCGGAAAATATGAAACTTGTTCTTGCCCTTCTAATTACTCATCTTGTAGTTGTGGCGGATATAGTGGCGAATGTACGTTAAATGGGGTGACAAAATACCGCTACTGTAATTCTTGTTGTAGTGACAGCTGTTCTTCAGGAAGTACTTGGGTTTCTTGTTCAGGAAGTGAAACCAAAACATATACTGGTGAAACGGAATGTGGTAGCAGTTGTTATAAATGCGTGAATGATACTTGTTCATCAGGAAGTAAATCTTCACCTTGCAGAAGCGACCAAAATCCGAAACAAGTTTCGACAACAGGCGCCGGAACAGCCTGTTATAGTACAGATAGTAGCACATGTACCTGTAAAGAAATTTATGCTGGAACACAAAGCTATAAAGGTTGGTGTGACTTTATTGGAGGAACTGAGTCTGGGAAAGGCGTTTATAAAACAATCTGGTGCGGAAAACAATATAAGATGTGTGACGATGGAACTCCTGTAAGTAAATCGTGGCATGAATCAACAAAAGTCACGAAGAGGTTTTCAACCGTAGATTCAAGTGGAAATCTCAGATATGAAGCACAAACTGAATGTGAAGATTATAGAGCGACAAGAGAGCAATGGTGCTACGACTAAGACAATTCCTCACAAAAAGAAAGCCCCTCGTTTGAAGGGCTTTCTTTTTGTTCCGATAAGCTTAGAAATTATTTTTTACATAATCGTAAAGCACTTTAATTCCAAAACCAGTTGCACCTTTTGGATTTAAGTCTGTGCCTTTATCTTCGTCTGCCGTTCCAGCAATATCAAGATGTGCCCATTGAACGCCCTCATCAATGAACCGTTGTAAGAAGCAAGCTCCTTGACTTGAACCACCCCAACGGCTTGTGCCAATATTTCGCATATCCGCCACAGAAGAATCTAACATCTTATTAAAATGTTCATCAACAGGTAATCTCCACAGCTTTTCATCAACTTGAACACCAGCTTTAAGCAACTCTTCTGCAAACTTATCATGGTTACTAAACAAACCTGCATAAGCCTTGCTCAAGCAAACCAAAACTGCACCAGTTAAAGTGGCTAAATCAACAATTTTCTTCGCCTGATATTTCTGTTGTGTATAGGTCAATAAATCTGCTAAAACCAAACGGCCTTCTGCGTCAGTGTTCATAATTTCAACCGTTTGTCCTGACATAGAGGTAATGACATCATTCACTCTGGTAGCATTTCCAGCGATTGCGTTTTCAACTAGTCCAACCACCCCAATCACATTTGCTTTAGAATTTGTCAAAGCCAAAGCTCGAAGCGTGCCAACAACTGCAGCAGACCCACCCATATCATAGTTCATATATTCCAAGCCTGAGCCCGTCTTAATGTTTAATCCGCCAGAATCAAAAGTTACTCCTTTGCCAACTAAAGCTAAATCAAAATCTTTTTGCTTTTTGTTACCAATCCACTTCATAACAACAACATATGGCTTATTATCAGAAGCCTGAGCCACTGCCATCAACAAATTGAAGTCTTTCTTTTTGAGTTCTTTTTCATCAAGAATTTCAATTTCTAAGCCACACTTTTTCAATTTTTTAATTTCATCAGCATAAGTTTTTGGCGTGAGCACGTTCGCTGGCTCATTTACCAAATCTCTTGCCAAATTCACAGAGGAAGCAACAGCAGAAAAATCTGCATAAGCTTTTTCTGAAAGCTTTTCTTTCTCAAAAGCAAAACTCAAACTTTGCAAAGTTGAATAATGACTAGACTCTTTCTTCGTGAAATATTTATCGAATCTATAACTCCCAAGTTCATAGCCATAAGCAAGATGATAAGCTTCTTCAGCTTTTTCGCGCACATAATAAACGGCTTTCTCACTTTCAAACAAAACATTAGATAATTTTCCACCAAGTTTTTGAAAAAACAGGTCATCTGCCTTAGACTCGTCAAAACTCGCCAGAATAACTTTTGACGCTCCAACTGAAATAACTGAAAAATCTTTCTTATTTTCAGGAAAGTTTTCTCTTTTGATTGTTTCTTTAATCAAAGTTAACTCATTTTTACTCAAATTTTCTTCAAAATATGTTCCAAATTTCTTTTCTTTTTTATCAAAAAGGAAAATTTTTGCATCAAATTTATCATTTTTCTTGTTTTCAAAAATATATTTCACCATTTTTTTCTCCTAAATAGAAATCGTTATCATAATATATACCTTAAAAGTGAAAAAGTTATAAACAATCGTCAAGATACACTAGACTCTTTTTTTTTAGGTTTTATAATTTAGACAAAATATGAACTCCTGTTATGCAAAGGTATTCCCCTTGGCTTCACGTGCTTTATTTATTGAAACAGCAAAAAACTTTCCACTTTCGGCTGAACACTTCAAATTCGGCAACGCTTCAGAGGCGAGCATTTTTAAGATAAAGCAATATGAAAGAATTGAAAAAGCACTTCTAGAAAAAACATCTTTAGCTCACATTAACAGTTTATTAGGCAAGAAAGATATTGACCTTATTTTACAATATCGAAAAAAAGGGTTTATCCTTGACGAAATTGGGCTTCTTTGTCGAGAGATGAGTCTTTCAACGGCAATAGAAGATCTCATTCTCAAAGGCAATGCTAAACTTGATAATGCCTCTGCTGAAATTATTGGTTTTAGACCTGTTTCTAAAAAGATTTTTGACACACCCAAAAACATAAAAAGAATTATTCGCTGCGATGCGAATGGCAGAATCCCCCTTCCTGACCATCGTGAACATTCTTTGCTTTTCATCATTAATAATGCTTATAATAACCCCCAAAACATCTACACAAACATAAATTATCATCAAAAAAACAGCAGTAGGAAAAAAGAAAAAGGAGCAAAAAAACCTTCTTTTTGGAACAAATGCTTTTTTGAAGACGTAGATTTTTTCAAACTAAACCCAAAAATGCAAAGCATTTTATTTAAAGTTCCTGAAAGCACTCGTGTTCATCAAAAATTCGACAGCAGAAATTTTAATGCTTTTATTCGCTATTTAGCAACAAAAACTCATAATTACCGACCTCAAGATTATCACTTAGAAAGCTCAATAATCTGGCAAAAATATTATCAAAAATTTGAGAACTTTGAATCTATTGAAGAGCGTATTAAAGGTGAACTAGCAAAACAGAAAATCATTCCGCAAATTGTTAAAACAATGAATTTTGCCGATTTTGAATATGTCATTCACAAGTCTTCCCCTCAAAATTCTGAACAAGCTTTTGAAGGAGCTATTCAGAAAAGAGTGAAGCAGATTATGAAAAATAAGAGAAATTACAACACCGTAAAAAAATATTTTCTAACTTGTAATTTATCCAAAAAAGATGTTCAAGAAAAACTGTTCTTAATGAAGACTGAAGGTCGACTTTGTAATTTACTTTCAATACACCACATCAACCATGTTAGCAATGCTTTGGAGCATAATAATATTAGCGACCTTAATGACGAAAGAAACTTGGTTTTAGTGTCAACTTTCATGCATAATCTCATTCATAGCAGTGACACACACATGAATGAGGATACAATCTCTATGCTTACTCCTCTTCCAGGAACTTTTGATATGATGCTTGGGGTGACACCGATGTTCCAAACACCTTTCACGGGTAAAGGCAAAAAGAAAATAAATACGAAAACACCTCTGAGATATAAACATATTCATGGAGGCAATAAAACGCCTAAACAAATTGTACTCGTTCCATTTTACAATAAGAAAGCAAAAAGCAGATGACTATGAAGGCAGAAATTATAGAAGATGATATTATTCAAAAACCCACTTCACTTTTTATTGATAAAATTTCTGCTCTCAAAATTCTACAAAATAAATATGAATATTTAGCCAAAGCGAAAACAAAAACCAAAAACACGAAAAAAATTTATTCCATTCTTATGGAGATAAGAGAGATTTATTTTGCTCAGTCAAGGATTAAACTAGAGATAACAAAATCTTTGCAAATTGCCAGTCAAGATGAAAAAATACTCACATCACTTCTTCAAAAAAAGACAAAAGACTTTAATAAGATTGGTGCTCTACTCAAAAAACATGATTTAATTTATGCCGAAGAACCATATTTTCCACTAAATAAAATTGAAAAAGATATTATTGCTGCTGATTACAAGGGAATTATCCGCCCTGTTGACTATGAAAACCTCTCTGATTTTTACAAAACCTATCGTGGTAAAGAAGAAAAACCTCAATATGAATTATCAGAATATGCTTTGGAAAACTCAAAAGCTTGGGCACTTTTTGCACAGTTTAAAAATTTCAAAATTTTAGAAACTTGTGTAAAAAGACATCTGCAAGAATTGAATATTCCACCGCAAAAAATTAAAAAACTGGTTATTGAAGATTTCGCAGATATCCTTCATCTTGAGCAGAGCAAACAGAAAAAGCCTCTCTTTCTTGGGCAACGTAAAAGTTTCATTAAAGATTTTATCAAAAAAAATGAACAAGCTTTCCGTTTGATTTTGCAAGACCTCAAGGTTGACCCTCGATACATCAACGCTCTTGTAACCTCAATGAAGAAAAATGGCGTTTGTGAAAATATTGTGGTCTATAATAATAAAGGCGAAAAAATTAGAGGTCCGAACTTCTCTGTTCATCATAAAACCCCTGTGAAAGACGGTCATTCTAAAGATTATCTGGCAGAAGTTAATTTATTCAAGAACCTTTGCCTTTGCATTGATATGCCTTATCATAAAAGAATGTTACATATGCTTGACCGAACCAACATTGACGACCAAGGAAACATTACCAAAACAGGAATTAGCTTCAAAAATGAGGATATTGTTTTTATGGCAGGACTTTCTCCACTTCATCAGATTTATTATGATTATGATCAAGATAGCCGAACGAAACGTGCTGTTGAAAAACTTCATCAACACCCTCAAGTTAATCTCAAAATCAAGGCTGAACCTAATGAGGCTCTGTTTGATAATTATGAGAAGAGAATGAAAGCAGAGGGTAAAACGCCAATTAACTATCGAGCCGTGATGAAAATTAGAGAAAGCAAATCAAATTATTGACAAACTTTTGCTTAAGGATTAAAAATCATAACGAATTTTGCTTTAATTTTTAGAAGAATTTAAGATGAACATTTTTTCAGCAACAGAAGAAAACATTACTAAAGCTGCCGAGCTTCTCAGGTCTAGCGGGGTTGTTGCTATGCCAACAGAAACCGTTTATGGGTTGGCTGCAAATGTTTATGATTCAAAAGCTGTTGCCAATATCTTCGCCATCAAGGGTCGTCCAACGTTTAATCCGCTCATCTCTCATATTGCTGAAGTGGATTTCTTAAAGGAATATGCTGCTGTGGATAGCCGTGTGTTGGAATTGGCAAAAAAATATTGGCCAGGACCTTTGACGTTTGTGCTTAAAAGAACGGATGAAAACCCTGCCCTTGACCTTGTTTGTGCAGGACTTAAAACAATCACTGTCAGAATGCCTAATCACCCCGTTGCTTTAGACCTCATCAAAAAAGCTGGCGTTCCTTTGGCAGCCCCTTCAGCTAATGCCTCTCAAACGATGAGTCCTACGACAGCAGAACATGTTTATGAAAGCTTGCAAGATAAAGTGGATATGATTTTAGATGGTGGTGCTTGTCGTGTTGGCGTTGAATCAACCATTATTGATATGACAGGTAAAGAAGTGGTGATGTTACGTGCTGGTGGGGTGAGCTTGGAAGAATTGGAAACCTTTTTGAGTGAAAAAGTTTTAATCTCAGACGGAAATCCTGATAAGCCAACTTCCCCAGGGCAACTTTTGAAGCACTATGCCCCACATCACACCTTCAGAATTAATGCTGACAAACCAGAAAAAGGTGAGTTTTATATTGGTTTTGGCGATTGTCAAAATGCTAATCTTAATTTAAGCCCAAGCGGGAATTTATGTGAGGCAGCAAGCAATTTGTTTTCTTACTTACATCTTGCGGATAAGCACCCAAATATCACAGGTATTGCCATGGCACCAATTCCCAACAAAGAAATTGGTATGGCGATTAATGACCGCATTAAACGTGCCGCAAAGAAATAATTAAAAGGAGATTCAAATGAGCACATATACTCAAGACTATCTTCTCGACAAACAAATCAAAATTTTTCAACCTGTCGATGGCTATCGTGCTTCAACAGACGCCATTTTATTGGCTTCTGTTTTAGAACAAGTTAAAACGGGCGATAAAATTCTTGACGTTGGTTCTGGCACAGGGGCAATTTCTCTTTGTTTAGCACATCGACTCAAAGATAAAATGATTTCTATTTACGGCTTTGAACTTCAAGAAACGCTTTGTGAACTTTCAAACAAAAGCGCTCAGGAAAATAACTTTCAATCTTTTTTGAAATACATAAACCTCAATATTAAAGAAAAACCTCAAGATTTTGATTTCTGTTCTTTTGACCATGTCATCACGAACCCACCTTATTCAGAAAAAGATATGCCTTCTCCTAATTTGAGTAAAGCAACAGCACATAACCACACAGATTTTAGCCTCAAAGACTGGATAAGTTTTTGCATTAAGATGCTCAAACCCAAAGGCTTTTTTTATATGATTAACCGAGCAGAAGCTGTTGATGAAATTTTGAGTTGTCTACATAAAAAGCTAGGCAATATTTGTATCATTCCGCTTCACTCTAAAGCAAACCAAGATGCAAAAAGAGTGATTATCATTGCTCAAAAAGATTCAAAAGCACCGACAACACTCAAAAAAGGCATTATCATTCACGAAGAAGACGGCAATTATTCTTCCATTGCTAATCAGATTTTGCGTTTAGGAAAAGCTTTTTCAGAAAGTTTATAACTTTTTCTATTCGGAGATAAAGACGACTTTATTTCCACCATCTGTTTGAGCTTTTTTCAAGGCTCTTGTGGTGATTTCCATAAGTTTAGTGAAGGTTGATGCCTGACGAGGATATAAGCCAACGCCAATGCTGACCACCATATCATGTTCACTGTTGCCATCATTTATCGTTTCTTCAAAGATGGTTACAATCTTTCTGATTTCACTTTTAAGCACTTCATCCTTTTTATAACGTGGAATGATGAGCCAAAATTGATTTTCTATTCCTGTGGCAATCGTATAGCTTTTATCTAACCCCAAAGCCAATTTCTCTGCAATGCGTCTTAAAATGAAGATGTGGTTATTCTGTTCTTTTATTTCTTCAAGATTATCAAGATAAACTGCTAAAACAGCGATATTTTCTCTCAAAGCAGGTGCTTTTCTACTCTCATGATTGATGGCAACTTGCAATCTATCTTCAAATAGATAATAACTGGGCAAACCAGTGTTAATATCATATAAAACAGAACCAATGTCTCGCTTAGAATAAATTTTACTACCGAAAAGGGCAAAAGTAAAATGCTTTCCGTCTTGAATGAGCAACGCTCTGAAATTAACATTAATAACAATGTCTTTTATAGTGTTCACCCTCACCTTCAGCTCAACATTATTAGTCAACATTTCGCCAATATTTTCGGCAAGCAAAGCCCAGTCTTCTTTGTGAATAAATTTGAAAAACTTTTTATTATAAATTGAAATTAAGTCGTCACACTCCACCAAATTGATAAAACTGTTGTTAGCATAGATAATTTTATCATCTCTCACCACAACACAATAACTTGGAGATTTTTCAAAAACTTTATCAATCACTTCCTGAAGTTTCAGATTCATTTTGCCAATAAAATTTTGCAACAAAACAAATTCTGAGAAACCTTCTTCCCTTTGTTTCATCATTGCAGTTTTGTCTTTTTGCTGGAGTTCCTCTAAGGCTTCAAGATTAATCTCATTTCCATAACCAAGCTCTAAGGTTTCAACTGGAGATTTAACCTGAGAAACACGCTCAACATGTTCAAGTTCTGCTGTTATATTTTTATCATCGGCAACCATTTTCACCTCTTCTTATGCTCTTATAATAATTATCATTCCATAAAAAACAATTAATAAAATTTTATTTTTATTAACTCTTTGTATGATATGTTAAAATTAAGTTAGTGTCTAAGATGATAGAGTTAGCAAAATGGATAAGGATATAGAAAAAGAAACCAAAGAAACTGTGGTTGAAGAGACGACGAAGAAAAGTGAAAATAAATTTTTGCTTAAAAATAGGTATGAAATTAATTTTGACGCGCCAATTCAATGGTTGAACAACAATGGCGCTAAGGCTTTTGAAGTCACAGATAGAATTAATACTAAAGTGCCCCTTTTTGCACTTATTTGCGACAATAAAACAACTCCAAGATTTTCTATTATTGACAACTATAAAGAAATTATCCATGAAAATATTTTAACGCTTGTTGATAATGGCATTGCAAACTACCCTTCTGATGAAACACAACATATGGTATTGATTTATCAACGTCCTCTTGGCGGAAAAGTCATTCGTAATGCAAAAGATTATGAAGAATTTATTGGCAATGAAAATATTTTAAGAGAACTTTTGTTGGATTTTGTTTCCATTTGTGAAAGCCTGAAAAACAAAGCCATTACGCACCGTTCCATTCGCATTGATAATCTCTATTATAAAGATGAAGAGCGCAAAAAAATTGTTTTAGGAGATTGTCTGGCAACTTTCCCTGCTTTTTATCAGCCTCTCATTTACGAATCTCTCGACAGCTCCCTCGCAATCAATGAAGGGAGAACAACAGGCACAACTAAAGATGATGTTTTTGCAGCTGGCGTTCTTGCACTTTGTTTATTTTTAGGCAAAGAGCCTTGTGGGGAGATGACTAAAAGAGAAATCACTAGAAACAGAGCTTTAATGGGCAGTTATCAAACTTTTGTTGGTAAAGAGGTGCTTTCTAAAAAAGCTTCTAATATCTTCCGTAAAATGCTAGATGACGACCGTTCTTCTCGTTGGTCACACGTTGATTTATATAATTCTTTAGATAAACATATTATCGCCAAGACAACCCCTCAAGGTTCAGATGTTTCAAAGAAATCAATCATCATTGACGGCAAAAAACTCTATTCCCCTAGAAATGTTGCCTTTGCGTTGTTGTTTCACCTTGAAGAAGCATATAACCTTGTTAAAGATGGTAAGATTGTTGAGTGGATTAAAAGTGGTCTGCAAAATGAAGACTTATACATCAAAATCAACAAAACAGTTAAGGCAGACATTGAAAAAGAAAATGAGTTAGATATCCTCGTTAGCAAAATTGCTATTATGCTCGACCCAACTTTGCCAATTTTTTATCGTGGAATTAATATTTTTCCTAAAGCTCTTCCTAAAGCGCTTTATTACACAATGAAAAACAAACCACAAGATATGTTTCTTTATCATGAACTTATTGCCACTGACCTGATTAGAATTTGGCATCAAGAACAACAATTCAGCCCGACGAATATCAACGTGAATGAAATTAAGCTCTTTGCTTCTCGCAACGAATATGGTTATGGCATTTATCGCGTGATGTATGAACTTGATGAGGACATCCCCTGCACCAGTCCGCTTATTGGCAAAAATTATGTCAATTCTCACACTAGACTTTTGAAAGCTCTAGATGATAATTACAATGAAAATAGCACGCTTCGCTTGCCATTTGATAAAAATATTATTGCTTATATCTATGCAAATTTAGGGAAAAGCATCAATAAAATCATCCTAAACATCAATTCCAAAAAAGAAAGCGAAAAGACGGCTGGAATTATTAAAATATATAGCATTATGCAAAGCAAATATGGACCAGCTAAACTTCCTAATCTTGTTAAATGGCTGATTAAAGCTTCTCACCCTATCATTGAAAGCTATCACAACATCAAATATCGACAGGTCATTGAAAAAGAAATTGCTAAAGCTGCTCCAGATGGGGATATCACTGTAATTTACGATTTATTGGATAATCCTTCTGTCAGACAAAAAGATAATCACGATTATACGATTGCCATCAGCAAAATTAATTCTTTGACGACCGAAAAAAAATATTTAGTGAGTAATGGGCAGAAAATTTTGAATGATTCGAGAAATATTGGGAAAAACTTGGCTTCTATCATTGGTATCCTCGCGATGATGGCAGCTTTTATCTTTAGTCTTATCAATTGGGTTAAATGGTGAAAAAATGAAGAAAAATATTTTCCAATCAATGTCGCTAGTCCAAAAACTTTTAACGATTGTTACGCTTGGCACTGTGTTTATTTTAGGATTACCACTTTTTGTGTTGTTTTTTATTGGTTTTTTGCCAACAATCACATCCTTCATAACCAACAAAAAAGACAAGAGCCGTTTGATTACAATTTGTTGCTTTAATACCACAGGAATCACACCTTACATCTTTGGATTATCAACAGATTTTACGGTTAATCATGCCTTACACATTGTGACAGATGTTTTTTCATTGATTGTCATTTACGGACTTTCAGCTGTCGGTTTGTTTTTATTTGCAGAAATTCCTGATACAATGGCATATTTTGCCAAGCAAAAAACAAAAAACAGACTCAAAGAAATTGATAAGAAACTTGATGAGCTTCGAGAAGAGTGGGGCGAAAAGACAATTTTGGATAAAGCTTCTCGTAAAAGATGAGAAGCTTTCCCTTCCCTATTTGGTTAAACCATACCAACAACTTTCTGAATTTTTTTGATTGAGCCAAGTTCAATTTGTCTCACTCTCTCTTTAGAGATATTATAAATTTTGCTCAAATCATCAAGTGTTGCCACATCATCACTCAAACGACGCTTAAACAGAATATCTTTTTCACGCTGATTTAGAATTTTAACCGCTTCATTAAACATTCTTTTACGTTTCGTCATAGTTTCACTATTTGAGTATATTTCTTCTTGATTTGGCTTTTTGTCAGCGATTAAGTCAATCAGTTCCTTATGGCTATCATCAGATGATGAAACAATAAAATTCAAAGAGCTATCTTTAGAGCTCATACGTTGGTTCATTTCTAAAACATCTTGAACTGTCACGCCCAAAGTTTGAGCAATCTCTTTCATAATGCTATCGGTTAAAGCTCTATCATCTGACAAATTCATAGAATTTTTCATCTTCCTCAAATTAAAGAACAATTTTTTCTGAGCAGATGTTGTGCCAAGTTTGACCATTGACCAAGAATTGATAACATATTTTTGAACATATGCTCTAATCCACCACATTGCGTAAGTGGAAAAACGATATCCTTTGCTTGGGTCAAATTTGTTTAAAGCATTTAATAAGCCAATATTTCCTTCCGAAATCATTTCATTCAAAGGAAGCTTATATCCCTTATATTGATATACAATCTTAACCACCAATTTCATATATGAGGTGACGATTTTATAAGCAACTTTAGGGTTCTTCGTTTTTTGATATTGCGTTGTCAGATAAAATTCTTCTTCCGCAGATAAAATTGGATAAGAAGCTACAACTTGCAAATATCTAACCAGATTAGTCTCAGGGGAAAAGTCCACGTCGTTTAGTTCGTTAACTTCACTCATAACATTAACCCTCCGATTAACAGAGCTTTATAGTAATTTGTTTTATGAGTTGGTCAATATAACCATTAGTATATATTATATAATATTAATATATCTAAGATTTATAAGCAAAATTAAGGGCGGAAAGCAAGTTTGACATATCTTGTGGGAGCGGAGCTTCAAAATTTATAACCTGATTTGTTCGCGGGTGAATGAAACCTAAAGTTTGGGCATGAAGCGCTTGTCGAGGAAATTCATTTACAACTTTTTTAAGTTCCTCAGTGGCAAATTTGAGAGAAGTTTTACCTGATTTAACATAGGTCTTATCGCCAATTAAATTATGCCCAAGACTTGAAAGATGCACTCTAATTTGATGCGTTCTTCCCGTTTCCAGATTACACTTCACAACGGAAACAACCGAACCATAAGCTTCTAAAACTTGATAATTCGTAGCAGCTGTTTTCCCTCCTATTTTTACAAGTGCCATTTTTTTGCGGTCTGTGGAGCTTCTACCAATATTTCCTTCAATGCGACCATTTAAAGGTTGTAGAAGTCCATAAACGATAGCGATATATGTGCGTTCAATGCTATGTTCAAAGAACTGCTCAGAAAGCTTATGATGTGCAAAATCATTTTTTGCCACCACAAGCAACCCACTCGTTTCTTTGTCAATACGATGTACAATCCCCGGTCTTTTGACTCCGCCAATGCCTGACAAATTATCTCGACAATGATAAAGCAACGCATTTACCAGCGTGCCATGATAAGCTCCTGCAGCAGGATGAACAACCATTCCGACAGGTTTATTAATCACTATTAAATCATCATCTTCATAGACCACATCTAAGGCAATGTTTTCAGGTTCAGGGTCTGCTTCTTTCAAATCGGGAATTTCTATCTGATAAGTCTCGCCTACTTTAACTTTATAAGCATTATCAGAAAGCGTGTCATCATCCAGTGTGACATAGCCCCCAAGAATTAAGCGCTGAAGTTGTGAACGAGACAAACTTGGAATCTGATAACTCAAGAACTTATCAATTCTGGTTCCTTTATCTTTGTCTTCAACAATTGGACTAATTATGAGGTTGTCAGTTAACTTATTCATTTTAAAATTTGCGAAATTGAGTTTTATATTATATATTTGCTTTAGATTACAAAAAAAACTTTATTTTGCAAGGATAAGATTGATGTCTAATCTAAAAATTATTAAAGGAACGGTCTTTCTCATGAGTTTTCTGCTTATTGCAGGGCTAATTACCTTTGTCTTTTTGATTTCTCAAAAAATTAAACATTTTTCTTCTGCCCCTGTTTCAGAAGCATCTCTCAAGCTTTCTGCCGATGAAAAAATTGATAAACTTGTGGCAAATGACGAATTTTTATTCCTTTTAATTAAAAATCAAGAAACTCAGGATAGAATCTTGGTAATAAACCCTCGTGAAAACAAAATAACATCGACAATAAATCTGAATTGATGGAGAGTGAGATGACTTCTGATACCCCTAAAGTAATCAAAAAAATAAAAATCAAGAAACCGATTGCTAGGCCTTTGGAGCCTTCTATTGATGACATCATAAAAGTTGCAGATAGCAATGATGATGAAATTACTTTTGAAAATCTTTTTGGCGAAGAAACTTATGAAAGTTGGCAAGAAAGAGATAGCCTTTCTGAGCAACAAGAAAAAAACGAACAAGAAGAGAGCGTTGCAGAAGAGGAGGAAGATGAGTTTGACCAACTTCTACGTGAGTTCATTCATAATGATTTTGACACCACAGAAGAACTAAAGGACATCAGAGCAAGTCTTGAAGATTATGAAACCCAACAAGAAATAAAACTCAAAGATGAGAAAGAAGTTTTTGACAGTTTAAACGAAGAGGAAAAAGCGCTCTTTGATGCTTATCGAAATTTTGCCAGTGCCATTAATGACATTGCAAAAGAAGCAAATGAGCCAAAGCCTAAGTTTTCAATTAACCCCTCCATCTTATATCCTAAATATAAGCCTGTTTATGGCAGAAAGCTTGCTAAAGACACGCTTCTCGGTTGGGATTTAATGCTCAAAGTTCACCCTGCCCGCATTTCAAGCATTGAACCGACAGCAACTGATGAAGAACTCTTAGATTTTGCTGAAAAAACAACAGATGACAACTTACAACTTGCCATCATTTCTTATGTTGAAATTTTGATTGAAATTGAAAGCTGTGAAATTATGTATGAAAAGAAAAAAATAGAGTTTCGCCGCAAGAGAGTTGAAAGAGAAATTTTTATGGAGCACAAAAGAAGAGAAGAAAAGACGAATAAGTATATTTCAGAAATTAAAAAGCAAAAATTTCCAATAGATGCTGAAAAATTAGTGAAAAACTTTTTTAAAACCTCCCAGAAAGATGCTCAAGGGGCTTTTATTGCGTTAACAACCTCTCCTGCAATCTTTTCACCAATTGATTTTAGCAAGATTAAACCACGTCTTTTTGGCTTAATTAAAGTTACGCCTCAAGACGGTATCAAAATAAACAAAAAAATTGGAAACTTCTTAAAGTATCTGCGAGTTTGATTACAATTTTATGAAATTTCGGCAATAACCAAAATTTATTAGACAAAAAATATTTTATATAGTATGATGTAGATAAATCTAAAAAATGTGAGTGATAATCATGGCAAAAGAAACAATAACTCCTCAAACAAAGACTCAGACCGTTGCCCCTCAGGGTCCACGTCAACAACCAAGTGTTGTGAGAAATTTGAATTCTGAAAACAAAACTGATTTTGTTAAATCTCTGAAACTTGACACAGAGAGATTAAATGCTGTGGGTAAATTTGCCAGAGATAAAACACCTCCAACCCCTGAAGAGAGAAGATCTCAAGCATGGGAAGATTATGGTAGAATTTTACAAGCTGGTCAGGAAGCTAAAAATGAGCTTGCTGCCAGTTATAAAGAAGCTAATCCTGATGCAAAAGAGCTTTCAATTGATGACCTGAAAGAAAAAGCCTATTTGGGAATTCTTGATGATGACCAGAAAAAAGCGCTTGATGAAAAGCTAAAAAAACAAGAGGAAAGTAATGACAAAACATCAAAGGTCACACAAGAAGAAAATGACCATAGAGAACCTAAAGAGGAAGAAGATCCACTTAAAGATGGTGACATCATTGAATATATGTATAACGACTGGCTCATCAAAGGAGCGAACGCCCTTATCAAAGGTGCTAAGAAAGGAGCAAAGAAATTTTATTATAATCTGCGTTCAAGTTTTAGCAGTGATTTAGATGAAAAAGCTAAACAAGACAAAAGTCCTGACCCAAAGACAACAAAAACAAGAGCTTATGAAGTCAATACAAATGGAGATATTGCAGATAATTTTCTAAAAAGAGAAAAACATCTTGATGACACGGCTGCAAGCTTAACAGAAAAATTCAAACTTATTTCTCAAGGAAAATTAACTGAAGCGGGCGTTCCTGAAGAAACCAAGAAAAGAATGTTGGAAACCCAAAAGAAAAATCCTAAATTCTTTAAAGAATTTGCTGAGGGAAGTATTAAAAACATTAAAAATATGACTGAAAACATTAAGCATATTGAAGCTATCTCTGCAAATCTTGTTTCAGCGGAAGCAAACTGGCTAAAAGCTAAAGATGGCAATACTGAAGCTATGAGCAAGGAAGCTCTTAATAAACGTCAAAGTGAGATGACTAAAGCAATTGGGGCTTATATTATTCAGTCTGCAGCTGAAGGAAAAGACACCCCTAAATTGATTGAAAACTTGCTGAAAGATTCTGCGAAAGCCAAAGAATTTGTACATAAACAGATTGATAAGGATAATGTGGACGAATTTTCAACAGATAAGAAAAAACGCCCTGCCGATGAATCTCGCATTCCTTTCAAGAAAGATAAACCTCTTGAAAACAAGCCTTATAACGATATTATGGCTCAAATTAATGGTGTAGACGGAAGTTCTCAACAAAAGAGCTCTCTGATGGAAGCGCTTATGGGTAGATATTCAACAGATGAATATCTAAATGCACAAGCCTTGAAAAATAAAGATGTTCAAGAAACCATTAAAATACGAGAAGAAAAGCTTGCCGAAAGAAGAAAAAAAGTAGCAAGACTGAAAGAACTTGAAGAAAAATTTGGAAGAAGAAATTCTGTTCTTGATATGACAGCACATAAAGATGGCAACAAAAAAGAATCTCCTTTTGCACTAACAGATGAACTCGCAACCTCAAGAATTGCGGACAATAAAAGCAATGGCGGAAGAGAAAGTGATGCTACGAAAAATATTATTCAAACAATAAACAGAAACAAGTCAAAATAACGATGTTAAAAAAAATATTTTTATTGATAAAGTTTTCAATTACGACCATGGCATGGGGATATATTTATTTCCATGCTATGCGTTTTTTATTTTTAAAATTTTGGAATTTTGACATCGTCTATCTTGAAAACTGGAATATTATTGCTGAATTTTGGCAAGGTGGGGGTATCATTCAAACAAGCAAGGATATTCTCTTTATGACCTCCATAATTCTTAGCCTTCCTTTAGGATTATATATCTTAAAAAAATCACTTAGTTTTAAATACACCAGCCTTATTACAAAGCCAATTGAAATCTATGACCGATATATTTTGAACAAATATGATGGAAACAGCTCTCGTCTTGTTTTGAAAAATCTTTCAACAAAAGCTGAAAAAGTTTCTCTGGAAGATTTAATTGAAACAAAAATCAAAGAAAAAGAGAAAGAAGATAATAAAGACAAGAATCTTAAAGCTGATGAAATCCGCTTAAACATTCAGTCTAAAATAAAGAACAAAAAATAAGGTCTTATTAACGAATTTTTGCTAATATTGATAATTAAATGCTTGTGGAGAAAAGCTTGAAACCCTTAATAATAATGATGAGAATTATAATCGTCGGTTGCTTCTGGAGTGTGTTTTTTCTGGAAGGGATTAGGGTTATCATGCTTAGAAACTGGAGATTTGACATCATCAGTTATGAGCATTGGGAATATGCTTGGGACTTATGGATGAGTGGCTGGGTCATTTCAGATGCCAAAGAATGGGCTTTTGTTCTCATCATTATCACATTCATTCCTTTATGGATTACTGGCTGGGCAGCTCTCAGCATTGTCAGTTGGGAAAACTTGTTTTTAGATGCCCTTCAAGCACCAATTAATCTGTTCAAGAAAATCTTCCATAAACAGCTTGTGGGCATTATGAAGATTAAAAACTCCACCACAAAAATCAAAAAGAAGCTTTCTTACAAAGAAGTTAGACCAAGAGGCCCTCGTATTTTGGGAGATGAAAATCTCTCTAAATCAACCCAGACGGGGTCAACAGCTCAGACGGTTAAGCCAAGAAGTGATAAATCTGCACTTAAATCCTCTTTGAAGAAATCTAAGAAAAATTTAGGCATTGAAGATTCTACTCCAAAAAGCAATGTATTTGAACATTCTCTTCTCACCATGGACGGAGAAGGAAGCGAAGATGATTTCGTCTTTAACTTTGATGCTTTTGATGTGGAAACAAAACCTGAAGAGAATAAACGTTCTCGAAATGAACGAAACAATCGCGACAAAAATCGTGATGAGAAAGAATATAAGCCGAAAAACAGAGCTAATGACGACAATCGTGATAAGAATCGTGACAGAGACAGAAATAAAGATAATCGGGATAAAGACCGAAATAATCGAGATAATAATAAAGACAAAGATAGAAATAAAAAACAAAGAAATGATGTTAAAACCCCTGGTTTTGGAAATATTTCAGAAATTATTAAGCAAAAAGGCTATGAAACCATCACTGGGACAACAATTAAGAATACGCTTGTTGATTTCATTGGGGTTTCAAAGAAAAGCATTTGCATCTGTTTGCTCGACCGTGAACCTGGTGACTGGCTCGCTGATGAAGAAAAATTCAACGATGAAGAGCCATTATGGTTTTCCGAAACCTCTCACCGCATCTCCCCTGTGAGAAAAATTGATACGGTTAAAAAGCAAATTGAAGAAGTTTTGTCAGAAACAGATTATAATAATATGAAAGTTGATGCTTATGTCATTATCCAACTTGGCAACATCATCAATGCTGAAGATATGTTCAATGTTTGGAATGATATGAATATCTCCGTCGCAAGAATTGACAGAGGAACGCCAAAGGATATAATGTTATTTGCGAAATCGTTGCAGGATGCCGATGAAAAAATTTCCGAGCAAGATTTCGAAGATATTAAAAAAATTATTCGCAACATTAAATAAATAAGGCCAAAGAGAGTATGAGTAAAAGAGGTGAGGAGTGGGAAGAGTATGACAAAGCCGTCCGATGGATGGTTTTAACCGTTATGATTTCCTTTATTGTTACAATTTTATTGGCCATCTTTTCTATGCCTTTGGCTTATCTCGTTGGTCATGGCATTTCCCAAAGCAGTGTGAGTGATGTTGGAAAATTCTTAAAGGCAATTGGTCAAGACCCCACCTATATCTTTTCAAGATATTGGAATTGGATTAAGCAAGTTTCAAGTTATCAAGGCGATTTTTCTTTCTCCTTATGGCTCCCTATTCTGCCTTTCATTGCCTTGCCAATTGGCATCATCACTGGAATGATTATGAATCCATATCAGATGCAGTCAAACATCCACGGTTCTGCTCGTATGGCGACTTATGCTGATATCAAAAAGATGAAACTCTTTGACGGATTTTGTCAGGTTGTTGGAAAATTTGCTGGTAGAATGCTCAAACTTCCTGAAACCCTTGCAACACTCTGTTGTGCGCCTCCTGGAACTGGTAAAACGGTTGGCGTAGTTGTGCCGACCATTTTCAATTCTCAAGGACTAAGCCTTGTCATTAACGACCCTAAACCTGAACTTTGCTTCACCACAACAGGTGCAAGAGCCAAAGAAGGTCCCGTGTTTGTCATTAACTGGGGAGCGGAAGATAATCCCGCTGAAGGCATTTATTACCCAAGTTGGAATCCACTTTCTCCAAATGCTTTACCTTTGCAAGGTCCTGAAAGAGATATGTATGTTGACTCTATGTGTAATATTCTCGTGGAAGACCCTAAAGGTGGTGCTGACCCTCACTGGTCAAAAACTGGTCGTGCTGCCCTCACTGGTTTTATTCACTTCATCGCTTCAAAATGTGAAAGAGCCAGAGCAAACGACTATTTCATCTCCAGAATTTATGAAAAGAAACTTGATGAAGAAGATAAACGTGTTTTGGAAAGCTATTATTTAGATATGCACGACCCAATGGCAGGACGTGCGGTTCAAAATTTGCGAACAAATAACATCACCATTGACAATTATCTTCCTATCGGTTCTTGGGCATTACTTCCTGAAAAATGGATTGGACACGAATCTTGTATTGCGATGATTTTGGAATGGATTACGGAAGCGCAAATTAAACAATCTCAAGACATTAAACGAAGAATGGCTGAAGGTGACCAAATGGCTGCCATGGCAGACCCAATGCGTGACCTTATTGAAGAAGCCATTGAAGAAGCCAGAAAATTTGGATATTCAGCACGTTGCGTTGTGGAACTTAGCCAACTTTCAGCAATGCCAGATAAAGAACGTGGCTCTGTGCTTTCAACTGCCTTTTCTGGTATTGGCATTTTCAAAAACTCTGCGGTTGTTTCCAGAACAAGCTTTTCAGATATTCACTTTAAAGATTTGCGTGGTATGAAAGACCCAATTACGGGTGAATGGAAGCCAATTTCAGTTTATTTGTCTGTTAACATCGTTGATGCCCGTGCTTTGGGTATGATTAGCGGAACGTTTATTGAATTGATGTCAGCATATCTCATTGCAAACCCTCCAAAATTTGTGAACAAGGCTGATGGTAAAATGGGACCTTGTTCTTGCCTTTTCGTCCTCGATGAGTTTCCGCAAATGCCTAAGCTTAAAGCGATTATTGATGGACCTGCGGTTGGTCGTGGTCAGAAAGTTTCATATCTCCTCATCGGACAAGATTTGGGGCAAATTTCAGGAAAATATGGCAAAGACGACCTTGAAACGCTTATTTCTACAACAGCTTGTAAAGTTATTTTATCTCAAAACAACGAACAAACCGCACAACGTTTTTCAAAAATGGTAGGTAATAAAACGGTTCAAACCACATCATATTCAAAAAGTGAGGGTGGTTTTAGTAAAGGAGCAAACCCTTTCGCTAAAAACGTAAGTTACCAATTACAAGGAACTTCCGTGGTCAGCACAACACAACTTTTGAGCTTGCCTATGCTTAAGCAAGTTGTTCTCATGCAAGGATTTATTGACAGACCGATTATGGCTGATTCCCCAAGATGGTATCTCGACAAGAAAATGAAGGCTTTGGCTAGTATGCCAGCCTCTCCGTATGTTCCAGATTGGATTGTGGCACAACGTGAAGACATTAATGAGGATATCCTTGCCAAGCTTGGAATCGACTTTGATCCTGATGAAGATTTGGACGATGACTTCGACGATGATGAAGAATAAATAGAAGTTATCATTTTAATTAAAAAAGAGCCTCTTTATAAGGGGCTTTTTTTACAATATTGCCTTTATTTCTAACGCTCATTTTTGTCATACCCTCTTCTGTCATCTCAAACTCTTCCCTTGTTTTCCCAAAACCCTCCCTGTCATTGCGAGGCGCGATAGCGACGTGGCAATCCAATCAAACAAAGAATCTTAATAGCAATATCTCTCCGTTCGCTTCGCTCAGTCGAGATGACAGAAAGAGGAGAACTCAGTCGAGATGACAAATAGAGAGACAATCGAGATAGCAGGAGAACAAATAAGATATAATAAAAAAATGTCATTTCGAAATTGACAGCGTCAATGAGAAATCTTGCCTTATCGTCACATTTCCACCACCCCTCTGTCATTCCCAACTTGATTGGGAATCCACCTTTACTGATATTCGGGTCAAGCCCGAATATAACACTAAAAAAAGTTACTTAATATAACGGGGAGAGGATAAACCCTCAACAGAGATAACAAAAAGCAAAACCTTATTTTTTTCCTTGTTTCTCCTCTCTTTTTCTTATTTCAAACGCACTGCAATAAAAGTTTCATAATTTTAAGACTCATTTTATCTTGCAAAAAAAAAAAAACAATTATCATAGGTTGTATATAGAGCGTTTTTCTATGTAACTTATGAGGAGTCGTGCCATGAAGAAATCATATTTCATCTTTTCAGGAGCTGTTTTGCTCTTTTGTTCAAGCTTCGCTTTAACTTACAATGCCTTCGCTGGCGTTTATTTTATTACTAAACCTACCACTACCAGTGTTGGCTTCAGCAACAAACCTTGTTCTGCCATGGGCTATGATATAAAAGCAACTGATTGCACAGACGGTGAAGATCCTTTTGAAAAATGCCCGAATGGAGATTATTTCAGAATTTGTGCCTGTGATATAAAAAAATATCCTTATAACACCACAAACTGCCTTAACCCTTTGGAACTCGGTGGAGCTTCTTGTAAAAATAAACAATTTGAAAAATGTCAATGTAATGAAACAAAATATCCTTATACAACAGCAAATTGTTATGGAGATAACTTTCCTTCTGGAAATTATTGTAAAGACCTAAATAACATCACGCACTATGAAAAATGTTCTTGTCCTTCAACCTTCCCTTACACGGCTTCAAATTGCACTTCTCCAAAAATTTTAGGCGGAAACACTTGTAAGGACTCTTCTAATGTAACCCATTACAAAGCTTGTTCTTGTCCATCAACTTACGTCACTTGTAATTGTGGTGGCGAAGGAACTGCCTGTAATGACGGAACTGAAAAATATGCTTCTTGCAAATCTTGTGTTACGTGTGCAGATGGCGGATATTTTTCATATCATACATATGCTGTTTGTACGACTGATGTTTGCAAGTGCATGCCAACAGATAGTATTACCTATAAAGGCTTAACCTGTTACAAAAATTGTATTGAACCTAAATATGAAATTTCAACAGATTGTAAAACATTTAGTCATCCAATAACAGGTAACAATGTAAAAGTTTGTCGCATTAAAGCTCTGCGTGCTTTCACAGACTTACAAGGAACTAAAATCAAAGTTGGTGCCTTAGGTGGCTATGTTGAAAAACGTTCGGATAATTTGAACTTATATGATAATTCATGGATTAAAGATTCTGCCATGGTTTATGATAAAGCAAACATCAGTGGTTCGTCCCTAATTATGAATAATGCTCAAATTTTCGAAAATGGAATCGTCTATGGTGGTAATTTAGTGTATGGTAATGCAAGAGTTTATGGAACTGCAAAAATCTCTGGTAGTAGAACAACTGTCCAAGTCTATGGAAACGCAAAAGTTTATGGAGCTTCATCTATAGATGGTGGACAAATTTATGACTCAGCAGAAATTTATGGCAATGCACGTATTCAAACGAACATGCAATATGACACTCCAATACATATTTTTGGAAATGCCAAAGTGTATAAAAGTGGAAATATTAACGGGTATTCAAACATTTCTGGAAATGCTACCATCTGCACCTCTGTTGTTAACTTATCAGTAACTACGGGAAATTATGGTTGCGATTAAAACCAAAAAGAAAACACTCTGTATCAAAAGAGGGATAAGTTTAAAGCTTATCCCTCTTTTGATAATCTAATTTTCTGTAATTTCTAAAAATTTAACCCTATTCAGATAGGCGTTAATATAATTCTTCACTTGAAAAACAGAATGTTCAGGAATTTCGTCATAAGCAAACCATTTGAGTTCCGAACATTTTTCTTGTTCTAAATTTTCAATCTCGCCTTGCCATTTTTCACAAGAAAAAACATAGTCCGTATAATGGATATCAACCTGATTAAGACAAACAAGAGCAAATTCAATTTCAGGGGTTACGCCAACCTCTTCCTGTGCTTCTCTAATTGCGGCATGAGTTGCTGTTTCCCCTTCTTCAACATGTCCTTGCACAAACGCCCAATAGCCGTCTTTATAGCCTGTGTTTTGACGTTTTCCGAGCAAAAACTTTCCATTTTTTTCAAAAAGGAGATAGACCGCAACTCTGGTAGAATATTTACTCATCCTCTCAACTTTCCTGCAATTGCAAGGGTTGATGGAGGCATATCAATAAATTCGATTTCAACATGTTCAAACTCAACTTCAAGCCTGTCTGCCAAAAACTTTGTCAGCTTCAAAGCTATCTCCGCTTTGTTTTGAGGAAAGCCAATCGCTTTCAACTCAACCAAAGCTCCCTTTGAAGTTTTATCAGTCCCGAAAAGCATCTCACTATTCTTAATTAGATTAAGGATGATTCTTTCAATTGGTTTTTGTAATTCTGAGGCAATAAATTCAACCGCATCATAAAGAAAATCAGCTTTTTCTTTTCCCTCAATTTTTGAGTTTGTATAAATTGTTAAAAATGGCATTTTAAATTTCCTAGTTCATGATTATAATTGTGGGATGGACGGCTTTTTAAAGCTTGGCATTCCCTCTTCTTCAAGTTCTAAATCTAAAATATTTTCTTTCACTTTAGAAAGACTTTTTGAGAAATAAAAACATTCAACCCCTGGAACTTCAGCATAAAATTCTTCTAAGCCAACAATTTTCTCCCCTAGGCCCAAACATAAAAACGCATCATCTGTTTGGTGGCGATAAATTTTTCTCAAAATATCAAGTTGGCTCATTGGTTCAAAAATATTAAGCACATTTCGACACAAGATGAGATTAAATTTGTAATCTCCTAAATCGTCTTTAAAAATATTAAACCGACGAAATTCAACCATATTCAAAAGCTCAGGATTTGCTTGCCAATTATTTCCGTCAAATCTAAAATTTTCAATAATATCTTTTGCACTTAAACCTTGTTGAATTTCAAAGTGGCTATAATATCCCTTTTGTGCTTTCACAATCGAATCGGAAGAAATATCCAATCCAATCAGGCGAATTTTCCAACTACTATCTCTGATGATGTTTTTGATTGAAATTGCCATTGAATAAAGCTCTTGCCCTGTGGAGCAACCAATGCTCAAAACATTTAAAGTTTTGGTTTTATTATTTACCTTAAATAAATATGGTAAAACTTTATCAATAAACCCCTTAAAAGCCTTATAGTCTCTACGAAAAGAGGTGTTACTTATAGAAAGAGATTCAATAATTTGCCAAAGAAAAGTTTTAGATTCATTTTTCTTAAGTTCTGCCACCAGATATTCAATGCTAGGAATGCCTTTGCGACGAATGAGGTTGTCAATTTTATTGCTGATAACGTAGATGTCTTTGTCAGAAAAAGACCAACCAACATTTTCTTTCAAAATTTCTAATAAAGCATCAAAATCATTTCTTTTCATCTTTTCTCACACTTATATCAGGTTCAAAATTTCTAATTTGCTACGCAAAATGTCTTCGTCAAAAGGCTTAATAATGAAATCATCTGCTTTACTTCCTAAGGAATCTTGTAATTTATAGATATCAAAATTTGAAGTCATCAAAATAATATTTGGCTGAATCATCTTTTCTTGGTTTCTGATTTTTCTCAAAGCATCAAGTCCTTCAAGAGCTGGTAAGTGATAATCCATTACAATCAGGTCAATATCGTCTGGTGCTTTCAAAAAAAGTTCAACGACACTTTCTCCATCTTCCGCTTCCAAAACCTCAAACCCTAATGAATGAAGCATTTTTGCAATCACAACACGAACAACTTTAGAATCATCTCCCACAATACATTTCAGCATTTTCTTTCCTATTCAACGATAATTTCCAAGCCTTCAATCCCTGAAGTTTTCACGCTATATTTAGTTTCTTTCAAAATTTCTTTTAGATACAAAATTGGGGCATATTGTGCCAAGCTTTCAGAAATGCGGTCATTAATCACCTCTTTAATGATGAAAACTTTATCTTTCAACATTGACTTATTTTCTGATGAAACGATGAGCCTATCTTCTTTTTGTTTAATAATGATTTGTCCGCCACGCACAAATGTGTCAGCAACAATCATCACGCAAAGCATCGCAACTTTAGAAAAACGACCATCTTGAAGTTCAAGTTCCATTGTCACATCATAATTTCCGCAGATTGTTTTTATATAATCCGCCGTTGTTTTCTTAACAAGGTCTAAGTTGTCCAAATTTGCATTGTTTGCCCCAAAAATCATTCTAAAGAACTTCATTCTTGATGCCAAAATGAATGAACTTGATTTCAAAATGTTTTTGATATCGTCCAGAAAATCCATATCTCCGTCTTCTAGCAATTCAACAGCATTGGAAACAGCACCAATATTGCCAACCAGGTCATGGCTAATTCTGGTGCAAACCAACTCTGAAATTTCTAACATTGATAAATTATTGCTCATCTCAACTCCTTAGTCTTAAAAATTATACGTTCCCGTATTGATAAATCTTTGGTCTTCTCGTGACATTCTGGTATAGTCTAGCTCTCTGAGCATTGGATCTTCCAACATCAGTTTGCCAGTTTTTGCCTGCATATAAGGCTTATTTCCGCCTAACCCCCAGATTGCCTCATCTTTATTATCAGGAACGCCATATTTTTGATTAATTTGTTTCCAAAAATCATAAATTTTGATATTTCTGATATAAATTGCTTTTTGCGTGTTGCCTTTGATGTCTGAAGCATCACTTGTATAAGAAATTTTATAAGATTTATTATTGGTAAAATTACTGGTAAATCTAATTGTGATGCTTTCTTTCGAATCAAATTTTGAATAAGAAACGGTTTCTAAATATTGATAATTGTCTTTTTTAGATTCCTGAACAACGCAACTTGCCAATTTTTCATAGCCCACGACACCTTTAGCACGGCAATCATCCTCTTTACGCCATTTGATGAAGTTTGGAATTTCAAATTTTTCACGGGTTTTACGATATCCTCTGCGAGAAAGCACGTCATCAATTTGTTTTGGGGTCATACGCAACATTGCACCTGAAATGTCAAAAATAGAAGCATTTGAACGGCGGATGCTTTTCTTAGACTCTTCCAACATCCCCTTCAAACTAACCTTTTTAGGCGCAGACTCTTCAGAAGTTGCATCTGTTTCTAATGTGTTCTTAAGCGTTTTTCCTTCTTTGGCAGAAATAATTTCATTTCTAGCATTTTCTCTGACTTCGTCTAACCATGTTTCACGGTTTTGTTGCTCTTTCACGCCACTTTTTTCATCAATCATATCCGTTAAAGAAGTGTCTTTAGAAATTTTATTTTCTTCTGCGACTTCTTTTTTAACGTCCTTAACTTCATCTTCTTTCTTTTGCAGAACAGGTAAATTTTTCTGTTGAGTAACCTCTTCCAAATATGCCTTATCAATCTCATCCATAGGAGTTTCGGCAGGCATTGTAATTACTTTAGCATTCTGTGCATTTGCTTCATTTATTAAACAAAAACTCAACACATAAATAACGGATAAAAAATTTTTCATCATATCTGTCTCAAAAAATTAAATTTCTGGGTTAATCTTACATATATTATGGGAATATATCAAACAAATATTAATTTTTTGAAAATTTATAACAATGATATTTACTTTTGTACTGATTTTGTATAAATTCTATTGAAAATATATATAGAGAGAGAGAAAATGTCAGAGAAAAAAATCAACATTATCGGCGCCGGACTTGCTGGTTCAGAAGCAGCTTGGCAACTTGCTCAAAGAGGCATTGAAGTGGTTTTATACGAAATGAAACCTGTTAAATTTTCACCAGCACACAAAAACCAAAATTTTGCAGAGCTTGTTTGTTCAAATTCTTTCCGCAGTGATGATGTTGAATATAGTGCCATTGGATTATTGCATCAAGAAATGCGTTTAGCAAATTCTCTCATTATGCAAGTGGCTGATGAAACAAGAGTTCCCGCTGGTGGAGCTTTGGCTGTTGACCGTGAAGCTTTTGCTCAGAAAATTACTGAAAAGTTGAAAGCCCACCCCCTCATTCAAGTTAAAAGTGAGGAAATCACTTCCTTGCCTGATGAATCAATGGGAAAAACAATAATTGCAACTGGTCCTTTAACAAGCGAAGCCTTAGCACAAGACATTTTAAAAAATATTGATGGAAATAGTTTATCTTTTTATGATGCCATTGCACCAGTTGTCTATAAGGAAAGCATCGACTTTACGAAAGCTTGGTATCAATCAAGATATGACAAAGGCGACAAATTTGACTATATCAACTGCCCTTTAAGTGAAGCAGAATATGCGGTTTTCATTACTGAACTTCTTAAATCAGAAAAAGCGGAATTTCACGACTGGGAAAAGGCTGTTTATTTTGATGGTTGTTTGCCAATTGAAGTGATGGCAGAACGTGGTGAAAAGACGCTTCTCTTTGGTCCGATGAAACCTGTTGGTTTGACTAACCCTCATTCAGATAAAAAGCCATATGCTGTGGTGCAACTGCGTCAAGACAACAAAGCAGACACACTAAGAAATATTGTTGGATTTCAAACAAAAATGAAATATGGCGAACAAAAAAGAGTTTTAAGTTTAATCCCTGGGTTGGAAAATGCGGAATTTGCTAAATTCGGTGGCATTCATAAAAATACTTTCATTAAAAGCCCTGTCTTGCTTGACAAATCCCTCTCACTTAAAACCCTCCCTCATCTCAAATTTGCTGGGCAAATCACTGGTTGTGAAGGCTATATTGAAAGTGCCGCAATTGGCTTAGTTTGTGGTTATTTTGCTGCTTGTGAACTCTTAGAAAAAGACATTGCTTATCCACCAAGAGAAACTGCTTTTGGGTCAATGCTTGCTCATTTAACAGACGAAACCAATGCTGAAAACTATCAACCCATGAACATTAACTTCGGACTTTTTCCTGAAGTTAATGCCACAAAAGAAGTGAATGGGCGACTCCGAAAAATTAAGGGAATTGAAAGAAAAAAGCTTTATACTGATAGAGCAATGGAACAGTGCCATCTCTGGATTGAGAAAATGAATGGCTAAAAAAGAATATAACATCAATATCTTCCCGCTCCACCCTTTTCTTATCAAAAGAAGATATCGAAAGGTGACTTGCTCATATTTCAAATTTATTACTTATGCCAAAAATATTGCTGATAATGCCAACATACAGAGTTATTCTCGGATGCAAGACCTTTGCGAAATGGAAGACCTTTTTTTCTATCAAAGAGAATGTAAAAGCGAAAGATTTGCTTATATGCTTGATTTGAGAAAAGAATTTGAAAAAGAACTCCTTGCACCTGCCCTTGTGGTTGATATCATCTCTGCTCTTAAAAAAGATGCCTCAGATTTTCGTTATGAAGTGAAGAGCCAACTGGTTGAATATTACAAAAACTATGCCGGCACAATGGGGCGATTTTTGCTTGCGAGCCACAATGAAAACCCTTCAACTTATATGCCAGCAGACGCGCTTTGTATCGCTTTTCAGATGTTGAATAATCTTATTCATATGAAAATGGACGGCATCACAAAAAAAAGATTTTATATTTCACAAGATCTTATGGAACAATATCAAGTTGCTCCCAAAGACCTTTATTTTACAGTTATGTCAAAGAATACCAAGAATCTCATAAAAGAAATTTTAAAAGAAATTAAAGGCTTGTTGCAAGACGCTAAGATTTTACCCTCAATTATTAAAAATAATCGTCTCAGAATCCAATTCTGCACACTGCTTTCCCTTAGCCATATTCTTTATGATAAAATTGCAGGAAAAGATTTTCTAAAAAAGGACATTAAAATTTCAAAGTTCAACCACCTAAATGCTCTAATTACGGGTATTTTTGAAGGTACATTTACTTCTTATAAAGAATTAAGTGTTAAAAGATTGAAAAAGAAATGAGGATACACGTAAGAAAATGAACTACGACTTAAAAAAGTTTGTCAAACAAAATGACAGCGAGCTTTTCTGGGGCATTCGTATGCTTCCCAAGGCTCAAAGAGAAGCTATCTATACGGTTTATGCTTTTCATTGTCATATTGAAAACATTGCCTATGATATAAGTCTTTCAACAAATGAAAAGCTTGAATTGATTAAGGCTTGGCGTGAAGAATTTGATAATATTTACGAGAAAAAAGTTCCTCTGACCGATATTGGTCGTAAAATTTATAAAAATTGTATGAGATTTAAGCTCCCAAAAAGTGAATTTATTCGTTTTTTAAAAAGCATTGAAGATGACATCAGAACCCCAATAACCGCTCCGAATTTAACAGAACTTAGTGCTTATTGCCGTGGTGTTGCTGGTGTTCCTTGTAACTTCTCGCTTAGAATTTTAGGTTGTGAAGATGAGCCGTTAATTGAAAAACTTTCTGACTCCATTTCAAGTTCTATCAAAATTACACATATTTTAAAAAATGTGAAAGATGATGCAGAACTTAACCGCCTTTATATTCCTAAAGAACTACTTAACAAAGCGGAAATTTTCGAAACAAATCCCAATAAAGTTCTCACGGATAAAAATCTATCCATTGCACGTCAGGAACTTGCTGGCATTGCGGAAAAGAGTTTCAACAAAACCTATGCTTTGGTGGAAGAACTGGATAATAAAGTTGCTAAGACTATTTTAGGTGTAACAAACTTAAACAAAAAATATTTTGACATTATGAATAAAAGAGGCTGGGAAATTATTTCTCCAAAACCAAAAATAAGCCCATTACAGATGTTTTCTCTTGCCTTTAGAGTTTTATTTTAATCTCTTTTAATTATATAGCTCTTTTTTATTCTCTCTTCTTTTATTCTGTCATATTCTGACTGGTTTTTTAAGTTGTCATATTCGGGCTTGACTCGAATATCCATAAGGTGGATTCCCAATCAAGTTGGGAATGACAAAAAACAAGGCAAGATTTCTCATTGACGTTGTCAATTTCGAAATGACATTTTTTTATTATATCTTATTTGTTCTCCTGCCATCTCGATTGGCTCTCTATCATCTCGACTGAGGGCTTTGCCCGAACGTAGAGATATTGCTATTTGGATACATTCTTTGATTGGATTGCCACGCTTCGCTCGCAATGACAATGGAGGTGGAATGTTCTATTACCTCATGCTTCTCTCGCAATAACACATCTGCATTTTTATTCAACTGTTTCTAAAACCTCAGATTTTTCTTCAATAAAGTGCGCATCATAAGTTGGGATTTTTTTATCCAAAGTCATCCCTTCAATAATTTTCTGATTAACTGCTTTAACATCAACCTCTTCAATATCATCTTTCAAAACAAGAGCATGTTGCCACTGAAACTTTGCTTCATTCTTACGACCAACACGATAATAAGCATCACCCAAATGTTCATTAATCAACGCATTTCCTGGTTCAAATTCACAAGCTTTTTCCATATATTTTGCGGCTTCGTCATATCTGCCAAGACGGTAAAATGCCCAGCCGAGGCTGTCAACAATATGCCCATCATTTGGCGCTTGCATATAGGCATCAACTACCATAGAAAAAGCTTCTTCAACATTTTTGCCACGTTCAATCCAACTATACCCAAGATAGTTCAAAACAAGATAATGATTTTGACTAAGTTCAATGGCTTTTTTCAAGTTTTCTTCTGCTTCTTGCCAATTTCCATTTTGATCATATGCCACACCGAGAGCATAAAAAGCTGTCCAAGAATCATTATTAATTTCAGAAAGTGAATGAATTGCTTCGTTGTAATATTTGATTGCTTGCGGATAATCTTTCAACATTCTGTATGTGTCTGCCAACCCAAGTAACGCATTATAATCATTTGGATTATCACGCACTAAATCTTTCAAAATTTGAGCAGATTTTTGATATTCTTCATTCAACGTATAATTATTAGATTTCTTCAATTGAGCCGTATAATAGCTCAATGAATTTCTATCAATTTGCTCATAAACTGCATTGGCTGAACCATACATCCCACGACCTTCTAAGATATCTGCCAACAAGAGCTTAGCTAAGTCGTAATTATTATTTGAATAAATCGAAAGACAGATAAAAACATGTGCCAAATCTATTCCTGCTGGTCCTTGACGCACAACAGTTGTAATGTTCAGCAGTGCCTCTGCAAGCCCTTGGTTAGCATTAGAGATGATTCTCTTAGTCTTTTCAGGGTTAGCATTTTTGACTTCCAGAGAAAGTCTTTTCAGCATATCCACAAGCTGTTTTTCATCGTAGTATTTTTCAACTAAAGCAATCGCCTTGTCTTTTTCGCCATTACGAATATAAAAATTAGTGATAATCTGCAAAGTCCTAAAAGACATTTCCAAACTTGTTTCATCAACAATGACTTCATAGTTCTTTTTTGCTGCTTCAACATCATCAAAATAATCATTAATCATTCCCGCATGGAAGTTATATAATGCCTTAAAGCTTTGGTCACGAGAAAGATTATCTAAACTTTTCAAAGCTTGCTCTTTATTGTTTTGCCCAACATATGCCCAAGAAATCAGCAATGGATTGATAAATTCTTCATAAACTTGCCCTTTGAGGTTATTCACACTCAACACTGCTTCTTCATATTGATTTTTCTTCATTTCATCAACAGCAACAATGATATATGTGAAATTGTTATTATCCCCATTTTGAATGGATTTTTTTGCATAATGAGCTGCTTCTGAGATCCTGCCTTCAGAAGCCAAAATAATATAAATTTTACTGACTAAATCTTTATTTTCAGGGGTTACTTCAAGATTTTTTTCATAAAAATCTGCGGCGGTATTAAAATCGCGTCGCAAATGCGCCACCCGACCAGCAAGATATGCTCCATATTTGGGATTAACTTGCATTTGACGATTTTCAACAGAGGTGCGTTCATCCCCCTCTTGTGTCTTTTTCATAAAAATATTAGAACACGAACTAAAAAAGATGATACTTATCAATATGAGTGAAAAATTTATAATTTTGGTTCTAATCATCGTCAAAAAACACCTAATTTTCTAAAATTCAACAAAGTTTTTTCATTCTATACTCTGTTTTTAATTCTAACAACTATAAAATTAGATAATATCAACATTGTGTAAACAAATGATTATTCTTGCAAAAAAATGGATTTAGTTTAGCTTATTGCTTATGACAGAAAATAGAATGACATTAGAGCAAACGATTGAGTGGTTGAGCGATGCTGGCGTTGATGAAACGCTTGGTGACGAGGCTTTTGCTTGGGAAGAAATTATCACAACCACCCCTGCTCCTCGTATGGAAGCTTCTCGAGTTTCCACCTCTTATCTTCCTCAAGCAACCATGGAAGCTTGCCAAAAAGCACGACTGCTTTGCCAAGAGGCAACAAATTTGGCAGAACTCAAAGAAAAAATTATGAATTTTGAGGGATGTTCAATTAAACAAACTGCATCCACCACTGTCTTCGGTGAAGGCAAGCAAAATCCAAAAATTATGCTCATTACAGAAGCGCCAGCCTCTGACGAAGACCGTTATGGCAAACCTTTTGCTGGGAAAAACGCCCTTCTCATTGATAAAATGCTTCAAGCGATTGAGATTGAAAGAGACGATTGCTATTTTGCGACCATTCTCCCTTGGCGTCCCCCAGGAAACAGAACTCCAACTGAGAGTGAAATTTCCATTTGCTTACACTTCATCAAAAAACAAATTGAGCTTGTTTCTCCTCAAATAATCTTTTTTCTGGGAGGAAGCACAGCGAATCATCTTTTAGAAATGAGCGAACCAATTTCTAAAATCAGAGGAAAATGGTTCGACTATAAAGTTTCTAAAAACCAAACAATTGAAGCTCTCACAAGTTTTAATCCTGAATATATTTTGAAAAATCCCGAGCAAAAAGCCAAAATTTGGCACGACTTATTGAGAATTCGGAAGAAAATCTTGTAATTTTTGATAAAAATTATCTTTTTATTCACTTTTTACAAATATTATTATATAAGATATATATCCACCGTATAAGGGTGTTTGTTTAATTTTATTAGTGGGACAGAAAAATGAGCAATAAAAAATTATTTCTAAACGTTTTAGGTTTAGCCCTCGCAACAACAATCAGCAGTGCAAACGCACAACAAGCAGAATCTTCAGCTGCGATTAATGATGAAGCTATTTTGTTCAAAATTCAAGATATTAACCCTGTTAAAAACAGTGACGGTGTCATTACCTCTTGCGATTTTTTAGCTGTTTTCTTTAACCGCACACCAAACACTCTCAACGGGGCTTCTCTTGAACTTTCATGGCAAGATAAAAGCATTGATGAGCTTGAAAATTTTGACAAAAAAAATACTAACAAATCAAGAAATACACGAAGCATAGCTCCCAAGATTTCGGCATCTATTGAACTTTCAAGTATCAAAAGTTTAAAACAAGTTGCTGTCCGTAGCAGATTACAATCTGAAAACTGTTTTGTTTTAATGGAAGAAGTTTCTGTTCAATCAAGATCATGCACAATGGAAATGGTTTCATCTTCTGGTGGAAAAGCAACAAAACAATGTGGCAAAATGTTCCTTTATGTTGCTCCAACAGATGTTGCATATTATCAGGAATTCTCTTCTGAATCTCCTGCTGAAGAAGCTAAGAAAGCTTTGAATGCCAGAGAAAAAGTTAGAGAAGAAATTAATGCTTCCTATAATGAAACTGTTAGTGAATTCACAAAGGCTTCAAAATTAATTTCAGAAATTAAATAAGTCTTTTATAAGCTTGGAGCAAAAAATGAAAAGATTGAAAACTTCTTTTTTCTGTTTGTCTTTTTCCTTGGCAACATTTATTTGTGCTCAGGCTAAAGCTCAAGTTTTTGAAGGACAAGAAGTTGCAACTTCTCAAGAGAAAGCAACAACAAGCTCAACAGCAAATTGGTTTCAAAATCCAAGAAATAAAGCAGCTGTTCAAGCCCCACAAGCAGCTGCACCTGTGGCTCAAAAAAATATTAAAGAAAAAGTAGAAGTCAAAGACCCTAAAAATTGGCAAGCACTTGAAGAACAAGCGGCAAAACCAAAGCTTCCACAAATTGATCGCCCAACCCTAGATGGCGTTGAAAGAGGTCGTGTGAGCATGGTTCCTGTTGTTACTTCACAAAAGGGCAAACCTGTGGATGATAGTTTCATCTTTGTTTATTACTCAAATTTCAACATTCGCACGACGATGTCCGGTTCTGTGGCGTGTGATGTAAGATTTATTGTTCTCTCAACCCTTGACCGCCGCATTAATAGTTTAAGCTTCAGATTAAAATGGCCAAAAATGGATACAGCTCTCAATTATGAGGGCATTACTCCAAATACTGAAACCTATTATGACTACACACTTCTTGGTGAAGGTTGTTATTCAATGGATAGCACCCCAAACATCATCGTTAACCGTTGCCGTGTTAAGAATATGACTTCTCAAGAATGTGCTAGCAAAATCAAATGGCTAAGGAAGAGTTAAGCCCCTTGATGAACGCCAAATTTAGAAACATATTTATTCTTCTCTTTTACTTCCTCGTCTTTGAGGAAGTAAATTTTGTTCAAGCAAAAACAACACAAGACAATATTGTTGATTCAAAAATCATTCAACAAATCATGGAAAAACAAAAATTCTCAAATGAGGATTTTGAAACCTATAAAAAACTTTTTCTCGCAGTTGGAAATAACAACATTAACCAACAAAACACCCTTAATAAAAAACTTAAAAGCAATTTATTTATGGGACACGTGCTTGCTGAAAAATATCTTTCAAAAGGCTATCGCAGTTCATATACAGAGCTTGAAAAATGGTTAAGAGAATATAATACTTATCCGCAAAGACATCGCATTTATAAATTGGCCAAAAGGAAAGCACCAAAAGGAAGAGCCATTCCTAAAGTTGCACCCCGCATTGTTTTACCTCACAAACCAAGCGGATATAGTTGGTATATTGATACATATAGCGAACTTTCACCTGCAAACAGAAAATATGTTAAAGATAATGTGAGAAGCTTTTTAAGAAATATCAATCGTGGTAAAACAAAAATGGCACGAGATATTTTAGAAAACAAAAAATTCATCTCACTCATGCCAAAGCGTCGTTATTCTGCAATGTGTGCAACGTTAGCAACAGTTTATTTTATTGATAATCACGACATTTTTGCACTGAATTGGGCTGAAAAAGCTGTGGCAAAATATGATGAAGCAACAGGCTATTGGTTTGGTGGGCTGGCGGCTTGGCGTTTGAATGATTATGAAAAATCTGCGGAGTTGTTTGATAACCTCAGCAAGATGGATATGGATGATGAATGGATGCTTTCAGCTGGTGGCTATTGGGCATATCGTGCTCATCTCAAGCTTAATCAACCAAGAAATGCAATTGATGCTTTAGAACGTACAACGCGCTTTAATAAAACATTCTATGGCATTTTAGCTGTTTACCAACTCAAAGAAAAAACAATCTATAACTGGAATAATGTTTCATATCTCAACAACCTTCAATCTGATGATTTATCTAAAATTATTCTTTCTTCTAAAGTGTTGCAACGTGCAATTTTGCTTGCAAAAATTGGTCGCACAGATTTGGCTGAAAAAGAATTAACTTATGCTTATAACCAGATGGAAGACCAAGAAAAAGAAGCCACTATGTTTGTTTGTGAACAATTTGGCATTCATGCTATGGCAATCAAAATTGCTAATCAATTGACTGAAATTGACGAGGAAATGGTTTATGACAAGGTTTCCTATCCAATTCCACAGTGGCATGAAAAACTTAGTTCTGACAAAGCTTTGATTTTAGCACTCATTCGTCAAGAATCTCGTTTTTCGGAAACAGCCCAAAGCTCTGCGGGTGCAAGAGGTCTAATGCAGTTAATGCCAAATACGGCATACCATGTAACCAGAAATCGAGATTTACGTCGTAATAAAGAACCCCTTTTTGATGTAGAACTCAATCTTAAAATTGGGCAAAAGTATGTTGAATATTTAATGAAGAAACCATATATCGAAGGCAATTTATTTTATCTACTCACTGCATATAATGCTGGACCTGGAAACTTAGTTAAATGGCGAAAGAAAGTTAGAGATGACAATGATCCTTTAATGTTTATTGAAGCAATCCCTGCCCGTCAGACCAGAATTTATATTGAGAGAGTTATGGCTAACTATTGGCTTTATAATTTCCGCATGGGAACAGAAAGCTTGAGCTTGGAACAAATTGCTTTTGGGCTTTGGCCAACACTTGACTAAATTCTAAGCTGTTACAAAAGTTTAATCTCTAAAATTATGTACAAAATAAAATAGATATGCTATTCTAATAGTGTATCTTATTTTTTTAGTTTATTTTTTTGTGATTATTAACCGGCTTTGGTTTGTTTTTCCTTTTTGGAACTCTTTATCAAAGCACAAAATATACAATTATGTTACTAAACGCACTTTTTATTTTTCTGGCTGTGGTTGGTTTAGGTGTCATTTGGATTTATCTAAAAAAGATCACTGTTTCTCTAGCAAAAGGTTTAGGACGTTTATTCGCACTGCCTTTTACAAGAGAATCTTGGGAACGCTTAACTGGTTATGCTGGTTTAGGCATTTTAGGTGGAGCTATTTATGGTTTTTGCCACCTTTATGAGCTCGATTTCGTATCTTGCGGTGCAGTTGTTTTTTGTGGTCTTATCATAGGGACAATTGTTGGAACGGTTGTAAACATTATTTACATCATCTTTGGTTTTGATGCTGAAGATAGACGCGAAGCGAATGGAAAGCCAACTGAAGCACAAAGAAAGCTTAAGATTTCACAATATAGTCTTAAGCTAAAAGAAATTGAAAGTATCTTCTCTAGTAGAAGATTAGCCTTTCCAGAAACAAACTGGTTAGACTAAAAAAATTTTGAATGGGTGGTGCTTCTTGCACCACCCATTCTTTTATTCTCCCTTCGCTTTAGTTCGTATAAGCAAAGTAACGAGCACTTTGTTATTACATCAAAATATGAGACACTAGATATCCTCAAACCCATCAATGCCATTGCGAACGAAGCGTGAGATAATGGAACATTCCACATCCATTGTCATTGCGAGCGAAGCATGGCAATCAAACAAAGAATCTGAATAGCAATATCTCTCCATTCGGGCAAAGCCCTCAGTCGAGATGACGAAAATGAATTGTCATTTCGAAATTGACATCGTCAATGAGAAATCTTGCCTTATCGTCATTCCCAACACTATTTCATTTCCAATCGTCTCTGTCATTCCCAACTTGATTGGGAATCCACTTCGAAATAAGGTAAGAGCAAGGTAGATATTCGGGTCAAGCCCGAATATGACAACTTAAAAAACAAATATGACAAACTAAAAACGCTTTAAGTTTCCTCAAAGCGTTCTTATCTTTTTTTTATAAATACTATCTCTTAGCAGATTTCTGTTCTTTTTTATCTTTATTTGCAAAGAATGTTTTATGTTCTGCTTTAAGAGCGCTCACAACTTTCTTGAAATTAGCCAAAGCATTACGATTTAAGTTTTCACCCGTAGCAGCTTTGATGGCTGTTGGGTTAACACGCTTTCCATTTCTTACAACTTCATAGTGAAGATGCGGACCTGTTGAACGTCCTGTATTTCCAACATAACCAATAATTTGTCCTTGTTTAACTCTCACGCCAGATTTCATACCCTTCGCAAAGCTATTCATATGACCATAAGCGGTTGAATATTCAGAGTTATGACGAATTTTGATATAGTTACCATATCCACCATTATATTTTGCAACTTGAACAACACCATCACCTGCAGCAAAGATTGCCGTTCCACGAGGTGCTGCATAGTCAACGCCCCAGTGAATTCTAGTGTCTTTAAACACAGGGTGACGTCTGCGACCAAATGGTGAAGAAATGCGCGCATTTTGAAATGCCAAAGGTTTTCTGTGAAGCGTTCTTTTTAGAGCAATCCCCTTTTCATTGTAATAATCAGCCCCACCTTTAGGATTTTCAAATCTGTAAAGTTCAAGAATATCATTATGGAGTTTCAATGCTGCATAAAGAATATCCCCTGTTTTGACAACCTTTCCATCTTTATTGACCTTGTTTTCATAAATCAGTTCATATCTATCGCCACTTCTTACGTCTTTTCTGAAATCAACAGAATAAGAAAAAATATTGATAAAGTTAGCAACAACAGAATTAGGGATACCATTTGCATTCATTGCACCTGAAAGACTGCCACGAATTTGCCCAGAAGAGCTAACAACTTCCTCAAGGAGTTCATCTTCTTCAACAGACGTCTTATATTCTGTTTCGCTCACTTTCTTCAAGATAATACGTTTTGAATGTCCTTGAGTAATGATAATTTTCTCAAGAGAAATAAGTTCATTGTTTTCAGCTTTTTCCAAAACTTCAAACTCAATCACCTGACCAACACGAATATTCTTGGGATTATATTTCTTTTTAAGGCTGTTAATGACTGTGGTTGCCTCATTATAACCCAAACCAACTTTTTGTGTTAAAATGCCAATAAAATTGTCACCTTTGCCAATTTCAATTGTCTTGCGGACAAGCTCTTCAGTTTTTTGCGACTCAAATTTATTTGATTTTTCTTTTACATTGTCAGATTTCATTAAAACTTTAAGATTATCAAGAATCCCAAATTCATTATCAACATAGTTATTATTGATATTCATCAAAACGATTTCTTCGTTTTCCTTATCAAGCATATTGATATATTCAATCGAATCTGAAGAGACAGAAGCAATCACATTATTGTTTGTTGTTGTTGAGAGCACAAAAGCAAAAATAATGGCTGCTGCATACCCCATAGCAATGAATCTAGGTTTATGCTTATTTTTAATCTTCATCTTAATTTTATTTATAAATTTCATACAATTAGTCTCTAACAATAAAAAAGAACACATTTAAGCTAACATATATAACTTATTTTAAAATACAACTTTAAAAAATTTTTTCTACACTATATTTAGTGAGCATAAGCCTGAGATGTTAAAAAAAAGTATAATTTTGATAAAAAGTTCTTGCAATTATAAATTTTGCCCTGTATAAGGGTTAACGAAACGACATTGGGGGTGTAGCTCAGTTGGTTAGAGTGCTTGCCTGTCACGCAAGAAGTCGCGGGTTCGAGCCCCGTCACTCCCGCCAGTTTCAAAACAAAGACCTGTCCGCAAGGACGGGTTTTTTGGTGTCTAAAATTATTGGGGCGAGAACCCGAAAACATTTAAAAGCTAGAACCTTGAGGGATTTGAAATAACCCTAATTTCCGCTCGACTGAAAGTTAGTATTGTTCCCCTGATTTCTTTTGCTAAGATAACGTTTTACTAATATTACAGGATTTTTATAATGAAATTCAAAAAAAGATGTTTTCTACTATGTCTATTTGCCTTATCAGGCTGTAATCTTTATGGTATTCCTTCTAGAAGTTATTTATCAGATGTTGAAAGACACTATAACAATGATATCTATGCGAAGGGAGGTAAAGCGGCGATTGTGATAGATTCTACAAATAATTTTTCTCGTTCCTTTCCTGTTTATACTTATCTTGATTTTGAAGATGAGAGAGGGAATAAATTAACTCTCAAACTTTCTTCAAACCCTGTTATATATATGGTTTCACCAGGAACTTATAAATTAAAAAATCATAGTGCTTATGGTGGAAAAACATATGGTAACACTTATCAATTCATAGATTTAGATTTTGCAGCTAGAGACGATGCTGAATTTACCGTAAAAGCTGGAGACTTTATTTATCTTGGTAAAATTGAAACAAAAATAACGAACGTCAGAAAGCGTAATTCGCTTGTGTTTTTCAGCGCTCCGTCACAAGGTTCCGATGTTGATTACATTGTGAGTGTAATTGATAACTTATCAAAAACAGATTCAGATTTTGTAAACAGATTTGAAGAAAAAACGGGCAAAAAACTAACCGCTAATCTCATTAATTGGAAAACTAACAAAGCAGGAGAAAAAAATGAAAAATAATATAATTGCTTTAATCCTTCTCTTTGGTCTTTCATCGTGTGTTTCTGCTGGAAATAGTAGTGTGAGTAATCTCAATCGTGTTGAAAAAACACTTAAAGTAGAAAAAAACTTAAATAAAGAGAAAATTAAACAGATATATGGCGAACCCTCCTCAGAATTTGTAAAAGACGGATTAGAAGTTTATGAATATAAATATATTTCCGTTCAAAATAGTGTCCTTGGATATATTCCAATTCTTGGGATTTTCTTCGATAGAACATATACAAGAAACTATTTATATGTTTATTTTGCCCCCTTAGGAAATGTGGAAAAATTTGACACCATTGGCGTGGAAGGTGATTTTCCAATAGGATAATTAATTTTTTTATCCTTTATAGTTATGAACAAAGCTAAAAGATTTAACTGGAAATTGTGATGTTTTTGAACGATTATGAGAAAGTATAATTAAATTAGATAAGGGGTGTTTTTTATGAAAAAATATATCTTTTTGGCGTTCTTAGTGGTTGTTGGCGCCGGAGGTTATTATCTCTATAACAACTTGGAAATCATTGTTAGAAAAATTGTGAACAAATATGGCAGTGAAATTACAGGGACTAAGGTTGACTTACAAGGCTTTAAACTCAACTTAACAACTGGTGAAGGTAAGATTCAGAAAGTGACTGTTGCTAACCCTAGCCAATATAAAAAGCCATATCTTTTTTCTTTAGAAGAGATTTATGTTAAGGTTAATATGAAGAGCTTAACAAAAGACACGATTATCATCAATGAAATCAGAGTTGATAAGCCTGCTGTGACTTATGAAATGCTTTCGCTTACTCAAAATAATATTGGTGAAGTTTTACAAAATGTGAAGAACAACACCGCTAAAACAGATAAAGAAGTGAAAGAAACAGCAGAAAAAACAAATAAATCCGAAGATGGTGGCAAGAAAATCGTTGTTGATAAAATTGCTATCAACGGCGTGACTCTTGAAGCAGAAGTTACTGTTCCTACCCTTCCTAACAAAGAAGCTCAAACAATTGATAAAAGCATTGTGTTACCAAACATTATCATCAGAGATATTGGCAAAGGTAATAATGGGGACAGCGTTGTCGTTGCTATTTCTAAGGTAATGGAAAAAATCTTAAGCGAGGCTTCTAAAGCTGTGGTTAAAAATAATCTCGATGACTTAAAAGCTGTTGCTGAAAAGAACTTAAATAAAGTTGTTGATGATGTTAAAGGCAAAGTGGACACGAAGGGTGTGTTCAACAAGCTTAAACTTTAAGTTTTATAACTTTTCGAACATAAAAAAACCTTCTCAATTGAGAAGGTTTTTTATGGCTTACCTTTTTATCTTCCGCCATCTCGTTGAGGATTTCCCCGACCCGAGTTTGAGTTAGAATTAGATGGATTATTTCTTGCTTTCTCACGACCTCTTCTCTTAACCTCATCATTGATTGTGTATGTGAATCGGCTTGATGCTGGACTGAGAACGTGACTCTTATCCATAATTTTCTTGTATTCGCCTTCAAGATTTTCTGAGAAATAGTCATTCGGCTTTTTAATTGCTCTGTCAGAAAGTCTGTCTTCGTCTTCACTATGCTTACTTCCTTCGTTCATAGCATATAAATCAACCAATTTATTTGTTGAATATTCTTTTCTACTTGGTAAAAGCGCATCATATAAGGCTGCAATCCCTTCTGGTCCGAGATCTTGAACTGATGCATTCGGAGAAACATTTGCTGCTTTGATAAACTTAATATATTGATCATTTGCGTTTGCATCCTTAACTCCCAAACGCTCATTGACAGCTTTAATCTCTTCTCTAATAGCAGAGATATTTCCACCTCTTAATGCAACATTAGCATAAGCAGTATAAACGTCCGCAGCAGCATATCTTGACGCCATTACATCTGTTGCATCAGCACCATTTCGACTAAATTCAGCCAAGCGTGGATTAAGTGCTTTATCAAACAGACCTTTAAACTCTTTCAAGGCAACCTTTTCTCTTGCTGCGTCATAGATTTTTCCTTCTGCTTCCGATAATCCACCATCTTTGGCACGGTTTTTCTTCAGTTGTTCAAGAAGCTTCATTTCATATTCAATTTTTTCAGGTCCATCGCCTTTGGCTTTACCATATTCTTCAACCATTTCATTTATTTGATTCAAATTCATTCCAAGTCCAACAGGCACTTTTCCAAGCTTTGCACAAGCAATTCTAAAATCTTTTTTCGTTGAATCTCTCAAACCAGAAAATTCAACTTTATCCCCATCAATTCCTTCAAGAATCAACTCAACCATTTCAGGTGTCATTTTACCACCAGGGGGAAGTTCAAAACTCACTTGTTTTTGACCATTTTTTATTCTTTTCTTAAGAATAATTTCAAAGTTATATTTGATGTTTCCTTCTTTATCTACGGAAACTAATTTATCCATATTATCAGGATTAGATGAAGAAAAGAGGGTATATGTTGTCCAACCACTTAAAAAAGAACCTTCTTTAAAGGAAGTTAGACCCTTTTTCTTACCCATTGCAACTAATTTCTTATCGGTATCTTTTATCATCTCTTCAGAAGATTTTTCTTTTTTTTCTGCGACATCGCTGAAATGCTCACCTTGTGTTGCATCTGGTGTTAACAAAGCATTTAATCTATCTGCAGAGAGATCAACACTAATCCCTTTTGAAGAAAGATAGTTAAGCATTTGCATTGCTTGCTCAGGGGAAGCATTGTCCGGAATGACAACCTTTCCATTGCTAATTTCAAAGCTAAAAGAACTTGGCTTAAACATTTCAACTGCCATGACAAGTTTATCATCTTTAGTTTTCACCCTAAAATGAGTATCATCATAATCTTCATCAGCTTTGGTTGCTTCTTTAATTTTGTCAAAATATGCAAAATCTTTTACTGCTTGATCACGATTTTCTTCGTTAATATTATCTCTAATATAATCAGCTAATCTTCTGCCATTATTCTCAGATTCATATCTTGAAGCTGCATTCATAACATCGTCTCTTGTAGTAGCACCCATTGTTGTCTCGAAAGATTTTGTTTTAAGTTCTTCCATTGCAATATCCCCAATTTTGTCTTTAATAATAAGAATTTAGCATAGTTTTTATTGAATTTCAATCTTTTTGTCAAAAAATATTTTTTTGTCACAAAAAGGTCACATATTTTTATCTATGTGACCTTTTTACCCGCACGGCAGGAGCGTTTACATCAGATTGTGCCTGTTTTGAACTATTTCTTCAAAACGGCAACCCCTGGGAGCTCTTTGCCTTCCATCCATTCAAGGAAAGCTCCACCAGCTGTTGAGATATATGTGAACTTGTCAGCAACGCCAGCATGTTCCAAAGCAGAGACAGTGTCACCACCGCCACCAACAGACATTAATTTACCTTCTTTAGTCAATTTACCAGCATATTGAGCAACTTCGTTTGTTGCCGTGTCAAATGGAGGAAGTTCGAACACACCCAAAGGTCCGTTCCAAACGAGTGTTTTGCATTCGTCTAATTTTGCGTTGATTGCTGCAATTGTTTTCGCACCAACATCCATCAAAATCCAACCTTCAGCAGGAATTTCAGACAAACTAGCTGTTTTATGTTCAGCATTTGCTTTGAAATCTTTAGAAACAACAACATCAACCGGCAAAATGATTTCACAATTATTTGCCTTAGCAGTTGTCATAATTTCTTTTGCTGTGTCCAACATATCCACTTGAACCAAAGAGTTCTTTTCATTAACAGTGTCAATACCACTGGCTTTCATAAATGTATGTGCCATACCACCAGAAATAACCAATTTATCAACTTTTTTCACGAGGTTATTCAGTAAGTCTAATTTTGTTGAAACTTTTGAACCACCAACAATTGCCATCAAAGGACGTTTTGGATTAGACAAAGCACCGTCCAAAGCATTTACTTCTTCTTCCATCAAACGACCGAAAGAAGCAGGCTTCAACTTAACCGCAGCAACCATGGAAGCATGTGCACGGTGAGCTGTTGAGAAAGCGTCTGATACATAAGCATCAACAGGAGCAACAAGTTCTTTAGCAAAATTTTCATCGCCTTTGCTTTCTTCTTTATAATAACGAAGGTTTTCGAGCAACAAAATTTCATCTTGGCTCATGTCAGCAATTGCTTCAGCAACTTTTGGACCAATACAGTCTTCAACAAACACAACTTTGTTTCCCAAAGATTTTTCCAAGTTTTTCACAATGTGTTTCAATGAATTTGCTTCATCTCCCTTGCCTTCTGGACGTCCAAAGTGAGAGATAACAACAACTTTAGCACCTTTTGACATCAATTCTTTAATCGTTGGAACGGTTCTGTCGATGCGGGCTGTGTTGGTCACTTCAAATTTTTCATTCACAGGCACATTAAGGTCTGCACGAAGCATGACCACTTTGCCATTCAAATTTCCTAAATCTTCAATTGTTCTAAACTTACTCATGTTTATTCCTTAATAGTGATAAATATAAAAAAAACATAGAGGCAAAATTGCTCTGCCCCTATGTCATTGATTTTATGATTAGCCGTTAACTTTTTTCATGTGAGCAATCAAGTCTAACATTTTGTTAGAAAAGCCCCATTCGTTATCGTACCAGCTTACAACTTTCACAAAAGTTGGGCTAAGTTGGATACCAGCTTTGGCATCAAAGATAGATGTGTGAGCATCACCAATGAAATCTGAAGAAACAACATCTTCATCAGTATAACCCAAAACACCTTTCAATTCACCTTCAGAAGCTGCTTTCATTGCTTTGCAGATTTCTTCGTAAGTTGTTTCTTTAGCCAAACGAGCTGTCAAGTCAACAACTGAAACGTCCAAAGTTGGCACGCGGAAAGACATACCTGTCAATTTACCGTTAAGTTCAGGAATAACCTTACCAACGGCTTTAGCAGCACCAGTTGATGATGGAATAATATTTCCAGCAGCAGCACGACCACCTCTCCAGTCTTTTACAGACGGACCATCAACAGTTTTTTGAGTTGCTGTTGTTGCGTGAACAGTTGTCATCAACGCTTCAACAATGCCGAATTTTTCGTTCAAAACTTTAGCAATTGGAGCTAAGCAGTTTGTTGTGCAAGATGCGTTAGAAACAAATTGTGTTCCTTTAACATATTTGCTTGTGTTAACGCCGTTTACAAACATTGGAGTGTCATCTTTTGAAGGACCTGAGTAAACAACATATTTTGCACCAGCATCAATGTGAGCTTTTGCTTTTTCTTTATCCAAGAAAAGACCAGTACATTCAGCAACATATTCCGCACCGATAGCGTCCCATTTAAGGTCAGCTGGGTTTCTTTCTGCAGTAATTCTGATTTCTTTGCCGTTAACAACCAAGTTGCCATTTTTCACTTCAACTGTGCCGTTAAATCTGCCATGAACTGTGTCATATTTCAACATATAAGCCATGTAGTCAGCATCAATAAGGTCATTGGTTCCTACGATTTCAACATCGTTTCTAGCCATAGCTGCACGGAAAACAAGACGACCAATACGACCGAAACCGTTAATACCTACGCGAATTGCCATAATATTATATCCTTTTATCAATTAAGTTTATGCAGAAACCCTGCACGGTTTATTCTAAATTCGCCAATAATTTAGCATTGAATGAAGATTATTCAAGAAAAATTTCAATTTATTACACAAAAAATAAGTCTATATTAGTCCCATTTTCCGAAATGAATCTTTGTTTCATCATATCTGGTTTCTGGCTGTTTTACTTCACCTTCAGCCTCTCCGATGACAACGATTGAAAAAGGTCTGATGTTTTCAGGCAACTTAAAATATGCCTTCACATCTTCTACTGGTTTTGTCATTGGCGAACAACCACACCAGCAAGCACCATAACCCAGCGCATGAGCAGCATAAAGCAGATTCATTGTGGCAGCAGAGCCATCAATGTCAGCATAGCCCCAACCTTCTTTTTCCCTTTTATATGCTTTGTTTTCATCAACACAAACCAAAATCACAGCAGAAGCATTTTCAGCAAATAGGGAAGCTCTTTGCAACACTCTAAACTTTGCTAAATCTTCTTTGTCTTCCACAACCAAAAACTCCCAAGGCTGGGTGTTGTGAGCAGAAGGGGCATATTGTGCCGCCTTAATCATCTCTTTAATTTCATGATGAGAAATTTTCTTATTTTCATGATATTTTCTAACTGAACGACGCGTTAAAAGCCCTTGCATTAAATCCATTAGATTTTCTCCTAGTTTACAGTTCGTTGCACTTCTTCAATTCTTGGCAAAACACTATTTTCAATGAGGAAGCTAATTGCTTTTTCAACCATTTTATCTGTGTAATCAAAAGATTCGTAAATCTTTTTCTCAACGGTTTCACTTGAAACAACTTTTTTTGCAAGCGTCACATAAACTTCTGCCAAGTTGGTCAAAGAATCCACAAGTTCCGCTAAATATGAAGGAATCTCCAAGTCATCTTTTCCACCCCAAAAACCTTCTACAAAGCCTAATTCAATTTCTTGAAAGCGTTTTTCACACGCATCTAAAAAAGCCTGCTTATCTTTATGTTTCTTTTGTGGAAGTGTGATTTTATTTTCTTTCATTGCTTCAAACGTTTTATCCCAAAGCCCCATAAAAAATTTGAAAAACAAGTCTGCCTCATCTTTTGTTTCCAAACGAGGTGCTTTGCCTTGTTCCCAGAAAGAAGAAATGACATCTGTTGGGCGGAGTGCTAAGTTTGGACTGCAAATTGCACCCAAAAATTTCATCTTAATCACCTCAATTGAAGTTGGGCATTCATAGTGTTCAAGAAGTTTTTTGAATTTATCGTCACCGATATAATTATTTTGACTTTGCATTTTATTCTTCTTCATATATAAGTTATAAAAAAACACAGATATATATAGCGGAGTTTGAAAAAATGTCCAGTTTTAAAGTTTTATGCCTCTCTCTGACCTTGCTTGGCTTGGGAGCTTGTTCTTTGCTTAATCCTTTTGTTGACAGGCGACGAAATGCTGGTGAGAAAGATATGAATAGACTTTATGTTGGCGAATCAACCCCACAGAATCCAGCGGTATGTTATAACTATTTCACCGCAAGTTTAGAAGACATCCAAAAACTTGCCGATGAAGAATGTGTGAAACAACGAACAGGCGATAAAGCAATTATGGAAAAACAGACTTATTTTTCTTGCCGTTTGCTTTTGCCAAATCATATCTATTTCAAATGTGTTTATGAAAACGAAGAAGATAATAAAAATGAAGGGAATGAATAATGGAATTATCTGTTGAAAAAATTATCAATCAAAAATTTGAAAACATTTTCAACCAACTTGGGTTTAATGTTAAGTTCGCTGTGGTCAAAACTTCTGACCGTCCTGATTTGAGCGATTTTCAATGTAATGGTGCATTAGCCCTCACCCGTGAACTTAAAAAGAATCCGAGAGAAATTGCCACTCAGATTGTTGCTGAACTTGAAAAAGATTGTGACATTGAAAAGATTTCCATTGACGGCCCTGGATTCATTAACCTCACTTTGAAAAGTGACTTCATCACTTCTATCATCAACAAGATGAGTGAAGACAAACGATTTGGCGTGCCGACTGAAAAAGAATCGAAAACAGTTGTGCTTGACTTTGGCGGACCAAACGTTGCTAAAACGATGCATGTTGGACACCTTCGTTCTGGTGTGATTGGCGAATCGGTACAAAGAATTGAAAGATTTATGGGGAATAATGTTATCTCTGACGTTCACTTAGGTGACTGGGGAACGCCAATGGGTATGATTATTGCTGAAATTATTGACCAAGGTGTTGATGCTTTCTCGCTTGATGTTCATGGCATTACGGAAATTTATAAAACGGCAACAACAAAATGCAAAGAAGATGAAGCTGCCAAAGAAAAAGCTCGTATTGTGACAGCAAAACTGCAAGACGGCGATGCAGAATATCGTAAAATTTGGGAATATATCCGCAAAGTTTCTGTTGATGATGTGCGTAAAAACTATGAAGCCTTAGATGTGAATTTCAATCTTTGGTGGGGCGAAAGTGATGCTCATGAAGCTTCTTCGGAAATTGTCAAACTTGCAGAAAAGAAAGGGCTTTCTGAAATTGATGATGAGGCAAACATTATTCGCTTGGAAGAAAGCAACAAACCAAAACCTCCTGTTATCTTAGTGAAAAGAGATGGTGGCTTTGGCTATCAGATGACAGATATTGCAACCATTTTACTCAGAACAAGAGATTTGAAGGCGAACAAGATTGTTTACTTCACAGACCAACGTCAAGAATTCCACTTTGAACAAGTTTTTGAAGCTTCTGAAAAGCTTGGTATTGCTGAAAATGTGGAAATGAAACATATTGGCTTTGGAACAGTCAACGGCTCTGACGGGAAACCATTTAAGACTCGTGACGGTGGCGTGATGTCTTTGGGTAGCTTAATTGAACTTTCCAAAGAAAAAGTGCGTGAATCTATGCCAAAAGCCTCAGAGGAATATTCTCAAGCCTATATTGATAATTTGGTGAATGAAGTGGCGATTGCCGCAATCAAATTCCAAGATTTGAAAAACAACATTGCTTCTGGCTATGTTTTTGAAGTGGACGACTTTGCAAAATTTGAAGGCAAAACAGGGCCATATATTCAATATGCGATTGCTCGTATCAATTCTATCTTACGCAAAGCCAATGAAGGTGAACTGAGTTTTGGAAAAGTTATCATCACCAACGCTGAAGAAAGAGAACTCACGCTTAAACTTCTTCAACTTTATGCCACAATTCACCGTGCATATGATGAATTTGAGCCAAGCATTCTCTCCGATTACACTTATAATCTAGCACAAAGCTTTAGCAGTTTTTATAATGCGTCACAAATTATGGGTGAAGAAAACAAGGAAATTGCTTCTTCAAGATTAACCCTTGCGAAACTCACCAGAGATGTGATGGTGTTGCTCTTAGACTTACTTGGCATAAAATCTCCTGAAATTATGCTTAAAGCTTAAAAACACTTAACCCGCTCAAATCCAAAAGATTTAAGCGGGTTATTTTTTAGTAATACAGCGGGTTATCGTCTTTATATGTAAAGTAAAATGAAACAAAATTTTGAGAATAAACATGCACAATTTCTACAATCCATTTGCTCACAATGATTTCATAATCTCCGATTAGATTGGAAATTTCTTTATCTCCAACTTTGTCAATCGTGATTTTTTGAAGTTTGTCCTCTCCTTCTTTTTCATAATAGATAACAACAGATTTAATAACACTTTTGTTGCTCTCTTGCTCGTAAACAAGCACACTATACGAGCCGTCAAATAAATCTAATTCCTTTTCTCCTTTCTTCCAATCACAAGTGATTAAATCGCTTGAAGAAAACTTTCCATCAGCAGAAATAGAATTAAACCCTCTGGCTTGAACGACAGTGTCTAGCTGATTTAAAACATCTTTTTGAACAGCTAATACAGCTTTTGAAACAGATAAATCTTTCACATTCTGAGCACTAACTTGAAAGGTAACCACCGCACAGAAAACAATAAAAAAACTTTTCATAAGTTTTAAAGTTTTAAGTTAAAAAATTAACATAATGATAAATAACGAGAAGCATAGTAACATATTTTTTTAGATTCTACAATAACTCAATCTTTCAACCACAAAAAAACCTCTCAGTTGAGAGGTTTTCTTTTTTTACCAAGAAAATGAGCATAAGAAGACATATCACTTGGAAGATGCTTCACACCCACTATTCTCTTACTTACTATAATTTCATAGTCATTCAACTTTGCTGTAACTGCGTCTTCAAAATTTTCCAAAACAATTTTTTCAATGCGTTCGTCAACTTTATGATAAATTACAGCCTTTTTCACAAGGTCCCCATCATTAAAAATAAGAACACTGAAAGAACCGTCATAAATGTCGACTCTTTTTTCTTGCTCCCAATCATAATCCAGCAAGGCTCTGGTTGAAAAAACGCCATCTTCGGAGATAAGATTTAATCCTTTAGCTTGGACAATTGTATCCAACTGATTAAAAACCTCTTCTTCAACCACACAAACAGCATCTAAAGATGTTGGATAAATTTCGATGGTTTGAGAAATTGCAACAGAAGTTGTGAACATAAACGATATGATAATCATTAAATTTTTCATAAAAATAAGAATTAAAAATAAGCAAATAATACATTAGAACTTTAATGATATAACATATCCCTAATCTTATCAAACCCCACTTTAGGCATATTACAAAAAAAGCCTCTCAATTTGAGAGGCTTTTTCCATTCTTATAAAATGCTATTCTGTGAAGGTGATGATGATATATTTCACAAAAGCTTTTTGCTTTTCAACAAAGACATCAAAAGGTAACTGATTCTTTGAAGCGACTTCACTATTGTTCATTTCAAAACTAAAATCTTTTATTAAATCGCCTTTTGAATCGAACATTTGCACCAATAACTTTGGCAAAGTCAAATTATGTTCTGTCTTATTATAGATAAATCCTTTAATCGTGATGAGATTTTTTCCACTAATTTCAACTTCGCCACGGGTGATATTTCTGAATTCTAGCCCATATCCCACTGTGACCACTTTAATGCCCATTAATTCATAATATTTTGCAGTTGAAGGATAAAGACGAACAATGTCGAATCTGAAATAAAGTGTTCCCAATGCAATCAAACCTAAGAAAGCCAGATAAAATAAAATGCGGTTAAAGCGACTATCTAAGCCTGTTTTCTTTTTAAATGAAATTATAAACTTGCGAAAAGCCGACATTTTCTCATATTCTTCATCAATTGCTTCAGATTTCGCTGAAAGACGAGAATAAATGTCTCCAAAATCTTCCGCAGATGTTTTTTCAGGGCGGTCAAATGTTGGTTCAATCTTATCTTCTTCTTGTGGTTCAGCAATTGTTAATTCCACTTCTTCTTTGAGAACTTTTGCTTCTTTTTTCACCATCCAAACTTCGCCACAAGTTGAGCAACGCATGTTGCGACCATAATCAGACACAACATCGTCATGGATTTTAAAACTTGTGCCACATTTCGGGCAAGTAATTATCATCTTTTTTTCCTTCTTTTTGTATTTTCTCTTAATATATGTATAAAAATAATTTTATCCAAGTAAAAAATTTATGTCTTTAGTATAATAACCTCAATATTAAACTTGTATCACATTCTTAAATGTTGTTATATACAATATATAATTAGATGACAACGGAGCAAAAACTTGCAAAAAAACACTGGAAACAAATTGGCCTCCATCATTGAGATGCAAAATGTCGGCATCAGATATGGTCATGGTCCTGAAATTTTGAGTGATATCAAACTTTCGCTCAAGAAAGGGTCTTTTCATTTTCTCACTGGAAAAAGCGGTGCAGGAAAAACCTCTTTGCTTTCTATGATGTATTTGTCACAAAAACCAAGTCGTGGCACGGTTAAAGTTTTCGACCATAATGTTAATTTCGCCAATCGTGACAGTTTGGCAATGCTTCGTCGTAAAATTGGTGTTGTTTTCCAAGATTTCCGCCTAATTGAACATTTAACTGCTTTTGAAAATGCTGCACTTCCTCTTAGAATTATGGGTATGGAAGAAAAAGAAGTGAAGCAACGTGTTAAAGAAATGTTGGAATGGGTTGAACTTGACAAGAATATGTTTGCTCAAGTGAGCACGCTTTCAGGGGGTGAAAAACAAAGAGTGGCAATTGCTCGTGCAGTTATTAGCCGTCCTGAACTTCTCCTTGCCGACGAACCAACAGGAAATGTTGATAACTATATTGCTCCAAAACTGATGAATTTGTTTGTTGAACTTAACAAGTTGGGCACAACAGTTGTGATTGCGACTCACAGTGAAAAAATCATTTCAGATTTCAGCTATCCACGTCTTAATCTTGAAAATAAAAATCTACGCATTTATTATCCGAACGATAAAATTGAAATGGATACAATATAATGAAGAAAATCAGCAACATTCATGATATCAAGTTCAGCAAAGATGAAATTCCGCTCAAGAGCGATAGTTCAAACTTGTTTTTGGAAGTGATGATTTCTATTTCAGTTTTTCTTTTCAGCGTTACCCTTGCTGGGGTGCTTGCCATTAATTCTATGCTTTCCAACTGGAGCGACAGCATTTTGGGCGCTTTAACTGTTCAAATTATGCCGGTGAATAATGTGAACAAAGAAAAATCAATTGAAGAAACGCTCATCCATCAAAACAAGGCTTTAGAATTTTTGAAAACGGTTGATGGCATTGAAAAAGCAACCCCACTTGATGACAAGCAATTGCAAAGACTTTTACGTCCGTGGTTAGGAGATGGAATTGATATCAAAGATTTGCCAATCCCTCGCCTCATCGATGTCAAACTTGTGCCTCACGCACAAATAGATTTTATGGCTCTGGCTGAAAAGTTGGCTGAAATTTCGCCTCTTGCTTCTTTAGATAGTCATAAGCTTTGGCTTTCAAAACTCATTCAATTTGCAGATGGACTTAAGAACTTAGCTCTTGTTGCACTCTTTTTAGTTTTAAGCATTTCCGCAGGGGGCATTATCTATGCAACAAAATCTTCGCTTGGACTCCACAAACAAGTGATTAGCATCTTGCATATTATGGGGGCAAAAGACGCTTATATTGCCAAACAATTTGCCCGTCGAACAGGATATATTTCATTTCTTGGTGGCTTGGTCGGCATTGCGTTTGCTGTGCCAACAATTTTTGCAATTGCCAAACTTTCTGAAAAAATTGAAGGCGGAATCATCACCGAAGCCTCTTTATCTTGGCTTTCTTGGAGTTCAATTCTTTCTCTGCCACTTTTCAGTGCGATTGTTGCGATGATGACTGCTTATGTGACGGTTAAGAAAACTTTGGAAAAAATGATGTAGGATTTCTTATCTATGAAAAAGCTTGCTTACATCTCATTATTTTTCTGTTCTATTTTTTTCTCACTATGGTTTGGAGGCTTCCTTGCTTTTAACCAAAAGATTTATGCTTTCAAAATTGATAAAGAAACAAAGACAGACGCCATTGTGGTTTTGACAGGAGGGAAATATCGCCTGCATGAAGCAATGACCCTATTAAATGAAAATCTGGCAGAAAATCTGTTCATTTCGGGGGTTGATAAAAAGATTTCTTTGCAGAAAATTATCAATATCAACAACGTTCCTGAAATCGATTTTGAAAAAATCGCCATTGGCAATGAAGCAACAAACACCGTGGAAAACGCAATTGAAGTTGACAATTGGATTAAGAAAAATAATATAAAATCTATTAGGTTGGTAACTTCAAATTATCACATTTTTAGAAGCCTTGAAGAAATTAAGGCCAGAAACAAAAACATTTCAATCATCTTGCACCCTGTTTATAGCGACAGTATTTCTCGAAAATGGTGGAAAGATTGGAAAAGTTTTTACTTCATTGCTTCAGAATATAACAAATTTTTATATGTCTATCTTAAAACCTTTTTTTAAATGGAATCCATTCTCATGATTTTTCTTATCTTTATTCGCTCACTCATTTTTAACATCATCTTTTATATCACTGCCTTTACGGCTTTGGGATTGACTTCCGTTTTCGGTTGGTTTTTGCCTACAAAAATCGTTACGGGCTTCTGGAATGAGGTTATGATTGTTTTCTTCAGATATCTCCTTCGCTTTGTGTGTGGCTTAAAAATTGAAGTAAGAGGGAAAGAAAACATTTTAAAAGGTCAAGGGGCACTTTATGCTTCTCGTCATCAATCAGAATTAGAAACTTATATGCTCACTTCTTTTATCAAAGGTGGTGCAACGTTCATTTTCAAAAAAGAACTCTCATACATTCCATTTTTCGGTTGGGCTGTGGCTGCTTATGGTTCTATCCCCGTTGATCGTAGTGGTGGAAGCTCTGCTATGAAAAAAATGCTAGAAGTTGCAAAAACATTTATTGCTAAAGGACGCTCCATCATTATCTTCCCTGAAGGCACAAGAACAAAACCAGGAAAAGTTGTTGACTATAAACCTGGGGTTGCTTTTCTTTATCAAAATATTGATGCTCCGCTCATTCCTGTTGCACATAATACAGGATTATTTTGGAAAAAACGCTCTTTCTTACGCTATCCTGGAAAAATTATTTTTGAATTTATGCCTCCGATTGAAAAAAAACTTGATAAGAGAGATTTTATGGATAAACTAAGAAATATCATTGAGGCTAAATGCAGTGAAATAAATGAGGAAAGTGTTAAGAATTATCCTTATGTCGCAAAATTTATTGAAAAATAAGGTCAGTTATTTGATATGTTTGAAAAGATGAAAATATATAGACTTGCCCTTCTCACATTTGTTTTAACATTTGTTATCACGACGGCTCTTGGTGGCTTTTATGTGAAACGCAAAATATATATTCATTCCATTCAAAAACAGTTTTCCCAAATCACACAAAAGCTCAATGAAAATGGTTTAGACATTGCCTATGACCATTTGACATTTTCTTATTTGCCATTTAGCAAAATTATGACTGCTGAAAATTTCATAATTTATAATATGTTTGACTATGGAAAATTTAATTGGGAAATGGGCAAGCTCTCTATTAAAGATAGCTGCACAAATTTTAATAAAATTTCTCTCTTTCCAGCCCCTCAACAGTCTATCACTTTTAATCATCATAAATTTGACCTTGGGCTTAAAGATATCCGAATTGTTGAACAACATAATGACAAAAACATTCAAAGTCTTGCCCTCAAAGTGAACGGGCTAACGCTCAATAATTTATTTGAAGCTGAAAAACTTATCATTGACTTAAGTTTGCCTGAAAACGAAAAGATGACTTCTAAGCAATCTATTGAACTCCTAAATGTCAAGATTGATGACCAAGTTGAAACCCCATTACTCAGAAAAATTGATCGCATTATGGTCAAATTTGATACGTATGGAATGATTGACACACAAGATCATTCGGATGATATTTTAGCAAAATGGCAAAAAAAAGGTGGTTACGCTAATATTGAAAAATTTATTGTTCGTTGGGAACCTTTGGTTCTTGTTGGCAAAGGAAACTTCACGTTTGATAGCGATAAACAAAGCAACATCAAACTCAACACCACTTCTAAAGGTTTGGTTGAAACCCTTGAAATGTTAAATGAGGGCAAAGCGATTGATAACTCTGGCTTTTATGTCGTTAAAATTTTGCTTGATGGCAAAGCATATAAGCTCAAAGAAGATGATCAGTATAAAACCGTCACCACTTCTTTAATGATTAAGGGAAATAAAGTTCTGCTTGAAAATGTTCCTATTTATGAATATATTTCGCAAAAATAATTTTTGCGACACCATATCTGCGTTCATCAAATTTTTCAAACATTTCAGGAAGCTCAATATCTTCTTTTTTCTCAACTTCAATCACACATAAAGCATTAGGCTTTAACCAACCTTTTTCTGCTAATTGCTTAAGAGCTTTTTCAGAAAGCTCTTTATGATATGGAGCATCAAGAAAAACAACATCATAAACTTGAGAGGCTGTTGGTAAGGCCAAGACATTAGCCTTTAAAATTCTAATTTTTGCTTTTTCTTTTGCAAATAAGTTGGCATTTTTTGTTGAAAGTTGCGTGTCAACATCAATTAAACAAACTTCTTTTACGCCACGAGAAATGGCTTCTAAACCAAAAGCTCCTGTTCCAGCACAAACATCGAGCAAAGAAACTTCTTCCCAGTCAGTTCCAATTTGTGTGTTCAGAATGTTATAAATACTTTCACGAGCACGGTCAGAAGTTGGGCGAATTTCTTGATTTGTTGGGGTAAAAAGTTTTTTCCCACGATATGTTCCGGCGATTATTCTCATAGCTCAAATGTACTTCCAAGTTGTTCTTTCAAAATTTTCATAGGCACTTCTTTCACTTCCCCACGTTTGAGGCTACCAAGTTGGAAAGGTCCATAAGAAAGGCGGATAAGTCTTGCCACATCTAAACCAGCATATTTCATCAACTTACGCACTTCTCTGTTTTTGCCTTCGGAAATAGACACAACCACCCAAGAATTTGAACCTTTTGTTGTTTCGACATCAATCTTAGTTGGAGCATATCTCACGCCGTCAATACTTGTGCCTTTAGCAATTTCAGCAAATTTATCACGACTAATAATGCCGTGAACTTTCACCTTATAACGTCTTATCCAGCCATTTTCTGGAAGTTCTAGCTTACGTGCCAATTCGCCATTATTTGTTAAAATGAGTAAGCCTTCAGAGTTCAAGTCTAAGCGACCAACGGAAATCACTCGAGGCATCACCACAGGTAAATTATCAAAAACCGTTGGACGGTCTTTCTCATCTTTATGTGTTGTCACCAAGCCAACAGGTTTATGGTAAAGCCAAACTCTGGTTTCTTCTTTTTCAGCAATTTTTTCTCCATCAATGCAGATTTTTTCAGTTCCCTCAACATTAAATGCTGGAGAAGTGATTGTTTCCCCATTAACCGTTACACGTTGTTGCAAAATAAGCTCTTCGGCTTTTCTTCTGGAACAAGCCCCACTGCGGGCAATAAATTTTGCAATTCTTTCAGCCATTTGAAATTTCCTAATTTTATCTTGTTTATTTGCACGCATCATAATATAAAATATCTAGAAAGAAAAGGAATAAATATGTGTGAAGAAATTTATATGAAACGGGCACTTGAATTGGCACAGAAGGCTTTTGAACAAGATGAAGTTCCAATTGGAGCTGTGATTGTGAATGCTCAAACAGGAGAAATTATCAGCGAAACACATAATTTAAGTGAACATACGGACTGTTGCACTGCTCATGCCGAAATTTTAGCCATTAATGAGGCGTGTCGAAAGCTTGGCACAAATCGATTATGGGACTTAGATTTATATGTTACCTTAGAGCCTTGCACGATGTGTGCGTCTGCCATTTCTTTTGCTCGCATCAAAACCTTATATTTTGGAGCGTCTGATATGAAAGGTGGTGCTGTTGAAAATGGAGTCAGATTTTACGATTCGCCAACGTGTCACCACAAACCAAACATTCAGGGCGGAATTATGGCAAAAGAGGCTTCTTTTTTACTGAAAAGTTTTTTCAAAAACAAGCGTTGAATTTCCTAAACAAACGCATCTTTTTGTAATTGTTACAAAAAATTGTGATTCGTTTTTTCTTGCAAGAAAAAGCAAATTATAATAAATTATATAGTAAGAGTTCTTTCTATTTCTACGAGGAGTTGTGCCATGAAGAAGTCATCTTTTATTATTTTGGGAGCCATTTTTGCCTGTTTTATTGGTATTATTGAATCTCAACAACAGAGGCTGGTGTTTATTTTATCACAAAACCTCAATCAAGCATAGATGGTATCAGCAATAAGCCTTGTCAATTAGATGGTTATAAGATGTTTGGAGGCTGTCCAACAGGAAAAACAGCTTATGATCGATGTCCGAATGATAATAGCTTCTACCGTGGTTGTCGATGTGACCGATCTATCTATCCTTATACTGCTTCTGAATGTACGCATCAAGACTCCAAAAAAACCGTGTCAGGGGATTCATGTACAGATGATATTGGCACTTATTATAAAACCTGCGACTGTAAATCACAATATAAATATACAACATCAAACTGCACCTACACCTTAGGTGGAGATAGTTGTCGAGCAAATAACAATGCCCTTCGCTATGAAACTTGTACTTGTTCAGACACTTGCTCAACGGGTTCAACAAGCGTCACATGTGGCAGTAATCAAACCAAAACAGCCGTTGGCTCAACTCAATGTGGAAGCACTTGCTACACTTGTCAAACAAACTGCTCAGACTCCTGCCCATCAGGCTCAGCAACAGCAACTTGTGGCACTGGTTATACCAAAACTCACGTTTCAACAACAGAATGTGGTACAAACTGTTATAGTTGCGTTTCAAACTGTGTCTCTGGTGGAAGTTCAAGTTGTAGCGGTTCAACTTCTTGTTCATCAAATCAAGTTGCAACAAGTTCTTGCACAAATTGTTCAGGGTCGACCCTTTACTCTTGTCGTAACAAAACTTGTGCGGAGGGTGGATATTCTGCTTCTCAACCTTCTGGACAAACTTGTTCAACAGTTTCATATAATGGAAACACTTGCTATACAGGTTGCGCAGCAACTTGTGCAACGGGTGGAAGTGCAAGCTGTACTGGAGTAAGCTCTTGCTCTTCAAGCCAAGTTTCAACAGGTTCTTGTAAAAACTGTGCTGGATCAACCCTCTACACTTGTCGTAACAAAACTTGTGTCGAAGGCGGATATCTTGCTTCTGTCCCATCTGGACAAACTTGTAGCTCTGTTACATACAACGGAAGCACTTGCTACACGAGTTGTGCTGCAACTTGTGCAACGGGTGGAAGTGCAAGCTGTACAGGGGTAAGCTCTTGTGGTTCTAATGAAGTTTCATCAAGCTGTAAAAACTGCTCTGGGGCAACATTATATAGCTGTAGAAACTGCTCATATCACACCTTAAGCTCTTGTCCTTCTAATGCAAGTTGTAGCACTTGTAATGGTAAATATCAGATCTCATCATGTGCCTACAGCTACTTCCAAGAAGGAAATACTTGCGTGGGATGTGAGAACCATTATTGTATTGGAAAAGGACTTAACACTGTCCAACAAACATGTTGTAAGCTGTCATGCCGTAGAACTGGGGGTTGGGATGGATACGACGATGGCTCTGGCAATGGCAACCCTTGTCCAGGCTAAAAAACCTCACAAAAAAAAGCTCCTTGAAAAAGGAGCTTTTTTTTCTAACCTCTCGGCGTTATAAAACGCCAAAATCTTACTTCGTATCACGCAATGTGCCTGCCGTTTTTTGAGAAACAGAAACAATCACTTTATTCATCAAGGTTTCAATATCTTGATCAGTGTATGTCTTTTCTTTCGGTTGGAAGGTGACAGAAATAGCAACAGATTTCTTTCCTGTTTCCACATTTTCACCTTCATAAACGTCAAAAATTCTGACATCCGTGATGTGTTCTCTATCAGCATTTTTTGCAGCAGCAATAATGTTTGAAGCTTGAACCTCTCTGTTGAAAAGGAAAGCAAAGTCTTTTTCAACGGGTTGGAAAGGAGAAAGTTCCAATCTTTTCTTTGCTTTATCGCCTGTGCTTCTTGGCAAAGGAATGTTATTCATTGTCACTTCGAATGCCATCACTTTTTGTTTGATGCCCAATTTTTTCAAAATAGATGGGTGAATCTCTCCAAAATATGCCAAAACATTTTTACCTAGTCTAAGCACGCCACTTCTTCCTGGGTGATAATATTTTGGTGCATCAAGCGTGATTTGTGCATTGTCATATGGTCCATTTGCAGCCGCAATCACGGCAAGCGCATCGGCCTTAATATCAAACACATCAAAAGTTCTCACATCACCAATCCAACTTTTCTTTGATGTGTTGCCACTTCTAATGCCAGAAATCATAAAGTTTTGTTCTTCAGGATTTCTACCATAAAATTCTGGTCCAGTTTCAAAGAGAGAAACATCTGAATAACCACGAGCAATGTTGTTTTTCAAGCCAAGCAACAAGTTTGGCAAAACAGATTGACGCATTTCATTAAGCTCTGCCGAAATTGGATTAGAAAGCAAAATTTCTTCATCATTTCTGCGGAAGAGTTGCCCAATGTTCGAATCGGTAAAGCTCCAAGTGACTGTTTCATACATGCCACGGCTTGCCAATTCATGACGTGCAGTGACAATTCTTCTTTGCTCTGTGGTCAAGGTTTGTTTAGGGAAATTATCATGAGGCAACGTAAGAGCTGGAATGTTATCCAGTCCAATAATTCGCATCACTTCTTCAACTAAATCAACATCGAGAGAAACATCGCCTCGCCATTGTGGCACGAGGGCTTTAATTTTGCCATTTTCTTCGCTAATATCAAAACCTAAATTCTCCAAAACATCAATGATTTCAACTTTTGAAACTTCCGTTCCCAAAACTTGTTTTGCTTTAGATGGCTCGATGTAAACGACAGTTTTTTCTCTTTCTTCATTGCCTTCAATCATCATTTCAGAAAGCTCACCACCACAAATTTGCAAGATGAGTTTGGTTGCATAATCCGAACCAAGTCTTTGCGAATTTGGGGTCACCCAACGTTCATATCTGGCACGGGAATCGGAATCAATTTGAAATTTTCTACCTGTTCTGGCTATATTACTTGGGTCAAACAAAGCACATTCTAACAAGACGTTGGTTGTTTCTTTACTGCAACCGCTTTCCAAACCGCCCATAATTCCACCCAAACACTGAACGCCTTTTTCATCACAAATCCCTAAAGATTGGTTATCAAGGCTATATTCTTTTTCATCAAGGGCTAAAAATTTTTCGCCGTCTTTTGCCATTCTAACGGTTAAATTTCCTGTCAATTTATCAGCGTCAAAAACGTGCAACGGACGAGCTAAATCATAGTTAATATAGTTTGTAATATCAACAAGTGGAGAAATGGAACGCAAGCCGATGGCTGAAAGTCTGTCTTTCATCCATTTTGGTGTTTCTGCCTTATTATTCACACCTTTGATATAACGTCCGACATAAACAGGGCAAGCTTCTTTTTCTTCAACATTAATCTTGATTGGACTTTCAAAAGTACCATCAATATGTTGAATATCTAATCTCTTGATTTTACCTAAGCCAGCAGCGGAAAGGTCACGAGCGATACCACGAACGCCCAAACAATCTGCTCGATTTGGAGTGATTGAGATGTCAATTACAGGGTCAATGGAAACAACCTCTGCTGCAGATAAGCCAATTGCTGTGTCTTGTGGCAATTCAATAATGCCACTGTGGTCTTCGCCCAAGCAAAGTTCTTTTTCAGAGCACATCATACCGAAACTTTCAATGCCTCTGATTTTGCCAACTTTCAAGTGTTCATTATATTCTGGAATGAGCGTGCCAACAGGTGCAAAAATACCCACAAGCCCAACGTAGCAGTTTGGTGCTCCACAAACAACTTGCAAAACTTCTTTGCCAGTGTTCACAGAAAGCACATTTAATTTATCGGCATCAGGGTGTTTTTCTTTTGCCTCAATGCGAGCAGTGACAAAACCTTCAAGATTAGCAGCAGGATTATAAACACCTTCAACTTCCAACCCAACTTTAGTCAATGTTCTTTCAATTTCATCAAGTGTGGCTGTTGTTTCTAAATGTTCTTTCAGCCAAGAAAGTGTAAATTTCATCGTGTTTGTCCCCCATTATTACTCAAGCCATTTGTCATTGAAGACTCATCAAGTGGCGCAAAGCCATAGTTTTTAAGCCATCTCACATCAGATTCAAAGAATGTTCTTAAATCTGGAATGCCATATTTCAACATAGCAAGTCTGTCCATACCCACGCCAAATGCAAAACCTTGATAAACTTCAGGGTCAATGCCCCCAGCACGCAACACATTCGGGTGAACCATACCGCAACCTAAAATTTCGAGCCAATCATTACCTGCCCCAATTTTGATTTCGCTTTTGGTTTTCAAACAGCCAATATCCATTTCCGCAGAAGGTTCTGTGAATGGGAAGAAAGACGGGCGATAACGTACAGGAATTTCATCTAGCTCAAAAAAGGTCTTCACAAAATCATATAAGCAACCTTTCAAATGTGCCATCGTGATATTTTTATCAATCACCAACCCCTCAACTTGGTGGAACATTGGGGTATGTGTGGCATCATAGTCACTGCGATAAGTTCTTCCTGGTGCAATGATTCTAATTGGTGGTTGTTGCTTTTGCATGGTTCTAATTTGAACTGGAGAAGTATGCGTTCTAATCACGTAGCTATCGTCCATGTCTTGACTGCCATTCTTTTCTTTTGGCAAATAGAATGTGTCGTGCATTTGACGTGCGGGGTGATTGTCTGGCATATTCAAAGCTGTAAAATTATGAAAAGTGTCTTCAATGTCTGGTCCTTCTGCAACCGCAAAGCCCATTTGACCAAAAATTGAAACAACTTCTTCATAAATTTTTGAAACAGGGTGAATCCTGCCTTGCGTTTCAGGGCGAATTGGCAATGTGACATCAATTCTTTCATTGTTCAATTTTGCATTCAATTCAGCTTCTTCAAGTTCGCTTTTCTTTGTTTCTAAAACCGCTTCAACTTCTGTTTTTAAAAGGTTCAAATTTTTGCCCATTTCCTTTTTTTCTTCAACAGAAAGCGAAGCCAAACCTTTCATCAATTCAGTGATTGAGCCCTTTTTGCCTAAGACGGCAACACGGATATCTTCCAAAGATTTAATATCTTTAGCCTTGTTGATGTCTTCAACAACTTGCCCTTTCAACTTTTCAATATTTTCCATTTCCACCAATTCCTTAAAAATTATTTTTCTAAAAAGCAATAAAAGAGTTATCTCGCTAAGAGACAACTCTTTTATCTTTTTTAATAACTACTTGTTTAAGTAATTCTTATTTGAGAGCAGCCTTAGCTTTTTCAACTAAGCTACTAAAGGCTTCTGGTTGAGAGAATGCCAAATCAGCAAGAATTTTTCTATCCATTTCGATTTCAGCAAGTCTTAACCCGTGCATGAATTGAGAATAAGTCATATCATTTGCTCTTGTACCAGCATTGATACGTTGAATCCACAAAGCACGGAAGCTTCTTTTCTTATTTCTTCTATCGCGGTATGCATATTGCAAAGCCTTTTCAACTTTTTCAACAGCAACTCTGAATACGTTTTTGTTACGACCTCTGAAACCTTTGGCCATAGACAAGATTTTTTTGTGACGAGCGCGAGCTGTTACACCTCTTTTAACACGAGACATCTAAATTTCCTCCTAAATATATGGTAAAAATTGTTTAACAATTTTAACATCAGCTTCTGATACTAAAGTCGTACCACGAGCGTTTCTCTTCATCTTTTGAGATTTAGCGAAGAGGCAGTGTCTCTTGTTAGCATAATTTCTCTTAAGTTTGCCAGTACCGGTAACGCTAAAGCGTTTCGCTACGGCTCTTCTTGTTTTCATTTTTGGCATTTTGCTTCCTTTCTAAAAACATTTAACCTTTGGATGCTTAATGAGTCTCAAGGTATGCCATTCCAGCCTTAAAGACTCTTAACTCGGTGTTTATACATCAGGCGAATATAGATTGCAAGAGATATTTTTAATAAAAATTACGACCGTCTTTTCTGACTTTTCTAATGTAAGCATTCATCTCTTCTTTGGTCACAAAACCGTCTTTGTCTTCATCCATTTCTTCAAAAACTTGGGCATCTGTTTTATAATTGCCGCTTTTTTGATCTTTTCTCATATTTCTGCGGTCTTCACGCGTGAGGTCACGAGCTTTATATTCGTCCAAAGTCATCTTGCCATCTTGCGTTTCATTGAGTTTGTTGAAATAGCCGTCAGTCATCTTATCTGAAATTGTGCGATATCCTTCAGGTGGTGGATTAAATTTTGCAAACACTGGGCTTGCACAAAAGACTGTCAAACAAAACATTAATGGGATTATTTTTTTCATGTCTCACTCCTTATTTTATTGGCTGACGAAAAACGCCAATTAATAAAAATTTTCTTCCGAGGCAAAACTTGTGGCACGCAAATCTATCAAGTTCCCCTCTTTGATTTGCACTTTTCTATCCATCTTATCGGCAAGTTCAAAGTTATGTGTGGCAATCAGAGCCGAAAGCCCTGTTTCTCTCACCAATGAAATTAACTCTGAAAAAACAATTTCTGCTGTTTTAGGGTCAAGATTTCCCGTTGGTTCATCTGCCAGAAGAAGTTTTGGCGTGTTTGCCAAAGCTCTGGCAATGGCAACTCTTTGTTGCTCTCCACCAGACATTTCAGCAGGTCTATGTTCAAAACGATTATCAAGTCTTAAACGAGCAAGCAACCACTTGGCTTTTTCCGTTGCTTTTTTCATAGAAACACCAGAGATAAGCTGTGGCAAAACCACATTTTCCACCGCTGAAAAATCTGACAATAAGTTGTGATATTGGTAAACAAAGCCCAAATATTCACGACGCAGATTTGTGCGGTCATGGTCATTTAGTTTGCTACAATCAATGTCATCGAGCAAAATTTTTCCTGAGGTTGGACGGTCAAGAAGCCCTGCAATTTGCAACATGGTTGTTTTGCCTGAACCAGATTGTCCAATCAACGACACAATTTCGCCACTATTAATGTGGAAATCGACAGACTTCAACACCTCAAGCGTTTGTTCGCCTTGTTGATAGGTCTTGACTAAGTTTTGTAAAGAAAGAGTTGTCTTATTCATAACGCAAAGCCTCCACTGGGTCAAATTTTGCGGCACGATATGCCGGAAAGAGGGTTGCCAAGAAAGAAATCGACAATGCCATTACACCCACCATAATCACTTCGCTATAATCAATTTTTGCTGGAAGCTTTGACAAGAAATAAACTTCTGCCGAGAAAAGTTCCGTTCCTGAAAGCGTTTCTAAAGCACCCTTAATTGTGTCAATATTCTCACAAAACAAAATGCCAATCACGAAACCGATTAATGTGCCAACAACACCAATAAACGCTCCATCGAGAAAGAAAATTCGCATAATCATTCCTTTGGTTGCACCCATGGTGCGGAGCACGGCAATGTCCCTGCCCTTATCTTTAACCAACATAATCAAACCAGTAATAATATTGAATGCGGCAACTAAGATAATGAGCGTCAAAATAAGAAACATCACATTTCTTTCCACTTCCAACGCATTAAAAAAGGCTGAGTTTGTCTGATTCCAGTCATAAACATGTGCCGAATAGCCCACGGCATCTTGAATTGCAACTTTATTCTCATAAAGTAAATTTGTGTCTTTTAAGGTAACATCAATATTGGTGACAGCTTCCTTCATTCCGAAGAAGGTTTGAGCTGTTTCCAAAGGCATAAAAATCAAACTTGAGTCATATTCAGACATTCCAAGTTCAAAATAGCCCACAACTTTATAAGCTTTCATTCTTGGCACCATACCAAAAGCAGAAATTTTGCCGTTTGGCGAAATAATCGTAATGTTATCGCCAATCATCACACCCATTTTGCGTGCCATTCGGCTACCAATTACAACATTGTCTCCATGAAATGCTTTCAAATCAACCGTCGAAAAACTTTCTTTCAAAATGTCTTTTGAATTAATGTCTTCAGCATTAATGCCACGAACCATTGCGCCTTCAGAGCTGATTTTTGTGGAAACCAAAACTTGTCCGTCAACCGTTGGAATAACCGTTTTCACATTAGCGATGCCCGAAATTTCATCAACCGCCTCTTGATAGTTGTTAAACGGATAGCCCGCTTGAGAAATGATGGTAATATGCCCATTAATCCCCAAAATTCTAGTGAGAAGTTCATGACGAAAGCCATTCATCACCGACATCACAATAATCAAAGTCGCCACCCCAAGGGCAATCCCGCCAAAAGCAAAAGCCGTAATCACAGAGATAAACCCTTCCTTACGTTTCGCTTTCAGATAACGCTTTGCCACAAGTCTTTCAAATACCGAAAAAATCATATTCATAAGTCTCCTTTAATACTTGAACTTATACGGAATATTCAATATGTTTGCAATATAAAATTTTCCAACCCAATGAAAATTATTGAGGATATCTTGTCTAAACTTCGTAACTATAAATATAAGCTCTCGGCTTTGCTCTCTTGCTTCTTGCTTTCTGCTTGCGGGATGACACATCGGAATCAGGCATTATTCATCAATAATGCGATGATAAATGGAAATTATCAGCAGATTGCTGGAGAAACTTTATCCACAACAGATTTTAGCAAAGTTGGCGTAAAAGACCTTTCACTTCTCAATTCCTTAAATGGTGGAACTTCTGCTTTCCTCTTAGAAGACTATAATTGTGCAGTGGATATCTTTGAGCATGCTGACCAAGGGATTTCTCAAGTGTTGCAAGAAAACATTATGCAATCTGGTGGAAAAGCCGCCGCTGAAACCCTCGCCAATGCCAGTCTTTTCGACTATCAACCAAGTGTAATGGATAGCCTTTATCTTAGTTCCTATAAAATTCTCTCTGCCCTTGCTGTTGAAGACAAAGAAGGGGCTAGAATTGAAGTGAACAAAGCTTATGAAAAACAAAAATATGCTTCCGAATATTTCAGTAAAGAAATTGATAAATCCACTGAAGAAGTGAAAGAAGAAGCAAAAAATCTTGATAAACAAAACCAAGAAAATCTTTCTGGTACAACAAAAGACATCATCAATAAAAACTTTGCTGACCTCAAAATTTGGCAAGGCTATAAAGACTATATGAATCCTTACACAACTTATTTAAGTGGGCTTTATTTCATGACTAATGGTCAGAGCCGAGGCGACTTTGAAAGTGCTTCAACTTATATGAAGCGAGTTGCGGGTATGATGCCTCAAAACACTTCTCTTAAAAAAGATTTGAAACAGGCGGAGGCTCTTGCCAATACTGGAACAGCCTCTAAAGATAAATATGTATGGATTATTTATGAAAATGGCATGATTGCTGATTTTGATGAAATAAGAATTGATGTGCCGACATTCATTGTTAGCAATCAAATTTCTTTTGTGAGCTTTGCATTGCCTAAACCAAGATTGCGTAACCAAGCATTTCCTGAAATTTCTGCCTCTTTTTCCAAAGGGACAAAAGTTAAGACCGAACTTTTAGCCGATGTTGATAATATGCTCATTGCGGAATATAACAAAAAATTGCCAACCCTCGTTGCGAAAGCCACAGCAAAAACCATTTCAACAGCGATGATGCAATATCAAATGGGCAAAGAATTAGGTCCTTGGGCACAACTCGCTGCAACGGCTTATTCGCTTGCCATAACCTCTGCCGACCTTAGAAGTTGGTATGTTTTACCTAAAAATGTTCAGGTGGCAAAACTGAAACTTGGCAAAGAAAAAACACTTGAACTTTTCGTTAATGAAAGCATGAAACTTGGCGACATTGACGTGCCTGTTGACCAGAATTCTATTGTATATATCAGAATTCCGAGTATAATGGCGAAACCGATAATTTCTGTAATAAAACTCTAAAAAAATCTAGGAGAAAACAATGAAGAACTTTCTAAAAATTATCACTCTAAGCTTCTTGCTCACTGCTTGTAACTCCACAAAAGTGATTGACTTAAACGATGCTGAGCAAAAAGCCGATATGGATCATGTGATGTCTATGGAATATCGTGACTTTGAAAGAGCAGCAAACGAAGCCGTTGCGGATATGCTTGCTTCAGGTGCGGTAACTAATCCGAACGGCGGAAGATATGTTCTTGTTGTTTCTCGAATTACCAACGATACGATGCAAAGAATCGACACGGATGAGCTTGTTAAAAAAATTCGCACGCAACTTCTCAGAAGTGGCAAAGTTGTTGTTACCAATGCGGTTGGCTTAGATGGTGCCGAAGACCCAATGGTGATGAAAGCAAGACAACTCCGTAAGTCTAAAGAATTTAACCAAGCCAATGTTGCTGGCAAAGGAAACCTTGTTGCACCGGATTTGAGCTTGTCAGGTAAACTTATTCAAAAGAACCTCAAAATCAAACAAACTTTCGGCAGCAAAGAACGTGTTGAATATTACATTCAACTTTCTTTAACTGACATCAACTCTGGTCTTGCTTTGTGGGAAAATGAAACGCCTATCATCAAAGAAGGTAAAGACGCCCCTAAGTGGTAATCTGAAGAAAGGAATAATACATTATGAAACTTACTAAATATATGCTCACAACTTTCTTTTGTTTGATTTTTGCACAGACTGTTCTTGCCAAAGAAGTTGAAGTTGAAGCTCAAGGTGTGGGCGATGATTACGACTGGGCAGTGCTCAATGCAGTTGAAAATGCCGTGCGTCAAACTTCTCCGATTGAAGTTCAAAAATCTATTCCCGAAGTTAAAGCCGTTGGTGCTTACAAAGGTGAATTAGACGTCAAAAAAGATAGTGTTTTGAGCAAAGACAAAAACCTCAACATCAAAGAAGAATTCACAGCGCAATTCAAAACCATTGAAGCGAGTTATCAAGGCAAAGTTAAGTCTTATAAAGTTTTAAGCATGGAAGAGAAAGAAAACAAAGTTTATGTTAAAATTCTTGCCACTGTTGAAAAAATTGAAGACTATAAATCGCCAGAACTCGTGAAGAAAGCTGAATATAAAATGGCGGTTATGCCATTTAAGGGCATGAGAAGCTATAATTGTGTTGGCACTCCGATTGCTTTAAGCAAGCTCAACGAAAGCCTCACCAATAGCATCACGAACAAGCTTTCAAAAACACAAAAATTTAGTCTTGTCGACCGCAACAACCTTGATGATTATGCCAATGAAGCGAGCTTAATTGCTGCTGGATTAACAAAATCAGACGACAAAAGCAAACTTCAAAATATTGCAGCCGCAGATTATATGATTGTCGGCTCAATTAGTGAATTTCAAGCTAAGAGTTCGGTTAAAAAAATTGAAATAACGGATGAGGAATATGCAAAAAGTTCAATGAAGCTTGCTGTTGACTATCGCATTATTGAAGTTGCAACCACAGAAGTTCTTTTTTCTGACACTGCCGAAGCAACCATCAGAAAAGATAAAAGACTTGGCTCTTGCAGTGTTTCTTTGAATAAGGTAACAGACGATATTGCGGACACAATTGTTAAGGATAGCTTGTCTACAATTTATCCAGACTATCAATATGTGCCTGTGAAGAAAGAAGCTAAAGAATCACATAAAAGAACCACAACAACAACTGTCAAAAAGAAAGAAGTTGTAAAACTTCCTTTTGACAGATAGTTAAGCGAATCGGAAAACAAAAAAACGGTCCTTTTTAGGACTGTTTTTTATGGCATACAAAACAATATTATATATTATATATAATTTATATTTACTACTAAAGTTAGTATTGCTTTCTTAGTTTAGCTTGATTTTGAAACAAAAGATAACTTTCTTAAATGTCCGCTTGACCAAACCAAAGTTATTTGCGCCCTTGACTGTGACAGCGTACCTAAAAAATATGAGATTCTAACAAATAATTGTGTAACAATTTCGCATCCAATAACAAGTGTTAGCACTAAGTTATGTCGCATTAAATCTTTAGTTGCTTTTTCTAATTCAGTCTGGAATTATACTACAGGTACCTTGAAAACAATAAATATTGCAATAGGAGATTTAGGCGGATACGTTGCTTCTGAAGAAAATCTCTCACACGAAGGAACAGCATGGATTTATGACGACGCTAAGGTCTTTGACACGGCTAATGTTCGAGATGATGCAAGCGTAGCAAAAGGCGAAAGTACGGATGCTATGGTTTATGGAAATGCTCAAGTCTATGGGAATGCTAAAGTAGACTATGGAGCCAAAATCTATGGTGAAGCACAAGTTTATGGGAATGCTAGAATTGCCGAATGTGGAACTGTTTATGGAAATGGTCAAGTTTATGGAAATGCAAAAGTCTTGGGAACAGGAAGTACATGTTCAGGATATAGTTCCGTTTATGGAAATGCAAAAGTATATGGCTCTGCTATTTTAGCAGAAGGTTCACGTGTTTATGGTTCGGCAAACGTTTATGGTAGTCGTGTTTATTATGGCGTCACCTATGGTTCAGGGACATATTCATGGTAATTCTGTTCTGTGATACATGGCACATGACTTAAGAACCTTTAATTTTACATAAACCTAACGATTTGGAGTGATAAAGATGTTTAATAAATTCTACAAAATTTTACCAAGTTTCATTTTTGCTTGTTGCTTCCTTGCAACGAACAATGTGATGAGTGCTGAAACTTGTGAAATTGCTCCAACATGCGATAGTCTGGGTTACACTCAAACGACTTCGGAATGTACGGGGAATTTCCTTAAATGCCCATTCGACCAAACGAAAGTCTTTTGCATGGACTGTAATGATCCAGAATTGGGAAATCCTGAAAGAGTTTGGAAAACAGGGAAATATACAATAGATACAACAGTAACTAAGTCTTTTTATTCAAGCTTTTATGGATATGACGTAACGGTATACAAAATTGTTCCGACAACAGAGTTTAAAAAAGCTTATAAAAAATATTACGGAACAGAACCGGGAGATGGTGGTTATATTCAACAAGCATCAAACCTTTCTCAAACTGGTTATGCATGGATATATAATGGCGGTCAGGCTGATGAAGCGAGTTCTGTGTATGAAAATGCTCAAATTTATGGCAGTGGAGCGAGGGCTGCCATGCAAGCGAAAGCTAGGGGGACTGCAATTATTACAGGCTCTGCTATAATTGCAGGAACAACTCAATTTTGTAGCGGAACATATTCTTCAGGAACTTACTATGGAAGTAATAAATATGGCTGCTAGGAATTTTATTAAAGATTTATTTTCCTAAAGGAAATCCCTCGAAGTTTTCTTCGGGGGATTTCCTTATCTTTATTATAGGAACATCTTGACGTTTTATATTGAAAAAGAACGCAAGCCTATATTTGTGTTTTAAGCAACACGATTAGAGACCAGTCCTTCAGTCACTTGAAGATTGGTATTAATCATATGCTCTAATGTGTTCTCATCAAAGTTGCTCAAGTTTTGACCAACTTCAATGGTTTTTGCAGACATATAATCAGCAAGTTTAATTAGATTATTCTTTGTTTCAGTTGAAATTTTGCTGTCTTTTTTCTTTGCCATTGTTTTGATATAGACCCAAAGTTTCAAATTTTCATCAAGTGCGGAGACAAGGTCGCTTGAATTTTTTGTTTCTTTAGCGTTTGATAACTTAATGGTGCACTGCAGAAGGGAAATTGCCTCTTCAATTGCCAAATAGTTATCTGTTTGTTCCAACAAGCCTGTTGCCACTTGCATATTCACATTCACGAGTGTTTTAACATCTTCTTTGCTCAAAGTAACACCTTTGGAAAGGACTGTTCTTTCAACAAATTTTGATAATTTTACAATGTTTGATTTTAAGTTCTCTGGAAGCAAGTTCTTTGCGTTTTTAACGGAGGTTTCTATCTCTACCCAAAGTTTTAAGTAGCTATCTAGTGCATATAAAACTTCTTCTTTCGAATTCGTTTCATAAGCCTTAGAAAGCATTAAGGCATGGTTAATCAAAATATTAGCTTCAATGCCAGCCTTATTTGTGAAATTTTCCACAAAAACTTCGTTTGAGTTGTTATTCATTCTATAAGCTTCCTTAAAAATATGATTAAAAATTATAATGACACGTGCATCAATTCTTAATGTAAGTATCAGCTTAATCTTTTAAACTAAAACTCCTAAAATATAATTAATGATAGCAATTTAAAATTAAAAAAACCCTGTTAATTTGGGGAGAAACAGGGCCTTTTAGTTCTTAATTAACGGCAAAAATAAAAAAATGGGGAGATTTCATTTTTGCCCAACATAATAATTTGGGTATGGAACTTTTAGAATGGTGAAATTGCGTCTAGGAATGTTCTTCCATATCTTGGTTCTTGCATATCAGAAACCGTGCCAACGCCACCATAAGAAACTCTAAGTTCAGCAATTTTGGTTGATGAGATAGAGTTGTCTGATGAAATGTCTGCCCTTCTGATAATTCCCTTAACAGAAAGTTGTCTGAGTTCATAGTTCACACGAATCTCTTGTGTTCCTTCAATCACTAGATTTCCGTTGCCAAGCACTTGGGTCACAACCGCAGCCATAGTCATATCAATTTTTTCCTTACGGTCAATTTTGCCTTCACCACTAATGTCTTGGTTTGAAGTGATGTCAAACAAGTTTGCAGGATTCACACCACCAGGCATCACCTTGCCCAGATAGTTTTCATAGCCACCCAGTGCATTAATACCCATAGATTGTTTGTTATTATCACGATTTTGTTCAGTCTTATTTTCCATAACTGCCGTATCTTTTGCTTCAACATTTACAGTGATAATGTCGCCAACTTTAGAAGCTCTTTGATCTTTGAAAAATCCTGATGACCCTTTCTTCCATAAAGAATTTGCACCAGCGTATTCTCTGTTTTCACTAATTTCCAAAGGAATTGGATCTTTTTTTCTAGCTTCAACTGGGTTCACTAAAGGTGAAATTTCAGGCTCTTTACCAATTCTTTGCAATTTGTTCCAAACACTGCACCCGCTTAACGAGGTCATCAGCATTAAAGCTAAACTTAATTTTGTTACTGTATTTCTCATAGCAATAGCCTCCCCACTATCGTACTTCAACATTATCTTTGTCGATGATGATGGCAAAAATGCTCTTTTTGCTTTTACTATTCATCACCTCAATTTTATCATCTTTTCCGCCATCCGTCATTGCCACACCCTTTGCCACAATCTGAATTCCCGCAGAACTATAAAGCATATTGACGGTGTTACCTTTTTTAATCAGCGTATGTTTGCCAATGTCTCGAGAGCCGATAAGTCTGCCCTCTCTTAGAGGTTTCTTCACCTCCATACCAATAATTTTTTCTTTCTCAATGATATATTGAGGCTTAATTTTACTCAAACGCATTGAGATTTGTTTCAAATTTTCTTCTTTAATAAGGTCGCCTTTTTGCAAATTCACAGAAGGAACATAAACCTTGGCAATAATGAAATATCTGCCTTGCAAATCTGTTTTATGTGCCATTTTACCGTCAACAAAAACTTCTGCGGAACAGAAAAACTTTCCGCTTGCTTCATCAAGCCTTAAACCTGAAACTAAAATCTTGAAAGTTTCACCCTTATCAAATTGAAATGAGGTTTGCCCACCATAAACTTCTATTTCGACTTCATCTTCCATCCCTTGATTTTCAAATTCTGCCAAAATTGCTTGTTGAACATTTTCTTGTAACACATAAAGTGGCTCTGCGAAAGCTTTAGGGGTGCTTAGCGCCGTCACACCAAGAAAAAGAAGTAGGTTAAGCAATTTTTTCATCAATCTCATCCTCAAGGGTCAGGTTTTTATCTTAAAGTTGTCACAGTTTGCAACATCTGGTCAGATGTTTGGATAATTTTTGAGTTCATTTCATAAGCTCTTTGTGCAGAAACAAGCTCAGTGATTTCTGAAACTGGGTTTACGTTTGAAGTTTCAAGATATCCTTGTTGAATTGAACCAAAACCTTCTGTGTCTGGGTTGTCAACAACTGGAGCACCTGAAGCAACTGTTTCTAAAAACAAGTTTTGTCCCAGTGCTTCCAAACCAGCTTCATTTGGGAAATTGGCAAGTTCAAGTTGTCCAACATTCACTTCATCTGTTTCACCATCAAGTTTCACCCAAACTTCACCAGAAGCATTTACATAAATCTCAACAGCATCTTCAGGCACTGTAATTTCTGGCTGAACCGTGTAACCATCATGAGTCACAATCACACCATCGCCATTTCTTTGGAAAGCACCATCACGTGTATAAGCCGTTCCTTTTCCTTCAGGAAGTTCAATTTGAAAATAACCCTTACCCTTCACTGCCAAGTCAAGCGTGTTAGTTGTGTTGGTTAAGCCACCGCCTTCAGTGATACGATAAATCGCAGCAGTCTTCACACCCAAACCAATCTGAATGCCTGATGGAATGACTGTTTGAGAAGAAGTTGAAGTTGACCCTGGGCGAGTGATGTTTTGATAAAGCAAATCATTAAATTCAGCACGTCTTTTGGTGTAAGCCGTGGTGTTCATATTTGCAATATTGTTAGAAATGACGTCAACATTGGTTTGTTGAGCAAGCATTCCTGTGGCACCAATATGTAAAGATCTCATAATTTATCCCCTTTTTATTATGAATTATGCAAGTTGTGAATAAGCATCAATTGTGTTTGAAAGTCTTTCATGTTCTTGATCAATCATTTGTTGAACAATCTCATAAGAGCGTTGCAACTTGACCATTTTTGTCATTTCTTCAATAGAATTAACATTAGATTTTTCAATATATCCCTGAGCAACAACTACTTCATCAGCATCGCTCATTAAGTTTCCTGAAACATTTTCGAACATTGTGCCTGAAACTTTTTGAAGCTTGTGATTATCTTCAAAGCTCACAAGTTTAATACGTCCGATTACGCCATTTTCTGTTGAAACATCTCCACTTTCAGAGATTGCAATTTGAGTTTCTCCTGGAGCAATGAAAAATGGCTCGCCGTTTTCGGAAAGAAGTGCATTGCCGTCATCTGTTATCAACATTCCGTCTGCGTTCAGGGCAAAGTTTCCTTTACGGGTATATTTTTCGCCGTCTTGTGTTTCAACAGCAAAGAACGCATCGCCTTTGATGGCAACATCAAGGCTGTTTCCTGTGCTTACAAGTGGTCCTGTTGAAAAATTGCTGAATGTTGCGACATCTTGTGAGAAATAAACTGGCACATTGCCAAAATCTTTCGCATTTTGCGTCTGTGCAACGAAAGATTTGAACATTACATCATCTTGCTTATATCCTGACGTATTCATATTCGCCATATTATTAGAAACAACATCCATTTGTTTCCAGAGCCCCATTTGGCGTGATAAAGCAATATATCTGGTATTATCCATGAATTCTCTCCCCAAAGTTTTCGGATCATTAACTAACTGACAATAGATATGCAATTATCGTGCCAAAAAAAATATTCATGTTTTTCTTTTATTTCTGGACAAGGAAAAAAAACTATGATAATATCCTCTTCATATATAGAATTATAAGAAAATTATTGTTTAATCTTAAATTTTAAAAATATGGGACTTACGATTATTAAAGGAGCCATTAACGCTTCTTCCTTTGTGAGCGAATTTACTTTCGCAAAAGAATTATTAGAAAGTAACAACAGTTACAATCTTCCTTACAGCATCGTCAAACCTGCTGCTTTGTTTATAAAACAGGGAAGTGATTCAGCGTTTTATCCTGCTATTTATATTTCTGCCAAAAACATTGAACAAAAGGTTTTGTTGGAGAGATATAAGAAGGAAAAAATTGCGAAAATTGAACGTAGCCAGAATTATGACTATGTTATGTGTTCTACTCTAAAAATAAAAAATCTTCTTCCTTTGATGAAGACTTTATTTTTGGAATGTGAAATTATTCCTGAGGTGGAAATTTTATTTTTGCCTGAGAAGGGAAAGACTGTGATATTCTACAATCTGCTTGATAAGTCGGATTGTAGAAATTCAGCATTTATTGCGGATTTGATTATCAAAATCCCCAATATTTATGAAAAAATGGGCAAAATTAAATCGTAAATGAACACTTTTTACTCGTCTCTTTAATAGAGGCGAGTTTTTTTTGTAATAATCTATTTTTATTATAGACAAAAATATTTTTACGGCTATACTCAACCTAATTTAAAAATTTTTTTCTTATTATTAATCTTAAAAAAATAGAACATGGAAGTTACAATTTTTTTCAAAGAGAAACGCACCCCAGGAGATGAATTTCTTGAAGCACTAAGAATGATTCAAGGGTCAGAAGTGTTAAAAGTTGATGGTTACACCGCTAACCCTGCCGTCCTATTTCGTGTTAACGAAAAAGTGACTGTTTATCCGGCTGTGACAGTCTTTTCAAACACTATCAAAAAAGAAGAAGCATTGAAAGTTTTGAAAGACTTGAATGTTGCCCCTATCAATCGTGAGGTTAATTATAGCAATATTCTCTCGCTAAAATCACCGGTGCAAGTTTCCAAAGATGTCATCAAAGATTTCCTCGAAACACAACCTCTTTTCATCTCAGAGATTGAAATTTTAGTTACTAATGAGCTTGATGGAAGCTACATCTATCTGCTTTATGATAAAAATCTTGATGAAGATGTTAAGACTGCATTCGAAGATAAATTCTTCAAGTATCTCGTGCCTATGTGCAAACTTCGTGCAAAAAAGGACATGAGAAAAGAAGTGGAAAAAATCAAAAAAGAAAAACAATCCGTGTAAGATTTCTCTTTCACCCTCCAAAGCCCGTTGAACATTCAACGGGTTTTTGTTACAAATTTTTAATATAAAGTGGGCTTGCGTGATTTTTAATTTTAAGATAAAATAAAATTCAAAATCATTATTATGTTTAATTAAATAAATTTAAAAAAATGGAAATTACAGTTTTTTTAAAGAATTGTCCGAAAGATGATGTAGATTTGGAATCAGAACATTATTTAGGCAGAAAACAACATGAATGTCCCATTAAAGATGAAAAGTTAACTCTTAAAGGAGGTATCCTTTACATCTTTGAAGATGGACAGAGAAGAAAATTGCCAGCAGTAACTTATTCTCACCCAACGATGAGTGAAGAAGAGATGCTCGCTGTAATTGATCTAAATAGTTCTCTTGAACAGATTTCTCCGTTCAAGTATGAAGATTCTGTCATTTTAATGTCTAAAGAAGAGCCTGATTTGCTTTTGCATCGTCTGGATACGTTTTTTAAGAACAAAAGGTATCACAAGGAGCTTTCCTTTGAGTTGCTCTTTACAACACATTGGCTAGGACTTTCTGATGCGGTCAGAATGTTGTTGGCAACTGAAGATGATAGCAAAGCTATTTCAACAGCTTCTATCTTTTTCAAGTCAGAACTTGACATCAACAGAAAGAAGCGAATGATTGATACCATTCAGTTCTTTTTAGAAAGAGACAATCTTTGCGATTTATCGTAAAGATGTAAAATCCAAACCCCCGCTGTTCAACAGAACGACGGGGGTTTATTATATGAATTCAACAAAGTTTTACTGAATTTTTCTCATTCGTTTTGCAATGTCTTTTGCGAGTTCATCAAGCAATTTGCTTTGTTTTCTTGCTAAATCTTCATAGCTATTTGCAAGTTCGGCTTCATAAATTTTGCGTTCATTATATAGGCTCTTGTTTTTCTTATCCGCAATTCCCCAATTCACCCCAAAATAAATTTTTTCACCTCTAACGGCATCAATTTTGTTCACTTCAACAAAAATGCGATAGTCATATGGCATTCTGTTTGAAAAAGAATTTTTCACGAAAGCTCCTTGGAGATAATATGACAAATCATCTGTCAACACACGCTGTGTCGAATCGGAAAGAGGTTCAACCCAACGATTAAACTCATTAATCTGCACTTCTAAGCCATCAGGACTCTTTGTCACAATCTGCATCCGTTGTAAATATGCTGGAATAATCACCTGATCAACAGCAATAATTTTGTCTTTGTGACCATAAACAATGTCTTTATCTTCCTTAGGCAAAGCCACCGTCAAGGCATAAAAGTTGGTTGGCTGACTTGTTCCGCAAGCACATAAAAACAAAAATAAACATAAAGCAACTTTTTTCATTTCTCTCTCCCTTTCTACTAATTCTTTCTTTTGCCTTTAAGCAATGCTTCCGGATGCATATCCAGATAGTCGACAAAGTTTTTCACAGATCTTGCAGCGTCTCCAACTTCACGAAGCGTTTGATTCATATTATCCAACAAATCTCCCCTTCCTGAATCACCAGCCGTTGATTCTTGCAAATTTTTCGTAATCTGCTGTGTGTTTTTCATAATGTTTGGCAACTTCTCATTCATTTCTGACACCAGATGATTCAAATTATCAAACGTTTGTTTAATTGGCAAACTTTCTAAGTTTTTAGAAAGTTCTCCAATTGGTGACAAAATGGTTGGCACTTCAGGATAATCGTGTCGACGTTCTTTTTTTTCATCATAGGCATCGTCTGTCATCACCATTTCAATCATCAAATTTCCTGTCAGATAATTTTGGGTCACTAATTGAGCCCGCAAGCCTTTTTCAACAATATCTTTCACATAATCATCAAAATTACCCAAAAGCTTGTCATTTGTTTCAATATTTTTTTCAACATCTTTTTCAAAAGCCACAAAAACTTCCGTGTCAAAAATCATTTCATCTAAGTTGATAATTAAATTAATTTTTGAAACTTTCCCAACTTCAACGCCTTTCAAAACCACAGGCGAACCAACATATAACCCTCTTACAGATTCCTTAAAATACATCACCGCCACATATCTATTGGCAGAGAAAAACTTGTCTTTCACAAACATTCCGATAATTGTGAAGAAAATTATCAAAGCGACGAGTGTGAACAGACCAATCATTTTTGTATTTGGATTATTTGACATTTTTTTCACCTCTGGTTAAAAAATTATACACTTTTTCGTTTGGCGGATTTTTAAGCAGCTCTCTCGGATTGCCATTTCCAATAATGGTTTTGCTATCAACATCTAAGAAAATTGAATTTGTGCCAATAGAGAAAATAGATGCTAACTCATGCGTGACCACAACAATCGTGGTTTGCATACTCTGGCTGATTTCAATAATCAAATCATCTAACAATTTTGCACTAATTGGGTCTAAGCCTGCAGAAGGTTCATCAAAATAAACCAACTTAGGGTCTAATGCCAAAGCTCGAGCCAAGCCTGCTCTTTTTTTCATTCCACCACTAATTTCCGATGGATAAAACTCTTCAAAACCTTTCAGACCAACCAAAGCCAACTTTAGCGACACTAATTCTTGAATTTCTTTTTTGCCATAATTTGAATATTGTTGCAACGGCATGGCAATATTTTCTGCCAAAGTCATAGAACTGAACAACGCCCCACTTTGATATAAGATGCCGTTTTTTTTCATAATTTCCATTCGGCTTTGCGTGTCTGCTTTCCAAAAATTTGTGCCATGAATAAACACATCACCTTCTTTTGGCTCTTTCAAGCCCGTTAAAACCGTTAAGAGCGTGCTTTTCCCGCAGCCACTTGCTCCCATCACAATAAAGACATCTCCCTGATTGACAGTGAAGTTAATGTCTTTCATCAGGATAAAGTCGCCATAACCGACGGTTAAATCTTTGACAATTATTTCAGCTTTCTTTTCCATCATATGCCCAACTTTATGCAAATTATAGTGATTATTGACGTGGCAATAATAATCCATACGATTGATGACACGACGGCACTGGTTGTTGCCTTACCCACACTATCGGCGTTCTTTCCACTTCTTATGCCATAATAACAGCCACAAAGTGCAATAATGCACCCAAAGACAAAGCCGTGAAAAATTCCGATGAGAAATGTTTTCAAATTCAAGGAAAGAATGGTCTTGGTCCAATATTCCGCTGGCGAAAGGTCGAGCATGAAAATACCCACGGTTGCCCCACCCAAAATGCCAATAATATCAGCAAACATTGTCAACAAAGGCATCATCAACATCAAAGCAACAATTCTTGGCAAGATGAGAAAATCTGTTACAGGAACAGCCATCGTTCGCAAAGCGTCTATTTCTTCATTCACTTGCATCGTGCCGATGGTTGCGGCATAGGAAGCCCCTGTTCTGCCCGCCATGATAATGCCTGTCATAATCGCACCCATAAGCCTGACCATTGAAATTCCCACTAAGCTGGCGACATAAATTTCCGCTCCAAACATTTGCAACTGAATCGACCCAACATATGCCAAAATTAAGCCAATCATATAACTAATCACACCAACAATCGGTAAGGCTTTATATCCGCAATCTTGTAAGGCAAACATCAAGTCAACTTTTCTGACAATCGCCTTAGAGCTTATTAACCTGCCAATTGAATGGATAACCGAGCCAATAAAAGAAAGCCCAGACTTGACTGTGTTCACTAAATTTATGCTGAAATTTCCCAAAGCAATAAGCGGATGTTGCTTCGTTTTATCTGTTTTATTTGTTGGCTTTCTATCCACAGAAAAGGCTAAGTTAATCAATCTTTGCAAACCTTCTGGTAAGTTTTGCAAATCAACTTTAATCTTTCTTTCATTGGTGGTTTGTATCATATCACACAAAACGGTGACTAAGCTTGAATCCCATTTGTTCAAACTTTCAGTATCTATTTTAATTTCATTAATTTTTTTGGTTTTAAGAGCGTCAATAAAACTGACAACATTTTTATCATAGTTCAACAGAAGATAATCTCCCGATATCTTCACTTTCATTAGCCCTGAACTTTCCAATAGATATTCCAGCATCATAAAATCTTTCAAAGTTAGCACATAGAATATAATATGAGATTGGTTCGCTCGTAAACCAACATATTGTTACAAGCAATATTTAAGCATTAAAATCCAAATTCCAATCTTCATAACGAGATGAATCATTCATCCAGTTTTCACGAACCTTCACAAACAAGAACAAATGAACTTTGCTATCAATCAAATCTTCAAGCTCAATTCTTGCAGACTGCCCAATGCGTTTAATCATTGACCCGCCTTTACCAAGGATAATGCTCTTTTGATTATCTCTTTCAACATAAATTGTTTGTTGGGCTTTCACAGAGCCATCTTCTTTTCTTTCCCAAACATCTGTTTCAACGGTCAAGGAATATGGAATCTCTTGATGAAGATAAGTAAATAATTTTTCTCTGGTGATTTCTGCTGCCAAAAGTTTTAATGGCATATCAGAAATTTGGTCTTCAGGATAAAACCAAGGGCTTTCAGGCAAATTATCCGCCAAATATTTGTAAAAATCTTCAATATGCTTGCCAGTAAGCGCTGAAGCCATAAAGATTTCTTTGAAATTTCCCGCAGTGTTGATTTCAGTAATCAAAGCCAATAATTTTTCTTTTTTGACTAAATCAATTTTATTTAACATTAAAATGGCTGATAACTTGTTCTCATTCAGTTTTTTGACAATTTCTTTGCTTTCTGCATCAAAGCCACGTTTAGCATCAATCACTAAGACAATAATATCCGCATCATTAGCCCCATTCCAAGCAGAGGAAACCATAGCCCTATCAAGCCTGCGCTTTGGTTTAAAAATCCCAGGGGTGTCAATGAAGATGATTTGACTATTTTCAAAAATATTAATACCACGAACCAGCGTGCGTGTGGTTTGAACTTTCGGTGACACAATCGAAACCTTGGAGCCAACAAAATTGTTAGTAATGGTTGATTTCCCAGCATTAGGAGCCCCAATCAGGGCAACAAAACCACATCTGGTCTTATTTTCCATGCTTTCCTCCAATGACGCTCAACATCTTGGCAGCTGCTTCTTGTTCTGCTAATTTCTTATTTTTACCACTGCCTGTTTGCACTGGCAAATTTGACAATCTAACCGACATATGAAAAATTGGCTCATGCTCACTGCCTTCACGGCTTACCAAAGCATAAACAGGATTTCCCAAAGACTTCAAATGGGCTGTTTCTTGCAACGTTGTTTTAGCATCTTTCGGAGGTTCAATATTTCTATCAATCAAGCCTCGCCAATGGGCTCGAACAAACTTAACAGCTTCGTCATATCCCCCATCAATAAAAATTGCTCCGATAATTGCTTCGCAAACATCACACATCACATTTTCATTGGTTCTAATTTCTTCATTAGCAACCACAATATATTTATCGAATCCAAGTTCAAGTGCCACAGCCGAAACAGTTTCTTTGCAAACCAAACCGACATATCTTTGAGAAAGCTTACCCTCTTCTTCTTCAGGAAAAAGCTTATAGAGCATTTTTGATACGCAAAGCCCCAGAACTCTATCTCCAAGAAACTCTAAACGCTCATAGTTTTTATGTAAATCAGCCACATAGCTTCCATGCGTGGTTGCCTGTTGCAACAAGCTATCGTCTTTAAATTGATAATCTATAATTTTCTGTAATTTATCCATTTTATCACTCTATGGTGCTAAATAACCTGTTCCAGCGAATAATTTTTGGCCAAGTCCATGGTTTATACCAAGCACCTTCATCATTATGTGAAAAGAACAAAACTCTTGCTCTGCCCACCAAATTTTCTAAAGGCACATTACCAACACTCTTACGGCTATCTTCAGAATTATCACGATTGTCGCCCATAACAAACAACATTCCTTGAGGAACAGTGATTTCAGCATAATTATCGACGAGTTCTTTATCTGAAACTTCCATAATTTTATGTGAACGACCTTCTGGGGTTGTTTCAATATATTGTTTATATCTCACCAAATTCCCTCTTGAATCACGATAAACATAATCTTCAATTTGGTTTCTCTCAACAATTTTTCCATTGATAAATAAACGTCCCTCAACGAGCTTAATTTTATCTCCCGGAAGTCCAATAACTCTCTTAATATAGTCAATTTTTTCATCTTTTGTTGGCTTAAACACAACAACATCACCTCTTTCTGGTGTGCTTTCCCAAACCTTACCATTGAAGAGAGGTAAACTCATTGGAAAAGAGTGTTTTGAATAACCATAGGTATATTTTGAAACAAAGAGATAATCTCCAACATATAACGTTGGATACATGGAAGCCGACGGAATTTTGAAAGGTTCAAATAAAAACGTTCTAATCAAAATTGCAACAACTATTGCGTAAACCACGGTTTTAATGGTGTCTAAAATGCTATCCTCTTGTTCCATAAGTATCTTCTCTCTTTTCTCTGAAATTTCAAAAAATTAATATAACAATAGTTCTTATATATCAAGAATAAATTTAAGTTAAGTTAACATTCAAAAATCGTTGCAATAAAAGTTTCATCTATTTGGGGTTTATTTTATCTTGCAAAAAAAAAAAAACGATTATCATTGGTTGTATAAGGAGATTTTTTCTTATAACTACAAGGAGTCGTGTCATGAAGAAGTCATATTTAATTTTTTTGGGAGCTTTTTTGCTCTTTT
>JAQWBS010000013.1 GCA_028706255.1 Alphaproteobacteria bacterium
TCAACCAAAGCTCAATCAATTGTGCAACGGAAGCACGTTGTTTGGCATTTTTACAAGGAACAGCAACAATCAAAGTGTCTATTTTTTCATCATCATCAAGTGTGACCTGCGTTTTAATATCTAATCCTGCCACTTTGGTTTGATAAAGTTCTTGAGCAATTTCTCGAGCAAGTGCATGGTCTTTGGGCATATAGTTAAACGCTGGCAAGTTTTCAGCATATCCCCAGAAAATCCCCTGATCGCCCCAACCATCACGATTGACACCAAGGGCAATATCTGGACTTTGTTGAGAAAAATGGCAAACGACCTCTAAGTCGTCCCCACAAATGGTGTTTTCACTTTCCCAAAAATCTTGATAGTCTTTGTCATAACCAATGTCATCAACAGCTGCTTTAACGAAAGACACGAGTTCGGCTTCTGAAAACTTAAGCTTGCTGGTGACTTCTCCACCAAGGGTGATAAATTTGTCTTTGATTTGCACTTCTAAAGCATATCTTGTTTGTGGGTCTTGTGCTAAATATTTATCTAAAACATATTCGCTAATATAATCTGCAACCTTATCAGGGTGCCCTAAAGCGACATATTCACTTGTTCTCATAAAAAACTCCTTAGTTCATTAAAAATGATATCTTATACTGAATTTGCTTTCATCTACATCATGACCATAGTTATCATAGAACAAATAATTCGCAGAAACCGTCAAGTTTGTGGTTAAGCTTAAAGCCACTTCAGCATTATATCTAAATCTGTTGGCAAATTTTGAAGTTGCAAGCATACTTTCTGCCTCTCCCAAAAATCTGACTTTGCCTAAATCATAAAACGCACCCACGGAAGGACCAACACCGGCATATTGATTTTGATTAATAATGCCACCATATGCAAAATAGCCGTTCAACATAGAAAAGACATACATATTTTGCCATAATTCATAAGTTGCCCCCACGCCAAGCTTAGATGCAAAAACATAACCCTCTTTTTCATCTTCAGGACGCATCACACGGTCAATAGAGAATTTCATATTATATGAAAAATGCTTAAACATAGAATTCATTGGGGCTAAAGACTTCAAACCCAACATTTCCAAATCATTCAAAACATATTTATTCTGACGGTCATAGTGACGTGCGCTCACATTCAGGAAGTTGATTTCCGCCCCTCTTAAATAGCCCTCATTATTATCCGTTAAGGAATGATATGCTGGACGATACATAATTTCTTGGAATCCTTCCCCGTTTCTAACCCCAGCAGAAACAACCGCTCTCATAGACTTGTGCGCTTGCAATGGGTCGATTTCAATTTCATCTTCTTCCCAAACAACTTTTTCTTTAAGATTGTTTTTTTCTTTCAAAATTTTGAAACTTTGTTCACGATAATCTTCACGCTCAATTTTCTTTGTTGCACTTTCATATTGAACATATTGATAAGCCGTGTCTAAAACACCAGCTTTTTCTTGTTCATCCAAGTTTTCTAAAGCCATATTATTTTCTTTAATTAAGTCAATAAAAGCTTCTTTTTGTTTTTCCGTCATTTTAGTATATTGTTTCTGAATTTTGCTCTGACGGGAAGGTCTATGCGTAAAACTCTTAATCAAACCATCTTTAGAATAAACCACACGAACGGTGTCTAAAGGAATTGTGTGCACTGGAAATTCGCTTGCCAAATTCAATTGCGGATTAACAGCATCTAAAACTTCCATTAACAAATAAGAACAGTTTTTCGACAAGAAAACATAACCCGCACGAGAATGTCCAAGCTCCCAAAGATGTGCTGTGAACAGATTAATTTCTTGTGGGGTAAGATTAAGTTGATATTCCCAGATATCACGGTTTTCAATGTTGTTATAGTCATTGATAATGTCATAATAAGGCTTAATCGTAAATCCACCTTCATAGCCCCCAGTTAAGCCCATAAATGCATAAGCAATTGGATTAGTGTTTTCTTCATCAACAAAAGCGCCATAATTAACCGCATGTGCCAAGAGCTCTGTGCCTTTTTCTTTGCTATCAATTCTAAACAAGGTGTGACCAAATAAAGAGGAAGGATTATTCATATAAGCATCTGTAAAAAGCAAAGTCACACTGCTTGGGCTAAGTTCTTTATAGAAATTTTCATAAAGCTGACATCTTGGCAAATTAACGCCTTCTAAAAAACCATTTTTTTTCAAAAGTTCAAATCTTGCAGGAAAGTAACACATTCTTGAAACATCACCAGATTTAAACATCGCAATTGTTTCTTGCAACTCTGCCTGAGGGTTTGTTCTGCCCTCTTTGCTAACATAAAAATGCTCTGACTCAATTGTACCTTCATAACCTCCGAAAAATGTTGGTTGATAGTGAACAATTGCCAACCACTCTTTACTCGAAGCATAAGCCTCAACAGAAGGTTCAGAAGCCTCAGCCGGTGTAGATAACAAAGCGCTGAAAATAAAAAATAAAAAATATTTTTTCATAAAATTTCCCACAAAAAAAAGATAATCCCATCGTTTTTTTATAACCTGAGCATAAAAGTTGCAATAAAAAACACAAACTTATCTATATAAATTTGAAAAAGCTCAAAAAAATAATGCTTGAAATATAAATTAAGATATGATATGTTCAGAAATTATGAAAACAAAGGCTGTGACAGATATAAAGTCGTCACAGTCTATTTTTATTACTTTAATCATAGAATAAATATTTTTTGAGGTGTTAAAATGGATAAATTTCCTTTAACTAAGTTCGGCTTTACGTCATTGGAAGAAGAACTGAAAAGACTGAAGTCTGTTGACAGACCAAACATTATTGCAGCAATCGATGAAGCTCGTTCTCATGGCGATTTGTCTGAGAATGCAGAATATTCCGCTGCAAAAGAAAAACAAAGCTTCATTGAAGGCAGAATTAAAGAGCTTGAGGTTGTTATTAGCCGTGCACAAGTCATTGACCCTGCTTCTGTTCAAGGAAAAGTTATTCGTTTTGGTGCAACTGTTGCTGTGGTCGACGTTGACAGCGACATTGAAAGCTCATATCAAATTGTTGGCGATTATGAAGCAGACATTGAACAAAATAAAATTTCCATTTCTTCTCCTCTTGCTAAAGCACTTATCGGTAAAGAAGAAGGCGATGAAATTGAATATCTAGCACCTGCTGGAAAAAAATCTTTTGAAGTTTTGAGTGTTCTTTATAAATAATTTTTTCATCGCTATTGAAATCTTCAAATGAGAGATTAGATATGAAGGGCTCGGTGTTTTAAATAAATACCAAGCCCTTTTCATTTATCTATTTTCTAGGGGAATATCATGGCTAAAAAAAATCATAATTGTGAGTTCAACAATCAATATGATGAAAATCTTTATGACACTATTGAACTTCAAAATCTTCAAGCACCTATCTCACTAATTGATAACTTTCCTGAACCGATGCAATCGAACCCCTCTAATACCTTAGGAATTGGTGAGTTTCCATTTGGACCAATTCCACCAATGGTGACAAATATTGCACCAGATTTTTCTGCTGCTGCTATTATGCCTGACAATTCTGTTAAAACAAATTTTAATCTCAAAAAACATCTTAAAGGGTCTTATGGCGTAATTTTTTTCTATCCAGCCAATTTCACCTTCGTTTGCCCGTCAGAATTAGTTGCACTGAACAACCGTCGAAAAGAATTTGAAGAAAAAAATACCAAAATTGTTGCCATTAGTGTTGATAGCATCTATGCCCATTTAGCTTGGAAAGACACGCCAATTTCCAAAGGAGGAATTAAAGGATTTAGTTTTCCACTCATCTCTGATGTAAAAAAAACAATTTCGGAAAGTTATCGCATTTTAGGAAGTGACGGTGTACCTCTGCGCGGAACTTTTATCATTGACAAACACGGAAAAATCGTTCATCAAACAATTAACGATTTGCCTTTTGGTAGGAATCCGCAAGAAATTTTACACATGATTGACGCCATGCAACATTATGAAAAAACATATGAATTATGCCCCGTTGGTTGGAAAAAAGGAAAAGATGGAATTCTTGCAGATTCTGAAAGTGTGAACAAATATATGGCAAGAAATCACAAATCTATATAATTTTGCAAAGGATAGAATTCCCAAATGTCTGAATATCGTACTAAGCTTCTCATTATCGGTTCTGGTCCTGCTGGCTACACCGCAGGGATTTATGCTGTTCGTAGTGGACTTTCCCCATTAATTGTTTCTGGCTATCAAGTCGGCGGACAACTCACAACCACTACTGATGTTGAAAATTTCCCTGCATTTCCTGAACCAATTAATGGCACTGAGCTTATGGAAAGAATGCAAAAACAATGTCAAAACCTTGGCGTTGAAATGGTAAATGACCAAATTATTGAAGCAGACTTTTCAAAAAATCCTTTCTTGCTTAAAAGTGAACAACATACTTATGTGGCTGAAAGCGTTATCATTTCAACAGGAGCTTCCGCTAAAAAAGCAGGCATTCTTGGAGAAGAAAAATTTTGGGGTTTTGGCGTTTCCGCTTGTGCCACTTGTGACGGTTTTTTCTATCGTGGCAAAGATGTTGCGGTCGTTGGTGGTGGAAATGCAGCGATTGTGGAAGCTCTACACCTCACCCATTTTGCAAAATCTGTCACACTCATTCATCGTCGAGATAGCCTGAGAGCAGAAAAAGTGATGATTGAACGTGTGTTAAACAATCCAAAAATTACAGTTGAATGGGATAGTGTTGTTGAAGAAATTTATGGCGAAGAACAACCTCGCTCAGTGACAGGCATCAAACTTAGAAACGTTAAAACAAAACAAGCCAAAGACATTAAACTTGACGGTGTCTTCATTGCCATTGGTCACCAACCAAACACAGATTTATTCAAAGCACAGCTTGCCTTAGATGAACAAGGCTATATTCTCACACAAAATAACACTAAAACTTCTGTTGCCGGCGTTTTTGCAGCTGGTGATGTAACGAATCCAAAATATAAACAAGCAGTGATTGCTGCCTCAATGGGTTGCGAAGCGGCACTTGATGCTGAAACTTATCTGAACAACAAGTAAACCTGATAATAAATCTATTCTTTTAAAAAAGATAAAACCCTAAACATTCTCTGTTCGGGGTTTTATTCTTCAACTTTTTTCATTTACTTTTCATTTGTTTTTTATTTTGAAGTATAAAAACTTCAAAAGGAAAAAGAGAAAAAATACTCCAACAACAACCGCAATAATTGTTAAAAACGGCGCTACAAGAGCTTGATCATCAGCCAGCCTATCCAGAACGCAATACAGATCAAAGTCTTTTTTGCTAATTACGCCTGAATCTTTAATTGCTCTCAACCGAGAAACTTCGTCTTCAAGGTCAAAATATTTACTCCAAGATGCATAAGTAACAAATGAGATGAACAAAAATGCTAGCATCGAAATCCATAAATTCTGTGTTGCTTTTCTTAATTTTGCCATAATTCTTAAGTATTAATAATTTATATTGTGATTTGAGTATATCCAAAAAAAATATTTTGTCTATAAAAATCTTTTAAAACAAAAAAGAGCCCAAAGTTGTCACACTTTGAGCCCTAAATTACTTAACGTTTTAAAGTTTCTTAAAAACCTTTAACAAATAGCAACCACCAATTACCGTTAACACATTTGCTAGAAGAAAAGAAAACTGTGCAAGAAAAGGATATGTACGAACTGAATGCATTTTCCTTTCTAAGACATCTAATGATTTGTTCAAAGTTTCTGCTGAATAAACTTCACCAATTCCCGAAACTTTTCCAGTCATTATCTCCAGACACATTGCTCCATAAGAAAAAACAAAATAAAAGGTTATAGAAAACAAGGCAAATCCAAGAAGTAAAAACATCCCTGTTTTAATGGTAAGTGAACTTTTATTTCTTTCTCTTATTTTATCATTTTTCCTGAAAACAAATGTTCTAAACGTGAAAAACAAGAACAGCATAAAAAAGAGCAATGCAACAAGAGAAAGGATTAGTTCAGAAAAAATAAAAACAATTTGCCAAACTTGGTTTCGATAAGCTTCAATTGACTCATCTTCAGGGAGTTGCAACGTACTATTCAAATAGTGATACAGTACTGTCAAAAAAGCAAACACCAGAAAAAAATATAAGCTGGTATAAAAACTACTCCGTTTCATACGTATAAATTTTAAGATTAATAATAAAACAATATCATTTTGTAATTTAAAGCTTCTTAAGAGCTTTCAAAACATAGTAAACACCGACAACAACGAAAACATTTGCTAAAAAGAACGCATATTTTGCAGTCACGGCATAAGGCATAAAGAGCGATTTTTGTTCTTCAAAATAATCCGAAATAGTAGAAGACTTCAAAAAGAACAACAAAGGACCTTCGTTGTTAACATTCTCAATTACCATATAAAATTTATCGCTAAAACTCCCCACAGAATTATAAGTGACGAGAATTAGAATAACGACAAGGAAAAGAGAAATACTCCCTTTAATGACACAATCTTGGACATCTATTTGCTTAGGTTTATCTGCTTCTTTTAAAACAAACGTTTTAAAAGAATAAGCTATCAAAAACAAAAGAGGAACAAGAACAACATACCAAAGCTTAGCATTCATAAAAACATATATTTCTTTCCAAAGACTTTCTTTATAAAAGAAATGAGAATTTAAGTCTTTAAGTGTGAAATAGCTACAATTCTGAGCAGGCAGAGGTAATTCTGCAAAAGCCCAAAGCGTTGTGCTATTCAAAAACCAATAAACTAACGCCAAAAATGTAAAACTCAGCGTAAAAAACAAGCTTGTGTTAAATTTTCTTTGTTTCATATTATGGGATTTAGAATTAATAAATATAAAATAATTAAAATCACACGCTATAATATATATAAATTATATTTTGTCTACTATTTTATGATAATTACTGTGTATCTCTGAAAAGTTAATATTGATAAATTTTAATAAACAACTAAAATTGGCTTATCGTTTTAACAATTATGAGATTTCAAAATGAAAGGCATTATTTTAGCTGGCGGGAGCGGTTCTCGTCTTTACCCTTTAACAAAAACAACCAGTAAACAGCTTTTGCCTGTTTATGACAAACCGATGATCTATTATCCGCTTTCAACTTTGATGCTGTTCGGCATTAAAGACATTCTTATCATCTCCACCCCTCAAGACACGCCAAACATTGAAAAGTTTTTTGAAGATGGTAAAAAAATCGGGTTAAATATCCAATATAAAATCCAAGACAACCCCAACGGCATTGCCGAGGCTTTCATCTTGGGCGCTGACTTTGTCGGCAATGATGAGGTTTGCCTCATTTTGGGGGACAATATTTTTTATATGGGTGAGCAAATTCACAATTTCAGAGAAGAAGTTGCAAAAAACCCCGGCGGCGTTGTTTTCGGACATCATGTTTCCGACCCTGAACGTTTTGGCGTGGTTGAATTTGACAAAGACCATAAGGTGCTTTCAATTGAAGAAAAACCAAAACAACCAAAATCTAATTATGCGGTTGTCGGGCTTTATTTTTATCAGTCTGATGTGGTTGAAAAAGCAAAAAACCTCAAACCGTCCGCTCGTGGCGAACTTGAAATCACCGACTTAAACAAAGAATATCTCAAAGAAGGTCGCTTGAAAGTTGTCACCATGCGTCGTGGCAATGCTTGGCTTGATGCCGGCACACCACAATCTTTGCTTGATTCTTCAAATTTCATCGAAATTATTGAAAAAAGACAAGGCTTAAAAATTGCCTGCATTGAAGAAATTGCTTATCGCCGTGGCTTCATCAACGACAACCAAATGCTTGAGCTGATTAATGAACTCAAAGACGGTGTGGAATATAAAGAATATTTAAAAATGGTTTACAAGGAATATCATGAAATTTATTAAAACTGAAATTGATGATGTCTATATCATCGAGCCCCGCATTTTCAAAGACGACAGAGGCTATTTTTTTGAAAGTTACAGCGACGCAAAATTCAAAGAAGCCGGTTTGAACTATACGTTTGTTCAAGATAACCAAGCTTTTTCAAGCTATGGCACTTTGCGTGGACTTCACTTTCAAAAAGGTGAACATGCTCAAGCCAAATTAGTGCGAGTCATTGAAGGCACTGTGATTGATGTGGCGGTTGACTTAAGACCAAATTCAAAAACTTACGGCAAACATGTGGCTGTTGAACTTAGCGGTGAAAATAATCGTCAATTACTTGTTCCTCGTGGCTTTGCCCATGGCTATTCCGTGGTTAGTAAAACGGCTCTTTTTGCTTATAAATGCGACAATTTTTATTGCAAAGATGCTGAAGGCGGACTGAATTTTGCTGACCCTGAGTTGAAAATCAATTGGCAAGTTCCAACAAATGATATTATTGCTAATGAAAGAGATAGAAACTTTCCTCTTCTAAAGGATTTACAAAAATGATTTTAGTGACCGGAGCAAACGGACAACTTGGCAGTGAACTTCGCCAAATTTTGGGTGATAAGGCACAATATGCCGATGTTTCCGACCTTGATATTACCGATAAAAAAGCCGTTGAAGATTTTTTCAAAGGAAAGCACTTTTCTTTTATCATCAATTGTGCCGCTTACACTGCTGTTGACAAAGCGGAGAAAGACTTACAACTTGCCGAACTCATTAACATCAATGGTCCTGAAAACTTAGCAAAAACAGGTGTTCCACTGGTTCATATTTCAACCGACTATGTTTTTGACGGCAAAAATTTTCAGCCATACACGGAAGAAGATAGCACAAATCCTGTTTCCGTTTATGGGAAAACCAAGCTTTTTGGCGAACAAAAAGTTTTAGAAAATGCTTCAACTGCGGTTATTATCAGAACCTCTTGGCTTTATTCAACCTTTGGCAATAATTTTGTAAAAACAATGAGAAGACTTGGCAAAGATAAAGAAAGCTTAAATGTTGTTTTTGACCAAATCGGCAGCCCAACTTATGCCCGTGATTTAGCCCAAGCAATTGTTGATCTTTTACCACAACTTAAAATCGGAACAAAAGAGGTTTATCACTTTTCAAATGAAGGCGTTTGCTCTTGGTATGACTTTGCAATTGCAATTATGGCAATGTCTGACTTAGATTGCGAAGTCTTCCCAATTGAAAGCAAAGACTATCCGACAGCAGCCCCTCGCCCGCATTATTCGGTTTTAAACAAAGCAAAAATCAAAAAAGATTTTGGCATTGAAATTTCTCACTGGGCAGACAGCCTCAGTGATTGTATTATGGAGTTAGAAAATGAATAAAAAGACAATCCTCATCACAGGTGGAGCCGGATTTATCGGCGCAAATTTTGTGCCCTATTTTGTTGAAAAATATCCTGAATATCAAATTATCAACCTTGATAAACTCACTTATGCGGGAAACTTGGAAAATTTGAGCGAATGTTCCGGCAAAAGCAATTACACCTTCATTCAAGGCGACATTTGTGACACCAAGCTTATTGAACAGATTTTTAGTGAAAATAATGTGCAAGGGGTGGTTCACTTTGCAGCGGAAAGCCATGTGGACAATTCCATCACCGGACCAAAAGCCTTTATCGAAACCAACATTATGGGAACATTTAACTTGCTTGATGTGGCTCGCAAAACATGGTTTGAAGCCCCTTTTAAAGTTCGTGAAGCTTATAAGAATGCACGTTTTCACCATATTTCAACCGATGAGGTTTATGGCACGCTTGGAGAAGATGGCTTGTTTATGGAAACAACCCCATATGCCCCAAATTCACCATATTCCGCTTCCAAAGCAAGCTCAGACTTTCTTGTGAGAGCTTATCATCACACATATGGTATGAATGTGACCACCTCTAATTGTTCCAACAACTATGGACCAAAACAGCATCCTGAAAAACTCATTCCGAAAATTATTCAAAACTGCTTAAATGAAAAAGCCATTCCAATTTATGGCGACGGCAAAAACATTCGTGATTGGCTTTATGTGCTTGACCATTGCAAAGCGATTGACTTGGTTTTCCACAAAGGAAAAAGCGGTGAAACTTATAATATTGGTGGTAGAAACGAACGTAATAACTTGCAGATTGTTCACAGTATTTGCGAAATCTTAGACCGGAAAAGCCCTCGTGCCAATGGCAAGCCTTATACGGATTTGATTACATTTGTTCAAGACCGTGCCGGACACGACCGTCGTTATGCAATTGATGCAACTAAGCTTGAACAAGAGCTGGGCTGGAAAGCAGATGAAAATTTTGAAACAGGCATTGTCAAAACAATCGACTGGTATATTCATTTTTACAAATCATGTAAAGCGGCATAAATCATAAAACAAAAAAAGGAATAGGCTTCAAACCTATTCCTTTTTTATCATCATAAATCCCCTTATGAAAAATACTTTAGTTTAGAGAGTTCAATCTCTCCGTAAACTCCTTTTTCCAAAGGAGGATCAAACTCTTGATACAGAAACTGTTTTGTTCCATCAAGCTCATCTGCAAGGGCTTCAGGAAAACCTCCCGTATAGCCGTAGCAACAAAGCGTTTCAATTTTTTCTTCACGGATAATCCGCTCAATTGAAGAAAAATCTGCAACCAGCTGAATATATTGCCCTTCAATCATTTGAGGCAACTTCAAGGCTTTTTCGGCATTGTCACAAGCAATGATGAACGAACGCTTTTCTTCCTGTACACATTGGTTTTTTAAAACCATTTCGGAAGCATATTTTCCACTTCCCGAAACAAGAACAAGTGTCTTTTTCATATTCATAATATTTAAAGTGAATCGTTTTTAAAAGGAAAAACCCCTGCGTCCATCACGGATTAGAGGTTTCAGATTGTTTAATAAAAATGTATCTTTAAAGCTTCAGAATTGAAATTCACTATGAAAAATCTGAAGATTTTTTACTTTTCCTTGCCCATAGAAACCAAATTTTTCATCGGGTTCTAAATGACGTGAAATGCCATTCTTTGATAAAGAAATTCGATCATTAATCGTAAGATCATCGGCTTGATAACCCTCAAAAACGACTAAATCAATTCGTTGTTTTTTTATCAAATTACGAACTGCCAAAAAGTTGGAAACATAATAAATATAGCACCCCAAATGCAGGTCATAAATATCATTCAACAATGCTTTATCAGATGTTGCAATGACGAAATCGACATAAGCAAACTCGTTTTGACGATTTTGTTGTAAAATAGTCACAAGGTCAGCTTCCAGATTGGAAATTAAGATAATTCCTTTTCTCATAATTATAGTTTTGTATTAATTAATAATAAATTTATGTTGTACAAATTATCATTAATCTTTTATATTGTAAAGAAAATTTTTGGACGAAAAAAATGAATAATCAACCTTATATCATCTTGGTTAATCCGCAACTTGCAGAAAATGTCGGCATGACAGCTCGGGCTATGATGAACTGCGGACTTTATTATTTACGATTGGTAAACCCCAGAGAAAACCACCTCTCGGAAAAAGCAATTTCCGCTTCCTCAAATGCAGAAGAAATCTTGCAAAAAGCAGAAGTTTTTGCAACGCTTGATGAGGCGATTGCCGACTTACATTTTGTTTTTGCCACAACGGCTCGTCGCCGTGATATGATTAAAAATATTCACACTGCAGATAATGCGGCACAAGAAGTGAACACAAAAATTGCAAAAAATGAAAAATGCGGCATTCTCTTTGGTCCGGAAAGAACGGGACTTCACAATGACGATGTAGCCATAGCCGACGCCATCATTGAAATTCCGCTCAACCCTGAGCACACTTCCCTAAACCTTTCTCAAGCAGTGCTTTTGGTTGGCTATGAGTGGTATAAAACCCAAATTAAGGTTGAAAGCAAACAACTCATCACGAACAAAACCGAGGTTGCCGACAAAAAAACTGTCACCAAGTTTTTTGAGTTTCTAGAAAGTGAACTTGAAGAATGTGGCAACTTCAAAAGTGACGAAAAAAAGCCACGGATGGTTAGAAACTTGAGAAATATTTTCCTTCGTTCAGAGCTCACAGAACAAGAGATTAACACCCTTTATGGCGTGATAAACTATCTCACGAACAATCAAAATAACAAAAGTTAATAAAGATAAACCTTGCAAAGCAATTTCTTTTGTCTATAATAAGAACATGTAATCTTATTATTAACTTTTTAAAATATATTTTTATGAACAAGAACCTAACTCCAGAGCAAAAAAGAGAGTTGAGAGCACAAAACAAAGAAAACGAGAAAAACAAAAAAGTAGCTGCAGAAAGAACCTTGGAAAAGAAAGCATATCTCAGAAAGATATACGCTCCGCTCCAAAGCACAGAAGAATATATCAATCTTTTCAAAAAAGCTGAATTATCAAAAGATGAATGGGAAACTATTCTCGTTGATTTTTCAACAAAGATATATTCCGTAAGAAAACCTTTCGGCATCATGGGCAAGAAGCAATGCTTAGAATATAAAGAGGGTATTGCCAAAACGCATGGTTACACTGTGTTTCTTATTGAAGCTATCTTCAAATTCTTTAAATTTGAAGATTTCAAAGAAGTATTGGGAGATATCCTCATTGAAGCTTTGAAATATCCTTTAGATGGCGCTAAAAAATCAGCTGAAGAATATTTGAAAGAACTTATCGAAAAAGAAGAAATCAGCCCCCTCTTTTGGAGAAAACTGCTTTTGAAACGTTATGTCTCTGGTGCGACATGGAAGCTTCTTATCCAATATTACTCAGTTGCTGAACAAAAAAATTGTGTTCAAACAATTCGTCAGGCGATTGAAGACCACATGAAGAACCCCGACTTGACCAAAAAAGAACGGGATCAAATGGCGGAAAATTGGGAAGAGTTGGAGAAAACACCCCTTGAAGTATATAAGGTTGAAGTGTAAACACAAAACAAAAAAGCTGACGTTCATTATGAACCTCAGCTTTTTTTATTGGTTATTTTGTTTTTTCAAAAAACAAAGAAATTTCCTCACCTTCGACAAAGAGACTAATCACAATGAAAGAAGGAATAACATCACAATCAATGAAACTAACGTCTTCTTCCTCTTGCAAAAAATTTTCGACATTTGCATGAAAACGCTTCACATCTTCAAAGGTGAACTCGTCAATATCTGAAAGATCATCATCAACGACCACCAACGAAAAGGAAGTGTATAGCTGCTTTGACATTTCCACCTTTGGCTTAATTACTTTCAACGCATCGAGTGGAATAGTTTTATAAACCAAATGATATGCTCCAAAATCAACTTCTCGGGTGACAGCAAGAGCAACTAAGCAAGCAAGAAGATTTTCTTTTGCCTGTTTCACTTCATCTTGGCGTTTCACATTCAAAGCCCCGTTTGAAAACTTTACAAAAAAATCATCAAGAGGCGTATCTAACGCATGATTTTGAAACAATTTTTTAAAATCTGAATAACCTAATACATTCATAGTTAATAATAAATTTAGTTAATAATTTAAGTAGCTTCGCATAGCATAACAAATAAAAAATTTATCTCAAGCATTTTTGTCTATTTAGTAAAAAAAAGATTGAATATTAAAAAAAATTGGATTATTTTCCTCCCTAAACATCAATTATTAATCCTTATTACAATGAACAAAAAAGAAAGTTTAATGAGAGGCATTCAAAATATTATTTTTGAATCTGACCTTGATGACACTGAAACTTTGCAAAAAAAAATTGCAACTTTCATTGAAAAAGAAACAAATGTTCTTAACGACGTGTTTTATAACCCACTCTTAAAAGAAGAATATAACACACTAACAATGATTGAAACTCGGAAGATAAGATATCTCACCCGCTTTCAAAACTATGTTAAAAACGTTCAACAAGAACAACCCTTGAAAACTTATGGAAAAGCCAAAGAATTTGCTGTGAAAAAGCTGATTTATGAGTTCATAAACAAGCTTCAAGAGGTGGAAGAAACACCTAAAAAAGCAAACACACTTTATTTTGACCTGAAATTATTTTCCGCATTTTTCTCCAAATATACAAACCCTCATGACGGAATGTATGCCCAAGAATATGCTGAACTCATTGAAGAAGCAATTGCCTGTAAAGACAATGAAATTAAAAGATATTTTAACAATCTTTATTGTTAATAATCTATTCCTTATGAAGAACACACAAAAAAGCTCCGAACTTCGGAGCTTTTTACTTTTAACCAATTTGTTTTTTTAGATGTTCTTTAATTTTATTCAAGCCATCACATTTCGGATTATATTTAATTGCAAAAGGCTCTAACGTTTGCCAATTAAGCGCTGTGAAATAATCCTGAACCTTAGCCGCAACCCCATCTTTCCACCCGAAAGAGTTAAACGCAAACCCAACTTTGTTTTTCGGATTAAGCCCTTTCATATAAGTTAAGAAGGCCACCACAGAAGGATAAATTTCATTATTTAAAGTTGGTGTGCCAACTGCGACATATTTCGCATCCATAATTTCAATAATCGCCTGAGAATAGTGAATATCACGCAGACAAATCTTTTTAACAGGGATAGAAAGATCATCAAAAGCAGATTTCACAGCTTCCGCCAGTTTTTCAGTTGAATGCCACATTGAATCATAAACAACAACCGCAGAACCTTTGTTTTCAACACTATCCCATTCATTATAAGCAGCAAACATCTGTTTAATTTCATCGCCTTGCAACACGCAACCATGCCCAGGAGCAATTGTATCAAGCTCTAACTTCTCAACCACACCCAAAGCTTTTTCCGCTTGTGAGCCATAAGGAAGTAAAATGTTAGCATAATATCTTTTCGCTTCAGCAATCACAACATCCATAGGCAATTCGCTGGCAAAAATTGTGTTGTCACAAACATGTTGCCCAAAAGCATCATTTGAGAACAAAATCTTGTCTTCTTTACAATAAGTGACCATAGAATCTGGCCAATGAAGCATTGGGGTTGGATAAAAACTAAGCGTTCTTTTACCAATAGAAATTTCATCACCTGTTCTAATAATGATAAATTCCCAACTTGAGGTGTCAAAATGTTCTTCCAAACCCATTTTTGCCGCCAGATTCGTAATGATTTTAGCTTGTGGTGCAAGTTTCAAAAGCTCTGGCAAATTCCCTGCATGGTCCATTTCAACATGGTTCACCACAATGTATGAAACTTTTGAAAAATCAACAACAGTTTTCACTCGTTCAATCATCTCGTCTGAAAGCGTAATTTTTGCCCCATCAACAATCGTGATTTTTTCGTCCATAATCACATAGGAATTATAAGTTGTATGGTGCGGGGTTAAGTGTCCGTGAAAATCAACCAAATTCCAATCTTTAACACCTGTCCAATAGATATCTTTCTTAACTTCGACCGCTTTCATAAAAAATAAACTCCCCTCTTGCAAATCAATAAATAATGTGTTACTTTTTACACAATTTTATACCAAAAAAACTTATTGACAATGGTGTTTTTTAAAAATAATAATAATTATTGTCATTTTAAGAGGATTATCCGATGAAATATTCAAGACAGAGAGAATTAATTTTAAAAACTCTCCAAGAAAACCGAATTCACCCGACAGCCGAAAAAGTTTATGACCTCATTCGCCAAACCCTTCCAAACATTAGTCTGGCAACGGTTTATAGAAACCTTAACCGCCTCTCAGATGCTGGCATTATCCGTCGCATTGAGGGTGTGGACGGAATTTTTAGATTTGATGGCGAAATTCACGAACACCATCACTTCATTTGTAAAAAATGTGGACAAATTTACGACCTTTCTAATGAGGGTTGTGAAGATCTAAAAGAGAAGTTTGCAGCAACTTCAGGGTTCATCATTGATGACTGCGATATCACCTTGCAGGGAACTTGCAACAAGTGTATCACAAAAAACTAACAACATATAATTATATAGAGGATTTAAAATAATGAGTAATCAAGACCTTAAGGGAACAAAAACTGAGAAAAACTTACAAGAAGCTTTTGCTGGAGAATCTATGGCACGCAATAAATATGACTATTATGCGAAAAAAGCTCGCAAAGATGGTTACAACACAATTGCTAACTATTTTGAAATCACAGCAAAAAATGAAATGCAACACGCTAAGCTTTGGTTCGAAGCTTTGCATGGTGGCTCAGTTCCAGACACAATGACCAATTTGGCAGATGCTGCTGCTGGTGAAAACTATGAATGGACAGATATGTATGACCGCATGGCAAAAGAAGCCGAAGAAGAAGGTTTCAAAAAACTAGCTTTCTTGTTCAAAGAAGTTGGCAAAATTGAAAAAGGTCACGAAGAAAGATATCGTAAACTTCTCGAACATGTAAAAGATGGCACTGTTTTCAAAAGAGATGAAAAAACAGTTTGGGAATGTGAAAAATGTGGACACCGTCACGTTGGCTTAAATTCACCTGAAGTTTGCCCCGTTTGCGGACATCCAAAAGCATATTTCTTTGAAGTTAAAGAAAACTTCTAAAATTAATAAGCATTTGTAAAAAGCCTCCAAAATTTGGAGGCTTTTTTCTTAGTTTCACATATTTTTATAATCACCAGCAACCTCTTTCTGTCATTCCCACTACCCTTTTATCATTTCGAAATTGACAGTGTCAATGAGAAATCTTGCCTTATTGTCATTCTCACACACTCTCTCCCTGTCATTCTCAACACTCTTCCCTGTCATTCCCAACTTGATTGGGAATCCATCTTATGGATATTCGGGGCAAGCCCGAATATGACTAAAAAAAACAACCTGAATATGGCACCTATGTATTGTCATTGCGAGCGAAGTGGAGGTAATAGAACATTCCCACCACTCTGTCATTGCGAGCGAAGCTATGACTAAAAAAAACAACCTGAATATGGCACCTATGTATTGTCATTGCGAGCGAAGTGGAGGTAATAGAACATTCCCACCACTCTGTCATTGCGAGCGAAGCGTGGCAATCCAATCAAACAATAAATCTTAACAGCAATATCTCTCCGTTCGCTTCGCTCAGTCGAGATGATGGTAGAAAGAAAGCTCTCAATTGAAATGACAACGTGAGGATAAAAACTTATCAAAACTTCTTTCTCATATATAAGGTTGGATAATGACAAACTTTGCCATCAATTTCAATTTCATAATCTTTTTCAGACTCAATGATATAACCTTGCTTTTGATATAATTTAACTGCATTTTCTTGAGTGTTGGTCACATGAAGCGTGAAGTCCTTAAATCCCTTATATTTCGCATCTGCTTCCAAGGTAGCAAAAAGAAGTTTACCAAACCCATTTCCTTGAAGTGTTTTGTTAAGATGCAATTTACAAATTTGCAAACGTCCTGCACCTTCGTTTACATAACCGCCAAAGCCCACAATTTTATTTTCAAGAAATAATCCAACAAAATTACCACCCTCTTTTTGAGTGTCTAAAACAAAATCTTTAATATTTTTAGAACGTGATAAATCCTGAATAAAGCCTTGTTCATTGGCTTTAATTGATTGAATATAAAGTTGTTCCAATTCACTTAAATCTTCTTGTCTAATGGTTCTCACTTCAAGCATTTTTTATCTTCCTTTAGCATAATTTTGAATGGTCTTCTGATAAACTTTCTGCAAGTTCACTACATCTTTAACCGCGACACGCTCGTCAATTTGGTGCATTCCACCACGTTTTTCATAACCTTTAGGACGCTCATTCCCAATAATTCCGCCTCGTTCAGGAACTCCTAGTTCTATGATTTGAGCCTTTGGAAAATAATTATGAACAAAGCGTCCGTCTGTTGAACCACCTGCCCCATCATAATTTGTTGTCACACCTAGAACTTCTGAAATTGCTCGTTTTGCACTTTCCGCAAATTTATCAGGCTTTGCATAATAGCCATAAGAAGCAGAGGCAATATTTGCTGAAATGATGGTGTCGATGTTGTCTACTAAGTCTTGATAGTCCGGAAGTTTTTTCATGAACTTTGGCGGATTCAAAATAATCTCTCGTAAATCATTCAGCAACTTTTCCGGCGTTTGTTTCGGTGTGAATCTGATATTATAATTCGCTTGAGCACGTTCTGGGATAACATTTGTCCCTTGCCCAATTTTTCCGCTTTCAACAGAAACAATTTCAAGGTTCGTATTTGGAAAATAACGATTTCCATCTTTCCATGTTTTTTGCTCTAAGAGAATTAAAGCTGAACTCATTGCATTAATTGGGTTCTTAAACCCTTTTTCATTGGCAACATGTCCTGCAATGCCTTTCACATCAACCAACCCTGTTAGAGAACCACGTCGTCCGACTTTGATATGCGTGCCAAGAAAGTCTTGAGAAGAAGGCTCACCCACCAAAAAAGCTTCAGGATTCTTTCCCTCTTTCTTCATCCATTGCAACACTTTATCTGTACCATTCACTGCCGCCCATTCTTCATCACCCGTGATAATTGCCCCAATCGTTAAATTTGCACCCTCGGGAACGACGTCATGCAAGGTCTCAAAGGTTGACATCATTGCTGCAACGCTTGCTTTCATATCCGTTGCACCACGACCTTTAACATATCCCTCTTCAAGTTTTCCAGAAAAAGGGCTTTTATTCTGCCACAAGTTTTCGGCAACCGTTGGCACAACATCAATATGACCCATATAGCAAATGAACTTGTGATTTTTTGCCGTAACATCTCCAAAAGTCATTTCAGCATATAAATTTGGCACAGGATAAGGCCATTTTTCTGACCCTCCTTCAAAAACCAACTTTTGTGTTTTTGCACCTCTATCTTTTAGAAAAGCATCAATACTATCCACACATATTTCACAAATTTTGAACTTTTCACGTTCTTCAGCTTTTGTTTCCCCATAAGGGGTTAGGGTTGGAATTTTGATTAATTCACTAGTTAAGTCTATTACGGTTTCTGACATTTCATCTCATTTAAATTTTCTGAAAGATTTCTCTTGATTTTTAATTTTATTGATAATATGAATGATACTCATTCTCATTAACAAAGAAGTTATACGATAAAAAAAACAATTTGTAAACATAAAAAGGTCATAAAATGCAAGCTCAAAATCTCTCTCTGATTGAACAAGATATTTTCAATGTTTTCAACAAAACAAACATAATTCTTTCAGCGCAAAAGGATTTTTCACCCGACAACAACATCATCAACACTTATTTAACCAACTTGATTAACGATTCTTTGGTTTGCAATAAATTTATGTGCGAAAATTGTCCAAATTTAATGAACAAATTCTGTCAGTGTAATCTCACCAACAGTTTGAGAGACATTTCCTATAAATCTGAAGTGGAAATGGAAAAATTTTGGGGTAAAAAATTTGCAAATCTTTCCAACATTAGCTATGAAAGTTTGAAAAGCTTTTGGTATTTCAAACAATATCATCACATCACAAGCCAAGAAAAAAGTTTAATTGACCTTTGTGAAAATAAAATTTCAAAAATTGCCTTCATTGGCTCTGGCTCTCTGCCCTTAACTGCTGTCATCTTGGATTATATTTCAGACAATAAATATGAAATTGACCTCATTGATTTAGATGCTGAAGCCATTGAAATTTCTAAGATCTATTGTTCAAAAATCTCTCCGAGACTTAACTTTATTTGCTCTGATTGTCTAGAAGTTGATTATTCAACCTATGATCTTGTTTTTGTGGCGAGTATGATTCCTTGCAAACAAGAACTCATTGAAAAAATTTACAATCAGAATGTGCAAAAAATTATTGTCAGAGATGCTGAAAAACTTTCTCAACTTTTCTACACACCTGTAAATTTCGAAGATTTTGGGAATTATAAAGTGCAAAAATATATCTCTGGCGATGAAATGTCTGTTAATTCTTCCTATTTGCTTACAAAATAATCACAAAAAAGAGAGGCAAAAAGCCTCTCTCTTTTTTTTATTCAGAAAACTAGTCCCACTTCACAAGGTGGTCTAAGTATGAGTCAACATAAGTGCCTCTTGCATTACGATAGTCAATATAATAAGCATGTTCCCAAACATCTAAGCCGATAATTGCCGTTGCTCCATGTGTGAGCGGATTATCGCCATTAGCGGTCTTCATCACGCTGAGTTTTCCGTCTTTGTCTACAAGCCAAGCCCAACCACTTCCAAACTGCCCCAAAGCAGCTGTTTTGAACTGTTCTCTAAACTTGTCATAAGACCCAAAATCTTTCTCGATTTTTGCCAAAAGCTCACCTTTAGGCTTGCCACCACCATTTGGAGTCATTGTTTTCCAAAACAAATTATGATTCCAAGCTTGTGCCGCATTATTAAAAATGCCTGCATATTCCGGTTGATTTGCGGAACTCACCACAATTTCTTCCAAAGTCATTTTTTCAAACTTTGTGCCTTTGATGAGATTATTCAAATTATCGATATAAGCCTTGTGGTGTTTGCCATAATGATATTCCAAAGTTTCTTCAGACATATATGGCGCAAGCGCATTCATTTCATATGGTAGAGGGGGTAATTCAAAAAACATATTTTTCTCCTTTTATAGTAAATTGTTACTTACTATAATATATAAATGAAAATAATAATCAATACTATTTAGAAACTTTTTACACAAATATCTCTACTTGTTTGCTTTAATATAATTATTCGTTCCAATTTCATCAAGCATCTGCTGTTCTTTATGTGCCAACTCTTCCTCTTGTCGTTGCGTTCTGCGTTCATCAACGATGTCATAAGTTTTTTGTTCTTTAAAAAGCTCAGTGATAAAATCTCGAAGCTCCGCAATCTTATCCCGAATGGCTTGAAGCCTTTTCTCAAGCCTTGTGCGATATCTGATATATTTTTTAGTATAAGCCCCAAAATCGCCTAAGAGCGGATTCTCCTCACTAAACTTTTTTTCTATTTCATATTCCTGATTAATGCGAGAAATTTCTTGTTCGACTTTGTCTTCTTCCGTGAGAAAATTTGCAAGAATTTTGCGTTGTTCGTCAATGTTCCATTTCTGAACACGGCTCAACGTTTGCAACGAATTTTTCATTGTACTTATACCTTAAATTCTGTTTCAAGAATTTGTTTCAACTGTTCATAGCCTTCTGCCAAAGTCACGTTTTCATTTTTCTTTTGCGCAATGAAGGCTTCAATTTTAGGATAATAAAAAATGGCCTCATCAACTTCTCGGCTTGAACCTTTCTTATAAGCCCCTAATCTGATAAGTTCTGCCATATCTTCATAAGAAGAAATATATTTGCGAGCTTTGTTGACGGAAGCGTTTTCCTCATCATTATTACAATCCGGCAATGTACGAGAAACTGAACGCAGAATGTTAATTGCTGGATAGCGGTTTCGTTCCGCAATTGCCCTATCTAACACAATATGCCCATCAACAATGGAACGAACAGCGTCGGAAATTGGTTCATTATGGTCATCACCATCTACCAAAACCGTAAATAAGCCAGTAATTGTTCCCTTATCAACCCCAGGGCCAGCTCTTTCCAAAAGTTTTGGAAGTTCGGCAAACACACTTGGCGTATAGCCTTTAGAAGCAGGTGGCTCGCCCACACTTAAGGAAATTTCTCTTTGTGCCATAGCAAAACGTGTGATTGAATCCATCATACACAACACCCCATTGCCTAAATCTCTGAAATATTCTGCAACTGCCATGGAAGTATAAGCTGCCTGACGACGCATCAAAGGGCTTTCATCTGAAGTTGCCAAAACCAAAACCGCTTTTTTCAAGCCTTCAGGTCCTAAAACATCTTCCACAAACTCATTTGCCTCACGTCCACGTTCCCCAATCAAGCCAATGACAGAAACGTCAGAATCGGTATTTTTTGCCATCATTGACATCAAAGTAGATTTTCCAACGCCTGAGCCTGCAAAAATGCCCATACGTTGTCCTTTGCAAATGGTCAGGAACGTATTAACTGCCCTCACCCCTAAATCAACTTTGCCTTTAACTCTTTTTCTCTTGCTTGCTGGTGGTGGAGAAGCTTTGATATAATAAGCCTTATCTCCCTTAATCAACGGACCTTTACCGTCAACGGGCTCTCCAAACGAATTAATGATTCGTCCCAACCATGAAAGATGCGGATAAATAACAGGCTTTGAATTTTCAACTTCAACACGACACCCCAAGCCAATGCCGTTTAGCGAATCATAAGGCATAAAGAGAAGCTTATCATTTTTAAAACTCACCAATTCGCAAGGCACAATTTTACCATGGGCATTATAAATTTTACACCTGTCCCCAATGCTAAGCTGAGCCCTAATTCCACTCACCTCAATAAACAAGCCTTGAACGGCTGTCACCGACCCAAAGTATGTGTCCGTTTCAACTTTTCTGATTTCTTTTGCAATATTTTCTAACAAACCCACTCTCCCCAAGCTTCAAAATATAACCAATTAAAAAAAAATTCATCAAGTTTTACAGCTTTGTTAACAAAACAATGTCAAAAAAGCATAATAATGCACGCTATTGAACTGTTTTAACATAAAAAAACACATTTATTAATAATTATTAACAGGTCTTTCAAAAAAGTTAACAAATTAAAATTTAGAGGGTATGATAAAGCCACATACGAATTCGCTAAATATATTTATGGAGGGTTATAAGATGCGTGTTTTATTAGTTGAAGACGATTACGCTGTATCCCAAAGCATTGAAACCATGCTCAAAAAAGAAGGCATGATTGTAGACACCACAGACCTCGGTGAAGATGGCTTGGAAATCGGTAAATTATATGATTATGATATTATTATCTTAGACCTTATGCTTCCGGACATGAATGGATATGAAGTTTTAAAAAATCTTCGTTCCTCAAAAATCAACACGCCAGTGCTCATTCTTTCAGGACTTTCAGAACCTGATAAAAAAGTTAAAGGACTTGGCTTCGGAGCAGACGACTATCTCACTAAACCTTTTGACAAATCTGAACTTCTTGCCCGTGTTCATGCCATTGTCAGACGTTCAAAAGGACACTCCAACTCAATCATCAGAACGGGCGACATTGAAGTCAATCTTGATACACAAACCGTCAATGTTGGAGCAAAGCAAATTCACCTCACAGGCAAAGAATATGGCATTATGGAGCTTCTTTCTCTTCGTAAGGGCTCAACACTTAATAAAGACCAATTCTTAAACCACCTTTACGGCGGCATTGATGAACCTGAACTCAAAATTATTGACGTGTTCATCTGCAAACTCCGTAAAAAGCTTGAAAAAGCTTCTGGTGGCAAAAACTATATTGAAACCGTTTGGGGACGTGGCTATGTACTTCGTGACCCAGATGAGAAAAAAGCAGTTTAATTTAAATTAGCTTTCAAAAATAAAAAACCCCTTTTAGGGGTTTTTTATTTACAAAATATTACAATTATATTACACTTAAGAATAGTTATTATATTTACTTCCAAACAAGAAGAAAGACTATGTACAGAATGTCAAAAGTTGTCCTATTCTCAGTGTTTTCTTTCGTAATTTTATCGAAAGTTGCTTTTGCATTTGAACAAACCCCCACCTTAAATAAACTCAAACAAGAATCCCAAACATATACGGTATCAACCCCTTTTACCCTAGAATCGGCAAAACCTTCTGATATGACAGGCTATCAAACGGTTCAAATTTCTGGTGTCACCTATTATTTCAAACCAGAAGCTGATTTTTTAGCCAAAGCCCTTGCTGGAACATCTGCTGGAAATCTTGTTGGAACAACTGAAGCAAATGCTGTTTTTGAAACTGGCGGAAGTTATTATAAATTCAACATAGATGCTGTTCCTTCTTCATCCTTTGTCATTATATCTGGAACAGAAACTAATCACGATTTTAGCATTAAAGAGCTTGATGAAGAAAATAATCTGATAGATAAATATTATAAAATTTCTTTTGAAAATGATGAAAAAGTTCTTTTCGAGACTTCTCCTCGAGTTGAATGGAGAGAAGTTTCAGAGAACCAAACAAATACAATTAATGTTTCTCTCCCAAGCCAAACACATTATTTCAAATATACATATATTCCTGAGAGCGGACGAACAATACATAGTTCTCAACAAACAACATTAAATGGCAATGTTGATGCTGATTTTAAAGAAATCGAAACACTGGCTTCAGGGGGTGCAATTTATAATAACAATAAAACAATTGGTAACATCACGGGAGATTTCATTAATAGCCATATAAACTCAACCTATTCTTATTCTTCCCTTGAGGGTGGAGCAATCTATAACTCAGGTACCAATGCTAAAATAGGAAACATCACAGGAAATTTTATTGGAAACTATGCTACATTAACTGCCACCAATAATATCTATGTTCATGGGGGAGCAATTTATAACAGTGGTGCCACAGTTGGCAATATTAAAGGAAATTTTATTGGGAATCATATGATTTCAACAGTTACTTATAATACTGACGCTTATGGTGGAGCGATTTATAATTCAGGAATAATTGGAAATATTACTGGACATTTTATTGCCAACTATATAACCGCAACAGGAACTTCCGGTATTTCTGCTTATGGTGGGGCAATTTATAACTCAGGTAACAATACAAAAATAGGAAACATCACTGGAGATTTTATCGACAACCATGCGAATTCAACAGATAATGCTAAAGGGGGGGCAATTTACAATAACAATAGCACTATTGAAAACATTACTGGAGATTTTATTAGCAATTACGTAAAATCAACAGCTACCTCTATTTATGGTGGGGCAATTTATAATGGAAGTGGAACAATCGGAAACATTACTGGCAATTTTATTAAAAACTATACAATCGGTTCTTCTTATACTTATGGCGGAGCTGTTACAAACTTAAGCAATTCAATTGACAATATCACAGGAAATTTTATTGGAAATTATGTAAACTCAACAAGCACTTCTAACGTTTATGCCCAAGGTGGCGCAATTTACAATGACAATGGAACGATTAGAAATGTCACAGGAGATTTTATTGGAAACTATGCAAGCTCGATAGGCACTTCCAATGTTCATGCTTATGGTGGAGCAATTTACAATGAAAGCGGGACAATCACCATTTCAACAACTGAAGCTAAAAGAGATATCCTTTTTGAAGATAACAAAATCATAACGCAGGTTGGCAATGGAGATGAAGTTGTAAAACTAAACTCCATTAACTTTAATAACACATCATCTATCGTTAACTTTTCCACCATTGCAAATTCATATATCAACGTTCGTGATCCAATAACTTCTTTCAATTTATCTGATAAAGTCCGAAATTATGGCATCATCAACAAGACGGGTTCTGGTTCGTTGTATCTCTGGGGTGACAACAGCGAGTTTGGTGGTGAGTTTAACATTAATGAGGGGGATTTTTATGCTTTATTTGATGAGGCGGATGAATATGCTCAAAGGCATGAGTTTAGCTTAGAGAGAGCAACCATTACCTTTGAGGACAACACAACTTTCCGTCCAATGGTCACGAATGAGAACAAGATTGCTGACCTGAAAGGCTCTCTAACTGTTGGTGACAATGTTGCCCTTCGTCCTTATAATGTTTCCTCCCTCTCCGCTGGAACGCATGATTATGATGTGGATTACAGCGAATTTGAAGGCATGACCAATGAATTTTTAACCGTTGACACGTCTACTGGTCAAACTTCAATCACTGTTTCAAATCTCGCAGGATATGAAGAGATGACTGCTGCTGTTGATGCTTATCGCCAACTTTCAACCTTATCCATGAATGAACGTATGATTTTCGACAACATCTATTACACTGGAATTGTCCCTGAAGATGTTAAAGAAGATTTCAAAGAAGTCGTCAAGGTCGTTTCTGGTGAAGACAAAGTCATCATCAACGAAGTTCACAAAGCCTCTGTCCGCCAGTTTAGCCGTCAAATTTACTCTCGTGTACAAAATAAGAACTGTACAAGTTGTGGTATGACTGAAGGCTATTCAGATGAACATTTATGGTTTAACATCGGCAAAAACTTCATCGACAAAGACACAACCAAAGGCAATGTCGGATATAAATATGAGCCAACAAGCTTAGCCATTGGCTATGACTATGACGTCATTCCAAATGCCTTAAACCTTGGCGTTGCTTTCAGCTATGCCTTCGGAGATGTCAAAGGCAAAGGCTCAAGCATTTATAACACTGCCAACATTGATGAATATATGATTTCTCTTTACGGTAAATATAAACCACTCAGAGCTTATGTCACTGGAAGCATCGGCGGAGGTTATATGACCAACAAGAGCAAAGTTATTGGCTCAAGTATTGATGTCAGAGGCGACAGTGACACCAGAGTTGCCTTCCTCAACACCGAGTTTGGTTATGACTTCGGCAATGCTTGTGGAGTGATTGAACCATTTGTGGGCTTTGAATATGCTTATATTTATAACGGGGCTTACACAGAAAAAGGCATCGGCGCAAGACATTTTGCTAGCAATGATTATAATTCTATCGAACTTCCAATTGGGGTGAGATTATCTAGAAATATGGCACTTGATAGCTACATTTTAACGCCATCAATTGAGCTTGCTTATGCAAGAAGTGTCGGCGATAGAACTTCTGAAGTTGAGAGCTATTTCGTGGGTAATCCAAACGCTCCTTGGTTGATGAGAG
>JAQWBS010000014.1 GCA_028706255.1 Alphaproteobacteria bacterium
AAACTTTAGTTTCATCATTACTAAAATTTAAGAAACGACGATAATGAAACAATCCGACAATATCTGCTTTAACATTCTTCCAAATCCAATATGTTGCGGTTAATTCGCAAAAATGAGGATTTTTTTCTGATATATTATCTTCTGTATTATCACACACAATACCCAAATCTTGATTTGATAAAGATTTTCCAACATGAATTGGAATTACTATTTCACTTTCAATTTGTTGGTACGGTTTATGATAGCAAGAATATATTTGCACTACATTTCCTCCTTTTTTTTATTCTTTTTATATACTGGAACTCCCAATATCTTTATACTTTCTTTTTTATCTGTTATTTTGTGCTTGTATACAAAGCTTAAAATTAATGTCAGATATTTCTCTAAAATACCTTTTTTTCCATCAAAACTTACTATTTTACCATCATTTACAAATCCAAAAATACGCTCACAAGCATATGGTAAATCATCACCAGTATTTCTAACTGATGAACTAAACTCTTCAGATTTTAATTTGTTTTGTAGTGGCTTAAAAATATTGGCTTTTGCAACAAACATTGTACCTGCTACAAATTCTCTTTCCTTCGAATAACTTATTTTTAATTTCTTTTCTAACTCATCAAGATACTTAGTATCAACATTATCATCTTGTTTTAATATAACATGATAATCAGAGACCATAGTAACGTCATCACGATTTAACAAATTAAGTGACTTTTTCCAATTTTCTTCTGTTTTGCAAAAATTGAGTAGATAGTTACGCCATTTACCACCACCAACATCAAATCCATTTACCAAAAATGGTCTACTATTTATATCTCTCTTTGTATGTAGCTTATTCGTGTATGTGTTTTGATAGACATCTTTGTTTGCTTTCTTATCGATATCTATATGTGTTAAATCTTTTTTGTCAAAAAATCTTTTAAATTTATTTATGAAAAGGTTAAATCTTTGTTCAAACGTAGAGCCAAAACACCAATCAAAAGGACCGCTTGCAATTCTTAAGTTTAAATCTCTTAAAAACATGGCAACAAAGCAGGCTTCTCCCATGGGAAAAATGAAATCGTAAGCTGTCTTCTTTGCAAACAACCTTTTGAAAGAGAGTGTCAGAAGACGTTTCTTTAACTTTTTGCTTAAGCTGGGGATAGGAATAAATATGCAAATGATATTTATGATAGTTCTTTTTAGTGACATTTTTTTCTCAGTTTATTTCAATTTGTGAACAAATATTAGCATCTTTTTCCATTATCTGTAAATAGTAATTTCAATTTGTTGTCTACAAGTATTTATGTAAAAAAAGACCTCCTTGAGTGGAAGGTCTCAGGGAGGTCAGCTTTTTTCTAAAACAGAGGAGAAGTTTTAGAGGTTAGAAATCATATTGGAATTGCACGCCGTAGATATTGCTATAACTCTTAGAGCTTGCCTTCAAAGTTGTGTATTTGTCTTCATTATCAATGCGAGCCCCTCTCATAAACAGGTGAGCATAACCAACATCAAAAGTCATTTGTTTATATTTGTAAGAAGCTCCAAAGCTTGCCCATTTTCTGTCGGTGTCAGGAATTCTGGCAGTTCTGAGCTTGGCATCTGGAATTGGTGTCGGGTCTTCGGAAACACCTGTTCTAAATGTCCAGTTTTCATTGTGGTAATAATCTAAACCAAGGGCAAAGGTCCAAACATTTTTCCAGTGTTCAGGAATAACTGCAGTTCCTGCAGAATGTGTTGTTTCTAAGACGAAATTGTCAAAGATATCCCACTTTGTCCAACGAGCACTACCGGTTAAACCAAATTTTTCATTCAAGCGATGATACCCTGAAATAGTTAACTGGTTAGGTAAAGTCATTTGACTTCTGCCATCCCAAGTGCCATTTGGAACAGCTGAATTCGGGCTTCTGGTGATGGTGTGTTTTCCCTTAACAGTGTGGGCAGCGTTTAGACGGTAGGCAACACCAAGTCGTGTATCTTTGGTGAATTCATACATTAATCCGAAATTATAGGCTGTTCCCCAGCCGTCTAAATCCATACGGTTTCTTGATCCTGGTGCGATAACGTTTGCCTCGTTGATGAGGTCACCATGAACATAACGAGCGATGATGGTTGCACCTGCTGTTAATTTGTTGGTCAGGCGGTAAGCGCCACCAGCAGCAAAGTCAACAACTTCTAGTTCTGTCTTGATGCCATGTGTTGCACCAACCCAGTCATCGTTATAAATGGAGGCAAGTCCGAAAGGGGTATATATGCCAGCACCAATCACTGCTCTGTCATTGAGTTTGTATTGAGCAAAGGTGTGTGGAAGTGTGGCATAGTATCTGATTTTTCCATCTGGTTTGTCACCAAGGAATGGACCACTATTTGAGTAAAGTTTTCCAACAGTGTTGGAGTGCATTTCAACCACGGAAACACCAAGTTGAGCACCTGTGTCTTTAAGTACCATTCCAGCAGGGTTGAAGGCAATTGCAGAATAGTCATCTCCGACAACGCCTGTTCCGGCAAAGGAACGTCCTAAGTTTGTTGCTGAAAATTCGTTCAAATTATATCCGCTGGCATAAGCATTAGAACTTAGGCAAGCAACTGTCAAAGTTAACATTGTCCATTTTAGTTTTTTTATCATTTTTTTTGAGTACCTTTTGTTGGATAATTTATATTATTTGTTGATAAAACTATACGGTTGTAATACTTTAGTAAAGTAGGCACTTTAGAGAGTTATAGTATCTTTTGGAAACTAATATTGTGTTTTTGGGAATTAGAGGAAATTAGAATGTTGGAAAAAAATGTGGATTTAATTGATAATTTAATTATGGAACTGATTGGGAATCGGTGGAAATTGATTATTATCAAAAATTTGATGGACGGCACAAAGCGTTTCGGTGAATTGAAAAAGCAAGTCGGAGATATTACGCAAAAAGTTTTGACCACAAATTTGAAAATTTTAGAACAGCATGGGTTGTTGGTGAGAGAGGTTTACGCTCAAATTCCGCCTCGTGTTGAATATACACTCACTTCTGTTGGTGAAAGCTTGAAGCCAATTATTGATGCGTTGATGGAATGGGCATCTGAATATAAGAAGAGTTTAATTTAATAAATATAACTAAAGAATAGTTCTAAAAACAAATTAATCTGTTACGATGAAAATTCGTTTAATTTAGGAGGTTTTTATGGAAGGAACAACTTTAATTGTTTTAGTCCTTATTTTGCTGGCTTTGACCATTGTCAAAAAAGGAATCATTATGGTTCAACAAGGTTCAGAATGTACGGTTGAACGTTTTGGTGAATATTATACAACTTTGAAGCCGGGGCTTCACTTTGTTATGCCTTTTTTCTATGTCGTTGGTGCAAAGATTAATATGAAGGAGCAAGTGTTAGATGTGCCATCACAAGAAGTGATTACGCGAGATAATGCCATGGTTAGGGTTGATGGTGTTGTGTTCTTTCAAGTGCTTGACCCTGTTAAAGCGGCTTATGAAATTACCAATTTAGAAGTTGCTCTTTTGAATTTGGTGACAACGAATATTCGTACGGTGATGGGTGGTATGGAAATGGACGAACTCCTTTCTCAACGTGACCACATCAACGTTCGTCTTTTAGGCGTAGTTGATGAAGCAACTGGTCCTTGGGGCGTTAAAATCACTCGTGTTGAAATTAAAGATATTTCTCCTCCACGTGACTTGGTTGATGCCATGGCTCGTCAGATGAAAGCTGAACGTGATAAACGTGCTCAAATTCTGGAAGCAGAAGGTTTAAAACAAGCCGAAATCTTGCGTGCGGACGGAATGAAACAATCTGCAATTTTGAAAGCAGAAGGCGAAAAAGAAGCGGCGTTTAGAGCGGCTGAAGCTCGTGAACGTTCTGCCGAGGCGGAAGCAAAAGCAACGGAAATGGTTTCTCAGGCAGTTAATCAGGGAAGTGTTCAAGCTTTGAACTATTTTATCGGCACAAAATATGTTGACGCCTTGCAATCTATTGCGAGTGCAAATAATCAAAAAGTGATTATGTTGCCTTTGGAAGCAACAAATATGCTTGGCTCAATTGCGGGCATTGGTGAAATTGCCAAAGAAGCTTTTGCTCAAAGAACTGAAAAAGGTTCTACAAAATCTAAAGCCAAAGTTTGGGAGGAGTAATTTTTCATGGAAATAACTTACTGGTATTGGATTTCTTTCGGTTTATTTATGATTTTTTCCGAGCTTGTCACCCCTGGTTTTTATTTCTTGTGGATTGGTCTGGCTGCCGTTTTTTCAGGGCTTTTGCTCTATTTCTTCCCAACCTTAGACTTTGTCATTATTGGCACGTTTTTTGCTGTTTCGGCGTTGGTCTTTTGTTATCTGGGAAAAGTTTCTCTTTATAAGAGAATTTCAGATGACAGCTCTTCTACATTAAATAAAAGAGGAGCGCAATATATTGGACAGACTGTCGTTGTCTTTGAAGCGATTAAAAATGGCTCAGGAAAAGTCAAAGTTGGTGATAGCGTCTGGCTAGCAAAATCAGAAACAGACGTTGCAGAAGGAAAATCCGTCAAAATCATAGATGTTGATGGGATAATGTTTATTGTAAAATAACGGTTTCGGAAATATAAAAAAAGCTCTTTCGATTGAAAGAGCTTTTTTTAGATAATCTTAATTACTGATGTCTTGTAATGTCATTCTTAAGATTTCATCTTTTTGTTTAAGTTTTTCTCTCTTCAATTGTTCAATTTTAGAAAGATTTTTCCAGATGTGAGTTTCTTCCTCCTTGATTGCTGCGTCAAGCAAAGCGTGCTTAACTCTTAAAGTTTCAATGGTTAGCTCATTTTCCATACCTCGCACCTCCTTACAATTAGTTTACTCAATATATTGATTGTAATATACTTTTAACAAAAAGACCATATCCTTTTTTCTTTATTTAAACTAAAGTATTGTTTTAGAGTAAATTTATATATCCATAAGAGGTTAGAAGCAAGAAGCTTCCAAGGCAAATGCGATAGATGACAAATGGTAAGAAGGTCGATTTTTTCAGCCACCACATCATAATATATATAGCGATAATTGAAGACAAGAAAGAATAAGTGATGCTATCAAGTGCATAGATGACACTGGAGAGGTTGTGGGCTTGCCAAAGTTCATATGCCACCAAAACCCCTGCGCCAAATATGGTTGGAATCGAAAGAAGCATTGAAAATTTTGCTGCTTCTCTTCTTTCTAAGCCTAAAATTCTGCCCATGGTCATAGTGATACCTGAACGGCTTGTGCCTGGGATTAAGGCAAAGCATTGAGCAATGCCAATCATAATGGCATCTGAAACTCTTAAGTGATCTGTTTTTTTGATGGTCATTCCAAATTTGTCAGCTAAATATAAGATGATTCCGAAACTTAAGATTGTCCAGCCGATGAGCTTAGTATTGCGGACAAATTCTGTTCCATATTCATGAAAGGCGATGCCTGCAAAAACAGCGGGAATTGTGGCAATACAAATAAGATAGAAGAGTTTATTGCCCATATTTTTAAAGTTTGGTAAGCAATAATTTTTGATTAAGCCGATAAACATTTTATAAATTTCTTCGGAAAAATAAATCATCACAGCAAGGATTGAACCAACATGAACAGCAATGTCCATCGCAATTCCTTGGTCAGGAAAACTGGTGAACTTTGAAAAAAGAATCAAGTGTCCAGAGGAGCTCACAGGCAAAAATTCAGTAATTCCTTGTAAAATAGCAATCAAAATGATGTTCAGTGTTGTCACTTTTATTTTCCTTCTTTAATGTTTAGGACTTTTAGTAGTCTTTGTTTAAGTATGAGTGGTGAAATCGGTTTAATGAGATAATCTTTAATGCCAACAGATTTGGCATCTTTAACCGTTTTTTCTGTGTTAATGCTTGTGACCATAATGATTGGAATTTTCTTCAATTTGTCATCTGCAGAATCTAAAATTTCTTTAGCAAAATCCAACCCTTTTTTATCAGGCATTTCTTGGTCGAGCAAGATAATGTCTGTGTGATTGTTTTTCAAATTCAACATTGCTTCGTGGGTGTTATCTGCTTCTTTAATGTTTCTTAGTCCAATTTGGTAAAGGGCAGATTTAATGAAAGTTCTGGAAAACTTGTCATCATCAATAATGAGGCAATTAATGTCATTTAGTTCGTTTGTTTTTCTCATTGTTTCAAGCATAGCATTATCCTCATTTTATTATAAATCAGAACAGTTTGTGTGCATTTTAGTGAAAGAAGCAGGGTCGAATCTGACATCATTCAAAGAAGCCCCCCAGTGTAAGTGAGGGCCTGTTGAACGTCCGGTTGTTCCGACTGTTCCAATGATGTCGCCCTTTTTCACTTTATCACCAATTTTGGCTTTTGTCTTATCAAGATGTGCGTAAATTGTAAAGAGTTTATATCCATGGTCAATAATGACCACATTACCAGAATAGAAAAAATTGTGATCCCCACTGAGCGTAATAATACCGTCATTGGTTGCTTTAACAGGCGTGCCTCTTTTTGCGGCGATGTCCCAACCTTGGTGAGGATTCATCTTTTTGCCATTCATAATTCTTTGCCCGCCAAAAGTGCCACTGGTTCTCCCCTCAACAGGCTTAAGAAAAACATTTTGCCAGTGTGTTGTTTCGCTGTCAGAAGTCATTGCACCACGAATGGCGGTTCTTTCTTTGTCGATTTCAGCTTGAGCTTTAGGGCTTGGTGAAACTTTTTTAGATTCAATGCCTTTAATATTTTGAATATCCCACTTTGTTGGTTTGATTGGGAAGTCATATGTTTTGACAGTTCCCGAAAAATCTGTGGTTACAATTTTGTGATTAAGCTTATCATCTCTGGAAAAAGCAAACATAAATTTTCCGTTGGAAGCAATGTCTAGGGCTTTACCGTCAAGCGTGACTTGTTCAATGTTTGGTGCATAGCCAGAAAGGATTTGTCCTTGAGCTCTGTTGCCACAAATTTGAATTGTTTGTTGCCCATCGTCTGCTTGCACATTATGTGCGAAGGGAAGAAGACTAAAAATTAAATAAATCGCCCTGAGCTTCATCTTTTTTTGACACCACTTTCGTTTTAACTTCACCATCAATAAATTTAATTTCTAAAAATTGGTTTTTTTGTGCTGCTTCAGCATTATAAATCGTTTTGTTGTTTTTAGTCTTAACCCAAGCAAACCCTCTGTTTAGAACAGAATCTATTGAAACGTTTTCTAACCTTATCACTAAATTACTTAAATTTTCCTTTTTCTTTTCAAAAATATTAGAGATATAGTAAGGACTTAGTTTGGTTTGAAGGATTAGATTTTGCTTTTGATTGAGATAATTTTTAAACGAAACTTTCAGTCTTTCAATTCTATCATCAAGTTTTTGGTTTGCCTCAAACAAAATTTGAGATAAATTTGGAATGCCACGGCTTAAGGCTTCAAGATAGTTTTTCTTTTCCATAAAAAAACGATGTGACGCATTCTTAAGTCTGTTTTCTAAGTTGCTTATTTGGAGTGCAAGTTCATTTTTCACTGGCACAGCAAATTCAGCTGCCCCTGTTGGAGTTGGGGCACGAAGGTCTGAAACATAATCAATGAGCATTGTATCTGTTTCGTGTCCGACAGCAGAAATAATTGGAATTTGTGAGGCAAAGACGGCACGAATAACAATCTCTTCGTTGAACGCCCATAAGTCTTCCAAGCTTCCGCCACCACGCGCCACAATCAAAACATCTGGCTTATGACTTTTCGGAAGTGCATTGAATCCCTCAATCGCAGCAGCAATTTTTTCCGCAGAACCTTCCCCTTGCACAGGTGTCGGCCAGAGAAGAATGTGGCTTGGGAAACGGTCACGAACACGATGAATGATATCTCGGATAACGGCTCCGCTCGCACTGGTAATGACCCCAATTTTTTCGGGAAGAAAAGGAACGCTTTTTTTGTGTCTTTGGTCAAATAAGCCCTCAGCCATAAATTTTTGTTTGCGTTCTTCAAGAAGTTTGAGCAATGCTCCCGTTCCAGCAATTTCCATAGATTCAATAATAATCTGATAAGAAGATTTGCCTGCAAAAGTGGTGATTTTTCCAGAAACAATCACTTCCATACCATCTTCAGGCTTGAAGGGGAGGCGGTTCATTGTTCCTTTCCAGCAAACGGCAGAAAGGGTTGCATTGTCATCTTTTAAAGAAAGGTAATAATGCCCAGAGTCTGCGACTTTTCCTCCGAAAATTTCGCCTTTTACACGCACCCGATTAAAGGTTGTTTCAACAAACCTTTTAATTTCGAAAGAAATTTCACTAACTGTAAATTCTTTTAATTGTGCTGTTTCGTCTGTCATTTTTTCCTCAAGTATAATACTTCCATACTTTAGCGGAGATTTTGAGATTTGTTAAGGAAAAATCCGCTTTTATGCCTTGATTATTTATGCTTATAACTCTTCCGAGCCTTTTTTCTGTTTGACGTCTTTTAATATGTTATATATATTTTAAGAGAAATTTAGAGGAAAAGGACTAGCAAAATGACTGTGTTTTTTATCAGACATGCGGAAAGCGAAGGAAATGTTGGGTTGGCGACTGTCACGCCAACAGAAACAAAGTTAACGGCACAAGGTGAGCAACAAGCAAAAGACTTGTTAGCAAGAATCGATTTCAAACCTGATCTCATTATCCATTCAACTTATATTCGCACTTATCAAACCGCCAAGCCTTTAGCGGAAAAATATCCTGATGTGCCAGTTCAAGAATGGCAGAATATTTATGAGTTCACTTTCCTTTCTCCTTCGAAATATAAAAACACGACCAAAGATGAGCGAAAACCTTTTATTGATGAATATATTGCTAGAAATGATATGGATTTTGTTGACGGTGTTGGGGCGGAATCTTTTAATCATTTCTTACAACGTGTTGATGAAACAATTGAAAAAGTTTCAAAGTTTCCTGAAACCATGAAGGTTATTATCTTTGCTCACGGGGCTTTCCTAAGAGCTTTTCGAATGAGATTGCTTGGGCAGGAAGTTAATATTAAATCTTTCTGGGCGAGTGATATTTCTATGAAAAACGCTGAAATTTTCAAATTTAAAAAGTAAACAAAACCCTAAGATTTCTTGTAATATTTTGATATCTTATGTTAATTGAAAAAAAAGCATTTTCTGTTACCATAAAGACAGTCAGATGAACTTATTATGAAATTGGGGAGGTTTTTATGACACTAGACATCCTTTTTAGAAAACTTTTTCTTTTTGTTGAAAACGCTGCTGTTGTTAGTGTTTTCGCAACACTTATCGCTGTTCTAATTCTTCCTTTTTGTGTGCATCATCTCTATCATTTGCTTTTGAAGCTTAAAAAGCCAATTGTCTAAAGCCCAACTAAGTTTTTTGAGAAGCTTGTTGCTGAAAAGGTCTGTAAGTCTTCAATACGTTCACCAACACCGATGTAATATATCGGTGTTTTTGTTTCTTCAGCAATCGCAATTACGACGCCACCTTTAGAAGTTCCGTCAAGTTTGGTAATGACTAAGCCAGAAACCTCAATCATTTCTTTAAAGACTTTTGTTTGTTCTAAAGCATTTTGCCCTGTGGTTGAATCAAGGGTTAGAAGGGTGGTGTGAGGGGCGTCAGGAAGCAATTTTTTGATGGTTTTATTAATTTTTTTTAGTTCTTCCATCAGGTGAGTTTTGTTTTGCAATCTGCCTGCAGTGTCAATGAAAACCACATCATCTTTTTCTTTAATTGCAGCATTAATTCCGTCATAAGCCAGCCCTGCCGCATTGCAACCGTCTGGACCTGAGAAAACACGGATGTCATTTCTCTCGCCCCAAATTTTAAGCTGTTCAACAGCGGCTGCACGAAAAGTGTCGCCAGCAATGAGTGAAATTTTTAAGCCTTGTTTTTTTAATTTTGAAGCAAGTTTGCCAATGGTTGTGGTTTTGCCTGCACCATTCACGCCAATCATTAAAATGACATATGGTTTTTTAGTTCTATCAATTTCAAAGTTTTTTTCACTTGGCGTTAAGATTTGTTCAATTTCTTTGGCAAGTTCTGTTTTGATTGCTTCTTCAGTTGCTGTTTTATCTTGTTTTTGGGAGGAAAACTTATCAACGATTTTTGCAGAAGCTTTGACCCCAACATCAGACATAATCAAAATTTCTTCAAGCTCATCAAGGGTTTGTTCGGAGAGCTTTTTTTGTGTGAAGATAGACTTAATGAACCCAACTTTTTTATCCGCAACTTCTGTTGATTGCGGTTGACTTTCTTCTTGCTTTTTCTTAAAAAAACCAAACATTATTCTTCTCTTTTTGCTCGTAAAATTTTTGCTCTTCTTTTGCGATCTTCAACAGGAACTTGAGGCATTAAACTTGCTGGTGTGCCTGAGCGTTCAGAATATGGGAAGACATGGAGCTTGTCAATGCCTGCTTCATCAATGAGTTTGCAAGTATTTTCAAACGCTTCTTCGGTTTCTGTTGGAAAGCCACAGATGAAGTCTGAACCGAAGGTTGCTTGTGGGCGAACTTTACGAATGTTGTGGCAAAGGGCAATAACATCTTCTCTCAAGTGGCGTCTTCTCATTCTTTTCAAAACCAGATTATCTCCAGCTTGAATGGAGAGGTGATAGTGGTCTGGCATTCTTGGGTCGGCAGTGAGGTTGATAAATTTCTCATCAATAGCCGCAGGGTCAAGCGAACCAAATTGCAAATGTGGAAGCTCTGGAATTTCATTTAAAATGCTTTCGACAAGGTCGCTGAAGGAGGGTTGATAAGAGCAAATATCCACCCCTGTTAAGCAAATTTCTTCAAAACCGTTGCTGAGCAATTCACAAATCTGCTTAATGATTCTGTCTTTCTCAACGGAGCGATTGTTGCCTCTAGCATAAGGAATGATGCAATAAGTGCAACGATGGTCGCAACCTTGTTGAATTTGTACAAAAGCTTTTTGACGCCCTTCAAATGAGGTGATGACATATTTATCATAATCATCATAAGAAAGAATGTCGCCAACCACAGATTTTTCAGAAACCTCGCCATTGATATATTTTTCAATTTCAGTTTTTTCTTTGTTGCCTAACACTAAGTCAACTTCATCCATTGCCGCATATTTTTGCGGAGCAATTTGTGCCGCACACCCTGTGACAATGATTTTTGCTTGTGGATTTTCTTTGCGAAGTTTGCGAATCGTTTGACGGCATTGTCTTTCTGCTTCACCTGTCACAGCACACGTGTTGACAATAATGACATTGTCAAGGTGAGCCAGTTTTTCTTTAAAAATTTCAGATTCAAACGTGTTGATGCGACAGCCTAAAGTTACAACATTTGCCATATTAATTCCTATTTAATCACATTCAGGGCAATTTCTGAATTTTCTTTAATGGATTGAACACTTTTTTGCAAAGCTTCTTTTTCAGTTTCAGATAAGCGAGGATAAATCACTTCTCTAGCCCCTTTACGGTTGATAATTGTTGGGTAAGAAGCGAAAACATTATGAGCACCGTCAGCTTCAGCGTGGAAAGTTGCCACGTTCAAGATTGCATCTTCATCATTTTTAATGGCTAAGCAAAGACGAGCTAAACAACTAGCAATGCCATAAAAGGTTGCTCCTTTGCCTTCAATGATTTTTTTGCCGCCATATCTGACTTCATCATCAACTTTTTTCATGAGTTCAGGTGTGATTTTGTCAGATTTCAAACGTGACCAAACAAGGGTTTGACTATCGCCATGTTCACCCAAAACATGGGCATCAATGAATTGCGGAGCGATGTGAAGGTGTTTGCTTAAAATGGATTGAAAACGAGCCGTGTCGAGCAATGTTCCGCTACTGATGACTCTTTCTTTTGGAAACCCCGAAAGTTCAAAAGCAACGTGTGCCATCACATCAACTGGGTTTGAGGCAACAATGATAATGCTGTTTGGAGCATATTTTACAATTTCAGGAACAATGCCAGCAAAAATCTTAGCATTAATTTCCAATAAATCTGTTCTGGTTTGCCCTGGTTTACGATTAGAACCCGCAGTGATGATGACAACATCAACACCACTGAGGTCAGCATAATCTCCTGCACGAATCTTTGTGGCATAGGAAACAGATGTTGCGTGTAAGATATCTTCTGCTTCGGCAACTGCCTTGGCAGGATTATAGTCAATTAAGACAACTTCTTGAGCAATGTTTCTGACAACAAGCGTATAAGCCGTAGCACTGCCAACATTACCAGTTCCAATGATTCCGATTTTCATGTCTAACTCCTTATTAGTTTTTACGGAGAATTTTCAAAGCTTCAACAGAATTTTCTTTGATTGTGGAAATGCTCTTCTTCAAAGCTTTGTGTTCTTCCGCACTTAGTTCAGGGTAAATTACGGTTTCAATGCCATGTTTTCCAATGATTGTTGGGTAAGATGTATAAACATCTTTAATGCCTTCAACTTCTTTTTGCAAGGATGAAACGGTAAAAATAGCTCTTTCATCTTTACTGATGGCACGGCAAAGTCTTGAAAGACAGCCAGCAATGCCGTAAAAAGTTGAGCCTTTGCCATTGATGATTTTATATGCTGCGTTAATCACATCATCATTCATTTGAGCAATAAATTTTTCATCAATCGGTTTGTTAGTGTCTTTGGCAAATTTCATCACATTAACTGCAGCAGCTTCGGCATTTGACCAAACCAAAACTTCACTATCGCCATGTTCACCCAAAACGTTAGCATGAACAGATTGTGGGGAAACGCCCAAATATTCGCCAAGAAGGGCACGAAAACGAGAAGTGTCTAAAACCGTTCCACTTCCAATAACTCTTTCTTTAGGAAAACCTGAAAGTTCAAGTGTGACATTAGCCATAACGTCAACAGGGTTTGAGGCAACAATGATGATGCAGTTTGGAGCATATTTTACAATTTCATGGACAATGCTTGTAAAAATTTTAACATTCACAGCCAAAAGGTCTGTTCTGGTTTGCCCAGGCTTTTGGTTTGCGCCTGCGGTGATGATAACGATGTTTGAATCTTTAATGGCATCATAATCACCTGCAGAAATTCTGCTTGCATTGGAGAAAGTTGTGGCATGTGCAATATCTGCCGCTTCGGCTTCCGCTCTGCTTTTATTTAAGTCTACTAAAACAATTTCACCAGCCACGCTTCTCATCATCAAAGCAAAAGCTGTTGCACTTCCGACACCGCCGGCACCAATAACTGAAATCTTCATTTTCTTTCTCCCAAAAATTTCTCTCTATTTAACAAAATAAGTGTTTAATATCATAAAACAAGCGTGAAACACAATAAAAAAAGCTATTCATAAAATAGCTTTTTTAGGGTAGCTTTTATTGTTTAATTACTCAGCGACAATCGTTTCGTCATCGTCGGATGTGAACTCAGGATTTTCTTCGACAATGTCGTCAGAAAATTGAGTGTCGCTTTCATCAATGACCATTCCATCAGCATCATCGTTATATTGAATTGTTTCAACAACTTCTTCAGCTGCTTCAGGAACAACAACCGTATCAGGGCTAATGCCTTCTTCTTCAGTGATTGTCACAGATTCAACAACAGGGGTTTCTAATTGTTTTTCTTTCACAAATTTTCCGAGCACAAAAAGCACAGCAACAACAAGGATGATATAAAATAATTTTTTCATTTTTTTGTCCTTTTGGTTTTATGATTTAACGTTAATTACAACATATTTCTGTCTGTAGAAATTGTCAATGTTAAACTCTTATCTAACCCCAAATTTATTGCCTGAAGAATATCTTTTCAAACCACGATAGAAAAACCAAATCGCAAAGGAAGAAAGGGCTGTTGTGAAGCTTAAAAGAATGGCTAAATTCACCCATTTGAAGTCTGTGATGATTTCCACGGGAAACAAAGAGATGAATCCAGCAGGGATAATGGTTAAGTAAATTACCTTATACCACCCTCCAAAAACCGAAGCAGGTTGAGAAGAGAAGATGAGGAAAGACATGAAGATGTTGTGCCCGAAACGGTCGATGTCATTCTTATAAAAAGAAAGCGTGGAAAGAGCGAGTCGGAACGCAACAAAGATGACACTAACAATCATAGTTAGCACCAAAAAAGTGAAGATATTTTGAAGGTCTGTGTAATAACCAGAACAGATAAAAAGAATTATTCCTGTGGCAATATCTCCCCAGTTGGCAAAGGTGCTTTCAGAGGTGAGAACTAAAAACAGACTGTTGCGGGGTGAGGTGATGTAGTTTTCCAAACTTCCATTCTCAATATATTGGGGAATCGCTTCACAGCCTCGGAAAAAGACAGCATAAATGCCAAAACCGAAGTTGTTAATGCCGTGCATTAGATAAAGATGTTGCATGGTCCAACCATTAATTGAGCCTCTGTTTTCCAATAATGCCCACCACATAAACACAAACAAGAGGTTATTGAGAAGCATTAGAAAGAAATTCATAAATGCATCGCTTTTTGAAGCAAAAGCAGATTTGAAGTTGTTTCTTTGAATTGACCAAAAAAGATTTAAATTGCTAACCGCCATAGATTTGTGTCCTTTTTCCCAGTTTTCGATAAGCCGCAAAAATGAATGCACAGAGCAAGCTTGACCAAAAGATGTTTAATGTGATGGCTTGAAGGAGGTTTTCCCATGAAAACTCATAAACCAGTCGCAAAGAAAGATAATAAAATGAATAGAAAGGTGTGTATTGTGCGATGTTCACAAACCATTCAGGATAAATCGAAAGCGGAATGATTGCTCCGCCAAAAACAAAGCCTAGTCTGTCAACAACCATATTTAGATATCTTGTTGAACTAAACCAAATTGCTGACATACCACAAGCACATTTCAAGAAGAGGTTGATGAGGCATGAAAAATAGCACATTGCCAGAATAATTGGCAAATGTTTCCATTCGAAGGGCACTTGATGAGTGATTGCCAAAGTTAAAACACCGCCAAAGCTGATGAAGGTGATGAAAGAAGAAGTCATTTCTCCAACTGCTTCAGAAAAGCGCATAAAAAAGAAAGAAACTGGTTTGTTGATGAAATATGCCATGTTTCCGCTTCTGATGTCTTCATCAAAAATTCTATCCACGCGAGGGGCAGAAAGAATGATTGTTTCTGCCAATAATAAATACCAAATGAAGGAATGGTTGATGGCATTATTTGATTCTTTTCCGACAACCACCCAAAGTTGGTTATAGGTTAAAAGCAACAAAGAAAGAATCACCAACATACCCATAATGAGCGTGAGATTACTGCTTTTTTCTCGAAATGAAATTTTTGCAAATGAGAAATATTTGGAGACTGTGTTAAACATCTTGATTATATATCTCCTTAATGATTTCTTCCATCGGTGGATTTTCAATTGTGAAGTCGATGATGTTGTTTCCTTTCAATAAGTCTTCAAGAACTTTTTGAATTGGCATTTTTTGAGTGTTAACTTCTTTTGAAATTTTTTCACCATTATCCAAGGTGGCACGAATATATTTTTTGTTTAAATATTTTTCTTTTAAGTGATTAATAGAATTATCTAAAATCAACTTGCCTTTATTGATGATGATGACTCGGTCGCAAACCTTTTCCATATCATCCGTGTCATGAGAGGTGAGGAGAAGGGTTGTTTCTTCTTCCAGTGTTTGTTTTTTAATCAATTCTCTGATGATGGCTTTTGCAGTGATGTCTAAGCCGATTGTTGGTTCATCAAGGAACAAAACTTTAGGATTGTGAATGAATGAAGCAACAATTTCACAACGCATTCTTTGTCCCAAAGACAAAGATTTTGTTGGGTGATTAAGTAAGTCTCTAATTTCAAAAAGATTAACAAGTTTAGACACGCGGCGTTTGAGCTTCACTTCATCAATGTTATAAATTTTGCCAATGAGATAAAAACTATCTTTAACTGGAAGATTATACCAAAGTTGGGAGCGTTGCCCGAAAACAGTGCCAATTTCATGTGCTAATGCTTGACGATTTTCCCACGGGGTTAAGCCAAAAATTTTTGCATCCCCTGAAGTTGGGTGTAAAATTGAAGACAACATCTTGATTGTGGTTGATTTTCCTGCCCCGTTTGGTCCAATAAAAGCCACTCTTTCCCCTTTTTGAATGTTAAAAGAGATGTTGTTGACAGCATTAACGGTCTTATATTCCGCACTAAAAAGATTAAAAAGTCCTTTTTTTGGCTTTTTTATCTTAAATTTTTTGCTCAAATTATTAATTTCTATAATGTTATTCATGTTTTATTCTACTTTGTTCAAAAAAAATAATATGCCCGAATTGTACATATTATAACGTGTTAAGGGGAAGTGTTAATAGATTAATGCTCGTTTTTTTAAAATAGTACTTGCCAAAATATATAAAATTATGTTAACAAGTCAATCACAGATTTAAAACATCTGATGGTTTTATTTTAATTTTAAGAGGTTTATCATATGACTGATACAGCTAACCGCGTTAAGAAAATTGTTGCAGAACACCTTGGCGTTGAAGAATCAAAAGTAACTGAAAATGCTAGTTTCATTGACGATCTAGGCGCAGACAGCTTAGACACTGTTGAACTAGTTATGGCTTTTGAAGAAGAATTTGGTTGCGAAATCCCTGATGAAGCAGCAGAAAAAATTCTCACAGTTAAAGATGCTATCGACTATCTTTCTAAAAATGCTTAATTTTTAGACAGGTCTGATATGGATATGATGAAACTCGCTTGACATTAAGCGAGTTTTTTCATATAAAACAATGAATTTTATAAACTTTAATGAGGTAGATACATGAGAAGAGTTGTTGTGACCGGTTTAGGAATGCTTTCTCCTTTTGGAAGAGGCGTTGAAAATGGCTGGAAAAACATAATAGCGGGTAAATCCGGTGTTAAAAAGCTTCAAGGAATTGATCTTAAAGATATCCCAACTTCCATTGGTGGACAAGTTGTTTATGGCGATGGTGAAAATGAGTTTAATCCTGATTCCGTTTTAGAACCTAAAGAACAAAAAAGAGTGGATAAGTTTATTCTTTTTGGGTTGTCTGCTGGGAAAGACGCTGTGGAAGATTCTGGTTGGAAACCACAAACAGAAGAAGAAAAAGATCGCTCTGGGGTGATGATGGGTGCTGGTATTGGTGGACTTCAAACAATCTATGAAAATTCTGTGATTTTTCATGAGTCTGGTTGCCGTAGAATGTCTCCATTCTTTATTCCAGCTTCATTGATTAACTTGGTTTCTGGTCATCTTTCTATTGAATATGGTTATAAAGGTCCAAACCATTCTTGTGTTACGGCTTGTTCAACAGGTACACACACTATTGGGGATGCTGCTGCCATTATTGCTCGTGACGATGCAGATGTTATGGTTGCAGGTGGTTCCGAGTCTGCAATTAATGCTCTTGGGCTTGCAGGATTCTCAAGACTCAAAGCAATTGCTTCTAACTTTAATGACAATCCTGAAGCGGCTTCTCGCCCTTGGGATAGAGACCGTAGTGGTTTTGTTATGGGAGAAGGTGCTGGTGCTGTTGTTTTAGAAGAATTAGAACATGCGAAAGCTCGTGGTGCAAAAATTTATGCCGAAGTTGTTGGTTATGGTATGAGTGGTGATGCTTATCATATCACAGCTCCTGCTTCTGATGGCGATGGTGCATTTCGTGCGATGAGAATGGCAACGAAAAATGCAAAAAGAGATCATGGTGTTGAACTTGAAGATATTGGCTATATCAATGCACATGGTACTTCAACACCTGTTGGAGATCCGCAAGAAATTAAAGCTGTTAAAAGATTGTTTGGTGAAAAAGTTGGTAATGTTTCAATTTCTTCAACAAAATCTGCAACAGGTCACTTGCTTGGTGCTGCGGGTGCGGTTGAAGCCATCTTTTCAATTAAGGCAATCAATGAAGGCATTTGCCCTCCAACACTCAACCTTGAAAATCCTGATGAAGAATTTGTAGGCTTAGATTTAGTTCCTTTGAAAGCAAAGAAAAAAGAAATTAAAGCGGCAATGTCAAACTCCTTCGGGTTTGGCGGAACGAACTCTTCCGTCATCTTCAAGAAGTATGAAGGCTAAAAAAATTGCTGAGGGGCTTCAAAAAGTCCCTCAGTTCATTTTAAGGGGTTTGCTTTGAAAAAAATACTTATTCTATTTCTTTCTCTCTGTGTTATTGCATCTGCTTTTCTATATAAATGGGCAACTGAAAATGGTCCGTCTGAAGTTGAAAGCAGTATTGTGGTGACCAGAGGTTCTAGCGTTAAGTCTGTGGCAAGAGAAATGAAGGCAGCACGAATCATTGATAAGCCTTGGCTTTTTGTGCTTAGTGCTCGATTAAAAAAAATTGACCGTCGTTTGCGTGCTGGTGAATATATTTTCCCCAAAAAAGTTTCTCTCTTAGGGGCTTTGGAAAAAATTGCTAAGGGTGATGTTTATTATCGTAAAGTCACACTTCCCAATGGTTTGACGGTTCAACAGATGTTTGAAATCATCAACGATAATGACTATTTAACAGGTGAAATCACGGTTTCTGCCAAAGAAGGTTCAATGCTTCCTGAAACTTATAGTTTTATCAGAGGTGACAGCAGAAATAGTGTCGTCATTCAGGCTAAAAAATCAATGAAAAAAGTTTTGGATGAAGCTTGGGAATATAACCTTAACCCTGCATTGAAAGCTAAGAAAGACGTTTTGGTTTTGGCTTCAATTATTGAAAAAGAAACGTCAATTGCCGAAGAAAGAACAATTGTATCTTCTGTTTTTTCTAACCGTTTAAGAAAAAAGATGCGTCTTCAAGCTGATCCAACAATTATCTATGCTCTTTCAGATTTTTATGGCTCTTTGGGCAGAAAACTGAAAAAAGAAGATATGAAAACAGACAGTCCCTATAACACATATCTTTATGGAGGGCTTCCTCCGACCCCAATTTGTAATCCAGGAAGAGCAGCCATAGAAGCAGCTGTTAACCCTGAAGAAACAAAGTTTCTCTATTTTGTAGCAGATGGAGAAGGTGGGCATAGTTTTTCAGAAACATATGACACACATCGTAAGAATATAAAGAATTGGGTTGGCAAAATCCGCTCTAAGTAAAAACTTGTATAATGGTCTGCTAATACAGAAATATCAGATAAAAACTTTTATCATGTACTTTTATGTACACTCAAAAAATTTTTTCTTCATTTCTTATTATCAGCCTCATTCTCCAAGTTTTTATACTGATTTTATGCCCCTCATAAAATTCATCAATTCTTATCACTCGTCCTACATATCAAGTTTTTATAAAACTTCTATACTCAAAAGGCTTACTGTCATTGCGAGCGAAGCGTGGCAATCTAATCAAGAAAATAAGCCTTTTGTCGTTCCAGAGAAATTGGGAATCTATTTTTTCTCTTTTTGTTTTATTCTAAATTTATTGACATATTTAATGGAAAATGTTAGTTTTTGTCCAAATAAACATTATTAATTAAATTATTTAACTTATGAAAATTACAATCTTAGGTTCAGGTTCTGCATATGGTGCGCCGATGGTTTTTAATAATTGGGGTGGCATCAAAAACAAAGAGAATCCAAAAAATCAAAGGACGAGAGCTTCTGTGCTTTTAGAAACGAATGACGGAAAGAGCATTTTGTTTGATATGGGACCAGATTTTCGTCAACAAATGAACGTGAATAATGTTCAAGTGATTGATGCAATTTGCATAACGCATGGGCATTATGATCATATTGGTGGTATTGGAGATTTGTGGCGTGCTGCAAGTTTGCTGAAAAAAGTGATTACCGTTTATTGCTCAAAGGAAACCCTTGGTATCATTCAAAGCTGTTTTCCATATATGTTTGAAGATTTGCGAGAAGCAGGGAGCAATTATGTTTTTTGGAAAACGATAAAGCATAATCAAAAATTTATTTCTGCGGGTGTTTCCTTAACTTCTTTTTATGCAGAGCATGGAAGGTTGAAAAGCACGGGTTATAGATATAAAAATTTTGCATATCTGACAGACTGGCATGAAGTGGGAGATAAGTCAAAGTCTTTGATGAAGGGATTAGATGTTTTGCTTTTGGAATGTAACAATGGCACACTTAAACTTCCTAATGGACACGCTGATATTCAAGTTTGTATGGACTTGATTAAAGAGCTTAAGCCAAAGAGAACAATTTTAACGCATATTTCGGCAAGGGTTGATCATGATGAATTAACATCTCTTCTTCCTGAAAACGTTGAAGTTGCTTACGATGGAATGGTTGTTGAATTATAATTTTGATAAGATGAAGAAGACATGTTTTTTTCTAATTCCTGAAACGGAACAGAATCAGGTTTCTTTCAAGGGGATGAATGTTGTTTGTGGCAGAAAACCAGCAACGTTTATTTCTCAGAAGGGTGAGGAAAAATATATTCAGCTTTATGTGGAATATAATTCTGCGGTGTCAAACATTGAAAAAGGGATTTTGGCTACTGTTCAAGATGTTTTTGGAGATGTTGGCGGGTTCTTTTCTTATCAATCAACTCCCAGACGGTTGACAAGAGAAACGTTTAAAGATGAAACAATCCCAATGATTGAATTTTCATCTAAGGTTTCGGTTGCTGAAACAAAAGCTTATCTTTTTGAAAATTTGACCAAGGTTAAGACTTTTTTGCCTTGCTATCTCATTTCAAATAAGGTTATGGCTTTTTATGATGAAAAAATCTTCACGAACTTTGATGCTTTTTATAGAGCGGTTAAACTTCATGGAAGATTTTGGATTACAGATGAAATTAGATATTCAGTAATGGGATATTTAAAATAATAAAAAGGGAAGTGTTTTTTTTAACGCTTCCCTTCTTGTCGTCCTTTTTTAAAGCTATGCCATGCCGACTGTGACCATATTCATCGGATAAAGTGCTTGTTCAGGTTCAATACCCTTTACTAAAACGGCCTTAAAAATTGGGTGCATTCTTTCACATTCTTTGATGGCAATGTCAATAATTTGAGAAATTTTTTCACTGGTGATGTCTTCGTTATTTGCCAATAAAATAGAATGTTTGAAAATTGGCATATTTTGTTCTTTCCAAAAAGAAAAATGTCCCAACCAAAGGTCTTCATTGACCAAAGCAAGAAGTTCGAAAACCTTGCTGTTGTTTGGTTCAACATTTTCCACATCCATTAGGCAAGAGAGATGCAAACATTTGATATGTTCTTCCCACGCAAAAAACAACAACATATTGTTCCATTTGCCTTGAACTTCAACAGCGACTTCGTTTATGCCTCTTCTTTCCAATTCATATGACTGAGCATTGAAAATTTCCTCAACCAAATCTATGGGATTATAATTTGCGGCAAGTGCCAATTGCATAATTCTCTTCCAAAAAAAATATTAACTAGAAACAACATAACAGTCTGATGACTCTTAAGACAATATCCTTAAATGAGTTTTCCACTTTATTTTTTTTAAAAATTTTAGTTAATTATTAATTATATGTAAAAACAATAGATTAGCTTTTTACACTCTGTTTATTAAATTTTTAGATGTGGATTATTTTTTTTATATTTATATACTGACGTTGACTTTTATTTAGAAAAGAGGGCTCAAAAATGGTAGGAATAGACTTTCCGCAAATTTCACCGATTATTTTTTCTGTCGGACCTTTGGCAATTAGATGGTATTCAATGGCATATCTTGCCGGCATTTTAATTGGCTGGTTTATTGTCAGCAAATATGTCAAAAAATATGACATTGGCTTTAATAAGACAGATTTGGAAGACTTAGCTTTTTATGTCACCTTGGGCGTTATTCTTGGTGGGCGATTTGGCTATGTGCTTTTTTATGGCGGTGAAGAAAATCCGTTTTTACGCAACCCATTGCAAGTTTTTGAGGTTTGGAAAGGTGGAATGTCATTCCATGGAGGCATTTTTGGGGTGATTACAGCCATTTTTATTTATGCAAAACGTCGTGGATTTTCCTTTTTCAAAGTTTCAGATTTGGTAAGCTTGGTTGTACCAATCGGAATTTTCTTTGGTCGTTTAGCAAACTTCATCAATGATGAACTTTGGGGCAGGGTAACCAATGTTTCTTGGGCAGTTAAATTTCCTAATGGTGGTTATCTTCCTCGCCACCCTTCGCAAGTTTATGAGGCTTTGCTTGAAGGCTTAGTGATGTTTGTTGTGTTGAACTTCTTGTGGAGATATAAATTTGTGCGTGAGAGATGTGGCATTATTTCAGCTTTGTTTGTTTTGCTTTATGCCGTTTTTAGAAGTTTTATTGAACAGTTCAGAGAGCCAGATGCCCAACTTGGGTTTATCTTTGCCAATGTGACCATGGGGCAGTTATTGTCTTTTCCACTCATTTTAGTTGGTTTGGTTGTTATCTTCCAAAAACTTAAGCCTGTGAAGTGATATTTTGAGAAAATTTGTTGGTTTGTTCCAAAGCTTTCTTAGTTCTTACTAAAACATCAAAACTTGTGCCGTCGCTGCGTTTCTTTTCAGAAATTCCGGCAGAAATTGTGAGTTTGATAGGTTTTTTACGTTGGCTCAAGATGAATTCGGCAGCGGCAATTTTGCGTCGAATATTCTCCATTTTTTGGAAGGCTTCATCTTTTGTTTCGCTTTTCCAAAGCACAACAAATTCATCTTCATCATAGCGATAAACATTTTCTTCGCTTTCAAGTTCAAGAATTTGACTGCTAATCATTTCAATCAAATCTTTTATTTCATGCTTTCTAAAGATTTTTTTCAATCTAGCATAATCGTCAACACAAATAATGCCAATGCTATATTTCATTGGAAAATGTTTTGAATTTAAGATGAAAGAATTCCGGCTTAAAAGCCCTGTGAGAGGGTCGTGATAAGTTGCATAGTAAATCTCATAGGAATTGGCAATGAGAAGCGTGATGATGGCGGCAAAGAAGCTCATGGTGAGTGCAGAGGGAACGTCTGAATAAATCAATCCGAACATAACTTCAATATATGCAAAGAGCAGATAAGATGGAATGATTTTGCCACTTTTTGAAGCTTTGAAGAGAATTATCATTCCTCCCAATAGACTTACTAAAAGACTTAAATGTGTGTAAGTTAGAGGGGAGGAAGCAATATAATTCCACCCAAGACTATATGTGTGTGAGAACTGTTCAAAAATTGTCAGTTCAATCAAAAAGCCAATGAGCACATATAAATTTTCTTTTGAGAGAAACTTAAAATTTGGCAGAAAATAAAAAAACAAAAGATTAAGTGGTAGAAATAAGCAAAGGTTTTCATAGAAAGGGTTGCTGAGATATTCCACACCGTAAATTCTTTTAAGATTATTAATTAATAAATAGCTCAGGATTATGCTAAGGAGGAAAAATAGCGATTTACTGCGATTAAAATATGCTAAAATGCCAACTATAAAAATGCCGATGATGTAGATGTTCCAATGCAGGGTTTGCATATAGGTAGGGGAGAGTTCTTCAATGATATAATAGCCAAGAATGCTCAAGCCCATGATGAAGCTTGGGATAAAAGAATGGGCCGTCAGGGGTAGAATGTTCCCAAGATTTTTCAGCAGTTGTAACAAGATTATCTCTCCTAAAATTTAGGAAGATGATAACATTCAATCGTTAAATTTTATTTACACATTTCAACAGAGAACTGTCGCCATAAGAATAAAAACGATATTTATGTTGCATTGCATGGGCATAAGCCGCTTTCATTCTGTCAATGCCAGCAACGGCACAAACCAACATAAAGAGTGTTGATTTCGGCAAGTGAAAGTTGGTGAGCATCATATCAATTGCTTTAAATTTATATCCTGGGGTGATAAAAATTCCCGTATCCCCTGTGAAAGGATTGATTTTTCCTGTTTCATCAGCGGCAGTTTCAAGCAGTCTTAGAGAGGTTGTGCCAACAGCGATAATGCGTCTGCCTTCCTTTTTTGCTTTGTTCAAAACATCGCAAGCCTGTGGGGTGATAATGCCATATTCTTTGTGCATTTTATGGTCATCCGTGTTTTCCACTTTAATTGGCAGAAAAGTTCCCGCACCAACGTGCAACGTTAGGAAAACTTTTTCAACACCTTTGGCTTCAAGTTGCTTCATTACGTTATCTGTGAAATGTAGCCCTGCGGTTGGAGCTGCCACAGCTCCTTCGTTTTTGGCATAAACCGTTTGATAATTTTCTTTATCATTGCGGTCTTCCAATTTATCTCTTTTGATATATGGTGGTAGGGGCATTGAACCATAGTCATCCAAAAGTGGGTGCAATGCTTCAGGCGAACAATTAAATTGAAGCAAAATGCCGTCATCTTCTTTTTTCTCAAGCACTTGGGCGGAAAAGGTCGATGCTTCAGCAGGAATATGATGCGCATAGAACGTGATGGTGTCGCCAACGTGCAGTCTTTTTGCATTTTTGATAAATGCCCACCAGTTTAAGGCATCAACAGGGCGATAAAGCGTGACTTCAACTTGAGCATTGCCACGAACGGCATAAAGCTTTGCAGGAATGACTTTGGTATCGTTAAACACTAAAACATCGCCTGCTTGCAACAAACTTGGCAAGTCGTAAAAATGGCGGTCAGAAATTTCCCCTTCAATCGAGAGGTCAAGAAGTTTGGAATGGTCACGCGGTGTTGCTGGTTCACGAGCAATCAAATCTCTGTCTAGTTCAAAATCAAAAATATCTACATTCATATCAAAAATTTCCTTTATTTTATCACTGTTATAATATATAGATTCCTTAATCTCAATGTTTTTTTAAGGAAAGTTTTTAAGATGCTAAAAATTGCATATCAAGGGGTTTCGGGAGCCTATTCTCATATTTCTTCAATGAATGTTTTTCCAAACCAAGAATATCTTGCTTGCGACACTTTTGAAATTGCGATGGATTTGGTGCAAAAAAATATTGCTGACTTTGCGGTTATTCCAGTTGAAAATTCAAATGCTGGCAGAGTGGCAGACGTCCATTTTTTGTTGCCTAAGATGGGAATTTTTATCATTGGGGAATATTTCTTAAGAGTGGAGCATCAGCTTTTGGTTTATCCAAACACCAAGCTTTCAGAAATTGAATATGCGGTTTCTCATCCGCAAGCTTTGGCACAATGTTCAGAATTTTTGAAAAAACATAACATCAAAGCAGTTGCTCGTATTGACACGGCAAAATCTTGTGAAAGCATTGTTGAAGAAAAAGCTCATAACAAAGCAGCAATTGCTTCAAAACTTGCAGGTGAACTATATAACTTGGAAGTGGCAGCGGCAAATATTGAAAATGATAGCAATAATACAACTCGTTTTTTGATTATGGCAAAGAATGAGAAAATTCCTGAATATGACCGTAAGCAAAAATATATTACCTCATTTATCTTCAGAGTGAGAAATATTCCCGCAGCACTTTACAAAGCACTTGGTGGTTTTGCAACAAATGGCATTAATATGAATAAAATTGAGAGCTATCTTTTAGACGGCAAATTTGTTTCGGCACAGTTTTATGTAGAGATTGAAGGCCATCCTTCGCAAAAAGCTTTTCAAAATGCTTTTGAAGAATTGAAGTTTTATTCCGAAGAAGTTGCCGTTTTAGGCACATATCAAGCGAATCCTTTCAGGGAATTATAGATTTTTGAAAATAAAAAAGCCCCTCTATTGAGGGGCTTTTTCAAGAACTTAAATACATTCTCCAAATTTGTTTTGGCTAGAGTCAATACATTTTTGATTAAATGTTTTTCCTTTTGAACTACAGCTTGTTGGGGTTTCCTCATAGTTACAAGTTGCTGCACAAGTTGAACCATAAGTTTTTCCTCCGCAGGTACAAGTTTCACCAGTTGCAAAGAGACTTCCAGAGCATTCTATTTTGCCTTTGCAAGGAGCATCATTTCCGAGAATGTCAGGAGAACTGGCATTACATTTGTTTGGGCAATAAAGCTTTGTTCCGTTTTGTTGAGTGCATTTTAATCCTACTTTGTAGTATCCACTACGGTAAAGTACACTAGTTTCTTCGTATGCACTACATTTACCCAGTGGCGTGCTATCATAGTCTTGTGATGCAGAACATGTTTCATCACCATCACAATATTTTTTGCCACCACATTCACATAGTCCATCTCCACCATTTGGACATTCTATTTTGCCTTTGCAAGGAGCATAGTTTCCAATAATGTCAGGAGAACTGGCATTACATGTGTTTGGGCAATAAAGCTTTGTTCCGTTTTGTTGAGTGCATTTTAATCCTACTTTGTAGTATCCACTACGGTAATGTACACTAGTTTCTTCGTATGCACTACATTTACCCAGTGTCGTGCTATGATAGA
>JAQWBS010000007.1 GCA_028706255.1 Alphaproteobacteria bacterium
GATAAACTCATCGGTGCCAATAAACCATAAGCACTCGTGCTCTCTAATAAATAAAAACCCGCCGCAAATATCGTTACAGATAGTCTCTTCTTCGACATTATATATTCCCTATAGATATCTAGTATATACTAAAGGAGAGTATAAAGCGTAATTCTTAAAATAGATTTAAAAAAGGCTAGAATAGAAGTGCTTTAGAATGATTTTATGGTTTTGAATAGAGGGAATTATTTTTTTCCACTTGACCCAAAACCGCCATCACTTCTTTTGGTGTTATCAGAAACGTTTGTTTCAATGATTTCTGGTTTGTAAATGGGGCAAATTGCCATTTGAGCGATGCGATCCCCTGGGTTGATGGTGAGGTCTTCGTCGGAAGTGTTTATCATAATTGCACCAATTTCCCCACGATAAGAAAAATCGATTGTGCCAATACCATTGACCATAGAAATGCCGTTTTTTGCAGCCAAACCACTTCTGGCACGTACTTGAATTTCTATCCAGTCGTTATCTTCCTTGATGAGTTCGCATTTAATTCCTGTTGGCACAACAGCTCTTTGGTGTGCTTTCAAAATGAGTGGGGAAGAAATTGCAGCACGCATATCTAAACAAGAATCTCCAGCATGGGCGTAAGTCATTCTAGGCCAATCTTGAGCATAGTTTTCTAAATATTCAATTTTAATTTTCATTTTCGTTCCCCTGTTTTCCCAAATATGACATAGGTACACAGGTTTATCAATCTTTTAAAATTGTTTTGGGATAAAAAAAGACCACCGCTCCAATGGAGGGTGATCTTTATTTTTGAAATTATTCCGGTCAGGCTGTAACTTTTTCAGTTTTTCTTTCGAACCATTGGACGAAGTCGTTGAACTTGTCTTGCTCGGCCTTTTGTTGTTCTCCAAATTCGATAGAAGAAATTGCCGTGGCAATAGCGTCTTTCTTTTTCAGAATGGCAGCTTGAATGTTTAACAAGTGTTTTTGCCATTTTTGAAGCATGCGGGGAGATTTTCCACTTTCTTGCAATCTTACGACCTTTTTGGCTGTTAGATATTGGGTGATTAACTCTTTTGCAGTTGCGGTTTCTGAAATTGATTCGATTTTTGTCGAAATAGACACGGAAGATAATTTAAACTCTTTCATAAATAATAAATTTTAATTAAACAAAAATAAATAATAACTTTGAACTTATAAGATAGCATAAACTTTTAGACAAAATCAAGCTCTAATTTGAAGTTTTTTATAATCTTTTGAAAAATAGTGATTTTTAATTTGAAAAAACTAGGCTATACTGGTGAAAATCATCAGAATCGGAGAGATGGAAATGGATAAAGTTTTTCAAGCAATAGATTTCGCACAAATGGCTCATCAGGGGCAATATCGTAAAGGAAGTCGTGTGCCATACATTATTCATCCGTTGGCAGTGATGGAATATCTTATTAGATTTCATTGCTCTGAAGAAGTTGTTATGGCTGGTGTGTTGCATGATGTTGTTGAAGACACTGCTTATACGATAGAAGATATCAGAGAAAATTTTGGCAGCCGTGTTGCGGAGTTGGTCGACTTTGCCAGTGAGCCAGAACATGAAAGCAAAAGTTGGAGTGAGCGTAAAACACACACAGTTGAACTGTTGAAAAGCTTGCAAGACAAAGAGGTTCTTTATCTAACTTGTGCTGATAAGTTGCATAATGTTCGCAGTATGAAAGAAGATTATAAAGTGATTGGTGATGAGCTTTGGAAAAAGTTTAAAGAAGGCAAAGAAAAGCAAAAATGGTATTATAACTCTATGAAAGAAGCTTATCTTTCTCATTATGAGAATGAAAAAGATGAAATTTTCAAAGTTTTTGCACATGAAGTTGATCGATTGTTTGAGTTTTACGCTAAAGATTGTTAGCAAATGCTTTTTTTCAGTGGGAAAGACAAGATTATATGTTAATCTCCCCTCATTAAAACTTAATTTTTTGAGGAAAATTTTATGAAAATATTACTCGTTAGAGATAGAAATGTCTTAAACACAAACTGGCTAGTTTTTTATGCAAATTTGCTTGCGGAAAGAAATCATGAAGTCGTTATCGCTTGTGATACTTATTCAAAACTTGGAACTTTAGCAACGGGAACTTCTTTAGATAAAAGCATTAAGCTTGTCAATTTAAATGAAAAAACAAAAAATCCGTTAATCAATTTTTATCGCAAACTTAGAGGAAAAATTTTTCCTAGCTCTTTCAGATTCAAAAAGTTGATTAAACAAGAAAAACCTGATGTGATTGTGTGTTATTTTCCGGTTGATTTGTTCAATGTGACCAGATTTCAAAACCACAATATTCCAATTATTCAGATGATGCACTGTTTTCCGCCGCTCATCTTGGATAAATATTTGAAGAAAAATAAGCTCACAAGATGGGCATATAACTATAGCTTCAAAAAAGTGAACACCTTCCAAGTTTTGATGGATTCATATATGGACAAAGTTGATCCATATTTTGAGCCTAAAAACATTGTCAGAATTGCGAATGCAGTTTATCAATTCCCAGAAGATGAACGTGTTGATTTAGATGTTGAGAAAAAGAAAATTATCTATGTAACACGCATTGAAAAGAAAATTAAAAGACCTCATTTGCTCGTTGAAGCTTTTGCTCAAATTGCTAAAGATTTTCCAGATTGGACAGTAGAAATTTGGGGTTTGCAAAAATATCCTGCTTATGATGCAGAAATTTTGCAGTTGATTAAGGATAATGGCTTGGAAAAACAAGTTTTCTTAAAAGGCTACACAAAAGATGTGATTGCACTTTATCGCGAAGCAGATATTCATGCGTTTCCTAGCATTGCGGAAGGATTTAGCTTGGCGATTGCAGACGGAATGGCGATTGGCTTGCCAACACTAGGCTTCAAAGAAGCTTTGTCTGTGAACGAGGTGATTGTTGATGGGCATAATGGTTTCTTAGCCGATGATGTGGATGACTTTGCTCAAAAGCTTAAACGCTTAATGCAGGATAAAAATTTGCGTAAAGAATTTGGAGCAAATGCGATTGCGGATATGAAAAATTATTCTCCTGAAATTATCATCGGGAAATGGGAAGAACTTTTCAAACAAGTGACAAAAGCTTAAGTTCTTTTAAGAAGTTCTAAAACAAAGTCGGGGAAAGTTTCTCCGGCTTTGCCATATATATGGTGGTCAAAGAAGAAATTATTTGAGGTTTCTTCAAGTGTAAATTCGTAAGTTTCAGCCTTGTTTTTCTTCGCAATTTGCACAAAATTTGCTGCAGGAAAAACAGTCCCTGATGTGCCGATAGAAAGAAATAAATCGCAAGTTTCCAAAAGTGTCTCAACTTTATCCATATAAAGCAAATTCTCTCCAAAGAAAACAATGTTTGGCTTTAAACGTCCTTTAACAAGACAATATGGGCAAGGGGTTTGCGGTGTGATATCATTCAGATTATGAAAAATATGACCACAATTCAAACAAACATATTGGTCGAATTGTCCGTGAATGTGATAGACATTTTCATTGCCTGCTTGCTCATGAAGGGTGTCAACATTTTGAGTGATGATAGAAACGTTTGCAGCATATTCTTTTTGAAGCTTTGTGATTGCTAAATGTGCAGCATTAGGCTTCGCTTTTAAGATTTCAGGACGAAGTTCATTATAAAATTGATGAACGAGGGTGGGGTTGCGGGCAAATCCTTCCACTGATGCCACATCTTGAACATTGTAATTATTCCATAAGCCATTAGCTCCTCTGAAAGTTGCTAAACCAGATTCTGCAGAAATTCCCGCGCCAGTTAAAATGACAATGTTTTGATAGCTTTTATTCATTTTTTCTCTCCTATGGCGAGTATAAGTTATTTTTTTGAAAATTCAATTTGCTTTTTTATTGACTTTTTTTGTCTAAAATTGTATTGTATTTTTATTGTTATAACTCTTAAAGCGAGAACCCTTATGACTAAAAAACCAGAAAAAGCCTCTGAACATATTGCCCGTATGATTCAAGAAATTGGAGATTGGAAGCTCTTTCCTTGCGGAAAAGCAAACGAAGGAAAAAAGAGAAAATATTTCAGAGGGAGTCATGCTGTCGGACTCTGTTTAGGGATTCTGGCTCTTTCTAAAATGGATAAGGATGAGACGGTTTCAAATAGTCTTCAAGGACTTGCTTATGGTGCAGCCTCTTTTTCAATGCTTACAAAAATTGATGGTAAAATTCTTTTAGCGGAAAGTATTAAATATGCTAATGAAAAAGCCAAAGAAATGCGTAAGAATTTTGTTCGAGGTGTTTCTAAGGATAAAAATGTTGCAAAATTAAAGAATTTTGCCCTTTCTATTATGAAATCTGCTACTAAAAAAACAGAAAATAAAGCAAAATCTTCCCAAATTTCTCGTAAAGATTCCAGAGGAGGAAGATAGTTATGCAAGAATTAGATTTTTCTCCACTTAATAATTTTATGATTGCAGAGGGTTCTCGTGGAGAGCTCTATGTCTTTATGGAAGCTCGCAAAACAGAAACAACTTCTCCACACATTCTTTATGATGGTAAAGACCACGCAATTTTATTGATGAATGATAAGGAAGGCGTGATTTTAGACTATATCAATCCTGAAGTTAGGAAAAAATTGGCAAATTCTCGTGAGGTAATTGTGGTGGAAACCTTGTTGGAAAACATTAAAGACACTTATCACGCAGAGATGAAATTTGTGAATAAACTAGATTATGATTTTGGTGCTATTTCCTAAGTTAGAACTTAGTTTTTTTGTTTTAGAAAGACACCTTTAAGGTGTTTTTTTATTTATGAAGTTTTTTTTCATAAAATTGTTGCGAAATAAAAATTTTGATATATTTTATGCCATGAAATATCATTCCTTTGATGTTTTGTCTTTAAAGTGAGATGAGGTTTTATAGAAAACTTCGTTTTCTTCACCTTAGGAACCTAAGTTCGTTTTTATTGCTGTCGCAATTTAACTCACTAAGGTTTTCTAAGCCTTTGCAGATAAAAAACATCATTCCTTTGATGTTTTTTACTTAACAGGTCCCATCGTCTAGAGGCCTAGGACAAGACCCTCTCAAGGTTTAAACACGGGTTCGAATCCCGTTGGGATCACCAACAACAAAAAAAGCACCACAAAGGGTGCTTTTTTTGTTGTTGGTGATCCCTTCAATCAAACATCGCACGTCGTGCTTGTTTTCTTGGAACGGGCGAGATTTCTGTAAAATTCAAAAGTTTTCTGTCGCAATCTTTTTCATTTAACACAAATCCGTGATACGCATTATGAAGCTGACATCTAGTCAGTTTCATAATGCTATCTGTTGGGATCACCAATAACATAAAACCACCCTTTTATGGGTGGTTTTGTGTTATTGATATGTTCCCCCGAGAGTTGAACCCGAAAAAGGGTTCGAAAACAAGGAGCAGGGCTATCGGAGAGAGCCCGCACTTGCGACGCAGGTTCGGTGTAAAGAAAATTGCGGAGCAATTTTTAGCCAATCCCGTTGCTTCTATATAAAAAACCACCCTTTTATGGGTGGTTTTATGTTATTGATATGTTCTCCGAGATTTGAATCCGAAAAAGGGTTCGAAAACAAGGAGCAGGGCTATCGGAGGGAGCCCGCACTTGCGACGCAGGTTCGGCGTAAAGAAAATTGTGGAGCAATTTTTAGCCAATCCCGTTGCTTTTCTTTAGTCAATCCTGAAATATTATATTTAAGAGTTTTATAGACACTTAAAAATTATTCCCTATACTTTATATATAAAATTTTTGTAAAAAATGAGGTGTGGATTGAAGTTATATGCTTATGTTTACCCAACGATATTGGAACTTGTGCTGAAAGAGGGATATCTTTCCGCTTCAAAGCAGGAAAACCCTCCAATTTTGAGTGTTTACAGAAATTATGCAAAATCTGAGAAGAGAGAAGATGTCATTGAATACTTAGAAAACACATTCAAAGGGCGTTTTCGCTCAATCTCTTGCTTAACCGCACCAGCACCTATTGAGGATTATGAGCATCCATATTTGGATAATTTGGTAAAAAATTCCAGAGTTGTTTCCTTTGATGTTGAAGCAATGATGAAAGATGGCGTGATTGAGGCTATCTATTGTAAAGATTGTTCTGAAACAGCCAAAGAAGATATGGAATTTGAAAATATTTATAAAGTAGACGGCTTGTCGGGAATAGATTTTTCTCCGCTTAATTGGCATGGTTGTCATGTTCAATTTGGTTCACCTTTTAACGTGATTAGGCATTATATGTTGGTTCTTAAAGAAGGGATTATTCCACCAAAATATATCACTGTTGAACATTAATTGAGTCCAAAAAAAATCCTAGAAATAAATCTAGGATTGAGAAGGCGAAAGTTCTTTTTGTTATTCTTTGACCGTTTTGTCAGCTATCCGATTAGCTATTTTAAATTTCAAGGAAAGCATTCCTGAGTATAAAACAGCGGCCATCGGTATTCCAACAACGTGTTCACAAAATTGAAATCCTAAAATCAAGAACAGAAGAGGAGAAACAACGAACGTATTTAGAGCAATAAAACTCCAAATTGTTCCTTTTATCTTTTTGCCATATGTCTTTCTTTTAAGGAAGGCATTATATTCATCTCTGTCAATCAGGGTTAGCAGAAAGAGAGAGAGTAAAATACTCATGCATAGAAGAAAAAGAACAAAGAAGATATTCTCTAAACCGATTTCGCCAAGAATTTGGTTAAAGAAATTTTTCATTTGGTAAGTGTTCATAATAGTAATTTATAAAGTTAATAATTAGTAATTGTTCTTAGATATAACACTTTTTTTGATATTTTTCAATATATTTTTAGACAAAAATTAAAATATTTTTCATTTTAAATACAAAAAAGCCGACATTATGCCGGCTTCTTTTAATTTTATTCTGTTAGAATGCTGTTTCTAACTGTTTTTCAGGGAAGGTGTCATAAACCTTGCCGTCAATAATTACTCTTTTTATTGGAGAATTCACAAACCAGAAAGATGAAGGCGTTACGTTCCCTTTGATTTCAAATGTTTCAATTTCAGTGTTTCCGAAAATCCACAGAGAGGTCCAAACATTTTCAAGCAGAAGGTGACCAATTTTTGAGTCATAAAAGTTTATACCCCCTAAAGGTAAATGGTTGCCACCTAAAACAGAGAAAGAGTCTATTTTACAATCCTTTACATTTAGAGCTAATTGGTTGTGAGAAGTTTTTATGCTCAGCTCTTTAATGATGCTTTCGACGAGAAGGCTGTTATAAAACTTTGTTTCTTCAATGTTAAAATTTTCAATTTTGCACTGCGAAATTTTGGCTTCTAAGTCTTTTGTGGAACAGTCAATTTTTTGGACGGTTAAATTCGAAAATGAAACGGCTTTTTGCCTTTGTCCGTGAATTGTCAGTTCTTCAAGCGTTTGATTTGCCAGAGTTCTGATTGCAGAATTGTCATCTATAGTTTTTTTCATAATATAATAGTTTTAATAATTTAATTTGTGTTAACTATATATGTTTAGACAAATTTGTCAATTATATTTCCTTGATTAAAAATTAAATTAAAATTACACTTCATTACGTTTATAAAAGGAGAAGATAATGCTTAAATATATTTCTATTGCAGTTTTAGGTTTGGTTGTTATTGTGGCTTTGATTGGGCTGTTTCATCTTTATCGTGTTTCTAATAAAAACAGGACAGAAATGAGTCAATATCAGGGTAAGACTGTGACGCTTAATCAAGATTTAGGCAAGGTTTTGGTTGTTTATTATTCTATGAGTGGTCATACAAAAGAGATTGCTGAAATAATTCAAGCAAAGACAGACGCTGACATTTATGAAATTAAAACCCTTGAACAGATTAAACAAAATCCTAAGCTTCATTTAGCGGTTAGAGAACAATTGAAGACAAAGAGCTATCCTGAAATCCAAACAGATTTTCCGGACTTTACATCTTATGATGTGATTTTTATTGGCTCTCCAGTGTGGTGGTACACGGCTGCGACTCCTTTCTATTCTTTCTTACAAAAAGCAGATTTTCAAAATAAAAACGTTGCACTTTTTTCAACACAAGGGAGCAACGTTGGAACGTTTGAAGAAGATGTTAGATTAAATATCAAAAATGCTAATCTATTGAAATATGAGAAATTTAATAACCTTTCCAAAAAGTTTGATAAAGAAGTTGAAAATAAAATCACCACTTGGTTGAATGAATTATAGTCTGATAGTTTTTTTAGTGATTTTAATTAATTTTTTTATTCCAAGGCTTAAAATGAAAAAATATTTCCTTGTTGTTATTTTATTTTCTCTTTCTTCTTGTATGGGATATATTCCTAAGTATTATGATGGAAAAACAGTATCTGTTCCAATTAATGGATTAGAAATAACGAAGGATGTTAAAGCTTATGTTGACGGAAAACCAGTTAAAATAGTAAGATCATGTTACAATGAAGAAGCTTTTACTTGGTGTCATGCAGATGAAGCATCTTGCAAAAAGAATCCAAAGTCTTCTGCCGAGTGTTTACCTGAAATTACTGTTGAACGTCTTCTAAAAGATAGAGAGTTGCGCTTAACTCGTGACGGGTATGAAGATCAAGTTTTTATATTGAAATATAAGTTAACAGGTGAGAAGTGGGCACGAGGCGGAGCTCCTGAATTATTTAAGAGTGGAGATAAATCAGGTTCTGTTTTGTTGTTACCAACGAATACTTATGGCGCTTTTTCATTGTTTGGAGAGGGCTTTGTGGGTACTGTTCGTGGACAGAAACATGCCTGGGAGCTTATGTTTTTATCTGTTTCATTTCTTCCTCTGAATGTTGTTGTTGACGTTTATAATCTTTTTATAGGCTTGCCGAGTACAGTAGTAGTAAATCCTTGGTATGATTATAAAATAGAAAATGATCCTAGTGAAAAGATTACACTATGGAAAATAAATAACTAAAATGCTTGTGCTAAATTTACATTATTTGTGGGATGTTTTTCAGTATAAACAATTATTTGAAAAAAAATTCTTCGATTACATAAAAAAATATCAAAAAAGATAAAAAAAGTTCTTGACCTTTTGCTAAGATTTCTGTAAAAGTGCTTTCAGATTATGTGAGGGACTTGTTGAGTTCTGAATGTAGGTCGGCGAAGCCAGTATCGTCGTGGGTGGAAAGCACCTAAATATACAAGTTTGGCATTGATAACAAATGGAGAGATGGCAGAGCGGTTTAATGCAGCGGTCTTGAAAACCGTCGTGGGTGCGAGCCCACCCTGAGTTCGAATCTCAGTCTCTCCGCCACTTTAGAGCCTTCGGGCTCTTTTTTTATTCCAACTTTTTTACTCAAATCAACTCACATAGATTCAAATACTTAGCAAAGCTAGTTGGAATGTTTTTCTCTGTCTAATCTCAGTCCTTTCGCTAACAACAAAAAATAATTTAAACTCGGCATAATATGTTCAAGAGAAGTTTTTATTTGTGATTTCAACAATCAGCAGTTTGAAATCAGGAATGTCATTTGCAGGGGATTTTATGAAAAAAGTATATCCAGTTGTGCTGCTTTTCTTTGCGGCAATAGGAAGTGCCTATGCTCTTGTCTCAGGTGAAACTGTTGACAATGTAGGTGGCTTTTGGAGTTGGTTCGAGGGAATGAATGCTTTGACACTTGTTTTTGCATCTCTTGGTATCTTCGCAATTTTTTATCGTCTTTATGGTGTTTTTATAGCGAATAAAGTGTTAAGACTTGATGAAACAAGAATAACACCAGCGGTGAAATATGCTGACGGACATGATTATGTTGAAACAAATAAATATGTTCTTTTTGGACACCACTTTGCAGCAATTGCAGCTGCTGGTCCGCTTGTTGGTCCAGTTTTAGCTGCTCAATTTGGGTTTATGCCAAGTGCTTTGTGGATTATTTTTGGAACTGTTTTGGCAGGTGCCGTTCACGATATGGTGGTCTTATTTGCCTCTATGCGTCATAAGGCTCAAAGTTTGGCAACCATTGCCCATAAAGAAATCGGACCTGTTACTGGAAATGTAGCCGGTTTTGCTGTTTTGTTCATCTTGATTTTGACCTTAGCTGGGTTATCCCTTGCCTGTGTTGGGGCAATGCATAATGCACCATGGTCTTTGTTTATCGTCTTTATTACAATGCCGATTGCAATCATTATGGGATTAATTATGAGATATAGAAAGAATAGTGTTTTATTTGCAAGCCTTCTCGGTTTGGTTTTATTAGTGATTGGTATTTTGGCAGGTCATTCATTAACAAAACCAGATAATTTGGGTTGGATGTTTGACTGGGACAGAGACACTGTTGCCATTGCCATTGCGGTTTATGGCTTTTTTGCCTCAGTTTTGCCAGTTTGGTTTTTGCTTGTGCCACGTGATTATTTATCTACGTACTTAAAAATTGGAACAATTTTATTGCTTGCATTAGGAATCTTTTTTGTTAGACCAGATATGATGATGCATTCTATTACTCCATTCATTCATGGGGGTGGACCTGTTATTAATGGACCTGTGACTCCATTCTTGTTCATCACAATTGCTTGTGGTGCAATTTCTGGTTTCCACGCCATTATTGGAACAGGAACAACACCTAAGATGATTGGAAATGAAAAAGAAGTTCTTTTCGTTGGTTATGGTGCAATGATTACTGAAGGTTTCGTGTCTATTATGGCTTTGATTGCTGCTTGTACGATGATGCCTGGTGACTATTTTGCAATCAATTCATCCATCGAAACATATAAGGATTTGATTTTACATTATCCTGAATTTGCAGTGACAGACCTTCCTTTCTATGAAGAACATATTGGTTTAAACTTGCATGGACGTACAGGTGGTGCGGTTTCTCTTGCTGTTGGTATGGCTCATATCTTTAAAAACCTTCCATATATGGAAAATTTGGTTGCTTATTGGTATAACTTTGCGGTGATGTTTGAAGCAGTGTTTATCTTGACAGCAATTGATGCAGGAACACGTGTCGGTCGTTTCTTCTTACAAGAAATGCTTGGAAAAGCTGTGCCTAAATTCAATGATAAAAATTGGATGCCTGGTGTGGTTATCACAAGTTTTATCTTCACTTTCTGCTGGGGATATTTGGTTTATACAGGAAATATTGGAAGTATTTGGCCATTGTTTGGAATGAGTAACCAGTTGCTTGCAGCTTGTGCGTTGATTGTTTGTACAACAATGCTCATTCGTATGAATCGTGGAAAATATGCCCTTTGTGCTGCTATCCCAGGATTATTCCTTGGATGTGTAACTTTCTGGGCTGGGTATTTGCAAATAACAGAGATATACATTCCAAAAGAACAATACCTGCTTACAGGTATGGCAATTTTGGTTATGATTTTGATGATCTTTGTTTTAAGTTCTGCCTTTATGAAATGGGCGTCTTTAATGAAAATTAAGACAAATGTTAAAGATGCTTACGGAGAAGAAGTGAAAATGATTGTGGTTGAATAATCAATCTCATTTATCCTTTTCTTCAGAGAAGAGAAAAATGCTAGATGCTTTTGTATCTGGCATTTTTTTTGCTGAATTGTTTTATCACCTAAGTTAGTGTTTACAATCATAAAAGATGATTTGATTTTAATTATCAAATGAGTATACTTTCTTAATAAATTGTTAATTTTTAAGGAAATTTTGATGCGTAAAATTATATTTTCTCTGTTTCTTCTTGTTTGTTTGTTTAGTTTTGAAGCTTTGGCAATGGTTCCACCAAAAATTTTGCCTTATCCTTCAACAGCTTCAAGTTCTTTCACGCCTGAGGCAGATTCCCTTAAGCCTTTTCCTGAACAAGATTTGCCGAAAGGACTACAAACTTGGGCAAAATGGGTGCTAGATGGTGAGAAAAAACAAGCTTGTGATTTTGCTTATAATGATTTTGCGCAAAAATATTGCTATTATATTTCCAATTTAGATATTGAAATTGTGAATGATAGTGCTTCTTTTGAAATGAATGTTACGACAAGAGAAAAGGGTTATGTTCGTTTACCTGGTTCTGCCGAAGTTTTTCCACAACAAGTTTTTGTAAATGGCACAGCTAAAAACATTATTTCTAAAGCAGGTATTCCCTATATCCACTTAGGACAAGGCGAGTTTGTCGTTAAAGGTATGGCGAAATCTAAAGAAAATATTAGATATTTGTTTATTCCTCAAAATGCGGCTTTAATTAATCTTAAAAAAGATGGCAAAACAATTGATTATATCACTTTAGATAATGATGGTGTGTTGAAATTTGAAGGCATTGAAACTGCCAAAAATGAAACAGATGATTTAAGTGTCTTTGCATATCGTAAAATTCAAGATGGCATTCCTTTGATGATGACTTTAAATCTTAATTTGAATGTGACAGGCAAAGAGCGTATTGAAAATTTGGGCAAGGTTATTCCTGAAAATTTTGCACTTTATTCAATTGCCTCTGATGTGTCTGCATATGTGCAAAAAAATGGAGATTTAATTGTTGAGGTGAAGCCTGGGAATTTGAGCATTAATCTTGAAATGCGTCAAGAAAAAGACAGTTTGAATTTTGTGCTTAATAATTCTCCAGTTAATCAGGAAGTTTGGGTTTTGGAAAGCGACAAGGCTTTGCGTGTGATACAAGCTCCGAAAGATTTATATAGTGTTCAAACGCAAAATATTCCAATGCCTGTGGCTTGGAAAAGGCTTCCCGCTTATGAAGTGAATAAGGGTGAAGAAGTTGCCTTGAAAGCAATTTATTATGATAAACAAAATCAAGATTCCTTAACGCTTAATCGTAAGATTAAATTGGCGTTTGATGGCTCTTCTTATTCTCTTGAAGATAATATTTCTGCTGATTTTAAAGAAGATGGCAGACTTTCTTTGGAAAGACCATTTGTTTTTTATTCTTCAAAAATTAATGGACAGCCACAAGCCATCACTTATACATCTGAAGATAAAAATGCGGGCATTGAAGTGCGTAAAGGCAATGTTTCCGTGGAAAATATTTTAAGAATTGCCAATGGAGGCAAGAAAATTTCCGCCACGGGTTATAACCGAAGCTTTGAAAATGTGAATTGGGTTTTATCTCTTGCCCCTGGCTATAAACTTTTATACGCTTCTGGCTTTGATAATGTTAATGGGTCTTGGGTGAGCCACTGGAATTTGCTTCAAGTCTTTATTGTTTCTTTGCTTGTGGTTTCAATGTATTCTCTTTTTGGGTGGAAAAAGGCTGGTTTAGGCTTGATTTTATTCGTGTTGATTAATCCGATTTTCCCGCAATTTATTTATGCTTCTTTTGTTTTATGTGGGCTTTTGTTCTTGCAAAGAAATCTTAAAAAAGACAATAATTTCTATAATCTCCTTACTTTCTTGAGATATTCTCTCTTTGCATTGTTGGTTGCTTCAACCTTCTTTTTCATTGTTCAACACATTAGAGGAGCAATGTATCCTGTTTTAAGTGCAGACACATATTATAGTCCTCTGTTGAGCTTGTCGTTCTTGATTGGCTTTTATGCAGTGCTTTTGGTGCTTTATGTGATGTATCACATTGCGCTCAATCCGAAATCCTCAAAAACTCAAAAAACTTTATCTGTGATTGGGGTGTTCATTCTTGCTTTATGTGCAGTGAGCATCATCAAAGCTGTTTTGGGCGGATTTTATTTGATTGGAACTTCTGCTTCAAGAATGAATTATGCCGTTTCTGATTATGCTGAAAGTAGTTATGATTCTCCTGTGTTTGAAGTGGCTTCATCAAGAAAGATGATGAAGGCTAGTTATGGTGCATTAGGCGTGAGTCAAGCTTTAGTTCCTCAAAAGGTTGATAGCAAATATCAAAGTATTGATGTGGCAAAAAATATTGCACAAACAGGCATTGGTTTTCCAAACTGGAGAGGGGGCAAAGACGTTTCACTTTCCATTAAAGGACCTGTGAGTAGTAATGACTTTGTCAGAATTTATTTACTCTCACCACTCGTTAATTTGTGTTTGGCTTTGTTAAGTGTTTGTTTGAGTGTGTTAACGCTTTATTGGTTGCTTGATTTCAAATATACAAAGCCTAATGTTTCTGCGAAAGGGAAAAACTTTATGAGAAAAATTTTCACCGCTTCTTTATTCACTTTCATGCTTTTTGGGGCTTCATCAAAAGTGAATGCTAGTGAAGTTTCTCCTGTTGCAAAAGTTCCAACGCCTGAAATTTTGCAAGAGATGAAAGGAAAATTGGCTCGTGAAAAAATACCTTCTTGCTTGCCAGATTGCGTTTCCATTCCTAAAGCGGAAATTTCTAATGATGAAAATCTTTTGAAAATTTCATATGAAGTGCATAGTGATGCGGATTTAGTTTTGCCTTTGCCAAGTTTGATGCCTGATGGCTCTGGTTATTTGAAGCTTAAAGCAATCAGTATTGATGGGGGGGTAACAAAGAATCTTGTTAAAGAAAATAATCAGGTTTATGCGTTTTTTAAGAAAGGCATAAACAAAGTTGAGATGACTTATTTGCTTGATGCCAATTCGGATAGATTTATTCTTTCTTCTGTGGTACGTATCGGCTATATGGAAAGTCGTTTGAGTGGCTTGGCAATTAGTGAAAATAAATCGCAAGTGCAAAGTTTTCAAATCAATCGCACGGTGATTAAGGCTGTTACTAGTGAAGAGGTTTCAACGAAATCTAAAATGAACATCGACACCTTTTTTAAGGTGCAACGAGTGTTCAGAATTAATACGACATGGCAACTAGAAACAATTATCACCAGAAGCAACAATCTTTCTGAGGCGGTTACCTTTGAGATTGAGCTAATGCCAATGGAAAAAGTTTTAAGCCCTGTTGAAATTTTGCCAAATAATAAGGTGAGGGTTTCTTTTGCCCCTTCTGAAGCTTATAAGAGCTTTACTTCTTTGTTGCCTGTGGAAGAAGATATTGTACTTTCTGCTGCACCTGAAGGCGGAAATTATAACGAAGAATGGAGCTTTGATGTCGATTATTCTTGGAGCTTTAAGTTTAGTGGCATTAATCCGATTGTTTCCTCTGCAAAAAGCTTGGTTTTTAAGCCAAGAGCAGGCGAAACATTGACGATGGATTTCTTCAAACCAAACAATGTTGATGGCTATATTTTGACCTTTGATAAAGTGACTTATGAACTTTCTCAAGGGCGTGGCTCAATGGATGTGTTTATGAGACTCAATTTCAGAGCCTCTGATTCTGGCGTTCATTCCATTGTCTTGCCAAACGATTTTGAAGTGACAGAAGTTTTGGTCGGTGGGGTTTCATATCCGATAACGGTTAATGAAAACAAACTTACGCTTCCAGTTATCCAAGGACAAAATAATGTCGATTTTAAAGGCACTATGAAAAAACCAATTGGGGTGATAATGTCTTTCCCTAAGTTTGACTTGAATGCACCAGCGGTGAATATTGAACAATTTGCTTCTGTTCCATTAAGTCGTTGGGTTCTCTTCGTTTCAGGGCCTGTAAAAGGACCTGTGGTGCTCTTTTGGAGCACGGTTGCGGCATGGATTTTATTCTCATTGCTCTTGAGCCGTGTGAAGATAATTCCGCTTGGCTTCGTCTCATGGTTCATTTTACTCATCGGTTTAACACAAGTGAACAGCATTTTTAGTTTGGTTGTGATTACTTGGTTTGTGGCTCTGGGCTTAAGAGATGCTTTCTCAGAACAACTGAGTGGAAAAAAGTTGATACAAATTATCATTCCTTGTTTGACATTTATCTTTGTTTTTAGTTTATTTAAGGGAATCTATAACGGATTGCTCGGACATTGGAATATGAAAATTGTTGGTGATTCTGTGCAAGCAGCAGCTTCATATGTCAAATTAGGGTGGTATCAAGATGCTGTCATGGGTGAACTTCCTTCTCCAAAGGTTTTCTCTCTGCCAGTGTGGGTATATAGACTTGTGATGGTTGTTTGGGCAACTTGGCTCTCTATCTCCTTTGTGAAGTGGATGAAATGGGGCTTTAAGGCTTACACAAAAGATGAAAATTGGATTAGCAAATAGGAAATAGAAGATGGATTTTGACGAATTTATTGAAATTCTGAAAGGAATTAACATTAAAATCACACCGGCGAGGCTTGCCATTCTCTCCATTTTTGATAAGGCGGAAAAGCACTTGTCAATTGATGAGATTTATATGATGGCTAAAAAAGATGTGCCAAATTTGGGCATCGCCACAACTTATCGCACGGTGAAGCTTCTTTGCGATGCAGGAATTATTGAAAAACATAATTTCGAAGATTGCGAAACACTCTATGAAAAAAAGACTGTGAAAAACCATAGTCATATTATTGATATGGAGAGCAAGGAAGTTGAAGAATTTACCAGTGAAAAAATCAAGAAAGCAATTTTAGAAATTGCGCAAGACTTGGGATATGACTTGGTGAATTATCGTTTAGAGCTTTATTGTCATAAGAAATAAGCCATAAAAAAGCCTCTTTTTATAAGAGGCTTTTTTGTTGTGAGCTTATGCTCTTCCTTTTGGGTTTTGAACAAACAGTAGTGCAGGGCGTGTTTTCATTTCAGGGGCATATTTCAATTGCGCATAATATTTTTGCTTATTCTCACTAATTTTAAGAAGCGTTTGAGCTTTCTCAAATTGTTCCTGAGGAATATATGCCCTGAAAATGCGTTTTGAGAGGTTTTGAACGTTATTAATGGAAACTTCTGAAAGCTCATAAACTTTGCCACCGTCACGATTATCAATGATTTTAATGGGCATTTCTTTGCCGTTTGGATTATAAGCTTTAATTGTCGTTTCTTCAAATGCCACGCCTTCAATTTTTGATAAGACTTGCTTCGTTTGCTTGATTTTTGCATCAGCATCTTTCGTTGTGGTCATTGTTTCTTTGACTTCGTAAGCATTACGATTCAAGATTTTTTCTGCGGCAAGAGCAATTTCTGGGTCGTTTGATTCCGCCATACGCACGAATAACTCATCAAAGTTAGAGTCTCTGGTTTTGAGATAGTTATCAAGGCTCATTTCTCCGTTAAGCATTTTTTCAAGCGGGTTATGAGGATTGTCAAAAAGGTGTTGAGGGTTTTTCTTTAAAGCAATTTGAAAGAAATTATCAACAGCGAGGGTGTAAGCAAATTCTCTTTTTTGACGATAAATTTCGGAATATAAATTCATTCTTGAGGTTAAATATTCTTCAATTTGAGATTGTGCATTCGCTTTGATGCCAAAATAAAGCTTGTTATCTTTATCGTCTCGATAGATGTCGAGCGAATTCATAATGCGGGTTTTATCAACGGCAGAACCACTAATGCCACACATTTGCCTATCTCTTATCATATAATCCATTCTATCCGCATCAAAAGCCCCTGAAATGATTGAAGGATATAAATCTCTTTCATCTTTGTTCATGGTGATGTAATTGGCGACCTCATTGGCAAAATTTGGACGATAATTGTTCAAAAGGTTGCTAATTTCAGGGTGTTGAGTGATGATTTCAGCACTCCAAAGTTCGTGTTTTTTATTTTTCCCCGTTGCTTTGTGCATAATACGTTCAAAGATGTGGCTATGCGGACCGTGTCCGATGTCGTGTAATAATGCAGCAATGAGGGTGGTGTCTCTTTTTGATTTGTCTTCATATCCAAGTTTTTGAACCAAGTCGCACATTTCTCTGGCAACAAAAAAGGTTCCGATTGAATGTGTGAAACGTGTGTGAGTAGCACTTGGAAAAATAAGCGAAACAACGCCCAGCTGTTGAATGTTTCTAAGCCGTTGGAAGGCTTTAGTATCAATTAAGTCCAGAGCTAAATGTTCTAAAGGATCGTTCTTATTAAACTTAATAAAGCCGTGCACAGGGTCGGTTATGGAGCGATTAGTTTCTGCCATATGATTCTTCCTCAAAAAAGATTATACTGAATTTTAGGCACGAGGCATTTTTTTGTCAAATGGATATAAATTTTATCAAGAGAGAGTTTGTGTTTATTGTATTTTTTTGTTATCTCGACTGAGGGTTCTGCCCGAATGGAGAGATATTGCTATTCAGATTTATTGTTTGATTGGATTGCCACGCTTCGCTCGCAATGACAAAGTATGGTAGTCATATTCGGGCTTGACCCGAATATCAAGACAGGATTACTCCCCCGTTGGTCGAGTTGTACGGGAAAATATAGAAAGACAGGATTGGCTGTTCGCTTTTTCAAAGCTCACGGACGCCGACCTTGAGCAATTTTGCTTCGCAAAAGCGGTGTACACGTTCACCTTTGCTCTGCGGTTCAAACCTGTGACTTCACAGCTTCGACCTTCTGACGAAACGCTAATGAAATAAAATCCCCTAAGCCATAAAGGCTAGGGGATTTTATTTAATGGTGAGCCCGACAGGATTCGAACCTGTGACCCTTTGATTAAAAGTCAAATGCTCTACCAACTGAGCTACGGGCCCTCAACATCTGGGGAGATGTATATAAGATTAAAAAAGCGAAGTCAACAAAAAAAAGCACAAAATTTGAAAAAAAATTAAATTTGTTAAAAATGCTAAAAAAATGCAAATTTTGGTTTATTTGTTAACTTTTATGTGCTAGCATACCGTAAAGTTGAATTTTATATTCTATTGAGGTGTTAAAACTATGGCTGATGCTAGAAATTCTGATGAAAAACGTTATGATATCTTACAAAACGCTAAGGGTGAAATCTTGATTATGATTGGATATCGTGAAGGTGGTCCAGAAAACCCTAGAATTGTTTACGATGGCAGTGATGTCGCTGTTTTATATAGAAGTCGTGAAAGCGTTGTGGTGCTTTCTGAAATCCATAAAGACGCTAGAAGCCCAATTAAGGCTGTGAATGAAGTTCTGGTCGTTGAAATTGAAAATGATGATGTTGCCAGAGAATATAAAGTTCCGATGAGAATTGTAAAAAATATTGAAGCTTTGATGCAGTAAAAAGCGTTGTTTTATTGCTGAAATAAGATTAAACTCACATTAATTTCAATGTGAGTTTTTTATATGGTCATTTGATGAATAAAATTGAAAATTATATCTGGGAAGATTTTGACGAATTAGGCAGTACGAATGATGCTGCAAAAGAAAAATCAGCCACCGTTTCGGGGCAAAATTTCATTATTACCACCCGAAAACAAACAAACGGCAGAGGAAGACGTGGCAGAACATGGATTGGGCTTGAGGGTAACTTATTTGCCTCTCTAGGGCTTGAATTTGAACTTAGATATCTTGGTCAACTTTCCATTGTCATTTCTTTGAGTTTGTTTGAAACCATTAAAAAACTTAATCCAAATGTTTTAGTGCAAACGAAATGGCCAAATGATATTTTGATTAATCATGCGAAAGCAATTGGGGTTTTGATTGAAAAAGGTGAGGGTGATTATCTGATTATTGGTATTGGGGTTAATGTCTGCAACGCTCCAGAAACTAAAAATTTGCTTTATCTATCAACAAGCTTAAAAGATACTAATATTCAAATAGATAGAATTGAATTTTTAAAGTTGTTTATGAATATTTTTAATCAAAATATTCATCTATTGCAGACAAATGGATTTGAAAATTTGAGAGAAAAATGGCAAGCAAATGTTTATGGGTTAAATAAAAAAATTGTAGTAAATATGGAAAATGAGAAATTGGAAGGCATATTTAAAGGGATAGATGAAAACGGCACACTTTTGTTGCAAACAACTGAAGCACTTAAAAAAGTTTATGCCGGAGATGTTTTTTTGATAGATGAGGAAAAAGATGCAAGGATTTGATAAAGAAGGAATATATTTTCTGCCTTTAGGTGGTGCAGAAGAAGTTGGTTTTAATTTATATGTTTATGCTGTGAATGGGAAGCTGATTGTTGTTGACTGTGGGTTTGGCTTTTTAAATGATGATTTCCCTGGGATGGATATGGGAATGGCGGATTCCTCTTTTCTGGATAATTATGTTGATGAAATTGAAGCTCTATTTATTACTCATGCGCATGAAGACCACTTTGGTGCAATTGCTCACCTTTTGCCAAAGTTAAAATGCCCTGTTTATGCCACTGAATTTACGTTAAAACACATTCGTCGCCGTCTTGATGAACGAAAAGTTCATTATGACGATAATCGTCTGATTGAAGTGGCAGATAATGGAGTGGTTAAGCTTCCTGATTTTGAAGTAAAGTTTGCATATATGGTTCACACGACCCCTCAGAACGCTTGTTTATTGATTAAGAGCAAATATGGCAATGTGGTTCACGCAACAGATTGGCGTCTTGATGATGAAGCGCTTGCAGAGCTTGGAAAAACGAATTTCACCGCTTTGGAAGAATTTGGAAGACTTGGGGTTGACTTGTTGGTGGGAGATTCGACCAATTTGGCAACGGAAAAAGTTCAATTGACGGAAATGGATATTCGCAAAAGCTTAATTAACCTTGTTCCTCAGTTTAAAAATACGCTTGTAGCGACTTGTTTTGCCTCAAATGTTATGCGTTTAGAGAGTTTGTTGATTGCGGCAGATAAGGCAGGAAGAACGCCAGTGATTTCTGGAATGAGCCTTATTCAAAATGCGAAAATTGCTAAAGAATGTGGATATTTGCAAAATGCACCCAAATTTTTGGAAGCCAGAGAAGCAACGGATATTCCTTTAGATAAGGTTCTTTATATTTGTGCGGGTTCACAAGGAAACTATAAAAGTGGGCTTTATCGCATTGTTAATGAAGAAAATAAAAATGTTTCTTTGGGTAACGGTGATGCGATTATTTTCTCTTCTGAAATCATCCCTGGAAATGAAGATAAGATTGAAGCAATGCAAGAAAAGCTTCGTTTGCGTGGTGTTGAAGTGATTAGCAAAGAAGAATATACGGTTCATACCACAGGGCACGGTGGTAAGGCAGAAATTAAAATTATGTATGATTTGCTGAAGCCTCGTGTTGTGTTGCCAGTTCATGGAGATAAGCGATATTTGCGTGAGCATGCTCGCTTTGCAAAATCATTAGGTGTGGAGCAAGTTGTAAATGCGCTTAATGGTGATGTGATGCTTTATCATCAAGGTAAAATTGAACGTGTTGAACAAGTTTCAACAGATATTATTGGGATTGATAGGAAGCAACTCACCTCGCTTAATTCTCAATTGGTCAAGAATCGTCGTCGATTAATGTATAATTGTAGTCTTTTTGTGAGTGTGGTTTTTGCTTCCGATTGGACTTTGGAAGATTTACAAATCTCTTCAATCGACATTATTGACGAATCGGATTTTAATGTTTTGGTTGAGGAAATTAAAGCTAAAATGTTGGTGGAAATTCCTGTTCATGTTGAGTTGTTGAAGCATAAGGAAGCGGCAATTATTGACTATATCAAGTCTCGCATTCGTAAATATGTCTTTAATCAGACGGATATTAAGCCAGTGATGTTTATGCATTTTTACAAAAAAGAAGAAAAATAATTGACAAAATTTCCAAAACAAATTATCTTTTTTTCAACTAATGATTATTAATTAAAACTATTATAGTATGAAAACAAAAATTTTATTTCTTGTTTTTTCGCTTGTTTTAGGTTTATCTTCTTGTGGGTCTTATGGTCATATTGAGAAAGTGAAAAATGCTTATAAAACAGCTGATGATGTTTTGAAAGCACTTTCTGAAAATGACGACATTGAAATTGTTAATCCTTTCTTTTATCAGCCATACACAAACATCTTATTTGTGCATGTGAAAGAAAAGGGGGAAAATGTCATCTATGTTGTAGAGGGTTCAGATTACAATCTTGATGTGGTGAAAGTCACGGGACTTTCTGCTGAAGACAAAGGGGTTGGCGAAATGAAAAGGATTTATAAATTCAATTATTGCAGTTCCACCGGTGAAGAATCTGGCAGATTCTTTGAACTCTGGGTTCGAGGAAAATCTGTGGCGATTTTTACCAATCATGGTCGGGTGATGGTTGAGTATGAAATGAAGTAAAAAAAAGGGATTATGTTTTAAAGCATAATCCCTTTTTCTTGTCTTAGCTCTGTTTTAATGGTAGGTAAATGGTGAAGGTTGTGCCATTGTAAGAGGTTGAGGTTACGGTGAGATTGCCACGGTGTCGCATGATGATATGTTTGGCAATAGAAAGTCCAAGCCCTGTTCCTTTGATGTTTAAGTCTTTATGCTCTTGTAGGCGATAAAACCGCTCTGTAATGCGTGCCAATTGTTCTGCGGGAATCTTTGGTCCTTTATTGTTGATTGAAATGCTGATGCCTTCGCTTGGTGAAACAGTGAAACTCTTAGAAGGTGGAATTTGTGGCACTCGGGCAATTTTCAACACAACATCACTTGGGCTGACCGCATATTTAATCGCATTATCAGTCAAGTTTTGAATGACTTGCCTGATTTGATGGTTATCTGCAATAATAGAAGGGATTTTGCCGTCAACATCAATGATTAAATTCATTTCTCTGGCTTCAGCTTTCATTTTAAGGGAATCAATCACTTCTTCAGCAACTTTTTGAAGTGAAATTTTGTCAGCAGGAGGTTGGTCTTGGCTGAGTTCAATTTTAGAAAGAGACAGCAAATTTTCAATGAGGGCAGACATATATTCTGTTTGTTCCGACATCATTTTCAAAAACATTTCACGGGCTTTTTCATCGTTTTTTGCACTTGATTGTAAGGTTTCAATGCAGCCTGAGATAACAGAAAGTGGGGTTCTTAATTCGTGAGAAGCATTTGCAACGAAATCTGATTGCATTTTCTCAATTTTCATAGCTTTTGTGAGGTCATAAAGTGAGATAACGGCAACGGCTCTTCCTTTGGAAATCCATGGAAGTTGCTTGATGTGGGCATAGAGCTTTTTCTGTTTTGGTTTGCGAACATAAAAGATGAGATTTTCGGCTTCACTTTCTTTTGCCAAAACTTTGGAAACAGCAGTGATAAAGTTGTTTGAGTCGAAAATGCCCTCAATGTTGCGGTCGATGATATTCTTTTCAAGAAGCCCATGCGCTGAAAGGTTTGCGCCAATAATTTTACCGTAAGTGTCAATCATAATTACAGGGTCGGGAAGGGAGTCAAGAACGGCCGTGTCTGAGATGGTTCTGGCTTCAAGTTCTTCGTGCTTTTCTGACCAAAAACGGTGCATTGCATTAACGGCATCGGCAATTTCTTGTGCTTCTTTTTCAGATAAATTCATCTTTGAAAGGTCAAAATCAGCTCCTTTAGCAAGCGAAGAAATATAGCGTTTAATCATTTGAATTTCAAAGCTTAAGGGGAAAAGAAACGCAATGTTGAAAATGATGATAGTGATGTAGGAGATAATGGCTAAAATAGGCGTGATGAGTTTAAGTGCCACAAGCATCAGAAAAACAAGCGCCGCTGGAAAAGAGAGAAAAACAACTCTTTCTGCAAATTGGGTGTTCTTATCAATGTCAAAAATTTTTTGTTTTTTCGGTAGTTTAAACATCTAATATCTCTTAAAAAAATCTGGACTAATCCTTGTTAAGTATATAGGATATCAAAAGATTGTTTAAAATTAATAAATATATGGTCTTTCTATGCAAGAAGAAAAAATAACATCCGCTCCAACGCCGATGATGGCGCAATATTTGAAAATTAAAAAAGAAACTCAAGATTGTCTTCTTTTCTATCGAATGGGAGATTTTTATGAACTGTTTTTTGAAGACGCTATAACAGCGTCTAAGGCGTTAGATATTGCCTTAACCAAAAGAGGGAAACACGAAGGCGAAGATATTCCAATGTGTGGCGTGCCTTTTCATGCTTATGAAAGCTATCTTTCAAAGCTCATTCGTCAGGGCTATAAAGTTGCGGTTTGTGAACAAGTGGAAGACCCTAAAGAAGCGAAGAAAAGAGGTTCAAAGGCGGTTGTAAAAAGAGAGGTTATCCGCATTGTCACGCAAGGCACCATCACAGAAGATAATTTGCTTGATGCAAGAAAGAACAACTTTTTGCTTTGTTTAGCAAAGAATGGAGAGGTTTTAGCCGCTTCTTGGGTGGATTTGTCAACCGCAGAGTTTTATACGCAAGCATTAGACCTCAAAGGACGTGCTGAAGATGTTGTGTTGAGCAGTCTTTTGGCTCGTTTGTCGCCAGTTGAGATTGTGCTTTCAGATTCATATTTGCAAAATTCTCAAGTTTTTTCAGTTTTGAATGAATATCGTGAGATGTTAAGCGTTTTGCCTCAGGCGAGATTTAACTCAGAAAATGCGAAAAAAAGACTTTTAACCTTGTTTGGGGTTGAAACGCTAGATTCCTTTGGTAGTTTTTCTAAGCCAGAAGTGACAGCAGCAGGGGTTTTGATTGACTATGTTGAAAACACGCAAAAAGGCAATATGCCACGCCTTGAAAACCCTGTGCGGATTTATGAAAATAATGTGATGGAAATTGACGGGGCAAGCCGTAAGAATTTAGAGCTTTTGGAATCTGCCGTCGGGGATAAAGGGGCAACGTTGTTTTCAGTTGTTGACCGAACCATTACAGGGGCAGGGGCAAGATTGCTTTATAGCCGCATTGCGAACCCACTTTTAGATAAGCATGAAATTAATCAACGTTTGGATATGGTTGAGTTCTTTATTGCTCAGGAAAATGTTCGTTGTGATTTGCGGGAAATCTTAAAATCTTGTCCTGATGTGGAGCGTGCTGTTTCAAGATTGAGCTTGGGAAGAGGTGGTCCGAGAGATATAAATAACATCAAAGAAACATTATCTAAAATACCTAAAATCAAAAATATAATTAATTTAGTTAATGAAAAACATAAAGATATTAAAGGGCTTCCTCAGAGTTTGTCTGATGTTTTATTGAAGCTTGGTAATTATTCAAACTTGGTCGAAAATATTGAAAGTGCTTTGAAAGAGGAATTGCCTCTTTTAGCAAGAGATGGTGGCTTCATTAAACGGGGATATTATGCCCCTTTGGATGAGTTGAAATCAATTAAAGAAGATAGTAATAAACTGATTCTTGAGTTGCAGAAAAAATATGCCGAGCAAACAAAGATTTCCAGCCTGAAAGTTAAATATAATAATGTAATTGGCTATTTTATTGAAGTTCCGACTAAGTTTTCAATGGAAATGCTTGAAAATCCAAATTTCATTCACAGACAATCTATTTCAACAGCTGCCAGATTTACCACGGTTGACTTGACGGAACTTGAAAATAAAATCATTGGGGCATCTGATAAGTCTGTGGCATTAGAGTTGGAGCTTTATGCTGAACTCGTGACCCAGATTTTAGCTCATGCCGATGAAATTTCTAAAACAGCGAAAGCTTTGGCGGAAATTGATGTCGCAATGGGCTTGGCGGAATTAGCAATTGATAAGAATTATTGTCGTCCGTTGATTGATGATAGTCTTGCTTTTGATGTCAAAGACGGTCGCCACCCTGTGGTTGAGGAAGCCATTGAACGAGAACATAAAACCCAATTTGTGGCAAATGATTGTCTTTTGGGTGAAAAAAGTAGTATGCTTTGGTTGTTAACAGGTCCAAATATGGCAGGTAAATCCACCTTCTTAAGGCAAAATGCGATTATTGCCATTATGGCGCAAATGGGCTCTTATGTGCCTTGTTCTTCAGCACATATCGGCGTGATTGATAAGATTTTTTCCCGTGTTGGGGCGAGTGATGACCTTGCTAGAGGGCGTTCAACCTTTATGGTGGAAATGGTGGAAACGGCAAGCATTTTGAACCAAGCAACGCCTAATTCTTTTGTTATCTTAGATGAAATTGGACGTGGCACAGCAACCTTTGACGGGCTTTCTATTGCTTGGGCAGTGATTGAACATTTGCACGAGGTGAACCAATGTCGTTCGCTTTTTGCCACGCATTATCACGAATTAACGGCACTTGTTTCAAAGCTTAAAAAGATGTCGCTTCATTGTATGAAAATTAAGGAATATAATGGCGAAGTTGTGTTTATGCATGAGGTGATTTTAGGCGTTGCCGACCGTTCTTATGGGATTCATGTGGCAAAAATTGCTGGTTTGCCAAGTGTTGTGGTGAAGCGTGCTGAACAGGTTTTGAGCTCGCTTGAAAATGATAATAAGAGTGTGAATGTGTCTAATTTGGTTGGTGATTTGCCTTTGTTCTCAGTAGTGAGAGAAAAGGAAGAGATTGAACACAAAAAATCGCCTGTGGTTGAAGCAATTAAACTCGTTAACCCTGATGAGCTCACGCCGAGAGAAGCTTTAGATAAGCTTTATGAAATCAAAGGGCTTATAAAAAATTAAATTATTATTTATCACATTGAATTTGCTTAATTATTTATTTTTGGAAAAGTTTGATTTTATTTTTCATAAGAATCTAGTTAATTCAATGTGTTAGATAGAGGTAATTAAATACCATAATTTATCTTATTGTTTTTACAGTGTAAATTTGTGTTGACAACAAATGTTTTTCAAGCATAATGTCCGAGAATTTTAATTCTAACATTAAAGAGTGAAAAATAAATGATTAGTAATACACATGTAACAAAACCTACCGATATCGAAAGAAAATGGTATGTTGTTGATGCGAAGGGTGTTGTTCTCGGAAGACTTTCTGCAGAAATTTCAAAAATCCTTCGTGGTAAACACAAAACTTATTATACACCTAACTTAGACTGTGGTGACTATGTTGTTGTTATCAATGCTGACAAAGTTAAACTTACTGGCAACAAATTGGCTGACAAAGCATATCACAAACACACTGGCTATATTGGTGGAATCAAAACAACAACTGCGGGCAAAATTTTGTCTGGTCGCTTCCCTGAAAGAGTGATTGAAAAGGCTGTTGAAAGAATGATTACTCGCAGTCCTATGGGTCGTCAACAAATGACTAAATTGAAAGTTTATGCTGGTGATGTTCACCCTCATACTGCTCAAAACCCTGAAATTTTGGATATTGCTTCTCAAAATCCTAAGAACAAAAGGAGTGCATCATAATGGCTAAATTAGAATCTTTGAAAGATTTGAAATCTGCTTCTTCAGAAACTTCTACTCCTGCAACTGCTAAAGTTGAAGTTCGTAAAGCGAATCGTGATAAATTCGGTCGTTCTTATGCAACAGGCAAGAGAAAAGACGCTGTTGCTCGTGTTTGGGTTAAACCTGGTAAAGGCAACATCATCATCAACACAAAGACAATTGATCAATATTTTGCACGTCCAGTTTTGAAGATGATTATCAATCAACCTTTCCAAGTAACAAACCGTGAAGGTGAATTTGATGTGATTTGTACAGTTAAAGGTGGCGGACTTTCTGGTCAAGCTGGAGCTATCAAACATGGTATCTCTAAAGCCCTTAACGAATATGAACCTGAACTTAGAGCTGCTTTGAAAAAGGCTGGTTTCTTAACTCGTGACGCACGTGTTGTTGAACGTAAGAAATTCGGTAGAGCAAAAGCTCGTAGATCTTACCAATTCTCTAAACGTTAATTTGGTATTATCAAAAATTACGAAAAATCAATGGGTTGTATTTATTTACAACCCATTTTTTGTATTCACAAAAAATTCACAATCCCTTGACAGTCTTGAATTACTAATTTACAGTTTTCACATATAATTCACAAAATGAGGTGTTTTTTTTATGGTGAAAAAGATAGATACTAAATATTATCAAGATGTAAATGAATATCGTGATGGTATGATATTAATATATAAAAGAGAAGGCTCCCCGAACTATCAATGCCGATTAAAAATTGATGAAGGAAAAGGTAAGGCTTACGAGGTTAAATCCTGTAAAACTCGTAATCTAGGTATAGCGCAAAAATTAGCCGAAGATTGGTTTGATGATTATCGTTATAAAGTAAAAAATAAACTACCTCTTAAAACTAAAACTTTCAAAGAAATATATAAAGATTGGATAAATCAAGCAGAAAAATCTCAAAATAGACAGAAGTTTTATGAGGGTAGGGCAAATTTGTATCTATTGGAATATTTCGGCAATTATAAAATTGATGAGATAAATGAAGATATCGTAAGAGGATATTGGCAATGGAGAAAAGATTATTATAAAAATAACCCTAATAAAATTAAAGGTAATGTTGCAGTTGAACCATCTCCTACATCATTAAAGATGGAAAGAACTGCAATAGAGGAAGTATTTAAGTATGCTCAACGAAAGAGGTATATTTCTATCATTCCTTTTGATGGTTATAAAATAAGAGGTGAAACGGAATGCAGAGATGAGTTCAAGTTAGATGAATTGACTAAGTTAAAACAAGAATTTTTTCTATCAACGCTTGATTCAAATCAAAAAAAGAGCATCGAATATCAAAAAAAGATGTTATACAATCTTGTTGTTTTTTTAGTAAATACAGGAATTAGGCCAACAAATGAAGTTTATGGTATTAAATGGAAGCATATTAAAGTTTCCAAAGACAATGAGGGAAGATATATTCTGCAAATTGATATTATGCCAAATAATAAGACAGGAGCAAGAATAGTAATCAGTAATCCAGAAGCATATGATGTTTATAATAATATTAAGGGATTTTCTAAATATAAAGATGCTGATGATTATTTTTTTAATAATTATAACAATGGTAGCCCAGTAAAAAATATCAGCAAAACGTTTATTGAAAAACTTAAAGAGTTAAATCTTTATATAAGTGAAAATGGCAAAAAAAGGCCACTATATTCTCTGCGACACACTTATGCTACACAAAGATTGCTAGCAGGTGTAGAAGTGTATAATTTAGCAAAAAATATGGGAACATCAGTAAAAGAAATTGAAAAACATTATGGGCATACAACCAATCCTCAACTCACAGATAAATTAGTTAAAAACACTGAAATTTCTAGTATTCAGGAATATATGAAAAGTGATAGATATAAAAAAAAGCAAAAAGAAAGAGAAAGAGAAAGAGAAATTAATAAACAAAAAGCTATAGAAAAAGAAATAGAAGAGGTTCGTTTATTGCTTGAAAAAGATGAAGAGGCATTTTCATTATTTACTGAAGAAATTAAGAATGCTAAAAATATGGATGAATCTAATAAAATTTATGAAAAATACTTTAGCAAAAAAGCAAAACCATTTTCAAAATCAAAAATGATTACATTTTTTAATCATTTTAATAAATAAAAATGAGTTCATTTTATTTTTGCATTTTAAATATTGGTTGATGTAAAATGATTTCATATTGTTAGTGGTGAATGGGATTTCTACCACTAACTGAAATCCCAATTTCATATATGAAAAAAACAATAGGTAAGCGTAGTTATTCTCCTTGCTATTTATTACAAAAAAAAGTGCCAGAATGGCGCTATAAAATTTTATTACTTAAAGATATTATTAAAGGATTAGATAAACAAATGACTAAATTATTATATACGATTCAACCAAATAAATATTGTTGTTCAAGATTAAAATTGATAAAAGATTTTCAATCAGTTTTAAAAAAATATTATAGAAAAACTCTTGGGCCAAGATATTATAAACACAAAGATAAACAATATCCTATGTTTATTTATCTTTCAAACGGTGATGATGGAAAAATCACACACCCTCACTTTCATATAATTATTAATGATATTGATGTTGAAAAAACGGGTGAATTTCATTTTCATATGTATAGAGAAATGAAGAAATTGTATCCATCTTTGACTTCTGATATGCAAGATTTACCAACAGTGGAAGATGAAGTCAATGCACACAAATATTCCGCTGACCAAAGCCAATCCTTATTCATTCACAAAGATTTATACGGAATGATTACGTCAATTAATTGATAAATATATTCATATCAAGGAGAAAATATGGATATTAAGAATAATCAAATTAAATCAATGAATGAAAGAATAAAGGGGTTAATGAGCAAGAATAAGGAACTAAATAGTCAACTTGAACAAGAGCCTCTGGAACAACAAGAACAGAAAATTAAGCAAGATAAACTTGATAATAATAATGAATTAAGAAAGCAAAGAACTCAAAAATATGAGTTATATTGCCATTGTTGATTAGCATATTCATCATATATCGTTTGTATAAAAGATGTGATTGGATTTAATCCAGTAATCCCTTTAATTACTGCTTTCCCACCACTTAAAGCTTTACTCATTGTTTTTTTCCTTATTATTTAAGTTCATTATTATTTAGGAATTTTTATTGACTAATGCAATAGTCGTAATTAAGGCATAATTTATAGAAATAAAAATTAATTAACATTCACAAAAAATTCACACTGATTTTTTATTGTAATTAACTTATTGTTTTAACATATATAAAAAACAATACCAGTTCTCTAAACGTTAATTCGTTTTACAGAATTCGAAGTCAGAAAAGAGGAAGTTTTTACTTTCTCTTTTTTTGTTGCCTTTTTTAAGGAAGATGTTATTCCTTTAAGTCTTATATCAAAGGGAAGTTTTATGAGGTTGTTGGCGTTGCTCGTTATTCTGAAGATATTGAACGAGATGGTAAAAAGTTTAAGCGGTTTGAGTTTGTGGGTGAGTAAGTCTTTGCTTTTAATTTAGATAAAATTAAAGAGGTATAATCTTTGTGGGATTATACCTCTTACGTTATGAAGCAGAAGGAATGGTATATGGCATAAGAATTTCCATATCTTCAATATTTTCACCAAGAATAAACTCTCTTATCACTTTTTGAATTTGTGAGGCGAGGCAAGTTTCGACGATTTTATTGTTCTCATCATATATTCTTTCAATGAGGATATTGGTGTTGGTAATGTTTACGGCAATTTGAGTGTTTAATCGTGAATTACGAACAGCAATACCTTTTCCGCCATTTAAGAAAAAATTTTCTACAATTTGATCTCTTTTAATTCTGTTGTTGTGTGCTTCGTTCATTGTTTTAGTTGCTAGTAATTAGTAATAATAATTTAATTTAAACGCCAATATTACTGATTTTTATTACTTTGTACAGCAATAATTTACATTATTTATGATTTTTTTGATGTCACAAAAATTTAATGCAAAAACAAATACTTTGTGCTATGATGGGAGTACCAAAAATTATTTATTTTATTATTTTAGCAATATTCGGTGTTTTGCTGGAATAGTTTTTCATTTTAAAAATTAAAAAATATATATTATATGAAAAAGATTTTATTCATGTTAATTGCATTCCTAGGGATTGCGTTAACGCAAACGTCTTGTACGGTTCAGCAATTAGGTAGAGCTAACCAATCGATGCAAATTTATGAAAGATATGAAGCGAATGCTCGTGTCTGGCAATCTCGAAATCCAAAGAGATTAAGTTCAACAGGAGCTCGGATCATCAAATCGGGGAACATTGTTTCCTCTATTGAGTGGGATAATGCGCTTTTAAGAGGTGAGAATGGCTATGTTGTGCTTTATAAAAGAGCAAAAAATGGTTGGCTTGTTGTGAGAAAATTTCATCCTCGTAGTGGAGGGAGCTATTCATTTGATGGCATCACTCGTTACGGGACTGATGATGTAAAAGTTGTTGCAACTGCTGGTCGGATTGATGTTTACATGAATCGAGAAAGTCATCGAATGAGGTAAATTACTAAAAAAATATCATTATGAAAAAAACAATGTTATTTATCATCACCATTCTAGGAATGGTGATGATTTCTTGCTCTGTGGGGCAGATGTATTCTTCATATAATGTTATGCGGCATTACAAGGGAAATCCTCGTGTTGTCTCGAAACAATATAGTGAAGTTTATGCGGAGAAGACAACGGGAAATTACTTTACTTATTTTGAATGGGATAATGCAATCATCCAGAACGAGGAAGGCTTTATTGTTCTCTACACAAGGGCAGGAAATGGGCAGTTTCTTTTCACAAAGGAATTTGCTCGTTTGAAAAAATCTTCTCATTCTTTCAATGGTGAAATTGGAGGGAAGAAGGATAAAGTAAAAATCATCTCCTCCACAGGAGGGGCGATTACCGTCAATATTAATGGAAAAGTCTATTATATGATGGGAAAATAAAAAAAAGAGAGGAGATTTTTAATTAAAAAATCTTCTCTCTTATTTTTTGAACTCTTGCTTTTGTTTCTTCTTCAAGAGCTTTTTGTCTTTCAAGCGCTTTCGCTTTATATTCCGCTTCTTTGCGTTCTAGCTCAGCTTTTTCTTTCTTTTCAATTTCTCTTTTTTCAGCTTCTTGTTTATCTTTTTCTATCAAATTTTGATAAAAAACCACCATATGTTCATTGTTTTTGATTTGTTTCTTGAAATGGTTGATTTCCATATTCAAAAATTCAATCTCTTTGGCTTTAACAGCAGGCGAAAAAACAGAATCTGAAAATTGGCTAATCATCTCAATTCGTTTTTCCTTAATAGGAATCATTAAAACGAATTCTTTGTTTTCCTGTTCAAGTTTCTCAATTCTTTTCTCCCATAAGTCTTGTGCAAAAGATGAAATGGAAAAAAGAATCAACGAAAACAGGGTAATAATAATCTGTTTCATTTTATTTTGTTTAATTTGTAAATAATTGTTTTATGGCAAGAGGATAACATTAAATTGGTATTTTGTAAATATAACAAAAGTTATTATTTTATAGAAAGAAGACCAAGTTTTGTGCTTGGTCTTCTTTTTGATTATTTATTAAATGTTTGTTCTCTGGTTTTGTTGAGCACAAGTTTTGGAAAATCTTCTTGTATTTTACTCAAGTGCCAAGCATTTCTCGCCAAGAACACAACTTCGCTGTCATGGTCTTCGGCAATTGAGCCTTGGTTTGTTTCCATAAACTTTTTCATTACGGCTGAATCATCACAAGAAACCCAACGTGCGGTGTAATATTGTGTTTGTTCGAAAATCACAGGAATATTAAACTCATTCTTGATTCTGTCTGCCATTACGTCAAATTGCAATGTTCCAACCACGCCAACAATCCATTCTGAGCCAATGACTGGCTTGAAAATGCTTGCACCGCCTTCTTCGGCAATTTGTTGCAAGGCATTGCCTAAATGTTTAGATTTAAGCGGGTCTGTGGCTCGAACAGATTTTAAGAGTTCTGGTGCAAAAGTTGGAATGCCCGTGAAGCTGAATTTTTCACCTTCGGAAAGGGTGTCGCCAATTCTGAGTTGTCCATGGTTTGGAATGCCAATAATATCACCAGCAAAAGCATCTTCTGCAAGCTCTCTATCTTGTGCCATAAACATCACAGGGGTAGGGACTTTGATGTCTTTTCCGCTGCGAACTTGAAGAAGTTTCATTCCTCTTTTGAAGTGTCCTGAGCAAATTCTCATAAAAGCAATGCGGTCACGGTGTTTAGGGTCCATATTCGCTTGAATTTTGAAAATAAACCCTGAAACTTTATCTTCCTCAGGCGAAACTTCTCTGGTTGTTGTTGGTGCAGGTCTTGGAGTTGGTGCAAATTTTAATAGCCCATCTAAAACTTCCTTAACCCCAAAATTATTCATGGCACTTCCGAAGAAAACAGGTGTAAGCGAACCGTCGAGATAAGACTGAACATCAAATGCAGGGCAAAGCTCTTTAACCATCATGATATCTTCACGCAATTTTTCAGCGAGGTAACTTGGAATAAGTTTATCAATTTTAGGGTCGTCAATGCCCTTGATGACTTCAATGGTTGAGTTGATGTGTGATTTGTCATTTTTATTCATCAAAATCAATTGGTCATTGATGAGGTCATAACAGCCCATAAATTCTTTGCCTGAGCCAATTGGCCAGCTAGCAGGGGTCACATCAAGGGCAAGTGTTTTTTCAATATCATCAAGCAATAGGAACGTGTCTAAAGATTCACGGTCGAGTTTGTTGATGAAAGTGAGAATTGGGATGTTTCGTAAGCGACAAACTTCAAAGAGTTTCTTTGTTTGAGTTTCAATACCTTTTGCACCGTCAAGCACCATCACAGCAGAGTCAACAGCGGTTAGCACACGATAAGTGTCTTCAGAGAAGTCTTCGTGTCCTGGAGTGTCTAAGAGGTTGAATTTTGTTTTCTCATATTCAAAAGTCATGACAGAGGAAGCAACGGAGATGCCTCGTTCTTGTTCAACTTTCATCCAGTCTGAACGAGCACGACGGCGTTCACCACGAGCTTTCACTTCACCAGCTTGTTGAATTGCACCACCGAACAAGAGTAGCTTTTCGGTAAGAGTCGTCTTACCTGCGTCTGGGTGGGCAATGATTGCGAAACATTTTCTTGTATATTCTGTTGTCATTTTTAAATCTCTAAAACAAATCAAATTTGCCTTTATTTAACATAAGGATAAAAATAAATCCAGTTGTTTTTTATAGAATCAAAAAGAAGGGAAAGAGTTTCCCTTCTTTTTTAATATTCATTTTTAGAAATTATATCTGATTGTGAGGTATATTTGGTCGTCGGAGTAGTTTGAGCGAGTATCTCTGGCATATCCGAGGTTGAAGGCGAAAGGGGTATAGATATTGTTGATTTTCAAGTTTGCGCTTGTTCTAAAGCTGTTTCGGCTTTCGTCTGCACCTCTCATCAACCAAGGAGCGTTTGGATTACCCACGAAATAGCTCTCAACTTCAGAAGTTCTATCGCCGACACTTCTTGCATAAGCAAGCTCAATTGATGGCGTTAAAATGTAGCTATCAAGTGCCATTCATGGATATTTAACAATATTATTAGGGAGTTTAACTTCAACTGTGTTGGTTCCGCTCTTGTCAACTTCTTCCCACGAGATTTGAGGAGAATTGGTTATTTCTCCAAGATTGAGCGCAATATTATAATATTCGTTGAGCAAACTATTCGCATCATCGGTTTCAATGCTCATTTGGGCGTGAGCTTGAGAGGCGATTGAAAGAAGAGGAATGGTCGTCATAAGTCTTAAAAACATTCTGTTCATAGTCTTTCCTCCTGATAGTGCGTAAATAATATTCATTTCTATTTTATAATGTAACATATTTGTAACAATTGTTAAAGAAAAAACATATAACTTGATATATGTTTTTTAGCAATAAAAAAATATCCTTAGAAAGGGTTATCTCTCTAAGGATAAGTTTTTGAACAATTATTTTATTTAGAAAGGACTACTGACGTTAGGGTCACCAGGAAATTCACGCATTGTGCCTTTAATTTCCACTTTCTTTTCAATAAAAGGCTTCTTTTCTGCTGGAGCTGGTTCAGGAGCTGTTGCAGAAGCTTGAGCTTGTGTTTGTGGAACAGAAACCAAAGGTTTTGGAGCTGTTGGTTTTTGAGGTTTTGTTGGAGCTTTCTTCGGAGTTGGTTTTGCAGCACTAGAAGTTTTGACAGCTCTTTCAATTGCTCTTTGCTCTGCTTCTTTTTCTTTTGGTGTAATTAATCCAAGTTCGGCAATCACTTCAAGCTTTCTTAAGTCTTTTGCAGCGCCCAAGATATCACGAGAAGGGGCTTTGTTTTTGGCTCTTTCACGAGGATTTGCAGGTAAAATAGCATCAACAATCATATCTCTTTCTGCAGAAAATTCTTTCGGAGAAATCGCTCTTTCTTCAACACCAAGTTTTAAGGCATCGATTCGGTCAAGGACAACATCGGCAGAAGGCACTGGTTCGCCAATGCCTAATGCTGGAGCTTTATTGCTTAAAGGTAAAAGTCCGCCAAGATTTTGATTTCTGGCAGCCAAAAATTCTTCTTTAGTGACCATATCTTTTTCAGCGAGTTCTTTTAAGATGAGAAAACGAGAAATTACGTTCTTTTCATTATCATCAAACAAAATTTCAACCGCTTTGAGGTTGGCTTCTGCTGTGGCTTTGTTATTAAATTCAATTTTTTCGCTTCTAAGGAACAACGCTTCTTCCATTGCCGATTTGCCTTGTTTGTCAGCAATTTCTTGAGAAATTTTGAAGGTTTTATTGCCAAATTTGTCTTCAACGATGATTTGAGTTTGAGTGAGGGTGATATTTCTCAATCTTTGTTGTGCAACTTCGGTCATCTTATGTGGCAAGCCGTCTGTTGTGCCAAGAACGGTTGTTTTGTCGCCGCCGATAATGATGATATCTTCATAATAAGCACGAGCTTTGTTCAACTTACCTTCTTTTTCATAAGTCAATGCACCAACCATGAGGGCTTGTTGGTTTTTCGGGTTATCGCTTAAGGCTTTTAGAAAATGTTTTTCGGCAATTGCAAAATTTCCTTGAGAATAAGAAAGGGTTGCTTTTTGTGCTTCTTCGTTGCCGAGTTCTTCATTACTAATTCCTAAAAACCAGTTTGTTGTTGAGCTATATTCGGCGTTTTGCTTAAACATACCACAAGAGGAGAGCATTGCTGCCATTGCGGTTGTCATTAAGATTTTTTTGGTCAGTCGTTTTTGAAACACAAGCATACTCCCTCTAAAATTGCTTAGAATCTTTGATATTTATTTGCTCATATTATAAAAGAATCTCAGAGAATACAATAATTTTATTTAGATTGTGAATTTTCTGCTTGCATTTAAGTTTTTTTTGTATTAATTATGCTCACACAACGCAAGTTGTTTGATGTGCGGGTGTGGCGAAATTGGTAGACGCACTTGACTTAGGATCAAGCGCCGCAAGGTATGGGGGTTCAAGTCCCTCCACCCGCACCATTTCAGACCCACATTGTTGGGTCTTTATTTTTAATAAAGCGTAAGTTTCAATTTCAATAATAAACTCAAGAGAGAAATATGGATATTAAAGAAGTAAAATCAGAAGGCTTGAATAAGGAATATAAAGTCACTATTCCAAGCAAAAAATTTGATGAAAAAGTTGCCGAACAATTGGCTAAAATTGCGAAGACTGTTAAAATCCAAGGTTTCAGACCAGGAAAAGCACCAAAAGCTATGGTGGAAAAGCAATATAAGTCTTCTGTCGTCGGTGAAGCTTTGGAAACAATGATTCAAGAGGCAACAGCAGAATTAATTGATTCTAAAAAATTAAACCCTGCAACGATGCCTAATGTTAAAATTTCTAAGTTTGAGGAAGGAAAAGACATTGAAGTTGAGATTTCTGTTGAAAATCTTCCTGAAATTAAACTTGGTGATTTTGCAAAAATCAATCTTGACCGCTTTAAAGCAGAAGTTTCTGCTGAAGAAGTTGAAAAAGCTTTGAAGTATATGGCTGAATCTCGCAGAGAAACAACTAAAGCTCCTGAAGGCAAAAAAGCTGAGAAGAACGACACTGTTGTCATTAACTTTGTTGGTTCTATTGATGGTGTTGAATTCCAAGGCGGAAAAGGTGAAAAATATCCTTTGGTTCTTGGTAGCAACTCTTTCATTCCTGGTTTTGAAGACCAATTGATTGGTTCAAAAACAGGTGATAAGGTTGACGTTAAAGTTAAATTCCCTGAAAATTATCAAGCAAAAGAACTTGCTAGCAAAGACAGTGTGTTTGCTGTTGAAGTTTTAGACGTTCTTGAACCTAAGAAAGTGGAAGTTAACGAAGATTTCGCAAAATCTATGGGTGAAAAATCTTTGGAAGACTTGAAGAAGAAAATTTCTGAAAGAATTGCTGAAGACTATGACCGTGCAACAAGAATGAAATTAAAACGCACTTTGTTTGATGTTTTGGACAAGGAATATACTTTCCAAGCTCCTAAATCTTTGCTTGACCAAGAATATGATGTGATTGTTAAACAATATGAACAAGCAAAAAAATTCAACCAACTTGATGAAGACGAAAAAAATCGTTCTGAAAAAGACATTTTGGCTGAGTATAAAGAAATTGCGCTCAGAAGAGTTAAACTTGGTCTTTTGCTTTCTGAAATTGCAAAAGGTGCTGATGTTAAAGTTGAAGCTGATGACATTAATAAGGCAATTATGGCTGAAGCCAGAAAATATCCTGGTCAAGAACAAGCTGTTTTGCAATATTACCTTCAAAACAAGCAAGCAGTTGAATCTTTGCGTGCACCAATTTATGAAGACAAAATTGTTGACCATATCTTGGCAAAAGTAAGCTTCAATGATGTCGTTGTTTCTGTTGAAGAATTATTTGACTTCAATGAAAAAGGTGAAAAGCCTGCGAAAAAAGCAACTAAAAAAGCTGAACCTAAGGCAGAAGCTAAAGAAGAAAAAACTTCTAAGCCAGCTGCTAAAAAAACAGCAAAAAAATAGTTCTTTTAGAACAAATTTGATTGCTTTGAAATAAAGCAAAAAAGCCTCACTGAAAACAGCGGGGCTTTTTTTGTTGACTTTTTGTCTAAGATGGCTGGTGATAGGCTGAAAATTTATTATTATTCATTTATTGTTTTATTAAACGGATTGGTTATGAAAAAAATTAAAATTGGTTTTGTTGGACTTGGTGACCATGCTTTGCAATCGCATTTAGAATTATTGCTGGAAAATCATCATGTTGAAATTGTGGGGGCTTTTGACCCTGATATCGCTTCTTTTGAACGTGTTAAAAAAGAATATGATGTTCAACTGACTCGCTTTGAAACATATCCTGAGCTTTTGGAAGTTGTTGAGGCAGTGTTTATTTGTTCGCCTGATAAATTTCATTTTGAACAAATGAGAGAGGCCGTTAAAGCCGGTGTACATGTGTTTTGTGAAAAACCAATGTGTTGTGATGTGATGGAATTTGGTTTGTTACATGCTGTTTTCAGACATGCAGAGGAAAATAACCTAGTTGTTTCAACCTGTCATCCACGTCGCTTTGATCCACCTTATTTATTCGTAAAAGAAAATTTGGAAAACTGGAAAAAAAATTATGGAGATGTGATTTCTCTTACATTGGATTTCACTTATCATAAGCCTGACGGTGTAAAAGACTTGCACGGCGGAAGTATGCTTCAGGACCATATCAACCACGAGCTGGATTATATGAACTTCATTTTCGGTGTTGAAAAACTGACTGCTTATAAGCTTATTGATGAGTTTGACCGCTATCAGGTTTCTGGTATCAGAGAAGACAAAATTGCCTTCACCTTTGGTGGCACACGTCGTTTGGATTGTCGTCTTTATTCTGAAAGCATAGAGATACGCTTTGAAAAAGGGACAGTTCATATTGAAACGAAAAGTGCTGACTCTTATTTCTACTATCATGACAATAATGAGAATCCTACAAGGTTTATTAACATTTATCCACCTCAAACGGACTATGATGTTCGTTTCAAAGGGCTGAATGATAATTTTATCAACGCAATCCTCGGAAAAGAAGAAAGTTATATTTCTTATGACGAGATGTTGCTGAACAGTAAGGCTTCAGTCATCTTCAGAGAAAGACATATTATTTCCCTCTAAAAAGTTATTAAGCCTTTTAAACAACCTCTTGCATTTGTAAGGGGTTGTTTTTATATTGGGGCAGGGAGTTTTTTTATGGAATCTGAGAATAAATTTAGAATTTATGTTCTGTTTCTGTCGACGGTGATTTTGTTTTCACTGTCTTGGCTCTCTGTGTCCTATCGTGATACATATCTCACTTTATGGGCAACGAAGAATAATTTTCAGGAAAAAATTGCCCGTCGAATGAAGTTTGTTTATCTGGATTATATGAATGATGAGCAGGTTGTGGCATGTGAAGCACTTTATAATCACCTCAAAGCAAACAATGATAAATTAAAATTTTTAATTCCTGTTTTTTCTTTAAATATTAATCAGTTAAACAACAACCTTAATCTTAACTGTGAAGCTGTTTCAAGCTTAAAAGCACCTTATAAGTCATATCTTTTGGAAGATGATTTATTCTTGATTATGGGAAAAAATGACGAAGATGGCTTGCTTTATCAATATGTTAACGGCAAAACTTGTCAGCCTGAATTGGGTTTGGAAAATCGCAACATTATGGTTTCTAAAAATAATGTGGTTGTGGAAGTTTATGGGAAGAAATATTTGATTTCCGAGTGGTTTTCTAAAGATAAATTTGTCTTTTTCTATTTAGATAAAGATAGAAAGTTCGATGAAGTTGTTTGTCGTTTTGATGTTGTTGTGAATTAATTTAACTTAAAATTTCTTTGAGTTTAGCAATTGTTTCAATGCTTGAGGTGTGCAAGATTCCAATTCCGCCAGCATTTTCCCAGTCACTAATCATTCTTTTTCTATCATCAATGAGGATATCTGCTTTTTTACAATAAAGATGTTTATCTCTGCTTAGGCAACAGATAACGGGTAAATGTTTGCCGATGTGTTTTTCAATCCATAGCTTTTTCTCTTTTTCAGCTTTGTCATAGCCACTGATTGGTAACCCTGTTAGAATTTTATAGTCATAATTTGCAAGGAAGTTTATGAGTGTCATTGCGTCCGGTTTTTGAGGGAGGTCTAACCAATGATTTTCATTTGCGGAGATAAGTTGCCACATTTCATGACGGGGTAATTCTGAAGGATATTTTCCATTGATTTCATAAAAGCCTTCATCAAAATCGACCAACACGCCATCCATATCACAATAAATCATCGCTCACACCCTTTCTTTTTACGCTTTCAGTTTCTATTTTTACTGAATTAAGAAAAAAGTCAATATTAACTATTTGTTGAAGAAATGTATATATTGTGATAAGTAATACTAAAATTATAGGTTAGGAAATGAATATGTTTAGAAAAGACGGTTTGGAAGTTTATGATGGCACGCTTGTTCCTATGGTCATTGAACAAACAGCTAGAGGAGAGCGTTCTTTTGATATTTACTCAAGATTGCTCAAAGAGAGAATTATCTTTCTCACTGGTGAAGTGAACGATGATGTTTCTTCGCTTGTTTGTGCTCAGCTTTTGTTTTTAGAAGCAGAAAATCCAAACAAAGACATCTTTTTCTATATTAATTCCCCAGGGGGTGTGGTCACTTCAGGGATGGCGATGTATGACACAATGCAATATATCTCTTGCGATGTGAACACAATGTGTATTGGTCAGGCTTGTTCTATGGGGTCTCTTTTGCTTGCTGGTGGGGCTAAGGGAAAAAGATTTTCTTTGCCAAATTCTCGCATTATGATTCACCAACCTTCGGGTGGCTTTAGAGGACAGGCGACAGATATTGAAATTCATGCCAAAGAAATTTTGGGAATGAAAAAACGCCTGAATGAAATTTATGCGCACCACACAGGCAAAGACATTAAGAAAATTGAAGCTGCTATGGAAAGAGATAATTTTATGAATCCACAGGAAGCTTTGAAATTCGGCTTGATTGACAGCATTGTCAGTTCAAGAAACGAAATTATGAAATAAAAGAGAGTAAGACTATGGTAGATAAAAACGACGAAGTTCTCCACTGTTCATTTTGCGGTAAAAGTCAAGATGAAGTCAAAAAGCTGATTGCAGGTCGTGGGGTCTATATTTGTGATGAATGTATTGAAGTTTGCGTCAATATTCTTTCTGATGAAATTCCTGAACTTAAAGGCGAAAAGAACCTTGCTAGTTCAGAACACTTGCCAACCCCTTCAAAGCTTAAAGAGTTTTTGGATCAATATGTGATTGGTCAAGACCATGCGAAAAAAGTTTTGTCAGTTGCTGTTTATAATCACTATAAAAGACTTAATAGCAATGTGTCTAACAAAGATGTTGAAGTGTCAAAATCAAACGTTATTCTCATTGGGTCAACAGGTAGTGGCAAGACTTTATTGGCTCAAACTTTAGCGAAGATTTTGGATGTGCCTTTTGCAATTGCCGACGCAACAACCTTGACAGAAGCTGGTTATGTGGGTGAAGATGTTGAAAATATTGTGTTGAAATTGGTTCAATCTGCCAATTATGACATCGAGAAAGCACAGAGAGGGATTATCTATATTGATGAAATTGATAAAATTTCTCGCAAAACAGATAGCCCATCTATCACCAGAGATGTTTCAGGTGAGGGCGTGCAACAAGCTTTGTTGAAAATTATTGAAGGAACAGTTGCCAATGTTCCACCTCAAGGCGGTAGAAAACATCCTCAACAAGAATTTTTGCATGTTGATACAACAAATGTGTTGTTTATTTGTGGTGGTGCTTTTGCAGGGCTTGAGAAGATTGTTTCTAAAAGAGGTAAAGAAGGTTCAATTGGGTTTGGAGCAAAAGTTGTTGGTGAAGACAAACGTGGTGTTGGTGAAATTTTGCGTGATGTTCAACCTGAAGACTTGCTCAGATTTGGCTTGATTCCTGAATTTGTCGGCAGACTTCCTGTGATTGCAACCTTGAATGATTTAGATGAAGCTGCTTTGGTTAAAGTTTTAACAGAGCCTAAGAATGCCATTATGAAGCAATATAAAACGTTGTTTGAAATGGAAGATGTTAAGCTTGAAGTTACAGATGATGCTTTGATTGCAATTGCTAAGAAAGCCATTGAGAGAAAGACTGGTGCTCGTGGACTTCGTTCAATTATGGAAGAAAACTTGCTTGAGTTGATGTATGATGTGCCTGATAAGAAAGATTTGAGCGAAATTATCATTAATGCAGATGTTATTGAAAAAAATGCTGAGCCTAAGTTCATCTTTGATAAGAAAAAGAAAGAGAAAATTGCTTAAGGCTCAGGCTTAAAAAATAAAAAACACCGAAGTTCTATTCGGTGTTTTTTTTGGGGAGAAGATAAATTTTATAGGGGAATAAAATTTTTAGTTTGCTTCTTCTGAAACTGGTTGAGTATATAAAATTTCGCTTACATCAAATTTGAAGTTTTCATCATAAAATGCTCTCATTTTTTCATCACTCTTAACATCAACAGCCACAGGTTTATAATTAGGGTCTTTTTCTTTATTTATATGGTTCATAATCTGAACAGAAACATTTCGTTGATAAACATCTTGGTTTTTTACATCACGTCTGATTTTGTTGTTATGTTCTGCCTGAATTTTTCCGCTGACCTCAGGAGGAATAATCTCTGCCTTTTTAAGCTCTTTTTCAATTCTCTTGCGAGTCAATTCATCTTCATAGCTCTCATCAAAAGAAATTTGAGCTTGAACAACTGTTGTTGCCAAAGAAAGAGAAAGAACTAACAAGAACGGTTTCAGCATTGGCATAAAATCCTTTTTCTAAATTCTAATCGGTGCCTAAAATGTCTAAGCTATTGAAGAGCAAGTTGTCAAAGTCTAAGCCAGTTCCTGCTTCAACATCTGTCATAATGCGATAGAATGATTGGCTGAGCGGATCGGTTGCACTTGGAATGTTGTTCATGCTATCTTGCAACATAGAACGATAAGCTTTAGGCATATCTTTAATTTTTTGGTCGTAAGACTTAGGGATTTTATAGCCCATATTTCTTAAATGGTCAGTCATCACCAACATATTATGGCGGTTCACTTCTGGCGCAATCATTTCTTGTCCCATTGCTGTGCCCCAAGTTGTTGCTTCACCGATATAGTTTAATTCGCCATGTTTTCCACTGCCACGCCAAGTTCTAACACCTGAGCGATCGCGCGCTCTTGCCCATGGGTCAACGGGAAGCACTTCACCATTGGTGATGCTATTGTTCACATATGCAGGAGCATCAGGAGAGTTATAATCTAGAGGTTCTGATGCATTCGCCCCAAAATCCCCATCATTGGGGGTTGGGGGTTGTGGTGTCCATGGATTTGCAGGAAGTTGCGCCGAAACAGCAGAAGCCATTAGGAATGTTCCTACAAAAAATGCGGAAAAATATAGATATCTTTTCATGGCGACCTCCATAATTCTTTGCCTATATCTTATCTTACAATAAAATTTATTAAAATAATAGTTACAATATGGTTACAATCAATGTTCTTTTTTCAGCTTTTCAATTTCTTTTTTAAGAGATGAAATCTCGGCAGAAAGTTTTTCAATATTATAGCTTGTGTTGTCTTCTTGCCCTTGGCAAATGCCGTAAGCCTGAAAATATTGTCCTTTTTTATTGATTTGTTCAACTTTATGAGCCGCTAAGCCAACAACAGTGGTGTTGGCGGCAACATTTTTGGTGATAATGGCGTTTGAGCCAATCTTAGCGTTTTTACCAATTGTGATTGGTCCTAAGATTTGTGCTCCAGAGCCAATGATGACATTATCTTCAAGAGAAGGGTGTCTTTTGTTCATCACTTTACCAGAAGCATCAAAGACTGTTGTTCCACCTAAGGTGACATCGTGATATAAGGTGACGTTTTTGCCAATTTCAGTTGTTTCACCAATAACGACCCCCATTCCGTGGTCAATAAAAAAACCTTCGCCGATTCGGGCAGCAGGGTGGATTTCAATGCCCGTGAGAAATCTGGAAAATCCTGAAAGAATTCGAGCCATGAGTTTAAAGTTTTTCTGCCAAAGCTTGTGGCTGATGCGGTGCAAGACAACGGCATGAAAACCTGAAGAGCAAATTACTGCTTCAATTTTTGAGTTTGTGGCAGGGTCTCTTTCAAGGATGGAAGAGAGATCTTTAAGAATTATCTTGTAAAAGGATGTCATTATATGTTATTGTCCTCATAAAATTTTAACTTTTAATCAGTATTATAGTGTAAAATAACTTAACTTTTGTTAAATTAAAATGAAAAAAGAGAGCTAAATGTCTGAAGTAATTTTTAATGGCTATGCAGGACGTCTTGAAGGACGATATCACCAAAGTGAAAATCCGGGTGCTCCTGTTGCTTTAATCCTCCACCCACACCCACAATATGGCGGCACGATGAATAATAAGGTTGTTTACACCTTGTTTAACTGCTTCCAAAAACTTGGCTTTTCAGTTTTACGATTTAATTTTCGTAGTGTTGGGCGTTCTCAAGGTGAGTTTGAAGATGGTCCTGGTGAGCTTTCAGATGCAACTATCGCTTTAGATTGGCTTCAATCTGTTAACCCTGAAGCAAGACAATGCTGGGTTGCTGGTTATTCTTTCGGGGCTTGGATTGGACTTCAATTGTTGATGAGAAGACCTGATATTAACAATTTTGTGGCCATTTGCCCACCTGCAGATGAAAAAGATTTTACGTTTTTAGCACCTTGTCCAACTTCTGGACTGATTATTCAAGGTGAAGCAGATGAAATTGGGAATCCAAAAAGTGTGGAAGCTTTGGCGAAAAAACTTAATTCGCAAAGAAGCGTTCAAGTTGATTTTGCTATGATTGAAGATGCTGACCATGTCTATAATAATCATCTGGTCGATTTATATAAAATCGTTGGCAATTATGTGATTGATGCCATGAAGAAAAAAACACCTCAGAAGAAGAGAAGGGGACGCCGTAGAAAATCTGAAATTCTCGAGGGAGAAGAAAGAGAAAATATGGCTTTAGGTCATGACGAGGAAGATGATTTTGAAGATAATGAAGAAAATTATCACGAAGGATTTGAAGACGACGATGATGATTTTTAAAATGTATTAAACCAAAAAAGAGAGAAGATTTCTTCTCTCTTTTTTTGGGTAAATAAGAAAAAATGTGCAACTAAATATGTGTTTTTTAATTTTTTAAAAAAGCAGAATAATATAAACAGCCTTTAACATCTTCTCCATTCTCAGTTCTTAAGTTGAGAATCATTTTTTCAATCGTTGGAAACCCTAAACTTTCTAAAAGATTTTCAATATATTGGGAATTATGTAAATATCGACCGCTTTCGGAAAGGGTATAATCTTTTTCAGAATTTTCAAGAATTTCAATTGAAAAACAAATCTTTTTGTTTTGACATTGTTTTAAAATTTCTGAAACATCCCCTATGTAATTAAAAACATCTAGGGCAAAAAGCCAATCAAAATCTTTATTTTCTTTAAGATAAGAGAGAGCATCTGTTTTAATCAATTCATCATAAACATTCTTTTCTGCTGCAAGCGTTAACATATTTTGTGATAAATCGATTCCAATAAATTCATTCTCAGAAGTTTTAATTGATTCACCCAAAAGCCCTGTGCCACAGCCCAAGTCTATCACTTTACCATTAACGTTAAGATTTAATTCTTTGATTTTATTTATTAAATTATATTCTATGTTTTTTAGTGTTTCTTCATATCTCTCGGCAAAATTATCAAATAAAATATTATTATAGGTTTCATTTGATGCAATTTCTTGCCCACTCAAAGCGGCAAAAGCTTGTTTGGAAAACAAATTATCAGGATATGATTTTAGCCAGTTTTCAGCAATTTTCAGCGCTTCTTCTTTTTTATTGCTTTGCACCAAAAGATAAAGCGTTTCAATGATATTTAAGCCAAATTCTGCTTGTTGAGGGGCTTTGTTAAATGCATTAAAAAAAAGTCCTAATGCCTCTTCAAATTCGCCTAAATCTCGTAAAATGAGAGCAATATTATTACTCGCTTCTGGCATTTCTGGTTGCAAGATAACGGCTTGACGATATTCTTCAAGTGCTTCGTGAAGTCTTTTTTGTTGATAGAGTAGGGTGGCATAATTCAAATGTGCCGCAAGATTTTGATTATCTAAGCGAATGGCTTTTTTATAAAGTTCTTCTGCTTTTTGAAAGTTCTTTTCTTCCGCTTCCAAAAGCCCAAGATTAATTAGCGCTTCAAGATGGTTAGGATTAAGCTTAATAACGCTTTCAAACGTGGCTTTTGCTTTTTGAGAATGTTCTAAGAGAAGGTCAAGATAGGCTTTTTCAAAAAGAATTAAGTCTGAGTTTTGACAAAGCTCATTTGCCTTTTCAATGTTTTGATAAGCTTTTTGAATGTTTTTCTGCTGATAAAGTTTTGCTAAGAAATAATATATTGAAGCTTCCATTGAATATTGACCTTTTAAAGCTTCTAATTGTTCAATATCTTTTTTTAGGAAACAAATGTTTGCTTTTGCTTCTGCATAATCAGGAGCGATTTGAAGTGCTTTCTGAAAGTTCTCAATGGCTTCTGTTCTTTTGCCAAGAGAAAGATAGATGTTAGCAATATTCAAGTAAGCCTCGGGAATTGCAGGTTGAAATTTAAGGGCCTGCAAAAAAGCATCTATGGCTTCATAAGGTTTTCCCCAAGCTTGCAAAGAAATTGCTAGGTTATAGTGAAATGGGGCATGGGTGGAAATTTGCTTAATGGCTTGATAGAAAAGTGTTACAGCTTCACCATGAATGCCTTGAGCTTGAGCAATTAGCCCCAATAAGTTCAAGATATCAGGATTATTTGGCGTTGTTTCTAAAATTTTGCGATATATTTTTTCAGCTTCTATCAAACGACCATCTTCGTGCAATTTTAGTGCTTGCTGAAAGAGAATATCATAGCCCATTTTTAACTCCTTTTTCTGTTGGTGCTTATTATTAGGCATAAGTATCTAAAAATCTACATCTTTTTTGAAGATTTTGCTTGAAATTATTATTTTTTTATAATAGATTGCACTCACTTCCGAGAAAGTGGGCTTTTATGCCCCGTTTGAAATTCATTTCAAAACTATCGGGACAATAATGAAATGTAATAAATAAAAGGAAATTTTATAATGAAAAGTATTGTTTCTGCAAAGAAAAAAGTTTGCCGTACTTATGGGGTTAACCTTTGGGGTGATGCAAATAGTTCTTTCGTGAAAAGAGAAAATGTTCCTGGACAACATGGTGCCAGAAGAAAAAAACCAACTGATTATGGTGAACAGCTTTATGCTAAACAAAGATTGAAAACATATTATGGTAATTTGACCGAAAAGCAATTCCATAAATGTTATGTTGAAGCTAATAGAAGAAAAGGCGATACTGCTGAAAACCTTATAGGTATTTTAGAATCTCGTTTGGATAACGTTGTTTATAAAGCAAAGTTCGTTCCAACAATTTTTGCGGCTCGTCAATTTGTTAACCATGGTCACATTCTTGTGAATGGTCAAAAAGTAAACATCCCTTCATTTGTTGTTAAAGCTGGTGATGTTGTTGAAATTGCTGAAGGTTCAAGACAAATCCCTATGGTTATCTCAGCTCTCGAATCTAGTTCAAGAGAAGTTCCTGGATATATTGAACTAGATGCAAAAAAATGCACAGCTAAATATACATTTATTCCAAAATTTGAAGATGTGCCTTATGCTTCTTTGATGGAACCAAACCTTGTTATCGAATTCTATTCAAGATAGTCGAACAAAGTTTTACAAAAGCCTCGTTTCATACGGGGCTTTTTTTTATATTTTATTATATATTTTTTGTGTTTATTTCGCTTTCTTCTTCTTATTTAATATATTTGTCTAATTAGTTGGCTTTTTTACTTTATTTCTTGATGAAGAGTAGTTATACTTAGCACTTGTTTAGATAACTTCTTGAATAGTGAATTGCAATGTTTATAAAAAGTAAGCCTAAAGCCCCAATGAAAGCAGAGAGTTATAAAAGATTCTCTCTTTATAAAAAATGTGAAAAAAGAGATATCTTTGAGTTTTTCTTTGACTGGCTGATAAAAGGTTTTTTTGTGGGCATTTTTATCAGTATTAACTTTCTTTTGTTTGCAAGTTCTGCTAACTATTCGCTCTTTTTGGAAGGCTTTAATGTTGTTCCGCACATCTTTCTTCCTGTTGCTATCATTTTTGCTTTATCCATTTTGATTATGTTTCTTATCTCTTTTTCAGCACTTTTAGAAGATTTATTTGTTTCTCTGGTTGTGTCTTTAATGATTTATGCAATGCTTAATCAATATATGACTTTGTCACCAGATTCTTTTCTTTATTCCATTTTTTATAATCTTGTTTCTCCTGAATTTGCTAAAAACTTTATCACAGGTTCAGATGTGATTGCCGCTGTTTTTGCGTTTATTGTTACCTTCGTTTTTCTGCTGTTTGCTAATAAAAAGCTTGAGTTATATGTTACTTCCTTGTTGGTGCTTATTTTTGCGGGAATTTTCGCTGATGAATATATTAATCAAAGACACAAAAAAGAATTTATTACAGTTTATGAAAATGGTCAAAAACTTGAACAAGCTCAAGGCAATAAATTTATTTATGTGATGTTGCCAAATGCCACCTCTCATAATTATCTTTCAGCAGTGGAAGATTCTGAGGTCGCTTCTCAAGCAGCAAAGAAAACAAAAGACATTATGCAAGGCTTCTATGCCAAAAACAATTTTTCAATTTATCCCAATGCTTATGTTGAAGAAAAAGATCCTTTTTTGAATATTGTTAGTCAGTTTAATATTTTGAATAGTAAACCTAGTGAGGAAGCTGTTCTTGATAATGTGATGATTGATGGCTATATGAAATTCAAGAATCGTAATGAAAAACATATTTATCTTGAAGAAAATGAGCTTTTTGACAATTTCAAACATGCAAATTATCGTATTAATGTTTATCAGTCTCACGGCATTGAACTTTGCCATAAAAACAATCAAGAATTAGCTGATAAATGTGTTGAAAAAATTAGTCGTCCTTTTAATTTTAATGGGATGAATATTTCAGAATGTCAAAAGTCTAAATTGTTGATTTTACAGTGGATTGATAGTACAAAACTTTTCAGCAATCTCTCTTGGCTCTATGGTTTTTTAGGAAATTTCACTGACCCTAACAAAGTTGCTTTAGTGGGAATTCCATATGATAATCTCTATGTGATTAATTCCGTGAGAACATTTGATGTCATTTTTGATGACATTCTCAAAGACACAGGAAATGCCACCTATTTTACATTAATTGATGCTCCAGGTGAAATGTTTGTTTATGACGAATATTGCGCTATTAAACCAACAACGGAATGGTTAAGCAAAAAGAACTTACCTTGGGTTAAAAAACTTGACCCATATTATAAAAAAGTGGCTTATCTCAATCAGATGAACTGTGTTTATGGAAAGCTTCAAGAGTTTATTGATAAGCTTGAGGCCTTTGGTTTGGATAAGAATACGGTTATTGTTGTGCAAGGAATTAGTGGCTTAGACGATAAAGATGACACATATTCTCTTTATGACAGAATTAGAAGTGAAAAAGCTGTGACGATGGCAATTAAAGACCCAAAACAAAGCTCTTATAATGTCAACTATGGTTTTTGCCCTGTTTCTTCTTTCTTGATTAACTATCTATATAGCAAGAAGGTTTGTAATCAGTCCATTCTTAAAAATGCGGGTTCTGCTTTGAAATATGAACTATCCACCAAATTGGCAAAAACAATTATTTCACCGCAAGAAATGGAAGATTCTAAAAATCAATTTAATCTCTGGTACATTGAGTGGTTGAGAAATAACAGTAAAATTGATGATGTGGCAAAAATGCAACAAAAACAAAAAGAATTTGCTGAAAAAATGGCTCAAGTTAAAGCCGTGGAAACAATTGAAGAAAAAGTTGTACAAGAGGCAATTCCTGAAACTCAAGCACCTGCTTTGAGTGAAAAAGCAGAAAAAATTTCTGAAGCACCAGTTGAAGAAATTGAAGAAGATGGGTTTGTTGATGAAGTTGTCAATGATGAAGTTGATGTGGTTGAAGAACCTAAAAAAGAAAATGTAAAGCAGATCATTAACAAGGCGGTTGTTGAAGATGATGGCGGAGAGATTCTTCTCGATATTGAACATCTATTATAAGCTCATAAGGGAATTTTACCTTGAATGAAGCAGAAAATAAATTGGATAATTCTTCTTTAGTCAAAAGAAAGATAAGCGCTTTCAAAAAAAATAAAAGAGCTTACGTTTCTTTGTTTTTGTTTCTTGTTTTGTTTTTCTTAAGTCTATTCTCAGAGCTTATTGCAAACGATAAACCTTATTTCTTAAAATATGATGGGAATTTATATTTTCCAGTTTTTAAAACTTATAATGAAACAGTATTTGGGGGTGATTTTCCAACCCCAACCAATTATAAAGACCCATATATTTTGAAAAACATTCAAGAAAAAGGCTGGATGATTATGCCTCCAATTCCTTTTTCTTTTAACACAGTTGATTATGAAATTGGTAGGCCGACCCCTTCTGCACCAGATGCTAAACATCTTTTGGGAACAGATATGGAGGGAAGGGATATCTTGGCAAGAATTTTATATGGTATTCGCATTTCAATTTTCTTTGCTTTTGTTCTCACGCTTGTTTCAAGTGTTATTGGTATCTTTATTGGGGCAATTCAAGGCTATTTTGGTGGAAAAATTGATATTCTCTTACAAAGATTTTTAGAAATTTGGGATTCCTTACCACAACTTTTCATTCTCATTATCATTTCGAGCATTTTCTTACCGACCTTTTGGTCGCTCTTGTTCATTCTTTTGCTCTTTTCATGGTCAAGTTTGACAGGAATGGTGCGGGCAGAGTTTTTGCGGGCTAGAAATTTGGAATTTGTTAGGGCTGCTCAAGCTTTAGGCGTGAGTGATATGCGAATCATCTATCGCCATATTCTCCCTAATGCTGTGGTCACAACCATCACTTTTGTGCCATTTATTATGTCTGAAGCAATTGTGGCGCTGACGGCTCTTGATTTTTTGGGCTTAGGGCTTTCTCACGAATATCCATCTCTGGGAGATTTAGTCAGAGAAGGTAAGGATAATTTGCAATCTCCATGGATTGGACTTTCTATTTTTATTGTTCTCTCAACACTCTTAACCGTTTTGATTTTTATTGGAGAAGGGGTGAGAGATGTTTTTGACACGAGGAAAAATAAATGAGTTTACTTAATGTCAAAAATTTATCCGTTCATTTTAAGCGTGAGCAGGGAGCAGATGTCAAAGCAGTTGATAATGTTTCCTTTCAATTAAATCAAAATGAAGTTTTAGGAATTGTTGGTGAATCTGGTTCAGGAAAATCTGTGACATCACTGTCTATTTTAGGTTTATTGCCTTATCCCAAAGCATATCACACCGAGCAATCATCTATTTTATTTGAAAATCAAGAGTTATGTGGCGTTGCGGAAGAAAAGCTCCAAAAAATTAGAGGAAGAGATATCTCGTTCATTTTTCAAGAGCCAATGTCTTCCTTAAATCCGCTACACAAGATTGGAAAGCAAATTGCTGAGATTATTTCAACTCATAACAAAATAAGTTCTCAGAAGGCTCAGGAAGAGGTTTTGAGACTTCTCAAGCTAACAGGCATTCAAAATGCTGAGGAGAGGGTGAATAGTTATCCTTTTGAGCTTTCAGGGGGGCAAAGACAAAGGGTGATGATTGCTATGGCGATTGCCAACAATCCTAAAATTTTGATTGCAGATGAACCAACAACAGCACTCGATGTGACAGTTCAAAAGCAAATTCTTGATTTGTTACTTGAAATTAAGAAACAAACGAAGATGTCTATCATTTTCATCAGTCATGATTTATCAGTGATTAAAAAAATGTCTGACCGAGTTTGCGTGATGAAAGATGGAAAAATTATTGAAACTGGGGCAACGGAAGATGTTTTTAATAAACCGCAAAAAAGTTACACTAAAAAATTAATATCATCTTATAATAGGTTGATAAATAATGACAATACAACAAACAAGTCTTGTTTAAAAGTTGAAAACATTAAGGTTTCTTTCCCAATCAAAAAGAGCGTTTTTGGAAAGGTTTTGCAAAAAATTGATGCCGTAGACGATGTTTCTTTTGAGCTAAAAGAAAATGAAACACTTGGAATTGTTGGCGAATCTGGTTCAGGAAAAACCACGCTAGGGCTTTGTGTGGCACAGCTTATCAAGTTTTCAGGGAATATTCAGATAAATGAGCATAAGTTTGACTTAAAACAAAGAAAAGATTTGTTGGCATTTCGTTCTCAAGTGCAAATCGTTTTTCAAGACCCTTATAATTCACTTAATCCACGTATGACTGTTGAACAAATTGTGGGTGAAGGACTTAAAATTCATTATAAAAATATAGATAAAAACAAATATAAATCAATAGTTTATAGTGTAATTTGTGATGTAGGACTTAAACCTGAAGATTTAACAAAATATCCTCATGAATTTTCAGGGGGACAAAGGCAGAGAATAGCCATTGCTAGAGCTTTAATCTTAAAACCGAAGATTTTAATTCTTGATGAGCCAACTTCAGCGCTTGATGTAACAATTCAGAAGCAAATCATTGATTTATTGATAAAATTACAAAAAGAAAAAGGTTTAAGTTATCTTTTTATCTCTCATGATATGCGCGTTATTCATGCGCTTTCCCATCGAGTTATGGTGATGAAAGACGGAAAAATTATTGAACAGGGCTCTGTGCAAGAAATTTTTACCGCTCCAAAAGAAAAATATACTCAAAATTTAATCTCTTCGCTTCTCTAAGTCTCTGTTTTACTAACTAAAGTATAGTTAGTAATTAATCTAATCTTGTTCTACATAAATTCACAAGCTGTTATTCTTGGACTGTTTAAGATGTTTAATGTATTTTTATAGGAGAAAATTGATGGCTTTGAATAAAATTATTACAGCTTACAAAAAAGCTGTATTTGAAAATTACGCAAATTTTAAGGGACGAAGTCCAGTAGGTGACTATTGGTGGTTTTTCTTGGGTAACTTTATACTTTCTTTGGGATTTTCAGTGGTTGATAATTTAACTGCTCGTCTTTTAGGGTTTGTTATCTTCGGCACAATCTATTCTTTGGCTGTTTTAGTTCCAGGAATTGCAGCGGGTGTTCGCAGACTTCATGATATGGGTAAATGTGGTTGGTGGCTTCTTGCTCCAATTTACAATATTTATCTTTTGATTCAATCATCACAATCAGGTAAAAATGATTATGGTGATGAAGTAAAATAGAAAATATTTTATAAATGTTGTAAAAACCTGTGTTTTGGATAAGCATGGGTTTTTCTTTTGAATAACAATAAGATAATTCTTTTGTATTGAGTATGCATAATATACATTATGCGACAAATATATATTATTAAAAGCACTCTTTTCTTTATATGATATTATAAATTATTATTGTTTTTCAATATGTAAATACATATAAGTTAATGTTATTTTCTTGTCTTCTTTCTCAAAAAAAATAAAATCAAATTTATATTTAAAATGCTTCAGCCTCTGCAATTTGGTGATTGATATTGGTAAGTTGCTGTTTTTTGATTTCGCTTGAGCGGTATCCTTTCATGTAATAACCATCTTCACGAAATCTGGCAGCAATACCATTTAACTTATCAGTGAAACCAAGTTCTTGACGTTGCTTAGCTGTAAGACCTTTTTGACCGTTTGATAAAGCTTTTCTTTTAGACATAATTGTAATATTAAGTTAATAAATAATTTGTTATAGAACTTGACTATACCACATAAAAGCCTGCTCAGACAAGAAAAATTTAAATTTAGCCATAAAAAATGCCGATTTCTCGGCATTAAATTTTTTAAGCTCCCAACTGACCTTTGAGTTTATATTTATTTTTTTCATATAAATCAACTGCTTCAAGAATAACTTTCTTTGCTTCCTTTGCATCGAGGAAAGTTTCAATTTTCACTTCTTTGTTTTCTAAAACTTTATAGTCTTCAAAGAATCGTTGCAACATCTTCAGATAATGTGGTGGAAGTTCGTTGATGTCATTATAGTGATTATATTCAGGGTCGTCCATATGAACAGCAATAATCTTATCATCCGCCTCACCTTGGTCAACCATCTTCATCACACCGATTGGTTTTGCACGCATCATTGAAAGCGGATTAACCGTTTCTTGACAAAGCACCAAAATATCCAGCGGGTCATTGTCATCGCAATAACTTTGTGGAATGAAACCATAATTTGCAGGATAGTGAACAGAGCTGAACAAAATTCTATCAACTTTGAGCAAACCTGTTGGTTTATCTAATTCATATTTAATTTTAGAACCTTTCGGAACTTCAATCACTGCTGTAACAATATCTGGAGCTTCAACCCCAAAACTAACACCATGCCATGGATGTAACATCTTTTTTTATCCTCTAATACCTTTTTTCAAAAACTCCGGAAGTTCTTTTAAACCCGAAGCACCTGCTGCTTTTTGGTGACCGCCGCCGCCAAAAAGTCCCATCAACTTGGAAACATCAACATCATCTTTTTGGGTGTATGCTGTGAGTTTCCACAAATTTTTCTTATCCATGTAAAAGTTAACCATAAAGTCATATTTTTTCAAGTTTTCCACGGAATCAAAAAACTCTGAATAACCTTGTGGCATATTAGCACAAATACAAAGCATGCCGTTAAATTCGCTTTCAAAAGCCATACCATAAGCCAAACGATAGTTTCTGATTTGAATCCAAGACAAAATTGCTCTGCCTTTTTCAACAGTTTCTGCAATATCAAGCTTATTTTCAATTAAGTCTGTCCAAATTTTTTCGTCAGGACGATTAATTCCCATAGATTGAATGGCATATTCAAACGGACGCACTCTGTCATCACGCAAATCAAAAATATCGTTTAATGCCAGAAGTTTAATACCTTCAGGAATTTCTTTGTTAGGGTGAAAATATTCCCAAGTGAGTTCAATTGCCGCTGTCCCTACTCTTCTTAACCCCTTGATTTCTTTATATTGTCCTGTTTTCATATATTCTGCATATTCATCAATCACAGAAATATGGTGATCAATCCAAATCAAGTTTTTCTTTTGGTTGATTTCAAACATCAAATCCATTGGCAATGAGATATCACAAACAATAATGTCATTGTGTTTTTCAATGAGTTCATAAGGAGGGCGCATATCGTGGTTGAAGCCGTAAGTTTCCGCATGCGGATAAATATTTTTAACAATTCCCGCAGAACCTTTACCATCATGGTCTGCGACGTGATAAATACATAACATATATTCTTTCCAATCTTTTCTAAAATTCAACTATCATATTATCGAAAGCAGGAGAAACATTTTCAGGCGTTTCTGAATCGACAGAATCATAATCGCTTTCCGTTGCCATATGGTTTATTATTACCCTTTCCGCCCCTATCTTGTCAATATACTTTAAGATAACTTCCAAACCCGCATGACGAGGCTGTGGCTCTGGAGTGGTTAAAGGAAGAATTAAAATTTTCGGCTTAACCTTAATGAGTGAGAAAAGCCTTTCATCAATTTCCTTAAAATCTGGGATATAAACAACTTCACCATCATTAAAAACATATCCTAAAGTTTCGTCGCAATGTCCATAAACTTCAAAAGGTACAAGCTTTGTTTTGCCAATCATAACAGCTTGGTAAGGAACAACAATGTGAGGAATTAAACTTCCGCCATATCGACGATTTAAGGCAAAATCCGCACCAACTAAATAAGGAAACATCATCTTCAAAGTCTGTGTCGTTTTCTCGCCTGCATAAATGTCTATACCTTCCCCAGTAATGCGATTGATTTCTCTGAGATAATCTGTTCCTAAGATGTGATCGCCATGAGCATGTGTGTAAACAACACCGTCCAGTTGTTTAATTTGATGTGTGAGGAGTTGTTCTCTCACATCGGGAGAAGCGTCTATGAGAATTTTACTTCCTTCATATTCGAAATAAACAGAAGTTCTTAAGCGTTTATTCTTTGGGTTTTGAGGGTTACAATCTCCCCACCCATTTGATAAACTAGGAACTCCAGGTGATGCACCAGCTCCTAAAATGATAAGGCGATTAGACATTAAAAGTCATATCTCCCCTTGTCGCTTGCCTTTCTAAACAAAGCAAAGAAGTTATCACTGGTGATTTCGGTGATTTCTTCATAAGAAACATCTTTAATTTGAGCAAGTTTTTCAGCAGTATATTTCACATTCGCAGGCTGATTGCGTTGTCCACGCTTAGGAACGGGTGCAAGATATGGCGCATCTGTTTCCACGAGCAAACGGTCGAGCGGAACATTTTCAAAAATATCTCGCAATTCGCCAGACTTATTAAAAGTTATTATGCCTGAAGCTGAGAGGTAAAAGCCAATTGACAAGGCAAAATCTGCCAATTTTTTTGAAGAAGAAAAACAATGAATTTCCCCTGTGAAAGGCGCAATTTTATAATGTTCGTCTAAAAGCTTAATCATATCTTCATCGCTGTCACGATTATGAATAATCAGCGGAAGTCCTGTTTTTTGAGCGGCTTTAATATGTTCAATGAAAACCTTGATTTGTGTTTCACGAGGTGAATAGTCATAGTAATAATCCAGACCACATTCGCCAATGCCGACAACTTTTTTATGTTCTGTTTTGGCAATAATTTCTTCTGCAGTGATATTTTCATATTCATGCGCATTATGAGGATGAACGCCCGCCGCAGTGTAAATAAACGGAAATTTCTCGGAAATTTGGAGCTGATTTTCAAGCTCACCAATATTATTTCCGGCGTTCAAAATTGCACTCACGCCGTTTTCTTTCGCGTTCTCAATAATTTCTTCCAAATCACCCTCAAAATCGTCAAAATCGAGGTGACAATGACTGTCGACTAACATATTCCTCCTAAATTGCTTTTATAATGTTATAGACTATATTAACAAATGTTTGTTTTTTATCAAGGTTTAGTCTATCACATTCATCAAATATTTTTACGGCATAGTCCCAAGAAGCCGCTAATTCCTTGACATTTTCTGTGTTTTTGATGTTTTCATTAATAAATTTCAAAATCATTTCTTTGCCAAGAGCAAATAAGTCTTCATCTTTGCTGTAATCTGCTGCAAACTTGAGTAAATCTGCGGTTGAGAAGCTGTTTTTGGCATAGATAATTTCGCAAAGTTTCTTATAAATATCTGTTGCTTTGTGGTCGGCATAAGTCATGGCTCTGCCAATGCTTCCACCTGAAAAACTAATCAGTTCTTTGATTTCCGCTTCGGAAAGCTCAGGGCGGTAACGTCTGAGGAGTGTTGCTACATGGTTATCTTGCAAAGGCTTAAAAGAAAGCTTAGCACAACGAGAAAGAATGGTCGGCAAAAGCTTGTTTGGATTGTGAGAAATCAAAATCAAAATCGATTGATGTGGCGGTTCTTCTAAAACCTTCAAAATGGCATTTGCACCAGCGTTGTTCAATTCGTCAACACTATCAACAATCACCACACGCCACCCATCATTTGAAGCACTTTTGCTCATAAATTCATTGATGGTTCGCACGTCATCAACCCTGATGAATGCCGATTTTTTCAAATCTTTCAATTCATCATCGGAAAGCTGTTCCCCACTTTTAATCGCTTTTTGGATTTTTCTTTTTTCGGTGTCGGTGTAATCTCTTTCAATAATTTTCAAATCTGGATGAGAATTGTTGGTCACCAAGTGAAAAATTTTACTATCTGGACTAATATCAAGACTAGAAGTCGTTTCTTTATTTAGTTCTGCTTCATTCAACAAAAATCTGGCAAATTTATAAGCCAGTGTTGACTTACCAATTCCCTCAACCCCACAAAACAACCAAGAATTATGCAAAGAATTGGCTCTCCAAGCTTCAAGAAGAACTTTTTCTTCCTGTTCATGCCCAATTAGATAAGGGTTGTTTCTTGGTTTTATATCAGTTTCCATTGCTTTCCTATAAACCTCTGCTCAACGAGTTCAACAATCTCTTTGTGCATTTCTTCAATTGTTTTATTTGCATCTAAAACAACATAACGTTGTGGATTTTCTTTGGCAATTTCCAGAAATCCTCGACGCATATTTTGGTGAAATTCAAGCCCAATGCTTTCAAAACGAGTTTCTTTAACGGCCATGCCATCTGCTTTACTAAAAGAACGTCTTAAGCCAATTTCAGGGTCAATATCTAAAATGATTGTCAAGTCAGGCTCAAACGTGCCAACAGCAAGTTTATAAATGGCCTTTAAGTCCGCCATTTCAATTTTTTTGCCGTGACCATAAAATTGATAAGCAGTGGTTGAATCGGCAAAACGGTCACTAATCACCCAAGTTCCTTCTTTCAGAGCAGGCCAAATTTTATTGGTGAGGTGAATTCTTCTGTCAGCAAAATAAAGCAAGGTTTCAGCAACGCCATCAAACTTTGATTTGTCACCAGTAACTAAAATTCGGCGAAGTTCTGCGCCAATTTCCGTTCCTCCAGGCTCTCTCGTGGAGATAGACTGAATGCCTTGTTCGTTTAGATAGTCATTCAAAAGCTTGATTTGAGTTGATTTTCCACAGCCCTCACCGCCTTCAAAGGTGATAAAAATTCCCGACATTATTCTTTTGCTCCAAAGAGAAGGTAGTTCAAATTGAACATTACACGACTGAAAAAGCCTTTTTTATAAACCGTATCACTTGCAACTAATGGGATATTAATTGTTTCTTTTTCAGGAATTTCAATACGAATTTGTCCTAAAACATCACCTTGTTTAATTGGCGCTTTTACAGGTGTGTCATAAACAATTGTCATTTTCACTCTGTTTGCGTCGAGTTTACTCAAGCTCATTGTCACATCTCTTTGAGGATAAACAGAAACCATTTTGCGGTCACCCATCCAAACTGGGATATCTTTGATTTTTTTGTCTTTAGTAAGGAGTTGATAATTGTCAAAATTTCTAAAGCCCCAAGACATTAATTTTTCAGATTCTTCTGAACGTTCTTTCATGCTTGACATTCCGCTTAAAACCCCAATTAAACGGCGTCCATCACGCACCACTGATGAGGTTAAACCATATCCTGCTTCTTCCGTATGTCCTGTTTTTAAGCCATCTGCTCCATACATATTTTGCAAAAGTGGGTTGCGGTTGTGTTGCTTAATGCCATTATAAACAAAAACTTTTTCTGAAAAAATTTCATAAAATTCAGGGAATTTTTTGATGATGTGTTGAGAAACAAGTGCTAAGTCTTCAACAGACATTCTTTGGTCAGGATGTGGTAGTCCTGTTGAGTTCACAAAGCTACTATTTTCCATGCCTAATTCTTTAGCTTTTTTAGTCATTTCAACTGCAAAACTTTCTTCTGAACCAGACACATTTTCAGCAACCACAATACAAGCATCATTACCAGATTGGATGATAATGCCTCTGAGTAAATCTGAAACTTTAACTTTAGCACCAATTGGCAAAAACATGGTTGATCCGCCTGTTGCTGCACCACCTTTACGCCAAGCATTTTCACTAACAACAAATTCATCATCAAGAGAAATTTCACCATTTTGAATTTTCTCTAACAGCACATAAACGGTCATTAATTTACTCATAGAAGCAGGTGGCATCATCACTTTATGGTCTTTGGTGAAAAGATAATCTCCCGTGTCATAATCCATCAAAATCGCATATTTCGCTTTTGTTTCCATAGCCTGTGCATTAAAGACAACACCAGAAGCCAATAACAAACCCAAAACAACTTTTTTAAACATTTCTACCCTTTCCTATTCTGTGACAATTTTTGCATTATAAATGCCATAATCCATAACTTCATCTAAGACATAATTTGCTTCAGACTCAGACTTATATGGTCCAATTCTAACCCGATAAAATTTCGTACCATCAACTTTCGTTGTGTAAATTCCTGTCTTGCCATATTTGCTTAAACGGTTTTTCAAATCATTTGCTGTGTCATAATTTGAAAAAGACCCTGCTTGAACAAACTTCATGCCACTTTTATAAGAGCTTTTTTGGGTTTTCACAACATTATTATAAGACTTTCCAACAGATGAAGAAGCCGTTTGCGAAATGCCTTGTTTTTGAAGCATTGCCGCTTTAAGTTTTTGGCTTTCTTTTGCCATAATTTCGACACGAACACGAGCTGTTCCTTGGTTTTGATAACCTAAAATTTCTGCCCCTTTTTTGGAAATGTCGATAATTCTGTTTTTAGCATAAGGACCTCTATCGTTCACTCTCAAGATGACTGAGCGTCCGTTTTCAAGATTGGTCACTTTGACAATTGATGGCAGAGGAAGGGTTCTGTGTGCCGCAGTGAGCGAGTTCATATTATATTTTTCGCCATTAGCTGTGGATTTTGCATGAAAATCTCTTCCATACCAAGAGGCCGTTCCTGTTTCAACATAGTTATAATCTTCTTTAGGATAATACCATGTGCCAAAGATTTTATAAGGATTTCCAACCTTATATGTGCCACCTTCACTGCTAATTCTATAAATGTGAGAGTTTTTGGTGCGATTACCGCTGAAACTCAAAATTTCATCATCGCTGCTTGTTGTGCAGCCAGCTATAAAAAAAACTAGGAAAAGAACCGTCAATTTCTTGTTTAAAAAACGCATCATACTCTCAATTAAATTAATAAAGGACAAAACAATTTAACCCGTTTTTTTTATCTAGTAAAGAAAGAATAATCACTTATGAAGTTTTTTAGGTTGAACAGGAATTGCAAAGCCAATATTGGGGTTATATTTGTTAATTTTATTCAAAAGTTGATAGTCAGGATAACCATCTTGAGGCATTCTTGCCTCTTTTTGAAGTTTTTTAATTGCTTCTCTCGTTTTAGAGCCAAACATTCCATCTTCATCTAACTGCACTAATCCTAGTTGATTGATGAATTTTTGAATTTTTAAAATATGTTCTGTTTTAATTTCATACGTTGGATTAGTTTTTTCTTCTTTCCAAGATTCTCCAGAAAGGATGTAGTCTGAAAGCTTGGCAACTGCCAAAGCATAGTTTTCTGACCTATTCCACATCATAATTTTTCTAAAGTTATTCAACACAAGATAGGCTTTTCCTCTCCTGCCTTCAGGAAGAAGAATTGAGCCATAGACTTGTTCATTTAAGTTGATTCTTTTGCCATCTTTGGTGCGAACACCCAATTTGTTCCATTCGCTCATCGGTTTCATATTATTATAACCAGCAGAGGAATAATCAAAATTATAAGTGAGTGAAACTTCCATTCCCCAAGTTTCATTTTTCTTCCAACCAATTTGGGTTAGATAATTTGCGGCGGAAGCAATTGCATCTTCAAAGGTGTGCCAGAGGTCAATGTAACCGTCTCCATCATAGTCTATGGCATAATTATTAAAGGTTGAAGGCATAAATTGAAAATGCCCCATTGCCCCTGCCCAAGAACCTTTCATATTTTCTGGTTCAAGTTGATATTTATCCATAATTTTCAAAGCTTGATAAAGCTCTTCTCTAAAAAAAACAGCTCTTCTGGTGTCGTAGCTCAAATTGGTGAGAGATTCTATAATTTCCAAATTGCCAAAATTTGACCCAAAATTTGTTTCAACTGCCCAAAAAGCAATCAGATAATTCACAGGAACGTTATATTTTTGCTCCATATCCTTAAACAAAGGATAAAGTTCCGTATATTTTGTTTGGGCTTCTTTAACTCTTTTTGCAGTGATGACACGATTTAGATAATCTGTTGTGGTCATAACAAATTCAGGCTGTTTGCGATCACTGGCAACAGCTTCGGATTGGGGGTGGTAATAACTTCTTTTATATGCTTTTTTGATGGTTTTCTTAGAAATTCCCTTAGAAATCATTTCTTCTTTCAAGGTTTTTAGCCAATCTTGATATTCTTGAGGTGGTTTAATTGCTTCCTTTGCCGCCAAAGCATCAAGAGGGAATGTGAGCGTAAAAAGTAAAGTCAAAACCTTAAGAAACCTCATTTTATTCTATCTTCTTTTGAAAGTTTTATGTTGAAGACAGATTATCAAACTATCTTTTATAAAGAGTTAATTTCAGATTTTATTTTTCTAAAAGTTTCAACCATTCCTCAGGATTAAACCCTAAGGCAATACCTTTTTCAGTGATGATAATTGGTCTTTTCACTAACATACCATTACTTGCTAAAAGTTCGATTAATTCTTTTTCAGTCAAAACACCAAATTTTTCTTTAATATTCATAGATTTATAAAGAAGCCCAGAGGTGTTGAAAAATTTCTTTATGGGAAACCGTGAAAGATTAATCCAATGGGTTAGCTCTTCAAATGTTGGATTTTTTTCAACAATATGTCTTTTGTTTACACCAACCTTTTTCTCTTCAAGCCACTTTTCAGCTTTGCGACAAGTTGAACATTTAGGATAATAAATAAAATGACGTTCTGACATAGTAGGCTATTCCTTTTTTTCTAAAATGGTTATAAAAAACCCATCACAGTCTGTTTGATAAGGTGAAAGTCTGAGCATAAATTCGTCTTGAGATGGATATTCTGTCTTAATTTTTTTATTCCAAATCTCTTTAATATTCACTAGGTTAATATGAGTTTCTTTATCTAAAAAATTAAGTATAATTTGCTCGTTTTCATCTTTTAAGACTGAACAAGTTATATATATTATCTTGCCACCAATTTTTGTATGTTCAAAAGCTGTTTTTAATAAATTTTCTTGAATTTTATTCAGTTCTTTAACTTTTTCAGGCGTTAGTCTAAATTTCGCATCAGGGCTTCTCCGCCATGTACCCGTGCCCGAACAAGGGGCATCAATGATGAATTTGTCATAATCTTTATCTGTAATTTCTCGACAAATTTCAATGTTTTGAACACCTAATCTCTCAAGTCGGGGTTTAATTTGTTCAAGACGGTGCCAATTGATGTCATGAGCTTCAATCTTTCCTTTATTTTTCAAAAGATAAGCAAGGGTGAGTGCTTTACCACCTGCCCCACAACAATAATCGACAATTTTTTCATCTTCTTTTACATCGCAAAGCAAAGAAACAAGCTGAGATGCTTCATCTTGCACTTCAATTTGACCTTCTTTATAGGCCAAACAATTTGCGAGGTTTATGCGATTTTCTGAACGAATTCCTAAGGGAGAATATGGTGTTTTGATAAAATCATATCCTTCAGCTTTCAACGTTTCAATCACCCCGTCTCTGCTTGCAACATTAATTCTAAAATCTGCACAAGCTGTTGTTGTTAACGCTCTTAAGAGCTTTTCATCTTTAATTTTTTCATAAAGCCAAAGCGGGGTTTCTAATTCAATATGAAGGGGATATGCTGCTTCGTTTATTTCTGCCAATTTCTTATGTTGAACAGCTGTTAATTTAGGTAATCCATAAGGACTTCCATCATAAATCTCGTCCAAATTTTCATCTTTTACGAAACAGAGTAAAAGATTTTCAGGCTTTTTAGAATTAATATCAAACTCAAGTTTCATTCTATTTCTAATGATTTTCCAAACGGTTTCAGTAATAAAACGCCTGTCTTTTGAGCCAATATATTTTCTGGCACGCAAATACTCATTTATCAGATTATCCGCAGGCTTTGCATCTTCAAAAATTTCTTTAAGCAGGTCCAAAACTGCCATATATCTTGCACTGGTTTGCATTGCTAGTCTTTCACGAAAATCTTTTTAATATGTCGCCAAAGCACATAAAGCCCAATTAAAACAACAGAAGAGGCAATTACCTCTGTGGGATAAATGCCATAAAGGAAATATAACATTGCACCAACAACAAGAATGATGAGCAATTTAACGAGAAATGAAATGGATTTGAGCAACAACACAACCAAAATGATGCCAACAACAATTAGTCCAATTAGGTACAATGGATTTTCAAGCATTTTTATCTCCTTTTAATTTTTTTAAGATTAAAAGACTCTCAAAGCAGAGTCAAACAGAAAAGACTTCTACACAAAAAAAGAACCCTCAGAGAGGATTCTTTCTTAATTTTTTATCTAAAAGAAGGTTTAGCCCACTTTTTTATCTTTGCTTGAAACTTTTTGCAATATTGGTTGTTCGTTTTCTTTTTCAAGAATTGCACCGGCTGAAGAAGAGTGAGAACAATGTCCGTCAATATATGCTCCTGGTTCAATTGCAATTGAATTATGTGTTGCATCCCCAATGAGTTTTGCTGTTTTAGCAATAAACAAACTGTCAACTTTTGCTTTTCCTTGAAGAAGTCCGTAAATTTGCAGATTATTAGCAATTACAGATCCAACCACAGAACCTTTAACGCCAATAATAAGTTCTTCACAAGTGACATCGCCTTCAACTTTACCGTCAATATGAATAATGCCTTTGCTGCTAATGTTGCCGAGAACTTTAGTGTTTGCACTTACAATGCTAGGCACAGGAACAGCCTCAGAATCACTCTTGCTCATTCTTCTAGCAAAAGTTAAATACAATTTTCTTCTAATGTTCTTCATAATTTTTTCCTTAAGTTAGAGTTTAGATTGGATGAACGGAAGAGGATCAACCGGCTTGTTCATATAGAGAACTTCATAGTGCAAGTGCGCGCCTGTTGAACGTCCTGTGCTACCAACTTCTCCGATTGTTTCTCCTTTGCCCACATAGTCACCTTTTTTAATATAAATTTTGTGCATATGAGCATATTTTGTTTTAAATCCATTTTCATGGTCAATTTCGACAATATTTCCATAAGTGCTACTGAAATTTGCACGAAGGACTTTGCCTTTTGCCATTGAATTAATTTTGTTCCCTGTTCTACTTGCTAAGTCAATGCCTTTATGAACTGCTTGAGAGTTCTTAAAAGGGTCATTTCTTGAACCAAATTTTGAGGTAATCCAGTAACTCCAAACAGGTTTGCCAATTGGAACATATTGGATAACTTCCTTATAATAATCCCAATTTTCTAAGTTTTCAAACACCACACTCATTTTTTCCTGAAGTTTTTTATCTTTCACTTGAGGGGTTGGGATATATGGTCCGCCTTGTCCTTTATTTTTTTTATTGGCAAGCGGATTGAAATAAAGTCCCTTATCTTTCAATGGTTTATTGATTGTGCCAATTGCTCGTTTAATTTTTGTCACTTCAGCACCAGCAACTTCTTCAAGCTTTTTCATCACTTCGAGTTCAGCACGTTTGATTTCATCAACATCTGCAGATAAATTTTTAAGTTGTTGCTTCAAAGCATCTCTTTCAGAAGACACAATATCTCTTTGCAACAAAGCTTCACTGATGGTGGTTTTGGTATTGATTTTGTCGGAATTGGCCCATTCTTTTTCTTCAGTGATTTGTTTTATTTTGTCTTCAACAACTTTCACTTGGCTTTTATAGACTTGAACATTGGTATTGTTTTTGATGCCTGCTTTATCGATAGAGGTAATAACGGAATTAATATTTTTGTGAAGTGCCATAAATTCTGTCATAAGGTCGACATAGGCATCTCTGGTTTCACCGAGTTCACGGTCTTTGTTGAGAATGATTTTTCCTGAATGATTATAAACTTGATAGGAATATCCCGTCCAAGCAGCAATAAAGATCAGCACTGCAAGCATAAAAGCTTGAGCTTTTGAAGAAATATATAACACTCTTGCGTGTCCGCCTGACCTAAAAATTATCTCTTTACTGGAGAACCAAGGTTTTTTATTCTTATTATATTTAACCTTTGTTTTATTTTTAGCTCTTTTAGAGAGACTTTTCATTCTATTAGACCTAATTTTATAATCATTTTTTCTAAAGTTTCGTTGACTATATATCAAAACTTCAAAAAAATATAGAGGTTTTTTTATTACAAAAGTTAGGTTTTGTAACACATTGATTTTATGGCGATTTATTGTGATTATTTAGAATTAACTATTCTTCATTGTCGATAATTATGAATTCATCATCAGCAACAAAGTTCAAAACGACCCTAATTCTTTCATCAAGAAGGTCTAAATCTAAACTTGAACTAGAAAGATGTTTCACTTTTTCCTCAAGTTTTAATTTTTTTTCATTATATTGATCTGCCATTTTTTGGGCTTGAGTGATTTCTTTTTTAAGGTAGAGCCATTTGATGAATCCTCTTTCGCCACGCACGCAATTGAACAAAAAATATATCAACATTAGAAAACAGATAAATGTTACCCATGATATTTTAGAGACATTGCGTAAAAACCAAAAAGAATTCATTTTTTCTCACAAATTGAAAATTAAGTTATAGAATCTAACAAAATGTTGGAAACTTTCTTCCATTAGACCTTTTTTAAGTTAAAATTTGGTTACAAAAAAGTGTCTATGTAACAATTTTGTTACATAGACATTCTTTTTAGTTATGTTCCATATATTTCAACAAACAAAGTCCTAAATCTTCATTCGTAATAATTGTTTCCTGACAGGAGAGCATTATTTTGACTTCCACGTTCTGACAATCACTTTTGCAAGAGCTTAAGCATATCAGAAGGGACAGAAGTTTTAGCCCAGTTTTGATAGTCTGCATTGTGTTTCACCTCCGCTTTATAAGCCTTAATTTTTTGCATATATTTTTGTTCAGTTTGGTTATATTTCTCAATTCTATCATTTAAAGCTTTTATAACACCTTCAGCGGCTAACCGTTTGTCTTTCTCAGGTAACCAGAGATTAAAAACACTCACCCATAAGAAATATGACAAAGCGAGAATCATTAAAATTAAATATTTTTTCATCGCCAACCTTTCAAAAACTGATAAAATTCAACACAAGCAAAAACAAGTGTTGCCTTAACTTTTCCTAACCCGTCATCTTGCCAAATTTCACAGAGCACTTTCGTTGCTTCCCTTCTTTTGAATTTGTTTTTATGCTCACACATAAAGTCGTGAAAACAGCTTGCTCTGACACCATTTCTCAAGTTTTTCTGAGAGAAAAGCATTGTAAAAGGGGCTTTTACGGTGACGCCATCAAAAATAAAACCTTTAGGAACAGTCACGTTTCTAAAGGTTTGTTTTCTCAAACTGACATAGCCAAACTCACACAAAGCAAAATCTAGGCTATTGAGATATGGATATGAGGTTATTCTACCCATTTCACCTCCTCCACTTCTTCGATTGTGGTTACATTCTTTATCGCTTCTTCTAAGGTCCATTTTTTCTGATAAATTGATAAACCATAAGTAATAATCTCTCTTTTTAAGACCTCTGCTTGTTCTTTGGTTAATTCGTGAAATTCATTGTTGTAATCTCTAAATTGAACAGGAAAGACATTGACATAAAGCAAGCTTTCAACATCATCTTTACTCCGTCTTGTAGCATCAACTTCAAAACCTAATGAAGATGTTATGTACCCGCTCTCCTGCTCATTATTAAACGCTTGTTTAATTTCAGAAAGCTTTTCTGCTTTCAATTCTTCTAAAGGCTTTAGCGGTGCATATCCTTTAAGATACCAGTTTCCATTATAAGCCTGTTCGACTTCTTCATAAGCAAACCCAATTCCAAGATAATATGCTTCATATGCTTCATATCCTAATTCTGCTTGATTTTCATTGTTTAATCTTTTACATAGTTTTTTCATAATTATCCTCCCTTCTGTGGTGAAAATGTGTTTAACGATGTGGCTATAGCATTACCAACATAATTGACTATATCTCCTTGGTTAACTGAAAATTGCCCCCCTAGATTAATCTCCAAATAATTATTTGAAGATTGTCCACTGAGAATATTTACGCCATTGATAACAAGTGTTACAGTTCCGTTATTTCGCACGCCATTAATATTAACAAATCCATTTGCAGGAGCAGTAAAAGGAAATTCAATCGCAAAACTATCTGCATAATGTGGCTTATTTTTGGAAATAATTAGTTCTTTACCAACGTTACTGATATTCTCCAAATCTTTATCAACTTTATTCGTAAGCCCAGCAATAAACCCAGTATATTGACTTTCACTCGCTTGATTCCCTACATTCGCAAGCTGAACCTTATAACGACGACGAATTTGTTTATTTCTTGTTTCATTACCTGCTCTAACAACTCGTGAAGCATCAAATAGTGCATTATTTGAATTTGTACTTGAACCTGTTACACTACCTCCTTGAGTTGTTCCTGCGTAGAAAGCACCAGAAAAACCATCAAGACCACCATTTGAGCCAAAGTTTTTAAAAGTACCAGTAATATTTTGAATCTGGTCATTATAAAACTTATTATTTTCATTCACATTATTCGCTTGAAAAATTCCAACCCCATCTTGAATGCTTGGTAGCCTAATGAGATTATTTATACTATCATATCCAAACAGAATACAGTTTCCATTATTTGCCAACAAACTAGCTTCATAGGTAGCAAAGTCAATATGAGCAATCCCTTTCGCATTATCTGTTGTGTATTTATCAAATTCTGCAACAAGTCCTGAATAAGCACCACTAGGTAAGACATCTCCCGCACACCAACCTTGACCTTCTAAGAGTTCAATAAAGCCATCTGTGAAAATCTCTCCCAAATGATGTGTGTTTGGAATGATATGATTATCTATTTCAATAATTTTATCTTCTTTTGCTTTAACAACATCTCTGATTGTTCTAATTTCATTAAGTGTTGAAAGCAATTGACTTTCAATTATTTCATAGTCTAATTCAGAATTTTTCAAACCACTATCCTCCTTACCCCAAATCAAAGCCCTACCCCCAATTGGCTGTGGTAAAGAAAGATTGCTTTCTCCTGTTAGATATGGCGGTTTATAGATGACACGGCTCAATTTCTCTTCAATTTGTTCTAAGCAGGCTGTTTGATAGTCAAATTCTCCATTCACGCTTGTTGCTCTAAATGGTCCTGATTCTTGAAAATCAGTTGTTCTTTTTATAGGCAAATTTCTGATGATTGTGATTAAAGCGCCTTGCGGTGGTGCTGTGTTGAAGATGACTTCTCCCCCATTTTCAGCAATCGTAACTGCAAAGCCTTGTGTTTGAATTTTGTCTTCAACGTAAACATCAACATCTGATGTGGCAAAAACTTTGAAGTTGAAATTAAACTCACGACATTCTCCATCTGCTATAAAACTTAGTTTTGTGCTATATTTTATAACATCATTCATATTTTTCTCCTTTTTAAACCAAAAAAAACTCGGAGAAATTTCCGAGTTTTCAAATTTTAAATAGACTTATCCTTAGTGACGATTCAGAGCATAATACAAACTTTCTTAATTGTCAAGGATTTTATTCCTATTTTTAGGAGGGTTATTATTTTCTCCTTCAATCATTTCATCAAGATTGAGCTGATGTCCACTTCGATAAACAATTTGTGGAATGGCAAGCTGAATTTTCTCTTCTGCAAAAATACGATTAATTTCATAGCGCATTTCACTGGAAATTGTTAGTCTACTCATAATGTCTTTTGTGAAGCAACGCAATTGAAACTCTAATGACGTGTTACCAAAGCCCATAAAGACCACATAAGGCTCTGGGTTTTTCAACACACGTTTATTCTTAGCCGCAATATCTAACAAAATGTTTGTCACTTTGTTGACATCTGTGCCATAAGCCACACTCAAAGGCACTTCAATTCTTCCATGCTTGTCGTGAAGCGTATAATTTACCACGCTTGTTGCCAAGAAATCGGCGTTTGGAATGACCACAACGGAGCGATTCCAAAGCTGAAGCTCTGTGGCACGGATATTAATTTGCTTGATGATGCCTTCATAATTATTCACCACCACCCAGTCACCAACTTTGACAGGTCTTTCAAACAATAAGATAATGCCAGAAACGAAGTTATTGACAATATTTTGCAGACCAAGACCAATACCAAAGGAAAGCGCACCAGCGACAAGAGCAAGATTCGTCAAATTTCCACCCATAACTAAGATAGAAAAAAGAGCTGCCAAAATGAAGCCAATAAAGCCAAAACCTCCAGCAAGAGAGTGTCTGATACCATCATCAATATCCATCTTTTCAAGAATATTGACCATGAGTTTGTTCTTCAAAATTCTCACAACTGTTAAAGAGATAAAAAAGACCAAAATGCCCATCACAATTGCCATAATGGAAACTTCAACACCACCCACATTAAAGCCTAAGAAAAACTTACGTAACCAGAGGATAATAATTTCCTGTGGAACACCCCAAAGAGCTAATAAAAGAATGGCTGTGAAAACAAAAATAACAATATCAAGCAACAAAACGAGCCAGAAATTTATCTTATAAATCATACGGCGACGCAATTTGAAATTCTTGGTCCAGAAAATCATAAAGAGTAAGCGATGTAAAACTTCAACAATTGCCTTTCTCAAGATAGAAAGCACCCCAAAGAAAATAAGAGTTGCTAAAAATCTGTTCAGAAGGAATGCAGAAAGCTTCACATATCCCACCAAAGAAAGTGAAAAAAAGGCAATTGCAACCAGAGAAAGCACAAAAGTTATTTTAGACTTTCTTTCTAAAGGACTTTCCTGAACTTCTTCTTGTTCAAAGTGTTCATCATCATCGTTTTTTTCTCTGTCAGCATATTGACGGTAGCTAACGATTGCATCGTCCCAAAATAGATTTTTAGAAACAATCAAGAAGGCAAAGAGCTTGCTCGCTCCTGAAAGAATGCTAATGAAAGAGATAAGACTTATTGGATAATTTGCCATCATAGCAATTTTTGAGAAATATGAAAAAATGCCAATCAGAATAATGCTTAAATAAAGCGCAGATTTAATTTTCTTGGCTTTTTCATCGCTCACGTCAACCAAACGCCATCTACCATTATATGGCGCAAAAATAACTCTTGAAATGGCTGTTAGCAAGAAAATATAAAGAAAATAAAACAAGAGATTATTAACAACTAACCCAAAGAAGCCAATTGTCATAATTTCAGCATTTTTCAGCCACAGAATAAATCCGCCAACAATAGTGGCAGGAATTGCACCATAAGCAATCGCAACAAAGAAAGCTGCGGTTACTTTGGTTATATATTTCGGTTGTTCGATGCTTCTTTTATATCCTACATTTCTCATAATCAACAAACGAAGATATAAACCCAAGGCAAAGGAGAGAATCAAAATCAGCAAAACAGGAATGATATTAGATTGAAAATAAAGCTTTTGCTCAACATTCAAATTTTTATACCAACCAATTGGAGATGAGATAATGTCAAACACAAAGCTTACAAAAAGTTTAGTGTCGTTAAATAAAGTTTGCGGATAAAGCACTGACGTTTGCTTATCTAAAAGCCTGCCTAAAATTTCTCTGTTTCGAGTGTTAGACATTAATGAATCTACTTCATTAATGTTTGCTAGTAACACATCAACTTCTGCAAGTTGCACTTTATAATATGAAGCTTCATCATTAAAAGCTTTTCTTTTTTTGGAAATGGCTTCAATTTCGACTTCCCCTTCAGGCGGAACTTCACCCAAAGCCTCAATTCTTTTTTGCACAAAACCAAGTTCTTTATCTAAATTTTTCTTAGCGTCTCCGAGCTTATTTTTAAGCTCCATAATCACTTTGATATAATTATTTAAGCTGGTTGTGGAGAGCTGACCACTTTTCAGATAGTCTTCAATTGATTTAATTTCTTTGCCAATTTCTGCATAATCCAAATCTGAAGAAGATGAATCGAAAATGCCTGTTGTAGCATCAAGCACCACTTCAGCGCGAAGAGTGCTTATTTGAAACATAACAAAGGTTAGAGCGATTAAAAACGTTCTAAAAATTTTTCTCATCTAAAACTCCGAAATTATTTTTTATTCAAAAATTTTTTCATAACTAAGTAGGCATTTTTTGCCACCCCAACACGCAAATTGTCGGCAACGGACCAAAAACTAATACCATTTTCAACGGAAATATCTTGGCGTAAACGACTCACATAAACATCATTTTCGCCTTGAACATCCGTCATACAGAAATAACCACCATTCACATTTTTATCAAAAACAGAAACGCCAGCTGTTTTTTCCATCATCTTTTTGACTTCATCAACATCAACATCTTCTGCAAATTCAACATTAATATATTGTGCAATTCCAACAAATGAAGGGACAAAGGCACAATTTGCGTGAACTTTTATGTCTGAACCCAAAACTTTTTTGATTTCAGCATTAATTTCCCATTCAGATTGAGTTTCATCTCCAATAAAATCGCCCACCTGTGGAATAACATTGAATGCTATTTGTTTATGAAATACATTTTCATCATTAGCTAAGGTATCATTGGCATAAATTTTTCTGGTTTGTGTAAACAATTCATCCATTGCTTCGTGTCCATAATAAGACGTTGAAGTATAAGTTGAAGTGACAATTCTTTTAATTTTAAAAGCTTTGTGTGCCGCACAAAGGGGAAGCAAAATCTGTGTTGTTGCTGAAGCTGGAACACTCACCAAACCCTTGTTTGACTCGGAAATTTTTTCATCATTTACACCAGCAATAATCAAAGGAACATCTTGATTAGCAAAGAACGCTCCTGAACAATCAACCACTTTCACTTTCTTATCTAAGGCTCTGCTCACATATTTCTTTGAAATTGCTGCTGTGGTAGCAAAAATAGCCACATCAACTTTGGAAAAATCAAAATCTTCAAGATTATAAACATCTAAATCTGCATCTTCTCCATAAGAGACTTGTGTTCCCAATGGGGTTTTATTCTCAACAGCATAAATTTCTTTTGCCTTAAAGCCATCTTCTTCTAAAAAGGTCAAAATTTCTCTTCCAACACTTTCTGTTACGCCAACCACTGCAATATTTGTCATTCTTTTTTCCTATAAATTTAAATTTTCTCAATTATAACAAAAGCTTGAGCCCAAGGATAATCATCTGTCATGGTCACATTAATCACCATTTCTCCGCCTTGAGTGAGCCTTTTCGCATGTTCTAAAGCTCCATTACTAAGTTTCATTGTCGGTTTTCCGCTTGGCAAATGAATCACTTCCATATCTTTCCAATAAGTTCCCCTTCTCAACCCTGTTCCCAAAGCTTTAGAACAAGCTTCCTTCACTGCAAATCTTTTGGCAGCTGCTGAGGCATATCTACGTGGAGAAACCTTCTTACGACGAAGCATTTCCTGTTGTTCATACTCCGAAAAAATTTTATTGATAAATCTGTCGCCAAATTTTTCAATAGATTCTTCAATTCTGGTGATATTAGCTAAATCGCTTCCAATTCCAACAATCATTTCAACTCTTCCACATTATTTTAAAATTCTTTTTTTTATAGCACATTAAAATAATAAAAAAAACAATTTTATGAGAAACCTTAAAAACCTTACTTTATATAATATATTTATGATGGACACCATATGCTAAAATAAAATGAATATGAATTCCCAACAAGAGAGGTTTGTTATGAAAATTTATAAAAAAATAACATTAGCTGCGATATTATGTTTTGTATTCGCGCTTGTGATTATAAAGGACAGTGATGCTGCTGTTTACTTCATTACTGACTATGAAGCAAAA
>JAQWBS010000015.1 GCA_028706255.1 Alphaproteobacteria bacterium
TAAATCTAATTTTGTGAAATGTGAAAATGGTGGCGCAACTGGCGCTGATTCTTGCACTGATAGTGAAGGTGAGAAATTCTCAAGTTGCAAACAACTCACTTGCTTTGACGGTGGATATCACATTACAACTCAAACAAATATGGATTGTTCAAAAATAACATATAAATCAAACACATGTTATGAATGTTATCCTTCTTGTACTAAACTTGGATACTTAAAGACTTATAATACTAGATATTCATATGAAACTGTCTTTTTAGATGATGATGTCATTTGTTATAAAGATTGTACATCAGAGATTAGTCGTCTCTACCCAGGACAATATATTATGGGAAGATCAACAAGCACTCAAATAGGTTATGTAATGTATAACAATCCGGCTTCTGTGGATTCTTTCTCAACAGCAGGTTTATCACAAAGACAAATATCTAATAAAAGCTTCACAGAAATTCCTCTTTGTGAGCAAACAGAGAAACCTTTATTAAAGATACAACCTCAATATCTGTCAAAGAGTGACGATTATGATGCCGTTCAATATCCTTCTGCATCCCTTGAAGACTTGAACATACAACATCATACAAGCCTTTTATACTATCGTAGAGGAATATATCCTGACTCACTTGTATATCTTAAAAAGACAGATGATATTGCAGCATTTATTCCTGAGGCAGATGATATGATTACACGCCATAAGGTCTCGAACTTCAAAAACATCTCTTTGGAATATCGTAGACAATCAGCAGGAAGAACTTCTGGTATCCTTATCCCTGGAAGCCATATCTTAACAATTGAAGGAGAAAATAATATTGTAGTTTATTACAAAACAGTTAATGCTTACAATGTGACGATAGATTACACCTCCAAATATAGCATTTTACTTCCTGGAAATAAGGTTGCGGGAGAATATACAGGGCAAAATGTTTATAGTGTGCTTTATATTAAACCTGGGGCAACGCTAACGGTGGACCAACCAATTTGTGTTGATACAGCAGCTGGTGGACGAATCATCAATGAAGGAACAATTAATGGAACAATTATAGAAAATTGCACAGATTATGAATGAACCATCCTTTAACTAATGTTCAAAAATAATTGGTCATAAAAAAACTGTATAACACTTGGTTATTTAAAAATTCTTGTAATGTTTTTTATCTCAACATAAAAAAAATATTGCAAGAATTTTTAAAATATGAGAAATTAATATTAGATAACATATTATATATTTTTCTATTATTCATTTAACTAATAACTATAATTATGAAAAAGTTTTTTATTTTCTCTGCATTTTTATTTATTGCTTCTGTTTCTTATGCTCAAACTGGAAAATTTCTTAATCAACAAGAAGAAAACCTTTCTGGTAAACATCTTGTCCAACAAGGAGATTTCCAAGACAATGTTCAGAAGAAAAAACTGGCGGAGATTATTCAGAAAAGAAATATTGCTTTGACCTCTTCCGAAACAAGAATGCTTCAACGCATTGAGAAAGCCAACAAAATTGTTACAAACAATCAAGAAAAAGCTTTTTTACAAAAAGAAGAAGCATGGCAACTTTACTATTCTGAAAAGAAACAAATAAACCAGACTAGTCTCGACGAAATCGTAGAAGCAATTTAGTCTGATTTTAAACAATCGGCCTCTTGCATTTTTTTGCAAGAGGCTTTTTTTATTGAACCTTTTAAACACAAAAAAAAACCTCCGAATTTCGGAGGCTTTTCTTATAGAACAAAGTCTAACTTAGTTGCTATTATTTGCTTCTTCACGAGCTTTTGCAGCTGCTGCCAAATCGTCGGCAATACGAGCTGAACGGCCACGAAGTGCACGAAGGTAATATAATTTCGCACGGCGAACTTTACCAATTCTAACAACTTCAATTTTTGCAATATTTGGAGAATAAAGAGGCAATACTCTTTCAACACCTTCACCGAAAGAAATTTTTCTAACTGTGAAAGATGAATTCAATCCATCATTTTTACGAGCGATACAAACACCTTCATAAAGTTGGATACGTTCTCTGTCGCCTTCCTTAACTTTAGTGTGAACGCGGAGCGTGTCACCAGCTTTGAAGTTAGGAATATCTTTGCCTTCAACGAGCTTGCTAAGTTGCTCTTTTTCAATGCTCTCAATTATGTTCATTAGTTTAACCCTTTTTTTAATTTTTCTTATCTATATACCTAAACCTTTTGTAAATCAAGATATTTTTTATACAAATCCGGTCGTTTCTGTTTCGTTATTTCTAAAGATTGTTGCAATCTCCATTCTTTAATTTTTTTGTGATGACCTGAGAGCAAAATCTCTGGAACAGATTTCTTTTCCCAGTCAATTGGACGTGTGTATTGCGGGTGTTCCAGCAAGCCATTTTCAAAACTTTCATCTTCAACAGATTCAGAGTTTCCTAAAACGCCCTCTATCAGCCTAACACTTGCATCAAGCAAAATTTGTGCTGCCTGTTCACCCCCAGTTAGGACATAATCTCCAATGCTCACTTCTTCAATTTCATAAGCATCAATAATTCTCTGGTCAATTCCTTCGAATCTTCCGCAAATTATGGTGAGATTTTTCTCCAAACTCAATTCCTTCGCCATTTCCTGATTAAAAACCTTTCCACGAGGCGACATATAGATAATTCTTTCTCCGCTTTGGTGATTAGCCTTGATAGCTTCGCCCAAAACATCTGGACGCATTACCATGCCAGCACCTCCGCCACAAGGCGTATCATCAACTGAACCATGCTTATCAAAAGCATAATCCCGAATATTGACAACATCCAACGACCATTTGCCTTCTTTTAAGGCCTTTCCTGTGAGCGAACTCCCAAGAAACCCCGGAAAAAGCTCCGGAAATATGGTGAGAATTTTAACCTTCATCTTTATCTTCGCCTGTCTCAAAATCTTCTACAAAATTTAAAAGAACAGTTTCAACAATAATATAACCTTCCTTAACTTTAATTTCAGGAACATAAGAGAGTGTAAATGGAATCATTTCGCTTTTGCCGTTGGTGAGTTTTATCTCAAGCACATCACCCGCACCAAAATCATAAATCCCTGCAACTTCTCCAACAATCGAACCATCTGCACCAAGTTTTACATCTAGACCAATTAAATCTGAGTGGTAAAACTCGTCTTCATCTTCCAACGCTGGCAAATTTGCTTTTGAAACATAAAGTTCCGTTCCAGCAAGTGCTTCTGCGTCGTTTCTGTCTTTCAGACCTCGAATTGTCGCTCTTAATATCCCCTTAGAACTGCCAAGAATTTTGATGTCAAACTTTTTTGAACCATCTTTGCTTTCAAGTGTGCCATATTGGTCAATATCCTCAATTTCAGAAGTGAAGCTTTTAATTCTGACCTCACCCTTAATGCCTTGAGCACCAACAATTATACCTAAGCAAATTTTTTCATTTTCTGACATTAAATCACAGCCCTAATCATTTAATAAAAGTTAGAAATAACATTCAAAAAAATTATTCAGCTGATGCTTCTTCAGAAGCAGGAGCTTCAGCAGCTTGCTTTGCAGCTTCAGCGGCAGCAGCAGCTTTTTCAGCTTTTTCTTTAAGTCTTTCTTGAGCTTTAGCTCTAGGTTGAGCTTGCTTAGTTTGAGCAGCAAACGTAGGAGCTGCACAAAGACCTAAGTTAGAAAACAACTTTTGAAGTCTTTCAGTTGGGAGAGCACCATTGCTCAGCCAAGTTTTAATTTTTTCAACATCAAGAACCAATCTTTCAGCATGATCAAGTGGAAGAAGCGGATTGTATGAACCCAATCTTTCAATGAATCTACCGTCTCTTGGAGATCTGGAATCAGCAACAACTACACGATAGAAAGGACGTTTTTTAGAACCCCCACGAGATAGTCTGATACGAACAGCCATATTTTTTTCCTTTTAATTTCTAGTTTTTACAACACATTTTCCAAGATGCTCAAACAAAATTTTCATCTTATTTAAACCACTACCGCGCCAGTGTGCGAACCCTCGCTGACTGGCGGTACTCCTTGGAGTATTAAAAATTTCAACAAATTATTGATGAATTTCTTATAATGTGAGGTCTTTTTATAGCAAAAAAACAACAGAGTCAAGTGCTTTTTAAACAACAAAAAAGCAGTTCTTAAAAGAACCGCTTTTTAATTAATTCGACAGATATCGGATTATACCCCTCATATCAGAAGCAATAATTCCCCAAAAATGATTTTCTGAATATTCTTCAAAGTTATCATAGCTTTGAGCAATTTTCTCAAGATCCTCTTCGGAAATGTTTTTCCCGTAATAGAATTGAGCCAACACCATAACCTCCAAGGCAAGTGTTCTGTCACAGCAAGCTAATTGAAAGATATTATATTCATTAAACATAGATTCTTCTAAAACTGTCTGGTTCTCTACGAGAAAAGTTAGAAAAAACTTTTTTAAAAATGGCTGAATTTCTTTCTGTTGCTTATGATGTGTAACAAGATAGAACATATCATAAACATCTAATCCACTAGAAAAATAGTTGTTTTCGTCATTTTCTTGCACTGCAACATAGAATCTTGCCAGAGCGTCATTAAGCCTTCCTATCGGAAAGATTAACAAAGACAATATATTCTTCATAAACTTCTAATTTAGAACAACAGCTCTGCGATAAAGCATTGCTGAAGCAAGATTTTGCCAAGTTTCCTTCACTGCATCTCCCTTGACATCTTTCTTAAAAAGATAATTCGCGGGGATTTCTCTTCCAATGAAAAAAATTGCCAGCAGAATAATTTTCTTCGCCAAAAAAAGTTTGTGTGACAAAGATGAGATTTCAAGAGCGTTTGCCAAGATATATGCCTCATTTGCTCTTAAAACATTTAAGAAAGATTCAATATCTTGAGGTGGAAAGAGATGTCTTTTCGGATGTTTGTGAATTACATAAAAAAGTTCATAAAGATTGAGCTTTTGGTATGGATTCACATTCCCTTGTTGATATTCTCTCAAAAAGCCCTGCAATTCAGAAAGATAAACATCAATATTTACCCTCAATAAAACGTCTTCTTCCATAAGCTTTAATTTTTAAAAGTGCAAATCCGAGCAAGTCATTGTGAATTTCTGACCAAAATTTGTAATAAACAGAACCTTCCATAAAATAAACCATTGTCAGAACATAGAGTTTACGTGCTGAAACAAAGTTGTTCTCGCTTTCCCAATAAACCCCAAAATCCTCCACAATCTCCTGATGAATTTTACCTTCATTTTCTTGAAGATAATTCATCATAAAGACATATAAACCAAGAGGAATTTCGACTTTCTTTTGATGATTATACAAAAGATACACAAGCTCAAAGATATCTAACTTTTTAAAAGCAGGAATCGCTTCGTCCGTTTCACAATATCTTCTTAACTGCCTGATAGCATCAACAACATCCTCAATTGGAACATTCATCAACGCCAGATAATTTGTTTTAATGTTATTCATAATTCTTAATGTTAATAATTTATTTTGAACTCTATTTTAGACAAAATAAAAAATATCGTCAAGAATTAAAAGAGAATTAATCCGCAAATAAAAGCAACACCCAAAACAAAAGCCACTGCAATATAATTAGCAATGGTCTTTGTTTTATATAGTTCTTCTAGTTTTTCGTCGTCAGTCATCATCAGAACACATCTGCCCATGTTTTTGGCAACAATTCTTTTAATGGCAAAATTTCTGTTTCTGAAACAATCACTTTGGTATCAATGTTTCTTCTATCCACTTGGAATAAAAACTCACGACATCTCCCACAAGGTGGGATAATATTTCCCTTATCCGTAAGAGCGACAACCATTTCAATTTGAGTTTCACGGTTCTTCAGCATCTCGGCAATTGCGGCATGCTCTGCACAAAACCCCATACTACATGCCACATCAATACAAATTCCAGTATAAACATTTCCATCTTTAGTCACAAGTGCGGCAGCAACCGTGCCAGCGGAATTAAACTCAAACCCATTAAGTTTGAAACTTCCAGCAATTTCTTTTGCTCTTTGAATTAAAATCTCTTTCATTTCAGAACTCCTTTAAAAAGGACGTTTACCGCCCATACCACCCATTAGACCACCGAGCGGGTTTCCACTGCCCATTCCGCCCATCATCATTTTTGCCATTGCACCCATGCCACCCATTTTTTTCATGCGTTTCATCATCTCGCTCATCTGGTCATATGATTTCAGAAGCTTATTCACTTCATGAACCTCAACGCCACTTCCTGCCGCAATTCTTTTCTTGCGAGAAGCCTTGATGATGTCTGGATTTTTACGTTCTTTTTTAGTCATAGAAAGAATAATTGCTTCTTGACGTTTGATGATTTTGTCACCGTCCATTTGTTCAATTTGATTTTTGAATTTTGCCATTCCAGGGAGCATTCCCATAATTCCGCCAATTGACCCAAGCTTTTGCATTTGCTTAAGTTGACCTAACATATCTTCTAAGTCAAACTTGCCTTTCATCATTTTTTCAGCAAGTTTTTCAGCATCTTCCTTATCCACATTTTCGATGGCTTTTTCAACCAAAGACACCACATCGCCCTTGCCTAAAATTCTGCCAGCAATTCGGTCAGCATGAAATTCTTCAAACTCATCAATCTTTTCGCCTGTTCCCAAAAACTTAATCGGAACATTCGTCACCTTTTTCATTGAAAGTGCTGCACCCGCACGAGATGTTCCGTCAATTCTGGTCAGAACCAAACCTGTAATGCCAAGTCTTTCATTAAAAGTTTGTGCCACATTGCAGGCTTCTTGCCCAATCATCGAATCGGCAACCAATAAAATCTCGGTCGGATTTGCAACTTCTTTGACTTTATCCAACTCTTTCATTAAGTCTTCGTCAATTTGCAAACGTCCTGCCGTGTCTAAAATGATGACATCAAACGAGCCTTTTTTGCCTTCAGCAATCGCACGTTTGGTGATTTCGACAGGTTTTTCTCCCTTAACAATCGGCAAAGCATAAACCTCAATTTGTTTGCCAAGTTGTGCCAATTGTTCTTGTGCCGCTGGACGATAAATATCTAAAGAAGCAAGCATAACTTTTTTGCGAGCTTTGATCAGTTTTGCTGCAATTTTTGCAGAGGTTGTGGTCTTACCTGAACCTTGCAAGCCAACCATCATTAGACAAACAGGTGGCACAGCATTAAAACTAAGAGAAGTGTCTTCCTCCTCTCCCAGAAGCTTAACCAATTCATCATGAACAATTTTGACAACCATTTGCCCAGGGGTCACAGATTTAATTACTTTCTCGCCCAAAGCTTGCGTTTTAACTTCCGCAATAAATTCCTTAGCAACAGCCAAAGAAACGTCAGCCTCAAGCAAAGCAATGCGAATTTCTCTCATTGCCTCATCAATTTCTTTTTCCCCCAAAACACCACGAGAAGTGAGTTTGGCAAAGATTGTATTAAATTTGTCGGTTAAGTTATCAAACATCTTCCATCCTCTAATTTTTTCTTTTCTATTTTATACTTTCTTAAACGCTTATAGTCAACAAGAAGCACGAGAACTGTTTACATTCAATTTTCTTGAAAAAATTATTGTAAAAATTTTCAATCAATGCTAAGTTAACTCCATAAAGTGTATTATTTAGAGTTATTAATTTTAAAATTTAAAGTTATGTATGCGTTTGGAATGTTTATCGCAATTGTTCTTTTTGTCGCTTTGATTTTCTGGGGGATTGCATCTATGATTCTTCAATTCAGAAATAAATCAAATGAGCCTACGGAAAACGTTGAACAAAAACAATAAAAGAACAAAAAAATGAAAAGTATTGAATTATTAGAATAAAAGCCTCTGAATTTCCCTCAAAAGAAAATTTCACAGGCTTTTTTTATTTTAAAAACCTAACGGATTATAACGCTTGAAGAATGATTATTTTAGTGATAGTTTATCAGCTCAAAGTAATTATTCATGTTTATTAATCTTAATCTCAAAAAAAATTTTATTATGGGACAAAATCTTGATTTTTTTTCGAGTACTGCTGGTTGTATTACGCTTATTGCCATCATCGTCATCGGTGCTTTTGCGATGTTTATTAAAGGACATGATGAACAAGAAGACACGACAAATGAAGACGAAAAGAATGCTTAAATGTAAAAACCTGTGACTTTTCTTTCAAAAGAAAACACACAGGTTTTTTATTTTAAATTATTTATTTGCTTTAACAAAGCTGTCATAAAATTCAAACTTATCAACCCCATTAATGGTTGTGAGATGTTTGTTTCTCAAGAGTTCTGGCAGTTCAATCGAATAGAAAACACTTCTAGAATCTGCACCCTCAACAAAAGCAATCACCTCTCCTTTTGCTTGTTCAATAAATCTTTTAGAACATATCTTCCAAATTTCGCAAACTTTTTCCAGTGGCAATTTTGCATGAAGCGAAAGCGTCATAAGAGCTTGTCCGCAAGGCGTGTTATCAATGATTGTCTTCTCAGGATTATCCTTCAAAAAAGCATAAGCCTTTTGCTTATTTTCTTCCGTTGGCAGATAACTAATACTAAATAAAACGACCGAATTTTCAGCTGTTTCCACACTCCTTGAAGAGGCAATTTGCACTGCCTCTTCATAAAGTTCTTCCTCACTTTTTGACAAGTGTTAATTCTCCATTATTTACAGAGACTTCAACCAAATCTCCATCTGAAATTTTATTATCCAAAATGGCGATTGCCAATTTATTTTCAAGATTATTCTTAATCAAGCGTTTCAAAGGTCTTGCACCATAAACGGCATCATAGCCATTTTCAACAATCCAAGTCATCGCCGTGTCTTTAAGCTTTATTTTAATGCCACGACCAAGCAATTTAGATTCAATCTTCGCAACCTGAATGGCGGCAATGCTCTTGATGTCTTCCTTGCTGAGCTTATGGAACACAATCATTTCATCGACACGATTGATAAATTCTGGTCTGAAATGAGATTTAACCACGCCAAAAACCGCTTCTTTGGTTTTGTCATTAAAAGGTGCTTCATTCAATAAATTAGACCCTAAATTGGAGGTCATAATGATAATTGTGTTTCTAAAATCGACTGTTCTACCCTGCCCATCCGTCAATCTGCCGTCATCCAGCACTTGCAAAAGCACATTGAAAATGTCGGGGTGAGCCTTTTCAATTTCATCAAATAAAATCACCTGATATGGTCTGCGCCGCACCGCCTCCGTCAAAGCACCGCCTTCTTCATAACCAACATAGCCTGGAGGCGACCCAATCAACCTTGAAACAGCGTGCTTCTCCATATATTCCGACATATCCATACGCACCATTGCCGTTTCATCATTAAACAAAAATTCTGCCAAAGCTTTGCTTAATTCTGTTTTACCAACGCCTGTTGGACCAAGAAACATAAATGAACCGATTGGTTGATTTGGATCGCTAATCCCCGCACGAGAACGTCTGACAGCGTTTGACACTGCAGCAATCGCCTCTTTTTGCCCAATCACTCTTTTTGCCAGAAAGTCTTCCATATGCACGAGCTTTTCTCTTTCGCCCTCCAACATCTTATCAACTGGAATGCCTGTCCACTTAGAAACGACAGTGGCAATGTTTTCATCTGTCACCGTTTCATTGATTTTAGATTTTTGTTTCTTCGAGCTTTCTTCCAACATCTTAAGCTTTGCTTCTAGTTGCGGAATAACACTATATTGCAATTCACCAGCACGTTCATATCTGCCTTCACGTTTAGCAATATCCGCTTCCGTTCTTGCTTTATCAAGCTTATCCTTAACTTCTGTCACATTTGCCAAGCCCTGTTTTTCTTCTTTCCACTTCTCGGTCATGGTGCGAGCTTTTGCCTCAAGCCCAGTGATTTCATAATTGATATGCTCAAGCTTCGCCTTAGACTTATCATCATTTTCTTTTTTCAAAGCTTCACGTTCAATTTTAAGCTGAAGAATTTTTCTATCTAATTCATCAAGTTCATCTGGTTTAGAATCTATTGAAATTCTGAGTGAACTTGCCGCTTCGTCCATCAAATCAATTGCCTTATCTGGCAAAAATCTATCCGTGATGTAACGATTTGACAAAGTGGCAGCGGCAATCAAAGCAGGGTCTGAAATTTTCACCCCGTGATGAAGCTCAAATTTTTCTTTAATGCCTCGCAAGATTGAAATTGTGTCTTCCACATTTGGTTCTTCAACATAAACAGGTTGAAAACGTCTGGCTAATGCAGCATCTTTTTCGACGTACTTTTTATATTCATTTAAGGTTGTTGCCCCTAAACAGTGAAGCTCGCCTCTTGCTAAAGCTGGTTTGAGTAAGTTTGATGCGTCCATTGAGCCTTCACCTGCTCCAGCCCCAACAATGGTGTGCATTTCATCAATGAAAAGAATGATACCGCCGTCTGAGCTTTCCACATCTTTCAAAACAGTTTTAAGTCTTTCTTCAAATTCACCTCTGAATTTTGCACCCGCAATCAAAGCACCCATATCCAAAGCCAGAACTCTTTTTCCCTTCAAGCTTTCTGGCACATCGTCATTAACAATACGAAGCGCTAAACCTTCAACAATTGCCGTTTTACCAACCCCTGGTTCTCCAATTAACACTGGATTATTTTTAGTACGACGAGATAAGACCTGAATGGTTCTGCGAATTTCATGCTCACGCCCAATAACGGGATCCATATGTCCTTCACGAGCTTTTGCCGTTAAATCTATGGTAAATTTTTTCAAAGCTTCAAAATTTTCTTCGGCGTTTTCATTATCCGCTGTTTTGCCCTTGCGATATTCATTAATCGCCTGATTAAGCTTCACCGCATTGATGCCATTTTTCTTCAAGATTTCGCTTGCTGAACATTCTTTCATCACCAAAGCTTGCAAAATGCGTTCAATGGTAATGAACTTGTCATCTGCTTTTTCAGACAATGTTTCAGCTTCTTGCATCACTTCACTAAATTCTTGTGACATTAAACTTTGCACCGTTTTCCCCATCACTTGCGGAATTTTTTCCAAAGCAGTGTCTGTGTCTTTACGAATTTGTGAAATGCTACCGCCTGATTTCAAAATTAAATCAGGAATTTTTTTTGAATTATTATCATCAAGCAGAGCTTTTAAGATATGCTCACTGCTGACATATTGATGCTTGGCTCTCACCGCCAAATCAATGATATCTTGAATGAGTGTTTTTGATTTACTGGTTAATTTCTCAAAATCCATTTTAATCTCCCTCCATATATCTTGATATATAATGTCTAGGCGGAGCAAAAATCAATATCTGTCCTTACTTCTATTTAAGAACATCTCAAGAAATTTAGAAAGTGCTTTTAAAGACTTATGCAGTGTTAATTAAATTACTTAGCTTCTGGCAAAATTTTAATCAATGTGATTTCGGAAGGGGCTAAGAATCTGATTGGAGGACCCCAATAACCTGCACCACGAGAAACATAAACTCTCGTTCCTCTTTCATTATAAAGCCCCGCAAGGAATTTATTTTCTATTTTTGCAGGAATGTGGAACGGGAAAATTTGTCCGCCGTGGGTGTGTCCTGAAACTTGCAAGTCAAACATCCCTTCAGGCAATTCTTTTGCAACATCTGGTGCATGAGAAAGCAAAATCTTATAGCTCATCTTGGAAGCATTTTGCATGAGCTTTTCATAGTCTGGTGTGAACTGAGGATATGCTCTGAAAATTCGCGTATCAGGAATGCCCAAAAGAAAAACATTTTCCATTGGTAAAGATGCCCCTTGATTCGTCAAAAGTTGGAAACCTTTTCCCATATGAGAAAATTTTACAGACCAAGAATTTAGCCCATTATAAAGTTCATGGTTTCCCAAACTTAAATATGAACCATATTTGGCTTTAAACCCTTTTAAGACATCAACCTTGTTTTCTAAAACAGGCAAACGGTCATCAATAATGTCACCAACGAGAAGCACAATATCAGGATTTTGGCTATTCACACGAGCAACTAAATTTTCAAGTTCTTTAATCGTTGTACCTTGGTTGATGTGTGTGTCGGTTAAAAGAATGATTCTAAATTCTTTAATTATCTTTGGACTGTAAAGTTCAACTTCTTTCAAGCGAGGTGCTCTCACCCCTTCATAGAAAGAATAAAGTGTGAGTGAAAAACTCAACAAAAGAGCAACAACATTGCTCATATTAAGCAGATGAACATCTTTTGGAGAAGGAAGTTTTTTCAAAAACCAACCAACATACCAAACGAAATCTCTCACTAATAAAATTGTTAAGAGAATAAAAGCCATTCCAAAAAAGAAATAAAGCAAATGAGAAATGCTAATCACTAATGGGACGTTGGTGTAAGCTTTTTTGAGGGCTGTTGTCACAACAGGGGCGAACCATGACATTGTCACAATGAGTGTGACCAAGGCTTTTGTTAAAACCGAAAAAGAGCCATAACCAACCAAGGTTTTAATTGTGATTGCAGAACAACAAATAGCAATGACGCCGACCATTAGAAAGAACATTATCATATCACCCCTCCTGAGTTGTTTTTAGACCGCCTCTGCCGTCAGGACTTTTTTTTTATAAACACGTCTAACCTTTGGTTTTTCTTCTGAACTTTCAGCTTCAACTGTGTTTTTGTTTTCATCTTTGATTTCAATAACTTTAAAACTTCTCTGAGCAGTTTTTTTAGCTTCACTTTGCTCAACAGCTTTTTCAGTTTCTGTTACCTCAGTTGTTTCAGAAACCGCTGCTTCAGTTGCAGTGTCATTATTATTTTCACGACGATTATTATATGGTTTTGCAGCGTTTTTCTTATCATTAATGTCCGTCACAATTTTGCGATAATGTTCTGCATATTGACGGAAAAGCTCAGCGTTTACAAAATCGCTATTATTGAGAGCATCTTTAGCCAATTCATTATATTTTTTAATTAAATCCAAGGCTGTTCCATTAATCTTTCCGGCAATGCTATTGCTGTCAAATCTATAATTTAGAGAAAATACTTGAGAAGCATGGCTATTATTCCCGCCATTGCTACGAAATTTACCGTTTATTCTTTTCATGCGTTTACTTATTCAATTCCATAGTGAATTAATACAAAAATGAGAAACTATGAGTGTTTATTAAAATTTTAAATGAAAAAAAAGGGCCTATTGAAAAATAAAAATGCAGAACCCAAAACATCCATTACATAGTCACAGGCAGAATAATACATACTTCTTAACAAAATGCAAATTATTTTTTTAAAATTATACACCTTTCTATTCGTGCTAAATCCTTCACCACCTCAACCAACTTAAATAATTGATTTTCAAATATTTTTATTACATCTTGAGCCTGATTAATGCCAATTTCTAGAAAAATATATCCGTCTGGTTTTAAAAGTTTTTTTGAAACTTCGGCAATTTTTCGATAATCTCTCAACCCATCTTCCCCACCATCAAGCGCAATAAGGGGGTCATAATCTTTGACTTCTGTGTCAAGTTCTAAAACATCTGCACTTGGGATATATGGTGGATTTGAAACAATCACATCAAAAGTTTCAAACTCTTCTTCAAGACATTTTTCATCAAACCAACTGCCCTGCAAAAGCTTAGCACGCTTTTTCAAACCTAAAAGATTAAGATTTTGAGATGCAATTGCCAAGGCTTTTTCAGAAATATCAAGCCCAACCCCAACAGCACATTTGACGTCTGCAAGAATGGAAAATAAGATACAACCAGAACCAAGCCCAAGCTCTAAAATCTTTGGCTTAGAAAGTTTTTTTGAATTGAGGTAATCAATTGCTTTTTCAACCAAAATTTCTGTGTCTGCTCTTGGTGACAACACATTTTCGCTGACGATAAAGTCATATTTATAAAACCCCTTTTGCCCAACAATTTTACAAAGAGGCATATGTTTAACACAGCGTTTTTCAAGCAATTCTTTAAGGTTTTGTGTTTCAGAAGTTGAAAAATCTTCAATGCTTTTTCCCTTCCCAACAAACTCAACCAGAAGGGTTGCCTCAAGACGAGGAGCAGAAAGCCCCGCTTCTTTAAGGAAAGTAATAAGCTCTTGGAGATTATTCATCATTAAGAAAGTTCAGTCTTGATATATTCTGAAAGTTTTTCAAAGGCTCTTTTTTCAATTTGACGCACTCTTTCACGAGAAATTTCAAATTCGACGCCTAAATCTTCCAAAGTTGCTGGCGTTTCTGTCAGCATACGTCTTTTGATAATTTCTTGTTCACGGTCGCTTAATTGGGATAAGCATTTTGCAATGACTTGCTTTTTCTTTAATTGTTCTTCTTTTGCCATATAATTGGATTCAATATTCTGGTTTTTATCAACCAAAAAATCCATCTTCTCACGACCTTCATCTTCATCGTCACCAACAGAAACGTTCAAAGATGTGTCACCGCTTAAACGAACATTCATTTCCACAACATCTTGTTCGCTCACAACCAACTCTTGAGCAATCTGTTTAACAACCTTAGGTTCAAGCCCTTTGTTTTCGTAAATTCCCAAACGGGATTTGATGCGATTTAGGTTATAAAAAAGCTTTTTCTGAGCGGCAACTGTGCCAATTTTAACCAAAGACCAAGAACGCAAAACGAAATCATTAATCGTTGCCTTAATCCACCAAATTGCATAAGTTGACAAGCGCACATTTTTTTCTTCATCAAACTTCTTAACCGCTTGCATTAAGCCGATATTGGCTTCTGAAACAACGTCAGCCATTGGCAAACCGTAACGACGATATGTCATAGCAATTTTCGCTGCTAAACGCAGGTGTGAGGTGATGAGTTTGTGTGCTGCTTCAAGGTTTCCGTTTTGTTTGAAATCTGAAATGAGGCTAGCTTCTTCTTCTTCTGAAAGGATTGGAAAAGTTTTGATTTTTTCCAAATAAGAAACCAAGCTATTATTTTCTAAAACTAAGGGTAAATTTCCACTATTCTTTACCAACGCAATGTCAGAACTCATAAGAAAACACTCCTTTCATTCATCTTTTTCATAAACTCAACCAACTGAATATAGCAATTTTGCATTCCATTTGCAAGAGGCAACATAAAAAATTTTAGTTTCCTTTAGTTAGAACTTACAAAAAATGAAAGTTCACCATCTTCTACAGGTTCATCAGTAAAATTTATCACTTTTCCAAAAATGTTATCTTCTTTTTTATACATAAAGATATATAAATTCTTGCCAGCAATATTATTTGTGCAACGACAAACTTTCATTTCTGTTGTTGGAATGCCCATATTTATTTTGGTTAAAATAATTTCATTGGCTAACTCAACATCCGTTTTAGGATTAACTTTTTCAGGAGAAACTTCTTCAAAGGTGGTGATGTTTTTCAAAATCAACGTTTGTTTTCTTCTCTCCAACAGGGTCGTTTGTGGTTTCGTTGCTAGATATGACTGCAAAGAGCGAAAGAGATTTTCTCTCAAGCTTACATTATTACAACTTGGCATCCCCATTGATGCAACAGAAAAGTTATCTCCAGCTGATAAAAACTCATCAGAAGAAATCAACTTCTCTAGTGCATCATCTTCGGAGAAAAGACTAACATCTTCTGCGCCAGATTTTCCAACAAAAGAAAACAAACAACAAACAAGTGCCAAAACAAACGTTTTTTTCATATCTTTCTCCTAAAATTTTTCCTTAGAAACTAATTGAATTTGGTGTTCTTGGAAAAGGAATAACATCACGAATGTTTGTAATTCCCGTAATAAGCATCATCATTCTTTCAAAGCCCAGCCCAAAACCTGCATGAGGAACAGAACCATAACGGCGACTGTCAAGATACCAATCATAGTCTTCAACTTTCATGCCCATATCTTTAATTTTTTGTACCAAAACATCATAGTGCTCTTCACGTTGCGACCCGCCAATTAATTCACCAATTCTTGGCACAAGCACATCCATTGCGGCAACCGTTTTTCCGTCAGCATTGAGCTTCATATAAAAAGCTTTGATTTCTTTCGGATAGTCACGAACAATCACTGGTTTTTTGAAGTGAACTTCCGCCAAAAATCTTTCATGTTCCGTTTGCATATCAATGCCATATTCAGGCGCATATTCAAACTTGAAATCAGATTTTTTCATAATTTCAATCGCTTCGGAATAAGTTATTCTGGCAAAATCATTATTGACGATCGTGTTTAAAGTTTCCATCAAAGTCGGGTCAACGAATTTTGCAAAGAGCTCAATATCTTCTGCACAGTTGTCCATGACATATTTAGTGATGAATTTAACCATATCTTCTGCACAATCCATATCATCAAAAATATCGGCAAAGGCCATTTCTGGTTCAATCATCCAAAATTCTGCAGCATGACGTGTTGTGTTTGAATTTTCTGCTCTGAAAGTTGGTCCGAAGGTGTAAATATCCCCCAAGCCCATGGCATACATCTCACCATTGAGTTGACCTGAAACCGTCAAATGTGCTTCTTTTCCAAAAAAATCTTGTTTATAATCTACTTTTCCAGCAACTTTTGGCGGATTTTCCATATCCAAAGTTGTCACTCTAAACATTTCTCCTGCCCCTTCAGCGTCAGAACCTGTGATAATTGGGGTGTGAACATAGCGAAAGCCACGTTCTTGAAAAAATTTATGAATGGCATATGACAAAGTTGAACGCACTCTGAAAGCAGCACCATATTTGTTGGTGCGAGGTCTTAAGTGGGCAATTGTTCTTAAATATTCATCTGTGTGCTTTTTCTTTTGCAAAGGAAAATCTTCGTCTGCATAGTCATAAACGAAAACACTCTCAGCTACCACTTCATATTTTTGGCTTCCGCCCTTAGACTCAACCAAAGCTCCTTCAACCGCAACAGAAGAACCTGTTGTCAACTTTTTCACGTCTTCATAATTATTGAGATTATTATTTGCGATAACTTGAATATTCTTCAGACATGACCCATCATTAATTTCAACAAAAGAGAAATCCTTTGCATCTCTTCTTGTTCTAACCCAACCTTTTAATAAAACTTTTTCTTGAGCTGTTTTAGAATCCAACAACTCCTTAACTTTTTGTCTTTTTAACATCTTTTTTCCTATCTTTAAGTTATTGCAAATAAACCGCTCCTGAATATATATGATTCTTAAATAATTGTCTAGATTTACGTTGACTTATTCCCTTCCTTATAGCTTTTAAGTCTACTCCTCTTAAAAACTTAACTTTATATAGTATATTTATAATCAGTTGGTCGTGTTACCCTTAAACTAGTATTATTTTTATTATGATGAGAGAGGTTTGTTATGAAAATTTATAAAAAAATAACATTAGCTGCGATATTATGTTTTGTATTCGCGCTTGTGATTATAAAGGACAGTGATGCTGCTGTTTACTTCATTACTGACTATGAAGCAAAA